>CBDAQI010000014.1:0-8950 GCA_965198945.1 Thermodesulfobacteriota bacterium | reverse complement strand
ATTCCTTCACCTTTGGGGAAACGCTTAAAAGGCTGCACCCATTCCGGATGATCTGAATAATGAATTAGGGGATCCGAATGAAGCTAAACTCAGTGCGGCTTTATTCTACCGTGAGAACGGCACATGTCCGACGGTCTCGACGAAAAACAGCGCCGAGTGTCTCCTTTGCCAAAAGTTCAATCGATTACACATCACCATTCGCGATCATTCCTCCGGAAGCCCTACCTGAAAAATAGCGTCGTGTTTGAAACAATATGGATGCGACAATGCCCCGAAGGGGTTTAAATAAGGCGACTGTCTAATATCTCCCATGGCCTCGGGATGATCTATCCACATCACGGGGGCCATTTAAACAGCTCGACCCAGCCTCTGACGCGGACTCGCAGTCCGTCTAAGTCTGTCAGATCTATATTTGCTCTTTCAAATAATCGGCGATGACGTCTGGCAATTGAAACCGTGAAATCCGTTCGGTAATCGGAGCCAAAATTCAAATAGCTCTGCCCTTTTAATTTGAGCTGATGGACAGAATCAGACCTTCGACGATTTTGAAAACTATCCACGTCTTGCGCCAAAAATATTAGGCGCCGGTGAGCGCACAGCAAATTGCTTTGACTGCCAGAGGCCCCGTCCTCCCCTTTCGGGCCTCGCTTTTCTTGCTTCAACAAAGCCCTCTATTTCGAAAACGCTTTTCAGCGTAAGAATCTCACTCTTGCAAAACCAGATCTCACAAGCTCGTCTTGTATCCATTGATCCGGCTGACCGTCAGGACGAAAAGTATAAAACCTGGGGCGACCGCCCGCTCAAAACGATCACGTTTCGGGCCGACATAGTGCAGACCGATTTGACGTCCACTCAGGAGATTTTTTAAGCGCAGAGCGCGCCTCTTGATAAAAAAGGTTCAGATTTTTTGCGGCGCAAAAGATATTGGCCAAGCGCACTTTTTAATCCTGATGACAGGACAAAAACTATCTCCATCAATCACATTAATGAGCTTTCCAAAGTCCTCGAAATTGAGGTCTGAGGGCCGATGATATGAACGGAAGGGCGGAGAGGCAAAGACCTCCCATAACAGCCTCTCGCCTATTTATATATGCGTTATGATGCCGACCCCATAAGCGCTTCTAAATCAGCGTACAGGCTGAGTCGAATCAAAGAGGTCCTAAGTTTTTGGCTCTCAGAAAAGGCACCATTCGAGCTAATACACCATCTTTATTTACAAAGTGATGTTTCAAAAGCTGCCCCCCCACATGCAACAGAATAAGAAGAATTGTGAGCTTGCCGATATTCTCGTGGAGCGCTTTAAAAAAACATCCTCAAGCTCTTTGCTTTCCGGCATGAACGGCATATCCGGCCAAGGCACGGTCCCAAAAATAGTTTCTGTAACCGATTGGCAAAGGGTGACGCCGACACCATCGCCCCACCCCAAAAAGCGGCATGCCGATTATAATAACGTAAAAAGGGCCACATGGGTGAAACTTCGCCGCTGCAATCTCCCAAGGTTTCATTCCGCCGGGTAATGCAGGCGGTTTATGCTTCAAAACGCCCAAAGCAGACGCAAAAACGGACAGGATAAGAAACTGTGATGCCCAAAGCTCTTATGTAATTGATACAGCATAAAGCGGTTAGGCGTATCAGGATTTGTCATTAAAATCCCAAAAGACGATCAAAACCAATAATCATCAGTGCTATCGCCCAATGAAAGGCGATAGCCACTTTAGAATAACGCAATTGCGCCGTGTCCGTCATTACTCTTCTTTGAGGAATTCAGCTTCGATCATAATCTCAACATCATCCCCAACATTAGGCGTGTAAGCATCCACGCCAAAAGTCCCGAGCGTTTCGCATTTTGCTGTGGCTGAAACGCCGAACATATCAACACCCAAACGGAAAATGTTTGCCGATTTTTATTGACTTTCCCTGTAAACGTCACAGGTTTGGTAAATCCCTTTAATTGTCAGCTCTCCGGTCACAGAGCCTGGACCCCCATAAGCGCTTGATTGATATCCGTGCTGGTAAAAGTGATAGTGGGGGTGGTTTTTCCGCATCAAAAAAAAATCCGCGCTCACCAAATGCTCATCAAATTTATCAACGCCACTATCAATCGAGGCGACGGGTATCGTCACATTTAACGTCGAATTTTCCGGATTTTTCATTATCAAATTCAATCGTGGCATTGGTTTCACGCCAGCGCAGTATTGGTTTTCGCATAATCTTGGTGCCAATAGGTGAAGGCAACATAGGTATGCCCTTGTTTCGGATTTGTAGGTTTCCGCTTGGCAAAAGTAGAGAGATCAGCTCCGGGCCGGTCCATTTTTAGCGGGCCACATCTTTTACGGCTTGAGTGGCCGTTTCAGACGCTGTTTCAATGGACTGTTTTAGCTTGTTGCGCTTTTTCAGATATCTCCTGTTCTGCTTCCGCACAGCCGATTAAGGCCCCCCATCGCCAGAAACAGCCATTGTCGTATAAATCAGCTTCAAAAGGTTTTCATGTCACTCTCCTGTTTCACTTACTTACGTCAAACTGCCGCACTTGGCTTTTGCTGATATAGTCAAAAAGGAGCCCGCTTAAAGGTTGCCAGTTTTTGCTTCAAAGGCAGACCCAATCCTCTTTTTTCGGCAATGGGGGCCCATAGCTCGCCAATTTCTTCGTAAAATTAAGGTCGCAGGCTGCGCGGTATCAGGCTTGCCATCAATAAGCTCATATGTCGAATAAGCAGTGATCCAGTCAGAAAAAGGCCGTCCCGTAAGCTGACAAATTTTCAGGGGGGGCCGCCTTGCCAGTCATGCCCAGAATTGCGGACCAACTCACTTGTGACTCCTCCAAGAGCCGGAACGTTGAAAGCACAAAATCGATATCGTTATCAAGGGCTACCGGACTGAAGCGTCAATCTGCGAAAACACCTGATCACGCAGAGAGGTTTGATAGGCGGGTGCGAAAGCCTCTAAAGCTTTGAGCAATTTTTTTATCGTCCGAAATTAAGGAAAGGACTTTGCGCAAGTTGCGCTAGATTCCAATACATAATCTCGGGGTTGTCGGGCGAAAGCATAAAGCCCGTTATGATCGAAATAGGCCGCCGTGAAGCCTGATCTGAGGGTCGGTAAGAAAACGATAGGGACCATAATCAAAAACTCTCCCCCTGTAATATTCATATTATCCGTATTCATAACGCCATGAACAAAGCCGGCGGCCATCCAGCCCCGCAACCATATCTGCACTCGCGAGGACATACCTGCTCTAACATTTGGGCTCCGTCTCCAGCTTCCGGATAAAAAATGACGAATACAATACTCCACTAAGGTTTGAAGCGCGTCCCGGTCTTCAAAAAAGGCTTGCCGTTGAAAAGGTTCCGAAAACGGATATGGGAATGGTTACACCCTTACCATCACAGCAGAAACGCGTTGGCGATGGCTCATCATTACGTGTCAGCTCTTCGCCTGTCTCGATTAAAACTGAGTGTGCGCGATGTGTTCATTCCCATATGTTCGAGGTAAACGAGTCGCGAGCACCTCACGCACACCGCCTAATAAGGTCAGACGTCCATCCCCCTCGACGCGAATAAGGCGTTTGACCTGAGCCTTTTGTGCCCAAATCTAAAAGACGCCCCTTGTCATCATAGAGTTGCGCAAAACAAAAAAACCGCGGGCCGTCCCCCGAGCTCAGAATTATAATGCTGAAAATTGATGCCCGTGATAGCGCAAGGCGAGCGGGCTCTTTTAGATTGTTCTCTAAGGGCTCAAAATCGCCCGAAAATGCTGTATCCAGTCTACCTCATCCGTTGCTAAGCCTAGGCTGTTTAGCAAGCTCCACATCCGCATAACGCAGGAGTGTTTTTTTAGGAAAAATCAGCCGCTTTTTACAGGATCGTAAAAAGCGTTTCCCCCAAGTTCATATATGGCGGGTTTGACGGTTGGTAAGCTATGCCGAAATCTCGACTTTTGCCTGCTCTAGCCCTTGTGTTTTCACGGCTTACATAATGCCGTAAAAAACTCTGCCACATCCAAAGGTATCGTTTTTACCTTTCGGGAAAGCCCGAGAAAAAATTGAGGAAAACCATGCGGCATTGCTTTTTTCATGATGATATCTCAACCTTTACCCCATGCTTACTCATATTATCGGCATAGAGTTTCCCCCTCGTCACGAAGAGGGGTCCAGCCCACACGTCAACACATAAGCCGGCGGCAGATCTTTTAGGTTTTTTTTCAAACAAGGGGCGAGAGCCGTGGTTTCTTTGGGGGTCGGCATCCACAACGTAATGCTCATCAATAAATTTTCAGCGCCATAAAAGCCGAGCTGTAGCCCAATTCCTGTGGGCCGGGCTTTGGGCGGTTTGAAATTCACAAGCTGCATCAGGGGGTAAAGCAAAAACCTGAGCATTTAATTGATGACGATATTTCTGTGCCAGATAGGCTGTCATATTCCCACCGGCGCTATCCCCGCCGAGAGAGAGACGTTTCGGATCAATCCCATATTGATCTTCCCCCTGCCCGGACAGCGCCCAGGTTAAAAAACAGTTTTCGCAATCAATTGGCCCGGCTGGATAAGGATGTTCAGGCGCTAGGCGGTAGTCGACGGATAAGACGCGCATATTGGGCGCCATTGCGCAATCCGAAGTGCAATACCTTCATGGCTCTCTATGGAGCAGGTCACAAAACCCTCCGCCCATGCAAATAAAATCAAAGTTGGGACCTGAGTCCTCGCTGGGCACCAAAGGGAATATAAAGTCGCACCGGTACATCACAGTCCGAACCACAGTCAGGTGATCCCGGTACATTTAAAAATCTAGCGTGTCGCGCATTTTTTGGACCGGGGATGGTCAAACTGGTTTTTGTCAGCCGCCGGATATTATTATGGATTGTGTAAATCTTATCCGGGGTCAAAATTTGAGTTTTTTCAAATCGCTCCCGCAGATTATCTGTGAAAATTTTTTCGTGTTGAACATGGGGGTCTATATAGAGGAGCTCTCTTTCCTCGCCTAGCGGCAAGTTGGGACTTCGTATGAATTTAGAAAAGACAAAGTCTAAGCTTGCATCAGTGAATAGGGGCCTATCGCTTTCAGATTTAAAATAAACTGAGCGCACAGGTGTCGATTGACACCCCTGCGCCACAAAGCGATTAAGGGCGTTGCCTATCTGCCATCAATTGTCCAATCGTTGAATTAAGACCTCGATTGCCTTTCCCGGCGCCTACGCGAGGCAACCGTATTTGAAAGCAGGTCTTGCGTGATACGAGCGCGGTTTGCTCGCTTATACATCATAAAGAGCGGCTCCAACGACTTTTCCAGAGTAATATATTCCGGCGGGCCCCGGTTTCAATAGAAAACTAAGGCTCATTTCCATAGCCATCAAACAGTCGTTTTCGGACGTATTGAAAATTCAATCGTGGACTGAATTGGAGATGAGAGCTGCACATTTATTGGAATAGGCATATAAAAAATTGATTGTGGAAACAGCTTGTAATAGCCGCGGTAATCATCCTTAATCAGAGAAAAAGGTCATTCGCCTCGACGCGGGCCAACATATCATCAAAATCTTTGATCGCCGGGGGCGGTCCCGTGCCGACCGTTCAACAAAACTCGTAACCGTGTAGCGTCGCATTCCAATTTGTATAATCCGTCAAATTGCGCGGGATCATATTTTGCCATATGTTCGAACGGCGCCCTTCTTTTCTTTCGACTGAAATATAACACTCTTGCGAGGGACAAAGGACGCCTTCGGGGAGATTTACGACGATAAACTTAATTGCGTCATATGTTGGGGACATCTCAAAAGCGTAAAAAAGAAAGCAACCCTCTGTCGAAAAAACGACGATAGTCCTCGAATAGTCCGGCGTCTTACGACCCCGTTGGTGCCTTGATCAGAGGCAGAGTGATGTCAGCACTGCATATCGTACGCGTCGCTATTGCCCCGCAGCCGAAAGTGAGTCAGAAAAAAATAAGGTATATATCACCCTCTTGTGGACAGGTTATCCGTTCTCGGATTAGCGGGCAATAAACGGGTTTCACGCTTTTAACAGGAGCCTTCTGATCTTGCGATATTTTTGTTCATGGCCCAGCCCTGAGGACCGCGTCCATTTCCGCGGGCGGACAGTTTGAGACATACCCGGTGGGACTAATCCGGATTTTTGTTTAGCTGCGGGGCATTGTTTTTTCCAAAATCCTGTCTCAAGCGAATTATAAGAGGGCTCTAGTTTTTAAGTCGGAAATATCATTTTGATCGACGATAAAACATCTAATCGCCGTCCTGTCTCCGGTTGCAACAAACGATATTCAAACGGTTTTTCGCTACAAGCCCCTTCAAAACATAGCCGTATCGCTATTACCCCGACCCTTTTTTTTTCTGTCACATAAAACCGCCTTGATGCCGCCACTCTCCCATTATCATGATCTGATAAGGGGCCGTCTTGAATAACAGAGGGTTGTGAAATGCGCCTTCTCATTCATGAAGAGACTCACAAAAATAGAGCGTTAGATAGAAAAAAGACACGTGCCATTGCTCACTCCACATCATAAGCGCGTTGAGCGTAAAAGCCGTTTCATAACTAATGCAAAATAGGCAGATTTAAGGCGAATACCTGCCTGACTTTTAGATAGACTGTCCTCGGCAGGGGGTACTCTCCCCGCCCCTAAAAATTGCATTGCGGTGAGGAAAAAACGACCCGAATGTTTTCGATCAATTTTACGATGCGCTTTCGCGTGGAAAAAGCGTATTTTTCATCCTCTAGGGCGCGCATCGCATAGATCGGACGCAATTTATTTTTGCATCTCAAGATGTTCACTATGCATGAAGGGGCATATAGATAAAAGGGCGCGGCGTTTCTTGAGGGGACTTTTAAATCTTGAAATTCTTTGACCATGCGTTCAGCGACGGACAGCGCTAACTCATCCCCACGCAAAAAGCCCCGGGCGTGCTGCGATACATATTTTCGTGGGAATTGATCCCAAGGCGAGGATAAGTTGCCAGACTGGCCCTCCGGTGTCACTTTCCCAAGGATGAGGTTTCGTTTCATCATTAAAGAAGAGGCCCCAAAATTTACGGCTTTGGTTTCAAACCTTGAAACGTATCTCTGCATCAAACGCATCTGTCGCTTTAAAACCAAAATTTTTGATCCGTTTCATCAAACCAAAAAAATTCAGTATGTCTTCAGCCTGCCAAACATCTTACAGACGGATTTTGTCCGGTGTTTTATCTTCTCAAAAAACTTCAGCATTTATGGGGTTGATATTGTCCCCGTTTTCACTGTCTGCATAATAAAGCGGATCAGAGACATTTGCCGGATCAAAATCCGGCTTTGACCAAAATTCGTCTTTTTTAAACTTAAAGGTACTCGTCGTGTCAGACTCTTTTAGAAATGCGTAAGAATACGGGTCCTCGCATAAAACGGCAATTCCGCATTTACGATATCGCGCAAGCGTTTCCAAAATCAATGGTCTGTTTTCGCTCACCAATGACGCCATACCCGCCACGCCCCATCATAAACCCTGCACCGCCCACGCCATAAAACATTGGCTTTGCGTAATACCTTCATATTTAGACAGGGACCTGCAGCGACCTCACCTGTCGCAAACATTCTCCGCCTTCCAGCGATAGGTGTCCCCCCCACACGGTCGGACAAAATAATAATAACCCAGCTTATCGCGTTTTCATCAAAATCACCGGTGCGAAAAACCAAAGCATCGCCCTTTTTTTGAAAAACATTGCGCAGAATTTTCTTCTTTGTCGCGGGCTTCGTTCTCATAAACCGTCAAAAACCGGAAAACGCGCATCGTCAGTGCGGATTTCCCCCGATCATTTCGCCTATCTCAATCATCATCGGCGCGCATACAAAAAGCCGTCTGCACCACGCGGATTCTCTTCTGTATCGACATCAAAATCGGATAATGTCGATATTGAATTTTGAATTTGAGGTAATCCGGTACACGACCCACAGCCCCAATCGGGCCCATCAACATTAATCAAGCTAACATTGCCTTTCAGTTTGCGCCATAAAAACTCAATGATATGGGGAATGTTTAAAGCGATTGACAAAAGCCTTCCCCACACTTTCCGGTCGCAAGCCATTTTCCCCATCGCCCCAGCGGATCTTATGTTCACGCTCCAGCGGATGCGCAGGTGTCGAGAGAAGAAAAGCGGCAAAAGCCTCACCGACATAAGTAAAATTGGGTTGCGCCGTGACGCACAGCCCTCGTCCCCAAAAATTTGGTTGCCGAGAATTTGGGTTGCACCGATCACCGCACCGCCATAAGTCCAACGCACAGCCTACGCCCGACAAGGTCCGCCTGTGGCATGATACATCGGCAAGACCATCATCATACGGTCCTTGGGGGCCTGGACCGGGGCGCCCAGCGCCCATGCCCCTTCATATAATTTTTGCGCCCCGCACATGGGTGACCTTCGCGGCCTTTGGGGGAGGCCTGTCGTGCCCGACGTAAAAACATCTTCATGCACATCCCGCCAGCCCTTGAGTCCTTTTGCGAAATGTCTTTGGGACGGGACGGGTTCGGGGGACCGATATCAATCAAAGCCCCGTCAAAGTTTTTCATATTCCGGTAATTCGCCCAAAAGGCGGCCCACACCTTCAGATCAACACTCACATCTTCTTTTCGCCGCCGCCCACTGGTCCGCCATTTCATGATCTAAAAATCATGTGCTCGGCTTCAGAGATGTTTACACAATGTTGCGAGCGCAGAGCCGGAGAGTTGGAAATTTAGTAAAGCCGGAATAACGGCAACTTTTGAAAAGCCCCAAACCAAAAGCGCTACATATTTCCAAGCCGGTTTCCTGACGAAAAACGGCAACAGTAATCGCCCGGCTTTATCCCCTTGTTTTCTGCGCCCCAGCCGGCCACTTTATTGGCGTAAGCCCTCAAATTCGTCATAGGTCCCATTGGCGGGTCAATCTTCGATAAAGGCGACATTTGCGCCGAATTTTATCGACATTACGCCTCGATATC
>CBDAQI010000013.1:0-255159 GCA_965198945.1 Thermodesulfobacteriota bacterium | reverse complement strand
AGCTCTTGAGAAACTTGACTTGTATATAAACGGCTCACGGGATGCGCTTTTGAAGGGGAGGCAGTCTCCATACATTTTTGTTTCGCGCAGAGGGACGCGCCTCACAAGACAGAGCCTTTGGAAAATGATAAAGTTTTACGCGGTTGTTGCGGGAATAACGCAAAACATAAGTCCGCACACGATGAGGCATTCCTTTGCCACTCATCTGCTGGAAGGGGGAGCGGATCTCAGGACGATACAGATGCTGCTCGGCCATGCGGATATTTCAATCACACAAATCTACACTTCGGTTGAAAACGGTGAATTAAAAAAACTTCATAAAAGGTTTCACCCGAGGGCTTAACGGTGTTTTCCGACCCTTTTCAACTTGCGGCCTCAGTGATTGTGATACTTTTTGTATTGACCGTGCATGAATTCAGCCACGCCCTTGCCGCCGACAAACTCGGAGATGACACTGCGAGAAAAATGGGCCGGCTGACCCTGAATCCAATCGCCCATCTTGATATTTTTGGAACCCTTCTGATGTTTATAGCCGGATTCGGGTGGGCGAAACCAGTTCCCGTCAATCTTTACAACCTCAAAAACCCCAAGAGGAAAATGATATACATAGCGGCGGCGGGCCGCTGTCAAATTTGTTGACCGCTCTTTTTATAGGCGCCGTGATAAGAGTTGTTTCCGGAAGCGGCGCGGAAAGTTTTTTCGCTTCACAAACCGGTCAGTTTGTTGCAAATCTGATGTTTCTTCTACTTTTTTACAGCGTCGCGCTCGCGGTTTTCAATCTGATACCCATTCCTCCTCTTGACGGTTCAAGAATCCTTTACGGAATTCTTCCGCAGAGAATCGCAGACTTTTACGCGCGTTTTGAGAAAATAGGAATGCTTTTGCTTTTCGGACTTTTTATATTTGCAAGAGAAGGGTTTATGAAAGTGTTGTGGGCTCCGGTCAAACAGCTCGTAATTCTTTTTTCGGGAACTCAGTGGATGTTTTGAGAACTGGTGATGGTGGAACAGAAAACGCTCACGGAACCCTCTGAAAAAGACTTTTATACTGTTGATATTGAACGGTTTGAGGGGCCTTTGGATCTACTTCTTTCGCTTATCAAAAAAAGTGAAATCAGCATATATGACATACCGATTGCGGAAATATCAGAGCAATACAACCGCAGTTTGGAAATTATGGAAAGACGCAGTTTTGACAATGTTGCCCGGTATCTTCCACTTCTCGCGGAACTTGGGCTTATAAAGTCCAGAATGCTTCTGCCGAAAACCGATGACGACGACGAACAAGACCCCGTTGACCCGCGCATGGAGCTCGCCCGGCGTCTTATCGTGTATGAGAGGTTCAGGGATGCGGCCGCCAGAATGGGCGATATGAGTTTGCTCGGAAGAGATGTTTTTGCGAAGGGGCTCGGGTATTCGGCTGAATTTGGTGAACCGGAGGTTGAAACCGAAGTCGTATCGGGTGTCTGGCCTCTGATAGTTTCGCTCTGTGAGATGAGAGCCAGAATCAGCCAGGATGACAAAAAAGACCTTGCATTCACCATAGATCCCGTTTCCGTGGAAGAAAGGATGATTGAAATACATTCAAGAATCAGGGAAAAAGGTGTCATAGAAGATTTCAATATGCTTTTTGACGATGATGCCAAACCTTCAAGAAGCAGGGTCGCCGTTTCCTTTATCGCAGTTCTTGAGCTTGCCAGAAAGGAAGTTGTTGAACTGTTTCAGAAAAAACCGTTTTCAACCATAAAGCTTTTATACTCGGAGGGGAAAAATGACGGGAAAGAACCGGATGAAAAAAATGATTGAAGCGGTGATTTTCTCATCGGAATCACCCGTGAGCGCGGCGGCATTGAAAAACAGTCTGCCGGAACTTGCTTCGGAGGATGTGGGAGCCGTTTGCAATGAGCTCGCGGACGAGTGGGGCGCCATGGACAGAGCATTTGAGCTTGTGAAGGTTGCCGGGGGCTACCAGTTTCGCACAAGAAAAAATTATGCGGATGAAGTGATGCGCTTTAATAAAAAAATCAAAAAATTGCGACTGAGCAAGGCTGCTCTTGAAGTGCTTGCGATATCCGCATATCAGCAGCCGCTGACAAAGGCCGATGTGGAAGAAATAAGGGGTGTGGATTCGTCCGCCGTTATGAACCTTCTTACGGACAGAGGGCTGCTTCAAATATGCGGACGCAAAAAAGTTCCCGGCAGACCATTTCTTTATAAAACGACGGAAGAGTTTCTTCAGACTTTCAGTCTGGAAAAACTTTCCGACCTTCCCACTTTGAAAGAGATTGAGGAAATAGAAAGAGATTTGGCTTCAGAGCCGGTTTCTTTTAAGAGTTTTCAGACACAAGAAACAACTGAGCCCGAACCCCCCGCAAATCCTCCGGGGGCCGGACAAACTGGAGACTCACAGACCGGAGACGGCACTGAGAATCCTTAATTCTTCGGCGCGCATTTTCTCACCGTCTTTCTTTTTTTTATGTGTGTGGCCGGCAATATGCGCCATGCCGTGAACAACAAGCCGTTTTATTTCTTCCTCAAGTGTGATTCCATAGAGTCCGGCTCGTCTCCGGGCGGTTTCAAAAGATATTACAATCTCGCCCATCAGTGGTTTATCAAGCTCAAATGCCAGAACGTCGGTGGTTCTGGATATGTTTCTGTATCTCCGGTTGAGTTCTCTCATTTCTTCGTCGTCAACAACGGCTATGCTCAGTTCGCCCTTGAGTGAAAGAAGCCCGGCGGTTTTCCGCGCACATGATTTAATAAGCGAAAGATGTTCTTTGTCCGCGAGTTCACTTTTTTTAACAACCGAGACTGAAAGGCTCTTTGCGTTTTTCTTTTTCAAAACTTTGTTTTTTATGAGGCAATTATGTGAAATATTCTCCGCCTCCCCGTATGACAATAATATATAATTGCTCATCCGATATGCGGGCAGAACACAAAAATAATTCCGTTCCCCTTGTTGCGATAGTTGGAAGACCGAATGTCGGCAAATCAACTTTGTTCAATCGTATTACCGGAACTGACAAGGCAATTGTGGAGACCGTGCCCGGAGTTACCAGAGACAGGATCTACTCGGATGTGAGTTGGAACGGTGTCGGGTTTTCCATCGTTGACACGGCCGGGCTGGAGCCCCTTGGAGGATACGGCGGAGGACCGGGGGCGAAAGAGCAGGCGGAGATTGCGATTGAAGAAGCGGACCTCGTATTGATGCTTCTCAACGGCAGAGAAAACCCGGTTCCGCAGGATGATGAGATTATGCGGATGCTCAGAAAAAGCGGAAAAAAGATTTTCTGCTTTGTAAACAAAATAGACCACGGCCGGCATGAAAAATTTGTTGATAATTTCCATTCCGTGGGAGAAGTCAAAATGAGGGGAATTTCCGCTCTTCACGGGCGCAATGTGTATGAGCTTCTGGACGATATTGCGCTGGCTCTTGGGGATTTGGCGGTTTCGGGGAAAAATGAAGACGGAGAGCCTCCGCTTCGGATTGCGGTTCTCGGCAAGCCGAATGTCGGCAAGTCCACGCTTGTCAACACAATTATCAAAACTGACAGGATGATAACCGGCCCCTTTTCCCGGAACCACACGGGATGCCGTTGATATTCCGTTTGAATATCTGGGGGAAAACTATTTGATTACCGACACGGCCGGGGTGCGAAAAAGGGCCAGAATAGACGACTCCGTTGAGCGGCTCGCAACCTTGAAAGCCATAAGAAGCATAGCCGCATGCGATGTGGCGGTTCTTGTCATAGATGCTTCCGAAGGCCCGTCGCGCCAGGATATACGTCTTGCGGGGCTTATTGAGAACAGGGGCAAACCCGCCGTAATAGCTCTTAACAAATGGGATATGGCGCCTGAGAGTGTGCGGCGGATAAAAAATACGGAAGAAAAAACCATTGAGCGTCTGGGCGGCGCGCTTTATTTTTCACGGATAGTAAAAATATCCGCTCTGAAGGGGCAAAGAATAAAAAAACTGTTTGAGGATGCTGTCAGCGCCCGCCTGTCTCATCAAAAAAGGGTTCCCACCAGAAAACTGAATGATTTTCTCAAGAAAGCGGTCAGCGGCGGGCCTTCAATTTTCAGGGGACGCGAATTCAAGGCGTATTATATGACTCAGGTTCGTACGGAACCGCCGGGGTTTGTTATTTTCACAAACGCCACAAGCGCGGCGGTGCCCGCCCATTACGCTAAGTATATTGAGCACGGGATAAGAGATAATTTTGGTTTTGAGGGAACACCAGTAAGGCTGTTTTTTCGCAAAAAGGAGGAGAAGTGAGGGTGAATGTGTTAAATTCAGAACCTTTTCCTCCAATTTTCAAGAGTTAAAATGACCCCGGAAAATGCTGAAAAAAGAGTCCTGTTTATAAATCATTCGGTTCGTGACGGCGGTCCCGGAAGAAGTCTGTTCTACATACTGAAACATATTGACAGGAAAATTATACGTCCGTTTATTCTTATTCCAAGAGACGATATTTTTTCCGAACGACTCAAAGAAGAGGGTATTTATCGTGATGTTATTGTTGACCCGCGTTTTCCCGACGGTCTTTTCCGTCCTTGGAAGGAGAATTTTTTGCTGAAATGGGCGGACGGTTCCGGATTTGCCGCTTCGGTCATCACGGCATTGTTGAAAATTGTTTCCGCCGCTGTGAACATAGCGCGCATAGCCTCTCTTGTTTTCACTTTCGGCCGCATAATAAGTGAACGCCGCATAGATTTAATTCACTGCAACGGCACAATAGCAAAAATAACCGGAGCTTTTATCGGTTTAATTCACGGATGTCCCGTTGTCTGGCATGTGAGAAACATACAGCAAACCCGTTTTTTGAGGTTTGTCATAACGCGTCTTGCTTCTTTATCGGTGGTCAAAAAAATTATATGCGTTTCAAAAGCGACCTCCGTTCAGTTCGGAACCAATGCAAAGGTGTGCGTCATATACAACGGGGTTGACCCTGAGGATTTCAATCCCGAAAATCGGAGCAAGGGTGTTTTGAGAACGCAATTTTCAATTCCCGAATCATCAATTGTGATAGGAAACACGGGCAGGGTTGTTCCCCGTAAAAGTTATCTTTATATGCTGGAGGTTGCTTCGGCTCTTTTGGAGAAAGAGTGGTTGTTCAGGGGAAAGCTCAAGTTTGTTATTGTCGGTGACACGCCGGGTTTTTTTGCAAAAAACCATCTTTCAGAAATTAAAGAACGAGCCCGGGAAATGGGAGTGGCGGACAGTTTTATTTTTACGGGCTTCAGAAAAGATGTTACCGAATGTCTGGCGGATTTTGACATATTTTTTATGCCGTCAAACTATCCGGATCCGTTTCCTCGTTCAGTCATAGAGGCAATGTCTTTTGCCATTCCGGTTGCGGGTTTCAAAGTCGGGGGCATAGAGGAGTCCGTGGAAGACGGTGTGACGGGAATTTTGAGTCCTCCGGGAGATGTCTCACGAATGACTGAAAGTGTTCGCAAACTGATTGACAGCGCGGATATGAGGAGTTTAATGGGAGAGGCGGGAAGAAAAAGGGCTTTAAGTCTTTACTCTGCGGAGAAGACGGCGCGGGAGATTCAATCCGTTCTTATGGAAGCCTGAATTTCCAACCCGCCGCGGGGCGGGTGTATTGCTGTTGCCCTTTGATATGCCTCTCGTTACAATAACCCTCCAATGTCTCCTTCTTTATTAAAAACTGCGGACAAAACCGCAGGTTCCAAATTCAATTTTGATACGCCCGGGCTTATATGGATGGACGGCTCGTTTGTCAGGTGGAATGACGCCAATATTCATGTTCTGACCCATACTTTGCACTATGGAATGGGAGTTTTTGAGGGCATCAGGGCATACAAAAGCAGTAAAAACGGAAAGGCTCTGGTTTTTAGACTCGGTCCTCACATAGACAGATTTTTTATGTCTGCTCACATTGCCGGGATGAAGATTCCCCACACAAAAAAGCAAATCACTGACGCCATTTTTGATTTGCTTGAAAAAAATGGCCTCAAAGAGGCTTATATTCGCCCGATTTCTTTTATCGGTTGCGGTTCAATGGGTCTTCAGGGGTTGGAAAATCCCGTTGTTACCGCGGTCGCCGCATGGAGCTGGGGGGCGTATCTCGGGGATGACGGCATAAACAACGGCATAAGAACAAAAATCTCCTCTTTTACGCGCATGCATGTGAATTCATTTATGACGAAGGCTAAAATTTGCGGCAACTATGTCAACTCGGTTCTTGCCAAACAGGAAGCGCTTGCCGAGGGATTTGATGAAGCCATTTTGCTTGACCACGAAGGCTATGTGTCTGAGGGAAGCGGCGAAAACATTTTTATTGTTCGCAACGGTCTGATTAAGACTCCTCCGCCGACCTCCCTGCTGGAAGGGATAACACGTGATTGTGTTATCAATCTTATAGAAGACGAAAGGCTTAAATTAAAAGAACAGCGTTTCACAAGAGATGAGCTTTATGTTGCGGATGAGGTGTTTTTGACCGGCACGGCGGCCGAGATAACTCCGGTGCGTGAAGTGGACGGAAGAAAAATAGGGAATGGCAAACCCGGTAAAATCACAAAACTGCTTCAAAAAACTTTTTTTGAAATTACAAGCGCAAAAAACGGGAAACACCC
This sequence comes from Thermodesulfobacteriota bacterium, assembly GCA_965198945.1. Classification (GTDB taxonomy): domain Bacteria; phylum Desulfobacterota_D; class UBA1144; order Nemesobacterales; family Mycalebacteriaceae; genus Mycalebacterium. The sequence continues at coordinate 248,557 of CBDAQI010000013.1, read as the reverse complement.
CGAATGGCTTGAAACCAAATAGGCAAGAGGGAGCGCCAAAATCAGAAAGAGGGTAGAGCGGGGCTGAAATTCCGGATTATTCGCCTTTCCATGAATCCCTTAAAGTTTCGGTCCGGTTAAAAATAATTTTTTCGCTGTCCGAATCCTCGTCAACGGTAAAATATCCTTTTCTTTCAAACTGAAAAAACTCTCCCGCCTTTGCTTCTGTCAGAGACATTTCAACGGGGACATCTTCCACTATCCGGAGTGAATCCGGGTTGATTGAGTCGGTCGCTGAGGGGGTTTTTTCATTGAAGAGACGGTCATAAAGCCGCACTTGAGCCTTGGCGTGCTTCTCAGCGCTGACCCAGTGAATTGTTCCTTTCACTTTGCGGCCGTCGGGCGCGTTTCCACCTTTTGTTTCGGGGTCATATTCGCAAAGCAGAAAAGTGATTTCGCCCTTGTCATTTTTTCTGAACTCTTTACAGGTGACAAAGTATCCGTATCTGAGCCGCACTTCGGCGCCCGGAAAAAGACGGTGGAATTTTTTCGTGGGATTTTCCATAAAATCCTCTCTCTCTATAAAAAGAGTTCTTGAAAAAATTACGGGTCTTTCCCCGGCGTTTTCATCTTCGGGGTTGTTGACGGCGGAGACAATCTCTTCCTTATTTTCAGGATAGTTGGTAATGATGATTTTTAACGGATTGAGAACCGCCATTCTTCTCGGAGCGGTTTTATTCATGTATTCCCTGACCGTATGCTCAAGCAGTTTTACCTCAATTACACTTTTTTGTTTTGTAATTCCCACCCGGTCACAAAAAATTTTTATTGCCTCCGCCGGATAACCGCGCCTCCGCATCCCGGATATTGTAGGCATTCGCGGGTCGTCCCATCCCTTTACCGCGCCCGTTTTCACAAGTTCTGACAGTCTCCTTTTGCTCATAACCGTATGGCTCAGTTCCAGGCGCGAAAACTCAATCTGGCGCGGTCTTTGTTTTTGAGACCCGTTTGCAAACTCACAGTAACGTTTAACAAACCAGTCATAGAGGGGTCTGTGGTCTTCAAACTCAAGCGTGCATAGCGAGTGCGTTATATTTTCAATTGCGTCTGAAACCGGGTGGGCAAAGTCATATGTGGGGTAGATTTTCCATTTTTCGCCGGTTTTATGGTGAGGGATTTTGATTATGCGGTATATGACCGGGTCACGCATGTTTATATTGCCCGAAGACATGTCAATTTTTGCCCGCAGGACTTTCTCACCTTCGGCGAATTCGCCTTTTTTCATTCCTTCAAGCAATTTGAGACTTTCTTCCCCGCTTCTGTTTCTGAACGGGCTGTGTATCCCCGCCTGTGTAAGGGTGCCGCGATATTCCCTTATTTGTTGGGCGCTGAGGTCGTCCACAAACGCTTCATTTCTTGCCGTAAGAAAACGGGCAAATTCAAACAGTGTGTCAAAATGGTCGGATGCGAAGCGCAGGCCGTCTTTTTCCCAGTCAAAACCAAGCCATTTCACATCGGTCTTAATCGCTTCGGTAAAGTCTTTTTTCTCTTTTCTGGGGTTTGTATCATCAAACCGCAGACTGCAGGTTCCGGAGTTCTCCATGGCCGCGAGAAAGTTAAGACAGATTGATTTCGCGTGTCCAATGTGCAGATAGCCGTTGGGTTCGGGGGGAAAGCGTGTGGCAACCCGACCGCCTTCGGATACATCTTTTGCTATTTCCTGCCTTATAAAATCTTTTTTAATCATTCGCGGCCTTTAGTCTGAATCGGGTGTATGAAAATATGAGATAGTCTGGCCTTTGAGAGCTTCAAATATCAAATACTCCTTCAAGCCCCGCTTCTTTTATAATCAGCTTGTCAATGAAAGTTTCAAGCGCTTTTTTTCTTTCTTCCTCATTTATAAAAGTCCTTCCCGAGGATGAAACGGTTTGCTCCGCCCGCTTTTTAATATTTTCCGCGCCTTCCACGGGCAGGAGATCAAGCAGTTCCGCGCATGTCTGTCTGCGTATTTTGCCAATAGAATCACCGATGTTCTTTGAACCGGGCGCGTCATTTAAGAAAATCCCACCGGCTTTTTCAAGGCATTTTTTTATATTGGCATCATCAGTGTTTTCCATTGCGGATGAGATATTGCGAAAGACCCTCAGAGCGATTGAGTGTGCTTCAGCATCACTTTTGTTCTGAGAACCGGGCTTTTTCCCATCCGCCCTATGTAATTTGCGGAAACGCCTCTCAACAAAATCTCCGCATCCCGAAATAGTCAGTCTTTTCCCGTTGTTGTTTTGAAAAGCTTTTTTTATTCCAACAAGCACATCCTGCTTGGAAATCCCTTCTTTTTTCCATTTCAGCAGTGTGTGTTCGTCTTCTGACGAGATTATCAGCGCTCCTCCTGAAAGAGAGCGGAAATAGTTTTTGATCTCTTTTGTGTAAATGTCATTCACCGCACGGTATCCGCCGTTAAATTTCAATTCCTTTAATTTTTCTGACCGCTTCCCCTATGTCTTGTTGTCCGAATATGCCCGAACCGCTTACGATTACGTCAGCACCCGCTTTGAGAACCGCCTTTGCTTTTTCAAAATCCACACCCCCGTCCACTTCAAGCAGTGGAACTCCAGCGCCCGGAGGTCCGAGCATTTTCCGCAGAGTTGCAATTTTCTCAAGAGACGATTCCATAAAACTCTGTCCTGAAAACCCCGGATCAACCGACATAACAACCACAATGTCGGTTTGCGGCAAAATACTTTCAATCAGAGACAGCGGTGTTGACGGGTTGAGAGCCACTCCCGCCATAACTCCGAAAGAGCGGATATGCGCAAGCACGGATGAAACATCTTTGCAGGCTTCAGCTTGAACCGTGATGTTGTTTGTCCCGCCGCCGCCCGCTTTTGCAAACGCCCCGATAATTTTTTCGGGATTTTTAACCATCAGATGAATATCCATTGGCGGGCAGTCAATTTTTGAAAGTGATTTCACAACCGGAACGCCTATGCTGATGTTCGGAACAAAACAACCGTCCATAACATCCACATGTACCCAATCCGCACCGGCTTCGGCGGTCTTCCGGACCTGTTCGCCAAGTTTTGTAAAATCAGCCGCAAGTATTGAGGGGGAAATTATCATTGATGGGTTAGAATATATCATATTCCCCGCGTTCCATCCGGGGAAGGTATGACACGGTTTTTCTTTTTTCAACTCAAAATGTTTCCGTCCCCGTTTTTATTGAGAATGACGAGACGGCTTTTCTGTGATAAAATTGCCGGCATGAACAAAAAATCAACATTACAGATTCTCAAAGACGGTCCGATGATAATGTCTGGAGTTTACGAAATTTTTGATTCTTCGGGCAGAAAAATTGATTGTGGAGACAAAGTCGCCCTCTGCAGATGCGGCGCTTCGTCAGACAAGCCGTTTTGTGACGGAACCCATAAAAAGACCGGTTTTTCAGACTCAAAATGACATAACAAGGAGGTTCATTGTGGTTCTTACACCTTCAAATATGATTCCCCTGGGGATGAAAGCCCCTGATTTTAATCTTCCCGATGCCGTAAGCGGTGAAATGAAAACTCTCGGTGACTTCAAATCCGATGTTGCAACCGTTGTTATGTTTATATGCAACCACTGCCCATATGTGAAACATATACAAAGCGAACTCGTAAACCTTGCAAATGATTACATCGCACGCGGTGTTTCTTTCGTGGCCATTAATTCAAATGATGTTGAAAACTACCCGGAAGATTCACCCGAAAAGATGCGCGATGACGCGGAAAGACTTAACTATCCGTTTTCATATTTGTTTGATGAGACCCAGGATGTGGCAAAAGCATATGACGCCGCCTGCACACCGGATTTCTTCGTTTTTGACGGAAATCTTTCCTGTGTCTACCGGGGGCAGCTTGATGATTCAAGACCTGAAAACGGAAAGCCGGTTACCGGAAAAGACCTCAGAGAAGCCCTTGAAGCAGCCGTTGATGGAAATTCGCCTCCCGCAAATCAGATTCCGAGCATGGGGTGCAACATTAAATGGAAAAAGTGAACTCTCAGCCATTTTGACGCCACTGAACGGATTTTTGACCGAAACTGCATAAAATGGACAAATGTAAAAAATGCGGCGGTCTTTTTTATTTAATAGAGCCCGGCCGGGATTTTGCCCGCGCACATATATGCGAGTGCAAAAAAAACTGCACAAAATGCGGTGGATGCGGTTTCACGGTTGAAAGAAGAAAAGAAGACAAATACAGATACAAAATTGCCTGCTCCGCCTGCTCCGCCGTTCACAACAATGTGAAAAAATACAATAACGCCAGGATACCTGCCGTTATGGCTTTCGTAGAAGTGAACGCGCAGGGAACAAAAAATATGATCTCCGCCGCGCAATATGTGGAGAGATTCATAGCGGGGTATCCGCGCGAAAAAAGTTTTATTCTTTCCTCCTCCTCCGGCCGCGGGAAAACGCGCCTTGCCGCCGCCGCCGCCTCTCGTTTGACTCTGAGAAACGGGATAGACTGTCTGTTCCAGGATTTTAGCGATTTAATTCTGCGGCTCAAAAGCAGAGAAGAGGGGGTTTCGGAATCCGCTTTTCTTGATTCCTGTTTTAATGCAAAGGTGCTTATTCTGGACGGAGTGGGAATGAGTTCGCGTGAACTTACCGATTGGGAGAAAAGCGTGTTTGAGAACATAGTCTCTCACAGATGGAGAAGGCGGGGAAAAATTATTCTGACTACAAAATACGGCAGGAGCGATCTTGAAAGTGTAATGGGAGACCACGGGTTTTCCAAAATTTGCGGAATGTGCGAATTCCTAAATCTTGATTGAGCCGTTTTCAAAAAGTTTTTTTACATCTCCCGCAAAATACAATGAACCGGTAACACAGCAGGGAAGGGCTGTTTTCAAGGCTGTTTTCAACGCTTCTTCCGTTGTTTCCGCAATTTCGGCTTCAATGCTCACGGGCGCTAATTTCATAAGTGTTTCCGGTCTCTCACCTTTCAGGCTTTGTGAGCGGGTGAGTATAAGGCGCCGGCAAACCGGTTCTATGTGTTTGAAAAATTCTTTCGGATTTTTATCATTTGACATGGCTATTATAAAAACAAACTTTTCCGAGGGATGATTTTCCATTATTGACAGCGTAAGACAGCGGGCTGATTCCGAATTATGAGCGCCGTCTATAATAAGGGGAGGGGATACTCTCGTGTATTCCATTCTTGCTCCGACACGGGTTTTTTCAAGAGCCTGTTTTGCTTGTTCCGGATTAATATCAAAGCCGCGTCCGGAAATGATCTCCGCACAAGCAAGGGCCAGACATGCGTTTTTTATCTGAAAGCCGCCTGCCATGCCAAGGCGGATGTTTTTAATATTCCACGACCGACCGGAATATGAAAAAACTTCCCGTGCGGTTTGCAGACAATTAAAGTCTCTTTTAATTTTCAAAAGAGGGGTTTTTTTCTCCGAACATTTTTTTTCAATCACCTTCAGGGCATTTCCCTCTGCGGCCGTTACAAGAGGAACTTTTTTCTTTGCTATTCCCGCTTTTTCAGCTGCTATTTTTTCCGGCGTATCACCCAGATATTGAATGTGGTCCATGGAAACATTTGTTATGGCGCACACCGTGGGGCGCGCCGCGTTTACGGCGTCCCACCTCCCACCCATTCCGGTTTCCATGACTGCAAAATCAACATTTTTTTCGTGGAACGATATGAAGGCGGCGGCGGTGACGGTCTCAAAATAACTCGCTTTTATTTTGCCGTCCCCGGAAATTATGCGAACTCTGTCAATCAAATTTCCCAGATAGGAATCGCTTATTGGTTTGCCGTTTATCTTTATTCTCTCTCCGACCCGGACAAGGTGGGGCGAAGTATAAAGACCCGTTGTAAAACCGCATGAAATCAGGATTTCCGAAAGCATGGACGCGGTTGATGTTTTTCCGTTTGTTCCCGCTATAACAACGGTGTTTGGCGACAGGTGGGGATTGCCGGCGGCATTCAGAATGTTTGATATTCTTTCAAGTCCGGGTTTAACGGTGTGCTGACTGAGAGAGTCAAGATAATCAAGCGGGTTTTGGGGACTCATCAGGATTCAAGCACCACAACGGCCACACTGTGTGATTTTTCGTGCGACATTGAAAGGTGTATGTGCCCTGCTCCCATTTTCCGGAAGAAATCTTCCGCCTTGCCCGAAAGTTTAATAAACGGTTTTCCGCGCGAGTCTCTGATAATTTCCATGTCAGAAAAAGAAATACCGTATCTGAAACCGGTTCCAAGGGCTTTCACAAAAGCTTCTTTCGCGGCAAATGAAGCGGCGATACTTTGGACCGATGAGTTGAATTTGAGAAAGTGGTTTCTTTCAGTTTTGGAGAAAAGCCGTTCCATGAATCTGTCTCCGTGTCGTGAAATGACTGATTCAATTCTGGAATTTTCCACAATGTCGGTTCCAATTCCTATTATCATATTGCCTTTGGGATTATATTCTAATGTCTGCAAAGATGGAAAAAGAGAGCAAAATCTTACTTTTTACAAGAAATCATTTTTTATGTTATTAGCCATTCCGTGTTTGGTATACAATCTGAGTTTATGGTGGATTTTGCCGGAATACTGGATTTCCTTGTTCTCTTTTTAAGTTTTTTTCTATCCCTCTCCGTCATTTCCGTGAAAGCTTGTCCTCATGAAAGCATGTCCCCGTGGAAACGGGGGCGGGAATCCAGTATTTATTAAACACATTGTAGAAAGTCAGTTGTAACACCAAAGTGGAGCGTTTTGTTCTGTCTGTTCTCCGGGGCGCAGACACAAAGTTGTTTTTGAATAAAGAGTTGCTTTGTTGTCGTTTTCTCTCCACCGGCAGACAACATTGCCTTTGTTGAGTGTCATTTGCTGCATTGCCCACGATTCCCACCCGTTTTCACAGGGACAATCTTTCAGGGGAATGAAAGAGAAAATACGGAACTAAACAGAATCGTCTTTTCTCGCTCTCGTCATTCCCGTGGAAACGGGAATCCAGTATTAGAAATGACAGAGCATCATTGTTTTCATTATTAGCTATTCTGTGTGAGACACATAATCCGGCATTGAATTAAATGTTTTTGCAATCGCCAAAAGTGTATGCAGATAAAAAACTTAGAATCCGCTTTTGTGTTGTCCGTATTTCCATTTGCGCTTAGGCGAAGATGCTATTTCTCCCTTCAAGTCATTCTGCCTCTGACACGGAATCCGAGGGTTTATGGCAGGACTTGTCGGAATACTGGATTCCCGTTTCCACGGGAATGACGGGAGAAAGGGGAATGACGGGGAAAGAATTGGGAATGACAGAGAAAATGCAGAAATGAAGAGAAAAGCATCCCCTACATCACAAACCTCATTGTAAACAAAACACCCTTTTCATCAGCGGGATTCAACTCATAGTTCCTGTTCTGAACCGTTATGTCTCCCTTCAACCCCGTGCTGTAGTTAAACTCCACACCGACATCAAAATTCTTCTTCCGCCTCATAAATGACACTCGCGCCGTCTGCGCATGTCCCCTCGCTGATTTAATCAGTGAATACACGGGATCAACCTCTCCATATGCCGCAGCAGCTCCCACTCCTATCCCATATGTGTCGCCCAACCCGAAATACCTGTCAAATGACGCTATCACCTTGTTCGTGTCTCCGAATCTATAGGAACCGCTGCCAACACTGCCGAAAAAAGAATCCGTCTCTCTTTCAAATGCAACGGAAAATCCGCTCGTGTGCGATATGCCCGCTCTGCCCACTCCGTATTGCCCGTTCATGAAGAAGAAAGCTCCTTTGAAAAGATGAGCGGCGCTTCCTCCGTCCACAACGGGGACTGACAGATAACCCGAATCGCGGAAGTCAATCATGCTTTTTATACTGTTCCAGGAGACAGACGGTTCTATGCGCAGGGAAGAAGATGAAGCGGAAAGGGGAACTGAAATTTCATAGTCTCTTGCAAACTCGTTGTTTTCATAGCCCTTTACGACAACGGGTTCGGATACAGATGCTCCGGATACGGCTATGTCGCCCCGGGCAACGGGAAGCAATTCAGCTGGGTCAACAAGATCTCCCGTGGGGAGCCAGATGGCTGAGACGGAGAATTGACCGCAACCGTAGACGGGGTCATTTCCCGGATCTCCAAGGTCTACTGCAGTTACGCAGGCGAGCTTTACAAGTTGCTGGTTTGTAAGATGAGGCCACTCATAGCGCAGGTTTACAAGTGTGCCCATAACAATGGGGGTGGAAAAACTTGTGCCCTCCTTATAATTGAATTCATCGTGCAAAAACCGCCTTGCTGAAACAGGTCTGCTGTTTTTTACTGTTGTATAAACTCTGTATGGTGCAGTCACACAGTAATCCGCCGCGCTTCCGCAACGGTTTGAGTCCGGATGTATTGAAGGAAAGGAATACCATCGGTAGGAACGGCTCTGTATCCTTTGTGAAAACCGTTTCCGTCTGTCAGCGGGAATGCTTTATTCTGTGTGAGTCCCGCAACCAGAAGAACAGAACCGGCGTTGTTCACATCCGGCAAAGCATGAATCTCTCTGAGAGCTTGCCGGCTTTGCGCAGGTTCAGGCCCTTCGAAATTGCCGGTAGGTAAGAGAAGAAGAGAGCGGGACATCCGCACATCCTGAGGGCTAATCCTGGACCTCACTGATGATAATGCTGATGTTACAAAAATTCCTCCAAAAGAAATGTTGACTATGCTTCCGGCAGCTACTTCTGTTCTAAACTTTTGTGCTATTTGAAAAGAACCAGGCGCATCAAAATATTGAAGTAGTTCCTTCCTGGTGGCAATTTCTGCTGTCCTAAACACTGCCCTGCCGTGATCGCCTACATCAATTACCACCCCGATTTTCTCTATTGTTTCTTTGTTGGCTATTTTTCTGTCAATATCAGCCGAGACAAGATTATAAAGAGGGATAAGTCCCGGTATTCTCGCACGGTTGCATAATGTCACACCTGCTGTGTCGTCAAAACCCCTTACATTTTCACAATGACTTATAATTGAAGCCCTTGACTTGGGCACCCTCACAGGCTCCGGCAACGGCACAAAACTCTCAGGCGGGTCAACCGACACTACGGGATTGGGAGTTCCCCGTTTCATGGGTCTTCTCAACATCGGGGAAGACTTGGGCAGCCTCACAGGCTTTGGCAATGGCACAAAACTTTTTGGAGGAAGTGGCTGAATGTTGACCTCTCCGTCAACTCCTGGAATGCGAGCGAGACTTGCCACAGATGATTGTGCAGACAGTTGCACCATTATTCTTTCTGCAGGTGGCGGCGGTCTCAGAGAAATTTCTCCGCCTCCTCCCGAACTGGCGCAACCGGCGGTGAGGAAAACCAGAATCAATACAACCGCTAACCTTGACATTTTGAAAAACCGCTGCCTGAAAAAAAGTTTATGTGAATAAAGGGCTTTTTCAAAATCCGGCTTTTATGAAAGGACTTGTCGGAATACTGGATTCCCGTTTTCAAGGGAATGACAGAGAAACACAAAAAATTGCTCTGTCCCGTCATTCCCACGAAAGTGGGAATCCAGTCTCTTTATTTGATAAAAACAAAACTGCCCGAATAAATTGAAGGGGGAGGCAAAAACTCCCCGTTCAATTTCTACAGAACTAATTCCTCACATTTTCAGAAGATTGGATTAGCTATGCTGCTAATTACCCCCGTTGATTAAATCAAGCTCAGCCCGGGTATAGTTCCCCGCAATGCGATGAAACCCGCGAACTGATACTGTGCGGAATGTTGGAGAACTCCCTCCCGCTTGTTCCCTAATTATTCGCCAACGAGTGTTGTTTGATGATGTAACACGCCTGATTTCAATCCTATCCTCTCCATGTCGACCATTTTGGTCTGATACAAGAAGAAGACCGGAACCGTTTGATGTTCCCGACTGCAAAACACATCCCACACTAACCTTGCCCGCATTCAATCCATTATATGCGCCATCACCCCCTGATGTGCGGATGCAAAACTCCACATCAGTAAAATTAAAAATTGGTTCTGACAGAGTTACTATTTCATTTGTTGTGTGAGAATTATTTGATGATGAATATAACAAAATGGGTTCGCATATTAGTCTGGTTACCTCTTTTGAATCGTGAAAATGGTATGGACGAATAGTGTTACGCCCCGGCTCAGCACCGTTTATGCGAAACGCCAATTTTTCCCGTGTTATTGTAAGGTCAGCAATTTGATCTGCAGTAACAGCCGCATCGGCAAGTTTGGATGTATTAACAGCCCCATCTGCAATCTTCGGGTTTGTTACCTCCCCATCGGCAAGGTCCGATTTAACCTCAGAAATCTCCACCTCTATATCGCTGGTTGGAATAAAAGAGATACGATCCTCTCTAAACACGCCCGGAACTTTCTTCTTTTTTTCAGTCTCCCGGCACTCATCAACAGAACCTCCCTCCTCTTTTGAATCATCAGACGCCTCACAGCATTTTGCAATCTGCAACTGATGGCCACTTCCTTCAGTTTTTACCACAAGTTTCGTGTCAAAATCACGCAAAACCGCTCTCGATATTTTGAACTGCCCGCATTCTAGCTCCAGGTATCTAACCCCTCCTTCCCTTAGAAAGTTGGACGAAACCATACCAGCAAAGGTCTGTGTCTTTACCGGGAAGGGCAGTCCTCTGGAGATAGGATCAAACAGCGTGTATTTCAATCGCGCCGTAATAAGCAGCATCCTGTCTTGTGGAACCGCGTAGCTGCCCACATTGTAGTAAGTGTCTTCCTTGGACAATTCCACATCGCCGTTAAACACACTGTTTAGTTTCCAATTTGTTCCCATAGTATTATCCTCCTATGAATTAAATTTTGGTTATGCACTGTTATAGGGAAAAACTGTTTTTGTTGGCAACTAAAAATATGAAAAAAAGATAAAAAGCTGTGTTTAAGAGGGTTGCTGATGAGAAATGAACCGGTTGTTGAATTAAAAAACGGCCAACTTGCCCCCTGTAATTATCTGCCTGACACGGAATCCGAGGTTTATGACAGAAATTTGTCGGAATACTGGATTCCCGTTTCCACGGGAATGACAGGGGAGAGGATGCGGGAATGACGGAGAAGAAACGGGAATGACGAGAGAGATACAATAGTTCCTATCGGGGTATAGGAATGACGAGAGAGATGCAATAGTGCCTATTGGGCTATAGGAATTACGGGACCGGGGATTCTGCCCCACCCCCATGGGTGCAATCTTTCAACGGTGACAAAATCTCGTGGAAATCCGGTCTCTTATTTTTGTCAAAAATTTATGAATAAATTGAAAGGACGAAAAACTCCGGGCGATTCCGCTGTCTAACCGGTCTCTTAACCCATCACCTCAATCATGTCTTTCACCGCACGTTCCATGCCGTCAAAAACCGCCCTTGAAACTATTGAATACCCTATGTTCAATTCCTCAACGCCTTTTATTGATGAGATAATACCCGCATTCGTATAGTCAAGACCGTGCCCGGCGGAAACATGCAGTTTAAGATCCAGCGCATATAAAACCGAATTTTTTATAAGTTCAAATTCTTTTTCCCTGTCCTGATCCGGAGAATCTTCCGCGAACCCTCCCGTGTGTATTTCAACCCATTTTGCTCCTATGTCCGCCGCAGCTTCTATCTGCTCAAAACTCGGGTCTATAAACAGACTCACCTCTATGCCTTTTTCCGAAAGCACGGAAATCACATTTTTTATCCGCTCCTGATTCCCTGATATTTCAAGACCGTTTTCGGTTGTTAATTCCTCTCTTTTTTCGGGCACAAGAGTCGCCATATGGGGAGAGACCGACAGAGCTATTTCAACCATTTCATTGGTTGCCGCCATTTCCATATTCAATTTTGTACTAATGGATTTTTTCAGTTCGTAAAGGTCTTTATCGCTTATATGCCGTCTGTCTTCCCTCAAGTGTGCGACAATACCCGACGCTCCCGCTTTCTCAGCCACAAGTGCGGCTTTTACGGGAGACGGTTCCGTTCCGCCCCGTGCCTGTCTGATTGTCGCTATGTGGTCTATGTTAACATTGAGTTCCGCCACTTTTTTCTCCAACTGAACTTTCAATAACGGCTGAGATCTCATCGACCGTTTTTTCAACAGAATTTTGAGACGCTCCCTCAACAAGAATTCTCGCAAGCGGTTCCGTTCCGGAATAACGGAGATGGATTCTTCCGCCTTTTCCAAGCTGTTTCTCAAGTTTTGCAACAGTTTCCGGAAGACCTGATATCAGCTCAAACTCCTTTCTTCGGGAAACCCGGACATTTTTTAGAATTTGCGGAAACATCTCAAATTCCGGCAGGATTTGTGAAAGAGGTTTATTTTTTCTTTTTACAATGTCCGCGACAAAAAGGGCTGCAAGCAAACCGTCTCCGTTTGTTGAATGGTCGGAAAAAATCAGGTGTCCCGATTTTTCACCCCCTAAATTGATATTTTCCCTTTTCATTGCTTCCGCCACATTTCTGTCTCCCACATCGGTTCTGAGCATATGTATTCCATTTTTTTCAAAAAACAGTTCAAGTCCCTTGTTGCTCATAACAGTTGTTACGACACATGGTTTTTTCAATGTTCCGTTTTCCAGCATTTCGCGCGCGAAAAGAGCTATTATTCTGTCTCCGTCCACCTCATTTCCGTTTTCATCGCAGAAAGTGACTCTGTCTCCGTCTCCGTCAAGTGCGGCTCCGAGAAACGCGCCGTTTTTTTTCACATCTTCCGCCAACCGCCCGGTTTCAAGGCTTCCGCAGCCCTTGTTTATGTTTTCACCGTCAGGTTCCCGACCTGTATGTGAGAGTTGTGCGCCGGTTTTTTCAAAAACCTCCGGCGCGATTTCAAACATCGCTCCGTTTCCACAGTCAAGAGCGATTTTTATTCCCGAAAGATTTCGCTTCCCGCAAACGGATGACTCAAGAGAGCAAGAGTATATTTGACGCCATGCGGAATTTTCCGCCACTTTTCTTTCCGAGCTCTCAAGAGCGGGAGCGTCTTTCAATTCTTCAAAAACGTTTTCAATCTCGGTTTCCACATTCCTGTCAATCTTGAACCCTTTGGAATTAAATATTTTGAAGCCGTTGTATTCGGGAGGGTTATGTGAGGCGGAAATCATGATTCCGGCATCCGCTTTTTGTTCAAGAAGCAGGGATACAATGGCGGGGGTGGGGCAGATTCCCGCACAAACGGTTTTTGCTCCGCCGGACATAAGTCCTCCGCAGAGGTTTTCCTGAAGTGTTTTTCCGCGCTTTCTCGTGTCTCTCCCGATAACAACGCGCGACTCTCCCCCTTTTTTCAAAAAAACTCGGGCAATCGCCGAACCGATTTTGCCGGCGCCCCTTTTATCTACAGGAAAAAGACCGGAAATTCCCCGTATCCCGTCCGTGCCGAATAACCCCGCCGGCAACTATTCCTCCGCACCTTGCTTTGTTATTGCCACTTTGCCGGGCATGATTTCCACAACCCGGATTTTGTCACTATTTGGATAATTGTGGAAAAGGGGAAAGTTTTTTGTGTCGCCTTCGGGGAAATTCTCAACATCTTTAATATCGGCGTATATATCTATATTTTCACCGTGAAGATTGTTTACAAGAGAGCGGGGACCCTGAAACTTTATGTCAACCGTTTCAGGTTCCATTTTATATTCTTCGTCTTCCGAGGCGTTCCTGATTTTGGCTTTAAGGTTTTTGAAGGTTTTTTCTATTTCCAGTTCAATTATTCTAACCGTCGCCTTTACAATTTGAGTTTCCGGGAAAGTAACACGGGAATCTGGCGATACCAGACCCACGTCCACCGAAAAAGTTGTTTTCTCTTTGGCGAGAGCAACCGGAATGGTTTTAACTTCATTGATGTCGCGCATGACTTTTCCCGGCCCCTTGATGCTGACTGTTGAAGGACTGGTTTCAGGCTCTCCCTCAACTCTATATCCCAGTGGCGGCGGCCCCATCTCAAGTTTTATCGGCACAAATTTCTCAAAGATTGTGTCTATGTCCAGAACAATTTCACGCGGACTTATTCTGACAATTTGCACATTTCTCGGAAGGCTGACCGACTCCGGATTTATCTCGTGGGAGGAAATTCCCTCCGCTCTGTCTGTCAAGTCTATGTTGATTGAGGTGTTGGTTTTCAAAACGGATGAAACCTGACTGCGCGTTCCCTTGATTCTCAGTTTAATATAGCTTGGGAGGTAGGGTCTGTTGCTTATTATAAAATCTTCCGAAAGGTTGAGGTAGTTGATCGGTATTTCAACATCTTTCTCCAAATCGGATTCATAGTTGGCGGTGAACCACATCACGACTGCGAAAAAAGCCGCAAGGGCAAGACGCCCGATATTCACTGAAAAAACCCGCAGGCGCGATTTTTTCTGATAGGGACTTTTTTCCTTGCTTTCGTCCTTTTTTTCAGGCGGCTTCATGACTTTTTTCTCCGGACTCGCGGCGTTCAAGGGAGGAAATAAGAGCGCTTCGAAGGGTTGTTACATCCATTCCGGACTTCATTTCACCTTGCAAAACCAGCGAAATTTCTCCTCTTTCTTCAGATACCACAATGGTGACGGCATCCGTTTCATTTGACAAGGCCAGCGCCGCACGATGGCGCGTTCCAAAGTTGTTGGGAATTTCGGGATTTGTGTCTATCGGGAAAAAACAGCCTGCGGAAGTAATTTTGTTTCTCTGAATCAACACCCCTCCATCGTGAAGAGGCGAGCCCGGATTGAAAATGCTTATCAGCATTTCCGCTGATATTTCCGTATTGATGGCTATTCCGTCCTCAGCATAATCCATCAGACTGTTCATTCTTTCAACCGCAATTATTGCGCCGATTTTGTTATTTGCCATATAGTTTGTCGCTTTGACTATTTCATCAATCACGCTCTCATTGTAGTCCGAATGTTTGAGAAATTTCTGAAAGGGCGAGCCTCGTCCTATGCTTGCGAGAGCTTTTCTTATGTCGCTTTGAAAAAGCACCACTATAATTACGACTATTGCGCTTAGAAATTCACCGAGAAACCAGTTTATTGTGAACATTTCCAGTTTCCCGGAAACAAGGTAGAAAACGAAAATGAAAAACAGGCCCACTATCATCTGTATGGCGCGTTTCCCTTCAAGCAGCCCTATCAGTTTATAAACAATCACCGTAACGGCTATTATGTCTATGGTGTCTCTTATTCTGAAGCCGCCGGAAAAATCCAGCGAAAAAATTTCAATCAATTCGTTCATGCCGCCATCTCTTTTTTTATGGCGTCTGACATCTTTGCCACCCGCGCCATTTCCTTCACATCATGAACTCGCACAATTGAAGCTCCCTTCATGATGGCTATCGCCACTGTTGCGGCCGTTCCCTCAAGTCTCTCTTCCGGCGGCAGGCCTCCCAGAGTTTTTCCGATAAAAGACTTGCGCGATGTTCCTATTAAAACAGGCAGTTCCATTTGGAAAAATTCATCAAGACGGTTGAGTATCTGAAGATTCTGATTTTCAGTTTTGCCGAAACCGATTCCGGGGTCAATGGCTATTGATTCGGTCCGCACTCCCGCTTCCACGGCTTTGGAAACCGATTTTTCCAATTTCTCAATTATGTCTCCGACAACGCGGGTATATGCCGTTTTTTTTTGCATTATGTCGGGACGGCCGGAGGTATGTGAAAGAACTATTGCCGCTTTCGCACTAGCAACACTGTGCGCAATTGAATCCTCAAATGTCAGGCCGCTTATGTCATTTATCATTGAGGCTCCGTTTTTAAGGGCGTCTTTTGCAACGGCCGCTTTTGTCGTATCCACCGAGAAAACCGCGTCTCCAAACTCTCTTGCACATTTTTCAAGAACGGGCATTAGGCGGTTTTTCTCTTCTTCCTCGGAAATCCGCACAGAGCCGGGGCGGGTGGATTCCGCTCCCATGTCAACTATGTCCGCTCCGTCTGTCAGCATCCGTTCAACCCTGAAAAGAGATTTATCAACCGCACCGCACCTGCTGGCCTCATAAAAAGAGTCGGGTGTCAGGTTCAGCACCCCCATTAAGAGAGTTTTTGATGTGTCAAGAATTTTGTTTCCTGCTTTAAAAAAGGGTTGTTTCTGATGGAGTTGCTTCTTTGAAGGGCTGTTTTTCATTATTGTGCGGACGATATTTTCGGAGTTTTTTCCATCTGCGAATTCGGGGTTTTGAAGTGCTTGGCGAAAAGTTTGGAAGACTCCATTATTTCATCAATTTCTTTCCCGGTGATATTTTCTTTTTTAAGAAGCCTCCGGGCGACCGCTTTGAGGAGATCTATGTTGTCATTGAGAAGTTTCATGCTTTTTTCATAGTTCTTTTCCACAATGTATTTAATTTCCATGTCTATTTTTTCAGCGGTCTGCTGGCTGTGGTCAGCGCTTTTTGCAAATTCTTTTCCGAGAAAAACCTGTTCGTCAGTCTTGGCGAGTGATATGGGGCCTATTTTTTCACTCATTCCCCATTCACAGACCATTCTTCTAGCAATTTCCGTAACTCGTTTCAAATCGTTGCCGGCTCCGCTTGTTCGCTCCCCGAATACAATTTCCTCCGCCGCGCGTCCACCCAGAAGAACCATTATTACCGTGTTCAAATAAGAGCGCGACTGTGTGTATTTATCTTCTTCCGGAATCTGCTGAGTTACTCCGAGAGCCATGCCGCGCGGGATGATTGTGACTTTGTGTATGGGGTCTGCGCCCGGTGTAAGTTTTGCCACAAGGGCGTGACCGGCTTCGTGATAAGCGGTGATTTCGCGCTCTTTCTCGCTGATTACAAGACTTTTCCTCTCCGACCCCATCATGACCTTATCTTTTGCGAATTCAAAGTCTTCTATTGACACGGTTTTTCTTCCTTCACGCGCCGCGCGAAGAACGGACTCGTTGACAAGATTTTCAAGATCTGCGCCGGAAAAACCGGGTGTTGAGCGGGCGATCATTGCAAGGTCAACATTTTTTTCCAGAGGCGCTTTTCTTGAGTGAACTTGAAGAATTGACTCCCGTCCTTTGAGGTCGGGTCTGGGGACCACTATCTGTCTGTCAAATCTTCCGGGCCGCAGAAGCGCAGGATCAAGAACGTCAGGGCGGTTGGTGGCGGCCATAACTATTGTGCCTTCATTGTTTTCAAAACCGTCCATTTCAACAAGCAGCTGATTCAGGGTTTGTTCCCTTTCATCGTGTCCACCCCCGAGCCCGGCTCCCCTGTGCCTGCCGACCGCATCGAGCTCATCCACGAATATTATGCAGGGCGAGTTCTTTTTTGCCTGGCTGAAAAGGTCTCTGACCCTTGACGCACCGACGCCCACAAACATCTCAACAAAATCGCTTCCGCTGATTAGGAAAAAAGGCACATTTGCTTCTCCGGCGATTGCGCGCGCTAGCAGGGTTTTTCCGGTTCCGGGAGAACCCACAAGCAGAACCCCTTTGGGAATCCTGCCTCCAATTGAAGTGAATTTCGCGGGGTTTTTGAGAAACTCAACTATCTCTCCGACTTCTTCTTTTGCCTCATCTATTCCGGCCACATCGTCAAATGTTACTTTGCCTTTTTCCATATTCAGTAATTTGGCTTTGTTTTTCCCGAAAGACATCGCCCTGGAACCGCCGGCTTGAACCTGGCGCAGAAAAAGAAGCATAAGAAGTATAAGAAAAAGGAACGGCCCCCAGCTTATGAGAATTTGCCCCAGTGTCCGGTCGGAATCTTTTTCATAGCTGAATTTAATTCCCTGACTCATTAGTTTCTGGAGAAGGATGTCCTGATTCAGGGGGCCGAATGTTTTGAATCTGAAGGGTTCGGCCGGATCTTTATCGGAAGGCACGGAATTTTCCATCACAGCCTGCGGAGGCACAAACCCCTGTATAAAAGCGCCTTCAACAAGTCCGTTCTCAGTGGTGATTTTAACTTCGCTGATTTTTTCGCTTTCAAGTTGTGAGAGAAAATCGCTGTAGGATATTTCCAGCCGGACATTGCTTGACGAGTCCTTAAACTGGTAGAAGGTTACAAGTGCGACAAAAATCAGCAACCAGATAAATATGTTCTTGAATATACCGCTTTTCATTTGGGGCGTTCCTTGAAAATATCACACGCAGAGGCGTGTTTCAATGTGCCTTCCGGCTTTATCCCGTCTTGTTAACAACACATCATTCAGACTTCCGGATAACGGTCTCCCGAATCACAAACAATCGTTACCGTCCGTTTCCCGGGGCCGAGCTTTTCAGCCGTCTTCATGGAGGCAAAATAGTTTGCTCCGGATGACAGCCCGGCAAAAATCCCGTTGTTTCGTGCGAGTTCCATAACACCCTGGCGGGCCTGCTCTTCGGTCACCGTGATTACGCGGCCGTAACATTCGGTATCCAGAACATCGGGAATAAAACCGACGCCTATGCCCGATATTGAATGCTTCCCGGTTTTTTTCCCCGAAAGAACGGCGGATGAATGCGGTTCAACCGCCACGACTTCCGAATGCGGAAAGGCCTTTCTAATTTCCCTTCCGACGCCGGTAATTGTTCCTCCCGTTCCCACACCCATTACAAAAGCGTTGATTTCCGCTTTGCCCGCAAGCTCCATTTGAGAGAGAATTTCCCTTGCGGTTTCAAGTCTGTGAGTTTGGGGGTTCAGAAGGTTTGAAAACTGATCTATAAAAAAACGCTTGTCCGGCATTTTCCTGACAAATTCCCGTGCCGTTCTGATCACTTCCGTCATTGTTTTCCCCCCGGGGGGCTCAAAAATCTCGGCTCCGTAAGCTTTTGCAACCGCTTTTTTTTCAGCTCCGGTGCCTTCCGGCATGAAAAGCGCGGCGCGGTAGTTTTTTGCAGCACACAGAAAAGCAAGCGCAATGCCGGTATTTCCGCTTGTCGCTTCCACCAGGGTTGTTTTTCCCGGACGGAGAACGCCCCGGCTTTCAGCTTCCGTGATTATCGCAGAGCAAATTCTTTCTTTGGAACTTCCTGAGGGATTGAGATTTTCAAGTTTGGCCCATACATCGGCGGAATGTTCCGGAGTCTTTAATTTAAGCAGAGGAGTCATTTGCTTCTTGTTAACGGGCCGTTCAGACAGTAGATTCTAATGTATGAAACCACAGATAATAGACCACAGTTTTATTTCTCCCAAAGTAATAGCATCATACCTGCTTGAGAGTTCTGACGGACTTGTTCTTTTTGAGAGCGGACCTGAGTCAACCTTTGAAAACGTCTGCGGAGAGCTGGAAAAACTCGGCTTCAAGCCCGGAGATGTGCGGCATCTGTTTGTAACACATATCCATCTTGACCATTCGGGAGGAGCGTGGAAGTTTGCTGAAAATGGAGCAAAAGTCTATGTTCATCCAAACGGCGCGGAACATCTGACAGCGCCCGAGCGTCTTGTTTCATCGGCAACACGGATTTTCGGAGACAAAATGGAAACGCTCTGGGGACAAGTGCGTCCGGTTCCGGCAGACAGTGTTGAAGTTGTCGCCGACGGAGAGACGGTCTCGGCCGGCAACTTGAAAATAAGGGCTTTTGACACTCCGGGGCATGCGGGCCATCACCACTGTTATCTGGCTGACGGAGTTCTTTTTTCGGGTGATGCGGCCGGCGTAAGAATAGGAGGCGGGGCTGTGATTCCGCCCACTCCCCCTCCCGAAATCAATCTGGAATTGTGGGATGAAACGGTGAAAAAAATCCGCGAAATTTCACCCAACAGTGTTTGTCCGACCCATTTCGGAGAGTATTCGGATGTTGACTCTCACTTGGACGAATTTTCGGTCACTCTTGAGGATTTTGTGTTTTATGTGGGAGAGAAGCTGAACAAAGGAATGAGTGAGGAAGAGATTAAGCCCGGTTTTGAAAAACACCTGGATGATTTTATTCAGGCAAATGAAAAAGGCGCGGCTTTCACCGAGAGCTACAGAAACACCGATACGGTTTCAATGAATGTAAAAGGGCTTGTGCGGTATTGGAATAAGTTCAGAATGGGAAAGTAACTTTTATGTATAATAGACCCGCGCTTATAGTTCGGGGCGTGGCGCAGTTTGGTAGCGCACGGCGTTTGGGACGCCGGGGTCGGAGGTTCGAGTCCTCTCGCCCCGAGGCTATTTGCAGGTTTTGTAATTTGCGCCCGTAGCTCAGCCCGGACAGAGCAACGGACTTCTAATCCGTGGGTCAGAGGTTCAAATCCTCTCGGGCGCGCGAAAATAAAATGGTGGATGTAGCTCAGTCTGGTTAGAGCGCCGAGTTGTGGCCTCGGAGGTCGCCGGTTCAAATCCGGTCATTCACCCCGGTAAAAACTTATGGGATTGAAATGCGGCGTCGTAGGGCTTCCAAATGTAGGCAAGTCCACACTTTTCAACTCTCTCACGAACGCTGAAGCCGAAGCGGGAAATTTTCCTTTCTGCACAATAGAGCCGAATCTGGGCGTGGCTGCGGTTTTTGATGAGCGACTTGAAAAAATAGCTTCAATGGTAAAGCCTCAGAAGAAGGTTCCGGCATTTGTTGAGTTTGTTGATATTGCCGGCCTTGTAAAAGGCGCATCGGAAGGCAGGGGCAGAGGAAACGCTTTCCTTTCACATATCCGTGAAACGGATTTAATAGTTCATGTTGTCAGGTGTTTTGAGGATGAGGATATCACCCATGTTGACGGCGACGTTGACCCCGTGCGCGACATAGCGACAATTGAGAATGAACTGATTTTGAAAGATCTTGAAACGCTTGAAAAAAGAGAGCATAAACTTGAGTCACAGGCAAAGAGCGGTGATAAAGAAATTAAAAAACACCTGTCCGATGTTATTCAAATCAGAGAGTTTGTTGAAAACGGAAACTCCGTCAGAGGCAATACCGAGTTGCTGAAAATTGAAAAAGAGCGGGATCTTTTTCTTCTGACAGCAAAACCTTTTCTCTATGTCTGTAATGTGGATGACGGCTCCGCTGATTCAGAATTTTCAGAGTCCGTGGAACAACATGCTCATAACAACTCAAGCTCCTGCGTGGCGGTATCGGCAAAGATTGAGGAGGAAATATCAAGATTTGAGCCCGATGAAAAAGCGGAATTTCTCAGTGAAATGGGCATTGAAAAAACCGGTCTGGAAAAGCTTGTAAAAGCCGCTTATGACGGGCTTGGTTTGATAACATATTTTACCGCCGGTCCAAAGGAAGTAAGGGCGTGGACAATCAAACGCGGAACCAGTGCCCCTCAGGCGGCGGGAGTAATACACTCGGATTTTGAAAAGGGTTTCATAAGGGCTGAAACTATCAAATACGAAGATTTTATAGAGTCGGGTTCCGAGACCGCCGCGAGGGAAAGCGGAAAGATGAGGTCTGAGGGAAAAGACTACGAGGTCTGTGACGGAGACATTATGCTTTTCCGTTTCAATGTTTAGAGGGGAGCGGTGAAGAGTGTCAATCTACAAAAAACTGTTAACCCCGATACTTGACGGGTTTGATTCGGAATCTCTGCACTCTTTTGTTGTTGAAACTCTTCATATCGCATCAAAAACGTCTTTGACCCTTCTGCTTGCCGAACTTGCCGCGAACACCGGAAAAAGATTCAAAGACAAGCGCCTTGAAATTGAGATTGACGGTTTGCATCTTGAAAATCCTCTTATTGTGGGGGCGGGGTGGGACAAAACGGGAAGGGCTGTGGCCGGTATGCACGCAATGGGTTTTTCATGCGCGGAGATTGGTTCGGTAACATTGCGTCCGCAAGAGGGGAATCCGAAACCTCGTTTGTTTTCTCTTGCTCCGGGTGTGTTTCTAAACCGGCTCGGCTTTAACAGCCCCGGCGCTGAAGGTGTTGTGCGCAACCTGCAAACCGCCGCTTCGATGCCGATGCCGATTGGAATAAGCATTGGTCTCAACAAAGACTCTCCGCCTGAAAAAGCCCCGGATGAACATGCGTCAGTGGCACGGGAAACACTTCCTTTTGCGTCCTACTTCGCGGTTAATGTGAGCTCGCCAAATACTCCGGGCTTGAGAGATTTTCAACAAAAAGAAGCTCTGTCTGAAATACTGAAAAGCGTTGCGGCGGTTGCCTCCGGTGAAAAGAAAATACCGGTTTATGTGAAAATATCTCCCGAGACCTCATTTAACCGGATAGACGAAATCATAGAAGCGGTTTTATCATCCGGCGCGGCTGGAATCATAGCCACAAACACGACCAATTCTTCGGTGATTAAAGCAAAATATGGTGAAAAGTGGGAGAGTGAAAGCGGTGGAGTGAGCGGAGATGATCCGGACTACAGAAAACTCTCAACTGACAGGATCAGACATATACGGCTTCAAACCGGCGGAAAAATGACAATTATCGGTTCCGGCGGAATAAAAGACACTGAAACTGCTCTTGAGAAAATCCAAGCCGGAGCAAATGCGCTTCAGGTTTTTACCGCGATAAGAGGAGAGGGCCCCGGAGTTGCGGGTCGGATAAACAGAGGGCTTGTCAATTTTATGGAAAAAGAAGGAGTTTCTTCAATATCAGAGATCACCGGTATTGATGTTTGAATGTTCGTGTTTTCCGGACAGACTTAAAGTAAATTGTAAACAAGCATAAATATGTAGCGCATATTGGGGCTTTTTTTCTGTGCGTTGAGTTTTGGCTGGAGGTTGTTTATTCCTCCGAACAAAGTTTCATTGTAGGCGCCTGCGACAACCTTAAATTCCTCAAAATCAATCAGCGGCTCATCGGGCACGGAAAGCGGGCGGACATTTCTTTCCGCGGAAGTGATTCTTATTCCGTCTCCTTCAAGCCTTGCGAGAAACCACCTTTGAGAATCGGGAAGCATATACTCAATTCCTTTGCCGACTTTCTCTTTAAGCAGTTTCCACTCTCTTTCCGGCGGATTGCCGAACTTAATCTTTCTGTCTCTGAGCATTTTTAGAACCTCGCGTGAGTTTTCTTGGTTTTAGTATAACTGACCGATAAAATTAGCGGGAAATGGATAACCTGGAACTAAAGGAAAGGGTGGAACAGCATGTTGAGAGCCGTGCCGCCGCCGAGATTGTAAGGGATCTCGGAGGGCTTCACCCTTCTGAGATAGTAAAAATTATAGACTCCCTGGATATAGACACCGACGGACAGTCTTTTGTTCTTTCCTCTCTGGGCACCCATGTCGCCTCTGAAATCTTTCCCGAACTGTATGAAAGCCTGCGGGAGGAACTGCTTTCCAAACTTGACGAGCAGGAAATTGCCCATATAGCCGAAAAAATGGATTCGGATGACGCCGCGGACCTTATCCAGGAACTCCCTGAGGCAAAAGCGGAAGAGGTTCTTTCCAAAATAGATCCCGAAGAGCTCAGAGAAGTTGAGCCGTTGCTCAAATATCCGGATGATTCGGCGGGCGGAATAATGCAGACTGAAGTCCTTAAGGGCTCTCCCGAATCACAGGTTAAGGAAACCATTGAAAAAATAAGAAATCTTTCCAATTCAGATGAAATTGAGGAATACCACAGGATTTATGTTGTTGATGAAAATGAAAAACTGTCGGGCACAGTCTCTCTTGGAAAACTTGTGATATCAGACGGCTCCGCTCCGCTGTGGAGCATTATGGAATCAGTGCCGCGGGAGACAACACTCTCTCCGCTGATGGATCAGGAGGAAACCGCCGTCTTGTTCAGAAAATATGATCTCATGTCCGCCCCGGTGGTGGATGAAAATGGAAGACTGCTCGGAAGAATAACCGGCGATGACATAATGGACGTCATATCCGAGGAGGCGGAAGAGGATATTTACAAAATGGTCGGTGTGGAAAACCACCTGCACCCCATACATACTCCCATGTTTGAAAGGGTAAAAGTGCGCATACCCTGGATTCTTTTTACGCTTCTCGGTGAGCTTCTCATAGCGTTCATTGTTCTGCGTAATTTTCAGATTACCCTTGAACAGTTTGCAATACTTGCCGCTTTTATGCCCGCTATTATGGCGGCGGGCGGAAACGTCGGGGTTCAGACAAACACCGTTATAATCAGGTCTCTTGGAATGGGGACAATCAGCGGAGGGCAGGTGTTTTCAATTCTTATTGCGGAGATGAAAGTCGGTTTGCTTATGGGACTGATTTGCGGGGCGATAGGCGCGGTAACGGTGGAATTTGTCAGTCCCGGAGAGCCTACAAATATAATGGTTGGCGGCACGGTTTTCATATCCATGCTGTCGGCAACACTGGCAACCTCTTCAATTGGAGTCGGGCTTCCGATGTTTCTGAAAAAAGTGGGAGTTGACCCGGCCGCTTCATCCGGTCCGTTTCTTATGATGTTTAATGATATTCTCGGCTCGGTCTTCTACCTTTTTGTGGGAACAATACTGCTGTTTTGAAAAACGGCGATACAAAAAGCTGCAAGGCTTTGCTGATAAAAAAAACTCCCGTCGGAGAGTCGGACATTTTTGCCACCTTATTCACAAAAGAGTTTGGCAAGCTGAGGGCTGTGGCAAAAAACGCCGTTTCAAGCAGGAAGCGGTTCGGCGGAAGCCTTGAGATGTTTTCTCTGCTGAAAGTTGAACTGGGTTCAAACCGTTCCGGCGGAGAAATTCTTCAAAGCTCTGAAGTGCTGGAAAGTTTTGCCGGTGTGGCAAAGGACATGAGGATATTTCTCAAGGCAAACTGTCTTGTTGAGCTTATAGATGCAGCGTTTACAGAAGACAAAATCTCTGATGAAAAAATTTTCACCGCGGCCCTGAAATCTCTTTCCGCAATGAGCCGCGGGAGCGGTTCCGCGGCGTTTTTGAATTTTCAGAAATCTGCGCTTGAGAGTCTTGGGTATGGTATGGAATTTCAGGGCTGCGACCGGTGCGGGCTTCAAAATCCCGGGCGGGGAATTCTGGTTTTTCCCGCCGGTATTTTTTTGTGCGGCGAGTGCGCCGGCAAGTCGCACGAAAAATCCGCGCGTAAGTTCAACTGTGCCGAAGTAATCAAGGGAGACCTTGCAATGGAAAATGTAATCTGTTTTAATTCCTTCTTTCAGTATCAGACGGGAAAAGTGTTGAAATCTGCGAAGGTTCTGGAGAATATGTTGTTCCGATGAGGAAAAACGAAATAAAAATTACGGTTCCGGGATTCCTTTTCAGTTCCGTTTCCTGCGGAATTAAAAAAAACCGTAAGGCCGACCTTGCGCTTATATATGCGGAAGAACCCGCGGTGACGGCGGCAATTTTTACGACAAACAGGCTTAAAGCCGCCCCCGTTATTCTGGGAATGGAGCGCGTCAGCGACGGCTTTTGTCAGGCGCTTTTGATAAACAGCGGACACGCAAATGCGATGACCGGCAAAAACGGTGAACTTGCGGCCAAATCAACAACTCTTGCTCTTGCGCGGAGCCTCAAAATTTCTCCTTCTCTTGTCATACCTTCTTCAACGGGTTTGATAGGCGGCGGGTTCCCTGAAGAGAAAATAACAAAAGCTGTTCCCGGACTTGTCTCACAACTTTCATCCGAGGGGGCGGAGAAAGCGGCGGCGGCAATAATGACAACGGACGGTTTTGCGAAAATATCCTCAAAAAAAATTAAAATCGGTGGGAAAACAGCCACCGTTTGCGCTATTGGAAAGGGAGCCGGAATGATTGCTCCCGACATGGCCACCATGCTGTGTTTTGTTTTAACGGATGTAAAAATTACGCGGTCCTTTGCAGAAAAGACCATCCGAACGGCGGCCGACCGGTCTTTCAACCGGATAATTGTGGACGGCGATATGTCAACAAATGATTCAGTCTTTTTTCTTTCCGGAGGAACTGCCGGAGGCAGGGCGCTTTCCTCTTCAAGCGGGGACGGCAAAAAATTTGTGGAAACGGTTTCTCAAGTATGTTTTGACATAGCGCGGATGATAGTTGAGGACGGTGAAGGTGCCACAAAAGCCGTAAGGGTTGAGGTTGAGGGAGCCGGAAATTCAAAAGAAGCTGATAAAGCGGCAAAGGCGGTTGGTTCATCAATCCTTGTCAAATGCGCTTTGTTTGGAGAAGATCCCAACTTTGGAAGGGTTGCCGCTGCGGTTGGAAGTTCTGGGATCAAATTCAACCCGGCAAAGATGGATATTTTTATCGGAAAACTGAAAGTTATGAGCGCCGGTATGGAAATTGCCGGAGTGGAGAAAAAAGCCGCAAAAATGATGAAGCAAAGTGAGTTTACAATTAAAATCCGTCTGTCCGCAGGCAAGGGCAGGGGGTTTGTGCTGATGTCCGATTTGTCACTTGATTATGTAAAACTCAATTCTCACTATAGAATATAAAGCCCTGATTTCAAAACAGAATTTCTTTACCCCTTTTCTTGATTTCGCTGACTGAACAAAAACCGCAAAGCATCATCGCTTTATCAAATTCCGCTCTGAGTATCTCAAGGATTTGAACCGCTCCCTTTTCTCCGTCCGCGGCAAGCCCCCACAAAATAGGCCTTCCCAGGAGAACTGCGTCAGCTCCGAGGGCCAGCGCTTTGAAAATATCGGTCCCTCGCCGTATTCCTCCGTCCACAAAAAGTGTTCCCGCACCGTCCATGGCTTCCGCCACATCGGGCAGCGCTTCTATTGTGGCGGGGCTTGTATCTAGCTGTCTTCCTCCGTGATTTGAGACCACAACACCGTCCGCACCATTTTTCAAGGCAAGTTTGGCATCTTCGGGATGAACTACTCCCTTTACGAGAACGGGAAGTTTTGTTATTCCTTTCAGCCATTCAATATCTTTCCAAGAAAGTGAAGGATCTATTGACGAGGCGAAGTAGTTGCCGAGACCCGATCCCGTTTCTTCGCTCATTCTTTCAAGTTGAGCCGCCGTCATGTTTTTTATTGTCAGCCCTTCGGGAAGCCGGAAGTCATTATGCACATCGCGCTCGCGTGTTCCCAGAATCGGGGCATCAACCGTAACAACAATGGCTCCGTAGCCCGCTTCCTCGGCTCTTTTTACAAGCTCGGCCGTTGCGCTCCTGTCTCTGTAGACATAAAGCTGGAAAAAGAGAGGAATTGCCGCCTCCTTTTTTACATCCTCAAGCGTTGTATTTGAGAGTGTGCTGAGAATCATAAGAGTTCCGGCTTTATTTGCGGCTTTGACAGTGGCAAATTCAGCCTCGGGTGATGCCAGTCCGTGAAAAGCGGTCGGGGCCACAAGAATCGGCATTGACACTTTGTTACCGAAGACTGTTACGGACATATCCCGCTCCGAAACGTCAACCATCACTCTATATCTCAGTTTTATACGTTTGTATGCCTCGCTATTTTCAGAAAGTGTGATTTCATCGTTTGCTCCGGCCGCGTAATAATCATAGAACATCTGCGGAAGTTTTTTTTTCGCTTTGCGGTGGAAGTCATTGATACTAATGAGTTTTTGTGACGCCATAGTGAAACCTTCAGATATTGGTCAGCCATTGACACAAAGCAACGAGTTGGTTCCCATCAGTAAGGTTCGTTGCCTTGGTCAAAGTTCCTTTTTGAAGTTGATTAAAAATTTCTTTTGCCATCTCTTTTTCTATTGCCGCGCCAACAAAAAAAGTAAAAGGGAAAACTCTGCTTTTTTCAAAGCCAGCTCTTATCCGTCCAAGAGCGGAGTTTGCGGTTTTCAAGTGTTCATCCGCTCCGGCAGGGTCAAATTCTCCCTTAATTTCGCCAAGAGCCACATAACTCTCAGTATTGTGAATGGGGGAAGATTTTGTTCTTCCTTTTCCCGTCAAGTCTTCCGGTTCGCAGCTCATAAGGCAAAGGTCAACATTTTTCTTGATTGCGGGCACGGTCAAATTATAAAGGAGTGTTCTCGGTTTGCCATTAAAATTCCAAAAGAGCCCCTTTGTTCTTTGTTCAATTTCAGCGTCTTCAAAATTACCAACAACCCACTCCCGGCTCTCTTTATCCAAATAATAGAATTTTTTTGATTGAATTGACAATGTTGAAATCAAAGTTCTTATAAATTTCCATTCTCCGAGTGTCCCGGCGATGTTTCTCATCTTACCGCCCAGAGTGTCTCCTCGTATCAGTAAGAATCTGTAAAGAAGTTCGTCCAAAAACTTTGCGCCTGCGGGTTCAAGAAAGTTTTCAATCAAGTTGAGTATAGCTTTTTCTTTGTCTTCTTCTGTTAGGTACTTGAGAGCTTTTTCAGATACGCCTGCCGCAGTCAGCAAGGGGACTTGAATATCCGTAAGCCCAATAAGTTCTTTTGGGCTTACGGCTTTTGAAGCCAACGCCTTTAGAGCCTTTGCTTCTTCCACAAAAGGGATTGCTCTCCGGTTCTTTTCAAGAGCCATCGCCAGGAAGCCGGCCCTTATTTGTTCACGGGGTGTAACAAGTGACTTATAGCCGGCAATATGTCCATGGGTTTGTGTCAAGTGTTTTTTCTCCAGACATAGACACACTTTCTGAGGGCATTTCTGCTGTGTGTTCCCATCTGTTGTGAACTGTTTCCTTTTGTTTGAGGCAGGACAAGTATGCTTTCAACATTGAATCCGATGTTTTCAGCAATTTTTGAGAGAATGAAATCAACCGAGATTGAGGCTCCCGCATAACGCACATTGTCGTTGACCATGAACATATGGCTGTGTTTTTTCAATACTCTAAAACATTCTTGAATTACGCAAGCCATTTCGTAAAAGTAACCCTTAACCATTCTGGGGATGCCGTTGTTGTTCAACCTTTTATTTTTTTCATTGTATCAAGACAGGAAAGAATTTCTGAGAGCAAAGGCAGAGAGTTGCAAATTTCCATTGATTTGCTCCAGGAAGGATTTATAGAAAGCACTTCCTTTTCTCGGTTTTCCACAGTTCAGCTAATAATTGATTGTCTGAGATTCAGATTTTCATCTTCTGAAACTCCCAGAATTGCATGCTCCAGAGCGTATGTTCTGGTGTAGTCATAGCGGTTGCAGTATGGGGGTGAAGTTACAATTGCAGAGTAGCGGTCAGAGTCTAAAGTCGGCATAACAGTCAGACATGAACCCTTAAGCAGGTTAACTTTTCTTTCAGGTTTTGTTTCGCTGTCAGAAGGGAAGAGGGAAAGGTTCTTGTCCGGTCTTTCCAAGTCGGAAATGATTTCCTCAATTTTTTCACAGACTGCCTTCGTAAAGGGTTCTGTTGCTCCTTTGTTAAAAATTTTCTTCCAAAATCCCTTTCTGCCGGAACGATGATCCCATCTCAGATACTGACCGTCTTTTCTTGTATAGCTCACCGATTCCAACACACAAAGGAGAGAAAACAACAAAAGAGAGGCGGTTTCCTCTTTCTCTGATTCCAGAAGCGCGAGATACTTTTTTATAAGTCTTTCGGTCTCTTGGGGATATGCGCCTTTTGTTATCCTCAGTATGGAAAACTCTTTGTCTTTTTCTGTTTGCTCCCACGGTTTGTTTGTTATCCACCACTTCATTCTTTCCACCGGATGCTTTTTGGATTTTTCTTTGAGAGCAATTTTTCGGGCTTCAATTATTTTTTGTCCGACAGGCGGCAGTTCTATTCCGTCCGCGTCAAGACCGAGCGCTGAAGCGGTAAACAAAGCCGTGCCGGCTCCGGCAAAGGGGTCAAAAACAGTTCCCGAATTCACTTCATACTTTTCAAGCAGATACTCGACCAAGTCAGAAGAAAAAGCCTCTTTGTATTTATACCAACGGTATTGAGGTTTTTTTTATTTGCTTGAAAGCTGACAATTTTCCGTGTGAGATTGGAGTCCGTCTGAAGATTTTTGTCAAAGTGTGACTTTAGGTATTTGTCCAGACCCTCAATTCTGTCCAGCAGACAGGAACCTGTTTCTTCTCTAGAAAAGTCTGTTTCCAATTTCAACACTTTTAAAAGTCCTTTCCCCCGAAACTGAAATTCCTAACTTTCTAATTGTAAACCCTCAGTTCATTATAAAGCGCGTCTCTTTCCACCGGCACATAACCGGCGTTTTTAATCATATTCACCATAAAATCTCTGCTGTGTCCGAGTTCTGAAGGCGCCCCCGCATCGTGAATGATTTTCTCTCGCATTATTGTTCCGTCCGCATCGCTCGCTCCATAATGAAGAGCCACCTGCGCGGCCTTTTCACCAAGAGTTATCCAATACGCTTTTATATGCGGAATATTGTCCAGAAACAGACGCGCGGCGGCGTGGATTTTCATATCATATGAAGCGGGGAAGGGCGGAACATTCTTGAGCCCCGTGTTTTCAGGATGAAACAGCACCGGGATAAATGCGAAAAATCCGGGAGCTTCATCTTCAATGTTTCTTAAACGCTCAAAATGATCTATTACATGAAACGGTTTTTCCAGATGTCCGTAAAGAATTGTCGCATTTGTGGGAATGTTCATATTGTGCGCGAGCCTGTGAATTTCCTCCCATCTGGTTGCCACAGTTTTAGGAGCGCAGATTTTTTTTCTTATTTCGGGATGAAGAATTTCGGCGCCGCCGCCGGTGAGTGCATTTACTCCCGCATCGGTCAAATCCTCAAGCACTCCCTCCAGGGATTTTCCGCTGATTTCAGAGAACCAGTCAATCTCAACCGCCGTGAACGCCTTGATGTGGCAGGCGGGCTGCGCTTCTTTGATTGCTTTTACAATGTCAAGATAATGACCGAAGTCCCAGTCAGGGTGAAGCCCCCCGACAATATGAACCTCTTTCAAGTCTTCATCAAGCATATTGACGATCTGCGGTATCGTCATTTCATATGCTTCCGCTGATTTTTTTGTTTTTCCAAAAGCGCAAAATCTGCATGAAATCGCGCATATATTGGAAGGATTTATGTGCCGGTTGACGACAAAATATACTTTGTCTCCGCTTCTTCTGCGTTTCGCAAAATCCGCCATCATGCCGACCGTGTGCATGTCTTCGGTTTCAAGAAGACGCAGGCCGTCATCAAAAGAAAGCCTCTCTCCGGATTCCACTTTCTTAAGCAGCGGAAGCAGAGACTTGTCAACGCACAGTTTTTCTATCAGTTCCGGTAACTGTTCCACTTTTCAGACACTTTCGCCTTTATTTCAGGGGTCATTTCAGTCACCTCAGGATACCATTGCTTCTTCGTGGCGTCTATTCCCATGCGTCCTTCACGCACCGTATCGGAGCCGCATATTTTTATCCTTTCAAACTCAATATCACGGCGCGGGTCAAAGCGTGTGAAAATTCCCCATATAAGTTCCGTGTCATCGTGTATGTCAATATCCGTGCTGACCAAAACCGCAATTCTTATTTTTTCAAAACCCGGAGTTTCAAACAAACGTCTTATGATCCCGTTTGGGGCGCCTTCAATCTGAACTGCAAAAAATCCCCCTTCAAGCAGACGCCAGTCTTTGATTTCAGGGTGTTTTTCTCTCGGGTCGGGAACGGATGAGCAGTATTCAATATCCGGTTTGCCCGGTTTTTTTACGGCGTTGATTCCCATCTTGCTGCCCACATTGAAACTCCCGCTTGTGAAGTCAAGCGTGTCAAGAGGAGCAGTGGGAATAAGAAGAAAGTCGTCACGCGGGTCAAAGTTTTTTCCTATCTCCCGGAGCACGGCGGAAAAATCCCGCAAATTCACATTGCCCGAAACCGTTATCATGCATTTTGTCAACGCGAGCTGTCCCGTTCCCCACAGCGCAAGCATGGATTTAACCGCGTTTTTCGGATAACGCTCATCCACACGGACAAAAAGAAGATTGTGAAAACCGGCTTCGGGGCATGCCCACATATCCTTAATTTCCGGGTGAATAATTCTTATTAGGGGAGAGAACATCTCACCGGCCGCAACTCCGAGATACATATCTTCCTGCGGAGGTTTGCCCACAACGGTTGCGGGGAAAATCGCATCTTCCGCAAAAGTCATTCCCGTCGCTTGAAAAACCGGAAATTCCGCCTGCATTGAGTAGTGTCCGAAATGGTCTCCGAAGGGCCCCTCGGTCCGGCGCATGTTTTTCGGCACAATTCCCTCTATTATCATTTCCGCATCCGCGGGAACCTTCGTTGAAATGGTTTTTGCTTTTGTCATTGCAACGGCTCTGCGGCGCAGGTAGCCCGAAAACGCAACCTCATCAACACCTTCGGGAAGCGGCGCGATTGCGCTGAAAATAAGAGTCGGATCCCCGCCCAGAACAATGGCGGCTTCAAGATTTTCATTTCTTTTTTCCGCCTCACCGTAATGAGCGGCTCCTCCTTTGTGGGGGTGCCAGTGCATTCCGGTGGTTTTTGAGTCGTATATCTGAAGACGGTAAAGCCCCATATTTCTTGAACCGGAAACCGGGCTGTTTGTTATTACAAGACCGAATGTTATGAATCTGCCGCCGTCTCCGGGCCAGCACTTTATTGCGGGAAGTTTTTCAAGGTCGGGGGCGGTTTCATTTTGTTGAACCGGGGCCGCCGTCCATGAGAGAGAGGTTCTCATTGAGACCAGACGGGTCATTTTGGGAATCGCGGAAAAAATTCCCCTCACCGATGGCGGATTGACCTTTTCAAAAATTTCCACGAGCTCTTCGCCCACTTCTTTGGGATCGCCGCCGAGAGCGATTCTGATTCTTTCTTCCGAAGCGAATAAATTAATTGCAAGCGGAAAAGATGAGCCTTTCACATTTTCAAACAGAAGCGCAGGCCCTCCGGCCTTCATCTCGCGTGAGGCTATTTCGGTAATTTCAAGATCGGGGTCAACCTCCGTTTTTACTCGTCTCAGGTCGCCTTTTTTTTCAAGATATAATATGTATTGGCGCAGGTTGTGGAAGGTTTTGCTCACTCCAAATCTCCGCTCCGCCATCCGTTTTCATATTTGCCGGAAACAACCGAGAGGAGTTTCTCCACAAAACCGCCCACTATCTCTCCAGCGGTTTTCGCGCCGGAATAATGCGGAGGACTTATGGGCATTATCACCGCTCCGTATCCGGAGAGTTTTGCGGCGTTTTCAAGCGCAACAGTGCTGAGCGGTGTTTCTCTGAGGGCTATGATGAGCTTTCTTTTTTCCTTCAGAGCAACTTGGGCGGTTCTTGTTATGAGGGTGTCTCCTATGCCGTTTGCTATTTTTGCGAGAGTGGAAACCGAGCACGGCACAATAACCATTGAGTCAAAGTGGTTGCTTCCCGAAGCAAACGGGGAAGCAAGATCCGAGTCATTGAAAATTTTATTGGTCCACTTGCCGAGTTCTTCAACCTTGACTTGCATCTCTTCATTGAGAACCGCCTTTCCCCATTTGCTTGTTATGAGATATTTGTCACCTTCACAGCGCCTGAGAAAATCAACCCCGTAAATCGCTCCCGAAGCGCCGGTTATGCCCACGACTGTTCTCAAAACTGTAAAAGCCTCAACCCAAGTATATACCGCAGAGGATGAAAACTAAAACCAGCGTCCCGGCAAGAACATTCAGCTTGAAAAATGCAAAATTTATTTCTGAAAATTTGATTCTTTCAAAAGCAAAAACGGCGCAAATCAGTAGAAGAACCGAGATTGAGAAAATATTTCCTCCAAATTCCCTTATCTGCAGAGCGGCCAGGGGAATAATTGAAAGGGCGTGCAACAGTGTTGAGACTGTAACGGCTTTTTTTGTTCCGAGCGAAACGGCGATGGAATGCAAACCGTTTTTTCTGTCAAACTCCTCATCCGCGGTTGAATAAATAATGTCAAAGCCCGCGACCCAGAAAAGGGTGAATAAACCCAGCATCAGGGGCGCAAAAAAGTCATCCGCCGAACAGCGAACGGCTATCCATCCGCCGATTGGCGCAAGGGCGAGAGCCGAACCCACACCGAAATGACAAAGGGGAGTTGTTCTTTTCATATAAGGATATAATGCGAAAACGGCGACCGGAAGCGGCGAAAGATAAAAGGCGAAGGGGCATATCAAGTAAGCGGACAAAAAATACACGGCCAGACCCGCGGCGGTTACAAAATATGCTTCGGTGCGGCTGAGTGTTCCGGCGGGAATTTCTCTGTTTTTTGTTCTCGGATTTCTCGCGTCTATCCGGGCGTCAATAATTCTGTTCATCGCCATTGCGGCGGTTCTGGCTCCTGCGGCTGCACAGAAAATCAACAACAGTGTCCGTATTTCGGGAATGCCGGAGGATGCAATTATGGCTCCGGCAATAACTATCGGGAGAGAAAAAAAAGTATGTTCAAATTTTACAAAGGAAAAATATTTCTTCATTTTTCATTCAAAAGGGATTTCAAAAACCCGCCCGTTAGAGATTTTTTGTTTTTCGCTATCTGCGCGGGTGTTCCCTCGGCAACAATTTTCCCTCCGTGTTTTCCTCCGCCGGGCCCGAGGTCTATCACATGGGAAGCGTTTTTAACTATTTCCAGATTGTGCTCAATCACCACGACCGAATTTCCGGCGGAAACAAGTTTTTCAAGCATAAAAAGCAGTTTTCTTACATCTTCCAAATGCAGTCCGATTGACGGTTCATCCAGAATGTAGATTATGTTTTTGCCGTCTTTTCTTGAAAGTTCGCGCACTATTTTTATTCTCTGCGCTTCTCCCCCCGAAAAATTTGTCGCAGACTGACCGAGACTCATATATCCGAGTCCCACATCAATCAGGACTCTTAGTTTCTTTGCAACCGCGCCGGAATCTGAAAAAAAGTCAGTCGCCTCACTGACTGTCATATTCAAAATATCGTCTATGTTTTTGTCACGAAACCTCACATCCAGAACCGCTTTTTTGAACCTCTTTCCCTCACATTCTGGGCAGACAACCGCCACATCGGCGAGAAAAAGCATGTCTATTTTTTGGATGCCCTCGCCTTCACATTCTCCGCACCTGCCCCCCGCTGTGTTAAATGAAAAATCAGCCGGTGCAATGCCGTTTTCCACCGCTTCGGGCGATGAAGCCATAATTTTGCGTATTGCGTCATATACCTTTATGTAGGTCACCGGATTTGAACGGGAATTTTTTCCTATCGGAGACTGATCAAGCATAACAATATCGCTCACGGCCTCCGCTCCCTTGATTGACCCGCATTTGCCCGCCCGATGCTTTTCTCCATAAATTCTGTTTGCCAGATTTTTGTAGAGAACATCTTTTATCAGAGAGCTTTTCCCCGACCCTGAAACTCCGGTTACACAAACAAATGTTCCAAGCGGAATGGAAACATCAATGTTTTTGAGGTTGTTTTCAGCCGCACGGGTGATATTTATTGCTCCGTCCCTTTTTTTTATGCTCCGGCGGGGAATGCAGACTTTTTTCCTGCCCGAAAGATAGAGCCCGGTATGCGAGTCGGGTGCGCAAGAAACAAGTTTTCCCGCCGGCCCCTGATAAACAACCTCTCCGCCGTTTTCCCCGGTTTCTCTGCCCAATTCAATTATGTAGTCGGACTGTTTTATTATGTCAGGGTCATGTTCAACCACTATCAGTGTGTTTCCCTTTTCTTTTATCCGTTTTATTATTGAAACCATATTGTGAGTGTCCCGCGGATGAAGACCGACTGAGGGTTCATCAAGAACATAGAGCGTCTCGGTAAGACCCGAACCAAGCTGGGAAGCAAGCGCGGCTCTTTGTGATTCTCCGCCCGAGAGTGTGCGGGCAAGACGCGAAAGCGTCAGATACTCAAGGCCCACATAGTTGAGGAAACCGGAACGTTCCCGGATTTCCTTCAACACATCGCCCGCAAGTTTGATTTCAGCTTTGGAAAGAAATTTTGATACGGATTTTTCCGAAAAAAAATCAGCGAGTTCCCCGACCGGCATTTCCACAAAATCGTTTATGCCGTGTCCGGAAATTTTTACCGCCAGCGCTTCGGGGCGGATTCTGCTTCCTTTGCATGACGGGCATAAAACGGGACTGCGGTAGCGGGATATCAGAACTCTGTTTTGCACCTTGTAAATTTTTTCGGCGATTTTTTTGAAGAATCCTTCTATTCCCCCCGAAGAAACTCCTACAGACCCGTTTCCGGAGAATATAAAATTCCGCTGTTTTTTTGTCAGTTTTGAAAAAGCGATGTCCGGATCAATTCCGTTTTTCTCCGCAAGTTCAACGATTTTTCTCCGGGCAAAACCGAAAGACGGTCTTTGAAACGGCTCAATAGCACCCTTTCTAATACTTTTTGAAGGGTCGGGAACAACAAGAGAGGGGTCTAATTCAAGAGTGTTTCCGAATCCTTTGCAGTTTTCACATGCTCCGTGAGGGCTGTTGAATGAAAAGACGGCGGGGTAGGGTTTTGAAAAAACCTTTCCGCATTTTTCACATGAAAGCCCCTGTTTGAAAGACAGGGTTTCTCCGTTTTCAATGCGCACATAAACCGTTTTGCTTTCCCTGAAGGCGGTTTCCAGGGAATCAGTAATTCTCGGCGAGGATTTTTCAGTAATTTTTATTCTGTCAACAACAACGCGGCTGCCGGAAGAAAGTTTTGTGTTTTCGTCAATTTTGAAAACGCCTTCTTCTTCGGTAAAAAGTCTCAAATAACCTTTCTTAAGAAGTCTGTGCGCCGTTTCCTCCTCCGAAGGCGGAAACGATATGAGCGCATTTTCACCTTTGTATGAAGATAAAAGTTTTTGCGCTATTGTTTGCGGCGAGTGTTCCGCCACCCCGGTGCCGCATTCGGGGCAGAAAATTTTCCCGACACTTGCAAACAGAAGCCTCAGATAGTCGTAAATCTCCGTTGTTGTTCCCAGAGTTGAACGATTGTTCTGCACTCTGTTTCTGTTTTCTATTGATATTGAAGGCGGCAGATTTTCAATTGAATCAACATCGGGGCGGGATACGCGGTCAAGAAACTGTCTTGTGTAGGTGGAGAGGCACTGGATGTATTTTCTCATGCTTTCCGAATGTATGGTGTCAACCGCGAGAGAGGATTTGCCCGAACCGCTCAGCCCGGTCACGACCGTGAAACTGCCTTTTGGAATCTCAACATCTATGTTTTTAAGATTATTTTCTCTCGCGCCTTTTACAAGCAGATTAGTTTTTGTCATTTTTCCGTAACTCTTTTTAGTGTAAGGCTAACTATAGATTTCAATTTGCTTTGTTGCAAAGAGGTTTGTTTGTAAAGTCCCGTTAATTTTGTTAGCGTTGTAGCCAAAACCGAAAGGAGACGGGAAAATTGTCAATCCTTGAAAAAACAGACCCTGAAATTACTGACGCCATAAGGCGCGAACTTGCGAGACAGGAGTTCAAAATTGAGCTCATAGCTTCTGAGAACTATGCCAGTCGCGCCGTGATGGAAGTGCTCGGATGCGTTATGACCAACAAATACGCCGAGGGGCTTCCCGGAAAAAGATACTATGCCGGATGCGAGTTTGTTGACATTGTGGAAGAACTTGCGCGCGACAGGATAAAAAAGATTTTCGGGGCGGAGTCTGCAAATGTGCAGCCCCATTCCGGCGCTCAGGCCAATATGGCCGTTTTCTTTTCGTGCATGAACCCCGGCGACACTTTCCTTGGAATGGACTTGGCGCACGGAGGGCATCTTACCCACGGCAGCAAAGTCAATTTTTCAGGGCGTTACTATAACGCGGTTTCCTACGGCGTGAATCCGCAAACCTTTCTCATAGACTACGATGAAGTGAGAGAGCTTGCTCTCAAACACAGACCTAAGATGATTATTGCGGGGTTCAGCGCTTACCCGCGGAAGATTGATTTCAAAAAATTCAAAGAGATTGCGGACGAGTCCGGCTCGCTGCTGATGGCAGACATCGCGCATCCCTCCGGGCTTGTGGCTGCGGGAATATATCCCGATCCCGTTCCGTATTGTGATTTTGTCACAACAACAACACACAAAACCCTCAGAGGCCCCAGAGGCGGAGTTGTAATGATGAAAAAAGAACATGAGAAAACCGTAAACAGCAGGGTTTTTCCCGGAGTGCAGGGAGGGCCGCTTATGCATGTCATAGCCGCAAAAGCGGTCGCTTTTGCCGAAGCGCTTACCCCTGATTTCAAAGAGTATCAGAAACAGACCGTTGTCAACTCGCGCGCCATGGCGGAAAATCTTATGGAGCGCGGTTTTGATATTTTGACCGGCGGAACGGACAACCATCTTTTGCTTGTTGATCTGACAAGTAAGAATATTACGGGCAGGGACGCCGAGGAAGCGCTTGAAAAAGCCGGTCTCACGGTCAACAAGAATGCGATTCCTTTTGACAAACACCCCCCGGCAATCGCAAGCGGCATAAGAATCGGCTCTCCGGCCGTTACAACTCGCGGAATGAAAGAGGCGGAGATAGAAAAAATTGCCGATTTGATTGACAGAGCGCTGCAAAATATCGGAGATGAGGGAAAACTTACGAAACTGGAGGCCGAGGCAAAAGAGCTCTGCATAAAATTTCCGGTATATGAGGGGATGAAAATTTGAAGTGCGTTTTCTGCATGGAAGACAATACAAGCGTTATAGATTCACGCAGCAATGAAGAAACTCCGTCCATTCGTCGCAGAAGGGAATGCGGTTCATGCGGAAAGAGATTTACCACTTATGAGCGTCCGGAAGTTAGAATCTCCGTTGTAAAAAAAGACGGGCGCAAAGAGCCTTTCCGCAGGGAAAAAATTTTTGACGGAGTAAAAAAAGCCTGCGAAAAACGCGGAATCAGAATGGAAGATATAGAAAACTTCGTCCTTAAGCTGGAGGGCGAACTTGCCAGCAAGGGTGAGCGTGAAATACCGGCAAATGAAATCGGCGAACAGATTATGAATCACTTGCGTTATCTGGACAAGGTTGCTTATTTGCGTTTTGCTTCCGTCTATAAATCTTTTGACGATGTGAATGAGTTTCTTGAAGAATTGCAAGACCTTGTGCGGGATGAGGATAAAAAACCTCCGGAGGATACTGACGGTTGCTCATAGACACACACGCGCATCTGGAAATGCTCGGAGAATCATCCGCACGGGCGGTTGAGAGAGCAGGAGCGGCCGGGGTGGAAAAAATCCTTTCCGTCTCAACAAAACATGAAACAGCTCTTAAAACCATTGAAATCGCCGAGCGGTTTAATTCCGTTTATGCTGGAGTCGGAATACATCCTCATTCCGCTTCAACTTTTCAGGATGACACCGTAAAGGTTTTTTCAGAACTTGCTTCACACGAAAAAGTTGTCGCAATCGGTGAGACCGGTCTTGACTATCACTATATGAAATCTCCCCGTGAAATTCAGATTAAGTCATTTGAGGCGCACATTGAAATGGCGGGTGTGTTGGGTTTGCCTTTTGTCGTTCATATCAGGGATTCCGAAGAAGACGTTGCGGCCGTGGTGAAAAACGGGCGATGCGGAGAAAAACCGGGCGTAATACACTGTTTTTCAGGGAACTATAAAACCATGAAGAGGTTTCTTGATATGGATTTTTTCATATCTTTTTCCGGGATTTTGACTTTCAAAAACGCTCCCGAAGTTCGTGAGGCGGCAAAAAAAGCCCCTGCTGACAGAATTCTTATTGAGACGGATTCTCCATATCTTGCACCGGTTCCGATGAGAGGAAAAGACAATGAACCCGCTTTTGTGCGTCATGTTTTTGAACTTCTAGCGGATATAAGAGGGGAAGAGCCGGATGAGACCGAAGAGAGACTTTTCCGCAACAGTCTGGATCTTTTCAGACTGATGAATTAAAAGCTTATGGGCGCCAAACCGAAAATAGCGATGACTCTAGGAGACCCCGGAGGAATAGGCCCCGAAATTGTGGCAAAAGTTGCTTTGTCTGATGAAACAAGGGGGTTGTGCGAGCCGGTTATTTTCGGAAGCAGGGAAATTTTTTCGGGCGCATGCGAACTTATAGGCTCAAAAGACCCGGACACGGTTGAATTTATTGATTGCGGTGAGCTCCGGTTTGACGATCTGGTCCCCGGAAAAGTGAGTGAATCTTCGGGGCGCGAATCCCTTTTTTCAATAGAAAAGGCCGTTGAATATACGATTTCGGGGCGGACGGCCGCGGTTGTTACGGCGCCGATCAATAAAGAAGCCATACGACTGGCGGGTTCTCCTTATCCGGGGCATACGGAAATGTTCAGGGATATGACTAATTCGGAACAAGCCGTGATGATGTTTGAGGGAGGGGATCTCAGGGTGGCTCTTGTTACAATTCATTGCGCGCTCAGAGAGGTTCCCGCTCTCATAACTCAGGAATCTGTTTTTAACACAATAACTATATGCTCTTCGGTTTTATCGGAGAGGTTTGCCATAGATTCTCCGAAGATTGCCGTTTGCGGCCTCAACCCCCACGCGGGAGAGAACGGGGAGTTCGGCAGAGAGGAAATTGAAAAAATTGCTCCCGCCGTTCTCAAAGCATCCGCGCTGGGTTTTGATGTTTCCGGTCCCATCGCTGCGGATTCGGTTTTCTATGGGGCAATGGAAGGAAGGTGGGACGCCGTGATAGCAATGTATCACGATCAGGGCCTGGCACCTTTTAAGATGCTCGCTTTCTACAGGGGCGTGAACATAACACTTGGCCTTCCGATTGTCAGAACCTCTCCGGACCATGGAACTGCTTTTGACATAGCCTGGAGCGGGATGGCCGACCCGCGCAGTATGCAGGAAGCGGTTAAAACCGCAGTTCGTCTTGTCAAATAAGACCCAGGCGGAGTTTGAAAATAGTTTTTATTAGGGAATAGGCGTAGATTAGTCTGCGCGTTGACGAGCCGTGCACTCGTTTGGAAAACTCCATCGGAACTTCGGCAAAGGTGAAATCCGGATGGTTTCCGTGAAGTTTGCAGATGATTTCCTGATGTATGTCAAAATGCTCGCATGTTAAATCCAGAGCCTGAATCTGCGAGCTTCTATAAAGTTTGAAACTCGTTGACCAGTCTTTGCAGTCAATTCCCATTATTGCCGAGCAGGTGATATTCAGAGCGCGAGACATCAGCCGGTTTGCGGTGTAGTCGTCAGAGCTTCCCCCTTTGGTGTAACGCGAGGCTATCACCATGTCTTTTTTCTTGCGCATATCAAGCATGGAGGGTATTACTTCGGGCGGGTGCGAAAGGTCGCCGTCCATAAGTATTGCGTATTTCGCATTTACATTTTTGATTCCGGTTCGCACCGCTTTGCCGTATCCGTCTTCTTCTCCTTCGGTCGGCACATAAATGACATTTTCAAATCTGCGGCATAAATCCGGGGTGCCGTCCATTGGGGAAACGGTGTCAACCACGATTATTTTGTATGTTATTCCGTATCCGTTCAGAATACCAATGAGCCGGGGCAGAAGAACTTTAAGGTTTTCCTCTTCACGCATACAGGTTATAAAAACATTAAGTTCAGCGGAGTTCGTAGTCATGGCAATAGGCTGCCGGAGCGATAATCA
The DNA here is from genome assembly GCA_965198945.1 of Thermodesulfobacteriota bacterium. Taxonomy (GTDB): domain Bacteria; phylum Desulfobacterota_D; class UBA1144; order Nemesobacterales; family Mycalebacteriaceae; genus Mycalebacterium. The sequence goes on along the minus strand of CBDAQI010000013.1, from coordinate 207,596 downwards.
TACACAATACAAATAATGCTGTCCCTTTCTTGACAATGCTGTCCCATGACTTAACCTTGTTGCGGAATGGTTCACAGCTACGCTCCGATAGTGATTATTTGGGGTTTGACGATTGGTCTCGCGGTTGTTCTGCTTTTTTTTTCCGTATTTTTCGGCCGTAAAAAGCCCGCCGAAGAAAAATCTTCACCATATGAGTCCGGCATAACTCCGGTCGGAGACGCAGCCGGGGAATTTCCCGTTAAATACTATATTGTCGGGGCGCTTTTTATACTTTTTGACATAGAAGCGGTTTTTTTGATAACTTGGGCCGTAGTCGCCCGGGATCTTGGTCTCGTTGCGGCGGTTGAGATTGCAGTATTTATTTCCGTTATCGTTGCTGGATATTTTTATGTGCTTTTCAAGGGGGCCCTCAATTGGCGATGAACAGCGGCGGTCTGCTGGGCGGAGACGGTTTTATTTCAACAAAGGTTTCCGCTTTTGTTAACTGGTCAAGAAAAAACAGTCTCTGGCCCATGCCTTTGGGAACGGCTTGTTGTGCAATTGAGATGATGGGAGCTTTTGCGTCGCGCTACGACATGGCGCGTTTCGGCGCGGAAGTGGCGAGATTTTCACCCCGTCAGGCGGACCTTATGATAGTTTCCGGAACAATCACTTATAAAATGGCTTCGGTGTGCAGAAAAATCTATGACCAGATGCCTGAACCGAAATGGGTTATAGCGATGGGGTCATGCACTTGCGGCGGCGGTCCTTTTGACAGTTATGCGGTTGTTCAGGGTATAGACGAATTTCTGCCGGTTGATGTTTATGTGGGCGGCTGCCCGCCGCGTCCGGAAGCTCTTATAGACGCAGTGATCAAAATACAGAAAAAAATAGAAAACGAAGGCCCGCCTCTGAAATGAACATAGCAGATGTTGTTGAAAACGCGCTTTCGGATTTCTCTTTGTCTTCGGGGGAAATGAGAGGCGGGGAGCCGGTTTTTTTTATAGACTCCGGGCGCATAAAAGAAGCGTGTTTCAAACTGAAAACACAGCTGGGATTTGTCTATCTTTCCGACATTACCGCCGTTGACTGGTTGGGCGAAAAATCCGGTCCGCGTTTTGAAATTGTCTACAATGCGGTTCGCTTTGATTCGCAATACGATGAAGAACTCAGGGTTTTCCTTAAAACGGCGCTTGATGGGGAAACTCCCCGGATAGATTCCGTCACACCGGTCTGGAAGGCGGCGGAATGGCTTGAGAGGGAAGTTTTTGACATGTTCGGCATTAATTTTGCCGGCCATCCGGACATGAGGAGGATCCTTCTCGCCGAGGACTATGAAGGATTTCCTCTCCGCAAAGATTTTAATGTGAGGAACAGAGAACCGGCAAAACGGTCTTTTGAAAAAGCGCTCAAAAAGGGGAACTTCTGATGGAGCGCGTTCAGTTTATTTCAGACGAAAGCCCGGATACCAAAGAAATGGTTTTAAACATGGGGCCGCAGCATCCCGCCACGCACGGGGTTTTGCGAATAGTCCTGAGTCTTGAGGGAGAGGCCATTAAAAAAGTGGTTCCTCACATGGGTTATCTGCACAGAGGAATAGAAAAACTCTGTGAGGACATAACTTATCAGCAGTGCCTTCCCTATACCGACCGGATGGATTATCTCGCCGCAATCTGCAACAACATAGGTTTTGTTCTTGCGGTTGAGAAACTGCTTGGCATAGAAAATGAAATTCCCGAAAGAGCGAAGACGGCTGAAGTCATTCTTTTTGAACTCGGCAGAATAGAGTCTCATATGGTGGCCATAGGAACCGGCGCTCTGGATCTCGGGGCTTTCAGTTCTTTCATGTATTGCTTCAAGGAAAGAGAGAGAATTTACGATATTCTGGAAATGGTCTGTGGCGCAAGAATGACCACTTCGTATCCGAGGGTGGGGGGGCTCCCGAAAGATCTGCCCGAGGGGTTTGAAGAAGCCGTGAACAATTTTCTCACCGCTTTTCCAAAAACTCTGGATGAGGTTGACAAACTTCTCACAAAAAACACCATCTGGCTTCAGAGAACAAAAGGAATTTCCCATATAAGCGCCGAAGATGCCTTGGATTTGGGGCTTTCCGGACCAACTTTGAGGGGGAGCGGTGTCCCGTTTGATTTAAGAAAATCAAAACCTTATCTCGGTTATGAAAACTATGATTTTGATATTCCTGTGGGTGAAGAAGGGGATGTTTACTCGCGTTATCTTTGCAGAATGGAAGAGTGCAGACAAAGTGTGAGGATCATAAAACAGGCGATAGACAGCCTGCCGGGCGGCCCTCACATAGCTGATTTGCCCGATATCGTCCTTCCAGAAAAGGAAAAGGTATATACCAGAATGGAGTCTCTTATCCGTCATTTTGTTCTTGTTTATGACGGTTTTTCACCGCCTGCCGGAGAGGTTTATCACGCGGTTGAAAACCCCAAAGGCGAGCTCGGTTATTATCTTGTGAGTGACGGAACTAAAAAACCTTATCGCATGCGCGTGAGGGGGCCGTCATTTGTGAATCTTCAGTCTTTGTCGCCAATGCTTGAAGGAGAGCTTCTCGGCGATGTCGTCGCCGCGCTGAGTAGCATTGATATTGTGCTCGGAGAGGTTGACCGGTAAGTCTTTTCAGTCTTCATTCTTCGGTTGGAAAATTAACCTCTCTTGCTTTTCCGGCTCCCTTGTGTTCTCCCACGATTCCCTCTTTTTCCATTTGCTCAACTATTGTTGCGGCGCGGTTATAGCCTATTTTGAGACGCCGCTGAAGCATTGAAATTGAAACCTGTCCCGCGTCTCTTACAATGTTCAACGCCTGTTCATACATGTCGTCATCGCCTTCTTTTTCCTCACCGTTTTGCGGCTGTTCGGATTTGTTTATGGCCTCCGTAACTTTTTCATCAAACACCGGAGCGCTCTGTGATTTGAGAAAATCAACAATTTTTTCCCTCTCGCCGTCGGTTATCAAAGCTCCCTGGATTCTTTCCAGAGAGTTTGTTCCGGGTTTAAGGAAAAGCATGTCTCCTTTGCCGAGCAAGCTCTCGGCGCCGTGCGCGTCAAGCACGACCCTTGAATCCACTTTTGAAGAAACAAGAAATGAGATTCTTGCGGGAATGTTGGCTTTCAGCAGTCCGGAGACAACATCAGCCGAAGGGCGTTGTGTGGCGACAACAAGGTGAATGCCGGCGGCGCGCGCCTTCTGTGCTATTCTGATTATGGCCTCGCGGGTGTCCGCCGCGGCTGACAGGATTAAATCGGCAAGCTCGTCTATGAGAATTACTATGTAGGGGAGTATTTCGGGAGAGTCCGCGCCTTTTTCATTCTCTATTTTTGTATTGTAGGAATCTATGTTTCTCACCCCTTTTTGCGACAAAAGCCGATACCTGCTTTCCATCTCGGCGACGGCCCATTTTAGCGCCGCAATAGCTTTTCTCGGTTCCGTCACAATCGGATGGAGCAGGTGGGGGATGCCTTCGTATATTGCGAATTCAAGCATTTTGGGGTCTATCATAAGAAGACGCACACGGTCGGGACCGGCTTTGTAGAACAGACTTGCAAGCAGAGAGTTCATAAGAACACTTTTCCCCGAACCCGTTGTTCCCGCTATCATTAGGTGCGGAGCGGCGGCGAGGTTTGTGTAATAAGGGGTTCCGGATATGTCTTTTCCCACGGCTATTGTCAGAAAAGAGCTGCTTTCGGAAAATTCCCAGTTTTCAATAAGCTCTCTCAGACAGACCGTTTCACTCACGGCGTTGGGAACCTCAATGCCGACAACATCTCTGCCCGGGATGGGTGAGATGGTTCTCACCTTCAGAGCGCTCAGACTCATTGCCAGATCGTTTTCAAGAGCGGAAATTTTGCTGACTTTTACGCCGGGGGCGGGTTTGTATTCAAACATCGTTATTACGGGCCCCGGTTTTATCTCGGTTACTTTTCCCGAAACCCCGAAGCTCTCCAGTTTTTCCTCAATCAAACGTGCGTTTTTATAGGCGCTTTCTTTGTCTATGTCTGTTTTTTGCATCTCCGCTTTTTCCAGGAGTTCAATTGGAGGAAGCTGAAAACCGCCTCTCGCAGGTTTTTGCTCATCAGTATCTTTATCAACTATTACAAGAGGCGTTTTTTCCTTCTTGACGACAATTTTAGGCTGCTCGTCACTTGTTTTTTTCTCCGGGGAATCAGGTGCCCGCTGAGTTTTGGAAACGGGTGATAAAATGGCTTTTTTTGTTTTTTCACGTCTTTTCTTAAGTTGTTCCGCCACAATGGATGATACTTTTCTTCCCGTTCTGACCGCGCTCCTGATAAGGAATCCTCCGGTTTTCAGACAAACGGCCGCGGCTGTTCTTAACAGCTTTGCCAATATCCCGAAAAACCCGGACAGAACCGAGAGCAAACTTGTTCTCAAAAGAAAAACAACACATACGGCAGTAATTGAAAGCGATATTATGTAAGAACCGAACATGCCCAGGCTGCCCAGAGTCAGTCCCGCCGCAAGTGTTCCCAGTTTTCCTCCCGCTCCGTTCAGGGTTAGATAACCGGTAAAAACCTTTTCAAGAGCCACTGCGGAAAACAGACAGCAGGAAATTACAAGAAAAACTATTGCGGCCGCATCTTTTGACGCCTGTCTCCGGTCCATGTCCGAAAATAAAATCCTTATGCTGAAATAACCGCATGCGGCCGGAACCAGATAGGAACATACTCCCAGGCCAAATGAAAGAGTCTTTGATATGAGTTTTCCAACCCAGCCGACCGCGCCTCCTCCAAAGGGGGAAAGCGAGCCGCCCGCCACAAGACTTGCGGCGATAATGGCTCCCAGCAGAAAAAGCCCGAATCCCGCGGCTTCATTCTTGAATCGGCTTTTTGGAGTTGTCATCTGACAGTCAATACCCGTGCGGCGGCATCTGTAATTTCAACCGAATACAGGGGGAAAATTCCCAGTAACAGAACCCCGGCGCACAGAATCAGAATCACCGCCTGCGCTCCCAAATCAGCTTGTCCCGGTTCAGTTTGCTGCTTTGTGACGGGTCTCATAAAAGCAAACACCAGCACTTTCAAATAGTAGTATGCGGATACAACGCTGTTAACAAGAGCGAACACAACAAGCCAATACATTCCTTCTTTTGCGGCGGGCAGGAACACTTTCAGTTTTGCAAAAAAACCTATGGTTACGGGTATTCCCGCAAGTGAAAACATAAACACGGCGAGGGCGACCGCGAAAACGGGCTTTGTTCTCCAGAGCCCCGATATGTCGCCGAATGTTTTATATTCATTATCCTCTTTTCCAATCAGCAATATGACGCCAAATGCTCCGAGACTCATTATCGTATATGCGTAAAGATAGTAGAAAAGTCCTGAAAGCCCCTCGGTGTTCTCTCCTGAGAGATAGGCGATAATTCCGACTATCGCATACCCGGCATGGGCAATGCTTGAATAGGCTAGCATTCTTTTAATATTGTTTTGGACGATTGCCGAAATATTTCCCACGAGCATTGTTATCACCGCAATTACTATTAGCGCTGATTGAAAACCCCAGTCTCCTGCGGCTCCTATTTCAACCGCGAATCTTGCAAGAACGGCAAAAGCGGCAACTTTGACACCGACTGACATAAAAGCCACGGCCGGCAGCGGAGCACCCTCGTAGACATCGGGTATCCACTGATGCAGAGGCGCCGCTCCTATTTTGAAAATAAACCCCGCAAACACAAGCACGGTTCCGGTTATCAGCATGGGATTTGATGACAAGTTTGAGAAACTCGCCCCTATTTCCTCAAACATAAGGCTTCCGGTCGCGCCGTAGAGAAGCGCTATGCCAAACAGCATAACCGCGGACGCAAAACCCCCGGTTATAAGGTATTTGATTCCGGCCTCCGCTGACGAGAAAATGTTTCGTGAAAATCCCGAAAGGGCGTAAACAGATATTGACATTGTTTCAAAAGCTATAAAAAGGGACACAAATTCCACTGATTCCGCCATAAACATCATTCCCACCGTGCAAAAAAGCGCAAGGGCGAGAAACTCACCCAGTCTTTCGGCTTCGCGCAGGTGGGCCCTTGCGAATAAGGTTGTCGCCGCAATGTTCACAAGAAAGATTGAGTTGAAATATCCGGAAAAAGGGTCAAGCACAATAAATCCCGAAAAAGCCGTCTCGGCGGAGTGAAATCTGGCCGAGTTAAAATAGAAAGCCGCACCAGTGCCCGCCAGAGCTGCGGCGCAGAAAAACAGAGACCGTTTCTGTTCCGAAATTTTTTTCAACAAAGGCGCAAACACAGTTAAAACGAGACCCGCAAGAGAAAGAATAAGTTCCGGTGCCGCGAGAGAAGCGCTTTGTAGTAGTTGACTAAAGTTCATTACAGGGGAAGAGAACGGGACAATTTTTTACTGGAAACTCCGCAATGTCAATTTTGCTCCAGTGAAGCCGATAGAAGAGTTTCCGATATTTCACCAAATGTAAGCGGGCCTGAAATTTTCCGCCATATTTCCCCTTTCGGGTTAATGAAAAAAGTTTCCGGCACACCGGCAACCCCGTAGTCTATATGCACTGTTTTTTCAGGGTCATAGCCGTTTTGATAAACGGTTTTGTTTTTTGAGATGAAGTCCAGAGCTTCTTCGGTTTCATCCATTACATTTACTCCGAGAAAAACAACTTTTCCGCCGTATTTTTTTTGCGCTTTGTTTATCTCCTCAACTTCTTTCGCGCATGGTACGCACCACGAAGCCCAGAAATTAAGCACCACGGTTCTGTTCTGAAAATCTTTCAATTCCAGCGTGTTGCCGTCAAAAGTTTTAAGAATGAATGCCGGGGCGGTTTTGCCTACAAGAGGAGATTCCGGCCATTGACCGCGTTTTTCGGAAATGCGTTTGTCAAAAGCGTAAACAATCAGAACGGCGCAGAAGGCCACAACCCCCGCGCTGAGGATTCCTTTTATTATTCTCATAGTTGGTGCCGGGGTGTATTATACTTGAAAAATGCCGACGCAGCTTTTCAGGCCTCGGTTCAGTGTTATATGTCAGCAAAGATAATAACAATTTCAAACCGTCTTCCGGTTTCAGTTATACCAAAGAAGCGGGGAGGTTTTTCCCTGAAAAAGAATGTGGGCGGTGTTGCCACCGGGCTCGGCGCCGCCGGGTTCGGGGAAAACGGTGTTTGGGTCGGATGGCCCGGGATATCTTCTTCATCGCTTTCCCGCAAAGATGTCAGTGAATTACGACACGAATTTGCCGGGAAAAATATCCGCCCCGTTTTTTTAAGTGCGGAAGAAGTGGACGGGCACTATAACGGTTTCTGCAACTCCACGGTCTGGCCGGTTTTTCACTATTTCCCCCAGTTTGCCGAATACAATAAGCGCTTCTATGAAACATACCGCAAGGTCAATGAGAAATTCGCTCTTTCGGTTCTTCAAATCGCCGGCGGCGGCGATACGATATGGATACATGACTACCATTTGATGCTTCTCCCGGCTCTGCTCAGAAAATCTCTGCCCGACTCTCAAATCGGTTTTTTTCTGCATACGCCTTTTCCCTCTTCGGAGATATTCAGACTTATTCCCGAGCGAGCAGAGATACTGGACGGCCTTCTTGGTGCGGACTTAATCGGATTCCACACTTTTGACTACGTAAGGCATTTTGCCGAAAGTGTCAGAAGGGTGAAAAGGATTGAAAACTCTCTGGGCATTTTTACGGTAGGTGAGCGGCTTGTTAAGGCGGACATGTTTCCGATGGGAGTGGATGTAAACCGGTTTTCCTCCGCACGCAATTCACCTCCGGTTAAAAAGAGTGTGAGTATGCAAAAAAAACTTTTTCCCGACGGCTGCCGGATAATTCTTTCAATAGACAGGCTGGATTACACAAAGGGAATAGAAAAACGCATTGAAGCCTATGAGCTTTTTTTGAAGAAAAATCCGGAATGGAGAGAGAAGGTGGTTCTCTTGCTGATAGCCGTTCCTTCACGTACCGATGTGGAGCGTTACGAGATTTTACGCTCAAAAATTGAGCGCATGGTGAGTGAAATAAACGGCAAATGGGGGAGCCTTAGATGGGAGCCCATTAAATATCTTTACCGGTCTTTTACTTTTCAGGGCATGGTCGCACTCTATTCCCTGGCCGATATTCTTTTTATAACCCCTCAAAGAGACGGCATGAACCTTATCGCAAAAGAGTATGTTTCATCACGTCCCGACGGGCTGGGCGCTCTGATTCTCAGCGAAACTGCGGGAACCTCAAGAGAGCTCGGTGAAGCCTTTATCGTCAATCCCAACGATATTTCAAAAATCTCGGACATCCTTCTCTCAGCTCTTGAAATGAAAAACGACGAACGCAAACTCAATATGGGCGCCATGAGGCGGAGACTCTTAAGATATGACCTCGCACGTTGGAAAAAAGATTTTATCAGCGCGCTGCGCGCCATAAAAGGGCGGCAATCGGCAATGTCATCCCAGGTTCTTTCAAAAAGTCTGTCTTCTGAAATTGTCAGAAAATTCCGTTCAAGCCGTAACTCGGTTGTCCTTCTTGATTATGACGGCACACTTGTTCCATTCACGGAAAATCCCGGAGACTCAAAACCCGATGAGGAAATAAAAAAATACTTGCGTGCCATTTCTTCAAATCCGCACGCCAAACTTGTCATCGTCAGCGGAAGAGACAGAAAAACTCTTTCAAAATGGCTAGGAGACTCAAGCAACGCAATCGTCGCCGAGCACGGCGCATGGATAAAGGACGGGCCAAGATGGCAGCGCGCGGCCACGGTTTCAACGGATTGGAAAAAAGACATTCTGCACATCCTTGAAGTTTTTACCGACAGGACTCCAGGCTCCTTCATAGAAGATAAAAACTACTCTCTGGCCTGGCATTACAGAAAAGTGGATCCTTCCCTTGCGTTTGTCAGAACGGGCGAGTTGAACGAGACGCTTGCGGGAGCGGTTCAGAATCTCGGAGTCAAAGTTATTCAGGGAAATAAAGTTGTGGAGATATGCGATTTTTCAATAAACAAAGGAGCCTCAATACGCCGCTGGCTTTCAAATAAACCGGACTGTGTCATAGCAATGGGAGATGATAAGACTGATGAGGATATGTTCTCGGAACTTCCGCAGAGCGCTTATTCAATCAAAATAGGCGATACTCCGAGCAGAGCGCGTTTCTATGCTCCGTCAGTTGAAGACTCACGGCGCTTAATAAAGCGTCTTGCCCAAGTGAAATGAAGACTCTTTTTTTAATAAGACACGCGAAGTCCGATCGCACCCGGAAAGTTGCGGACTTTGACCGTCCGCTCAATGAGCGTGGACTTTCTGACGCTCCGAAAATGGGAGAGCTTTTGAAACAAAAACGGATAAGTTTTGAAGCCGTGTATTCAAGCCCAGCAAAAAGGGCTTTTGACACGGCGAAACTTGTAACCCAATCCGCAGGCTTTCCGCCCGAAAAAATCATCACGAATGAAGTTTTTTACACTTTTGACGCCGGCAGCCTTCTTCAAGCCGTTGAATTGGCAATGGATGAAAAATTCTCAACGGTGGCGGTTTTCTGTCACAATTTTGCGGTAACGGACTTGTCAAATCTGCTGAGCGGAGAAGCAATAGCAAATGTTCCCACTTGCGGCGTTGTTCAAATTGAAACTGACGCGGAATTGTGGGCTAATCTTTCGGGCGGAAACGGAAAACTGGTTGATTTTGATTTTCCAAAAAAATTTAACTTTGACCGTTAAAATCCTGTAGAGAAATAATTTGTTCTGCCTCGGCCATGCTGTTGCAAATTGCGTCGCAAACCTGAAATTCTTCAAGTTTGAGACGTTTGTCCGGAATTCCTATACAGAACATTCCCGCTGAAACAGCCGATTTTGCCCCGTTGGGAGAGTCTTCAACGGCCATGCATTCCGACGGTTTTGTTCCCAGTTTCTCCGCCGCAAGCAGATATATGTCCGGCGCGGGTTTGCCGTTTTCCACGCAGTCTCCCGAAACTACGGCGTCAAAAAACGTCATAAGAGAAAACTTTTCAAGCACATAGTTTATTACTCTCATCGGTGAACTGGAGGCAAGACCGGTTTGAAATCCCGCCTTTTTCAAACTTTCAATGAGCTCACCGGCGCCCTTGAACATTGTGAGTTTTTCATCGTATATGCCAAGGAGAATTTCCACGCGGCGGCTTATCAGTTCCCCAGGAGAACAATTCAAACCAAATTCGCGGATGATAAGTTTTGACGAGGCAGCCTGACTGAGACCGACAACGTTGTCTCTGAAAGCGGGATCATATTCCGCTCCCATTGACTTGAGAAGTCTGATTTCCGTTTCTTCCCAGAGAGGCTCGCTGTTTATCAGCACCCCGTCCATGTCAAAAATGACGGCATGGAAACTCAAAGCTGGTCTTGTATCTTTTTCTCAAGCGACTGCTTGTATTTTTTGATGTCTATTTTGATTCTTGCAGAGCCGGACTTTATTGCCGCCTCGGCGACCGCAGCCGATTCCCATGCAAGAACGCGCGGATCAAACGGTTTCGGCACTATGTAATCGGGAGAAAATTCAATCGGGTCTCCTCCGTAGGCTTTTATTACACTTTCGGGAACCGGCTCTTTTGCGAGAGCGGCGAGAGAGTGAACGGCCGCTATTTTCATCTCTTCATTTATTGCTTTTGCCCGCACATCAAGAGCGCCGCGAAATATAAAAGGAAAGCCCAGGACATTGTTGACCTGATTCGGGTAGTCAGACCTTCCGGTTGCCATAATAACATCGTCATTTCTCGCGCTTTTGGCGTCTTCATATGAGATTTCGGGATCGGGATTTGCCATGGCGAAGATTATCGGATTGCTGTCCATGCTTCTCACCATATCCTTGCTTACGGCGCCTCCGTTTGAAAGGCCGACAAAACACTGCGCCCCTTTCATGGCATCTTCAACGGTTCTGTGTGTTGTTTTAACCGCGAACATCTCTTTTTGCGGATTCATTCCCTCGCCCCGTCCCTCGTATATGACTCCGCGGCTGTCGCACATAATTATGTTTTCCCTTTTGACACCGAGAGAGATAAAAAGTTCTGCGCAAGCTATTGCCGATGCTCCGGCTCCGTTAAAAACCATTGTAAGGTCTTCAATGTTTTTGCCTGAAAGTTCGCAGGCATTTATAAGACCGGCGCCCGATATAATGGCCGTTCCGTGCTGGTCATCATGAAAAACCGGAATTTCCATCCGCTCTTTCAATTCCTCTTCAATCTTGAAGCACTCCGGAGCTTTTATATCTTCAAGATTTATTCCTCCGAAGGTGGGCTCAAGACTGTTTACGATTTCAATGAATTGGTCCGGGTCGGAGCAGTTTATGTCAATGTCGTAGGCGTCAATGTCAGCGAATTTTTTGAACAGAACACCTTTGCCCTCCATAACGGGCTTGCCCGCCAGCGCGCCGATGTTGCCGAGCCCCAGAACGGCCGTTCCGTTTGAAATGACGCCGACAAGATTGCCTTTGTTGGTGTATTCATATGCGGCGCCCGGATTTTTTTCTATCTCTCTGCACGGCTCCGCAACTCCGGGAGAGTATGCGAGAGACAAGTCCCACTGGGTGTCACACGGTTTTGTCGGAAGAACTTCAAGTTTTCCTTTTCTTTCTTTCCTGTGATATTCCAGAGCGGATTTTTTTAAGTCTTTTTCTTTTGCCATTTTAATTTCTCTCGTAATTTTTTGTTAAGAAGAGCAACCACAGGAAACGGACGAACATCCGCATCCCCCCTGAGCGCTTTCCTGTTCCTTTCCGGGCATAGCCGCCGGTTCACCCTGTGATACGGAGGGCGCTCCGAAGCCCTTGAATCCAAAACCAAATGAAGAGGGCAGCTTTTTCACCCTTTTGGTTCCGCACTTTTCGCATTTCGCAATATCGTCTTTTCCAAGATGGAGAAACTCAAACCGGTCTCCGCATTTAATACATTCATATTCATAACAAGGCATATAAAACTCCTCCGGGGCATGTGGAAGTTAGAGGAAAATATAAGCAAACAGACGCGGTTAGTCAACACTTCCACGCCGGCGCCCCACACAATCAGATTTTCTCCCAGAAATCTATTCCCAGCAGTTCAAACACTCTCTGTCCGTATATGTTCAGATAGAACAAAAGGTCGGCTGACATTAAAAAGCCCACAATCACCATCATTGAACCCACGATATATTTGTAAAAAGGATAATAATTCCGCACGGCATGCGAAAGCGTCCGCCATCTGGAAAAGAAAAGACCCGTGAGAATAAACGGCATTCCAATTCCAAGGGAATATACGAGCAGCAGGAAAAATCCTCTCCCCGGTTCTTGAAAAGACGCATAAGACAGTATTGAAGCAAGCATGGGCCCTATGCAAGGTGTCCATCCGATTGCAAAGGCGCATCCGAGAAGGAACACATAGACGGATCTTCCGCTTTTTATCTGAATGCGCGCCGTTTCTTTTTGAAGAAAAGGGATTTTCACCACTTCCATTGTAAAGAGACCGAGAATCATTATCAGAGATCCGGAAACGGTTGAAAGAATTTCTCTGTTTGATGACAGAAAAGAGCCGAAAAAAGAGGCCGATGTTCCAAGAAGTGAAAAAACAATTGAAAATCCGGAAACGAAAAACAGTGTCGGAAAAAGCAGAGAAGCCCCGCCCGAAGGCATGACGCTGCGGGAGTTTTTTGCCGAAATGGCGGATAGATATCCCGGAATAAGCGGAAAAATGCAGGGTGAAAGAAAAGATGCCACACCCGCAAGAAAGGCGAGGGTGAAAGCGGGTTGGGAAAGCGGTGTTTCAATCATCTTGCCGCTCTTTCAGTTTATTTTTTTCATGATGTCTTCGCTGAGGTCTTCTACGGAGTCTATGTCACGCAGTTGTTCCAGCAAACTTGTTTTCAGAGAAAGTTTTTCCATTTTTTCAAGAGTTTGATGCATAACTTTATCAGTGCTCCAATCTATTCCTTCAAAAATTTTTGTGTGGTTTTGTTTTAATCCTATCAGATAATACCCGCAGTCTTCACACGGCCCGATTACGGCGTCCGCTTCATCAAGCTTTTTAAACGAGTCTTTAACAATTGCGGATGTCAACTCAATGCAGTCCGTTCCTATTACAACGACCTTGCGGCTCCCTCCGGCCAGACAGTCATCAATTGCGTTTGATATTTTTTCACCCAGGCTGTTTCCTCTTTGAGCAATAAGATTTTCCCTAAATCCCAGCCATTGCGCAATTTCATTTTTCTTTTCCGGAGGGTCATAAAATATGTGGAAGGGATGCTGGCCGGCTATTGTCTCAACAACGGCTTCAGCCATTGCGGAGTAAATCCGTGCGGCGCGCACGGCTCCAATATCTTTTGCGATTCTGGTCTTTACCCTTCCGGGGGTCGGGTGTTTAAGAAAAACTGCGACCGTGTCCATACGGGGCTGAATAATATCAGTTTTCAGGGATTTTCACAGCCCGAACCGGTTGTGGCGGGACGGAATCAAAAATTAAGAAATTTCTCCGCCACAGCTGCTTCCGCATCCCGCGGTGCAGCCGAAACAGTGGCTTCCGAACTTTATGCCGCGCCCCGTTATTTCTTCAACCGATGAGTTGAATACGGTGGCTTTTTCTCCGTCTTTGCGGACAACCCCCATTTTCAGCATTTGGTTGAAATCACAATCATAAAGAGCGCCTTTATGGTCAACGCTTATCATGTTTCTGCACATCACTCTCTCTGCGGCGGCGGGATTGAACGATGAGATAAGTTTTTCCATGTAGGATTCGTATTTGTTTTTTCTGATTAGAAACTGCCGGAACCTGTTGACGGGCATATTTGTCAAACAGTAAAGGCTGTTGAAGCTGATGCCGTGCCTGCTTCTGAGTTTTTCCTTAAAAGTTTTTTCAAGACCATCCTGATCTGAGGGAAGATATTCGCCGGGCGGATTGTAGACAAAATTCAATACAAGCCCGCTTTTTTCTTTTCCGTATCCCTGTTCATTAAGCAGCAGTGCGGCGCGAATACTCTTTTCAAAAACCCCTTTCCCTCTCTGCTTGTCGGTAAAATACTCATCGTAATGAGGCAGAGATGAAACCACTTCAACTCCGTGCCGGGCAAAAAATTCAGGCAGATACTCCTTGCTTTCACCGTTCACGGGATTGCCGTCAAGTGTAACGGTGAGGTTGTGACGGACTATTACCCGTTTGCCGAGCCCGGCCGCCTTCTCAACAAAATAATCAAAATGCGGATTCAGTTCGGGGGCGCCGCCGGTAATATCAAGAATTTCCATTTTTTTGTCCGCAAGGATTTCCAGACAGCGGTTGACCGTTGTCCGGCTCATTTGCTCAGTGCGTTTCGGAGATGCGTCAACATGGCAGTGAACACACGCCTGATTGCAGAGCTTTGTTATGTTTACCTGAAGGGTTTTAACGGAAAGAGGGGTTATGCTTATCCCCAATCTTTTTATAAAACGGACGAAGTCTTTGTCTGCTTTGTTTTGTTTCATCATCGGAGCTTTTCACCGTAAGGTTTTCAGATAGCTCCGTTTTTCTTCATAGTTTTGCGCATCTGAACAGCGTGTATCAGTTTCACTCCCGCCTCCATTGAGGCCGCTACATGAACGGCTTCGGTCATTTCTTCGGGACCCGCTCCGCTTTCAATACATTTGTTCGTGTAGGCTTCTATACAGTAAGGACACTGCTTTGAATGCGCCACCGCGAGCGCAATCAGGGCTTTTTCGCGTTTTGTCAGAGATCCTTCCTCCGATGTGGCCGCATTGTAATAGTCAAAAAATTTATCCATCAAGTCCTTTGCGAAACCGCCGACTTCGCCAAATTTTTTCAAATCTTCGGGGTCATAGTAGCTCATTGATAAAAACCTCTTGTCTAGTGTGCTATCCTACCATTCTGCTTTGGAAAATTAACAATGGCAAGGGTTGTTATATTTGATTTTGACGGTGTTATTGCCGATACTGAAGAAGTTCATCTGGAGGCTTTCAGGAATGTCCTTTCCCCGCTCGGGATTGAGATTTCCGAAAGCGATTATTTTTCAAAATATCTCGCCCTTGATGACAAGACATTCTTCAAGGCTCTGCTGGGAGAAAACGGCAAAGACACAGATGCCGGTACGGTGGCGGAGCTGACCCGTCAAAAATCACTTGTGACATCTTCACTGATAGAAAGCTGCCCTTTTTTTGAGGGTATTGAAGATTTTATAAAGTCTCTTGCGGCGGCAGGTTTTGCTCTTGCAATAGCTTCCGGAGCCCTCAGAAAAGAGATAGAATCAACACTTTTGCGTGCAGATCTTCTCAGTCTGTTTTCCTTTGTGGCAAGCGCTGAAGACTGTGAAAGCTGCAAACCCAACCCGGAAATTTTTATTCACGCCCTGAAAGGATTGAATGCCATACCGGTGTCCGGCAGTCAAGTCCGCGCATGGGAGTGTGTTGTAATAGAAGATTCCCCGCATGGGATCTCCGCCGCAAAGGCGGCGGGGATGAAATGTGTTGCGGTGACAAATTCACATCCGCGCGAAGAGCTTTTGCGGGCTGACACAGTTGTTGCATCAGTCTCTGAACTTGACGCCGTGAATGTCGCTTCTTTTTAAGTTTTTCCAAGCCTTCTGATATAATTGCACCGCAATGATATTTGTAATTTCAGGTCCCTCCGCGAGCGGCAAAACAACACTTGTGAAACATATAAGAAGTGTGATGCCGGAGGTGGATTTTTCCATTTCCTGTACAACGCGTGAGCACAGACCGGAAGATAACGGCGATGTCAATGACTATGATTTTGTTGACGATGAGACATTTGACCGCCTTATAAACGAAGGGTATTTCGCCGAATGGGCGGTTGTTCACGGAAACCGTTACGGAACCCCGTGGAATGAGATAAAAAAGGCGTCTTCGGCCGCGGGAGGAGTGGCTGATGTAATTCTGGATGTGGATGTCAAAGGCGCCGGGAGCATTAAAGACAGATTTCCCGAAGCCGTTTTGATATTTGTCGCTCCGCCTGACATTGCCAGGCTCAAGGAAAGGCTCAGAAAAAGAAACACCGAAAATACGGGCAGCATAAACAAAAGACTTGATTCATTAAGACAGGAGCTTTCCCTTATTCACCAATACGACTACGTAATTGTGAATGACAAACTTGATGACGCAAAAAAAGAGATTGAGTCCGCCATAAAGATGTTTAGAACCCGTAAAGAAAGAATAGAAAGCATCAAAGCGGCATATTCTGACTGAATCTGAAGTTGAATGATAAGACTTAACGATATTATTGATGAAGCCGGGCGTTGCGGTTCCCTTTCGGAATCAGATATCAGTCTTATAAAGAAAGCATATGTTTATTCCGCCAAGGTGCATGCCGGCCAAAAGAGGTTTTCCGGGGAGCCGTATCTGAGCCATCCTCTTGAAGTTTCACTCATACTTGCGCAGATGGGGCTTGACAATAATACCGTTGCAACCGGGCTTCTGCACGACACTATTGAAGACACTCTCGCCACTCAGGAAGACATCAAACGGTTGTTCGGCGATGAAATTTCCCATCTTGTGGACGGGACGACAAAAGTTGGGGAGCTTTCCTATTCAAGCGATGAACAGAGACAGGCTGAGAATTTCAGAAAACTTATACTTGCGACGGCAAGGGATGTCAGGGTTGTTCTCATAAAGCTTGCCGACCGGCTTCATAACATGAGAACCCTTGAAGTTCTCTCTCTCGAAAGACGCAGGAAAATATCAAAAGAAACCCTGGAAATCTACGCCCCTCTTGCCCGCAGGCTGGGCATAGGATGGCTTGCTTCAGAACTTGAAGACCTTTCCTTCAAATTTCTCAATCCGCGTGAATATGCAAAAATTGAGCACAAACTTCAAAAGGGAGTGGAAAGACGCAAGAGAAAAATAGAAGAGACAAAGGTAAAAATCTCAAAAAGCCTGCTTGATGCGGGGGTAAGGAACGAAGTTTTCGGCAGGGTGAAAAACTTTTACAGCATATACGGAAAAATGAAATGGCAGAATCTTGAGTTGAGTGAACTCTATGACATAATCGCTTTTCGTATAATAACGGAGTCCATAAGCGACTGCTATCTGGCTTTGGGAGAGGTTCACCGTTTGTGGAATCCGGTGCCGGGCAGGATTAAGGACTACATTTCTCTACCAAAAAGCAACGGATATCAATCCATCCATACCACCGTAATATCACCGGACGGAGAGCAGATGGAAATCCAGATAAGAACCCGGCAAATGCACGAGTTTGCTGAAAAAGGCATAGCCGCCCACTGGGGTTACAAGGGGGGCGGGGTAACCGATGCCGAGATAAGAAAGAAGTTTTCAAGAATAGGGGATCTTGCCGAAACGGAAAACGGCGTTCACCCCGCGGGCTTTATACATTCTCTGAAAGCGGAGCTTGAGCCGACCGTCATATATGTTTACACCCCGAAAGCCGAGCTGATTGAGCTTCCCGTCGGCTCAACACCGCTGGACTTTGCTTATCGTATTCACACAAGCATAGGCAACCGCTGCCGTGAGGCCATTATCAACAGAAAGTCCGTTCCGCTGAACACTCACCTGAAAACCGGCGATCTTGTTGAGATAAAAGTTTCGGAAAATACGCGGCCTTCGGAAAACTGGCTGAAATGGGTTGTTACCCCGCAGGCGAAAAACAGGATAAAAAAAGAATTTTCCAAAACACGAAGAGAAAAATCGCTGGATATAGGACGCTCTATCTGCGAAAGGCGGCTTGCTTCAACGGGCAGAAACCTGAACTCAATGATAGAGTCCGGAGAAATTCTCAAACCTCTTAAAAAACTGGGGTTTTCCAGTCCCGAAGATTTTTTCCGCATGGTCGGTTTCGGCGGCGCGTCCGTAACGGACTTGCAGAAAATTATTGATCCGGATTCGGCAATTACTCCTGAAAAAATGATCAGAATAGAAAAAATCCTGGGCAAGGTCGCAGACCCGGAGAGCAGAAAAATGATAGTTGCAGACAGCGAAGCTTCAATGACAAGGTTTTCAGGCTGTTGTCTGCCGGTTCCGGGTGAACGGATAGAGGGCTATATAACCAGAGGAAGCGGCGTTGTTGTTCATTCGGCAAGTTGTGATATGCGCGACAATGATATGAATGCGGAAACAGTTGTTCCGGTGCAATGGAGAAAAGATTTCAAAGGAGAGGCCACAACGGGTATTTCCGTGACCTGCACGGACAGGGATGAAGTTCTTTCCTCGGTGAATGAGATAGTGGATTCCCAGTGCACGGAAGTGCTGACGAAAGAAACAAAGAGGTTTGAAGAAGGCAGAAAATACAATTTTCTTTTGAAAGTCCGGGATATATGTCAGTTGGAAAAAATTATTGATTCTCTTTCAATACTTGAAGGCGTTGTTTCAGTGGAAAGATGCGGAAGGGTGTTTGAATAGTTTTTCCTCCGTGTCTATAATGAACCCGGATTTATAAAGCGTTTTATTCAATGTTTGGCTTTTTTTCAGGCAGAGGCGGAAACGCCTCCAAATCGTTCATCAGACAAAATATAGAATCAGTGCTTCTTGCGCTTTTTCTTGCGCTTTTTGTGAGGGCTTTCATAGTACAGCCCTTCAAAATCCCCTCTTCGTCAATGGTGCCCACGCTTCTGGTCGGAGACTATATAATTGTTGAGAAGTTCGCCTACGGAATCAGATTCCCTTTTTTCGACCGGAAAATTTTCAAGGGCGGTCCCATTGAAAAGGGTGATGTCGTGGTTTTCAAAAAACCCGTCAGCTACGGCAAAAACAAGAAGACTTATTTTATAAAACGAGTTGTGGCAACGGGAAATGATGTTGTTCAAATAAGGGGAAGATCGGTTTTTGTAAACGGTTTTGAAATTGAGCAGTCATATGCCGGCCCCAATGAAAAAAGCGGGTTTGACACATATGTTCAAAATTTTGGAGACAGGAAAGTAAACGTGGTTTATCAGCGCGGACTCTATTCAACATACAAGGGACGCGCCTCGCGTTTTGTAGTGCCCGAGGGGCATGTTTTTCTCATGGGAGACAACCGTGACAACAGTCAGGACAGCCGTTCATGGGGCGCAATTCCCTATAAAGATGTTGTGGGAAAGGCCGTTCTCATACACTGGTCATGGAATTTTAAAAATTCTCTAATCCCTCAAATAAGGTGGAAAAGGATTTTTTCGCAGGTTGAATAATGTTTGTGCGTGGCGGAAAGGTTTTGAAAACGGTTATGGACGCAAACGCTCTGGATGATTCCATAATGCGGATTGCGCGCGGAGTTGAAAACGCTATTGATCCGGGCAGAGAAAAGGGAATTTGCATCGTGGGTATAAAAACAATGGGCGAGGTGATTGCGCAGCGCGTGGCGGCTTTTTTGTCCGAAAGAAAAAAATGCTCTTTTCCTGTCGGGGTTCTTGACATAACTCTTTACAGAGACGATATCTGGAGTGCGAACAAACTTCCGAAAGCGGGGGAAACTGAAATGCCCTTCAGTGTTGACGGTCTTGATGTGCTTTTGGTGGATGATGTTATATCCACCGGCAGAACCGTGCGTGCGGCGATGGAATCTTTAACTGACTACGGCAGGCCTGACAGCATCAAACTTGCGGTTGTAGCCGACAGGAGAGGCAGAGAGTTTCCAATACAGCCGGACTATTGCGCGGTTAAGGTCAGCGCGGATCAAAATCAAAAAATTGTCGTTTCCCTTGACAATCAAAACGCAGAAAAGCAGGGGGTTTTCATCACCGGAACATGAACGGGCTTCAAAGAAAAGATTTAACGGGAATTTCTGATCTTTTCGCAGAAGAGATAGACCTGATCCTGCAAACGGCTTCTTCAATGAAGGAGGCGACTCAAAGAAAAATCAAAAAAGTTCCGGCTCTCAAGGGAATTACGATAGCAAATCTGTTTTTTGAACCCAGCACCAGAACAAAGGCGTCTTTTGAAATCGCCGAAAAACGTCTGAGTTCCGATGTTCTCAATTTTACCGTTTCTCAAAGCAGCGTTGTAAAAGGTGAGAATCTTCTTGACACGGCAAAAACTCTTGAAGCTCTCGGAGCGGAAGCGATAATAATAAGACACCCGATGTCAGGCGCTCCGGATTTTCTCGCACGGCAGACGGGCGTGTCAATAATTAATGCCGGAGACGGCTCAAATGAACATCCGAGCCAGGCCCTTGTAGACCTTATGACCGTCAAACAGGCCAGGGGACGCATCCAAGGACTCAGGATTTTGATAGTCGGCGACATCCTCAACAGCAGAGTGGCAAGATCGGACATATATGCTTTTTTGAAAATGGGGGCTTCCGTTGCAATTGCCGGGCCGGGTTCCATGGCGCCCGCCGGTTTTTCTAATCTGGGGGTTGACATTTATAACTCAATTGAAGACGCGCTGCCGGGCACGGATGTGGTTATAATGCTAAGGGTTCAAACGGAAAGAGACAGCAACCGTTATTTCCCTTCATTGAGAGAATATTTTAATTTTTTCGGTCTCACCGGAGAACGGGTGAAACTTGCGCCTCCGGGGCTTACGGTCATGCATCCGGGCCCTCTCAACAGGGGGGTTGAAATGACATCGGGAGTCGCCTACGGAAAGGGGTCTGCGGTGCTTGATCAGGTGGCAAACGGAGTTTCTGTCAGAATGGCGATACTTTATCTTCTCTGTTCAGGAAAAGGCGGTCGGCAACAATGAAAATTCTTATCAAAGGCGGAGTGATTATTGACCCTTCGGCGGGCAGGAATGCCAAGGGCGCTTTATTTGTTGAGAAAGGAGTAATAAAAAAAACTCCGCCGGGCGCTGAAAAAATTCCGGGGGTAAAAGTGATAGATGCGCGCGGGATGATTGTGGCTCCCGGTTTTGTTGACATGCATGTCCATCTGCGTGAGCCAGGATTTGAGAATAAGGAAACCATAGAAACCGGGACAAAAAGCGCGGTCGCCGGGGGTTTTACGGCGGTTGCATGCATGCCCAATACAAATCCCGTAAATGACAATGCCGCGGTTACCGAATATATACTGATGAAAGCCCGGACCGGGGGCGCCGCGAGAGTTTTTCCCATAGGCGCCATTACAAAAAATGAAGAGGGCAAGTCAATGGCAAACATCGGTGAGATGTGTGAGTCCGGCTGTGTGGCAATTTCAGATGACGGAATGCCGGTGACGGACTCAGGAATGATGAGGCGCGCCATGGAATATGTAAAACCGTTCGGCATACCGGTGATTTCACACAGTGAAGATCTTTCTCTTTCAGACGGCGGCGTTATGAATGAAGGACACATTTCAAACATGATGGGACTTAAAGGCATTCCCTCGGAGTCAGAGGAGATATGCATAACAAGAGATGTTATTTTATGCAGACTGACCGGCACGCCTCTGCACATAGCTCATGTTTCCACCGCCGGTTCGGTTTCAGCCATAAGAGAGGCAAAGAGCAAAGGCATAAAGGTAACCGCGGAAGCGACACCCCACCACTTTACGATTTCAGACAAAGAGGTTGAGGGTTATAACACAAACGCGAAAGTGAATCCTCCGCTTCGTTCCGAAAAAGATATTGAAGCGGTTAAGGAAGGCCTTGCAGACGGAACAATAGATGCCATAGCGACCGATCATGCCCCTCATTCACCGGATGAAAAAAATGTTGAGTTTGACAAAGCGCCCTTTGGAATGGTGGGCCTTGAAACGGCTCTGCCGCTTTCCCTGCGCCTTGTTGACGAAAAAGTTCTGACGCTTGATGAGATGGTGTCAAAACTGTCAACGGTTCCGGCTTCAATACTGAAAACCGGAGGGGGAACCCTTCAAACCGGAGCCGCCGCCGACATTGTTATCTTTGACCCGAACGAAGAATACACTGTGGACCCCGGTTTTTTCCGTTCAAAAAGCAGAAATTCCCCGTTTGCAGGTCGGACGGTCAAAGGCGCCGTTAAACACACCATTGTTGCTGGGCGGATAAGGTTTTCAAGGCCGCAAACGGAAAGCAGATGAGCTTTTCAAGCCCGATCAGGTCTTTTTTTCTTACATTTGACTTTATTATTCTGACTTTTGCCGCGGCGCTTTTTTTCTTTGTTTTTCATTCATTTCTACTTCTTCCTCTGCAAATAGAAAATCTTGGCGGCAACCCTTCGGAAATAGGTTTTATAATGGGTATTTCCGGCGCGAGCATGCTTTTTTTTACTCCGCTGTCGGGATTTCTCGCAGACAGATACGGCCGGAAAATATTTGTTTCTCTGGGATTTTTAATTCTTTTTGTTTCCTGCGCGGGATTTATTTTTCTTCAAACGATGAGTTGGAAAATCTATGCGCTCAGAATTCTGCACGGGGCCGCTTTTTCATTCTTTTTTACATCCGCGGGGGCGATTGTAACTGAGATAACCCCCGAGGGACAGCGCGTTCAGGCAATGGGAATATACGGAATGTTCACCATTGTCGGATACGCGGTCGCGCCGTATATCGGGAAAATGGTTGTTGACTACGGGGGATTTTCTTCTCTTTTTGTTTTTGTATCAGCAATGTCTTTTGCGGGGATTTTTGTGTCTTTGTTTGTCAGAGAGAAAAAAGAGCCCGGGGAATTAAAATGCGGCGAGAAAAGTCGGGGTTTCGGTCTTTCAGTGCCTTTTTCAAGACCTCTTGTGCTCGCCGTGAGTGTGCTTTTTATTTCCGGCTGGGTCTTCCTGTCTCAGTTTTCATTTGTTTCGCTTTCTTCTCATCTGGCCGGCATAGAAAACTTTTATCTGTTTTTTGTCTTTTTCACCGTGGCGGTTCTGTTTGTCAGGATTTTTCTGGGGTGGGTTCCGGACAAATACGGAATTTACTCAATCTGCCCGCCTTTTCTTTTTCTGTCATTTGTATCCGTTGTGATTCTGGCCTTCTCCCAAACCGTATCTCTTGTTTCTCTGGCCGGATTTCTTTTCGGAATATCGCACGGATTAACCTATCCCTCTTTGTATCTGCTTGCGATGGAGGAATCAGAAAACCGCTCAAAAGCAAAGGTGTTTGCGCTTTGCAGCGCATCTTTTACAAGCGGCGGGATGTTGGGGACTTTTCTCTCCGGCGCTCTGGCTCACTCCGTGGGATATTTCAGCATGTATCTGGTTCTTTCCATAGTTGCGCTTTCGGGATTTTTTGCTTTTCTGTTTGTCCGCCGCTTCGGTGGATTCGGTCTTGTTAAGGGCGTTTTATGAAGTATATTCTTGCTCTTGTTCTTGATTAGTTCCGGGAGATAAATATGAGCAGTGGACAATCCAATGCCGGTAAAAACGAAAACGACGAATATATTCTCAGAAAAGATAAAGCTTCGCAGCTCGGCAAACGCGGCATAAACCCGTATTCAAACAGTTTCAAACCGTCGGTTTCCATAGCCCGAGTCCGGTTGCAGTCGGAAGAAAAAACCGCCGATGAGATTGAATCACTTCCTCGTTTTTCAGTCGTAGGCAGGGTGCTGTCCAAAAGAAATTTCGGTAGAGCCGCATTTTTTGACATAGCCGACTCTTCGGGAAAGATTCAGTGTTATGTGAACAGGAAAGAGACTTCCGAAGACAGTTTTGAAATTGTCGGCACATATCTGGATTCCGGTGATTTTGCCGGAGTTGAGGGAACTCTTTTCAGAACAAAAACCGGAGAACTGACCGTCAAGGCGCAAAAAATTGTGATGCTCACAAAAACATTGCGCCCGCTTCCGGAAAAATGGCACGGTCTCCAACAGGTGGAAACAAGGTTCAGGAAACGCTATCTGGACCTGATTGTGAATCCCGATGTCAGAAAAATTTTCCGTCTTCGCTCCGAGTGCATAAGCTTTATAAGAAATTTTCTTGACACGAGAGGTTTTCTTGAAGTTGAAACTCCTGTGCTTCACGGAGTTGCGGGCGGCGCGGCGGCTCGTCCTTTTATAACTCACCATAACGCTCTTGATATGGAACTTTTTCTCAGAATAGCGCCTGAGCTTTATTTGAAAAGGCTTGTCATCGGCGGTTTTGAAAAAATTTATGAAATAGGCAGGGTTTTCAGAAACGAGGGGGTTTCCACCCGCCACAACCCCGAATTTACCATGATTGAGTTTTATCAGGGATATGCGGACTACGAAGACATGATGGAACTGATAGAGAAAATGCTGTCTTCTCTGGCATTAAAAATCGGGGGAACGGCAAAGTATGAATTTGACGGAAACGAACTGGATTTTACCGTTCCCTGGAAAAGAATGAGTATTTACGGGTCTTTGAAAGAGAAATACGGAGAAAAATTATTTTCCGACAGCTCTTTTTTGTTTAAGCAGGCCGATGCGCTCGGCGTCAGTCATGGCAATATCAGAGGAAAGGCCATTGCTGGAATTTTCGAGGAAGTGTTTGCTTCAAAACTGAAAAACCCCACATTTGTATTCGGCTTTCCGCTTGATGTTTCCCCACTTGCGCGGGCTTCGGATACAAATCCCGAGATAGCGGACAGGTTTGAGCTGTATATAAACGGCTGTGAGATAGCCAACGCTTTTTCAGAGCTTAACGACCCCCGGGAACAGAAAAAAAGATTTGATGCCCAGGCGGAGATGAAAAGTAATAACGACGATGAATTTCATGAGACTGACGAAGACTTTCTCGTCGCTCTTGAACACGGAATGCCTCCGACGGCCGGCGCCGGAATAGGCATAGACCGCCTCGTTATGCTGCTTGCCGGTACCACTTCAATAAGGGAAGTGTTGTTTTTCCCACATATGAGACCTTAAATGTTTGAGCTTTTTGTCGCGTTCAGATATCTGCTTTCGCAAAGAAAGGTTCGGGCGATATTTTCAACGGCGCTGATTTCGGTTCTTGGAATAGGGGTCGGTGTGTTCTCTCTTAATGTTGTTCTCGCAGTTATGAGCGGGTTTCAAACGGAACTTGGCAAATCAATTCTCAGCGCTTCAGCGCATGTTCTTGTTTCAAGTTACGAAGGAGACATTGAAAACCATTCCGAGGTTGAAAAACAAATCAAACTGATTCCCGGTGTGGAGCGTGTTTTTCCCGTGGTCTACGGTACGGGGCTGATTGTCTCCGGCTACGGATCTCAGGGAACCACCGCAACGGGAATAGACCCGGATGTCTATATGAAAGATTTTCCGTTTGTGAGTGAAAGACCGGAAAGAAAGACCGATGTTTTTTCAGTTCTTTCAGAGCGGACTTCTTCAGGACTTCCGCCCATAGTTCTGGGATACGCGCTTGCCGATGCGCTTGGTGTTGAAAAAGGCGACAGCGTCACATTTCTCTTTCCTGATAAAGAGAAAGCCCTGAAAAAAAGGCCCAGAAACGGGTCTTTCGAGGTTGCCGGGATATTTAAATACGGGATGGCGCACTACGATTCAACATTTTCATATATGAATCTCTACAACGCGCTTGAATTTTTCGGAAATAAAAGTCCGTCTTCTTTTGAAGTAATGATTGAAGAGCCCTTTCAATCCGAACTGAGCGCGCAGAAACTGGAAGATGCCCTGGGGTTCCCGTTTGTCGCAAAAAGCTGGCAGGAAGCCAACAGCAAACTGTTTTCAGCGCTCAGGCTGGAGAAGCTCGGTCTGACCGTTTTGCTTGGGTTTATAGTTTTGATGGCTTCGCTGAGCGTTATGAGTGTTTTGTTGTTGATGATGATTGAAAAGAGCAGGGATATAGCGATTCTGCGTGTCGCCGGAGCCTCAAGAAAACAGATTGGAAACATATTTCTTATTGTCGGTTCTCTTCTCGGATTTGCGGGAATCGTTTTTGGAACGGCGGCCGCCTTCACTGTGTGCTGGCTGCTTGCCAACAATGAAACCGTAGCGTCACTGATACCTTTTGATCCGGAGGTTTATGGAATATCAAAATTCCCTGTTATTATAGAGCCTTTATATTTCCTTGTCGTCGCAGCATCCGGTCAGTTATTTTGTTTCTTTGCCTCTTTGTATCCGGCTTACTGCTTGCGCGGAGGCAATCTTGCGGCAAAGCTAAAAGCCCAATGAAACCACTAATTGAAGTGAGAAATCTGGACAAAGAGTATATTCAGGGCGGCCAAACTCTTAAGGTTATTGGCGGTGTCAGCCTCGTCATAAATGCGGGGGAAAGCGTTTCAATAAGCGGCAAGTCCGGTTCGGGGAAAACAACTCTGCTCAACATGCTGGGTGTTATAGAGTCTCCGACACGGGGAGAAGTTTTCTTCAAAGGCAAAAAATGCCTTTTTTCCGGGGGAGACATTGGAATGAGGCGCAGAATGGGGTTTGTTTTTCAGTCCCATAATTTGCTCAGCGGCTTTACCGCTTTTGAAAACGTAACTCTGCCTTGTTTAATTTGCGGAATCAGCAAATCCCAATCCCGTGCCAGGGCTGAGAATCTTCTGTGCAGTGTGGGTCTTGAAGACAAATTTAGCAGTTTTCCGGACGAACTTTCTGAAGGCCAGCAACAGAGAGTCTCCATAGCGCGTGCTCTTGTTATGGAGCCTGATATAGTCCTTGCCGATGAACCGACCGGCAATCTTGACCCCAACACTTCAAATCTTGTGGCCGATGTAATGTTTTCAGCCAGAGACAAATTCAACACCGCACTTGTTGTGGCGACTCACAGCAGAGCTTTGTCTGAAAGATTTGACAGATCTCTTTTTATTTCTGACGGGAGAATTGTAGATGCGTAGCCCGGATTCGTGGAAAAAACTGTTTTTTCTCTTTCTTTCCATTGCTTTTTTCATAGCGGGGAATTCGTTTTCTTATGCCCAGAGCGTTCAGGTTTCGGAAATCAGAATTGAGGGCAACAGAAGAATCGGAACCGATTCGGTGGAGCTCCTTATTTCTCAAAAAGCCGGGGAAATATATGATGAATCTTTGATTGCCGAGGACATAAAAAAAATCTACTCAACGGGCGACTTTTATGATGTTTCCGTTGAAAAAGAGGTTTCCGGGTCAGGTGTGATACTGACTTATACTCTCAAAGAAAATCCGGTTCTTGTGGATTTGTCATTCAGCGGAAACAAAAACCTTAAAGATGAAAAAATCAATGAAGCTCTGGAGATTCAGGCAAACCAGATAGTCAGCACGGCGGAAATAAAAGCCGAGGCTGAAAAAATCACCGAACTCTATGCGGTCAAAGGTTACGGCAACGCCCGGGTTTCCTACAACATAGAACCCGAAGAAGACGGCCGGATAAGGGTTGCATACAAAGTTGACGAGGGAGAGCGGGAAACCATCTCTTCGGTGAAAATCAAAGGGAATATAAATATAAAAACCAAGAGCCTTTCCAAAAGGATTTTCAGTAGTCCGCGTAAGTTCTACAGTCTCGGTGCAAGAGGACTGTTTATCAGGGAAGAGATTGAAAAAGACTCCGAACGCATAAAGTATGCCTATCTGGATGAAGGCTACCTTGATGCGAAGGTTTCACCTCCGAAGTTCAAATATGACAAGCCGACAAACTCATATGAAATAACATTTGAAATTGATGAGGGGCCGCAGTATTTCGTATCTGAAATTTCACTTGAGGGAATAGAGCCTCCGCCCGAAGTAAATGAGAAAGAAATTCTTTACAAAATCAGTTTGAAAAAGGGTGAGCCCTACGGTAACAGCAAGCTTTCATCAGATATAAACTTTGTAACCTCCATCTATTCAAACAAAGGCTATGCAGATGTAAACGTTGATCCGGTGGTGGTCAAGCAGTCAATACCCGGCGGTAAACCAGGAGTGGCGGTCACTCTGAGGGTTGAAAAAGGAGAGCTTTTCCGCATCAACAGAATCACCATTGTCGGCAATGACAAAACGGTGGACAAGTTTATCAGGAGACAGATTCCCATTGCTGAAGGGGATATTTACGAATCTGACAGCCTGGCCCTGATCAAACCTCTTGTGGGAAGAAGCGGATTTTTTGACTCCGGCTCCATACAGGTTACAACCGAACGGTCAAGGGAAAACCCGAACGAATTGGATGTTACGGTTGCCGTAACGGAAACTTCAACCGCTCAGTTCAATCTCGGGGCGGGAGTGAGTTCCGTTGAGGATTTCATATTTTTCGGTTCAATCAGGGAAGGAAATCTTTTCGGTTACGGAAACTCTCTTGAAGCGACGGCCAATTTCGGTGACATAACGGACACATATGCGCTCAGATACAGAGACGGAAATTTTCTTGACACGGACTGGACTTTTGATGCTTCCGTCTCACGGGTGGAAAGAGACTATACCGATTACGATACGGACTCAATAGGATTCACCGTAGGGGTTGGAAGAAGCCTTTACAGTCAACTCTGGGGACGTATTTACTACAGATGGGAAGACCTGAAAATAACAAACCCTTCACCCGCCGCAATAGCGGCAAATATTCGTTCTTCCAGCGGACTACTCAGCGCCGTGGGAGCGGAAATCAGCTGGGACAGCCGCGATAATTTTCTCTTTCCCAGAAGCGGTTACAGAACAATTCTTGTTTATGAGTATACGGGACCATTTGGAGGAGATACGGATTTAAGCAAACTGGCTTTTGAAACCAATACTTGGATTCCGGTCTTTAAGGGCTCTTTTCTGTCCCTGAAAATGGGATATGACAGGGTCTGGCTGCGGGGTGGGCAGAGCAATGCCCATGCCGTTGACGAAAGGCTTTTTCTCGGTGGATCCTACGATCTTCGCGGTTATGAATACAGAGAAATAGCGGTTGGAGGAACAAACTCGGCTCTGGGCGGAACCGAGAGAATATACGGCAAAGCCGATTTTGTGATTCCCCTTATTGAATCCATTGGTTTGTTCGGAATTTTGTTCTACGATATAGGAAATGTTTTTGACCCGGAACAGGGATTCTCGTTTTCAGTAGACCCCGGTGATTTGCGTAAAGATTTTGGTTACGGATTTTGGTGGCGTTCTCCTTTGGGTTTGATTAAAATTGAAATCGGATACCCTGTTGACAGACGTCCCTTTGAGGACAAAAGTCAGGTAAACTTCTCAATAGGCGCATCATTTTAGACTTTTTAAGGAGGAGAAAAATGACCAAGAGATTTTCTCGTTTTTATTTTTTAAGTTTTACACTGGCAACTTTTCTGCTGACTGCTCTCGCAATTCCCTTTTGCGTGAAGGTTGGAGCGCAGGAGAACACGGCGGAGCGCATAGCAATTGTTGACATCCAGCGCGTTCTTATCAACTCAAAAGCCGGTAAAAGAGCCAGAGAATCTCTTGAAAAAGAATTTAAAAACAAACAGAAAATTCTTGATGAAAAGAGCCTCCAGTATGAAAATCTGGAAAACGATTTTGCCAAGAGTCTCTCCATCATGAACGAAGAGACCCTGAGTGAAAAAAGCAGGGCGCTTGAACAGAAAAAGAAAGATCTCTTGCGCGCAAAAGAAGATTTTTCAGATGACTTGACAAGAAAACAGGAAGAAATGAAAAGGGAAATTTTTTCACAAATACAGAGTGTTGTGAATGAATTCGGAAAGTCTGAAGGCTACTCACTCATACTTGCCAACACCAATGCGGGAGTCATTTTTATATCTCAAAATGTTGATGTTACGGAAAAGATAATCAGTTTATACGACCAGAAATACTGAAAAGGTGATATTTGATAAAGAACAGATAAAAAAGTTTATTCCGCACAGAGAACCTTTCCTGTTTCTTGACCGTGTAACCGAATTTGAAAAAGGCGAACGGTTAAAAGCGGAAAAAACTTTTGAGCCCGAAGAATTTTTCTTCCGCGGTCATTTCCCCGGAAACCCGGTTGTGCCGGGAGTTGTCATCACCGAAGCGCTGGCGCAAGCGGGCGGCGTTCTTATCGGGGCGTCATTTGAGGATGAGATAAAAAAAAGCGGGTTTTCCAACGCATACCTTATGGGGCTTGACAAGTGCCGGTTTAGAAAGCCCGTCCTCCCCGGGACGCTTTTGACTCTTTCTGTAAGCCTGACGAGAAAGCGCAGCAGAGTAATGGTTTTCAAAGCTCTGGCCGAACTCGGCGGGGGAGAAAAAATTTCGGAAGCCTCAATAACGGCTTCTTTTGTTTAACGCTTTCTGTTTGACACTGTTTTTCTTTCGTATATAATGGGGCACTTTGTCGGTATTGTAAATGTTTGTTTTACCGCTGGCGTAGCTCAGTTGGCAGAGCAGCTGATTTGTAATCAGCAGGTCGGGGGTTCGAATCCCTTCGCCAGCTGTAAAAAGTCGGGATGAAATTGGATTATGTCTGTTGTTTTTTTTCAAGAAGAGGGGGAGGTGGCTGAGTGGTCAAAAGCAGCAGACTGTAAATCTGCCGGCGTAAGCCTACGTGGGTTCGAATCCTACCCTCCCCATGAACACAAGTCCGGCCAGTCTGCGGGAGTAGCTCAGTTGGCTAGAGCATCAGCCTTCCAAGCTGAGGGTCGCGGGTTCGAGTCCCGTCTCCCGCTCGGAACTGATACTGCCCATGTAGCTCAGACGGTAGAGCACATCCTTGGTAAGGATGAGGTCGGCGGTTCAAGTCCGCTCGTGGGCTTTAATTTTTCTTTTTTCAGGAGGTGTTTGAGATATGTCTAAGGCGAAGTTTGAGAGGGGCAAGCCTCATTTGAACATAGGGACTATTGGTCATGTTGATCACGGCAAGACTACGCTTACGGCTGCGATAACGAAGGTTTTGGACATGGCGGAGTTTGTGGAGTTTGGGGACATAGACAAGTCTCCTGAGGAGAAGGACAGGGGGATAACGATAAACATATCTCATGTTGAGTATGAGACTGAGGGGCGTCATTATGCTCATGTTGACTGTCCCGGTCATGCGGATTATGTGAAGAACATGATAACGGGGGCGGCGCAGATGGACGGTGCGATACTGGTTGTGAGCGCTCCTGACGGTCCCATGCCACAGACGCGGGAGCACATCTTGCTTGCGCGTCAGGTTGGAGTTCCTTCAATAGTGGTTGCGTTGAACAAGGTGGACATGCTGGATGATCCTGAGCTTTTGGATTTGGTTGAGCTTGAGATACGGGAGTTGTTGAACGAGTATAAGTTTCCGGGCGATGATATACCGATAATGAAGGTGAGCGCTTTGAAGGCTCTTGAGGGAGACGGAGATGCTGCGGGTCAGATACGGGAGTTGATGTCTGCGGTGGACGGATATGTGCCTGAGCCTGTGCGCGAGGTTGACAAGCCTTTTATTATGGCTGTGGAGGATGTGTTTACGATATCGGGTCGCGGCACGGTTGTTACGGGCAGGGTTGAGCGCGGCAGGATAGAGGCTGGTGATGAGGTTGAGATAGTGGGGTTTAGTGAGACGGTGAAGACGGTTGCGACGAGTCTTGAGATGTTCAGGAAGATACTGGATGATGCGGTTGCGGGGGACAATGTGGGTGTGCTGCTGCGTGGGATAGAGAAGGATTCTGTTGAGCGTGGTCAGGTTTTGTCTGCGGTGGGGAGCATTACGCCTCACAAGAAGTTTTCTGCGGAGGTGTATGTGTTGAAGAAGGAGGAGGGTGGTCGTCACACTCCTTTTTTCCCCGGGTATCGTCCTCAGTTTTATTTGCGGACTACGGATGTGACGGGTTCTGTGAAGCTGCCCGATGGTGTGGAGATGGTGATGCCGGGCGATAATGTGAATATGGAAGTGGAGCTGATAGCTCCGGTGGCGATGGAAGAGCAGCTCCGTTTTGCAATCAGGGAAGGGGGCAGAACCGTGGGAGCCGGCGTCGTTACCGGAATTATTGAGTAGCTACCGGATGGGGTGTTTAAGGGCAGTAGCTCAATCGGGAGAGCAGCGGTCTCCAAAACCGCAGGTTGGGGGTTCGATTCCCTCCTGCCCTGTTTTTTTGACTGCCTGTTTCCGGAGGAAAGATTGCAGCAGTATTTGAAAAAAGCTGTTAAATACTTGAAAGAGGTCGAGATTGAGTTTTGGAAAATATCATGGCCCGGTCGCGACAGCACGGTAAAGGCAACGATAGTGGTTCTTTTTGTGTCAATTTTGTTCACTGTGGTGCTTGCGATTGCCGACTACTTGTTTTCATCCCTTATCGGTTTGATATTGATATAATTTGAAAAAAATAAAATGGAATCAGACAAAAAAAAATGGTATGCGGTCCAGGTCAGCACCGGATATGAAAAGAAAGTGAAATCTTTCATAGAAGACAAAGTGCGCGCTTCCAGGGAAAAAGTTCCGGTGGGCGAAGTTTTGATTCCAACCGAGACTTTGGTTGAATCAAAGAAGGACGGAAAGAAAAAAACTTCGGAGAAGATGTTTTTTCCGGGTTATGTGCTTGTAAATATGGAAATGAAAGAACAGACCTGGCATTTCATAAATGACATACCAAGGGTGAACGGTTTTATCGGTGAGGAGATGAAATCCGGGAAAATAGACCCGTCATC
Organism: Thermodesulfobacteriota bacterium; assembly: GCA_965198945.1. Taxonomy (GTDB): domain Bacteria; phylum Desulfobacterota_D; class UBA1144; order Nemesobacterales; family Mycalebacteriaceae; genus Mycalebacterium. Next base: position 175,449 of record CBDAQI010000013.1, on the reverse strand, counting down.
GGTTTTCTCCATTGACGAGGAAGAGATTTTGAAACTCAAAACCCGGATTCAGCAGGGCACCCTTAAGCCCAAACTCAAAATATCTTTTGACCAGGGGGAAAAGGTGAAAGTTGTTGAAGGCCCGTTTGCAAACCTTTCCGGTGTCATTCGTCAGATTGACGCTGAGAAGGGAAAAGTTCTTGTTCTGGTAAGCATATTCGGCAGATCAACACCCATAGAACTGGATTTCAACCAAGTGGAGCAAATGTAAAATGAAACAGACAGACGGTTACTTAAAATTGCTTGTTCCGGCGGGGAAAGCCTCCCCGTCTCCACAGATCAGTCCCGCTCTAGGTCAGAAGGGAATAAATATAATGGAGTTCTGCAAGGCTTTTAATGCGGAGACAGCCGGAAAAGAAGGGTTGCTTCCGGTTATTATCACGGTTTACAAAGACAAGTCTTTTTCACTTGAAATCAAAGCTCCTCCGGTTTCTTATTTGCTCAAGCAAGCTGCAAAAATAGAGAAGGGATCATCCAATGTTCCAAGAGTGAAGGTCGGGAAATTAACAATGAGTCAGATTGATGAAATAGCTGAGAAAAAGATTGGAGACTTAAATACCGATGATATATCAGCCGCCAGAAATATTATTATAGGAAGCGCAAAAAGCATCGGAATTGATGTGGAGCAGAATTGAAATGACAAAAAGAGGCAGAAGATATAAAGAATTATGCGACAGGTTTGAGAGGAGAAACTTTTACAGCCTGGAAGAGTCCGTAAGTCTTATCCCGAAGACACGTTCCGCAAAGTTTGATGAGTCAGTTGACATAGCCGTCAAGCTTGGGATAGACCCAAAACATGCGGATCAGCAGATAAGAAATTCACTTGTTTTACCCCACGGCACGGGCAAAACTCTGACTGTGCTGGTTTTTGCCAAAGATGAAAAAGTGGCCGAAGCAAAAGAGGCGGGCGCCGACTATGCTGGGTTGGAAGAATTTGTGAAAAAAATAGAGACCGAAAACTGGCTTGGTTTTGATGTTGCAATTGCAACGCCGGATGTTATGGCGGAGGTCGGAAAACTCGGCAGATTTCTCGGCCCCAGAGGGCTGATGCCCGCTCCCAGTATGGGCACGGTTACAAACGATGTTGCAAATATGGTAAAACAGTCAAAGGGTGGTAGAATAGAGATAAGAAACGATAAGAGCGGTGTTGTCCACGCTCCCGTGGGAAAAAGTTCATTCAAAACTTCTCATCTGAAAGAAAATATGCTTTTTATCCTTTGTTCTCTTCAGAAGATGAAGCCATCGTCTTCAAAAGGCGATTTTTTCAAAAAAGTGAGCATATCAAATACGATGGGGCCGTCAATCAATGTTGTTCTGGCAAGTGTTAAAGAAGAAATAAAAGTTTTTGAGAGTGCGGCATAGATGCAAAGCAGAGAAGACAAAAAGAAGATCATAGACGAGCTCACAAATGTTTTCAAGAATCCCACCTCGGTTCTTGTGGTGGAATACAGGGGGCTTGATGTGAAGACCATGCAGTCTGTCAGGTGCCGGGTGAAACAAACCGATGCCGAGCTGCGTGTTGTTAAGAACAAGTTTCTTCTCAAAGCCTGTGAAGGCACCGAGGTTGAAAGAATCAAAGATCTTTTCCGCGGTCCCACTGCAATTGCAATTTGCGGGCCGGAATTTCCGGCTACGGCGAAAGTTTTTGCAGAGGCACGCAAAGAATTTGAGAAACTTGTTGTCAAAGGCGGTCTTGTAGACGGGAAAGTTTGCGGGGTTGAGGAAATTGAGCAGATATCAAAGCTGCCTTCAAGGCAGGTTCTTATATCAATGTTCGCTTCGGCTCTTGCCGCCCCCGTCTCAAACTTTGTTGGAACATTGGACCAAATACGCTCCAAGTTTGTCTACGCGCTTGAAGCGTTGAAGCAGAAAAAATCCGGAGAAACATCTGAGGCGGAGGCCGGAGAATAGAAACACGAAACAGTCTTAAGAAATGCTACGAAAACATTTTCGGGAAAACAAATTAAGGAGGAAAAACCATGCCTGATGTAACAAAAGAAGAGGTGATCAACTACCTTGAAAAGGCCAGTATGATGGAAATCTCTGAGCTTATCAAGGAAATAGAGGAAAAGTTTGATGTTAAAGCGGCTCCTCAGGTCGCAATGGCGGCTCCGGTGGCTGGCGCCCAGGGGGGCGAAGACTCCGCCGGTGCGGAGAAGACCGAATTTAACCTTACTCTAAAAGACGTTGGAGCAAATAAGATTCAAGTTATCAAAGCCGTAAGAGAAGTTACCTCTCTCGGGCTTAAAGAATCAAAAGATCTTGTTGAAAGTGCTCCCAAACTTATAAAAGACGGTTTGAAAAAAGAGGAAGCGGAAGAGCTGAAGAAAAAATTTGAAAAAGCCGGTGCAACTGTGGAAGTGGGCTGACCCTCTTAAGCCGTCTTGCATAATGACTGGATTCTGCTTTTTTAACATGTTTTCGTCTCCCGCTACCCGATGGGGAACAGTGGAAGGAGGATTTTATTATATTGAATTCTAAAAATTTTGATGGGATAAATTTAAGAAGAACTTTTTCAAAAATACCGGCTATTCAAGAAATTCCAAACCTTCTGAATGTCCAGACGGAATCTTATAAAAAATTCCTCCAGGAGGATGTTGCTCCGGAAGACAGGGCACGGAGAAAAAATCACGGACTGCAAGCCGTTTTCAAGGCTGTTTTCCCCATAGAAAATTATGCTGAGAGAACTTCTCTTGACTTTGTTCACTACAGTCTGGGTCAGAGAGTTGTAGGCGAAGACGGCAAGGGTTTGAAAGATAAAAACGGGCACGAAATTTATGACCTGAATCCCAAATTTGATGAAATGGAGTGCAAGCTCAAAAATTATGACCATACGGTTTCGCTTTACGTCACCCTGCGTCTGATTGTCTGGGAAGAAGACGGAGACGGGATTCGCGACGTAACGGAGCAGGATGTTTATTTCGGTGAAATTCCTAAAATGACCGCAAACGGTTCATTCATAATAGGCGGCGCCGAAAGAGTTATTGTAAATCAAATACACCGCTCTCCGGGAGTGCTTTTTGACGGCCCCAAACTCGGAGACCAGTCTCAGGCCTCCGGAAGAGAGTCTTTCGTGGCAAGAGTGATTCCCCAAGACGGCAGGTGGCTTGATTTTGACTTTGACTCAAAAAGCTTTCTAAATGTCCGTATTGACCGTAGGAAAAGATTTCTTGTCACCCTTTTTCTCAAAGCTCTCGGATATACGGAAAGAGAAATTCTTGATCATTTCTACAGCATGGAAACTGTCAGGTTTGACAATCAAGGCGGTCTCTTAAAAAAAATAAACCCTGAAACGATTATTCATCAGAAAAGCTTTGCGGATATCAAAAAGGGAGATGAAGTAGTCGTTAAAAAAGGAAGAAAATTCACGGCAAGAACAGTTGAAAAACTGAAAAGTCTGAATATAGATTCCATTCCGCTGGAAAGTGAATCCGACTTGTTTGAAAAAATATGCGCTGAAAACATCATAAATAAAAACGGGGAGGTCATAGCGCGCCTGGGAGAAAAAATAACCGAAGAGACAATTAAATCTTTAAAGGAAAATTCAATTGAAAAAATTTCCTTTTACTATATGGACGATATTTCGGTGCCTTTTTCAATTGCGGACACTCTTCTTGAAGAAAAAAGAATTTACGGGAACTCAATCAACGGAACATTCGCTTTGAATGTGAAACGTGCGGGCGCCGGGAAAAATGAATTTTCAAAGGAACTGAAGAAGTCCCCCGGTTATGTTGATATTATCAAAAACGAAGAGGTCTCCTTTGAAAACCTGCATCTTTCCGAAGTCAGCGGGATTAGAGACGCATTTTCCGCAATAGGGGCCGAAGTTGAAGTCTTTTGCGACGGTGCCATTGCTGAAATATACAGAAAATTCCGGCCGACAGATCCTCCGAGTAAAGAGATTGCGCGAACATTTTTCTCCGATATGTTCTTCAATCCATCCAAATACAGACTTTCTCAGGTCGGCAGGAAAAAACTCAACTACAAACTCAAACACAATGTTGACGAAACAATACTCACTCTGACCAGGGAAGACATAATTCAAACATTGAAATACCTCCTTGAACTGAAGGGCGGGCGCAGACAGGTGGATGATATTGACCATCTGGGCAACCGGAGAGTGAAAACTGTCGGAGAGTTGATAGAAGAAACCTTCTACAGCGGTCTTGAACGTTTTGCGCGGTCGGTTAAAGAAAGGATTGGTTACCAGAGTATTGAGAATAAAATGCCCAGAGAAATTGTCGTCCCGAAAGTTGTGGACACAATCGTAAAAGACTTTTTCAAAACGGGTCAGCTTTCACAGTTTATGGATCAAACCAACCCGCTTTCGGAAATAACCCACAAGAGACGTCTCAGCGCTTTGGGCCCGAAAGGGCTGACACGGGAAAGAGCGGGGTTTGCCGTCAGAGATGTCCACTCATCTCATTACGGCCGAATCTGTCCGGTGGAAACTCCGGAAGGGCCCAATATTGGTCTCATATCAAGCATAAGCACATATGCTGAAATTGATGACTTAGGATTCATAAGGGCTCCCTACCGTGTTGTTGAGAATGGTGTTGTTACAGACAAGACGGTCAAAATGAGCGCACTGGAAGAGGAAGAGAAAAACATAGTGATTGCGCAGGCAAATGCGCCGCTTGATGAGGACGGGCGTTTTATTCTTGACTTTGTCTCTTCCCGTTCCGAAGGCGAGATTAAAATGGTGGAGAAAGATAAAGTTACTCATATGGATGTTTCTCCCTCCCAGCTTGTTTCAATCTCCGCTTCTTTAATACCTTTTCTTGAACATGATGACGCTAACAGAGCTCTTATGGGTTCAAACATGCAGAGGCAGGCGACTCCCCTGATAAGAGCCGTTTCACCGATTGTGGGAACGGGGCTTGAATCATCTGTTGCCAAAGACTCGGGCGTTGCTCTCGTGGCCCGGGAGGACGGCGAGGTAATCCATGCCGACTCGGAAGTCATAATGGTGAAAAACAGCAAACCGGGCAAGTCCGCAAACTCTTCAGTGTCCGGAATTGAGACATACAAAATGGTCAAATTCTGCAAATCCAACCAGGGAACCTGCTGGAATCAGACTCCGATAGTTTCAAAGGGACAGAAAGTTTCAAAGGGACAGATTATTGCGGACGGCCCTTCCACCAAAAACGGTGAGCTTGCCCTGGGTCAGAATGTGATGGTGGCCTTTATGCCCTGGGGGGGATACAACTTTGAGGATGCAATTCTCATAAGTGAAAGAATAGTCAAAGATGATGTTTTCACCTCAATTCACGTAGACGAATTTGAATGTCAGGCCAGGGAAACAAAGCTGGGCAAAGAGGAAATAACCCGGGACATTACCAATATCGGTGAAGATGCGATAAAAAATCTTGATGAGAGCGGAATAATAAGGGTTGGAGCCACCGTGAACATGGGAGATATCCTTGTGGGGAAAATATCGCCCAAGGGCGAGACGCGTCTGTCTCAGGAAGAAAAACTTCTGCGTGCGATATTTGGAGACAAAGCAAGAGAAGTCAAAGACACTTCTCTGAGAAGTCATTCCTCAATTGCCGGCACGGTTATAGATGTCAAAGTTCTGACCTCTCGCGCAGTTTCGGAAAAAAGCTCCAGAGTTCAGGAGATTGAAGTCAGAGAAATTAAAAAAATAAGACAGGAAATGGAACTGGAGACGACAATTTTACGAGAGAGTGCCGACAAAGAAATATGCTCTCTGTTAAAAGATAAAAAAGCGTCTTCAAATATTACCAGAGAAGGAGAAAACCTTATTTCAAAAGGAGACTCTTTTAAAATTGAAGCTCTGAAGCGGCTCACCCTTGAAGAAATTCAAAACATTAAAGTTGAGCCTAAGTCGTTATCTGAAACACTCAAAGAAAAAGCGGATTTGTGCATCAAAGACATCAGTGATGCAAAGCGGAAACATGAGGAAAGAATTAAAAAAATTGAGCAGAAAGACGACCTTGCCCCCGGTGTTTTGAAAACTGTGAAGGTTTATGTCGCGGTCAAAATGAATCTGCAGGTGGGAGACAAAATGGCGGGACGCCATGGAAACAAGGGTGTCGTATCAAGAATTCTTCCTCAGGAAGATATGCCCTATATGGCTGACGGAACACCGGTTGACATGGTCCTTAACCCTCTCGGGGTTCCCTCAAGGATGAATGTGGGCCAGGTTCTTGAAACACATCTGGGATGGGCAAGCAAAAAAATCGGCAGTCAAATCAATGAATATATAGAAAAAAATTACAGTCCCGGAGCCATTAAAGACAAATTGAAAGAATTCTATGGAAAAACTCATGGTGACAAGTCTTTCATAGACACAATAAAAGATGAGCAGGTTTATGATCTTGTGAAAGCCCTTAAAGAGGGAATTCCCATTGCTTCTCCCGTTTTTGACGGCGCCACGGAAGAGGAAATAAAAAGTTTTATGAAAATTGCAGACCTGCCGGGAGACGGAAAAACAACTTTGTTTGACGGACGCACCGGCGAGCCTTTTGACCAGAAAGTAACTGTGGGAATTATGTATATGCTGAAGCTTCATCACCTTGTTGAAGAGAAAATACACGCGCGTTCAATAGGGCCGTATTCTCTTGTGACACAGCAGCCGCTCGGAGGAAAAGCTCACTTCGGAGGACAGAGGCTTGGTGAAATGGAAGTCTGGGCGCTTGAAGCCTACGGAGCAGCTCATACGCTTCAGGAATTCCTGACGGTTAAGTCAGATGATGTTGCAGGAAGAACAAAGATGTTTGCCTCAATAGTTGAAGGCAAAATGTCTCTTGACCCGGGTATTCCGGAATCTTTCAATGTTTTAAGAAAAGAGCTTCAATCTCTCGGTTTGCAGATTGAACTAACTTCAGACAGTGACCGCGAAATGGAATTGCGGGCGTCATCAGAGCTTTAAAAATGGAGGCGGCAAAAAAGTGAATTTTGAAGATATGATAACAAACAAAGCGGACGATTATTCCGGGGTCCAGATATCAATAGCATCTCCCGAAGCCATAAAATCATGGTCTCACGGGGAAGTTAAAAAACCCGAGACAATAAATTACAGAACCTTCAAACCTGAAAAAAATGGCTTGTTCTGCCCTAAAATCTTCGGTCCGGTCAAGGATTACGAGTGTGCCTGCGGGAAATACAAGAGACTGAAACACAGGGGCATCGTCTGTGAAAAGTGCGGCGTGGAAGTCACAACTTCAAAGTTAAGACGGGAAAGGATGGCTCATATAGACCTTGCCTCACCGGTTGTTCATATCTGGTTCCTGCGCAGCACTCCAAGCCGCATAGGGATGATTCTTGATATGAGTCTCAAAGACCTTGACAGGGTTCTCTACTACGAATCCAACGTGGTCATAGACCCGGCCAATTCCTCTCTTAAAATGGGACAAATTCTCACGGGTGAGGATCTGGCCAGTTTGAGAAAAGCGGAGTATGTCATTCCCTCTCTTGAAAAAGTTTCCGAGCAGGATTTTACCCACCTTGAAACTGAGGAAGACGTGGAACGTCTCGTTTCTTTATTGATGAGTGAAGAAGAAATGTCTCTGGTGAAGGATTTCTGGTATAAATATCTCGTGCCGGGGGAAGTGGCCGCAAAATTTTCATTGCAGGGTCTTTTGTCCGGCAAAAAAGGTTTTTCCGAACACGAGATCAGGCGCAGGATTTATTCTTTTCTGGATGCTAAAAAAAATTACGAAAACGAGCGGAAAGTATATGACGCCAAAGTTTCCGAGTTGGAAAAAGACCGGGTCGGCGACAAACCCAAAACCGCAATGGATATTTTTCAGTCCGCCAGGGAGGACTTTAAGAATCAGTTCGGAGAACACTACAAAACTCTCGGACTGGAAGAGATTCCCGCAAGCGATAAAAAAATACGCGATGCTTTCAAAGAACTTTCACAAACCGCAGAAGATGAAGTGGTTGGTCTGTCACGCGACAACCTTCTAAAAGGCGAGAAGGGCAAAAAACACTCTGAAATGCGCAGGTCTTACAGAGACGCAGAGAGAAAAATGAAAAAAGCGGAAGCCGAAGGCGAAGAGGTTCCTTCACATTTTAGAGAGGATTATGAGCAGCTGATAAAAGTTAGAGACAAAATGAAAAAAGACCAGGATGAGTTCGGCAAGCTCATTAAGGCTTCTTTCACGAAAGAGGAAATCAGCATACTTCTCGAAGCGGATGACGGCTTTGAGGTTAACTACACATACGGAATGGGAGCGGAAGCCATTTATGACATGTTGAAAAGCATTGATTTAAAGGCTCTCTCGGAAGAACTGAAAACTGAAATGCAGGAATCCAGTTCTCCTTTGAAAAAAGCGAAAATAGCGAAAAGACGCAAAATATGTGAGACATTCCGCAAATCAAACAACCGCCCCGAATGGATGGTTTTGAAGACCATTCCGGTATTGCCTCCGGACCTTCGTCCCCTGGTTCCCCACGGAGGGCGTTTTGCCACTTCAGACCTCAATGTTTTATACAGAAGGGTCATAAACAGAAACAACAGATTGAAAAGACTTCTGGAACTGGATGCGCCGGACATTATTGTCAGAAACGAAAAAAGAATGCTTCAAGAAGCCGTTGACGCTTTGTTTGAGAACGGAAGGAGGGGCAGACCCGTTTTGGGACACAACCACCGCCCTCTGAAAAGTCTGACGGATATTATCAAAGGCAAAAGCGGAAGATTCCGCCAGAATCTGCTCGGGAAAAGGGTGGACTATTCGGGACGTTCGGTTATTACGGTTGGCCCGAACTTGAAGCTTCACCAGTGCGGGCTTCCAAAACAGATGGCTCTTGAGCTTTTCAAGCCGTTCATCTATCAAAAACTTCAGGAACTGAAGAATAAAGACGGAAGTTCGGTCGCGCCGACAATTAAAATAGCGAAAAAGTTTGTTGAAACCGGCGCTCCGGTGGTTTGGGATGCCCTTGATGACGTTATCAAAGAGCATATGGTTATGCTCAACAGGGCGCCGACACTTCACAAATTGAGCATTCAGGCTTTTGAGCCCGTGCTTGTTGAAGACAGGTCAATCAGGGTTCACCCGCTCGTTTGCCCCGCCTATAACGCAGATTTTGATGGCGACCAGATGGCCGTTCATGTCCCTCTGTCAATTGAGGCACAGGCCGAGTGCCGCACACTTGTTATGTCAACAAACAACATACTTTCCCCGGCGCACGGAAAGCCGGTTATTCTGCCGACCCAGGATATTGTGCTCGGAGTTTACTATATGACCAAAGATTCCTCTCATAGCAAGGGGGAGGGCAAATACTTTTCATCGCCGGAAGAAGTTGTGATGGCCTATCATTCCGGTCACGTTGATATTCACGCTCAGATAAAAATCAGAATTAATGATGAAATTATTGAAACAACCGTGGGAAGGGCAATTCTCTACGATGAGGCCATTCCAAAAACAATTCCTTTTGACCTCATTAACAAACCCATGAGTAAAGGGGAAGTTGAAAGTCTTGTGGACACCTGCTTTAGAATGAACGGCGGCAAGGAAACGGTTGTTATGGCTGACCGAATAAGAACGCTCGGCTTCAAATACGCCACCAAATCCGGAATTTCCATCTCAATTGACGACATGCAAATTCCGGACAGCAAGGAAACTCTTGTCAAAGAAGCCCGTGATGAGGAAATGAAAATTCAGGAACAGTATTCCCAGGGACTGATAACGGACGGAGAGCGCTACAACAAAATTGTTGATATATGGTCCAAAACAAGTGATGAAGTTGCGGACGAAATGATGGAAAACATCAAGTTTGAAACCGCCACGGATAAAAAAGGCAATGAGATAAAAAGGACCAGTTCAAATCCCATATATATGATGATAGATTCCGGCGCGCGCGGAAGCAAAACACAGGTGAGACAGCTTGCGGGAATGAGGGGCTTGATGGCACGGCCGGACGGCACGATCATTGAAAAGCCCATCACTTCAAATTTCAGAGAAGGCATGAAAGTGATGGACTATTTCATATCAACCCATGGAGCCAGAAAAGGGCTTGCCGATACCGCTCTTAAAACCGCTAACGCCGGTCATCTTACAAGAAAACTGATTGATGTTGCGCATGACATAATAGTCACCGAAGAAAACTGCGGAACCATTGAAGGCCTGCTTTATACCGATTTGGTGGAAGGAGGCAGAGTGAGAGAACATGTGGGAGACAGGGTTCTCGGAAGGGTAGTTCTTGATGATTTGAAAAACCCGGAAACGGGGGAAATTATCGTGAAAAGCGGCCGGGAGGTGGACAACGAGGCGGCGGCAAAAATCAACGAAAGCGTAATAAGTGAAGTTAAAATCCGTTCGGTTTTGACTTGCGATACCGAAGAAGGAATATGCCGCCTCTGTTACGGCAGAAATCTTTCAACCGGAAAGATAGTGGAAATAGGTGAGGCCGTGGGAATTATGGCTGCGCAGTCAATCGGCGAGCCGGGAACTCAGCTTACAATGAGAACTTTCCACATAGGCGGAGCCGCAAGCCAGAGTGCAATGGAAACCACCCTTGAGAATAATCTCGCGGGTGTGGTAAAAATGTCCAATCTTGAAACCGCTGAAACGACTGACGGACAGCTTGTTGTTACCAACAGAAACGGAAACATAGCCATTATGGATGAAAAGGGGTATGAGAGAGAAAAATACAAACTTGAGCTCGGCTCCCGTCTTAAAGTCAAAGACGGAGAAAAAGTAAAAGAGAAAACCCTTCTTGCCGAATGGGATCCCTACACGACTCCTATTATTTCAGAGAAATCGGGAACCGTTAAATGGAGAGACCTTGAGATGGGAATAACCTTTAAGGAGCAGGCTGATGAAGTTACGGGCATGCTTGAAAAGGTTGTAATTGAATCCAAAAGCACAAAACTTAAACCAAGAATAATAGTTGAAGACCCGGGAAAGCAGAGCGACGTAGAACTTCTGCAATCCGAAGATCTTCCCACCGGGGCGATTATTGAAAAAAGCGACGGCGACCTGACGGAACCCGGAGACATAATAGCAAAAATTCCCAAAGAAACCGCCAAAACAAAAGACATAACCGGTGGTTTGCCCAGAGTTGCGGAGCTTTTTGAAGCGCGTGTTCCAAAAGATCTCGCAATAGTGAGCGAAATTGACGGCACCGTTGCATTTGGAGAAGACGTGAAGGGCAAAAGGCGTGTTTTTGTTCAGCCGGAAGTTGGAGAGAAAAAAGAATATATTGTTCCGAGAGGAGAGCATATTCTCGTGAGAGAAGGAGACTTTGTGTTTTCCGGAGACAAACTTGTGGATGGTGACGAAAACCCTCATGATATTCTTAAAATTAAAGGGGAAAAGGCTCTCAGCGAGTTTCTGGTCAAAGAGATCCAGGAAGTTTACAAACTCCAGGGTGTGAGGATAAACGACAAACATATAGAAGTGATAGTCAGACAGATGCTGAAAAGGGTCAAAATTAAAGATCCGGGAGATACAACCATGCTTCCCGGAGAACATATAACAAAAACCTTTTTCCATAAAGAAAATGCTGAAGTGGAAGAGCAAGACGGCAAGCCCGCCACAGCCGAACCTCTGCTACTTGGAATCACCCGCTCTTCTTTGAGCACTGAAAGCTGGCTTTCCGCCGCGTCTTTCCAGGAAACTACAAAGGTTCTTACCGAAGCCGCATGCGAAAGCAAAGAGGATAAACTCAAAGGACTTAAAGAAAACGTCATTATCGGGAAAATCATACCTGCGGGCACCGGGCTTGGGATGTATAAAGACATCAGAATTCAAAAACAGGAAGATGAGGTTCCGGTTCCAGTTCCCGTTCTGGAAGAAGTTCAATCCGAAAAACTTGAAGAAAAACTGGGGGTATGACCGTGCCTCCAGTTCCGGAAGGCATGGAAAAAACATACAACCCGGTCCCGCTTGAGGAAAAATGGCGGAATTTCTGGCTTGAGAATGAAAAATTCAAGTCTTTAAAAACAGACAAGGGCGGCAAACCGGTTTTTTCCGTTGTTATGCCGCCTCCCAACGTTACGGGCTCTCTGCATATAGGGCATGCCCTCAACAACACTCTTCAGGACGTTCTCGTCCGTTATAAAAAAATGAAAGGATTTGATGTGCTCTGGGTTCCGGGAACCGACCATGCGGGAATTGCGACTCAGATGATTGTTGAGCGTGAACTTGCAAAGGAAGGGATTGAGAGGGAAAGCATCGGAAAGGAGAATTTTATTGAGAAAGTCTGGGAGTTCAAGGAAAAATCAGGAGACAAAATTTTTGAACAAATACGCAGACTCGGTTTTATTCCGGACTGGAGCAAACAGAGGTTTACAATGGATGACGGTTTTTCCGATGCCGTCAAAGATGTTTTTGTTGAACTTTACAAGCAAAAATTTATCAGACGCGACTACAGGCTGGTTAACTATGACCCGAAATTGAAAACCGCAATTTCTGATCTGGAAGTGGAACAGAAAGAAGTTCAGGGACACTATTGGCATATAAAATACCCTTTGAAAGACGGCGACGGACATATAACTGTCGCCACAACCAGACCTGAAACTATGTTCGGTGATGTGGCGGTCGCGGTTCATCCTTCAGATGACAGGTATAAAGACCTTGTCGGCACGGAGGTTGATTTGCCTCTCACCGGAAGATCCGTTCCGGTAATCGCGGATGAGTATTCGGATCCCGAAAAAGGAAGCGGCGCGGTCAAGATAACCCCCGCCCATGATTTCAATGATTTTGAAGTCGGCAAAAGGCACAATTTGTCTCCAGTAAACATCTTTGATGAAAACACATGTCTGAATGAGAATGCGCCCGAAAAATACAGAACACTTGATAGGTTTGAAGCGAGAAAAAAGCTTGTTAAAGATCTGGAAGAGGGCGGATTTCTGCAAAAAACGCAAAACATTTCACATACTGTTCCCTACGGCGACAGGTCGGGAGCCGTCATAGAACCGCGTCTTATGGAACAGTGGTATATGGACGTTAAAAGTTTTGCCGGGCAAGCCGTCAGGGCAGTTGAAAAAGATGAAATGAAATTTTATCCGAAATTCTGGGAACGCACCTATTTTCAGTGGATGAAAAACATAGAACCATGGTGTATATCGCGGCAGCTATGGTGGGGGCATCAAATACCCGCATGGTATGGGCCTGACGGGGAAGTGTTTGTTGAAAAAGACGGAAAAAAAGCCGCGGAAAGCTCTTTCAGACATTACGGCGAAAAAGTTGAAATCACAAGGGATCCGAATGTTCTGGACACATGGTTTTCTTCCGCTCTGTGGCCTTTTGTTACCCTGAACTGGGGCCGGGAAGACGACCGTTTGTTCCAAACATACTACCCCACAACGGTTCTGATAACCGGGTTTGACATAATATTTTTCTGGGTGGCGCGCATGGCCATGTTCGGACTTCAATTTACGGGGAAAAGCCCTTTCGGCGACATATGCATTCACGGCCTGATACGAGATGAGAAGGGCGAAAAAATGAGCAAAACCAAGGGCAATGTAATAGACCCTCTTGAAATTGCGGATCAATTCGGCGCTGATGCTCTTCGTTTTTGTCTCTGTGCTCTGACTTCGGGCGGAAAAGATATTGAACTTTCCCTTTCAACAATCAGGGGATACAGAAATTTTATGAACAAGATATGGAATGCGGCGCGTTTTATTCTTGAAATTGATGAAAAACCGGGGCGGTTTGATAAATGCGGGGAAGGGGTTATACCGTCCGCAAAACTCAGCAGGTCCGACAAATGGATACTTGCAAGTCTCAAACAATGTCTAAAAAACATTGATGAATATATGGAAGAATATGAGTTCGGCAAAGCCGCGCGGGAGATATATCGTTTTTTCCGGAGAGACTTTTGTGACCGCTACATTGAATCCGCAAAAATTTCAATATACGGTGAAAACCCGGAAAAAGCACGGGAAACAGGTCATGTTCTTATGTATGTTCTGTCAGTCTCGGCACATGCTCTCCACCCTTTCTGCCCTCATATTACAGAAGAAATAAACGAGAGAATAAAAATTTTTTCCGGTGCCGAAGCCGTCAGTCTGCTTGATTCAAACTACCCTGAGTTTGATGAAAATGTGCCGGAAAGCTTTGACTCCGAATACAATGAAATGAAATTTTTATTTGAAGGACTCATTGATGAAATTCGTATAAAAAGGGGAGCCGCGGAAATCAAAGTGTCTGAAAAAATAAAAGTCTCTTTTTTTCCGGAGCCGGGAGAAAATTCGGAGCGCATAAAATCCTTAATTGAATCTGAAATCTCCATACTGAAAAAACTCGCCGGAATCTCCTCCCATCACTTTTGTGAAGATGAAAAAGAGTTTTCTTCCGCAAAAGGTTTTTCTCTTTCAGTCTCTTTTGTTATTACGAAAAAAGAAATCCCCGGGAGGCTGAACATCAATCTCAAAATAGAACCGGAAAAGAAAGAAAGAAATCTCTCCGCCGGAAACGCGGATGCCATAGAAAGACAGATCCGGGAAATCTCCGAAAAAATAAGCGCTTGCGAGCATAAACTTGCCAATCCTGATTTTACAAACAAAGCCCCTGATAAAATCATCCAGAAAGAGAGGGGAAAACTTGAGGAATTTTTGCTGCGGAAAACTGTTCTTAAATCAGAAATGAAACGAATTGCAGGCGATACCGAATAACAAAATTCAGTCCAGAAAAAGACCCATTTGAATAGGAGGCAGCTTCAGGTCGTCTATTTCAACCTTATAGTCTCCGGAAAAGCAAGCATAACAGTATCCCTCAGATTTTTTCTTTCGCGCCGGAGAAGAACATTGTTGAACAGCGATATCTATGCCTTCCCTGCTCAGATATCCCAGAGAATCAGCCGTTATGTATTTCTTGATTTCATCAACATTCAGCGAATTGGCTATAAGTTCGCCCTTGTCAGGCGTATCTATTCCATAGTAACAGGAAAACTTCATGGGAGGCGAACATATTCTTACATGTACTTCCCGGGCTTCGGCATCTCTGAGCATTTTAACTATTTTTCTGCTTGTTGTTCCCCTCACTATTGAATCATCCACGACAACAATTTTTCTGTTTTTTATAATATCTCTTATGGCGCTTAGTTTAAGTTTTACTCCGAAGTTTCTGATTGACTGTTCCGGTTCAATAAATGTTCTTCCCACATAATGACTTCTTAGAAATCCCGTTTCATATGGAATGCCCGTCTGTTCAGAATACCCCATGGCCGCCGGGACACCGGAATCGGGAACCGCTATGACAATATCGGCATCGGCCGGATGCTCAACGGCAAGCTGTTTTCCAAGCTGTTTTCTGACCAGATAGGTGTTGCGTCCGTTCAAATTACTGTCGGGACGGGAAAAGTATATATATTCAAAAATACAGGTTGCGGGGGGTTTTTCAGGAAAAGGCTTAAAAGATTGTAATTTATCCGCATCAATGACAACTATTTCTCCCGGCTCAATTTCTCTTATGTATTCGGCGTTTATAAGCTCAAAAGAGCATGTTTCAGATGCGACAACATATGAATCTTTGAGCTTGCCCAGCACAAGAGGCCTGAACCCATACGGATCTCTCGCCGCAACAAGTTTTTCCGAATCCAGAAGCACTATTGAATAAGCACCTTTGCACAAAGAAAGCGCATGAATAACACGGTCCGGCAGATCGGTCTTTTTTGATCTCGCCATCAGATGGACAACCACTTCCGTATCACTTGTGGACTGAAAAATCGCCCCGTCTTCCTCAAGTTTTTTTCTAATTGTCAGTGCGTTTGTCAGATTGCCGTTATGAGCGATCGCCATTTCAGAACCTGATCGAGTTATGACAATCGGCTGTATGTTGTTCAGAGTGCTTGAGCCCGATGTTGAATAGCGCACATGTCCGATTGCGTTTGTGCCCTGGAGTTTTTTAAGCGAATCTTCGTCAAATACGTCAGCCACCAGACCCATTGCGCGTTTTCTGTAAAGCCGTTTTCCGTCGGAAGTTACAATTCCCGCGCTTTCCTGTCCGCGATGCTGAAGAGAATGTAGACCGAGATAAGCCAGATTTGCGGCTTCGGGATGGTTGAAAATCCCGAAAACACCGCATTCTTCTTTGAGCTGAGACATCATGGGAGTTTTTATGAAATCAGACTTTTTTCAAAACCCCCAAACCATAACCTTTTTGCATCTTCAACCGGGATGCTAAATATATTTTTGAATTCCATAACACCATCGGCGGTTACGTTTCCCGCTTTTTTAATTGGAACCTTATTTGAGAGAAAAAAGTTTCTGACTTTTTCCTCATTTTCCGGGCTTGAGGAAATAACAGCCCGAGCCTGAGTTTCGGAGAAAAGAATCACATTGCCGTTTTGAATTTTAGAGTCAAGATTCTCCGGAGAAACACAAAACCCCGTGCGGCATCCTTCCACAGACAAACAACACTCGGCAAGGGCCACACCCAGTCCTCCTTCGGAAATATCATGAGCTGATTGTATTATACCACTGCGCGCCGCTTCAATCAAAGATGAAACAAGTTTTCTCTCTTTTTCAAGATTTACTAAAGGAGGCTTTTCTCCCAATTCCCCGTTAATGAGAAAGGAATACAGACTTCCCCCCATTTCTTCAAACGTTTCACCCGCAACGAAAATAATATCGCCTTCGTCATTGAAGTATTGAGGAACGGCTTTTGAAATATCCTTAAGAAGGCCGACCATTCCTATGACAGGGGTCGGATTTATTGACACTCCGGCGGTTTCGTTATACAAACTGACATTTCCGCTTACAACGGGAGTTGAAAAATATTCGGCCGCCTCGGAAATTCCCTCAACCGCTTCTTTGAACTGCCACATAACTTCCGGATTTTCCGGATTTCCAAAATTAAGACAGTCGGTAATTCCAAGAGGGGTTGCACCACAGCAGGCCACATTTCTTGCGCTTTCAGCGACAGCCGCTTTCGCTCCCTCCCTCGGACTCAGAAGACAATAGCGGGAATTACAGTCCGACGAGAGCGCGAGGGCTTTGGAGCTTCCGTCTATCAGAATGATGGAGCAGTCCGAACCGGGAGAACGCGCGGTTCTTGCGCCGACCATATGGTCATACTGTTCATATATCCAATATCTGCTAGCGCAGAACGGAGAAGAAATAATTTTCAAAAAAACTTCCTTTTCTCCTCCGGGCTGAACCGGACGGCGGGAAGCGGGACGGGGAGCGGGTTTGCTCACAGGTCTGTCATACTCGGGAGCCTCCGCTATTAAATCAACCGGAATTCTGGCAATGGCCTCTCCGCCTTCGGCAACCGTGAGATGCTTGTCTTCATTGACTTTTCCTATGACGGAAAAATCCAGACCCCATTTTTCAAAAATTTTTTGGACTTTTTTCTCCATGCCTTTTTTGATCACCATAAGCATTCTTTCCTGAGATTCGGAAAGCATAATTTCATATGGCGTTATTCCCTTTTCGCGCCGCGGTATTTTGTCACAGTCAATTTTTATGCCGTTTCCGCTGCGGTCAGCCATTTCCGCGGAAGATGAAGTCAGCCCCGCCGCTCCCATATCCTGTATTCCGACCACGGCGTCCATCTCAAAAAGTTCCATGCAGGCCTCAATAAGAAGTTTTTCCGTAAAAGGGTCTCCTATCTGAACAGTCGGGCGGTCAGCCGCAGATTCGTCATCAAAAACATCTGACGCCATAACCGCGCCCTTTATTCCGTCTCTACCGGTTTTGGAACCCACATAGATAACCGGGTTTCCCAGCCCCGCCGCATGGCCGGTGAAAATTCGGTCTTTTGCGGCTATGCCCACCGCGAAAACATTGACAAGGGGATTTCCATTATAGCATTCGTCAAAATCAACTTCACCCCCGACCGTTGGAACACCTACACAGTTTCCATATCCCGCTATTCCGGAAATAACTCCGTCAACGAGAAATTTTGTTTTTTCAAGTTCGGGACTGCCGAACCTCAGTGAATTAAGAATTGCAACGGGCCTTGCCCCCATGGTGAAAATATCTCTCAAGATTCCCCCGACCCCAGTTGCGGCGCCCTGATACGGCTCAATAAAAGAGGGGTGGTTGTGGCTTTCCATTTTGAAGACAACACAGAGGCCGTCTCCGATGTCCATCACTCCCGCATTTTCTCCCGGCCCGTGAATTACGGATTTACCTCTGGTTGGAAATTTGCGCAGATGAATTTTTGAGCTTTTATAAGAGCAATGTTCAGACCACATTGCTCCGAGAATTCCCGCTTCAACCTTATTGGGCTCCCTTCCAAGCCGTTTTTTGATGAGCAAATACTCATCTTCAGACAACCCGTGTTCAAGGGCGGCGGCAAGTCCGTTTTGGCATTCGGGGTTGTTGAAATTTTCTGACATTTGAGAGAAGAGGAAAATCTTGCCAATTATACCCATCCCGCAACTTCTTGTCATCGCCGTCTTGCGGGGTCTCAGTCTTCCTGTTAATTTCACGCACTGATGCCCTGGAATATTGAAGAAAGAAAAAACGCCGCCGTAGTGACGATGAATTCCAATTCGGTCGGAACAATGAACAAAAGTTTTTTCACTGACCTCAATTCCGCATTTTCATCTTTAGGGCAAAATCATCCGGGAAAACCCGTTGTTCTTTCATCAGGCGCAAAGATGTTTTCTCCCGGACTTGATCTTGAACAGTGTGTTTCACTTTTCAGAAGAGGGGACAAATCTGAGATTGACCGCTGGTTTAATGATTTTTTGAACTCCATGCTGACTGTTTTTGATTATCCCGCTCCGGTTATGGCGGCAATAGGCGGGCACGCAATTGCCGGAGGATGCATACTTGCTCTTTGTTGTGATTTTAGAATTGCCGAAAAGGGGAAAACTCTTCTGGGATTGAATGAAAACTCAATCGGATTTCCGATGCCGTCTTCTTTCTCCGTTCTTGTAACAGGAGTTCTGGGACGGGAAAAGGGAAATAAAATAATTGATGAGGGAAAACTTCATAGTGTTGAAAGTGCCCTGGAAAACGGAATTGTAAACAGGATTGCAGAATCTTCAGGCGCGGTCTGCGTGGCTTTGGAAGAAGCGGGAAAAATCAGTCTGAAAGATTTTACGGACGAGAAAAAAATGCGAAAGGATAAAATATCAGACTCAATAAAAGATGCTTTCATCAATGAAGATTCAAAAACACTCGCATCAAAACTTTCATCTCCCGAAACGGTTGGAAAACTGGAGGGGCTTCTTGAAATCTTGAAGAAAGGGAGAAAATCATGACGGAAAAACCGCTTGCCGTCCGTGCCGCGGAAAAAAGTGACGCTGGCGCGATGGCGGAGATTCTCAGGGAAATAGGGTGGTCTGAAAAAAGAAACGCTCTTCCGATTGAAGAAATTTCCTCACCGATAGAGGGATTAATCAAGTCCTCAATTAACGATCCCGACGGACATACGGTTTTGGTTGCTGAAGACGGAAACGGCGGAGGAGTCAAAGGCTTTGTCAATGTTCACTGGGTTCCTTTTATAATGCTCGGCGGAACGGAAGGCTATGTTTCCGATATGTTTGTAAGTCCTTCCGCATCGGGAATGGGCGCGGGAAGTTTGCTTTTAAGCGCGGTGATGGAGGAAGGAAAACGCAGAGACTGTTTCCGCCTGATGGTTACAAACGGAAAGGAAAAGCCTTCTTACAAAAGGGGTTTTTACAAAAAAATGGGCTGGGCTGAACGCCCGAAAGTTGCAAACTTTGTTTATTACTACAAAGAACCGTGGTCTTAGAAAGTTGATAACATTTCTGTGTGCAAGTAGTTTTATCAGTTATGGCACAGAAAACAAAACAGTTTCAGGGAACGGAAAAATATGTGGCGACAAGAGATCTTATCCTTGCCGTCAATGCTTCCATAACACTTGAGCGTCCGCTTCTTATCAAGGGCGAGCCGGGAACCGGCAAAACGATGCTTGCTTTGAAGTTGCGGAGGCTCTCGGAAAATCTTTAATCACATGGCACGTAAAGTCCACCACAACCGCGCAGCAGGGGCTTTATGAATACGATGCGGTCGCCCGTTTGCGGGATTCCCAGCTTGGGGATGAAAAAATAAAAGACATTTCAAACTACATAAACAGGGGCAAACTCTGGAACGCTTTTGAGTCCGAAGAGCAGTCTGTTCTTTTGATAGATGAAATAGACAAAGCGGACATTGAATTTCCGAATGACCTTTTGCTTGAATTGGACAAGATGGAGTTTTACTGCTACGAGTTGAAAAAAACCGTCAAGGCAAAAAAGCGTCCGGTTGTCATCATAACTTCAAACAATGAAAAAGAACTTCCCGACGCATTTCTGCGCCGCTGTTTTTTCCACTACATAACTTTTCCTGAAACGGAAACGCTCAAAGCGATTGTTGAAGTCCATCATCCGGGTCTTGAAAAAAAACTGCTGGACAACGCGCTTGCGATTTTCTATTCGTTGCGTGAGATAGAGGGGTTCAAGAAAAAGCCGTCAACAAGTGAATTGATAGACTGGATAAAACTTCTGACCGTCGGGAAAATCGCTTCAGGCGAGCTTGAAAAGTTTGACATATCCGAAGAAGACCCGCCATATGCGGGAGCGCTCATTAAGAACGAACAGGACTATGAGATGCTGAATGTGTTGAGGTATCGGATGAGAAGGTGAGGAGATGGCTCAAGACACGAGAGGAAAATACGGTAGTAGGAAGAAATTTATTGAAGACAATGAGATAATAGTTAAAGATCAGTATGCATGGTCTTTCGTTAGTCATGAAAAAAGGTTTGTCATTTTTGCTTTATGGAAATATGAAGGCAACACAATTTTCGCTGAAAGTTGGAACACAGGGAAGACAAAATCAAGATGGAAAGAATCTCGTGAGAATATTAAATTAATTGAGAATGAAAGCTACGCATTAAAAATATTTCCACAAGAACGTGACGAAAAAGAATACAATACTAATGGAAAAACCAGAATAAAATTTTTTACTTCTATTCTTACCAAAAAGGTTCTTAGGAAGAAACACGATGGAGAAAAGGGGGTTGTCTGGTATGTGGAAGATAAAAAACCGGAAAAATCAGAAGATAAAACAGGAAGTGGAACTGCAAAGCCAAGTTCAAAAAGAAGCCCCTCGGAACATAAATCAACTGAAGACCAGATAAGAAAAAGTTCTGGCAGGAAAGTTATTGCTCACCAGAAACATAACAAATTACAAGAAAAACTCTACGATAAGTTGAGGACTATTCATAGAGACAAGGTAAGTATGGAAGAAGACTTTATTGATGTGAAAGTTGAAGAAGAGACAAGGGTTACTCTCTATGAAGTCAAGATAGACAGACCAATCAGTTGTATAAACAAGGAATTGGGCAACTTCTAAGTTATGCGTGGAACAAAGATTTGAACTCTGAAAAAACAATAAAACTAATAATAGTAGGACCTGACATTCCAACAAAAGAAGAAAAAAAGTTCATTGATTTTGTTAAGAAAAACTTATCAATTGATTTTGAATACCAACAGTTCTCTTAATTTTTATCTTAACTCCGTACTGTCAATTCACAATGCCTTAACGTAATACCAACTTGCGGTCTTCGGTTATACTTTTCCCAAATGTTTCTGGACTTCTTCCTCTATCTACGCAATTCCGGGCTTCCCGTTTCAATCAAGGAATACCTTACTCTTCTTGACGCTCTGGACAGCGGAATAGTTGAGCGCGGTGTTGACGATTTTTACTATCTCTCCCGCAGCGCTTTTATAAAACACGAACATAACCTTGACAGGTTTGACCGCCTTTTCGGACACTACTTCAAAGGGATTGAATACATTGATGACAAGGAGTTTATGAGCATCCCGGATGAATGGCTGCGAAAAACCATGGAAAACTCTTTAACCGAAGAGGAAAAAGCGCAAATCAAAGCCATGGGTGGGCTGGACAAACTTATTGAACGCCTCAAGCAGCTTATGAAAGAACAGAAAAAACGCCATCAGGGCGGGGGGGAATGGATTGGCACCGGCGGAACTTCGCCTTTCGGCGCTTACGGATACAACCCCGAAGGAATACGCATCGGACAGCATGAGAGCAGACACAGAAGGGCGGTTAAAGTCTGGGACAAAAGAGAATTCAAAGATCTTGACGATTCCGTGGAACTGCAAACACGCAATATGAAAATGGCGCTTCGCAAACTCCGCGTTCTGACGCGCGAGGGAGGCAGTGAAGAACTTGATCTGGACAGAACAATAGAAAAAACATCTCGCAACGCCGGATTTCTTGATATTGAAATGGTACCGCACAGAAAGAATAATGTGAAGGTTTTAATTTTTTTTGACATAGGCGGTTCAATGGATGACCACATTGAACTGTGCTCAAAACTGTTTTCAGCGGCGCGGTATGAGTTTAAGCACCTTGAATACTACTACTTTCACAACTGCGTTTATGAAGCGGTCTGGAAAAACAACGAGCGCCGCTGGCAGGAAGCCGTGCCCACTTTTGATGTTCTGAACAAATACAACAGCGACTATAAAGTGATTATCGTCGGAGACGCCTCAATGTCTCCCTACGAGCTTTTGTATGTGAACGGAAGCGTGGAACACAACAACGATGAACCCGGCTTTACCTGGCTTGAACGTATAAAAAACAAATATCCGATGACAGTGTGGCTCAATCCCGTTCCGGAAAATGAATGGCGTGACACTCAGACAATAGGAATGATCAGACAATTTACGGGTGAAAGAATGTTTCCCCTTACAATCGGGGGAATAACACGGGCGGTTAAAACGCTTCAGGACAGCAAAGCGGATTCTTCCCGCAACTGAAATAATCTCAGAGCGACAAAAAATGGAAATTCTTGTTGTAAACGCTTTCGCGGAAGACGGATTTTCCGGAAACCCGGCGGGTATATGTTTTGTTGACTCGTTTCCGCCCGATTCGGAAATGAAAAAATCGCCGCCAAAGCCGGTTTTTCAGAAACATCCTTTGTTCAAAAAAATGAAGATGTTTTTTATCAGATGGTGGACTCCGGAAACGGAAGTTGCTCTGTGCGGCCACGCAACTCTTGCGGCGGCATTTTCAATATGGCTCGGCGGCCGCTCCGAACCGACGATCCGGTTTGTTTCGGCCGACTATGAACTCATCGCCGCCAAAGAAAAAGAATCTGAGATTATCTTCATGGATTTTCCCGCGATTGCGGAAGAACCCTGCAGCCCGGTTCCGGATATTGAAGAAATACTTGAGACCGAGATCGTCCATACGGGCAGAAACCGTTTTGACTACATGGTTGAGCTGAGAAACGAAAAAGCCGTCGCCGAATTGAATCCCGATTTTGAAAAACTCAAAAATCTGGATTGCAGAGGCATTATTGTAACAAGCTCCTCACAAACGGCCGGATACGACTTTGTCTCAAGATTTTTTACTCCGCGGGTGGGCATAAATGAAGGGTCTGCAGCTTTCTCAAAGAGGGGGGGTGGTGCACACAAAAGTTGACGGAGAAATTGTTAAAATAGGCGGCAAAGCTGTGATGGAAACAACTCTGCATTTTTAAGTGTTTTTTGCAATACGGTCTGTTTGAGAGATACTAATGTGGTTTTGAGATATGGCGGCGTAGCCAAGAGGTAAGGCAACGGTCTGCAAAACCGTTATACCCCGGTTCGATTCCGGGCGCCGCCTTTTAATGAATCAGACAACCTCGCCCGGGTGGCGAAATTGGTAGACGCAAGGGACTTAAAATCCCTCGGGATAAAACCCGTGCCGGTTCAAATCCGGCCCCGGGCATTCACCGCCCCTAATTAATTTGAAGTTGAAAATTTTGAAAGAAAGATACGCCCGCCTTGGTTTTGCAGGCAAAACTGCAAAAGAGCGGAGAAGTCAGTGCAGAACTCTTGAGGACAGTTCCGCTTCCCGCTCAATAAATTCTTCTATCTCTTCCCAATCCTCGTTCTCAAGCATTTCAAGGATTTCTTCTTCATCAATTTCTTCAAGGTTTTCCTCGGCAAGAATTCTCAGCAAACTGAAAAACAAAGACATCTTTCCTCCGCTTCCTCAAACCCTTTGAGTTAACGGAAAACTACACACGATAAACACAAAGTCAAACGGGTCTCCGCAGAGGTCCAATTATTGACAAATGCTCCCTATAAGACAATATAAGCACACGCCTGGGAGCGGGAGAAAAATGTCATTTTTAAGATCCATACCGGAAGCCATTGAAGATATAAAAGCCGGAAAGTTTCTGATTCTGGTGGATGATAAGGACCGGGAAAATGAGGGAGACCTTGTAATTGCCGGAGAATTTGCCTCTCCCGAATCCATCAACTTTATGGCAACACACGGCAAAGGACTTATCTGCCTTGCTTTGACGGATGAAAAAGCCCGGCAAATTGGATTGAAACTCATGGAGCCTGAAAATGCAAACAGCGGCTCACAGCACACCGCTTTCGCGGTTACAATAGACGCCAAAGGGGAAGATATTACAACCGGAATTTCCGCATATGACAGAGCAAAAACCATCCAACGTGTGGTTGCCGAAGATGCCAAGCCGTCCGATTTCATAAGACCGGGACATATGTTTCCGCTTATTGCCAGAGAAGGCGGCGTGTTGGTCAGAGCCGGTCATACAGAAGCCTCGGTTGACCTAACACGGCTCGCCGGTCTTAAAACTTCTGCCGTTATCTGCGAGATAATGAGAAGTGACGGGCATATGGCAAGGATGGAAGAACTTGTTGAGTTTTCACGCAAACACGAAATAGGAATGGCCACAATAGCGGACCTTATAAGCTACAGGCTGCAGAAAGAGTGTTTTGTTAAAAAGGAAGCCTCCGCGATGATACCAACAGAATTCGGGAACTTTGACGCTTTTGTTTATGTCAATGAACTGGACGGTTTTCAGCACTTTGCAATAAAAATGGGGGATATAGAAAGATCAAAGGAAACACTTGTTCGTGTGCACTCCGAGTGCCTTACGAGCGATGTTTTCCACTCGCTGCGCTGCGATTGCGGCCCCCAGTTAAGACAAGCGATGAAAATGGTGGCGGAAAAAGGTGAGGGCGTTATTCTCTATCTGAGACAGGAGGGACGAGGCATAGGACTGCTTAATAAAATCAAAGCATATGAACTTCAAAGCAAGGGAATGGACACCGTGGAAGCAAATCACGCGCTCGGATTTGAAAAAGATTTGAGAGACTATGGCATCGGAGCCCAGATATTGCGCGACATGGGTGTGAAAAAAATGAATCTTATGACAAACAATCCGAGAAAAGTCAGCGGTCTCAGCGGGTTCGGGCTGGAAATAGGAGAAAGAGTGCCGATAGAAATATCTCCGAATGAAAACAACAAGAGTTACCTGCAGACAAAAAAAGAGAAACTCGGTCACATACTTTCAATGGTTGACTGAAAATCTATTTGGCGGACACCGCAATGACTGAACAAAAGGAAGGAAAAATGGACGCGAAGAAAATGAAATTCGCCATAGTTGCAAGCAGAGTCAATTCCATTGTAACCAACTCTCTGGTTGACAGTGCGGTTGACACACTCAAAAGACACGGAGCCACGGATGCAGAGGTAATCGTTATAAAAGTTCCCGGTTCTTTTGAAATTCCCTTCATGGTAAAAAAAGCCGCGGAATCCGGAAAATACTCTGCGGTGATAGCTCTCGGTGCCATAATAAAAGGCCAGACATCAAACTACGGTTTTCTGTCCGCAAGTGTTTTAACCGGGCTCTCTTCGGCCGGACTTGAATCGGGAGTTCCCGTTGCCGACGGTGTCCTCACAACCGAAACCTTTGAGCAGGCAATTGAAAGAGCCGGAGGCAAAGCGGGGAACAGGGGAGTGGAAGCGGCTCTCTCCGCAATTGAGATGGCGAATCTGGCCAAGTCCCTGTAATTTCCACCCCTGCGGGAAAAAGATGAAAACAAGACGACGGCTTTCCAGAGAGTTTGCCTTTCAGTTTCTTTATGAACATGACGCAAACGGCCTTCTGAGCAAAAGTTCAGATGCTCAAATCAGAGAAGAAGACTTTGTAAGATTCAAAGAAATATCCGCCGAAGAAAAACAGCCTGACAAAGAATTTGCGGTGGAACTCGCTCTGGGAGTCTGTAAAAATATCAGGGAAATAGACTCCCGGATAGAACATTGCTCTGAAAACTGGAAAATTTCACGAATGTCGCTTGTGGATATCAATATAATGCGCGTCGCAGTCTATGAATTGCTTTATATTAGAGAAATAGACAGGGCGGTCAGCATAAATGAGGCGGTGGAGATTGCCGGCAAATACGGAACCGGAAAGTCAATGTCTTTTATAAACGGTGTTCTGGACAAAATCCGGACTGAAAGAGAAACCTTTAATGCCTGAAATATCAGATGTAATGGAAACTCTTATAGGCGGCGGCAGCCTTGACAGAAAAACAGTTTCTTCGGTATTCCGCTCCATAATGGATGGGGAACTGGCTCCCGCACAAAGCGCGGCGTTGCTCGTCGCGCTGAGAATGAAAAAGGAAACGCCCGAAGAGATTGCCGGCGCCGCCGAAGCAATGATCTCCCGAGCGGCGACAATACGGAAAAAGTCTGAAAACACGGTTGATCTTTGCGGAACGGGAGGCGACTCAAAAGGCACTTTCAACATATCCACTACGGCTTCTTTCATAGCGGCCGGAGCCGGGGTGGCGGTCGCAAAACACGGCAACCGTTCGGTTTCAAGCCCGGTGGGAAGCGCTGATGTCCTGGAAGCCGCCGGAGTAAAAATTGATATGGATTTGAAGACCGCCGAACGTTGTCTTGAAGAAACCGGAATAACCTTTCTTTTTGCGCCCCTGTTCCACCCCTCAATGAAAAATGTCGCACAAACCCGAAAAGAAATGGGAATCAGAACGGTGTTCAATATTTTAGGCCCTCTGGTCAACCCCGCCCTTGTAAAAAATCAGGTCATCGGTGTTCCCTTCACGGAGATAATGGAGAAAGTGGTTTATGCGGCAAAGGGTCTCGGTCTGTTAAGGTGTATGGTTGTAAACGGTAAAGACGGGATGGACGAAATCACTGTGACGGGAAAAACCGGGGTTATGGAACTGAAAGACGGGATGGTTGAAAAATATCTGATTGATCCTGCGCAATTTGGAATTGCAATAACTCATCCGGAAGAACTGAGAGGCGGGAAAGACTCATTTGAAAATGCCGCGATCATGAGGGCGGTTCTTGAAAACGTTTCGGACAGGGGAAAAACCGATGCCGCTCTGTTGAACGCTGCGGCCGCCATATATGTTTCTGGACGGGAAAACAGCATAGGTGCGGCGCTTGAGGCGGCGAAAAAATCTCTTGAGAGCGGCGCCGCAGTTTCCAAACTTGAAAAACTCGTTGAGGTTTCAACAAACTCCGGGCAGGCGTAGTCTTTTGGGAAAATCAATACTTTCAAAAATTATCAATCACAAAAAACTTGAGATTGCCGGTTTGAAAAAACGTTTCAGCTCCAATGAAATAAAAAACCTTGCAATGCAATCTCCTCAGCCGGCGGACTTTGTTTCCGCACTCATTACCGGAAAGCAGCCCAGAGTTATAGCGGAGATAAAGAAAGCATCTCCTTCAAAAGGCGTATTGACAGAAAATTTTGACCCGCTCCTGATTGCCGCACAATATCAGCAAAATGGAGCGGCGGCGGTTTCCGTGCTCACTGATGAGAGATTTTTTCAGGGAAACCTGTCTTATCTTTCCGGGGTAAAAAAGAAAATTTCACTTCCCGTGCTCAGAAAAGATTTTTTGATTGATCAGTGGCAGGTATACGAATCAAGGGCCGCGGGAGCGGACACTGTTCTGTTGATAGCGGCAATCATGGAAGGTGTGAACCAACTGTCGGAGCTGCTCGGGCTTTCACGCTCTCTGGGAATGGAGCCTCTGGTTGAAGTTCACAAGGAAGCGGAAGTTGAAATGGCCCTGGAAGCCGGGAGCCGTATTATTGGTATCAACAACAGAAATCTGGAAAACTTCAAGGTGGATTTATCCGTTTCTCAAAGACTGGCGCCGAAAATCGGCAAAGATAAAGTGATAGTTGCGGAAAGCGGCATAAACTCCTCTGAAAACATGCATTTTTTATCGCAATCAGGCGTCCATGCATTTCTTATAGGAGAAGTTTTAATGAAGTCTTCAAATCCGGGCGAATCACTGTCCGCAATAAGTGGGGGATGGAACCGATAAAAGCAAGAAAGAAAAAACCGTGGCTTGCCCTGATACTTTCCGCGATAGTTCCTGGGATCGGCCATATATACAATGAGTTTTTCATCAGAGGATTTCTGCTTTTGGGGTTAAACTTTCTCATCGGCTTTCTGAACAGAGATCTTCTCAGGCAAGCCATGGAAAAACAGATTTCCGGGAATGATAAAAACATTTTCTGGGGCTATATGCTCGCCGGGCTGCTGCTGACGGTGTTTGCTATGATTGATGCAAAAATGGGCGCCGACAGAATCAACCGTGAGTGCCGGGACGGGAATTAACCTCAGCAGAAGCCGTTTTTCCCGACTTGCGGCAGAAAATTTCCACGAACGCGGGAAGAAAAATAACAGCTGACAACATAGCGGCCGAAAGACCGGCGATTGTAAAAATCGCAAACTTAACCATCACAACAAGGTTTGAAAAACATAAAACCAACAGAGCGGCGCAAAAAAGCAGACTCGTGAGAACAATGGGTCTTGTGACAATAGAAAGGCTTTTTTGCGCACAGTCCCGGGCTTTTGGAAATTCTTTCATGTTCATTTTGTAATGGTGAAGAAAATGCACGGAATCATCCAAGCTCAAACCCAGTGTGACTCCCGCAACCAGAATGGTGGCAAAATCAAAAGGCACTCCAAGCAAAGACATTGACCCGCTTGAAATAAGAACGGGAAACAGATTTGAAATAAACCCGGCCATGCCGAGACGGGCTCCAAAAATCAAAATGAAAAAAAGCGCTATAATTCCCAGAGTCAATCCAAAACTCCTTATTTGGATTGAAATCACATAACTGCTCAAGCTGTGTATATATGCGCTGGACCCGGTAACAACAATACGCACGTCAGGGAAAATTTCTGATGACCGTTCGCGGGCCAAATCAATAAGAGAACTGAGACTTGAAGAACCAAGATTTGGAGTTTGCACCTCCATCCGAGCCATTGAAAAATCAAAATTGAGATAAGGGCTTAAAAGGTCTTTCTCGCGCTCTCCACGCGAAAGTTCAAGAAAGAAAAGTTCCTGAGCGAGTTCTTCTGTGCTGACCGGTAAAACGGAGTCTTCAGTTTCCGCAAGAGGGCGGTGAACTATGCCAACAGGGGACAGTTATGTATCCGAATCATTGACGAGAGAGTTTGAGTTCATGCTCCCGACAAGTTTTTTCAAGCGGTTGAAATTTTTAATCCCGCGAAAAAAATCGGGGTTTTTGCCGTCAATAACAACTTCAAGCGAGCCGGAACCTCCCAGCTTCCGGTCAGCCTCACCGAAGGCTTCCGATATGCGGCTTGATTTTTTGAACAGAACATTCAGAAAATTTGTCTCCGTCTCCGCGTAGAAAAGCGATAAACCCAACAGCAATGAAAAAATCGTAAATACCAAAGCGGTTTTTTCCGGTCGTCTCGAGAATTTTGAAGAAAAACGCAGTGTAGTTGATGTGATTCTCCTGCCGCCTTTTGATGGTTTCCGCAGCATGGCCGCGGGAAAAATCCACAAAGCCCCCCACACGGTTGAAACAAGAAGAGGATAACAAACGGAAATGGCAACGATAGAGTCTATTCCGAAATTGCTTACGGGAACAATTTCGCTTATTGAGAAAGCGCCGAAACCGACGGCGCTTGTCAAACTGGTTATTAGGCACGGAAGCCATGTTTTCCCAATTGTTGAACGCAAAGGGTTTAGGCTGCCGGCTGCGGTTTCCCCGTCCCATATTGAAAAAATATGCAGCCCGTCCGCAATCACGATTATCGCCACCATAAGGGGCAGAGAGAGGCTTACGGGCGTAAGCGCATGTCCGAGAAAATTAATCGTTGCCATAGACTGCAATGTCGCAACCATAAGGCATGACATCAGAACCACAACTTGAAAAATGCTGCGTATAAAAACAATAAGAAAAACCGCTATTACACAGGCGCCCGCGGCAAGAAGCGGAAAAATTTCGTTTCTGACATTACGGTTTATCTCGGCTTTCAGAGCTGCGTCTCCTGCCAGAAGAACCGAAGGGAAGGGCGATTTTCCAATTTTCTCTTCAATGCTTTCAACTAATTTGTTTCTCCGCTCCGCATGGCTTCGTGTGTCAACTTTCATCTGTATTGCCATTGTTTTGCCGTCTCCGGAAAGAAGTTTTCCCTCATACGGGCTTGAGGCGAAAAGTTTCTGAAATTGTCTGATGTCTGTTATGGCGCCGGTTTGAAGGGCGCTTGAAAAACTGCGTATTTGAAGAGTTCCGTCTTTCTGAACGGCTGTTTTTGCGGAAAGCGGCGAGACGGATTTTATGACTCCCGGAAGGCCGGAAAGTCGTTTTTCAAAAGATTCAATGGAAGGGAAAATATCAGGAATGGAAAAAAAGTTTTTCTCCAGCGGAACAATAAGAAACAGAGTCTCTCCCTTCTCAAACTCTTCATCCAGATATTCAATCTGTTTTTCAATGGGATGGTCGGGGGAAAGCCACCGATCACTGTCAAATTTCAGGTCAAATGAAAATGCGGTTATGGCGCAAAAGACTGTGAACCAGAAAACAAGGAAAATTCTTTTAAGCAGATTAGAATCTCCATATAATTCCAAAACGCGGAGATATATCCAAGCCATCATCAAGGTCATATCTCGTTCCGTCTTCAGTTATTTCATTCAACTCGCTGAGTTCACTGTCAGCAAAATAAGTAAGGAAATCCAACCCGGCAACCAGCTGCAGAGTTCCGGCTCCGAGATAGTCAAATCTGTCAATCGTGGCAACGCCATAAAGGCTTACTCCGGCGGCTATGGAGCCAAGGAATCCGGCGGTGAGTCCCACAAAATTCTTTTTGTCATCGGTTACGAAATAAGCGGCATTGAGAAACGGAGCGGCTAAAAGCCCTTCATCAATTATGTCTGCGGAACCTTTGTCATATGCTTTTGACAGTCTGGCGCCCGTTTTAGCGCTTCCCTTGTAATTCTCGTCAAAAAAATAGCCGGGAAGTTCAAGCATCCATTTTTCGGCGTTGTAATTGAATCCGAGACCGCCGAAGAAAGCCTCGGACTCGCCGTAAAGCCTGCCTCCGTTATTTTGTGAAACCCATCTGAAAAAAGCCTGTGTGGGAGTGTCATCTGTCGCCGGCTGTGTCGTAATGAAATCCGCATCGCCAACCTCGCCCCCACTAAATCTGGAATCAAAATCCTCTTTGCTTTCTCTTTAGGAAAGTTCGGCTATAAAATTCCACCTCCCTCTCGGCACTGAAGCTTCAATTGAATAAGATTTCAGTTCCGCAAGTCCGGCATTATGACGGCTTGCTCCGGTGTATGCTCCGTTTTCTCTCACCAAAGTTTCAAGATCGCTGATGAAAAAACTGTTTCTTCCATTGTAGTATGTAAGGGCGATAGTCGCCCAATCCGGATAAAAGATAACGCGCCCCGCATATTGATTGTGATTCTGCAGGTCTTTTCTTCTGATATTGAACTCTTGTCTCGCATAGTCCGCAACCAGAGGATTGATGATGGTGTTCAAAAAAAGTAGCCTTGAAGTTCAATACGCTCATGAGGGATAAGAGACACTTGCACATTGTCTTGAGCAAGCGCGTAATTCACTTTTGAAAAGTTGGTGGATACGTTCTGGGTGGTGACGGGAAGAGTGAAAAACACCGGTGAAAACACATCAAACTGCCCCCAGATAACTTTCCGCCTTCCAACTTTCACATTGAACTGCGGAATGGGAGAAAAAGAGACATATGCTTCGGAAACTTCCGCCTC
Source organism: Thermodesulfobacteriota bacterium (assembly GCA_965198945.1). Taxonomy (GTDB): domain Bacteria; phylum Desulfobacterota_D; class UBA1144; order Nemesobacterales; family Mycalebacteriaceae; genus Mycalebacterium. Next base: position 143,666 of record CBDAQI010000013.1, on the reverse strand, counting down.
ATCATTTTTAACTTTAATGTCTCTTGTCTGAGGACAGGACGGCGAACCGCCGCCGCATGCGCCGACCCTTTCCTGCCTGAACTGAACCTGCTCTTTCCAGACAGTGCCCTCGGCATATGCCTGAAATTTATCGGTTGAGAAATCAATTCCGCCGCTCCCCAGTATCAGATATCTTTTGTTCTGCCTGAGGGGAGTGGTCAGGGCCCCGAAATTCAAAAATACATACTCTCTGACGCTTTCAAGAACGCCTCTCTTTTCCTGTTCATATCCGTCTTTTTCAATTATAAGACTGGAGCCGTCTTTTTCCTGTGCGGTTGAAAAACCCGCGGTCAAAAATAAAAAAGAGCAAAACATCAAAACGCTTAACTTAATGCGGGAGAAAACCTGTTTTTTCATTTGATTGGCCTACCTGTTTTGAAGTTTGGAAACGGTGACATCACCGGATTTGATTTTTTTGAAGTCAATTGATCTTTTCATTATGTATGTGGAACCGCCGGACAGATGGTTTTCCATTTCCGCCTCTACGATAACATACATTCCTTCAATTTTTACAATCTTTTTACTGTTCAGACTTTTAAGCAGTCTGCCGGAACGGTCATAGAAAAGAACTTTTTCAGGAACTTTTATTCTGTTGAGTATGTGACTCTCAATTTTTGAATACGGTTCTTCGGGATCCTTTGGAACGCTTGAAACAACGGAAATTTCTTCACCGGGTTCCACAAGCGTGTGAGTGTCTTCACTTGGTTTTCTTCCAGCAATGTCTGAGTTGGTAAAATCCGACCCCATGAAACTCTGATGTTTTTCTTCAACACTTAGTTTTTTCACGGTTCTGAAAGCTGGAAAATATATCCATTGGTCGCTCTCTTTGTCTTCGTGGTCATAAATTACATTGAACAAACCGGTTCCCTTTATGTCAGTCGGTTTGTAAAAACGCATCAGGCTTTTTGTTTTGCCGTCATCAATTTTGTAAAGCACCCTGAAAAAACGGGCGCGCTTTCGCCCCTTTGGATCCTTAATATCCATCTCTATGTCCATTCTCTGACTTTTATGAACACGGCTCTGCTCATAAACCTGACGCATGATTTCATCCGCTTTTCCGGACGAATGCGAGCTCTCAGGCGCAAGCAGAATCATGAAAACAGAGAAAGTTAAAACTGCAATTTTGTTAATCATAAAGACTGTTGGGATTTTATAATTGAATGAAGGAGATTCTCCTGTAAAATGTATGAAAATGCATTATGCTCAATAAGGAATCGCAATGTCAAGAAATATAACAATGAAGGGAAATCCTCTGACCCTTGTCGGAGAAGAAGTTAAAGTCGGGGACAAAGCCCCGGAGTTTATGTCTTTTGCGGGTCCCGGAGTCAGGAAGTCACTCGGAGACTTTTCGGGTAAGGTGAAAATATTCAACGTGGTTGTTTCCGTAGACACACCCGTCTGCGACATTCAGACAAAACGTTTCTCTGAAGAAGTGAAAACTCTTCCGGAGAATGTTGAAGTTGTTACGGTCAGTATGGATCTTCCGTTTGCGCAGACCCGCCATATGAAAGAAGCCGGGATTAAAGGCATATCGCATTTGAGCGACCATCAGGAAGCTTCTTTTGGAAAATCCTACGGGGTTCTCATAAAAGAAAACCGCCTTCTTGCAAGGGCGGTATTTGTTGTTGACGAAAACGATGTTGTCCGTTACGCGGAATATGTAAAAGAGATTGCCGAGCACCCGGACTACGAGAAAGTTCTTAAAACTGTCAAGTCGCTTTCTTCATAGAAAAGAAAAAATGGCCGAAAAAGAAGAAAAAGAATCAACGGAAGCAGCCGTTACGGAACAGAAGGTGTTTGAAATTCTTGGGAACATATACGACCCGGAAATCCCGGTTGACATTGTAAACCTGGGGCTTGTATACAAAGTTGAGATCAATGGAGGCGAGGTAAAAATCCTGATGACAATGACTTCTCCCGGATGCCCGGCTGCGGGGCAGATAGTTGCTGAGGCCAAAATGCTTACGGCGGAGATTGAAGGCGTGGAGAAAGCCGATGTGGAAGTCGTCTGGGACCCCCCATGGAGTCCGGAAATGATGAGTGAAGCCGCCAGGGAAAGTTTTAACATATAGGGAAGGTGAGGAGTCTATGAGCAAAAAACTAAAAGTCGGAGATAAGGCGCCACTTTTTGAAGCTGAAATATATGGCGGGGAAACAATCAGCCTTTCGGAAATCATCGCCGCAGGCGGAGTGGCGATATGTTTTTATCCGAGAAATAACACACCCGGCTGCACAAGGGAAGCCTGCTCAATAAGAGACAATGAAAGTATGATAAGGGAAAGGGGTTTGAGCGTTATAGGGGTAAGCACTGACAGCGTAAAGTCTCACGAAGGGTTCAGAGACAAACAAAATCTCAATTATCCTCTCGTCAGTGACAATGACGGAAAAATCATCAATTTATACGGTGTCGTTAGCCCCGCGGGCACGGCGCGGCGTGTTACATTTCTTGTGGATTCCGATGGAAATATAAGACACATCTGGAATAAGGTTGACACTCATTCACACGGTGATGAAATACTGAAAAAAATAGAAGAGCTTTCCCTTTAATTATTTGTCCGAACAAAACTCAGAAAAGGCAAAATCACTTTTTTTTATTACCGGAACAGACACCGGCGCGGGGAAAACCGTTGCCAGCGCCGCGCTTGCACGCTGCCTCATGCAAACCGGCGGAACGGTCTCAATGATCAAACCTTTCCAGACCGGTTGTTCGGGAGATATTGTTTCAGATGCGGACTTTGTTCACCGTGTCACAAAGAAAAACTTCAAGCCCGAAGTATCAAGTCCCTATCGTTTGAAAGAGCCTCTGGCGCCCATGTTCGCGGCTGAAATTGAGAATTCCGAGTTTAGCATAGAAAAGATTCTAAAGATCGTTGAATCAGAAGCGGCAACTCACGATGCGGTGATTGTTGAAGGTGCGGGCGGCCTGCTTGTTCCAATAGAGAAGAACTACTTCATGGCAGATTTTGCTCTGGACCTTGGGTTCAAAACTATTATAGTCGCAAGGGCCGGTCTTGGGACACTAAACCACACACTTCTGACGGTTGAAGCGGCAAGGGCGAGAAAGCTTGAAATTGCCGGGGTGGTGATATGCGGATATCCCCGGGAAGAGAAGATGTGCGAGCAGAGAAACCTCCTTTTTTTGAACAGCGCGGGGCAGCTTACAGAAAAGATTGTTGGAATCATACCTTTTTTCCCGGGGCTGGATGTTGAATCGGGAAAAACAGGTGAACTGGACAAAAAAGACTGCCGCTTATTTTTCACATCGGATTTGTCAGGGTTGCTTGATGAAAAAGAAATGCCCGGCGGCCGCAAAAAAACTTCCATTTGACAGGTCGTTCAGTTGTGTTAATTTACCTGCCTAAGGATTACAATTCCGAGCATTAAGCGCGAGAGCAATATCGCGACTTTCACCCTTAGATGAAACTGAATCTGGAAAAGGTCTTTTTGTTTTCTGCTGTAATCTGCGGGCTTTCACTAACAGTTTTTTTGAAAGAAAGTATTGCGGAAAAGGGGCCTAAACAGCCAATTCTTTTCAGTCACAAAATACACGTCGGAGAAAATCAGATAGAGTGCAGGACTTGCCACAGCTATGTTGACGTCTCAACCAGTCCGGGCATTCCTTCCGTTCAGAAATGTATGGGATGTCATACCCATATTCAGGGAAGAGATATTGAATATAAGGCTGATGACGGAACCGTTATCAATCTGCGCAGCGAAATAGCCAAAGTAAGGCAATACTGGGAAAGAAAAGAGCCGATACCATGGGTTAAGGTTTCTCCGATGGCGGACCATGTGCAGTTCAACCACAAACGCCATATCAAACAGGGTATTGAATGCAAAACCTGCCATGGCGAAGTTGAAAAAATGGATGTTGTGAGGAAAGCTGAAAGACTTAATATGGGGTTTTGCATAAGTTGCCACAAAGAAAGGGCAGAAGAGGCGGACAAGCATCAAAGCCAGAGGCTGATGGACTGTCTGACCTGCCACTACTAATAATGGAAATCGGAGGAAAATTTGTCTGAAAAGATAAAAAATAAAGATAGCAATCCGGAAATAAGCAGACGCGATTTTCTTAAAGTTATGGGCTTGACCGGTGGTGCCGCCGTAGCTTCCGGCGGATGTTCTTCAGAGCCTGTTGAACAGATTATTCCATATGTAATTCCGCCGGAAAACACGATTCCCGGAGTGCCGGACTATTATTCAAGCACCTGCCTTGAGTGTCCCTCGGGATGCGGAATTGTCGTTAAAACCAGGGAAGGGCGCGCAATTAAAATTGAAGGCAACCCGGAGAATCCCATAAACGGGGGAGCTCTGTGCGCTTCGGGGCAGGCATCTCTTGAAGGACTTTATAATCCGGACAGAATCAAGTCTCCTCTCCTGAAAAAAGAAAACGGGAAATTCCGCGCAACCACATGGAGAGATGGTGAAAAAATGCTCTCCGATAAAATTCAAGAGCTTGTGGCGCAAGGAAGGGGAGATCGCATAGTTTACCTTGACGGAGTCTTGAACGGCTCTTACGGAGAACTGCTTCAAACCTGGACCGATACGGTCGGAGCAAAACGCTATCTATATGATGTTTTCTCTCACGAACCCATCAAAAAAGCGAACGAAATTGTTTTCGGATTGAACTCAATACCATCCTACAACATAGAAAAAGCTGAATACCTGCTTTCTTTCGGTGCGGATTTTCTTGAAACATGGCTTTCTCCCGTGTCCAACGCAAAGGGTTTTGGAGAATTAAGATCGCTCAAAGAAGGGAAAATGGGCAAAGTGGTTCAAATTGAACCCAGAATGTCAATGACCGGCGCCAATGCCGACCGTATGATTCAGATCAAACCCGGAACGGAAATTTATCTGGCTCTCGGAATAGCAAACGTAATGGCCGGGAAAATACAGGCTCCGGAAAACTATCTGTTATCACTTGTGAGCAATTATACGCCCGGGTATGTCTCTGAAAAAACATCCGTTCCCGTCAAAACCATAAATGAAATAGCTGAAGAGATGCTCTCAAAAAAGAGTCTTGCAATCGGAGGCGGGTCCGCGGTTACCTCTTCAAACGCAACCGAACTGCTTGTGGCTGTAAACATAATCAACTACCTATCAGGAAATCTGGAAGAAATGGCGGATTTCTCAGATACGCTCGCCATTTCCGAGTCTGACTCCTATAAAAGTATTCTTTCCCTCATAAAAGATATGGAAGACGGGGCGGTTGATATTCTGCTTGTAAGAGGAATAAACCCGGTGTTTGTTCTTCCAAAATCGGCGGGATTTGAAAATGCTATGAAAAAAGTCCCTTTCACGGTTAGCTTTTCGCCTTTTATGGATGAAACGGCCGAGTTGTGTTCGTTGATCCTTCCCGACAATCATACTCTTGAAAGCTGGGGAGACTTCAGGGGGAGGAAAAAATTTCACGGAATAACGCAACCTGCGGTATCAAGGGTTTTCAATACCAAACTGACGGCCGATGTTTTCATTTCAGTAAGCGCACAAACCGAAGCGACAAAATCTCTTTTTACGGTTCCAGACTACTATTCTTTCATGAGAGATTACTGGAAAAAAATTGCGGAAAGCCTTTCTCCGGAGGAACCTTTTGAACAGTTCTGGAGCGCGACGCTGAAAAGGGGGGGAGTTACTCTTCCGGTGGAAGATGTTCAGGTTTCACTTTCGGGAAGAGTGAGACTGTTCTCTTTTTCAGAGAGGGAAAATGATTTTGAAGGTGACGGGAAAATGTATTTGATGGCTTTTCCGACGGCTAAATTATATGACGGCAGAGGAGCCAACAAGCCCTGGCTTCAGGAGCTCCCGGACTCTCTGACATCGGTTGTCTGGGATTCGTGGGCGGAAATCAACCCTGAAACCGCAAAAACAATGGATCTCCGCGACGGCTCTTTCATACAAATTGAATCTCCTTTCGGCTCCGTTGAAACACAGGTTTTTATCAGTGAAGGCATAGAGCCGCAAACAGTCGCAGTTCCGGTTGGTCTCGGCCATGAAAGCTACGGCAGGTATGCCAAAGGCAGGGGTGTAAATCCCATGCGGATAATGTCTTCCTCTCTGGACGCTTTATCAGGAGGTTACGCCTGGTTTTCAACAAAAGTTAAAATAACCCCAACCGGCAGAGACGGTCTGCTAGTTCGCACACAATACACCAAGTCTCAAAAGGGAAGGGAAGTGGCGCGAACCGTTGATATAAAAGATCTCGGACACAAAGGCGGACACGGTGAACATCATCATGAAGAACATCCTGATTTTTATCCCGAACTGAAATACGAAAAATACAGATGGGGAATGTCCGTGGATCTGTCTAAATGCACTGGCTGCGGAGCTTGTATAACCGCATGCTATGCGGAGAACAACATACCTTTTGTCGGTAAAGATCAGGTTGCGCGCAGAAGGGATATGGCATGGCTGAGAATAGACAGGTTTTTTGAAAAAAATCCGAATGGTGAACTTACCGCACATTTTGTTCCAATTCCCTGCCAGCATTGCGGAAACGCCCCGTGCGAGCCCGTATGTCCGGTTTATGCGACCTATCATAATTATGAAGGATTAAACGGAATGATATACAACCGCTGTGTCGGCACGAGATACTGCTCAAACAACTGCACCTACAAAGTAAGAAAGTTTAACTGGTATACTTACAAAGTCCCCGAGCCCCTTAACTGGCAGTTCAATCCCGACGTTACGGTAAGAACCAAAGGGGTTATGGAAAAATGCAGTTTCTGCGTCCAGAGAATACAAAACTCTCATAACATGGCAAAAGACGAGAACAGAGATATAAGAGACGGAGAAATAATGACGGCATGTCAGCAGACCTGTGCAACAAATGCCATAGAATTCGGAAATCTGCTGGATCCCGAGAGCAAAGTTTCCGTTATGTCTAATAAAGACAGGGGTTACAAAATCTTTGAGGAAGTTAATACAAAACCCGCCGTTACATACCTCAAAAAGGTGACCCAATCATAAATTTGAAAAACCGGACGGGTTGAAAATAAATTGGAAAACAAATCAAACACACTAACATACTCAAAAGTCACCGCGGATGTGGTAAGGGTTCTTGAAAAACCTTCAAGAGACTGGGCAATGCTGTTCGGGGTATCGCTCTTTTTTGTCGGAATCGGCCTGGTCTCATTTCTCTATCAGGTTTATACGGGGCTTGGTGTCGCCGGTTTTCGTCACCCGGTCTTCTGGGGCATATACATAACCGACTTCGTTTTCTGGGTCGGAATAGCTCATTCCGGCACATTGATTTCCGCCGTGCTTTTTCTTTTCAGGGCAAAATTCAGAATGTCAATCTACAGACTTGCGGAAGCGATGACTGTTTTTGCCGTTTTGACCGCCGGGTTATTTCCCATAATACATCTCGGAAGAGCATGGAATTTCTATTGGCTTTTTCCTTACCCTAATCAGAGAGAGCTCTGGGTCAACTTTAAATCCCCTCTTCTGTGGGATGTTTTTGCCGTCACCACATATTTGACCGTCAGTTCAATTTTCTTTTTTGTGGGAATGATTCCTGATCTTGCCGCAATAAGAGACAAGGTTGTGGGCAGGACCCGCAAGTTTGTGTATTCACTTTTATCTCTGGGTTGGAAGGGGTCAAACTGGGAATGGCTTCACTACACACGGGCATACTTATATTTTGCCGCTTTTGCAACACCGCTTGTTCTTTCCGTTCACAGTGTTGTTTCATGGGATTTTGCCATGGCAAGCCTGCCGGGTTGGCATACAACCATATTTGCTCCGTATTTTGTTGCGGGAGCAATTTTCTCGGGCTTGGCTATGGTCATAACACTGGCAATACCTATACGGAAAATTTTCCATCTTGAGGAATACATAACGATGGAAAACTTTGACGGAATGGCGAAATTGATAATTTTCACCTCTCTGATAATCGGATACGCCTACGGTGTGGAATTTCTGTTCGCATGGTATAGCGGAGTTCCGGTCGAGTGGGAACAGTTTGTATACAGAGCCGTGGGAGAATATGCCCCGTTTTACTGGACAATGGTCATCTGCAACGTGGTGGTGCCGCTTCTTCTCTGGTTCAAAAGGTTCCGCCACAACCTGACAATACTTTTTATCATTTCAATACTGATAAATGTCGGAATGTGGTTTGAGCGTTTCAATATAATAGTCATTTCACTTTCACGCGGCTATGACCCGGCGGTCTGGGGAATTTATAAAATTACCTGGGTGGAGGCCGGTCTTACCGTGGGAAGTTTCGGCTGGTTTTTTATGTTTTTTCTGATATTTCTTAAAACTCTTCCACCCATAGCAATAGCGGAAATTAAAGAGATACTCCCCGTTCCCCGCAAAAAAAACCATGGAGAAGAAAATGGATAAGAATTCTCAAAACGGCGTGCTCGGAGTATACAAGCATTTGGACACCCTGGCTGACTGCCTTAAAACTCTTAAAGAAAAGGGTTTTGGAAACATCAGGGTATTCTCTCCGGTTCCAAGCCATGAGATAGAGGAAATTATTGACGAACCTGAAAGCCCGGTGAGATTTTTCACCCTTTTCGGAGCTTTGCTGGGAGGCGCGTCAGGCATTGCATTTACAACAATCACCTCAAGTTCCTGGCCCATACAGGTCAGCGCGAAACCCATTGTTTCCATACTGCCTTTCGTAGTTATCATATTTGAACTCACAATACTTATCGGAGCGCTCTCAACACTTATGGGCCTGCTTATAAACTCGCTTTTGCGCAGAAGAGCGCCCGTTACGATGTATGACCCCAGATTCTCTGATGACAAATTCGGTTTGATGGTTGTTTGTTCGGATGAGAAAAACTGCCTTGCCGCAAAGGAGATTATGCTTTCAGGAGGAGCGGAGGAGGTAAAGTTTGACTCCGCATAAAGACAAAAATTTCGTTTTGCTTGCGGCAATTGTTTTGTGTACGCTGATTGTCCCGGAAAGAGCTTATTCATTCCACTGGTCATTTGATATGTGGGAGCAGCCTTCATATGACCCTTATGAAAACCCGGTGCTTCATCCGCAAAATTCTTTAAGCCGTAAAGAGTCTCCGAAAATTCCGAGAAAAGAGATTGAAGCCGTTGATAAATCCCCCATTCAGGCAACCGCCCGGTCAATAGAAAGAGGAAAGCAGCTCTTTGTCTACAACTGTGTTTCCTGCCATGGGGAAAAGGGGCTTGGAGACGGAGTTATTATTTCAAAGGGGCACGGATTCTATCCGGTTGATTTAACCTCTGCGGCAACGGAAGCAAGAACTGACGGGTATATCTACGCATATATTATTTATGGCGGAAAGATTATGATGCCCGCTTACGGGGAAAATATGCCTCAGGCGCAAGACGGCTGGCATTTGGTTAATTATGTAAGGCATTTGCAATTGAAAAACAAACCAAAAGTAAAAGAACAGGAAAAACAAGATGGAGAAAACTGATAAAACACGCGAAGATGTGCTGGCCAAAACCGGGCGGATTCCCAAATGGATACTGTTTTTTCTCGGCGCAATAGCGGCGGTGGGCGCGCTTGCATTTGCAATCGCCGCAGGCTCTCCTGATTCTTCCCCCGGCGCATGGCGCATACTGCTGATTAATTTTCTTTTTTGGACTGCGGTCGCTCAGGGGGGAGTTATTTTTTCATGCGTGTTGAGGATTACAAATGCCAGGTGGGGCAGGTCTTTTCTCAGAATAAGTGAATCTTTCGGCTCTTTTCTTCCCCTTTCAATGCTACTTCTGCTTTTGATATTCGCCGGCGCCGATTATCTGCTTCCATATTCAACTCATCACTACCATGCCCCGAAAGACATCTGGCTGAATATGACTTTTGTTTTTCTCAGAAACTTTCTGGGCTTTGCGCTTCTTCTGTTTTTGACATACAGATATGTACGCAATTCCGTGCTTCTTGACACTGACCCTTCAAAAACCGATTTTAAATCAGTGAAAAAGCTTGCGCCTTACATAGTGGGAACATATGCGGTGGTTTTCAGTTTTTTTTCATGGGATTTCATGATGTCGCTTGACCCTCACTGGTTCAGCACCCTTTTCGGTCCGTATTACTTTATGGGTGGGCTTATATCGGCTGTGGGAATGACCATAATTATTTCAGCTGGGCTCCTGCGCTACCTTAATCTGAAAAAATACCTGGGTGATTACCACTTCTGGGATATTGGAAAAATGCTAAACGGATTTGCGCTTTTGTGGGCTTATTTGATGTTTTCTCAACTGCTGCCCATCTGGTATGCAAATATGCCGGAAGAAACCGCTTTCGTTATCAAAAGGGTTGCGGAAGAACCTTTCAAAACCTTCTCATGGGCTGTGCTGACATGCTGCTTCATATTCCCTTTCATCTCATTCATGCCCAGGACGCACAAAATTACCAGGCCCATAGCGGTATTCATATCAATGGTGTTTTTATGCGGTCTTTGGATGGACAAGTTTCTGCTTGTCACACCGTCTTTTTCTTCTTCTCTGCAAACTTCTCCATATGATTTTTTAATTACTCTCGGTTTTGCGGGGGCTTTTTTATGCACCACGCTGACTTTTCTGACAAAATTTCCCTCAATACCTTTTGGAGACCCTTATTTTGACGGTCCAAACTCGCATCATGGAGGCCACTGAAATATGAGCAGATTTCTGGATAATCTGGCAAAAATAATTGTCATACACACCGTTCTTTCCATAGCATTTTTGATTTTTCTTATCGTAACGGTAGCTTTTTTCGGTCCTGTTATAGCACCGCTTATGAATAAACTGCCGTGGTAAAAAACAAACAAAATCAGGCCAAACAAAAACTACAATATTCCGATTCCGGCGTTAATATAGAAGAGGGGGACAGGTTCGTCCGGCTCATTAAACCCCTTGTTCAAGCAACTCATAACGGCAACGTTCTAAAACAATACGGCGGTTTTTCGGGAGTTTACATTCTTCCCGGCACGAACTTATACCTCGTCGGAGCAACTGACGGAGTCGGAACCAAACTGAAAATAGCCTTCGCCGCAGACAGATTTGATTCCATAGGCGTTGACCTTGTGGCAATGTGTGTCAATGACATAATTACATGCGGCGCGCAGCCTCTTTTCTTTCTGGACTATATTGCAACAGGCCGTCTGGAGGCTGAAAAGATGGCTGAGGTTGTTAAAGGAATCACAAAAGGATGCTCGGAAGCGGGGTGCGCTCTTCTTGGAGGAGAAACGGCGGAAATGCCGGACTTCTACTCCGGCGGAGAGTTTGACATTGCCGGATTTGCGGTAGGCATTGCCGACAAAAATAGATACATAAGCGGAAAAAAGGTTTGCCCGGGCGACGAAATAATTGGACTGCCCTCAAGCGGTTTGCATTCAAACGGCTATTCGCTCGTTAGAAAAGCTCTTCTGGAAAAACGGCAGTTCACTCCGGACTCCATACCGGAGGGCTTTTCCCGTCCACTTGCGGAAGAGCTGCTGGAACCGACAAAAATCTACGTCCGGCCTCTAAAGGAGGTGTTTGAAAATTTTGATGTTCATTCAGCGGCCCATATAACGGGCGGCGGACTGCTCGGAAATATCCCCCGTTCGCTGCCGGGTGAGTGTGTGGCGGTTATTGAAAAATCTTCCTGGAAAATCCCGGCTATTTTTGAACTTGTCAAAAACTCGGCGGGTTTGGATGACAACGATATGTTCAGAGTTTTCAACTGCGGAATAGGAATGACTCTGACGGTAAACCCCGCTGACTCAAGCGGCATTTTGAAAAAACTTGAGAAAACCGGATGCAAAGGAGCGCGTATTATCGGAAGAGTTGAAAAAACGGGAAAGGGCGGCTCCCCGGGTGTTGTTATCACATGATTATGATACTGTTGCCGACCAACTTAAATCCAAAAGCGAAAGAGAATGTTGACTGATCTTTCCAGCTGGGCGGGAATGGGCTGTAAGGAGCGGCTTCTCTCACTGTTCTGATCGCTTCGCTGTCAAAAGCGGCAATACCGGAAGACCTGGATATCTCAATAAACCGGAGCGTCCCGTCTCTTTTTATTTCCACCTGTAAAACAGTGTAAATATCTCCGCGGCTTACATGACCTGCTGGGAATATAAGGTCCGGCCTCCATACATTTTGAATTTTACTTCTGAATTTCTGGAGATAAGATATGTATTTGTCTTCCGGTTTAATCACGCTGAAATCATTTTCATCCGATTCTCCCTTATAGTCTCCGTCATTGCCCGGACGCCTGTCATCCGCCTGATTGTAGATCTCTCTGAGAGATTCTCTTGTGGATTCTCTAACTAATTGCCAGAGTGTTTTTTCTACCAAATCAGATTGATCAGTTAATTTTTCAACCGCGTCTTCCGCAGGCGAATAAGGCTGGGGCACGGACGGAGAACTTGGCAGCCCGCCGTAAGTGCCGTATTTCACTTTGTCTCTCTGGGAGTTGTAAGACTTTGTGGAATACGCCCTGGAATCATCCACCACAATATCGGGAGATTCATCCTGCTCCGGCACAAAGTCCGTTATATCAAGCTCAAGGAACAAATCCTGCGTTTCAACCTGCCGGACCGTGCGCAAGTTCAGAGACATCAGGACAATCAAGTTAAGAAGCAAGGCCGCGGCAAGCGAAACCACCAGGCGCCGTCTTTTTGAGCGTCTCCTCGCATCCCTGTTCTGTTCAAATATGTTTGGCATTATTTCACCCAAAGTCTACTTGGGAAATCAGACTTTTTCAGCACTCTTTATTATCCGAGCAGAACAACTAAAATCACAAGAAGCAAAACCGCAATAATCGTCAGAGTATTGAAGTATCTGTCAATAAAAGGTTTGATGTCTTCACCGAATTTCCACACAAGACCCGCAAGAAAGAAAAATCTCGCGCTTCTGCCGATAACGGAAGCGGCTAGCAGAGCCCCGAAACTCACATTGAAAACACCGGCGGCAATTGTAAAAACTTTGAAAGGAATCGGTGTAAAAGCGGATGCCAGAATTGCATAGAAGCCGTTTTCATTGAACATTTGACCAACCGTGTTGAAACTTGCCTCATTAAATATATATGTGAAAAACCATTGCCCGGCCAGACTCCAAAAAAACTTGCCGAGAAAAAATCCGGTACAGGCGCCAAGCACGGAAAACACCGAACAGTAAAGAGCAAACCTGAAAGCTCTGGCCGGGTTTCCCAAACACATTGGAATAAGCAAGGCATCGGGTGGAATGGGGAATATAAAAGACTCAACAAATGCCACCGCACTCAGAACAAAACTGGCATAAGGTTTGCCTGAGAACCCCAGAAAACTTTCATAAAGACGCCTTAAAAAATTCATTTTTCAACTCCGTAATAAAATCCGGTCTCCGGAGAGATCAAAAAGAGAGCCCGGTTTTTACTCATAAAAATTTCCCCCCGTTTGCAGAAGCAAACCGGCGGGCAACTTTATGCATAAACCACACTCAAGTCGGCAAGGCACGGCCTCCACTGAGGCAAAAAGCTACCTCTATCATAAACTTTGAATCCGTTTCTATCAAACCTTTTTCAAATAAAAACCGAGAGTCAGAGTTAAAAATCAAAGTTGCGGTTTTGACGACTTAAAAAGCACAGAGCGCCCTTGTCACACGCCTCAGCGCCCGACATTGCTTTTGTCAGACAACATTTCCCGTCAACACACAATAAATCTATTCACCCGTCTTCAACAGCGGGTCCCAAGGTTCATAATGACAGGACATCCAAGCGTAGGAAACATCCCGCGGATTATGTATTCGCCTGCCATCCGATTAGTATAAAAGCTTTGCTGACAAAAAAACCGGGAGAACCATAATGGACGGCACTGAACTTATAAAGGTTTTTGGCACTTTTTTTGCAATCATGAACCCGTTTGTGAATCTGCCAATTTTTATGGCTTTGACGGACGGATTCAGTGTCGCCCAGCAACGTGTGCTTGCAGTCAAGATCACCTTTTTTTCAGCCATCATGGCCGCAGTCTTTCTTTTTGCCGGTCAGCAGATTATCAGTTTCTTCGGCATTACGGTGGACCAGTTCCGTATTGCCGGAGGAGTGGTGCTTGCAACAATAGCCTGGTCAATGCTAAACGGTCATGATATTACTTCCCACCACGGGACGGGAAAGGAACAGAAACAGATGTCCGAACTTTCGGTGCTGGCTTTCTATCCAATTACTTTTCCGATGATAATCGGACCGGGAACCATTGCAACCCTCATAATTTACTGAGGTCATGCAAAAGATTTTATTGATCTGCTTGAAATCGGGAGCATAGTTTACGCAATTCTGATTATACTTTTTCTGGTGCTGTTTTTTGCATCATTTTTGGGGAAATTACTGACAAACACATTACGTGTCATTATGACCCGTTTGATGGGAATGATACTGCTTGCCATTTCTATGGGGATGCTTATTGACGGCATAAGAGGAGTTTTCCCCGCATTGGGTTGAATTCCCATATTTGGCATATAAAAAACTTCCGCGGTAAAGAAACGGAAATTTACAAAGGGGTTTGAACCCTATTTTTTCAGTTCCAGAATATGGTCTTTGTCAAGAGTTTCAAGATATGAATAGTCAGTAAAATCAAGGTTAATCGGCGTTATTGATATCCAGCCGTTCATAACGGAAAGAATATCAGAATTGGGAATTTTCTTATAATCAAGTTCGTCCCCGCCTATCCAGTAATAGGGTTTGCCTCTCGGGTCTTTGTTCTTGATTATCTCTTCGTTATAAAATCTTTTTCCCTGTTTTGTAATTTTCACTCCCTTGATTTTTTCTATCGGCAGATTGGGAACATTCACATTAAGAAAGGTATCTTTGGGAAGCCGTTTTTTCAGGGCAAAACTTGCGACAGTTTTTATGTATTCCGCAGCCGTCTCAAAGATAAAATTCTTTTTCCCCAAAACAGACACTGCAATTGAAGGAATCCTCAAAAGTGTTCCCTCCATAGCCGCGCTGACCGTTCCGGAATAAGTAACATCGTCACCCACATTGGCTCCTTTGTTTATGCCCGAAACAACCAGATTGGGCCTTTTGCCGTTTATCAGGCCGTTCACGGCAAGATTTATACAGTCTGTCGGAGTGCCGTCAACGCTGTATCTGTTCGGCGCAATTTTCTCAACGCGAAGGGGTCTGTGTATACTCAAAGCATGGCTTGAGGCGCTTTGGTCTCTGTCGGGCGCAACTATAATAATCTCTCCGAGACATGAAAGAGATTTCTCAAGAGCGGCAATTCCGGGAGACGTTATCCCGTCATCATTTGACAAAAGTATTCTTATTTTTTCAGTCATAAAAGTGGTCGGGGCGACCGGATTTGAACCGATGACCACCGGTCCCCCAGACCGGTGCGCTACCAGGCTGCGCTACGCCCCGACTTAGAGCCTTTTTATTAATAAGCGGGGGAATTATAACCGGTTATCGTCAAGAAAATTTATGATTTCTCTGAGCTCTTTGCAGATATCAGAAAGAACTTCCGAGTCTTTCAGCCTGCCGTCAGAGCCCGGCAATCCCTCTTTTAGTCTCTTTCTTGCGCCTGCTATCGTGTAATTTTCTTTATAAAGCATACGTTTTATTCTGAGTATCAAGTAAATAGTCTCTCTGTCATAAAGACGCTGACTGCGTCTTCTCGTCGGTTTGATCTGTTCAAACTCTTTTTCCCAGTAACGTACGGTATGGCTTTTCAGGCCCGTGTATTCACTCACTTCCCCGATTTTGAAATAGATTTTATTGGGAAGCGCCTTTGCATGCTGTGAATCGCTCATTGTTTATAGACCTATCATATTTAAGTGCTGTTGTGATTTCAAGGTGTTATACATTTAATCTGAAGCTTTTTCTATGTTCCGGACAAGGCCCGTATTCTTCAACAAGTTTTCTGTGTTCGGCGGTTGGATAACCCTTGTGCTTTGAAAAATTGTAAACGGGATATTTGTGGTGAAGCTCTTCCATAATTTTGTCCCGTGTTACCTTCGCAACAATGGACGCCACGGCAATTGACATGCACTTTCCATCACCCCCGACTATGGCACGCTGTTTAACTGAAACCCCGATCTTTTGATTTCCGTCTATCAGAAGAAAACCGGGTGAAATTTTCAGTCCGGCAACGGCTCTTTCCATAGCTTTGACGGTGGCTTTCAGGATGTTTATTTCATCTATTTCACGCGCATCAGAAATTCCAACCGCATATTCCACACCGTTCAGGGAAAGACCGGCAAATATCTTTTCCCTCTTTGCGGGTGAGAGTTTTTTTGAATCGTCAACTCCCTCAACATAAAAATCTCTCGGCAAAACCGCCGCCGCTGCGACAACCGGGCCCGCTATCGGACCCCTTCCCGCCTCATCCACTCCGGCTGGAACAAGCCCCGAATCATAAATTTCAGATTCGTATAAAAGTCCGTCAATCATCGGCAAAGACTTTATTCTTAAATCAGCCCGTAATCTTTGAGAGCGCGGACAAGAATCCTTTTTTTCGCGGGAGAAATCCGGCAAAGAGGAGGTCTGAAAACCCCGGAATCCATTTTCATCAATGACAGGGTGGTTTTAACCGGAACGGGGTTTGATTCAAGAAACATCGCTTCATTCAGATGCAGAAGCTTATAGTGAAGTTTTCTGGCGCGCGGAATTTCATTTTTGTCGTAAAGCGTGTGCATGTTTGCCACATCACGCGCCGCCACATTTGCCGTAACACTGATTGAGCCCTTGCTTCCAAGAGACAACAAAGGAAAATTGACCGCGTCATCCCCTGAAAAAAGAGAAAAGTCTTTCCCGCATAAATGTATGACTTTTGAAGCCTGCTCAACTGAAGAGGCTTCTTTGATTCCGACAATATTTTTATATTTGTCGTTGAGACGGGCAACAGTTTCGGGAAGAAGGTTGACCACTGACCGTCCCGGCACATTATAGAGAATAATTGGAATGCCGACTTTTGAAGCGATTGCTCCGAAGTGAACAAACAATCCTTCCTGTGAAGGTTTGTTGTAATAAGGAACAACAACAAGAGCGGCGTCCGCTCCCGCTTTTTCAGCGAAACGAGTAAGATCAACCGCCTCTTCGGTGCTGTTGGACCCCGTTCCCGCAATCACAGGAAGTTTGCCGGCGCACAGTTTCAAGGTTTTTTCAATAACAGTTTTATGTTCATCATGAGAAAGAGTGGCGGACTCTCCCGTTGTTCCGCAGGAGAGAATTCCGTGGGTGCCGCTTTTCAGATGAAACTCAATAAGCCGCTCAAGAGCGGAATTATCCACGGAAAAATTTTTCTTAAACGGGGTTATCAAAGCGACGATTGAGCCATGAAGCATAAAAATATCTCTCCGCAAAACTATTTATCAGTCATTGTATTTTCAGAAGTTATAAAATCAAGCCGTGTTCCGCACTCATGGCAAAAACGCGCGCCCGCCCGACTCTGTTTTCCACACTGGCCGCAGAAGGCTCCGCCTGTCCGGGTTTCTTTCTGATCTGAGCGGACGCGTTTCAGCGTGTTTTCAAAAACCCCCGTCTCCGGGTCATCAAAAGCGAAAACAAGACGGACTTGAGACCGGTCGGAAAATTCCACAAGCAAAGCCGGTTTGCCGCTGTCAGAATGAGATTCACAACCCGAGACTGACACAAGAAAAAAAGTTTTTATCTTTTGATAAGATGAAGATTCTTTTGCCAGAATAAGTCTTTTATCAGTGAGAACCGCCACGTTACGGAAAAAGGTTTCTCCGGAAAAAGAAGAGGGGTTTTTATAAAAAACTTTTTCCACCCTCAGACAGTGGAGAATTTTCTCGTTGTTCATTTGTTGATCCAGCGCGGCGCGCAGTTCCGGCGGAATTTCAGCAAGGGATTTGGGAGCAAAAACGGAAGAAATCCGTTTTTTAAGCGATGAAAAAACTTTAAACATGTAGTCCGGCTATTTGTTCGGCTATCTGCACCGAATTAAGCGCAGCGCCTTTCCTCAACTGATCACCCACGATCCATAAACAGAGACGGTTGTCGCCCGTTATATCCCGCCTTATTCTGCCGACAAAGCAGTCGTCTCCGCCCGAACAGTCAATCGGCACCGGATAAGATTCGCCACACACAACGCGGACACCCGGAAAATGTTCAATCGCCTTTTCCGCCTCAAGGGGCGAAACGGGAGTTTCGGTCTCCACACTCATTGAAATGGAATGAGCTCTCATAACTGGCACTCTCACGGCAGTTGCGCTAACTTTAATGTCAGCATCCAGAATTTTTCTGATTTCATTATGAATTTTCATTTCCTCTTTTGTGTATTGATTATCAACGAAAATATCTATCTGAGGTATGACATTGAGAAAAATCTGCGCCGGGAAAACTTTAGATCCGGCGGAAGCCGGCCATTTTTTGATCTGATTTTCCAACTCGTCAATCCCCGCAGCTCCGGCTCCGGAGACCGATTGAAAACTGGTCGCTATAATATTTGTGACTTTGCCGGAGTCGTGAATGGGCTTTACGGCCATCGCCATAATCGCGGTTGTGCAGTTGGGATTCGCAATTATGCGTCTTTGCGGAATTTCATCCAGCAATCCGCCGTTTATTTCGGGCACCACAAGCGGAACATCGTCATCCATTCTGAACGCCGAGCTGTTGTCCACAACCACCGCGCCTTCGTCCGCCGCAAGGGGCGCGTAAATCCTGCTGGTTGAAGCGCCCGCTGAAAAAATTGCCATGTCAACTCCCCTGAAACATCCGGAAAAAAGGGGCTCAACGGTGAATGAGCGGTCTCCAAACTCAATCTTTTTTCCTTCGGAACGCTCTGATGCAAAAAGTTTGAGAGCGCCCACCGGAAAGTCCCTCTCTTTAAGAATGGAAATAATCTCGCGTCCAACGGCTCCCGTGGCTCCCACAATGGCAATTGTTAAAAGGTCTTTTTTCATTTTTTCAGAAAATACTTGGTCTCAAGCTGTGAAATTTTTTCTATGTTAACTTTTTCACTCTCTTCGGGAAATGACTCAAACCAACGGTCAAGTATCTCTTTTGCAACCTGCGTGGAAGTGGTCCTTAAGCTCATTGCCAGAACATTTGCATCATTCCATTTTCTCGCCCCCGAAGCCGTTTCAGAATCACAACACAACGCCGCACGGACTCCGGGAATTTTATTTGCGGCGATTGAAACCCCGGTTCCGGTCCAGCAGAAAAGTATTCCCTGTTCACAGACTCCCTCTGAAACTTCCCGCGCGACCGCTTCGGCGATATCGGCCCATTGAGTATTTTCCCCGGCTGGAGGTCCGAAAATCTTCACGCGCAGGCCGCGTTTTTTCAGGCAGCCCAGAACAAAATCGGTAAGGTGTGTCTTCTCATCGCTTCCTACGGCTATGACCATACAAATTCCTTATAACAAAGTGGAGAGACAATTCTTGACAGTAAAAAGCCATTCTCTATAATAAACTTTCAGTTTGTTTCTATCAAACCGTTTCCGAAACCTGTAACAAACAAGAGGTAAAAAATGAAGATCGTTGTTTTTGTAACTCAAACGCAGGACACCGAAGCCAAAATCAAGGTTAGCGCTTCAGGCGATTCAATTGATTCTGAGGGAATCAAATGGATAATGAACCCATATGATGAATTTGCCGTTGAAGAAGCGATTCAAACCGCCGAAAAACACGGAGGCGAAGTAATAATTGTATCGGCCGGTCCGGCAAGAGTCATTGAATCCATCCGCCAGGGGCTCGCCATGGGAGCCGCTTCAGCCGTCCATATAAAAGATGATGGAATCGCCGAGACAGACCCTTATACGGTTGCCAAAATTGTGTCGGGGGAAATCAAAAAAATCGGTGATGTTGATCTGATTTTTACGGGAATGAAGGCAATTGACGAAGAATCGGCTCAAGTGGGAATCCAAATTGCCGAAGAACTTGGAATTCCGCACGCCGCGCTTGTAAGCAAGGTTATGGAAATCAAACCGGACGAGAAGAAAATGGTTTGTCAGAAAGAAGTTGACGGTGGAAGCGCAATAATTGAACTTCCGCTTCCGGCCCTGATAACCTGCCCCGACGCAATGAATGAACCGCGCTATGCCTCTCTGCCGGGGATAATGAAGGCCAAGAAAAAACCGGTCAATGAGGTCTCTCTTGATGACATAGATTTCGGCGCCCTCGGAATTGCGCGGGAAAATGTCACCAAAGCGGGCTCGCGGATAAAAACCACAAAAGTGGAAGTTCCGCAGATTGAAAGAAAACTGAAAATCATAAAAGGCTCGGATGACACAACCGTAAAAAACGATGAAGTGGTAAATTCCGCTCAGGAGATAGTAAAACTTCTCAGAGAGGAAGCCAAGGTTATCTGACACCTGGAAAAGTAAAATACAAACCGGAGGACTTAAACGAATGAGCAACGAAATATGGGTTGTGGCAGACCAGAAACTGGACGGTTCAATCAGGAAGGTGACTTTTGAAATAATCTCAGAGGCGCGCCGCGAGCTCTCATCAAAGCTGGACGGGGCCGCGCTGTGCGGAGTTGTGATGGCGGATTCAGTGTCATCACAGTCCGAAGAGATGAGCAAATTCGGCGCACAAAAAGTCTACACGGTTGAAAATGAGCATCTGAAAGAGTTCAACCCTGACAGTTATGTCAAAGCGCTCTCCGAACTCATTAAAAAACACTCGCCTAAAGTTGTGCTCGTCGGTCACAGTTCTTTCTCGGAAGACTACATACCCCGCGTAGCCGCGCGCACCGCCTCGGGGCTCGCAATGGAAGCGGTAAGTCTTGATGTTTCTGACGGAGCCCTTGTCATAAAGCGTTATTCGCACTCAAGCCGCGCCATATCAACTCAAGTGTTTCATGGAAATGACACAATGATTGCGACCGTGCGGCCGAACTCATTCAAAGAGGAGGAGTCTCCGGTTCAGGGTGAAAAAATTTCGGAGAGCGTGGAAATTTCACCGGACGACCTGAAAATTAAACTCGTTGAGATGAAAACGAAAGAGTCCGACAGACCAGAACTTACGGAAGCGGAAAGAGTTGTTTCGGGAGGCAGAGGGCTTGGGAGCGAGGAAAACTTCAAGCACATATACGATCTTGCGGACATGCTCGGCGCTGCGGCCGGAGCAACCCGCGCCGCGGTTGACGCCGGATACTGTCCCTACGACATGCAGGTCGGTCAAACCGGGAAAGCGGTTTCGCCCAATCTTTATATGGCAATAGCGATCTCAGGCTCAGTTCAGCATTTTTCAGGGATGGGTTCTTCAAAAGTAATCGTTTCAATAAACAAAGATCCGGAGGCTCCCATATTTGCAAAATCAGACTACGGAATATGCGGAGACCTTTTTGAAGTTTTGCCTCGGCTGACCGAAGAATTAAAGAAAGCCCTTGCAGATTGACCGGGTCTGTGTGACTTCATTTGTTTTGTTTTCAGTGCGGGGGTCTTTTGCCAAAAGAGACTTAAGGCATGTCTATAAGATTTACTGTCTCCAGTTCTTTTCCGAGAAACCTTCCGGCGATTTCAGTAAAACTTTCCGAGACGTCCGTCAGATAAAACTCCGATGACCCTCCGCCGCTCTCATTTGAAAGCCCATTTTTTCTTAAAAAAGCCGCCGTTTCCGCCGCCGTCTCTTCGGCCGAATCAACAAGCGTAACTTTTTCCCCCATAACTTCAGAGATTGGTTTTTTCATAAGAGGGTAGTGAGTACAACCCAATATCAGAGTATCAATTTTTTTGTTTTGCAATGAAACAAGGTATTTACGGATAATAGTTTCAGTTATTTCTCCTTCGCATAATCCTTCTTCAACAAGAGGAACAAAAAGAGGGCAGGGAAGGGAAGAAACTTCTAATGACGGGTTTTCAGACTCAAGGGCGCTTTTATAAGCTCCGCTTCTGACTGTGGACGGGGTTCCTATGACACCGATTTTGCCGTTTCGGGTAATCGCCGCCGCTCTTTTGGCTCCCGGGGTTATAACACCGAAAACCGGAATGGGCAGTTCTTCAGAAAGAATCCGTATGGAATAAGCTGAAGCCGTGTTGCAGGCGGCAATTATAAATTTCACACCTTCTGATACAAGAAAACCGGCATTCTTACGAGAGTAAGATATGACCGTTTCACGGGATTTTGTTCCATATGGCAGGCGGGCGGTGTCACCCAGATAAATTATGTTCTCAGACGGCAGAAGTTTTACCACTTCCCGGACAACCGTAAGCCCTCCAATACCGGAGTCAAAAATTCCGACCGGACGGGAAGAATTCATATATTGAATTATCCTGCGTCCAAACGCTTTTTCAACTGTGAAAAACTATCATATCCGTTATGATTCTATTCTTGAAAGAAAAACGGGGTGTAGCTCAGATTGGCTAGAGCGCTGCGTTCGGGACGCAGAGGTCGCTGGTTCAAGTCCAGTCACCCCGAAATTTCCAGTTTAAGAAAATGAAAAAGAGAATAGTTGTTGCAATGAGCGGGGGGGTGGATTCATCCACGGTCGCCGCAATGCTTAAAAATGAAGGGCACGAAGTAATCGGAATCACAATGCAGCTTTGGGACTACGGCGAGTCTTCCGGGGGGTGTTGCTCTGCTGACGAGGTAAGAGACGCAAGAAATGTGGCGCGTCAAATCGGCATACCTCACTATGTTGCCAACTATATGGAGCCATTCCAAAAAACGGTGGTTTCAGATTTTGTTAAAAAATACCGGTCGGGGCAAACTCCGGTCCCTTGCACTCTGTGCAACCAGTTTATGAAATTTGACCTGCTTTTGCGGCGTGCGCGTGAACTCGGGGCAGACGCTCTGGCAACCGGCCACTACGCGCGGGTGCGGAAAGAGCGAAACGGCAATGCTCTTTTCAAAGGCGTTGACAACCGTAAAGATCAAACCTACTTTCTTTTTACACTCACGCAAAAGGAACTTGAAAATATTATGTTTCCACTCGGCGAAAGCACAAAAACTGAAGTCAGGCAAAAGGCGCGGGAATTCGGTCTTGAAGTCGCTGAGAAGCCCGAAAGCATGGGGGTTTGTTTTCTGACCGGCGGCGACTACAGAAATTTTCTTTCAAAAAACATTGGTGAATCCATACCGCCCGAAGGCAATTTTGTTGACAAACAGGGAGAGACGGTAGGCAAACATGGCGGAATCCATTCCTACACTGTGGGGCAGAGAAGGAGGCTCGGCATACAAACATCCGATCCTGAAAGCGACCCCGTTTATGTGGTCAGAATAGACTCTGAAAAGAACAGAATTACAGTCGGACACGAGGCTGACCTCTACAATCGCGGGCTGGTGGCCGAAAAGCTTTCATGGGTTCGGGAAGCTCCGGAAAACGGAATGGAAATTGAAGCAAAAATAAGGCATGGGCATTCGGAAAAAAAAGCGGCGGTTGAAACCAAACCCGACGGCGGGGCTATTGTCACATTCTCAGAACCTCAGAGAGCGGTTGCTCCGGGGCAGGCGGTTGTTTTCTACGACAGCGGCGAGGTGCTGGGAGGCGGCTGGATCAAACGGACGGTTGCCGCCTGAGAAAAACTCAAATGAAAATCACCGACGAAAAAAATGGCGGCGCTAAACGTAAAATTTCAGTTCTGACTCTGGGGTGCAAAGTAAACCAGTATGACACCGCCGCCATGCTCGGACGACTGCCGGAAAGCAAATATGAAATCAACGGACAGTTCTCAGACAAAGCGGACGTCTATGTGATTGACACCTGCACAGTAACGGGAAAAACGGATTCCGAAGCCAGAAATTATGCGCGACGGGCGAAAAAATCCAACCCCGAAGGCGTTGTCGTGATGACGGGTTGCTACGCCCAGGTTTCAGCGGATGAAATAGCCGCACTGGAGGGCGTTGACTATGTGGTGGGAAACTCACATAAATTTCCAGCTCTTGTGGAAATAGTCCGGAAAGGGTTGCCGCAAAAATCTGCGCGGGTCTTCGTCTCGGACATTTTTGCGGAGAAGAAAAGGAAATTTGAATCACCGGCAATAGGTCGCTTTCCGGAACGAACGAGAGCTTTTCTGAAAATTCAGGATGGCTGCAACTACGCATGCAGTTTCTGCATAATCCCAAGGGCGCGGGGAAGATCAAGAAGTCTGCAACCCGCGGAAGTTCTGAAAAGGCTCTCCACATTGTATAAAAACGGTTACAGAGAGACTGTTTTGACGGGAATACACCTCGCAAGTTACGGCAAAGACATCGGCTCATCTCTTTTATACTTACTCAGAGAAATTGAAGAATATCAGGAGCCGCTGCCAAGACTCAGACTTAGTTCGCTTGACCCCGCGGATTTAAACAATGAACTGATACGGTTTTGTTCCGAATCTGAATCAGTGTGTGAAAGTTTTCATGTATCGCTTCAAAGCGGAGACACGGATGTTTTGAAAAAAATGAGACGCCGCTACCACTCGGAACAATTTACCGAGTGTCTTAATTCAATAAGAAAAATGATGCCCGACGCATCCATAGGGACCGACATAATCGTGGGATTTCCCGGAGAGACCTATCGTCAGTTTCAAAATACGTTTGAGGTGGCACGCGACTCGGAGCTGACTTATTTTCATGTTTTTCCGTATTCGCCCAGAAAAAATACTTCGGCATACTTTATGGACAACCCGGTTCCCGAAGAAATAAAAAAAAGCAGAAGCCGGAAAATACGCGAACTTGGCTCTAAGAAGAAACAAAGTTTTTTTGAGAGGTTCATGGGCAGAACCCTGACCGCAATATCTGAAACACGCTCAATCTGCACAACGGACAATTATATTCCCGTCGCCGTAGAGGATACGGAACTGCCCGCAGGGCTCAGAGTGAAAGTAAAAATAGACTCCGTTTGCGGAGAAAAAGTAAAAGGATGCGTTTCCTGCTTCTGCTGACACTTTTTGCGCCCGTTGTTTTAATCTCATGCGCGGGCAAATCTTTCCCCGAAGACATATTTAAGAGGGAAAACGTTTTTAAGGTCTGGGTGCTAGCTGATACTCAGCCAACCGATAGAGAACACAGACGCGCTTTTGAAAAAGCCGTCTCTGACTTAAACCGGAACACGACAGGAGTCCAAATATCTCTTGTCGCCGGAGACATAGTCAATTCTCCGACCAAAGAGGTTTTTGACTGGTATCTGAACGAACGGTCAAAATCATATATTAAACAGTGGCACGAGATTGCCGGCAATCACGATGTCAAAAAAGACGGCGGAAAACTGTTCAAGGAAAAATTGGGGAATTTCAATAAGACTTTCCTTTACGGGAATATGTTTTTTATTTTACTTTCCGATGAAAAAGATAATAAAGCGACATACATCAGTAATGAATCATTCCTTTGGTGGAAAAAACAGGTGGAAACAAACAGGGACAAAATAATAGTCGTTATAACACACGCTCCGCTTGAGGGTAGCTCCATAATATTTTCCGACCTTGATGACCGGAAGATTCTGAATTCAGAACGTTTTGCGGAAGTGTTAAAGAAAGAGAAGGTTGAGCTTTGGCTGTCCGGCCACTTGCATGTTCCGCACTTTTTCCCCAGAACCATAACAAAAAAAGAAAACTTGAACGGAACGGTTTTCATTCATGTATCCTCCATACGTCCTGAAATTTCAGGACTCAAACATTCAGAATCACGACTTTTGGCTTTTTACTGCGGAACTAAAAAAGTGTCAGTTTTTTCGAGAGACCATCAAAAAAGAGAATGGCAGAACAGACACACCAAGTATCTTGAGGTTTCAAAAAAAATTGAATGCCCTCAAAAAAAGTCTTCAAATTAATTAGACTCTCTTTGAAGTATTACCATCCGCCCGCCCACGTTTCCAACCCCTTTCGGATATGCCCACCAGGGCAGGGAAGCCGGATTTTGTTCATCAAAAACAATACGATAGTTCAATTTTCCGGCGAGCAGTTGCCGGAAATAGTCGGCAATTTGAGGAAACACGTCCTCATTTCTTAAAAACTGGTCGGCAAAATGGGAGTGAACAGTAACATAGTCAGGCGCTCTCAACCTCAGGCTCTCCGGTGTGTAAAAGGAAAAGTGTGCACTGCTCCGTCTTCGTGTTACTTCATCAATACTGGAAGAAATAAAACTATCAGGGTCAAAAAGCTTCTGGAGAATTGGCATTTTGTTTGGGTTGATATTGGGCATTGTGACAGTTTGATATGAATCTCCAATTATAACTTTCCAATCAGGACTATAGTGGGAACTTTCCAGAACTGAACCTCCGGCATTTTCTTTAACCCACATAATTGCCTGCATTCTTGGATCGGCGGCAAATCTTTCCCCTACAATCCACAAACATGTGGAACCGTAAAGCAGAATCACAGAACCAAGCAAAAGAGAGGGCTTCCTCCCTATTAGAGAAAAGAAAAACGCGCATGCCGGAACAAGGAAAACGTAAATCGGGAGAACATAGCGCACGGTCATATTCGGAGAAGAACCCATCACCGTAAAATAAGAAAGGAACAAGACCAACGAAACCGCTAACAAGACGCGAGCCTTTTGAGAAAGAAGTTTGTTCAGCAAAAAATAGAGAGCCGAAAAATTTGAAATAAAAACAAACGCACATCCAAGAGGGCCGAAAAGTTCAAGTGAATATGCAAGAATTTTTCCGTAAGAAGTTCCTTCAGTCTCTCCTTCGTAGAAACGGACAATTGACAGATTCACATAAACATCTGATAGAAATTCGTGAAAATTCAATAAGATTGCCGGGTCGGCGATAAACATTCCCAGTGGCGTCCATAAAAAAGCAAGCGCAAGGTTACGATTGAAAAATGTCTCGCGTAATCCGCGCCTGCCGTTGTGACAAAGCATCAAATGAATCACCGCCAAGGCAACTATGACAAATATGCCGTTGTATTTGACGCCCGCAGCAATGCCCGCAAAAAGACCCGCTATCAGATAATCCCGTGTTTTGCCATTTTCATAAATGCGCAAAGCAAAGTAAAAAGCCGCAAGCATAAAAAACGCAAGTAAAATATCAACGGTCAAAAACTTGGAGTGAACTGCGTATCCGAGACTGAAAAGCAAAACCGCGGACGCAAGAGCCGAGGAAAGGGCGCCGGCAAATCTTCTTGCAAGGATGTAGACTAAAGCCCCGCATCCGATAAATGCCGCAAGATTTATAAAACGCGAGATTAAAAAAACTATTTTATTTTTTTCGGGGGTGGAAAGCCCCAGAAGCAGCTTTGCACCAAAAGCCGGAAGGTGCGAAAACAAAAGGTGTATATAAGTCACAAAGTGAGGTCTGTTGAAATTGTTCAAATTCAGCTCGGGAAGGCCTTGCGGAAACAGGTGAAGAGGGAAGGTTTGTCAGTATCAGAAAGATGAGAAAAAATCCGAGAGAGAAAAAAACAGCGGATAAGACCGCAACCTCTGCGCTTAAAATACCCGCCGCACAGAAAAATGCCGCACAAATAGAAGAAACAAAAATACTGAAACGGCGGCGCAGTATCAGGAAACCGGCGACAGACATGAAAACATAAACTGCAAAGGAAGCGGCAAAAGGCTTCAGCGGCTTCCAATAGTCAAAATTTCCCACGGAAAGGGAAAGAATAAAACCGCTTCCGGCCTCTTTGTATCCGGGCATTCTCTCAATGCGAGACCCTTCCAGAACCTTTTCCTTCTCCCCGACTTTTATTCTTATTTTTTCAATTTCCGGCAACACTCTTAAAGGCGCGGCAAGAAGAAAAGAAAAGGCGATTCTTTCCGTCCTCCATAAATCTCCATGCATGGAAACCCTGCTGTTCATAAACGGTGCTTTTCTGCTGATCTCCACTGACTGCAAATGAGCTGTTTCCAATCCTTCTATCTGAATGGAAACCGGCGGAGGGCTGCTGTTTTTAAGCAATGAAAGCGAAACAGAAAAAAGACAAACCGCAATTCCGACCGCAAATGGAGCAAAAAACTTTTTCTTCGGCATCGGGGCAGTCTAACTTATCTTTGCTTTTCGCGCAGTTCTGAGGCTCTTTCCAGAACAACATCAACTATTTTTTCATGAAGTCCGAGCGGCTCGGTAACGTCGCACTTCAATCCCGGAAATTTCTTCGCCGCCTTCACGGCCATTGACGGTATGTCAAAACCCGAATGCCTGCCCGGGGTGAGAAAATAGGGGTGGACAATCACTTCTCCGGCCCCCCGGCTTACGCATTTTTCAAAAGCTTCATCCATCGTGGGAGGGACAATTTCCATATGACAGTGCTCAACAATATCAAAATCCGGCCGCCGTTCCCTGATTTTTCGGGCGACATCCGCAAGCAGAAGATTTGCTTCTTCAACCGTGCTTCCGTGGTCAACAATTATGAGAGCTTTTTTAGTTTTAGTGTCCGGCATTTTGCAAAATGGTTTTCATAACAATATCGGCGCACCTGTTGAATTCCTCAACAATAAGATGCTCGTTTACCGTGTGCAGATCGTACATGCCCGTGCCGAGATTTACGCACTCTATCCCCTTACGGTTGAAATAGTTGGCATCGCAACCGCCGCCGCTCGTATGAAAAACCAGCGGATTTCCCCTGCGGCGGGCATTCAGCTCAACACTTTTTGCCATTCTTGAAGACGGAGAGACATTCATCAAAGGGTAGATGGCTTCATGGATAAATTCCACGGCGGGAACTCCTCCGCGTGCGTCCGCCGAAGCGTCTTCAAAGCATTTTTTCATATGTTCCATCTGAGCCGTGAGTTTTTCTTGATTATGGCTTCTCGCTTCACAAAGAAGTTTCACCTCTCCTGGAACAATGTTTATGGCTGTCCCCCCAGATATTGTTCCGATGTTCGAGGTTGTTTCAGAATCTATTCTTCCAAGTTTCATCTTTGCAACCGCATCCGCCGCGATCTCCACGGCGCTTATTCCATCCTCGGGACACAGCCCCGCATGCGCTTCAACACCTTTGATTAGAACACCGAGACGGTCCGAAGCCGGGCACCGCAAAACCAGACGGTCGGGAGTGCTGCTGTCAAGCACAATTCCTTCGGAAGACTCAAACAGAGAACCGTCAATGAATTTTGCGCCCAGAAGCCCGATCTCTTCGCATATTGTAAAGGCGATCTCAATATCCCCGTGCGGCAGGTCGTTCTCTTTGAGGGAGCGTATGATTTCAACTATTATAGAAACCCCGCTTTTGTCATCGCTTCCGAGAATTGTCGTTCCGTCGCTCCTCATAACACCGTCTTTTATAAAGGGCTTAATGCCCCGGCCGGGAGCAACCGTATCCATATGAGCGGAAAGGAAAAAAGGCGGGGCTTCGGTGTTGCCCTTGATTTTAACAATCAGATTTCCCGTATTGCCGCCGACTTCTTCTCCGCAGTCATCATAAAGACATTCGGCGCCAACCTCTTTCATTTCCTTTTCCAGAACAAGCGCAACGTCTCTTTCAAAAAGCGATTCACTGTCTATGCGGATAATACTCATCAAATGATCCGCCATTCTTTTATATGAAATCATTTTTCCACTTCCTTAAATTGCAAGAGGATAGTTTTGCTTATCGGATTTCAAAAGCATCTCTGCGCGTTTAACAACTTCTCCGAGGTTGAACCGTGACAGCGCCGAAACAAAAACCGCGCCGGGATGCAGAATGGAAAGATTTTTTCTTTTCCATTCGGGAGTTTTTTCAATTTTGTTAAATACCAGAAGCCGCCTTACGGAGCCAAATCCCATTGAGTCAATCACACTTTCAACCGAGTCTATTTTATCCGCCACAATAGGATCGCTGGCGTCTGCCACATGCAGAAGCAAATCCGCTTCACCAAGTTCCTCCAAAGTGGCCCTGAAAGCCGCCCTCAAGTCTTGGGGAAGGTCTCTTATAAACCCCACCGTGTCGGTAAGCAATAGATCCCCGTCGCCTGAAGAATGGATTCTGCGGGTTTTCGTTTCCAAAGTTGAGAACATCTTGTCCGCAATTTCGGTTTGCTGACCGGAAAGTGCGGAAAACAGCGTGGATTTGCCCGCGTTTGTATATCCCACAAGCGAAATCATTTCCGTGCTTTCTCCCATACGATTTTTTCTGGTTCTCTTTCTGCGTCCCGATATTGCGCTTATCTGTCGTTCCAGATCCTTTATGCGCTTTCTGATCTGTCTTCTCTCTTTTTCAAGCGCTTTTTCTCCCGGTCCTCTCGTCCCTATTCCGGCCCCCGGTTGAGACATCTGAATTCCCTTTCCGGAAATACGGGGAAGAGCGTATCTCAATTCGGCAAGCCTGACCTGAATTTTCCCCTCACTTGAAGATGCGCGCAAGGAAAAAATCTCAAGTATGAGTTGAGTTCTGTCAATAATTTTCATATCCGTCCGGCTTTGTATCTCGGAAATCTCGGATGGCGCAAGTTCAGTGTCAAAAACTATTGCGCCCGCCCCCTCGTGTCTGGCACGCAGGAGAAGGTCGGCAAGTTTTTTTTCTCCCAAAACGGTTTTTCCGGCGGTTTTTGATTTTTTATTAATGCTATAAATACGGGACGAAAGAACATTTTTACCGGTGGAAACAACAAGATTTTTCAGTTCCTCCACGGAAGCTTCAGCTTCGGGTTGTGAATCGCATTCGACCCCCGCAAGGAAAACATAGTCTCCTCTCCCGTGTGAAGACTCAACCGCCCTGAGGTTTTTCACGGGTTCAAGAGCGCTTTCAATATCAATGTTCACATTGCCGTAATCCGGAAATTCAGCGGTTTTCCATTTTTCTTCTCCTCCGGGAACATCGGGCGAAAGCGGATAGGCAAGTTCAAATCCGGCCGGGGAACACGACGGGGCGTTTTTTGACATCTTGATAACACCAACCATTTCAAGCCGTTCATTTATAAGCGTGAATTTTTCATTCTCCGCAAGACCGCTTCCGTCAGTGTGGGTTGCGATGAGACGATAGTTTCTGATTCCGCGACCGGAATCGCGGTGTCTTGTAAAAAAAGATGATATGTCAATGTTGCGGCAGTCTCCGACAAATACGGCCGATACCCTGCCTTTTTTGTCAAGGAGAACCGAAATCGGCCTCTTCACTTCAGAGGATACAAGGACGAGGGAATTTCCAAATTCCCGCGTCATGACCATTTTCGGGTCAAGAGATTTTGAATAGATTTTAAGAACCAGCTTGATTTCTCTGCTGGTAAGACCGGATTTTCTGCCGTAGACAGAAATGGTTCCTATTGATTTTTTCCTCTCTCAGACATCAAGGTTTTAAAAACACATGGGTCAGAGAAGCAATCAGGAGAATCAATGCCACCAGCACAAAAATTCCGCTTATGTATATTTCTCCGCCCGTTCGGTTTTTCATCTCGAATTTAATTATAATTCCAAAGGTGTGAGGTGTCAAAAACCGTCCGGATTTCAAATTGCCCTCCAATGGGTTAGTCTAAATCGGACAAAACACTTTTTTGTAAGATGGCAAATGGACATCTCAGGAGAAAACGAATGAAACGAATAGCAACTATTTCACCCGTTTGGGGATGTGGGGTTGATGATTTGAGAGCGCTTGCGCGGGAAGCTGAAAATTCGGGTTTTGAGGCCATTTTTTCCCCTGAGGTTCCTCCCTACAGCGCAATTTCCAACGCGCAGGTTTTTGCCGAAGCGACATCAAAAATAAAGGTCGGCACATGGATAACAAACATATTCATGCGCAGACCCTTAATATGCGCCGCCGAAGCGCTTACGGTTCAGGAAGTTTCAGGCGGAAGAATGATTCTCGGTCTCGGAGTGAGTCACAAACCTGTTAATGACAAATTCGGAATAGAAATGGGCAATCCGGTGGAATCAATGGAAGGATACATTTCGGAACTCAAACCCATACTGGACGGGTCTTCGGAGCTTCTCACAATCAAACGCAAACTTCCGCGGTTTCCTATCCACATAGCGGGATTGACAAATTCCGCGGCGCGTCTTGCGGGAAGAGCGGCGGACGGTCTTATGCCCTATATGTCACCGCCGGAATATATTAAACAGTTAAAGGAACGGGTTGCAGAGGGCGCCCGAGAAGCGGGCAGAAGCCCGTCCGAGATTGAAATTACAAACGGAATTCCCTCATTTGTTTCAGACAGCCTTGAGGATGCGATAAAGTCCGCAAAAATGGGCCTTTCGGGCTACGCTCGTTTTCCCTTCTACCAGCGTCTTATAAAAAACATAGGGCACGGCGATGTGGTTGAGAAAATTCAGGCGGGAGAAAAACCACACGAGGTTTTCACCGATGAGTTGATTGATGCCGTTGCACTTGTGGGACCCGCCTCCCGATGCCGTGAGAAGCTTGAAGAGCACAGAGAGGCGGGAGTGGACCTTCCCATTATCGTTCCGGGAGCCGTTGGAAAACAGAGCAACACTGAGGTGATGAAAATCACCTGCGCCGCATATTCGGGCTGACTTTTCAGGTTGGTTTACCAAACTGTTCGCGCAAAACTGAGCGTTGTGTTTTGCCGTTTTTCGTACGCGGTATTGAGTCGGTAAAAATTATCTCTTTCGGAACCTTGTATTTTGCAAGAGACCGGTTGAGAAAACAGTTCAATTCTTCCTTCAAAGAATAATCCCGTGGTCGCATGTCATCTTTGGCAACTATAAAAGCGGTTGTTATGACTTTGCCTTCTCCGGCGTCAATTCCCGCAACCGCACAGTCTCTCACTTTTCGGTGCTTTGAAAGAAAGGCTTCTATTTCAAAAGGCGAAATTCTGTAACCGAAACTGTTTATCATGTCGTCTTTTCTTCCGAGCGGCAGAAGGTAGCCGTCATCATCGGTTTTGAAATAGTCTCCGCTGACAAAATCTCCTTTTGGCGAAAACATTTTCCGGGTTTCATCCGGACGGTTCCGGTAGCCGAGCATAATTCCCGGATCATCCGGAGCGGACGCCAAAACTCCCTGTTCACCTTTGGCGGCGAGTTGTCCGGTTTCGGGGTTTATTAGAAAACAGTTTCTGCCGGGCTGGGGCTTTCCCGGTGAACCGGGTTTGATTTCCATCCCGATCATATTGGATATGTAGTAACTGAACTCGCTCATTCCGAGACCGTCGTATAGCAAAACTCCCAGCTCGTCTTTACAGTCGGAAAAAAGTTCAGCGCTCAACCCCTCGCCCGCACTCAGACAATGGGAAATACTTGAAAGGTCAAAAGACATGCCCGCCGCCGCTTTCACCATTTGCCTGTAAACCGTCGGAACGGCCATAAAAACATTAACCCGGTGCCTCCGGATAACATCAAACATCTTGAGCGGATCATAGTCGCCCCCGTAAATAACACAGGCGCACCCGTGCCGCCACGGGTCAAGGCATCCTGCGCCGAGCGTGTATGTCCAGTTCAGTTTTCCGGCATGAAAAACAACCGGGCGCGACCCGACACCGAGCCAGTAAAACGCCGCCGGATCGCGTCCGATAATGCATCTGTGAGCGTGGGCGACCCCCTTCGGTTCCCCGGTTGTTCCCGATGTGTAGCAGAGATATGCAATGTCTTCGGCAAGAGTTTTCTCCGGCTCAAGTTCGGGAGAGGATTTTTGCAAAAGTTCGTCAAGATCAACACAGTGTGAAGGCGCTTTTCCTCCCGTAATAAAAACTGTTTGCAACCCCGGGCATCTGTCTCTTACCATATCAATCCGGCCGTAGAGTTCGGGAGAGGTAACAATGGCTTTTGCGCCGCTGTCGCGCAGAATATATGAAATCTCATTTTCAACAAGCATGGAGCTTGCCGGAATTGGAATTGCCCCGATTTTTAGGGCGGCAAGAAATGAAAAAGGAAATTCGGGAACATTTTCCAGCATCACAACTATTCTGTCTCCGCGGTTTATGTTTGAGGCAAGAAAGCTGTTTGCTATTTTGTTTGTTATCCTGCTGACATCTGAAAATGTGTAGTTTTTTACAAACCCGTCGCCGCTTTCCCAGATAAGCGCGGTTTGTTTACGAAATTCAGGATGTGCGGCGTATTTGTCCGCACAGTCCGCTCCAATGTTAAAATTGCGGGGAATACACCACTTCCAGGATTTGCAAAGAGATTGGTAGTCAAAAGGCGCCATGGAACTTCTACACAATTATTATGAATCGGCTCCTAAGATTCAAAGAGAAAAGAC
Organism: Thermodesulfobacteriota bacterium; assembly: GCA_965198945.1. Classification (GTDB taxonomy): domain Bacteria; phylum Desulfobacterota_D; class UBA1144; order Nemesobacterales; family Mycalebacteriaceae; genus Mycalebacterium. The sequence goes on along the minus strand of CBDAQI010000013.1, from coordinate 109,800 downwards.
TCCGGCTGAGCAAAAATATGAAGCCCGTTTCAGCTCTGACCCGTAATTTGTCAACATCCAAGATATGGATTACTATTTACCGATCGCTGTGAAGACAACACTCGGGCGGCGAAGACCCTTTGTCATATATTATCAACACCATTTTTGAGGGCAACCTGACTCTTGTTACATTTCTGCCACTTGCGGGAATTTGCTTTCTTATTTTTTGTAACCTGGCTCTGAGGCTTTCGGATGAAACTTTCAAACTGGCCGCTTTTGTTTTAAGCACGGTTGTTTTTCTGTTTTCAGTGCCGCTTTTCATCAACTTTCAGCCGGAAAATGTTGTGGGTATGCAGTTCCGCCAGACCGCAGACTGGATGCCGGAACTTGGAATCAATTACGGGGTGGGGGTTGATTGGCTCAGCATAACCCTTGTAACACTGACAACGTTTATCATGCCTTTTGCTATTCTCAGTTCCTGGAACATCGCCAAAAGGAAGTCAAAAGAGTTTTTCTCCCTTGTCCTGATAATAGAAACCGCAATTATAGGAACCCTTGTCGCGGAGGATATGATTCTTTTCTTTCTTTTCTGGGAAGCCGCGCTTATCCCGTTATATTTTCTAATAGGCGTCTGGGGAACTGAAAGGCGTGTTTATGCGGCGGTAAAGTTTTTTATATATACGGCATTTGGAAGCGCGCTTATGTTCGGCGCAATTTTCCATCTCTACTCCGAACACATAAATCAGTTCGGATACGCCTCAATGGCGATTGCTGATTTGTTGAAAGTCAGCGCTTCTTTCAACGGACCGGCGAGCCCTCAGGGGCTTTTATTTGCGGCATTTCTTCTTGCTTTTGCGATAAAAGTTCCCATTGTGCCTTTGCACACATGGCTGCCGGACGCTCATGTTGAAGCGCCCACCGCAGGCAGTGTTATACTTGCGGGCATTCTGCTGAAGCTTGGCGTCTACGGGATTTTAAGATTTCTTTTTCCCTTTTTCCCTGAGGCTTCCGCCGCTTTTATGCCCGTTCTGTCAATCGCCGCAATCGTTGGTGTTATCTACGGAGCAATTGTGGCTTTTGCTCAGAAGGATCTTAAAAAACTTATCGCCTATTCAAGTGTCAGCCATATGGGGGTCATTGCTCTCGGCATAACTCTTATGAATATACAGGGGCTCCAGGGAGGCATGTTCCACATGCTCGCTCACGGAATTTCAACAAGCGCACTTTTTATTCTGGTGGGCATGATTTACGAAAGAAGACACACAAAAAAAATAAGAGATTTCGGTGGAATATCATCTTCAATGCCCATATTTTCAGCGTTTTTTATTCTTTCCGCATTTGCTTCAATAGGTCTTCCGCTACTGAACGGGTTTGTGGGAGAGTTTCTTGTCCTCCTCGGGGCATTCAAAGAAAACCTTCTTTACGCGGCTCTTGCCGCATCGGGAATAGTGCTCGGAGCGTTCTATATGCTGAAAGCGGTCAAAAACGTGTTTTTCGGCCCTCTTGAAAAAGAAGAAAACGGAACGCTGTCTGATATAAATATCAGAGAATTGGCGGTGCTTTTACCAATGTCCGTAATTATAATCTTTATGGGAGTTTATCCGAAACCGTTTCTTTCAAAAATTGAGCCGGGGGCGAAACACTTTATTTCGCAGCTACGAACTGAAAAGAGCGAACAGCCAAATCTCAAAGCAAGGGGAACAAATGAAAATTAAAAAAGCCGTAACGGACATCTTAACGGAGATTGGTGAAAATCCTTCAAGGGAAGGGCTTGAGGGAACGCCTGAGCGTATTGAGAAAATGCTCGGGGAAATAACAGCGGGCTACGGGCAGGATCCGGTGAAAATAGCACAAAAAGCGATCTATGAAATAGACTATGACGAGATGGTCCTTGTCAAAGACACCGAGTTTTACAGTCTTTGCGAGCACCATATGCTGCCGTTTTTCGGAAAATGTCATGTGGCATATATTCCTGATGGAAAAATTATTGGCTTAAGCAAGATACCACGCATTATTGAAGTGTTTTCAAGACGTCTTCAGGTGCAGGAAAGAATGACGGTTCAAATTGCCAACCTGCTTAAAGAGTCTCTTCGTCCCAAAGGTGTGGCGGTGGTGGCAAAAGGATACCATCTCTGCATGGCAATGCGCGGGGTTCAGAAATCAAGGGCTAATATGATAACAAGTTCAATGAACGGTCTTTTCAGAACTGACGAGAGGTCGCGCACGGAATTTTTAAGTCTTATCGGGGAAGACCTGTAAGAGGGGCTTGTGAACCAATGGAAACCGTAGTTGTTTGCGGAATAAGCCATAAAACATCTCCAATTGAGGAGCGGGAGAGAGTTTCGTTCGGAAACATGACCGCCGGGGAGGTTTTACGTGCGCTGATAGTGAAGCGAGCGGTGAATGAATGCGTCATGGTATCCACATGCAACAGAATTGAGATATATGCGGCTTGCAAAAACAGTGAGGAATGTTTTGGCGGCATATCTGAATTCCTTTGTGAACTTAACGAACAGGTGCAAAGAGATTTCATTCGGAACAAGTTCTATTTTTTTGAAGGGGTTGAAGCAATACGCCATCTGCACAGAGTCGCCGCGGGAATGGACTCTATGGTGGTCGGAGAGCCTCAAATACTCGGCCAGTTGAAACGCGCATATGAAACCGCTCTTCAAAACCGCACGGCGGGGATAACACTGAACAAGCTTTTTCAGAGCGCTTTTTCCACCACAAAAAAGATAAAAAACAAAACGGGCGGCTGTTCACACACAGTTTCGGTGAGCTCGGTTGCCGCTCAGCTTGCAAGAAATATTTTCGGTGATATTGAGAAATGCTCCGTGATGGTTGTGGGAACCGGCGAGGCCTCGGAGGAAGCGGCGATCCAACTGGCAAAAAGAGGAGCCGGGAAAATCAGAATTGCCGGGAAAAACAGAAAAAAAGCTTCACAACTCGCCTTTTCAGTGGGAGGGGAGACCCTGACTCTTGAGGAAATAGGGCTGTGGATGAGAAAAACCGACATAGTAATCTCGGCGACAGGCTCACCTGACTACATACTCAAACGGGAAGATCTGCTTGATGCCATGAAATTGAGAAAAAATGAGCCAATCTCACTTATTGACATAGCCTTTCCAAGAGATATAGACCCGAAAGTTGGTGATATAGAGGGTGTTTTTCTCTATGATATGGATGATCTCCAGAACATCGTTGAAAAAAATCGCGTCAGTTTGCGGAAAAGTCTTTACGAAGCGGAAAATATTATAAGAGAAGACTCAGAAAGGTTTGTTTTCTGGCAGAAAGGTCTCAAGGCATTTCCTTTAATAGTGGAACTCAGAAAAAAGACCGGCGAAATAGTGAACGAAGAAACGCTGAAAGCAATCGCCAAAATTGACGCTCTTGAAAAACAGGGCAACTGCGACAAAGAAGAAAGGGACAGAGTGTTAAAATCTCTCACCAGGTCCATTATGGGGAAATTCCTGCACAGTCCTGTTACAAAACTGAAAGGGGAGGCCGCACAATCGCCGGAACAGAGCTCTTATGTTGATGTTGTGAGAGAGCTTTTTGAACTGTCCGGAGAAAATTCCACGGAAATATCCCGGAATGAGAATAAGAATCGGAAGCAGGGGTAGCCCGCTCGCCAAAACCCAAACCTCTGAAGTGAAAAAACTTCTTGAGGGAAAATTCCCGGAAATTCAAACGGAATTGGTTTTTATAAAAACTTCAGGAGATTCACAGGAAAACTGGATTTCAGATTCCGGAGGCAAGGGCGTCTTTGTTAAAGAAATTGAAGAAGCGCTTCTTTGCGGTTCAATAGACATTGCCGTCCATAGCATGAAAGACCTGCCGTCAGTTCTGCCGGACGGGCTGATTGTCGGCTGTGTTCCGCAAAGGAACGACCCGTCCGACTGCATTGTATTCCCCGAAACACAGAAAGGGGCATGCCTTGAGTCTTTGAAAAAAGGAGCAAAGATAGGAACCGGAAGTCTCAGGCGAAGTTTTCAGATTCTTGCAATGCGCCCGGATGTTTCCGTTGAGCCTGTGCGCGGCAACATAGGGACAAGGATAGCGAAAATGGACTCGGGACATTTTGACGCTATTATACTTGCTTGTGCGGCGCTTGGCAGGCTGAAAATAGAAAACAGAAACATGCAAAAGTTCAACCCCGCAGATTTTGTCCCGGCTCCGGGACAGGGCGCTCTGGCGCTTGAGTGCAGAGAGAAAGACACCGAGACCATAGATTTAATGAAAGAAATTGAGTGCGCACAGTCGCGCAGATGTGCCGAGATTGAAAGGTCGTTCCTTCACAGGCTGGGAGGAAACTGCCGGATTCCCGCCGGGTGTTATGCGCGTGAAAACGAGAACGGGACTGAAATATTTGCCTTAATGGCTTCGGTTGAAGACGGGCAAATCTACAGAGAGAAAATTGAAACCCGTGAAAAATGCCGTGCCCGAAACGGGGCTGAAATTGCTGAAAAAATCATGTCAAAAGCCCGCCCGGGCAATTGACCGGAGCAAACTAATGTGTAGAATCTCTGCATTCTATCGCGGGGTGGAGCAGTCTGGTAGCTCGTCGGGCTCATAACCCGAAGGTCGGAGGTTCAAATCCTTCCCCCGCAACCAAAACAATGTCTTTTGAAAAAAAGATTGAAAAGATAAAAGAAATCTCAGACCTTCTTGAAAACGGCGACATACCCCTTGAAAAAATGATACAGAAATTTGAAACGGGAATAAAACTTATAAATGAGTGCCGGCTGACGCTTGAAGAAACTGAGAAGAAAATTGAGATCCTTGGAGAAAAAGACCCTGAAGAAAAATCACTTTCATGAACGGGACTTCTCCGAAACCAAAAAATACATACAAGACAGCGGAAAGAGGGTTGTCAGGCATCTTGAAAAATATGTGCTCTCAGTGAGACGGAAACATCCGGGACTTGCCGATGCGGTTGCGCACACGCTTGGAAGCGGGAAAAAAATCAGACCCGCTCTTTGTTTCGCCGCATGCGAGTCAGTCGGCGGAGACACGAGACTTGCAATGCCGGCCGCCTGCGCAATAGAGATGATTCACACCTACTCACTGATTCACGACGATCTCCCGTCAATGGACGATGACAGCACAAGAAGGGGATTGCCTTCAACCCACAAGCTGTTCGGGGAAACGAAAGCGATTCTCGCGGGCGACCTTTTGCTGGCAGATTCTTTCGGATTTCTCACATTTGAGGGAAGGACGGTCAAAATTCCCGATCGGGCTCTGGTTGAAATGGTCTGTGTCATTTCCTCAGCCGCCGGGAAAGAGGGCATGGCGGTCGGACAAATGATGGATTTGGAACATGAAAGGGGCGAGAAAAAATGGAAGATTTCCGCAATACATTCTCTCAAAACCGCCGCGCTTATTGAAGCGGCGGTCAAGTGCGGTGCCATCGCGGGCGGAGCGGACGGCGAACGGATCAAGCCGCTCGCAAAATACGCAGGAGAGGTCGGACTGGCTTTTCAGACGCTGGATGACATTATTGATTCACCGGAAACGCAAAGACGGACAGATGCGAGAAAAAAAGTCCGCAAACTCACAGAAAAATCACTCAGAGAACTGGAAGATTTTGATGGAGACAAGCAAAAACTCGAAGACGTTGCTCTAATGCTCTGCGAACGCACCGTCTGAATGAAAGCATTATTTTTTCTTTTTCCAATCGGCAAGAAATCTCTCAAGACCCGCATCTGAAAGAGGATGCTTAAACATCTGCATCAAGACTTTGTAGGGAAGGGTAACCACATCTGCGGCCGCAAGGGCGGATTCAACAACATGCATCGGATGGCGCACACTTGCAACAAGCACTTCGGTTTGAAAATCGTAGTTCGCAAATATCCGGGAAATATCTGCGGCCAAATCCATGCCCGAAGTGGAAACATCATCCAGCCTTCCTATGAAAGGGCTCACATAGGCGGCTCCGGCTTTTGCCGCAAGCAATGCCTGAGAAGCCGTAAAAACAAGTGTTACGTTTACACTGATTCCTTCGGAAGAAACGGTTTTTGTGGCTTTTATGCCGTTTTCGGTCAGCGGCATTTTTACAACTACAAATTCGTCTATTTTTGCAAGCGAACGCGCCTCATCAACCATTTTACGGTAATCGGTTGATATGACCTCGGCGCTCACCGGGCCTTTGACAATACCGCATATTTCTTTAACCAAATCAGCGAAAGATTTTTGCGCCCCCTCATTTGAAACAAGACTCGGATTTGTGGTAACGCCGTCTATAACTCCCAGAGAGGAAGCGTGTTTGATCTCTTTTATACTTGCGGAATCAAGAAAAATTTTCATCGGATTTTCTCCCGAGCAGATTCTACCACACAATCGCCCGGCTTAAAGTTTCCGGGTTTTCTTGACAAAGCGCTTTTGCAAGAGCATACTGTGCGGGGTTTACGAATCGGAGTTTTCGCCATGGCGTTGCGTATTAAATCAGCTAAGAAAAAACACAGACAGAGTCTGAAGAGAAGAACCAGAAACAGATTTGTCAAATCATCTCTCAGAACAAAAACAAAAAACTTTCTTGAAGCGATTGAAGCCAAAGACGCTTCCGCCGCCGGTTCAATTTTCAGAACACTGGTGTCCGCTTTTGACAAGGCGGCTTCAAAAGGCGTAATTCACAAGAAAAATGCTTCAAGAAATGTGGCAAAAATGTCGCGTAAACTCCATCTGCTTTCCTCCTCCGGGGCTCCTATTTCACAGGAAAACGGTGGTGTGCCCGCCACCTCCCCGCAAGCAAATTGACCGTCATCCGCGCAAGCGTTTCATAGCCCCGTGAAGACGAAGTTTTCAGAGCTCTGTCGGTTTCGGCAAGAGTTCTCACAAACAGCCCGGTTTGGTTTTGCGCGAAATTGTGCGACTGCTTCCATATAAAATGGGCGGCTCCGGATTTTATTTTCAATTTTTCCGCTATTATTTTTTTTTGTTCTTCCGCCGAAGAGAGTTTGTAATTTTCTCTTATCTCAACCGCTCTTAGCACATTCCTTATCCTTGATGAAAGTGTTGACAGTATAAAAAGAGGCTCTATCCGGCTCTGTGAAGCTATTTCAGCAAGTATTGCAAGCGCCTGATCTTTTTCACCGTCAACAATGGCGTTTGTAAATTCAAAAATATCCCTTGATTTGCGCCGTTCCAGCATTTGGTCAATATCCGCCCGTTTTATGCGGACCCCCGGAGACTGTATTTCAGTTAGTTTGGCAAGCTCGTTTGTTATCACACTCAAATCTTCTCCCGCCAGAGCGCACAGATATTTTGCCGCTGAAGTTTCCATAACAAGCCCCATTTTGTCCGCCTCTTCAAGGGCTTTTTCATGAATCTTTTTTTGAACTCCGCCCGACATCTTTAATAAATATGCCTTGAGTCAATTTCATGTTCGGTTTTGAAGATTCACCGGAAACAAGAATAAGACGGGTATGCAAAGACCGGGAAAGAGAATACCGATTTACAAGTTCAATTGAATTTTTGTCAAGGATTTCCGCGCGTTTCAGCACAACCACTTTTTTTGAGGAAAACATCGGCAGATTGGGACGCATTGGCAATAACTTCACGCACCGATGTTTCATCGGCGTAAAAAACTGAGACTTCACCCGAATCCTCATCACCGAGAAAACGTTTTGAAACTTCTTTCACAAACCTGTCCGCCAGAAGAGCCTGGCCGCCTCTGACAAGAAGGACGGGGGTTTGGAGAGAAGCCTCAGAACTCAATTTCAATGCCTTCCTCTAATAAATCACTGTGGGATTTCAACCGAGCTGAAAAAATAACTTATTTCCCTCACCGCGGATTCGGGGCTGTCAGAGCCGTGAACCACATTTCTTTCAACGCTTTCAGCGTAAAGTTTCCTTATTGTTCCCTCCGAAGCCTTTGCGGGATCGGTCGCCCCCATAATTTCCCTCACTTTTTTTATTGCGCCGTCACCCCGGAGGACCATAACAACACAAGGCCCCGATGACATAAAATCGGTCAAACTTGAGAAAAACGGACGCTCGGAATGTTCGGCATAAAAACCTTCCGCCTGCCGTCTGGTCATCCGTATCATCTTCAAGGCGGCGATTGAAACGCCTTTTTCTTCAAACATTCCCAGAACTTTACCCACAATGTTTTTTGATGTTCCGTCCGGTTTTACTATTGACAGTGTATGTTCCATTTGCACTCCTTATTGAAATTAAGATAAAGAAATTCGGGCATATTATCTTAACCCGGAACCGAACTGTCAAATGCGCCCCCGTTGCTCCCGCTTGACTGAAAACAGCGGCGGTTGTAGGATTGAGACCTTTATATTTATAAGGAGTTCAAAATTGGAAAAAAGATTTATAATCCCCCACGAACATTCCGTAACAAAAAATGACAGAAGAAAGGCCAACGGACACGGCTCCGTTATAGTCTGGTTCACGGGTCTCCCGTCTTCGGGAAAATCAACCATTGCGGGCGAAGTCCAGAAAAAACTGATGGGAAAAGGAGTGAAAACCTACATACTTGACGGGGACAATATCAGAATGGGCCTGTGCAAAGGACTGGGTTTTTCCGAGGAAGACCGCGCAGAAAACATAAGGAGAATAGGAGAAGTTTCCAAGCTCTTTGTTGACGCCGGGGTGGTGACACTTTCCGCATTTGTTTCCCCTTACAGAAAAGACAGAGACAGGGTCAGAGAGTTGGTTGAAGAAAACGAATTCATTGAAGTTTTTGTCCGCTGCCCGGTTGAAGAGTGTGAAAAAAGAGATGTTAAAGGCCTCTATAAAAAAGCCAGAGCGGGAGAAATAAAAGGTTTTACCGGAATTGACGACCCTTACGAAGAGCCCTCAAATCCCGAACTGATAATAGACACTGACAGGGAAAACCCGGAACAGTCCGCCGAGAAGGTTTGTGAATTTCTCAAAGACAGGATTTGAATCAAACAAAACCGGTCTTCCGACCGGCCCGAAGGGGTTTTTCCGGCAAGGCGTTAGGTTATTATGCGTTTTCCGGAATATTCCGGGCGCGTTTCCGTTTGTAAAATCCCGCATACTGCTTTAGACAAATGTCAGAGAAAATAATCAAAACCCCTTCAGTTATGGAAAAAATTGCAACGCAAGCCCGGAGAGCCGCTCCGGAGTTGTCAGCTCTTGATCCGTCAATAAAAAACAAAGCGCTCAAAGCCGTTGCTTCAGGTTTGCTGAAAAGACGGGATGAGATATTTGAAGAAAACCGCAAAGATATTTCGGAAGCGGAAAAAAAGGATATGCCGGCCGCTTTTATTGACAGGCTTGTTCTTGACAACAAAGCCGTTGAGTCCATGTCGCACGGCATTGTTGAGGTTTGTGAACTTGAAGATCCGGTCGGGAAAATCACTCCGTTCCGGAAAAGACCCAACGGACTTGTCGTTGAAAAAATGAGAATTCCCCTTGGGGTGATTGGAATAATTTATGAGTCAAGACCGAATGTCACCGCGGACGCGGCCGCTCTTTGTCTGAAATCAGGCAATGCTGTCATCCTGAGGGGAGGATCGGAATCTCTGCGGTCAAATATGGCAATCGGCCGAATTATAAGTGACTGCCTGTCAGACTCAGGTGTAAATCCCGGAGCCGTAAATGTGGTTCCGGACGCGAACAGAAGTCTGATTCTGGAAATGCTCAAACTTGACGAATTCATAGATCTCATCATTCCCAGAGGCGGTGAGCGGCTTATAAGGTTTGTTGCCGAGAACTCTTCAATACCGGTTTTGAAACACTACAAAGGAGTCTGTCATATATTTGTGGATGAGTCCGCGAAAACTGGCATGGCTGTTGACATTTGTGTCAACGCCAAAGTTCAGCGTCCCGGGGTTTGCAACGCAATGGAAACAATGCTCGTGCATGAAAAAGCCGCCGCCGCTTTTCTGCCCGCTGTCATGGCGGAAATGAAAAAAAACGGCGTTGCCATAAAGGGATGCCCGCAAACTCTCTCTTTTATTCCCGAGGCTGAGCCCGCTTCTGATGATGACTGGGCAACGGAGCACCTGGCTCTCGTCCTTGGAGTACGGGTTGTAAAAAGTGTTGAGGAAGCAATGGAACATATAGAAAAATACGGCTCAATGCATACGGATTCAATCATAACCGAAGATGATCAAAACGCGCGGCGGTTCCTGCGCGGGGTGGAATCTTCCGCCGTAATTCACAACGCTTCAACACGTTTTAATGACGGCTTTGAACTCGGCATGGGGGCGGAAATCGGAATCAGCACAACAAAAATTCATGCTTTTGGCCCTATGGGGCTTGAGGAACTCACTTCTGAAAAATTTATAGTCAGAGGCGACGGACAGATACGGAAATAACCCCTACACATTTACGGGCGAATAGGAAGAGAAAACGACCGCGGCGAGCACGGTTGTCCAAAGCCCGTTTTTATCACCGAAAGCGGTCTGGGTTATGTTTTGAGTTTTGACCGTATGCCCGCTTATCTCCCAAATATCTTTCTGCTCATCGTAGCTTTTATCCACATTGAAGGGCGCTCCCAGAGTGGTTGCGAGCATATAGGCCGCGAGGTCCTCGGCGTATTCTCCGGCCTGGGATTTTTTCTGCCCGAAACTGTGATGCTCGGAGATATAACCGAATCTGTTTTTTTCTCTCGGTATGGCAATGCCTGCGGAAGCGGCAAGGAGTCTGTTAGGCTCATCAGTTGAGTTTTCACTCATCACAACGTGAACGACCTGTCCGGGAGAGAGAAGACCCACGCCTTTTGAGCGCGGGACGAGTGAACAATAGGGCGGAAAGATGCTGGAAACTTTAACAAGGTTGAACTGAGCAATTTTGGCGTCACGAAGAGCCATCTCAAAACTGGCAAGCTTTTCTCTGCTTTTGCCGACCCCTTTTGTAACAAAAGCCGTAGTTGGAACCATTAAACATAACCTCCGGGAAGAACAGAGGCGTTTATATATATGCGGGAATGTGTATTGTCAATAAGCAGAAATGATGAAAATAGGCTGCCACATATCAATTGCGGGAGGAATTGAAAAAGCGCCGCACCGGGCCGCGGGAAAGGGGTGCGAATGCTTTCAAATTTTCACACGTTCACCGAGAGGGGGAAAAGCGCCTGAAATTGAAGTCGCAACCGCCCAAAGATTCACATCGGACTGCCGTAAACTCGGACTCCGGAACTATTACGTTCACACGCCATACATTATCAATCTTGCATCTCCGGAAAAACAAATCAGAGAAAAATCAGTGAATATGATAGTTGAAGATTTGAAACGTTCAGACCTTATAGGCGCGGCCTGCGCCGTAACACACATAGGGACCGCTTCCGGAGCAAAAAGGCATGAGGCAATAACAAAAGCGGCGATTTCACTAAATGAAATTCTGGAAAGAACCGCAGGTCTGCAAACAAAACTTCTGATTGAAAACTCGGCGGGGCAGGGAGCCACTCTGGGAAAATCATTTGAGGAAATCGCGGAAATCCTTGATAAAACAAGCCCGGCACTGGGGGTTTGTCTTGACACCGCTCATCTTTTCGGCGCAGGCTATGAAATCAGAACTTTTGAAGGGTTTGAAAAAACCGTTGAGAATATTACAGTGGCGTTCCCCACCGAAAGAATAAGACTCATACACTGTAATGACTCAAAAGTCGGACTCGGTTCCCGCAAAGACCGCCACGAACACATAGGTTTGGGTAAAATAGGAAAGCAGGGCTTTCAACCTCTGTTTTCACATGAAGCTTTCAGGCACATTGACTTTATAGTTGAAACCCCTCCGCAGAAAAGCGCCCGGGATGTGAAAAATCTCAAAGAAATCAGACGGAAAACACAGTAAGATTAAAAAATGCCACAAGGAAATAACCGGAAAAGAATATTGACCGCCTCAGTGCTGGTTTTTCTGATAGCGATTCTCTCCTATCTTGGAGGGGTTTATTTTCTTTTTCTTATATGTGCGATTTCTCTCGCCGCCGGCAGAGAACTTTACAGACTTCTAACCCCCAGGGGGCTGAGTGTGGGAAGAGAGTTTCTTATGGTATGTATTTTGCTGATAATTGCCGGCGCTTATGCGGGGGTGGAATATTTTCTGATTGCTTTTTACATTGCGCTTACGGGGATTTTTGCAATTCATATTTTAAGGGGAAAAGAAAACATATCGGGATATTTAAACGAAGTGGGTATGTGCCTTGTCTTTGTAACACTTCTCGGAATCATGACCGGTTCGGCGGTGCTTTTAAGGAACATGGATTCCGCAATGGAGTTAAGCGGTACGCCGGCTGCTTTTGTCAAAAATGAGACCGGGTTTTTTCTTGTCGCCATGGCTTTTGTATGCGCATCAGTGAACGACTCGGCGGCTTATTATATAGGCAAATGGAAAGGCAGTATCAGGATAGCCCCACGAATAAGTCCGGGCAAGACATTTGAAGGCGGGGTTGCGGGACTGGTGGCCGCGACGGCTGCCGGCCCTCTGGTTAACATGGTTTTCGGCTCCCCGTTGTCAGTTCCGCTCGCCTCTTTTCTGGGGCTGCTCACGGGACTCGCCTCAACCATTGGCGACCTGACTGAATCAGCAATCAAAAGAAATTCCAAAGTAAAAGATTCCGGCACCATGCTGCCGGGACATGGCGGTTTCTTTGACCGCTTTGACGGAATGATATTCGTTTTGCCAATCTTCTACGTATTTGCCTTGTTATATTGAAAGAAAAGTGTTATTTGAAATCAATATTGAAAAGCAGATTTGCTCCCGGTGTAATGCCCCCTGCAACTCCCTCCAGCGTGAAATTAGGAGTGAGGCGATATTGCGCGGTGAACCTGTTTCTGTAGGAGGCGCTGATAGGCAAAGACTCATTGACACGCTCATATGAAAAGTAGAGATCTTCCGTAACAAAAGTCCCAACCTCAATTTTGGAATCAATCACATCCCCGCCGTCCGATTGAACCTTGAAAACATCCACCAAGTCTGCGAACTCACTGTCTTCAAAAACCGAAGAAAAAAGCTCGTCCGCAACGTAACCGATAGTGAAATCGTTTCCGGCCTGTCCGTCTCTGACTTCTTCAAAAATATCGGAAGTGCTGTTTTGGTCTTCATTTTTCTCTCTGAGAATTGCAAGAAGTATCTCATCCTGTTTCATGGCGGAACACTTGAGAGCCGAAGCTTAAGATCGTTTGCTTCTCCGTAAAGACTGACTTTTATGGACAACCCGTTTTTTTCATAAAAGGCGTTTATATCAACCAGAGGAGTCAAATGCTCCCTTGAAAAAAGCGAGATTACGCCTTTGTCAATGACAAACCTCTTTCCAAACATACTGTATGATCCCCTGAAAACGCTCAGTTCACCGCTGACCGAACTGAAACTGTCTCCCGGTTTTCTTAAGATATGAAGATCGCCGGTCAAAAGTGAATTGACTTTGTCCAACCTGAAATTTGTGTCTCTGGAAATCAAGAGCCGGAAATCTAAATCAGATGTCTCTGAGAAAAATCCCGGGCTTTTAACATCCGCAAACTCTTCGCCACCCGAAGAATCAACAAAAACAAGCCCCGCCACCGCTATGTTGTAATCCTTCCTGATCCAGATGGCGGCGTCTTTTGTCTTCAGGTCTTTGGCCCTTATGCGTATATTCCTTCCCGAGCCGTCAATAAAAAGGGTTCCATAAAAACCCGAATAAAGGTGTTTGATGTGAAGAAAAACTCCCTCAAGTTCCACTTCCCAGAAATATGAAAAATCACCCAGATTGAAAATTCCCTCTCCCCGGGCCGTGCCCGAAGAATCCATAAGTCTGAAAGAGGAACGAATTTGATTTTCCTCAAAGTCCATCCCCGCAGACTCAATCTCCATAACTTCAGTCCAATCTCCCACTTTTACTTTTGCGTCATTAATGTCTATCCGTCCGCTTACGGAGAAACCGTCTTTGTTGTTGAAAACGGACAAATCGCCGCTGAAAAGACCGTCAAGATTCTGAATTTTCTCGGAAAGAAAACGAACGGGCCTGACGCTGAACTTGTTCGCTTTCAAAATTAAATCGTAGTTTGAGGGCTCGCGCAGAAACTCAGTGATTTCATAAGGTCCTTCACCCGTCGGAGAAACGCCGCCATCAATATTGAGAAAACTCCCGGATTCATTCTCAATTGACAGATTGACCGAAAAACGTTTTGAAAAAGCGGCGCGAACAATGGAGAGCCCGGCCCGCGCCCCAAGGGTTCGCTTGTATAATTAAGATCAACATTGACAACCGGAAAATCCACCGGGCCGTCCGCAATAATTTTGCCCGAAAACAAACCTTTGTAATGTTTTAAGGGCGGATGAAAAATTTCAAGCAGCGTTGTGTCAAAACGCACAAAATCGGCGTTAATATTCAATTCCGGCTTTGTTTCTCTTCTTTTATAAAAACCGGAGAAACTAAAATAGGTTCCTTTTTTTCCGAAAAGAGTAAATCTGCCAACCTCAATCATTTTTTCTGAAATTGCAACTCGAAAATCTCTAAAAAGCTCCATGCCGGAACCTTTCCTCTTTATATCAATTTTTTTCACATCCGCATAAAGGTTTCCATTTTCCCTGCCAAGCAACGAGGCGATCTCAAAAACCCCGGATTCCTCAAACCCGAATTTCATCCGGACACCGCCCCTTGTGAAACTGAAATCCAATTCCTCGGCAAAAGCTTCCTCATAAGAGACACCCTCCATTGAAGAATTGAAAAGCAGCTCCTCCATTGAAAAATCCTCAAGCGGCAGACTGAAATTAAAATTTCCCTCTTCAATGTGCAGTCTTTTCAGAATTGTTGCGGAAAAGTTTTTCATTCGGGCATTGCCGCTGAGAAAAATTTTTGATCCGTCTTTTTTCTCAATTCTGCCAAAAGATTTGAATGCCCCGGAAACCGAATAGGGCCGGAAAAAACGCGACACACCGGAAACATAGAAAACATCTTCAAATTCAATTTTGTAATTCGCTTTCAAATTCCCGTTTGATGTCTGAAAATCCGTCTTTATAAAAGACTTCGGAGACTCAACGGACAATGCGCCCGAATCAATATTGCGCCCGTTAAAAAAAACTTTAAATCTGAAATCTGAAAGAGCTTCACCCACCCCAAAAAAGTCCAGCCTGCCCGGGTAGTCTTCGGGAATACCGCCGGAGACTGCCAACAGACCGTCTTCTTTTTTTGACGACCCGATAAACTTCACGCTTCCGAGAGGCAGTTTGTCTTTTGAGAAGTCAAACTCAATTTCAAAATCACTTTCATTCAGGTCGGGGATCAGCTGTCCATCTGTGGCGGCGTCTATTCCAGCTTTGATCCGGGAAGTCAAAGTTCCCCACCGTGCGCCGCCCGAAACTGAAACGGAGCCGTCTTTCCAAAAAGTGACGGAATCAAAAGACAGGCTGCTTTCCCGTTTCAAAAACTTTATTTCCGACAAAGACAGCCGCCCCTGCCAAAAAGCGTTTATTTCCTCCTCAGGAATTGAAATGCCGAACTCCATCCGTGCTTTTCCGCGAGATGTCTCAAGAGTTCCGCCGCCGGACAGATCTTTTAATTGCATCCTTTTGGAAACGGAGAGAATTTTTGAGTCAAGCAAAAAGCCGCTGACTGAAACATTGAAACCGGGCAGTGAAATATCCCCGTCTCTCAAACGGATTTGTAATTCTCCGGAGTCTTCCTCTCTTACAAACGAAATCTCAGCACGGCGGACCACGGCGCTTGTGCCGCCAAAACTAAAAACCGAATCCGTGATTTTTATTTTCGGAAGACTGACCGGCGGTACGGGGGGTGTTCCCTCTTCTGAGGTCTCATTTTCCGGAAACCGGAGAGAAGAAAGAAGTTTTCGCTTTTCAGATGAGATTGACATCCGAAGACCCTCAATTTCAATCCGCGGAGGCAAGAAAAAATTCTCAAAAAGCACATATGAGAGAATGGAGCCGTAACCCACGGAAACTGATGCAGCCTCGGCAACCTTTTCACCCTCACTGAAGACTTTCAAATCTTTAAGCTCAAACCCCTTGTCATTTAAGATATTCACTTGAGAGACCGAGATTTCAAAGCCGGGAAGGGCTTCTTTAAGTTTTCTTTCAACGGTGTCTTTGAGAAAAGTTTCAGACTGCGCGGAGACCGGAAGAGCGTCTACATAAAGAGCCGCTGCGGCTGAAAATAAAACAACAAGAAAACTCATAAAAAAAGTATCAATACGACTCATTTTCAAATGCCCGGCGGGAACTCGGCCCAATCTTTACAATAACCGCCCATACTATAATATAGTGTCCGAATCAACGCACAATAGAAATCCGGATTCATATTTCGGGAAAGAACAATGATAAAAAAAATCCTCTTGATAGTTGTAGCTCTTGCTGTCGCGGTATTCGGTCTGCGTTCATGTTTTGAAGAAACCACCGTCGGATTCATTGAAGAGTCTGAAACCGTGGGCAGACAGCCTTTCAGCATAAAGTTTTCCGGAAGCGGCAAAGGTTTGAAAAGTGTTCAGGTTTCCTACATCGGGGAAGACAAAACCCTTTTGCTTAAAAGCAAACAGTATGACGAGGGTGTTGATGAAGACACAATAAAAGTCTCTTTGAACCCGTTTGCAGGCATTGAAGACGGCCCCGGTCAAATCAAAGCCGTTGCGGAGTCTTACGGAGGCCCGCTGAATTTTGGCAAGTCATCGGCAACCAGAATAAAAAACATAGTCGCTGATTTGTCTCCGCCCAAGATAATTGTTTTGTCCGGAACTGAAAATATATCCAGGGGGGGCTCGGCTGTTGTTGTTTACAAAGTTTCCCCTGACTCCCAGCAGAGCGGCGTAAAGATAGGAGACAAATTCTTCAAGGGTTACAAAGCCGGGACGGAGGCGGAATTCCCCGATGAAAATATCCGCATAGCGTTTTTCTCCTATCCCTATAATTTCCCCGAAGGCGAGACCGTACTCATCACCGCAACCGATTCCATAGGAAACAGAAGAAACCTCCCAATCAGTTACAGATTGAAAGAAAAAATTTTTCCGGAACTGAATATTGATGTGACCGAGAGATTTATCAGAATGAAAATGGTTCCCCTCGTGAATGACTCGGAAAATGTTTCGCTCAAAGAAACTTTCATTATGATCAACAATCAAATCCGCCGGCTTAACAATGAAAAAATAGACAAAGTAATCAGTCTATCAGCGGACAAGATAATGTGGGAAGGGCCGTTTATAAGACCTGTCGGAGCTTTGCAGTCTCAGTTTGAAAAAAGGAAATACTTTTTTGAAGGCGAGTTGATAGACGAGCAAGACCACCTTGGTTATGACCTGGCTTCGGAGAGAAAAAATCCCGTTCGCGCGGCAAACAACGGTGTTGTTGTTTTTTCCGATGAACTCGGCATATACGGAAACACTCTGATAATAGACCACGGAATGGGAGTGGCGACACTCTATGCACACCTGAGCTCAATGATCGCTCAAAGGGGAGACAGCGTTCTCAAAGGAGACAAAATAGGAAACACAGGAGCAACGGGCCTCGCGTTCGGGGACCATCTGCATTTCGGCATTTATATCGGAGGCGTGCCGGTTGAACCTCTTGAATGGTGGGATCTTTTCTGGGTTGAGAGCCGGATAACAAAAAATCTTACGGAGGCCAAAAAAGAAATACGGTAGAACCGGCGCCTGACTTTCAAAGCATCCGCTTTAAATCATCTTCGTCTATTATTTCAACCTCCAGATTCTTTGCTTTCTCCAATTTGGAGCCGGGAGATTCCCCCTTGACAAGATAGTCCGTATTAGAGGAAACGGATGAAGCAGCAATTCCGCCGGCTCGGCGTATGGCATTCAGGACGGTCGCACGGCTCATTCCCTCAAGTTTTCCCGTAACAACAAAAATTTTCCCGCTTATGCCGTCTCTGCCTGTGGAACGGGCGGCCGGATACCTGATTTCCACCCCGAACCGCAGCATTTTATCTTTTAATTCAATTCCTCCTTTGTCCCGTGTGAATTCAACTATTGCGGCGGCGGTCTCTTTGCCGATTCCTTTTATTGAAAAAAGCCGCTCGGAATCCGCACGAAAAAAATCCTCAATTGACTCAAACCGCGCCGCAAGCAATTCCGCCGTCTGCCTACCGACATGTCTTATTCCGAGAGATTGAATGAAAATACCAAAATCAACCTTTCTGCTTTCTTTAATCTGCCTCTCAAGTTCCAGAGATGACTTTTCAGCGAACCCCTCCATGCCGAGGATGTTGTCTTTTGTCAGTTGAAAAATATCCGCTGTGTCTTTCAAAATCCCCTCTTCAACAAGAGCTGAAACCGTTTTTTCTCCAAGTCCCTTTATATTGAAAACCCCGCGGGAGGCAAGATGGGAAATTCTTTGTTTTAACTGCTGTGGGCAGGAGACGCTGTTCGGACAGATAAAATTGGCTCCGGACTCCTCTTTTTTTCACGGAAACACCGCAAGACGGGCATACGGAGGGCCAAACGAAAGGAATCCCGCTGTCTCCCCGGCGGTTTTTTTCCAAAACTCTCACAACTTCGGGAATAACATCTCCGGCTCTTTTGACAATAACGGTGTCACCGATCTGAATGTCTTTTTCCTCAATAAAATTTGCATTGTGAAGAGTGGCTCTCTTAACCGTCACTCCCCCGATGCGAACCGGCTCCAGTTCCGCAACCGGGGTTAAAACCCCCGTTCTGCCGACCTGAACAACTATTTTTTTAAGCACGGTGGAAATGTGACGTGATTTGAATTTGTATGCCGCACACCAGCGCGGATGTTTTGCGGTTTCTCCGAGCCGCCTCTGAACGCTTAATTCATTAACCTTGATTACAACACCGTCAGCATCGTATTCAAGAGTTTCACGTTTCTTTTCAAATTCACGACAAAACTCAACTGCTTCATTAATGTCAGCGCAGGGAGAGACCCCGCCGGTTTGAAAACCCCAGCCCTCAAGTGATTTTGAGACGGCAATTTCATCGGAAAAATCAACTCCGGAAACATGCCCGACTCCCCAGGCAAAAAACCTTAAAGGGCGTGAAGCCGTGATTGCCGGATCAATCTGCCGCAGAGAGCCGGCCGCCGCATTTCTCGGATTTGCAAAAACAGTCCCTCCGGCTTTCTCTATTGTTCTGTTAAGTTTTTCAAAATCATCAAGAAGTATCATTACCTCGCCGCGCACTTCAACAATTTCAGGGACCCGTGAGCCGTTCTCAAGTTTGCGGGGTATGGATTCTATGGTCTTGATATTCTCCGTAATTTCCTCTCCGACGAAACCGTCACCTCTTGTGGCCGCACGCACAAAATCGCCTTTTTCATACACGAGAGAAGCTGAAACACCGTCAAATTTGATTTGAACCGCATATGAAGTTTTTTGATCGGCCATTTTTGAAACTCTCGTATCAAAAGCCAGCGCCTTCAAATCCCGATCATCGGTTTCTCCCTCGGATATGTTGTCTATGCTCATCATCCTTTTCAGATGTCTTAAAGGTCTGAATTGTGCCGAAGCTTTTCCGCCAATTTTTTGTGAAGGGGAGTCGGGTGAAAGCAGTTCGGGGTGGAGCCGCTCAATCTCTCTGAGACGGCTCATGAGCCTGTCATATTCGTAGTCTGTTATTTCCGGGGTGTCTTCCTCATAGTAGAGACGGTTGTGTTTTTCTATCTTTTTTTTGAGTTCTTGAAACTCTTTCCCCTATCCCGTTTTGAAACGAGCCGGAATCTTCTATCCGTGTTTTTTCAGCCACTGAAGCAAATCCTGAAGAGACAGAGTATTGAGAAAATCAGCGGCGCGCGCCCAGCCGCGCCTTGCAACCGCCACTCCGCACACCATTGTTCCAAGCTGCCGGGCGGCGTGGGAATCGGTTTGAAACTATAAGTTTAACACCTTTTCGAACGGCGAGAAACACATGCTCATCTTTGAGGTCAAGCCTGTCACACGAAGAGTTTATTTCAAGAGCCTTGCCGTTTTGCAGAGCCGCATCGGCAACTTTTTCCATATCTAATTTACACGGAGCGCGTCTGCCTATGATTCTGGCCGTCGGGTGGCGCGAGAGCATGCACAAAAGGATTTTCAAGAGCGCGCACAACTCTTTTTGTGACAGAGCGGGAGTCTTGTGAAAAAGAGCTGTGAATGGACGCCGTCACAAAATCAAGCTCTGAAAGAATATCATCCGGATAATCAAGAGAACCGTCCGGTTTGATGTCAACTTCAGCGCCCATGAGAATTTTCACCCCATCCGGACGCGAGTTGACTTTTTTCACTTCTTCGGCCTTCAAAAAGAGCCTGTCCACACTAAGCCCGTTTGCGACGCTTGATGAAGGGGAATGATCCGTAAGTGCGATGTATTCATAACCCATTTCCCGCGCCGCGGCCGCCATTTGCTCCACCGAGTCTCTGCCGTCACTCCAATCCGTATGGGTGTGAAGGTCTCCTCTGATATCAGAAAGCTGAACAAGCCTCGGAAGGCCGCCGCATTTTGCGGCTTCAATTTCACCTTTGTCTTCCCGGAGCTCAGGGGGGATAAAAGAGAGCCCCAGACCGGAATAAATATCTTCCTCACTCGCGGCGCTTGCGGATACACCTTCATTTTTGAGAGATGAAAGTTTTTTCCAGTGAGAGTCCGAACCCGTAAGCCGAACAAGGTTGAGCGAAAAACTCTCAAGTCCGGTCAGATAGACAACGGTTTTTATTTTGACATTAGAGTTAAAAACAAAAGCTTTTGTGAACCGTGCGTCCTCAATTTTTTCAACGCCGACCATGCCCGGAAGCTCTGAAAGGCATTTGAAAAATTTGGATTCACCCTTCACGCCTTCGGTGTTTTCAAATGAAATAAGCAGTTCAATTTCAGAAACGGTTTCACACATTCTCCTCAAGCGGCCAACGGGGCGCACGCATGTCACACCGTCAATGCCTGAAATCTCACCGCACAAAAAATTCGCCGCTGCAATTCCCACACCAAGGCTGTGAGAGGAAAGATTTTCTTTGTAAAAACGGACCGCTTCCAAAATACTGCCGGCTTTCTTTTTCCCTATGCCCCGTATGCCTTCAATCCCTTCGTTTTGATGAATTAGGCGCTCAAGGTCATCAATGCACTTTATGCCCGCTTCACAGAAAAGACGCACCGTTTTAGGTCCCATGCCTCTGAGTTTCAACATTTCAAGCGGCCCGCGACCGACCTTGGATAACATTTCTTTGTGATATTGAATTTCTCCGGTGTCAAAAAACTCGTTTATTTTCAATGACATTTCTTTTCCTATTCCGTCAATTGAGGTGAAATTCCACCCGTCCGGAAACATTTCAGAAAGTTCTCCGTCCAGATCATTTATCAAATCAGCGGCTTTTCTATAGGCTCTTATTTTGAAGGGATTGTCGCCGCCAATCTCAAGCATTGAAGCTATTTCTGAAAAAAGACGGGCTATTTCAAAGTTTGCGCCCATATGAAAAGACTCCGTGGTGCAGTATATTTCACATTCTATTTATGAGCGGAGCCGTCCGCAAGACGGCGGAAGAAATTGAGCAATCAGATTAAAGTGACAGTTCTGGGATGCGCAACATCAACCGGAGTTCCGGTTGTCGGATGCGACTGTCCGGTTTGCAGTTCACAGGCACGAGAAAACAAGCGAACCAGAAGTTCGGTGCTTGTGGAAACCGGAGGTATCAACATCCTCATAGACACTTCGCCCGATTTGAGAAAACAGGCGCTGCGCGAAGGTTTCTCACGAGTAAACGCGGTTCTATACACGCACTCACACGCCGACCACACAAACGGCATAGATGACCTTAAACCGTTTACGAGATTCGGCAAACATGCAATAGAATGCTACGCAAATCACGAAACAGCCCAAAACCTGAGGAGAAACTTCAGCTATATTTTCGGAGAGCAAACCCCTGAACAGAAAAGGCCCAATCTTCATCTGAAGGAAGTAAACGGGGATTTTTCCATATCGGGGATAAGGGTTTTCCCCGTAAAAATCAAACACGGCACTTGGAATATACTCGGCTACAGGATAGGAAACTTCGCCTACCTGACAGACTGCAACGGTATCCCGTCCGAATCGGAAAAAAAACTCATAAATCTTGAACTTCTGATAATAGGCGCTTTAAGATACAGTCCGCACCCGGCACATTTCAATCTTGAGCAAACCCTTGAACAAATAAAAAATCTCGCCCCCAAAAGGGCCGTGTTGACCCATATGAGTTGCGATATGGACTATTTTGAACTGAACGGAATCCTTCCCGAAAATGTGGAGCCCGCAAGGGACGGGGCGGTTTTTCAAATAAAAAACTCCGGAGGCGCAGCCATTGTCTGACATGCATTCTCTGATGCGGGAACTGTCGGTTGAATCACATTCAAAAATACTTATGTGTGTGCTTGACGGTCTCGGCGGTCTGCCGGCAACAAACAAGACGGAACTCCAAATTGCGAAAACACCGAATCTTGACTGCATAGCCCCCTTGTCATCACTCGGTTTTCACACACCTGTGGCGCCGGGCATCACGCCTGGCAGCGGGGCTGCTCATCTGGGACTTTTCGGTTACGACCCGCTCAGTTTCAAAGTCGGCAGGGGCGTTGTTGAGGCGGTCGGTCTGGGCTTGGAAATCGGCGAAAACGACATGGTTGCGAGGGGGAATTTTGCCAATGTTGAAATAAAAAACGGGAAGCCGGTGCTCACTGACAGAAGAGCGGGAAGAATATCAACCGAACAAAGCGCCGCTCTGGTTTCACAAATATCGGATTCAATAAAAAAAATCGGCAATGTGAAAATTAAAATGCATCCGGGAGTTGAGCACAGATTCGCCGTCGTCTTTCAATTCCCGCAACCGGTTCCCGATGCGGAGCAAATTTGCGACACAGACCCTCAAAAAGAGGGCGTTGCTCCCGCTCCCTTAAAAACCGGAAGTAAAAACAAAAAAACCATTTCCGCCGCACGGACGGCTCAGAAATTTTCTGAAAAAGTGCGGGATATTTTGAAAAACAGAAAAAATGCCAACTGCGCGCTTCTGAGGGGGTTTTCCACACTTCCCGACTTGGAATCGTTCGGAGAGATATACCGCCTGCGGGCCGCATGCGTGGCGGCTTATCCGATGTACCGGGGAGTTGCCGGAATTGTAAAAATGGACATAACAGACCCCGCGGGAGTGGGGACCGGGAAGATTGTCGCACAGACGGAAAAAGTTTTCCTCGATTATGATTTTGTTTATATGCACATTAAATCCACTGACAGACACGGGGAGGACGGAAACTTCAGTGAGAAAAAGAAAGCCATAGAGGAGTTTGATAAATTTCTGCCGCGCCTGCTCGCTCTCAACCCCGATGTTCTCATAGTAACCGGAGATCACTCCACTCCCGCCCTGATGTCTTCTCACAGCTGGCACCCCGTTCCTCTTTTAATAAAATCGCGCTTCAGCATCGGGGGAGTGAGATATTTTAATGAAATTGACTGCCGTAACGGAGAGCTTGGAATAATAAAGTCAGTTGATATAATGCCCCTTGCTCTGGCACATGCGGAACGGCTCTCCAAATTTGGAGCTTAGTATATTTGTGATACAATCAACCGTCTTTGAAGCCGAAGTGGCGGAATTGGCAGACGCGCTATCTTGAGGGGGTAGTGCCCTTGTGGCGTGGGGGTTCGAGTCCCCCCTTCGGCATAAATTTTTTTTACAAACCACTGAATTGATGAAAAAACCTATTCCGGTTTTTCAGATGCCGGTTCCGGGCTGTAAATATCAGCTTTCGGGAAAACGGTTATAAACCTTTCATATACGGCCTCCGCTTTTTCCCTGTTGCCGGCTCTAAAATATGCGGCTCCGAGAAGGGGCAGAACCCTTTTTTCGTGAGATTTTGTTCCGATAGAGAGAAGCTCTTCAAAATACATTACGGCTTTGTCCCATTTCCGCAGACGAAAGCTTGAAAATCCGGCCATGAAAAGAGATTCCGTTTTGAGAAAACTTTGAGGAGAATCCGAAAGAAAACTCTCCATATATTCAAGAGATTTTTCGTCTTCCTCAAGCCCGAACAGAATTGCCCCTTCGTAATACTTCGCAACCTTTGCCGTATCCAAACCGCCAAAGCCGTTTCTGATTTCTTCAAGTGCCTGAAGAGACATTTCCACCTCGCCTTTTTCATATGCCGCAATGGCGGCGTCCATTCTGCGATTCGCTTCAAGAATTTTCTTCTCACGCGAATCGGCAAAAACCGCATAAAGAAGAAAAGCCGTGACCGGAATAAGAATAAGGGCCAAGATTGCAAGGCGGCTCATTGACGAGACGCGTTCGTAAATGCTTTCCGGAAGGGAAGTCACGATTAAATTTCAGCCATTCTCCAAAGATTTGAAAAGACCGTACGGTCTTTGTCATTAAAATACCGAATGGTTATTATATTCTCTAAAAAATGAGTGGCAAGTTTCAAAAAATTTTCTTATGCGCTGTTTTTTTGTGCGCGCTCCTTGCGGGAACGGGAAAAACCCGCGCCGATGAAAAAAATGAGCCGAGCCCCGAAACGGTTGTGACCGTTACATTGAACGGAACGGTTAACCCTTTTTCAGCGGATTTTATTAAAACGGCGATAGAACAAGCCATGCGGATAAGAGCCGAAGCGGTCGTGATAATTATTGACACTCCGGGCGGGCTGCTTAATTCAACAAAAGAAATTGTGAAAGACATAATTAACTCACCGGTTCCGGTTGTGGCTTACGTCTCACCGTCGGGAGCAACCGCGACATCGGCCGGCACTTTCATAGTTCTCGCGTCTCACATTGCGGCGATGGCTCCCGGAACAAGCATAGGGGCGGCGCAGCCCGTCACCGCAGACGGAAAAGCGCAGGAAGGCAAAGCGGGGAAGAAAATAGAAAACTTCGCCTCGTCCTACATAAAAAGCATCGCGGAAAAAAGAGGGCGCAATGCGAACTGGGCCGTCAAATCGGTTACCGAAAGCTCTTCGGTAACATGGAAATATGCGGTCAAAAAAAACATAGTTGATCTTGCGGCGGATGACATGGATGACTTGCTTAAAAAAATTGACGGAACTTCCGTCAGCACTGAAAACGGGGTGCGCAAAATATCAACCGCCGGGGCTAAAATTGTCGCGCAAAAAATGACAATCCGTCAGCGTCTGGGCAATATTCTCGGCTCACCGGACATTGCATACCTTCTTCTTTCTCTCGGCTCTCTGGGAATTTTAATGGAAATATACAATCCGGGAAGTATTTTCCCTGGTGTTGTGGGAATAATAGCTCTTATACTGGCGCTTGCTTCACTCCAGATGCTTCCCTTCAACTACGCCGGACTGGGACTGATCGCAGTCGGGGCGGGGCTTATTATGGCCGAGATGTTTGTAACCAGTTACGGTCTTCTCGCGCTCGGCGGCATAGTGTCTCTTCTTGCGGGAGGGGTTCTGCTTTTTGACACGGAACAAACCGGGCTGAGTGTTGCTTACGAGACTCTTGCAACCTTGGGAGGAGTTCTGGGACTGCTTCTTATTTTTGTGGTTGTTTCCATTGTACGTTCACCAAAAGTTTCCTATACGGGAGGAGGGGGAGGAGAACTTGAAGGAAGGGTTGTTGACTGGAACAACGGTAGCGGTATAGTTTCAGTAGGCTGCGAATATTGGAAAGCCGAAAGTGATGATACTCTTTCAAAAGGCTCCCGGGTTGTTGTCCTGGGCAGAGAAAAGGGTCTGAAAATCAAGGTGAAGCACAGGGGAGAGGGAAGCGATTCCTGAACCCTGTGTTTTGAGTCAAAAAAACGGAGAAAAAAAATGATTCCCATACCTTCTGTTACAACTCTGCTGATAATAGCGCTTCTGCTTCTGCTGTCGGGAGCAAAGATACTCAAGGAATATGAAAGAGGAGTTGTTATGCGTCTTGGGCGTGTTATCGGACTCAAAGGGCCCGGATTTGTCTGGATAATTCCTTTCATTGATAAAATGACAAGGGTCAGTCTTCGCGTAATAGCGATGGATGTGCCGCCTCAGGATGTAATCACAAAAGACAACGTTTCGGTCAAGGTAAACGCCGTTCTCTATTTTAGAGTGATTGACCCTATAAACACTATTGTGAAGGTTGAAAATTACTACTATGCAACTTCACAGCTTGCGCAGACGACCCTGAGGAGCATCCTCGGACAGGTTGAACTGGACGAGCTTTTGACTGACAGGGAAGAACTCAATTTGAAACTGCAGGAAGTTCTTGACACCCAGACTGACGACTGGGGAATAAAAGTTACGCTTGTTGAGGTAAAGCATGTTGATCTGCCTCAGGAAATGCAGAGAGCAATGGCAAAACAGGCCGAAGCGGAGAGAGAAAGAAGAGCGAGGGTCATAAGCGCCGAGGGAGAGTTCCAGGCTTCACAGAAAATCTCGGAAGCTTCCGATGTACTTTCAAAAAATCCCGCCTCACTTCAACTGCGTTTCCTTCAGGCATTGTCAGACCTTCCGTCCGAGAGAAACTCAACAATAATACTCCCGCTCCCGCTCGAAATGTTGAGGCCTTTTCTGGAAAAGAAAAAAAATGAAACTGACGGCTGAAATCAATCCCGAAGGTTTGATTTACAAAACACCGGCCGGCATTTATATTTGACCTGAATCATTTCTGCCGAGCAATAAAAATGATTTTTCATATGGGAGAAATAGAAAATAACCGCCTGTTTTTTGAAGTTTCAAAAAATGCAGAATGGCTCACTAATATAAGAGAGCTGTCTGAGAGCGGAAGCGAGACAAAATTGCTTTCCTCCGTTTTTTTCAGTGCGGGCATTGAAAAAATAGGCGGTCAGGTTTGTGTTTCCGGAGAATTGTCATTTGAACTTGTCTGTCCGTGTTCAAGATGCGTCAAGCCCGCAAAAACCGGTATCAGGCGTCAAATCCTCTCCTTTCTTCCTCTCAGAAAGGGTGAAAGCAAAATAGACATCTCGGACAATATGAGAGAACAGGTTGCGATGGCAATGCCGGAGAAGACAGTGTGTGCGGAAAACTGCAAGGGGCTTTGCATGATATGCGGAGAGGATTTGAATGAAAAAATCTGTAATTGCCTGACAAACCAAACCGTTTCCAAATTCAGTATGCTGAAAAAAATCAACCTTGCTTCAAATCCGGCAGAAGAAAAAAGGAGAAAACTATAATGGCTGTCCCAAAAAGAAAAACTTCCAGTTCCAAATCAAAAAAAAGAAGAACACATTACAAAACGGCAAGTCCCGCAACCTCAATGTGCCCTGAGTGCAATGAAAAAATGCACCCTCACAGAGCATGCCCGCACTGTGGCCACTACAAAGGCAGAAACTTTATAAAAACCGAAGAGGAAGAGGATTAAGGGAAATACACCGCAGACATTTTCCTCCCGTTTTCTTTACGGACACATAAGATGACAGCTTTTGTTTTCCCCGGACAGGGTTCACAAAGTATTGGAATGGGAAAAGATTTTTATGACAATTTTCCCGAGGCGCGTTCGGTGTTTGAGCAGGCAAGCGACGCTCTGAGCGAAGATATGATAAAGCTTTGCTTTGACTCGGATGAAGAGACTTTGAGTTTGACCGCCAACGCCCAGCCCGCAATTCTTACCGCAAGCACGGCCGCGCTTGCGGCCCTTGAAAAAGAAACCGGATTAAAACCCGATTTTGTCGCCGGACACAGTCTCGGAGAATACTCGGCGCTTGTGGCCGCCGGAGGGCTTGAGTTTTCAGACGCGGTGAAGATTGTCAGAAAAAGAGGCGAGTTTATGCAACAGGCGGTGCCGCCCGGCAAGGGAGCCATGGCGGCGATAATAGGTTTGAAGAAAGAAAAAATTGAACATCTATGCGAAGATTATTCAAGAAAAGAGGATGGCGGAAATGTCTGGCCAGCCAATTATAACTCACCGGAGCAGACAGTTATTTCAGGCGACGCAGACGAAGTGGAAAAGGCGTCCGGGGCTGCCGTTGAAAATGGAGCGAAAAGAGCCGTACCGCTCAATGTGAGCGCCCCTTTTCATTGCCCTCTGATGAAACCGGCTGCGGAAAAACTGGGGGAGATTTTTGAAAATATCAAGGTGTCTGATATGAGGGTTCCGGTTGTGACCAATCTTGAGGCGGTTGAAAACACTTCTCCCGAAACGGTGAAACACCTGCTGCTTGAGCAGATAACAAGCCCCGTCAGGTGGTCTGAGTCAGTTGAATACATGAAAGAAAAAGGGGTTGACAAGTTTATTGAGATAGGTCCCGGAAGAGCGCTCTGCGGGCTTATAAAGCGAATAGTAAAAAACTGTGAAACCCGCAATCTTGAAATGGCAGACCATTTGCATAGGATTTAACGGACATGAGCTCCGCAGCAGAATTCAAAGATAAAACCGCCCTCGTTACCGGCGCGTCAAGGGGAATAGGAAGACAAACTGCCATAGACCTTGCGCTTAAGGGCTGTCATGTAATAGTGAACTATGTTTCAAACCCGGACGCGGCGCGGGAAACTCTTGAGAACATCAAAGAAACCGGAGGCAGCGGAGAAATTATCGGCTTTGATGTTTCGGACTACAAAGCGGTCAGGGAAAACCTGGATCCATTTGTAGAAAAAAACGGAATTCAGATACTTGTCAATAACGCGGGAATAACAAAAGACAAACTGTTTTTAAGAATGGACGAGCAAGACTGGGACGAGGTTCACAACACGAACCTGAAAGGGGTTTTCAACTGCACAAAAGCCGTGGCAAGGGACATGCTCAACAAAAGATACGGAAGGATAGTCAATATAACTTCCGTGGTGGGAGAAATGGGAAATCCCGGACAGATTAACTATTCATCGGCAAAAGCCGGTGTAATAGGATTTACAAAATCAGCCGCAAAAGAGTTTGCATCCCGCGGAGTAACAGTGAATGCCGTAAGTCCCGGATTCGTAGAAACCGATATAACCGCTCCCATTCCGGAAGAAATGAAGCGCGTCTACCTTGAATCAATCCCTCTCGGCAGATACGGTCAGGCAAAGGATATTTCCGGTGTGGTTGTTTTCCTTGCGTCCGACGGCGCATCCTATATCACGGGCGAAGTCATAAAAGTGAACGGAGGACTTTACATTTAGCTGACAAAAGATATAAAAACAAAAAACAAATAAGGAGGAAACTCAATGTCTCAAGAAAAAGAAACGGAAATGGTGGGGAAAATCAAAGATATGATAGCTCAGCAATTCGGCAAATCCGCCGATGAAATTGAGTCTGAGATGTCATTCATTGAAGATCTGGGAGCGGATTCGCTTGATCTTGTAGAGCTTGTTATGTCAATAGAAGACGAGTTTGGAATTGAAATTCTTGATGAAGATGTTGAAAAAATCATTACCGTTCAGGACGCGGTTGATTTTATAAAGGAAAAACAGGAAGATGGGTCGTAGGGTCGTCATCACCGGAATCGGCCTTATAACACCTCTCGGAATCGGACACAAAAAAACCTGGGAAGGAATCTGCGCAGGAAAAAGCGGCGTTGGGTTGATAAGCAGATTTGACACTTCGGAACATAAAACACGCATAGCGGGAGAGGTCACAGACTTCAACCCGGAGGATTTTATGTCCGCCCGTGAAGCTCGCAGGGATGATCTGTTTATCCACTACGCGATTGCCTCAACAAGTCTCGCACTTGAGGATTCGGGGCTTGAAATTACCGATGAACTGGCTCCGAGGGTTGGAACCATTATCGCATCGGGAATCGGCGGAACAATAACATACTGTGATATGGTAAGGACTCTTGATAAAAAAGGGCCCGGAAGAGTGTCGCCGTTTTTTATTCCCAATGTTGTCACAAACATGGCGGCGGGATACGCCTCCATAAAGTTCAATGCGCGGGGCCCGAACTGCAGCACCACAACCGCCTGCGCGGCAAGCGGACATTCTCTTTCTCTCGCAGCGATGCTCATCAGAAACGGAGATGCGGACGCAATGATAGCCGGAGGAAGCGAAGCTCCGCTTGTTCCTCTGACGGTTGCCGGGTTCAATGTCATCAAAGCTCTTTCCACAAGAAACGATGACCCGGAAACCGCCTCAAGACCTTTTGAAATGGACAGAGACGGTTTTATTCTCGCCGAAGGTGCGGGAATTGTGATTTTGGAAGAACTTGAATTTGCAAAGGCGCGCGGAGCAGTAATATACGCGGAAGTGCTGGGGTCGGGAATGAGCGGAGATGCTCACCATATAACCGCGCCTTCTCTTGACGGGCCGGTCAGATGCATGAAAATGGCTCTTCAAAACTCCGGTCTCAATCCGGAGGATGTTGACTACATAAACGCGCACGGCACATCCACAAAGCTGAATGACTCAAACGAAACCGCCGCCATAAAGGATGTTTTCGGGCAAAGGGCTTATGATATTCCTGTCAGCTCCACAAAATCAATGACGGGTCATATGCTGGGAGCAATCGGAACTGTCGAAGCGTCTCTGTGTGCCCTGGCGATAAAGCACTCGGTGGTTCCGCCGACAATAAATTTTTTTAACAGAGACCCCGAATGCGACCTTGATTATGTGCCCAATGAAGCGAGAGACACAAAACTTAAAACCGTTCTTACAAATTCCTACGGATTCGGCGGAACCAATTCCGTAATTGCTTTGGGGAGGATTGATTAGTGATAGATTCACAGGACAAAAAAATTCAGGATAAATTCCAAGCCCTAAAAGAAATGGAAGCGGGCGGCAAACGCTATTCCATATACTCATTGCGCAAACTTGAGGAAAGCCTGGGAAAAGAAATCGGCAAACTTCCGTTCTCCATCAAAATTCTCCTGGAAAACGCCCTGAGAAATTATGACGGGAAAACCGTCACCGAAGATCATGTGCGCTCTCTGGTTGACTGGAGCGGAGGGAAAAGCCCCCGGGAAATCCCCTATAAGCCCGCAAGAGTGATTCTGCAGGATTTTACCGGTGTCCCCTGCGTGGCGGACCTTGCTTCCATGCGGACGGCGGTCAATCGTGTTGAAGGAGCGGATTATTCGCGCATCAACCCTCTGGTTCCGGTTGATCTGGTTATAGACCATTCCATACAGGTTGACTTCTTTTCAAGCGTAGATTCTTTTTCAAAAAATGTTGAACTTGAATATGAAAGAAATGGTGAGCGCTACAGGTTTCTCAAATGGGCCCAGAATTCCTTTGACAATTTCAGGGTTGTTCCTCCGGGCACCGGAATCGTGCATCAGGTCAATCTTGAATATTTTGCAAGCGTTGTTTCTTCGGAAGAAAGAGGCGGAAAAACTCTGGCCTACCCGGACACTCTGGTCGGCACGGATTCCCACACCACAATGATAAACGGACTGAGCGTGGTCGGATGGGGTGTGGGCGGAATAGAGGCTGAGGCATGCATGCTCGGCCAGCCTCTTTATATGCTGACACCCGAAGTAATAGGCTTTAAAATCACCGGAGAGCCGTCAAACGGAATTACGGCGACAGACGTGGTTCTTACCGTTACGGAAATGCTTAGAAAGAAAGGAGTGGTGGGGAAATTTGTTGAATTTTACGGAGACGGTCTCTCAAAACTCGCGCTTTCTGACAGAGCAACAATAGCAAATATGGCGCCCGAATACGGAGCAACAATGGGATTTTTCCCAACCGATTCGGAAACATTGAGATACATAAACTCAACCGGCAGAGAAAATCTCTCGGAGCTTATTGAAAAATATGCGACTGAGCAGAAAATTTTCAGGCATTCCGGACAAGAACCGGAATACACTGACACACTTGAACTTGATATTGCCGCCGTTGTGCCTTCGGTGGCGGGGCCGGACAGACCCCAGGACAGAATCGCGCTCCAAAATCTGAAGCGGTCTTATGAAAAAAGCATTGAAAAAAAAACCGACGGCGGCGGCAAAGGAAAAGCGAGCATTGAAGTAAGAGGGCAAAACATTGAAATTGCAGACGGCTCAGTCGTAATTGCGGCAATCACAAGTTGCACAAACACCTCAAATCCCTCCGTAATGGTAGCGGCGGGCCTGGTTGCGCAAAAAGCGGTTGAAAAGGGGCTCAGTGTTAAGCCATATGTAAAAACGAGCCTTGCTCCTGGTTCAAGGGTGGTTACGGAATATCTGTCGGCCTCCGGGCTTCTTGAACCACTTGAAAAACTCGGCTTCAACCTTGTCGGATACGGGTGCACAACCTGCATAGGCAACAGCGGGCCGCTTCCGGAAAAGGTTGAAGAAGGAATCAGGAGGGGCAATCTCACCTGCGCATCGGTTTTGAGCGGCAACAGAAATTTTCAGGGCAGAATTCATCCTCTTGTCAAATTCTCATATCTTGCTTCTCCGCCTCTCGTAGTGGCTTTTGCCCTTGCCGGAACGGTGAATAAAGACATTCTTTCCTCACCGATCGGCAAAAGCGAAAACGGAAACGATGTTTATCTGAAAGATATATGGCCGAGCCAGGATGAGATAAAGAAAACCGTTTCCGAAACAATCAGCCCGGACATGTTTAAAAATCAGTATGCGGGAGTTTTTGACGGAGACGATATGTGGACGGAACTTTCGGCTTCCCAAAGCCCTCTTTACAACTGGGATGAAAATTCCACTTACATACAAAACCCTCCCTTTTTTGAAAACTTTCATACAAACGGCGGAAAAGAAAAAGAAATTTGTCACAACATTGAAAGAGCAAGAGCGCTCGCGGTCCTGGGAGACTCTGTGACTACAGACCACATCTCGCCCGCGGGTGTGATACAACCGGAAGGGCCGGCCGGGAAATATCTGATTTCAAAGGGCTTGGAACAAAAAGACTTCAACAGCTTTGGAGCGCGGCGCGGCAATCATGAAGTTATGGTAAGAGGAACTTTTTCCAATATAAGAATAAGAAACCTTATGATTCCCGGCACCGAAGGGGGGGTTACCGTTCACTTGCCGTCAGGGGAAAAAATGGCAATTTATGACGCGGCGGAAAGATATATGCGGGAAGAAACCCCGCTGATAATTATCGCCGGCAAGGAATACGGAACCGGCAGTTCACGAGACTGGGCGGCAAAAGGAACGGCTCTGCTCGGAATTCAATGTGTAATTGCGGAAAGTTATGAAAGAATTCACCGCAGCAATCTTGTCGGGATGGGGGTTTTACCCCTGCAGTTCCGGGAAGGTGAAAATGCCGAAACTCTTTCATTGAGCGGTTTTGAAACTTTTTCAGTCGGGGGGCTGTCAGAAAACATATCACCCGGAGCGGAAGTAACAATCAAAGTGCAGGGAAAAGAAGAAGGAAAAGTTTTTACCGCAATCTGCCGTCTGGACAGCCCGGTTGAAGTTGAATACTACAAAAACGGAGGAATTCTTCAGACGGTAATGCGTCAGATGTTAGAAACTGATTGTCTTTGAATTTCATATCTGTTAATTTATGCGCCTGCAAACCAATTCAAGCGGCTGATATACTATAGCGGGGCACACAATGGTCTGGAAGAAAAAAGATAATCTGGGAAAATACTATGAACCATTTCCCGTACGATGGGACCTCAAAAAGAAATCAAATTTCAAAATAGTAGCCCTCATATCTTTTGCGGTAATATGTCTGACAGCTATTGGAGTTATATTTTTTCCAAGGGGCACAAACAGTAACAGTCTTACAGATAGGGCTTTCATTCAAAGCGCGTCCAACCGCCAGCTGGAAAAAGCCATAGAAAACGGGGCGGATGTAAACGCAAGGGACGACCGCGGAGACTCTCCCATTATTATTGCCGCTTCAGCCAGAAAAGATACGGAAAGTTTGCTCACTCTTATAAATAATGGCGCGGATGTAAATGCAAGAAATAAAAAAGGCAAAACTCCTTTAATGGTGGCGGCCGAAAAAAATGAAAACCCCGAAGTTATTCTCACTTTGATAAACAACGGAGCGAAAGTAAACGCCAAGACTCCATATGGGGAAACCCCTCTTATGTTCGCGGCGTGGAACAACAATGAAAAGGTAACGGACGCCCTCATAGAAAACGGGGCGGATATAAACACCGTGGACATCAACGGTGAAACGGCTCTTATGAAAGCGGCTTGGAACAATGAAAATGAAAAAGTAATACTCTCCCTTGCGCGGAACGGAGCCGATGTCAACATGACGGGATTTGACGGGAGAACCTCTCTCATAAAAGCCGCATGGAACAACAAAAACCCCGAAGTTGTTGTGGCGTTGATAAAAAACGGGGCGGATCCTAACAAGACTGATAAAAACGGAAGAAAAGCAATAGACCTGCTCCTTGAAAACGAAAACCTGAAAGACTCAAAAGCTTACTGGGAACTGAAACAGGTTGATTTTTGAGCCGCCGGAGGCAAGTCCGGAAGCAAAAACACCTTCCCACCGTTGACAATAAAACTTTACGCAATTATTATTCCCACAGCCGGGGATAAGCCCGGATACCACAGAACTTTTCAAGATTTTAAGGAGTCAGCCAATGCCGGAAGGACAAAAAATAACAATCAGAAACGACAAGCTTGAAGTGCCCGACAACCCAGTCATCCCTTTTATTGAAGGTGACGGAACGGGACCCGATATATGGAAGTCTTCACAAAATGTGTTTGATTCCGCCGTTGAAAAAGCATATGGCGGAAGAAGGAAAATTGACTGGCTTGAAGTGCTTGCCGGAGAAAAGGCCTTCAATGAAACTGGAAACTGGTTGCCGGAAGAAACAATTGAAAACTTCAGGAAATACCTTGTCGGGATCAAAGGCCCTCTCACAACTCCCATAGGCGGAGGAATAAGAAGCCTTAACGTAGCTTTGAGACAAATACTTGACCTGTATGTCTGTCTGAGGCCCGTGAGGTGGTATGAGGGCGTACCCAGTCCGGTTAAAAAACCACAAGACGTTGACATGGTGATTTTCCGTGAAAACTCCGAAGACATATACGCCGGAATTGAATGGAAAGCGGAAACCCCCGAAGCAAAAAAGATAATAGCCTTTATGCGGGATGAAATGGGAGTGCAAAAAATCCGTTTTCCCGAAACTTCGGGAATAGGAATCAAACCTGTCTCAAGGGAGGGAACCTCCCGGCTTGTGCGTGCGGCAATACGCTACGCTCTGGAACAGGGACGCAGAAGCGTTTGTTTTGTTCACAAGGGCAATATAATGAAGTTTACCGAAGGGGCTTTCAAAGACTGGGGATTTGAGGTTGCCACTTCCGAATTCCGCACTCAAACCATAACCGAGAGAGAGAGCTGGATTCTGGATAACAAGGACAGAAAGACGGAAATAAGCACTGAAGAAAATGCAAAGAAGATAGATCCGGGATATGACATGATGACCGAGTCACAAAAGGCTGATTTGTGCGCTGAGGTGGAGAGTGTTGTTAAATCAATTTACGATTCGCACGGCGGCGGAAAATACAAAGAAAAGCTTATGGTCAAAGACACAATCGCCGACATCACTCTTCAGCAGGTTCTCACAAGAGCCAAAGAGTTTGATGTAATAGCCACAATGAATCTTAACGGAGACTACCTGTCAGACGCTCTCGCCGCACAGGTGGGAGGCATAGGAATAGCTCCCGGAGCCAACATAAACTATGAAACGGGGCACGGAATCTTTGAGGCGACTCACGGGACTGCTCCCAAATATGCCGGACAGGACAAAGTGAATCCGAGTTCCGTAATTCTTTCGGGCGTTATGATGTTCCGCCATATGGGATGGGATGAAGCCGCCGACCTTATTGAAAAGGGAATTGCGGAATCAATCAGGAATAAAACCGTAACTTATGACTTTGAGCGTCTCATGGAAGGAGCCACCCTTCTGAAATGCAGCGAGTTTGGAAATGCCATAGTTGAGAACATGTAAAAGGGAAAGGAAATGGCAAGACCTAAAATTTCCATAATAGGCGGAGGCAATGTGGGAGCAACCGCCGCACTCAGAGTGGCCGAGCTTGAAATCGGCGATGTTATAATAGTTGATATTCTTGAAGATATGCCGCAGGGCAAAGCGCTTGACATGGCGCAAATGTGTGCGGCGCTCGGAATTAATGTAAAAGTTCGCGGAAGCAACGGATACGATGAGACCGAAAATTCAGACATAGTGATTATCACTTCCGGCATTGCGAGAAAACCGGGCATGAGCAGAGATGACCTGCTCGCCACAAACACAAAAATTGTCCGCCAGGTGGTCAGACAGGTTGCCGAAAAATCTCCTGAAG
Organism: Thermodesulfobacteriota bacterium; assembly: GCA_965198945.1. Taxonomy (GTDB): domain Bacteria; phylum Desulfobacterota_D; class UBA1144; order Nemesobacterales; family Mycalebacteriaceae; genus Mycalebacterium. Next base: position 73,882 of record CBDAQI010000013.1, on the reverse strand, counting down.
CCATTTTGATTCTTGTAACAAACCCGCTTGATGCAATGGTCTATACGGCTTACAAAACAAGCGGCTTTCCAAAACGGCGGGTTATGGGAATGGCGGGCGTTCTTGATTCCGCACGTTTCAAAACTTTCATAGCGTCCGAGCTTGATGTCTCAGTTGAGAACATAGAAGCGTTTGTGCTCGGAGGACACGGAGACGACATGGTTCCGCTCGCCCGGTATACAACGGTTTCAGGCATCCCCCTTAACGACCTTCTTCCGCAGGAAAAAATAGACGCTCTGATAGAGCGAACCCGCAAAGGCGGAGCGGAAATAGTTTCACTGCTTAAAACTGGAAGCGCCTTCTACGCGCCGGGGGCGGCGGCCGCATTGATGGCCGAAGCGATAATAAAAGACAAAAAACAGATACTCCCCTGTTGTGTGCTCGCCGAGGGAGAATACGGAATTGACGGAATTTTTGCGGGTCTGCCGGTCAAACTTGGAGCCGGGGGAGTTGAGGAAATTGTTGAGATTGAACTTGCGGAAAAAGAGTCTCGGGAACTTCTCCTTTCCTCATCAAGAGTAAAGGAACTTTGTGAAAAAATAGACTCCATCAGGGACTGAAAAATGTCATCGGTCTTGAAGAAAATCTTAAATGCTCTTACGGGCATAGGTCTTATATCGTTTCTCATATTTCATCTCGCGGGCAACCTAACACTTTTCAGTAACGGACCGGCTCTGTTTAATTCATATGCAAAGTATCTCCATGACCTTGGGTGGCTTCTCACCGCACTTGAAATATCTCTGGTTGTTCTGTTTGCGGCCCATATAATAAGCTCCCTTGCGGTCACAATCGCAAACAGGAGAGCGCGAGACAAAAAATACGTGGCAAATTCAAAAGGCAGGGCCTCGGCCACAAGTCCGAGAGCTTCAAGAAACATGATTTACACGGGAATTATTCTTCTGGTTTTTACAATCTGGCATGTAAAAACTTTCCGTTTCGGTCCCGGTATCGCAGAGGGCTATGAAACCGTTATCAACGGAGAGATATCAAGAGATCTACACGCGCTTGTCTACGACTTTTTCAGAAGCCATATCAATGTCGCCATTTACACGGCAGTTATGGTTTTTCTCGGCTTTCATTTGCGTCACGGATACTGGAGCGCGTTTCAGTCCGTAGGCGCGGTCAATAAAAAATACATGCCTTTTGTGAAAGCGGCGGGGTATTTCACAGCGGTCATCCTGTCCGTGGGATTTTTGGTGATACCGTTGTGGGTGCATATAACAGGGCACTCAGGATAAAAAAGTTGTCTCTTAACGCAAAAATTCCCGAAGGCGGACTTGAAGACAAGTGGACTAAATACAAATCCAGTGTGCCGCTTGTCAACCCGGCCAATAAACGCGGTTTCAAAGTTATAGTGGTAGGCAGCGGTCTTGCCGGAGCATCGGCTTCCGCCTCACTCGCCGAGCTCGGATACAAAGTCAAAAATATCTGCATTCAGGACTCTCCGAGAAGAGCTCACAGCATCGCCGCCCAGGGCGGTATTAACGCCGCAAAAAACTACCAGAATGACGGCGACAGCGTATGGCGTCTTTTCTACGACACCATAAAAGGCGGAGACTACAGGGCCAGAGAGGCGAACGTCTACAGGCTTGCGGAGATAAGCGCCGGCATTATAGACCAGTGCGTCGCACAGGGGGTTCCTTTCGCCAGAGACTACGGCGGAATGCTTGAAAACCGCTCTTTCGGAGGAGCACAGGTTTCAAGAACATTCTACGCGCGCGGTCAAACAGGGCAGCAGCTTCTAATCGGGGCCTACAGCGCTCTTATGCGTCAGGCGGACAAGGGAGGGGTGGAGATTCTACCGATGAGGGAAATGCTTGACCTAGTCATTGTTGACGGGAAAGTGCGGGGCGTGGTTTGCAGAAACCTCAAAAACGGCCGGGTAGAACCATATGAAGCGGATGCGGTTGTTCTTGCAACCGGCGGATACGGCAATATCTACTACTTGTCAACAAACGGCAGAAACTCAAATGTAACGGCGGCATGGCGATGCCATAAAAAAGGCGCTATTTTTGCAAACCCCTGTTTTACCCAGATACACCCCACATGCATTCCGGTCTCCGGTGACCATCAGTCAAAACTGACTCTGATGAGTGAAAGCCTCAGAAATGACGGACGGGTATGGGTGCCGAAAAACAGGGAAGATAAAAGAAGTCCGGACCTGATACCGGAAGAAGAAAGAGACTACTATCTTGAGAGAAGATACCCCGCATTTGGAAATCTTGTGCCCAGAGATGTGGCTTCAAGGGCCGCAAAAGCCATCTGTGATGAAGGAGGCGGAGTAGGGGAGACCGGACTTGCGGTCTATCTGGATTTTGCTTCAGCGATACAGAGGCTCGGTGAACGGACGGTGAGGGAAAAATACGGAAACCTTTTTGACATATATCAGAAAATTACCGATGAGAACCCCTACAAGGTTCCGATGAGAATCTATCCGGCGGTTCACTACTGCATGGGCGGGCTGTGGGTTGACTACGGGCTGATGAGCACAATTCCGGGACTCTTTGTTCTCGGAGAGGCAAATTTCTCAGACCACGGAGCAAACAGACTGGGCGCAAGCGCTCTAATGCAGGGGCTTGCGGACGGTTATTTCGTAATACCCTATACAATCGGCGAATACTTTGCGGGAGCAAAGCTGCGGGAAACAACCGAGGATTCCGATGAATTCAAACAGAGCGTAAAAGAGGTTACGGATAAAACGGACAAACTGCTCTCAATCAAAGGAAACAAAACCGTTCTTGAGTTTCACCGCGAACTCGGAAAAATCATCTGGGACTATGTCGGGATGTCCAGAAACAGAGAAGGCCTGAACCACGCTCTTAAAGAGATTCCAAGGCTTAGAGAAGAGTTCCACAACAATGTAAAAATCCCGGAAGGCTCCGACACGATTAACAAAAATCTCGAAATGGCTGGCAGGGTGGCTGATTTTCTTGAACTCGGAGAATTGATGGCAAAAGACGCTTTGGAAAGGGAGGAGTCCTGCGGAGGACATTTCAGGGAGGAATTTCAAACCGGAGACGGAGAAGCGCTGCGCGATGATGAAAATTATTCATATGTGGCCGCATGGAAAAGCAACCCGGACGGACAGGCTGAACTTCAGAAAGAAAATCTTGATTTTGAATTTGTAAAGCCTTCAACAAGGAGTTACAAATAAACCTGCCTCTCTTCTTTTTACGGAAGAGTCTCTTGAAAAACTGATAGGACAGAATGTTGTTCATGAAGTCAAGCAGTTGACTGAACGAATTATGAAACGTGTTGAGGAAAATAGAGTCTCTAATAAAAGCACACAACACCCTAAGAGAAGCAATGGAGCGGCAGTATCCCAAAGAGAAGTTCATCAAAATAAATGTTGTCTAAGCCTTTGACTTAAAAAACGATGGGTTATGAAAACACAGAAAGAAACATTGGAACCGCTGGAAGGAAAACTGCCTCAAAGAGTTATGAATCTGGTGGTTGAGTGGGCGGAACAGCATCGGGACGAACTGCTGGAAAACTGAAACAGTATTCAAAAAACGGGGAAATACAGTAAAATAAAGCCGTTAGTATAGGGCATGCAATGCTTGAAGTCACAGAAGCCGAATATGCGGGCGATTACAATATCCGCCTTGTTTTTAACAACGGCAAAGCCGGAATTGCAGGTCTTGAGCAGACAATATTGAACGACAGGAGACCCGTCTTTTCCAAATTGAAAGAAAAGAAGTATTTCAAAAATTTCAAGGTGAAACATAGCGCCGTATTCTGGTCTGACGAATTGGACCTGGCTTCCGAGTATCTGTTCCACCTGGCGTTTCAAAACGACCCGGATTTGCAGAGACAGTTTAAAAAATGGGGCTATATCTGATGTATGAAAACCTTAAAACAATGAATCTAACGCTTATGGTCTGGCGTCAGAAAGATGCGGAGTCAAAAGGTGCAATACAAAAATACGAAGCAAAAGACGTATCACCCGATATGTCCTTTCTGGAAATGCTGGATGTTATCAATGAAGACCTGATCAAAGAAGACATAGACCCGATTGCCTTTGACAGTGATTGCAGAGAGGGTATTTGCGGGACCTGCGGACTTACCATCAACGGAGAGGCGCACGGCCCGGAATCCGGAACAACAGTCTGCCAGCTGCATATGAGACACTTCAAAGACGGAGACACCATATTCATTGAGCCTTTCCGGGCAAATGCTTTTCCGGTTCAGAAGGATCTTATAGTTGACAGAAGCGCCTTTGACAGAATCATCCGTGCGGGAGGTTATGTTTCGGTGAACACCGGAAGCGCGCCGAACGCAAATGATATTCCAATTCCAAAACGGATAGCCGACGAGGCAATGGATTCGGCCGAATGCATCGGGTGCGGGGCGTGTGTGGCGGCTTGTCCCAACGCTTCCGCTTCGCTCTTCACCTCGGCAAAAATAACCCACCTCGGTATTCTGCCCCAGGGAGCCCCCGAAGCGATGAGCAGGGTTGCGGGGATGGTTGAACAAATGGATGCCGAAGGCTTCGGAAACTGCTCAAATCACGCCGAATGTGAAGCAGTCTGCCCCAAAGGAATTTCCATCATCAACATTGCCAACATGAAAAGGAGCTGGATAAAATCCGCCATAAAATAAATTCAAAGGGAGAAAAACAAAGTGAACCTTCATGAGTATCAGTCAAAAGAACTGCTTTCAAAATACGGAGTGCCCGTTCCCGCCGGAAAGGTGGCGGAAACGGCGGAGCAAGCCGTCCGGCACGCCAAATCTCTTAATTTTGAAAAATTTGTCGTAAAGGCTCAGGTTCTTGCCGGAGGCAGGGGCAAAGCCGGAGGAATTAAAATAGCCGTAACTCCCGAAGAGGTGGAAGAAATCTCATCAGAAATGCTCGGAATGACTCTCTTAACACACCAGACCGGGCCTGAGGGAAAAGTCGTACGCAAGGTCCTTGTGGAAGAACCCGCTGACATTAAGCATGAGTTTTATCTGGCAATTGTGTCAGACCGCTCAAACGAAAAAGACATAGTAATGGCAAGCTCGGAAGGCGGAGTTGAAATTGAGGAAGTCGCAAAGGAAACACCGGAAAAAATCATCAAGGAGATTATTGACCCGGCAATCGGAATACAGCCTTTTCAATGCAGAAGGATTGCATATGGAATGGGACTTACGGGAAAAACCGTTAACAAAGCGGTTGGTTTTATATCGGGTCTTTACAAACTCTATACTGAAAATGACTGCTCAATCGCGGAGATTAACCCCCTGATATTGACCGGAGAAGGTGACTTGAAGGCGCTTGACTGCAAGATAAACCTTGATGACAACGCCCTCTACAGACACAAATCTCTTGAAGAAATGCGCGACCTGAGCGATGAAAATCCTCTTGATGCCGAAGCGCGGGAAGTGGGAATCAGTTTTGTTAAAATGGACGGGAACATAGGGTGTCTTGTAAACGGGGCAGGTCTTGCCATGGCAACAATGGATATAATCAAATATTACGGAGGGGAGCCGGCAAACTTTCTTGATGTCGGCGGAGGAGCAACCACAGAGCAGGTTACAAAGGCATTCAAAATGATACTGAGCGACAAAAATGTGAAATCAATTCTGGTGAACATATTCGGGGGCATAATGAAATGCGACGTCATTGCGGAGGGTATAATCACCGCCGCCAGAGAGGTCGGAATCAAAGTTCCTCTGGTTGTAAGGCTTGAAGGCACAAACGTTGAGCTTGGCAGGAAAATGCTTGCCGAATCCGGGCTTGATATTACAACGGGCGCCGACATGAAAGAGGCGGCGGAAAAAGCGGTGAGCGCCATATCCGCCTGACTTAAAAGCGCTCCGGGCAAAAAACGCGAAAACACAGCCCCATAGATTGTACCTTCGGTTTGCATCTTAACTTATTGATATACAATATGATTTTTTCTTGCACATATTGGAACCGTTCTTTTTTTGAGGCTCATTTTATTTATTGACACCTCACTTTCAGTGCTTATTTTAGAAGTGCCGGGGACTGGGGTTGCAAACATTGCCTTCAATATAAATATGTTGGGGTTGGTGGAAGTTGCCCGTGTGCCAGAAAAATCGGCAAAGGGAATCATATTGAGAAACCCGGAAGAAGTGAGAAGAAAAAGAATTTGAAAATCAAGGCTGTTTTTTAACATCAGCCTGAAAAAACGGAGGAATGGAATGTCAAAAATAATCGGTATAGACCTGGGAACAACAAACTCGGTAGTTTCCGTTGTTGAAGGCGGAGAAGCAAAGGTTATAGTCAATGAAGAAGGAGAGCGTACAACTCCTTCAACGGTCGCTTTCACAAAAGAAGACGGTGTGCTCGTCGGGGTTCCCGCAAAAAGACAGGCTGTTGTCAACCCGGCAAACACCATTTATTCATCAAAACGCCTTATGGGAAGGCGGGTTGATGAAGTCAAAGAATTGACGGAGAAACTTCCCTACAACATTGTTTCTTCATCAAAAGGTGAAGATGCGTGGATTGAAGTGGAAGAGAAAAAATACTCCCCTCCGCAAATAGCATCCCATGTTTTGATGAAGCTGAAAAAAGCGGCTGAAAACTATCTTGGCGTTGAAGTCAAAGAGGCCGTGATCACCGTTCCCGCTTATTTTAACGACAGCCAGAGACAGGCCACCAAAGATGCCGGTAAAATTGCCGGTCTTGAAGTGAACAGAATTATCAACGAGCCGACGGCCGCCGCGCTCGCTTACGGTTTTGATAATCAGAAAGACCGTAAAATTGTGGTTTACGACCTTGGCGGCGGAACTTTTGACGTGTCAGTGCTTGAGATAAGTGACGGAGTAATAGAAGTAAAATCCACCAACGGAGACACGGCGCTGGGAGGAGATGACTTTGACCGGCACATCATCTCCTACATCATTGAAGAGTTCAAAAAAGACAGCGGCATAGATCTGTCAGGCGACAAAATGGCAATTCAGCGTCTCAGAGAGGCTGCTGAAAAAGCGAAAATTGAGCTTTCAAACAAACTTGAGACGGAAATCAACCTGCCGTTTATCACGGCTGACTCATCGGGCGCCAAACATCTAGTGATGAAAATAACACGGTCAAAACTTGAACAGCTTATAGACCCAATGGTAAAAGGAACTCTTGAACCCTGTAAAAAGGCTCTTGAAGACGCGGGCCTCAAAGCTTCGGACATATCAGAGGTTCTGCTTGTCGGAGGTTCAACAAGAATGCCTCTCGTTCAGAAAACTGTTACCGACTTCTTTGGGAGGGAACCGCACAAGGGAATCAACCCGGACGAGGTTGTGGCGATGGGAGCGGCTATTCAGGGAGCGGTGCTCGGCGGTGATGTGAAGGATGTTCTGCTTTTGGATGTTACACCGCTTTCGTTGGGAATTGAAACCCTCGGTGGAATAATGACCCCAATAATTGAATCAAACACAACAATACCGGCAAAGAAAAGCCAGGTTTTCACAACCGCGGAAGATAATCAAACACAGGTTGAAATACATGTTCTTCAGGGAGAGAGAAAAATGTCTTCCGACAACAGGACTCTTGCCAAGTTTATTCTGGATAAAATCCCCCCGGCGCCCAGAGGGTTGCCCCAGGTTGAGGTTTCTTTTGACATAGACGCGGACGGTATTCTGCACGTAACCGCTCAGGACAAAGCAACAGGCAAGGAACAGAAAATCAAGGTTGAATCTTCAAGCGGACTCTCTCAGGAAGAAATAGACTCAATGATAAAAGACGCTGAGGAAAAATCAGAGGAGGACGAGAAAAAACACAAGACCGTTCAGGAAAAAAACCAGCTGGACCAGTTGATTTATTCAACTGAAAAAACCTTTGAAGAGCACAAAAAAAAGCTTTCCGATAAAGAAAAAGAAGACCTTGAGCAGGCTCTTAAAACGGGTAAGGAAGCCATTAAATCCGGAAGCTCCGAAGACATTGTCAAGGCATCTGATGATATAACCAAGGCATCTCACAAACTTGCCGAAATAATGTATAAACAGCAGCAGGAGGCGAACGGATCAGCACAACCGGGTCAGGCAGAGGAAGAACAAACCGAGATAAAAAAAACAAGGACGATGACGGAGAGGTTATAGACGCGGAAATAACAGATAAATAAATTGATAAAAACCCTTAAAGGAAAAACCCCGTGCATACACCGCACCGCTTTCATAGCCGAACATGCTGTCGTAGTCGGAGATGTTACAGTCGGCCGGGAATCAAGCTTGTGGTTTAACACGGTTGCCAGAGGAGATGTGCACAGCATAAAAATCGGCACCCGCACAAACGTGCAGGATAATTCAATGCTTCATATAACCTCCGGCAAATATCCGCTTGAAATTGGAGACTTTGTAACAGTGGGCCACAATGCGATTGTTCACGGATGCGTGATTGAAGACAAGGTTCTGGTGGGAATGGGAGCAATTGTTCTTGACGGAGCGAGAATACACGGAGAGTCAATTGTCGGGGCGGGTGCCCTTGTGCCTCCGGGGTTTTCGGTGCCTTCCGGCAAACTTGCGGTCGGAGTACCCGCCAAAGTAGTGAGAGACCTGACAGAGGAAGAAAAAGAAAGTATAAAAATATCAGCTGAAAACTATGTGAAAAACTCAAAAATCTACATGGAAGATGCGGACTTTGGGCATCCGGATGATTCGCGTTGTAAAAGCGGAATATAAAAGGAGTTTGTTACACCATGCCCTCAAAAAAAGAGAAAATGAAAAACGGCGAGAGGAGAAACGACACGGAAGCCCCGGAGAAAAAAGCGGCGGCCGATGAAAAAACACCCGAAAGTAAATATAAAAACGGCTCGGAAGAAGCTGAAAACTTTGAGGAAAAATTCAACGACCTGAACGACAAATTTTTGCGTCTTGCGGCCGATTTTGACAACTACAAAAAACGTTCCGCCAAAGAAAAAGAACAGGCTCGTCTTGGAGGGCTGATTGAGCTTGCCAGATCATTTTTCGGCACCATGGACAACCTGGAGCTGGCGCTCCGACATGGAAACCAACTGGACTCTGATGTTGAAGGGTTTGTTCAAGGTGTCCGCCTGACTTATGAACAATCGGTCTCTCAGTTGAATAACCTCGGCATAACGCAGCTTTCAGCCAAAACGGGGGAGAAGTTCAACCCGGAAATTCATCAGGCGGTTGAAAACAGAACGTCCGAGGAAGTTGAGCGGGGCGGCGTAGTCCAGGAAATAAAAAAGGGATATTCAATGGAAAACATCTTGATTCGCCCCGTATTTGTCGCAGTATCATCGGGCGGAGAAGAAAAAGAGGCGGAAGACAAAGAGACGGAAGAATAGAATGGGGAAAAAAGACTACTACGAAGTTCTCGGAGTTTCCGGGAGCGCAAGCGAAGACGAAATAAAAAAAGCCTATAAAAAACTCGCTCTCAAATATCATCCTGACAGAAACAAAGAAAAAGACGCAGAGGAAAAATTCAAGGAAATCAACGAGGCCTATCAGGTTCTTTCCGACAAGCAGAAAAGGGCGCAATACGACAATTTCGGACATGCCGGGGCCGGAGGCGCGGGGTTTGATTTCGGGCGCGGCGGATTTGGAGGCCGGAACGAGGGGTTCGGTGACCTGGGCGGACTTTTCGGAGACCTTTTTGACGATGTTTTTTCCGGAGGCGCGGGAAACAGACGCGGCTCATCAAGGGGACAGGATCTCATTCTTGACCTTGCCATCTCTTTTGAAAACGCAGTGTTCGGATGCAAAGAAGAGGTGAGTATTCCGCGAACTGTCAAATGCGAAAAATGCCGAGGCAAGGGTGGAGACAAAACGGTAACCTGCGATCAATGCGGAGGCCGGGGAAGCCAGACATATTCACAGGGGTTTTTCTCAATGCAGCAGACATGCAGGGGCTGTCAGGGCAGAGGGGAATTGATAACGGAACCATGCGGAAAGTGTCACGGAGAGGGAGTCGTCAGGGAAACAAGCAAAGTGAAAGTGTTAATACCAGCCGGGGTTGACAACGGAACGCGTCTGAGAGTAAGAGGCGAAGGGCGGGCCGCTCCGCATGGAAAAGGGGAGAACGGAGACCTTTATATCATGTGCATAGTGGGCGGGCATGAAATTTTCACCCGGGAGGGAGCAAACCTGCTGTGTGGTGCTAGTATAAATTTTATACAGGCAATCAAGGGTGATGAAATATCAATTCCATCTTTGAACGGTAAAGATATAAGTTTCAAAATACCCGGCGGCACTCAATCGGGAACGGTTATGAGACTCAAAGGGAAAGGAATCCCCCATATGAACGGCAGGGGTATGGGAGATTTATTTGTAACAGTCAAAGTGGAAATTCCGACAAAACTTTCCGCCAAACAGAAAAAACTTATTGATGAACTGGCAAAGGAATTTCAATCTGGGAATTAATTTCCGCTTTTCTTTTTAACCCTCCCGCAATCGCGGGAATTATTGAAACATTGTCATTTTCGGAAAGCGCGGTTTCCCTTCCGTCCAGAAATCTTATGTCTTCATTGTTGACGTAGATATTAATAAACCTTCTGATTTCACCATTCTCATCGCAGAGCCGGTCTTTCATTCCGGGACATTCCGCTTCAAGTTTTTCAATCATTTCTCCGACGTTTCCGGCGGTGATACCTATTTCGTCTCTGTCTCCGGAAAGATTTCTAAGCGGTGTTGGTATTCTTACAAGCGGCATTTTTGACTCCTTCAGTTAGTTGCTGTTGATTTTAGCGAATATCTCCTCAAAATCTTCAATATTCGGCTCTATAAGATAAGGGGTTGAAACACTGTTTTCAATCGCGTCCTGAGTTTTGAGGCCGTTGCCCGTTATGCATAAAACGGTTGTTTCGCCTTCAGGTATACGTCCCTGCTCAATAAGTTTTTTTGCGGTCGCGACGGTAACGCCTCCGGCGGTTTCAGTGTATATGCCCTCGGTTTCAGCAAGCAGAGTTATTCCCCGCCTTATTTCCTCATCTGATGCGTCTTCACTCCACCCACCGCTTTCGTTCATAATTTTGATTGCGTAGTAACCGTCCGCCGGATTGCCGATTGAAAGAGACTTCGCAATGGTTTCCGGTATGACGGGTTTGAAAAAATCTCTCCCTTCCTTAACGGCGGTTGAAATTGGAGAACACCCGGTTGCCTGAGCGCCATACATGGAGGGAACCGGTTCCGCGTCATCAACAAGCCCGACTTCACGCAATTCGTGGAACGCCTTCCATATTTTTGTGAGAAGAGAACCGCTCGCCATGGGAGCAACTACATGGCGCGGAATTTTCCAGCCCATCTGCTCGGATATTTCAAATCCCAGACTCTTTGAACCCTCGGAATAATAGGGCCGCATGTTAACATTTACAAAAGCCCATTCACGCCTTCCGGCAATTTCGCTGCAAAGACGGTTCACATCATCATATGTGCCTTTTATGCCAATCAGTTTCGCTCCGTAAATAACAGTGTTTATCACCTTTGATTTCTCAAGGTCATGCGGAATGAAAATAACCGCTTCAAGACCTCTCCTCGCTCCTATTGAAGCGACTGCGTTGGCAAGATTTCCGGTTGACGCGCAGGAAACCGTTTTGTATCCGAACTCAATCGCTTTTGAAAGCGCAACTGAAACCACTCTGTCTTTGAATGAAAGAGTGGGGAAAGAAACCGCGTCGTTCTTCACATAGAGATTACTGTGACCGAGAGCGCGGCCAAGCTTTTCCGCCTTGAGAAGAGGAGTGAAGCCGACATTAATTCCGGCCTGCGGATCTTTTTCCAGAGGGAGAAGCTCACTGTATCTCCAGATACTCGGAGGACGGGAGGCGATTTTTTCACGCGAGACGGCTTTTTTGATTGACGCATAATCATATTGAGCCTCAAGGGGACCAAAGCAGTCTTCACAAACATGCAGGGCCTTTTTAGGATAAGAACGCCCGCATTCCTTACAGGAGAGTTGCCGCACAAAAGACATGTTTATAAAACTCCGTTTTACCACCTCCGTAACTCGCGCCGGGGGCCGTTTGAAGTAAACAGAGACATTACTATTCCAGTGTCGCAACGGCTTGTCAAAACTGTTCGCAAAGGGCTTTTTTGATTGAGTTTCGGCATAGTGTAGATTTTAATCTTATAGTTATGAAGATTTTTGACTGCGGACAGTTTTCAATAGCACGATTTGCCGTTCCACAAAGCGATGCAAACTACAGCTATGTTGTCTCATGCTCTGAAACGGGCAAGTGCGTAATCATAGACCCGCTCCGCCCCGGAGAGATTCTTGAATACATAGAGGAAAATGCAATGCCTGTGGAATATATAGTTAATACTCATTCCCACCCGGATCATATTGCCGGCAACGGCGCCGCTGCGACAGCAACCGGCGCGGAGGTTATTTCCCACCCGCTCGGCACGGAACAAACCGGAGCCGGGAAAATCGTAAATGAAGGAGACTCAATCGCCTTCGGGAACCGGGTTTTTTCAGTTATCCACACACCCGGACACTGCCCCGACCATATATGTCTGCTTATTGAAGGAAACGCCTTTGTGGGAGACACTCTGCTGCTTTCAGGATGCGGCAATACCCGTTTCGGAGGAAATGTGAATGACCTTTTCAACTCACTTGTAAGACTCCGGACCCTGAATGATAAAACACGCATATTCTGCGGACACAATTATGCTGAGACAAACCTTGAGTTTTCTCTCAGTATTGAACCGGATAACCCTGACACTAAAAGAAAACTCCACGAAATAAAAACTAAAAAAGATCCGGTCTCAACAATAGGTGAAGAAAAGCTCTACAACCCTTTTATGAGATACGAAAACACACAGGTAACTGAGCGCATACGCAAAGAATTTCCGGAAGCGGACAGCGCAATGAAGGTTTTTGCCGGGCTGAGAGAATTGAGAAACACCTGGTAGGAAAAGGCGCCCAAAACAAACAATGAAAAAATTAACACCGTCCGGGCGAGACACCGAAACCGCTCTGAAAAAACTCCTTGAAAAAAGAATACTGTTCCTTGACGGGGCGATGGGGACAATGATTCAGCAACTGGACTTGGAGGAAAAAGACTTCAGGGGAGAAATTTTCAAAGACTCGGGCGGTAAAATTCTCAAGGGAAACAACGACATTCTTGTCCTGACAAAACCCGAAGCGATTCTGGACATACACAAAGCATATTTGAGAGCAGGATGCGACATCATTGAAACGAACACTTTTAACGCAAATTCCATATCCCAGGCGGATTACGGACTGGAAGACCACGTGTTTGAAATCAACAGACGGGCGGCGGAAATCGCAGTCCGTGCCGTAAAAGAGGTCGGAGGAAGGCAGAAGCGGTTTGTCGCCGGAGCGCTTGGTCCCACAAACAAAACCGCTTCCATGTCTCCGAATGTTGAAGACCCCGCCTACAGAGCGGCTACTTTTGACGATCTCAGAGCCGCGTATCTTGAACAAGCCGAGGGCCTGGCACAAGGCGGCGCGGACATCCTGATAGCGGAAACAAGTTTTGACACTCTTAACATGAAAGCCGCCATTTACGCAATGGAGGAAATGTTTGAGAGGAGAGGACGGAGAATGCCCGTTATGCTCTCAATGACCGTAACAGACCTTTCGGGCAGAACACTTTCGGGACAGACTGTTGAGGCATTCTGGAATTCGGTCAGGCACTCAAAGCCCGTATCGGTCGGAATAAACTGCGCTCTCGGCGCCTCGGAAATGAGGCCCCATATTGAGGAACTCTCACGGATTGCGGACTGTTTTGTAAGCTGCTATCCGAACGCCGGTCTGCCGGACCCCATGAGTGAAACCGGATACAACGAAAAACCCGCAGACACTTCCGCGCTGCTTGCCGAGTTTGCCGAGTCATCACTTGTCAATATAGTCGGCGGCTGCTGCGGAACGACACCGGAACACATATCGGAAATTGTAAAAAGGTTGAAAAAAATTCCTCCGAGAAAACCGGCGTCGGTTAAACCCGCCACGCGCTTGAGCGGACTTGAACCGCTCACTGTCAACCCGTTAAATGAAACGCCGGAAGGCACAGGCAATCTTTTGATTGTGGGGGAAAGAACAAATATTACGGGCTCCCCCGTGTTTTCGCGTCTTATAAAGGAAGACAATTTTGAGCAGGCGCTTGCAGTCGCGCGCCAGCAGGTTGGCAACGGGGCGCATCTGATAGACGTCAATTTTGACGAAGCAATGATTGACGGAGAAAAATGTATGACACGGTTTTTGAATCTTGTGTCATCCGAACCGGAAATATCGCGTGTTCCGATAATGATAGACAGCTCAAGGTGGGAGGTTATTGAAGCCGGGCTGCGGTGCGTTCAGGGCAAATGCATTGTGAATTCCATAAGTCTGAAAGAGGGGGAAGAGGTTTTTCTTGAACAGGTGCGGAAAATTATGCGCTACGGAGCCGCGGCGGTCGTGATGGCTTTTGATGAAAAAGGGCAGGCGGCATCAAAGTCTGACAAAGTGAGAATATGCCGCAGAGCATTTGGACTTCTTGTGGAAAAAGCCGGCATGGAGCCCGGAGACATAATTTTTGACCCTAATGTGCTCGCAATCGCAACGGGAATTGAAGAGCACAACGGATATGCGCTTGATTTCATAGAATCCATAAAAGAAATCAAAAAGCATTGCCACGGTGCGCTTATAAGCGGCGGCATAAGCAATCTGTCTTTCTCGTTCAGGGGCAACAACAGGGTGCGCGAAGCGATGCACAGTGTTTTTCTTCATCACGCGGTTAAAAACGGGCTTGATATGGCAATAGTCAATGCCGGAATGCTTGCCGTGTATGAAGAAATTGAGAAAAACCTGCTGGAAAAGGTGGAAAATGCCGTTTTGAATAAAAACCCGCAAGCGGCGGAGGAACTGCTTGAAATCGCCCGGGAATTTCAGGGAGGCGGGAGCGCAAAAGACAAAAAGAATCTTGAATGGAGAAAAGAAAAAGTTGAGGAACGAGTAAAGCATTCGCTCATTCACGGAATTGTTGACTTCATAGAGGAGGACACAAGCGAAGCCCTGAAAAAATATAAAAAGCCGCTCAAAGTCATAGAAGGTCCTCTAATGGATGGGATGAAAGTTGTCGGAAGTCTTTTTGGTGAAGGGAAAATGTTTCTTCCGCAGGTGGTAAAAAGCGCGCGCGTGATGAAAAAATCCGTCTCAATCCTGACGCCCCTGATGGAGAAAGAAAAAGAGGGACAAAAATCAGGAAATAGAAAATTTGTTATCGCCACGGTCAAGGGAGATGTTCACGACATAGGGAAAAACATAGTTTCTGTAGTGCTTTCATGCAACAACTATGAAGTGATAGACCTAGGAGTGATGGTTCCGTGCGAGAAAATCATCAGCACGGCGAAAAAAGAAAATGCGGATGCGGTCGGCATGAGCGGACTTATAACCCCGTCGCTTGACGAGATGATATACAATGCCGCGGAAATGGAGAGACAGAACCTGAAAATTCCCATTCTGATAGGCGGCGCCACAACAAGCAAAATCCACACGGCGGTAAAAATAGCTCCCGCATACAAAGGGGCGGTGGAGCACGTGAAGGACGCATCTCTTGTTGTGGGCGTGTGCAACCAAATTCTCAATCCCGAAAAATCAACACAATATGTGAAAGAGCTTGAAAAAGAACAGGAAAAACAGAGGGAAAGACATCTGCTCGGTTCAAGCAGACTGGAATACGCCCCGATTGAGGAGGCAAGGAATAAAAAATTTCAAATCAACCCCGAATACGAAGTTCCAAAACCCGAAAAGACCGGCATTATTACTTTTCCTGAAATAGACATGGCTGAGGCAGCGGAATACATAGACTGGTCTCCGTTTTTCTGGACATGGGATTTGAAAGGCTCGTTTCCGTCAATACTCAAACACCCAAGCTGGGGAAAACAGGCGAAAGAGCTTTACGGCGATGCAAAA
The DNA here is from genome assembly GCA_965198945.1 of Thermodesulfobacteriota bacterium. Taxonomy (GTDB): domain Bacteria; phylum Desulfobacterota_D; class UBA1144; order Nemesobacterales; family Mycalebacteriaceae; genus Mycalebacterium. Next base: position 58,029 of record CBDAQI010000013.1, on the reverse strand, counting down.
AAAATTCTGCGTGAGATTATCAAATCCCGCGCTTTCAATCCATCTGCCGCAATCGGATTCTGGCCGGCAAACAGCAGCGGTGATGACGTAAAAATATATTCGCCGCATTCATCCCGTATCATTGCCACCGCATATTTCCTGCGCCAACAGACCATAAGGAAAAGTGCGCGGACTAAAAAAGAGGAAATCTACTACTGTAACTCTGATTTTATACTGCCCGAAGAGTCGGGAAAAAGAGACTACATGGGGGCTTTTGTAGTTACTGCGGGAAACAAAACCGAAAAATACGCGGAAACCTTCGGAAAAGCCGGAGATGACTATACATCCATAATCATAAAAGCGCTCGCCGACAGGATAGCCGAATCCCTCGCCGAGATGATGCACAAAAAAGCCCGGAAAATCTGGGGATACGGCAAATACGAAAAGTTTTCCAACAAAGACCTTGTCAAAGAAAAATACAGGGGAATAAGGCCCGCGCCCGGCTATCCATCGTGCCCCGACCATACGGGAAAACGGACAATCTGGAAAATTCTTGACGCTGAAAAAAACACCGGAGTCTCGCTTACGGAAAACCTTGCTATGACTCCGGCAAGTTCGGTTTCAGGGTTTTACTTTGCCCACCCGGAAGCAAAATACTTCAATGTGGGCAAAATAACGGAAGACCAGGTTAGGGACTATGCCGGAAGAAAAAAGGTATCATTGAAGGAAGCAAAAAAATGGCTGGCACCGATTCTGGCCTAAAATGAAAATTTACAAAAGGAGAAAAAATGTCGGAAAATTTTGACAAACTTTTCAAGAAAGGGAATTCACTCGCGGGGGCGGGAAAATGGAATGAAGCTGAGGAAAACTACCGGAAGGCGATTGAACTGAAACCTGACAATCCGGACGCGCTTTACAATCTCGGAGTCGCGCTTTCAATGACGGGAAAACTGCGCGATGCAATTGACTGCTACACAAAGGCTGTTGAAACAAAACCCGACTACGCGCAAGCATATTACAACCGCGGCTCGCTGCTTGTTGATATTGGAGACCACAGCCCTGCGACCGAAGACTTTGAAAAAGTGATAGAACTCATGCCCGATTTTCCCGGAGGTTATGTGAGCAGGGGAACAGCCTACGGGAGACTCGGGAAATATAAGCTCGCCATAGCAGACTATGACAAAGCAATAGAACTTGACCCGGAAAACGGCGAGGCTTATTACAACCGCGCGACCACATACCACAATCTGCTGAGAGACTATAAAAGGGCCCTGAAGGACTACGATAAAGCCATTGAACTGAACCCGCAGGATTTTGAAAGCCTATACAGCAGAGGGCACGTCTATGACAGTTTGGGCAATAACACAAAAGCGGTGGAGGATTTCGGAAGGGCTTTTGAAGCAAACCCCGATTTCATCAAAGCGCTGTTTGCAAGAGCAACCGAGTTTCAAAAGCTCGGCGAGTTTGCAAAGGCGAAAGCGGATTTTGAGGCCGTAATAAAAAAAGACCCGGACTCGGAACTCTCGGCAACCGCAAAACAGGTTTTGAAGGCAAACGAAAAAAAGTTGGGATAGGAATCAGGGGATTGTTTGTGCGGAAGACTTACTTTTTACTGTTTGAAAGTTGCAATCAAATCAGCAGCTTCCCTTGCAAAACGCGATCTCGGCAAAACCTTATCGCATCCGAGTTTTTTGAATCTGTCCGCCGTTTCTTTGTCAACATGCGGGTAGTATCCGACACAAAAAGCGTTGGGCAGGGCGCTTTTAACCATCTTGAACGCCTCTTCGGAATCACGGTCTGACAAATCAAATATCGCGAGTAAAAGATCTGGTTTGGCAATCGCAGAGCGCAAATCTTCAAGCGAACGGGCGAAAAACAGTTCCGGCCCTTGCGGTGCAGACTCACGTATACGCGATGAAAACATCAGATCTTTGATGAAAAGAGCAATTTTCAATGTCTTCGGCTTCCCTTTGCAGTCAGAGCATATAAGTTAGCATTTTGAACCAAATGAAGGAAACACACAAATGAGGGTAACAATGATGGCTCTTGCGGTGGCGGCGATATGGGGACTCAGCCCAATTTTTGAAAAGATGAGTCTCAGAGATACGTCTACATCAGTTGTAATGACAATCCGCTTGGTGTTCATATCGTTTTGTATGGCAGTCTTTATAGTCGCCACGGGTAAAACACCCGAAATTTTTCAAATCAGCGGAAAAACACTTTTGCTGATTCTTGTCGCGGGGGGTCTTGGAGGTATTGTGGGTCTTTCCATTTTTTTTAACGCACTCAGAGACGGAGACGCCTCATATGTGATTCCGCTCGCGGCGACCGCCCCGCTGTTTTCCGCCGTTTATGCATGGGCTATTCTGGGCGAGAAAATTTCAGCAATGCGTCTTGCCGGAATTACACTTATCGTCATGGGTGCCGTCCTTGTTTATTGGACCAATAATAATTAAGAAAAGAAATTTTAGTGCTATAATTTGCAATCTCCGCCTGGGAAGAAACAATTCTAATCTCAATAGGCTATTGTTTAAGATTATGCATAAACTTTACGGAGGAATTAGATGAAGAAAAAAATTACATTGCTCGCCCTGGCTCTCTGCCTGATGTTACCGTCATTGTCCCGGGCGGATAATCTGCTTGATCAGAATTTTATGAAAACAGCCACCGTTGCGGACATTGAAAAAGAAATTCAAGACGGCGTAAACGTCAATGCAAGAGATCAAATTGGCACAACACCCCTTTTGATCGCCGCACTTTTAAACACAGACCCCGAAGTAATAGGCATACTGATCAAAAACGGCGCCGATGTGAACACAAAAGCCGAAGCCGGTTGGATGCCCCTTATGAGTGCCGCATTCGGCAACCCCAACCCGGAGATTGTTAGAATGCTGATAAAGCATGGGGCCGATGTGAACGCAAAAAATGAAGTCGGGTGGACTGCCCTGATGATTGCCGCCGCAAATAACCCCAACCCGGAAATTGTTACCGCACTCATTCAAAACGGCGCAGACATAAACGCAAAAAATGAACAAAGCGGCGGAACACCGCTGACAATAGCCGCGGAAAGCAACCCCAACCCGGAAGTCATTAAAACCCTCGTCCAAAACGGCGCCGACCTGAACGTAACAAACAAAGAAGGTATGACAGTTTTGATGAGCGCCGCAATTTATAATCCCAACCCGGAGGAAATTATCAATATATTAATCCAAAACGGCGCCGACGCGAACGGAAAAAATGAAGTCGGTCGCTCGGTCTTGGCTATTGCGGCGGCGGGCGGCGCCGGCAAACAAGCAATAGACACACTCATCAGAAACGGCGCCGATGTGAACGCAAGAGGCGAGGGCGGGGAAACGGCTATTATCATTGCTTCATTCGGAGGCGCCAGCCCGGAGGTTATCAGCACACTCATCAGGAACGGTGCCGATGTAAATGCAAAAAATGAACTCGGCTGGACGGCCCTTATGAGTGCGGCGCTTAACAATACCAATACCGAAATTATCAACACGCTGGTCAGAAACGGCGCCGATGTAAACGCGGCAAACGAAAAGGGTAAAACGGCTCTTATGATTGCCGCAGCCAACAATAACGCCGGAATTGTTGACGCCTTACTTGAAAACGGGGCAAACCCAAGCCTCACAGACAATAGCGGGAAGAAGGCATTTGATTACATAAAAGACAACGAGACTTTAAAAAGCGCCGAATCGTATTGGAAGTTGAAACTGTCGGAATCAAGCAATCTGCTTGACGGGGAGTTCATGAAAACCGCAACAGCCACTGACATTGAGCGGGAAATAAAAAACGGCGCAGATGTAAACGTAAGCGGGGAGGATGGAGTTACACCTTTGATGATCGTCGCATTGATTAACATAAAACCTGAAGTCATTGACATGCTTGTTGAAAACGGCGCGGATGTAAACACGGTGAATGAAAAGGGCGGAATAGCCCTAATGGCTGCGGCATTCAACAGCACTAATCCTGAAATTATAAATACTCTGGTCAAAAACGGTGCGGATGTAAACATAAAAAATGAAAAAAGTTGGACGGCTCTTATGGTTGCGGCATTCAGCAACACCATTTGATTACATTAAAAGCAATGAGGCATTGAACAAAACTGAAGCGTATAAGGAGCTGGATGAATTTGAAAATGGAAAGAGTTCGCCTGTCAAAAGCTTTATACAGAAAATCAGGGAGTTGTTTTAAGAAGCGTCAAAAATGATACTTCAAATGACGAAAAACCTAACTGATCAGGACAATAGCATGTTTAGACAGTTAAAACTATTTGTAAAAAGGGGGTTTTTATACATTAGCTATAGAAGTCACGTGTTCAAATGAAAATAAAAATCAGACTAATAATTTTGGTTTTCTGTCTTATCTTCCCGGCATCGTCGTGGGCGCATAACTTGTTGCTTGAGGCGGAATTTATGAAAACCGCCACAGTTGCAGATATTGAAAGAGAAATCAAAAACGGCGCCGATGTAAAAGTAAAAGATAGATATGGCTGGACAGCTCTGATGTTTGCAACAGGAATGAACACCAATTTGGAAATTGTCTCCATACTCATTAAGAACGGCGCGAATATAAATGCAAAAGATAAATATGGCCAGATACCTCTGATGATTGGCATAAGCAGCAACACCAACTTGGAAATTATCCAAAAACTCATCAAAAACGGTGCTGATATTAACTCAAGGTCCTATAATACCGGCGATTCGGCTCTGTCATACGCCGCAGCTTACAATACCAATCCAGAAATTATCTCCATACTCATGAAAAATGGCGCTGATATAAATTCAAGAAAGGATAAAAGTGATCAGACGCCTCTGATGGCTGCGGCAGGCTACAACACCAATCCGGAAATTATTACTGAACTCATCAAAAACGGCGCTTATATAAATTCAAGAAATCAAGATGGTATGACGGCGCTGATTATTGGGGCAGGCTACAACACCAGGCCAGAGATTATAAACGCACTCGTCAAAAATGGCGCCGATGTAAATGCAAAGGATAAAAATGGTTTGACGGCGCTGATCACTGCGGCTGGAATCAATACCAATCCGGAAATTATCACCGCACTCATCAAAAACGGCGCCGATGTTAACGCAAAGAAGCGTAATGGAAAAACCGCATTTGATTATATTAAAGAAAATGAAGCATTAAAAAACACTGAGGCGTATCGGAGGCTGCAAGAATTACAATAAGCAATTTCTACAATCCCCAATCCAAAAGTTTTATAGACAAAATCAAAAACTTTTTGTTTTAAGAAGAATCTCGTGAATCCTTTTGTTGCGATAGGAAAAGATTCTTTCAAGATAGCGTTTGACAAAAAGAAAATTCGCCAGTTTTCCAATTAAACCAAACGGTATTTCATAGTCAACCCTGTCTTCAACAAGCGTTGAGCCCCTCCCGACAGGAGTAAAATTGTGAGTGTGCCTCCAAAACGCGAAAGGTCCCCTTATTTGTTCATCAACAAAACGGTACGGCGGCTGCCATACTGAAATCCGGCTTGCCCAACTGACTGGGAAAAAATGAAGCCGCATTTTGTAGTTTATCTCAAGCCCCTCGCGCATGGCGAGACACCCGGCCGCTCTCTTCTCCCGCGGACGGAAATACAGAAAAGGAGGAGTTATCTTGTCCAGATTTCGCGGGTCTTGAAAAAAATTAAAAGTTTTTGAAGCGGAAATGGGAATACGGAAACTGTTTTCAAGCACGTAACGCGCGCCGGAAATATGGGAAATTTCAAAACGTTCACGGTTGTTATTGTTGATAACCAAACGCCTCCGCAAAATATTTTACAAGAGAGCCGCAGACCGTTTCCATTTCCACATCTTCCGCGCTCCGTTTCCATTCTTTTATTGAAGTCATTTGCACTTGAGAAATCCCGCATGGAACAATTGTGTCAAACCATGAAAGGTCTGTGTTCACATTAAGCGCAAAACCGTGCCAGGTTACCCATCGCCTCACGCCAATTCCTATTGATGCTATTTTACTGCGCTTTACCCAAACTCCCGTCAGTTTTTCAATGCGGCGGGCGGAAATTCCGAAATCTCCAAGCGCACGGATGATTACCTCTTCAAGGTCACGCACATATCGGGTAACACCTCCCTCACGGTCTTTGATGCTGATAATAGGGTAGCCGACAACCTGCCCCGGCCCGTGAAAAGTGATGTCTCCGCCTCTGCCTGCGGAAGAATCAATATAAACTCCGCGTGTTTTCAAAAAATCGTCGCTTGCCGTAAGGTTGGAAAGATTCCCACGCCTGCCGGTCGTGATTGTCGGCGGATGTTCAAGAAGAATTAAAGTGTCTTCAGTTTCGTCCTTTATGCGTTTTTCAAGAATTTCCAGTTGAAGACTGACGGCATCCGGATAGTCAACCGTTCCGGGAGTCAGGAGTGTCAGTTTTTTCATAATTGTTTATCAGCGGATTTTTAATGCGTATTAACAGTTTTTTTCAATTTTTATTTCAGTCTGATAATTCTATACCACTCAGGCAAACAATGGCGTACGAAACGGGTGAAAACTTTTACCTGTGGAAAACAGAGCCGCAGAATAAATATGAGACCCTTAGACGCTTAAAAATTCCTCCGCCTACCCATAGCGGCAAGGGCGGCTTCCATAACAGCTTCTGAAAGTGTGGGGTGCGCGTGCGAGGTTGTGGCTATTTCGTAGGGAGTGGATTCAAGGGTTTTTGCGGTTCCAAGTTCGGCTATAAGCTCGGTTGCTCCGTGCCCTATGATATGGGCGCCGAGAATTTCTCCGTTGTCTTTGTTTGAAATAATTTTGACAAACCCTTCTGTTTCCCCGACCGCAACCGCTTTGCCCACCGCCTTGAAAGGGAAGGTTCCGACCGAAAGGTTATACCCGGAGTCATTTGCCTGTTTTTTAGTCAGGCCAACGGAGGCAACCTCCGGCTGACAGTAGACACAGCCCGGAATGTTGTCATAGTGGACGCGGGTTTCAAGCCCGTTCATGCGCTCAACCGCGACAACACCCTCGTCTGAAGCCTTGTGCGCAAGAAGGGGCGGACCATTTACATCGCCGATTGCGTAAACGCCCGAACAAGTCGTTGAGTAAGACTCATCAGTTTTGATAAAACCCTGTTCATCAGTTTCTATGCCCAGTTCGTCAAGACCGAGGCTGTCTCCGGAGCCGTAAAAACTGAAAGAGGTCGGAGCCGAATTTGCCACGGCTTTTCTTCCGATCGCAACAAGAACTATTTCCTTACTCAGAGTTTTTTCTTCTCCGGAACCCACATCCGCAACGGTTATTTTTGCGCCGGTTTTCGTCTTTTTGATTGACTTGTAGGCGGTTGAAGTCAGAATCTCAATACCACGCTTTTTGAAACTTTTTTCAAGCTCTTTTGAAATGTCCTCATCGGCTCCCGGAATTATATTTGGAGCCATTTCAACAATTGTAACCTTGCTGCCGAAAGAATTGTAAACATATGCGAATTCAACTCCTATGTATCCGCCGCCGATAATGACTATATTTTTCGGCACACTCCGGTTCATTATCGCCTCATCGCTTGTCATAACGATTTTGCCGTCTATTTCCATCCCGGGAATGGTGCGCGGGACGGAACCGGTTGCAAGCAGAATTTTCTGTCCCTGAATTTCAGAGTCTTCATCACCTGCAATGCCAATCGCGCCCGGGCGGAGAAGCTTCGCCGCGCCTTTTATGAGATCTATTTTGTTTTTCTTCAGCAGAAACTCCACCCCTTTGTTGAGGGATGACGACGCGCCTCTGCTTTTGTCTATCACTTTTGAATAGTCAAATGAAAGCCCCTTGTGGGAAATTCCGTAGTTTTCGGAGCTTTGAAAATAGTTATAGACTTCGGCGCATTTGATAATGGCTTTTGAGGGAATACATCCCCAGTTGAGGCAAACGCCTCCGGGATTGTCACGCTCAATAACGGCGGTTTTCATCCCTAGCTGGGCGGCCCTGATTGCCGAAACGTAACCGCCGGGACCGGAACCGATTACAACAAGATCATACTTGGGAGAACTCATATCAGGGGGCTATTCTACATCAAGAAATGTCCGGTTGACAAACCGCACACATTAAAAGATCACAAGTTTCAGCTTTGAGGCATGAGATATAATGCTGTAAATGCCGGACAAAAAAACCGAAGAACAGACAGAAGACCTCGAGTGGACTGATTCTTTTGACGAAGTAGCCGCCGCCAGCGGAAAGGAAAGAGCGTCGCGCCTGTTGGGGCGGCTTCAAAACCACGCTGCTCAAAAAAGCGTTCATATTCCATATGCCGCCAACACACCCTACATAAACACAATTCCCCCGGGCGGGCAGCCGCAGTTTCCGGGAAACCGCGAAATTGAGAAGCGGATTAAAAATATCATTCGCTGGAATGCGATGGCGATGGTCGTAAGGGCAAACCGGCTTTCAGACGGAATCGGCGGACATATATCAACCTACGCTTCCGCGGCAACGCTGCTTGAAGTCGCATTCAACCATTTTCTCAAAGCCGGCGAAAACGCAGACATGGTCTATTTTCAGGGACACTCATCGCCGGGAATATATGCGAGGGCCTTTCTTGAAAACAGGGTTTCGCTTGAACAGATGAAAAACTTCAGACGCGAAACCGGTAATGGAAGGGGGCTGTCGTCATATCCCCACCCCTGGCTGATGCCGGACTTCTGGGAATTTCCGACCGTTTCAATGGGAATCTCACCGATAATGGGAATCTACCAGGCGCGTTTCAACAGGTATCTGGAAAACAGGGGCCTGATAGATAAGTCTGAATCAAAAGTGTGGGTTTTTCTCGGAGACGGCGAGTCGGATGAGCCGGAAACCCTCGGCGCCATAACACTTGCGTCGCGTGAAAATCTGGACAACCTCATTTTTGTAATAAACTGCAATCTTCAGCGGCTTGACGGGCCCGTGAGGGGCAACGGCAAAATAATTCAGGAACTGGAGGCAATTTTCCGGGGCGCCGGGTGGGAAGTCTTCAAGGTTATATGGGGAACAAACTGGGACCCGCTTCTGGAAAAAGACACTCGGGGACTGCTCGTGCAAAGAATGGAAGAAACGGTTGACGGCGAATATCAGAAATATGTTGTTGAGAGCGGGGCATATATTCGCAAAAAATTTTTTGGAACACACCCGATGCTTCTTGATATGGTCAAAAATCACACCGATGAGCAGCTTGAAAAACTTGCGCGCGGCGGACATGACCCGGAAAAAGTTTATGCCGCTTACCGCGCGGCGGTGGATCAAAAGGGAAAGCCATCGGTCATTCTTGCGAAGACGGTTAAGGGTTACGGACTCGGAGAAAGCGGGGAAGGGCGCAACATAACGCACCAGCAGAAAAAACTCAACGAACAGGAACTCAAAGAATTCAGAGACCGCCTGCGCATTCCCATATCGGATGAGCAGTTGGAATCCGGAGTGCCGTTTTACAAGCCGCCGGAATACGGAGACGAAGTCGCTTATATGCTTGAAAAACGAAAAAAACTGGGCGGCGCGGCGCCGTCGAGAATTAACAGGGCTGCAAATTTGAAACAAATTTCCGAAAAAGTTTTTGATGAATTTCTAAGCGGCTCTAACGGAAGAAAAGTTTCCACAACGACGGCTTTTGTGAAGATGCTTTCATCACTTCTCAAAGACGGAGAAACGGGAAAGCTGATAGTGCCGATAGTGCCCGATGAAGCCCGCACATTCGGAATGGAGCCGCTTTTCCGGCAAGTGGGCATATATGCGAGCGAAGGACAGAAATATGAGCCGGTGGATTCAGACCTGCTTTTGTATTACAGAGAGGCGAAAGACGGCCAGATTCTTGAAGAGGGAATAACCGAAGCGGGAGCAATGTCTTCTTTCATTGCGGCGGGGACCTCGCACGTAACTCACGGAATCAACACCATTCCGTTTTTTATTTTTTATTCAATGTTCGGTCTTCAAAGAATAGGAGACCTCGCCTGGGCGGCCGGAGATATGAGGTGCAGGGGATTTTTAATCGGCGGAACTTCGGGCAGAACAACACTTGCGGGCGAAGGACTGCAACATCAGGACGGAAACAGCCATCATTTTTCCTACGCTTTTCCCACGATGATGGCATATGACCCGGCTTTCGCATTTGAACTGGCAGTCATTGTGCGCGAAGGAATGAAAAGAATGTATTGCGACGGAGAGGATATTTTCTACTACATAACGGTTATGAATGAGCAATACGAGCAGCCGCAAATGCCGGAGGGGAGAAATGTCACCGAAGGCATAATGAAAGGAATGTATAGGTTTTCAAAATCAAAAATGCGTAAAAAAAACGCGCCGAAAGCTCACCTGCTGGGTAGCGGGGCAATAATGAACGAGGCAACAGGTGCGGCAGAAATTCTTGAGAAATACGGTGTATCCGCTGATGTGTGGAGTGTGACAAGCTACAAGGAGTTATACAGGAACGCTCTTGAAACGGAAAGGTGGAACAGGCTTCATCCTTTCGGGAAGAAGAAAAGTTCACATATTGAAAACTGCCTGAAAAATGAAAACGGTGTTTTTGTAGCCGCTTCGGACTATCTGAAATCTCTGCCGTCTTCAATTTCCCGGCTGTTGCCGGGACGAACGGTGGAGCTTGGAACGGACGGATTCGGCAGAAGCGACACAAGAGAAAAATTAAGAGAGTTTTTTGAAGTGGATTCAAACAACATCGTTTACGCCGCCCTGTGGGCGCTCAGGGAAGAGGGAAAAATGAGCGATGAAAATCTTGAAAAAGCAATGAAAGAACTCCGGATCAATCCGCGAAAAAAAGACCCGATGTTTATGTGAGTATTTTGAATGAAAAACAGGCTGATTAAAAAACTGCAAGGCCGTCTCGCCGCCTCCGCTGACCCCAAAAAGCGGAACTGGTTCAACAACTATTTGAAAGGAGCCATTGAATATCGCGGTGTTCCGACACCTGAAATTAAAAACATTTTGAAATCCTGGCTCGCCGACTATGGAATGACGGACTCTCCGCCTGATAAGCAAATGGAGTTGTCTGACATGCTGTTCGCACAAAGTTTTGCAGAAGACAAATTCGCCGGTATTTTTTTGTTGCAAAACTGTATTGATAAACAGCCCTCCGGAAAAACTCTCGGTTTCCTGAAAAGGGTTTTCAGGCGGGGTGATATTTACGACTGGTCAACAAACGACTGGCTGTGTGTGAGAGTGCTTGACCCGCTGATTTTGAAAAACAACGACAAATCCGCTGAAAGAATTGCAAAGTGGCGGAGCGCAAAAAATCTGTGGCAAAAAAGGTCGTCTATTGTGGCCTTTCGGGGCGCGGGACGAGTGGGTTTACACCATAATCTAATCGCTGAAATTATTGAAGATTTGGCAGATTCATCTGAGCGTTTCATTCAAACAGGCATCGGCTGGTGTCTTTCGGATATGTCAAGAAATCACACTCAAACTGCACGCAAACTTTTTAACAGGCACTTTGACAGGTTATCTTTGGAAGTCATAGACAGACATACAAAGCATCTGCCGGAGCATAAAGATATGAAGACCAGAAAAAGAAAGGAATTGAGTGATTAGCAATGAGACGACGGGAGGAAACCTGACATGAAAAAATTCCGCCTGCCGGAAATTGGTGAAAACATTGAAGAGGCAACCGTAATTGCCGTGCTTATTGAAGCGGGCGGGGTGGTTGGCAAAGATGAACCTATTATTGAACTTGAAACCGATAAATCTGTTTTTGAACTGCCGTGTCCGTTTGCGGGAACGGTTGAAAAAATTGAAGTGGTGGTCGGAGACAAAATAAAAGTCGGCGGAACCATAGCCGTCATAAACGAAAGCGGAAAATCTGTCAGCCCGGCAAAATCCAAACCCGCGAAGAAAGAAAAACCCGGCGGAGAAAAAAACTCCGGAAAAAGAAACCGCTCCCGAATCTGAACAAAAAGTAGTGGAAGAAAAAACTTTGGAGCCCGAACCCGCTCCGCAAAAACCGCAGATGCAAAAATCAGAATCTAAAAATCTTCCCCCCTCATCACCGTCCGCCAAATCGCTCGCGCGGGAGCTTGGCATTGATATTCAAAAATTAAAGGCACCGGAGCAAGGGGAAGGGTGTCAGCAGAAGATGTGAGAGCGCAGGCAAAAGATTTTATAAACAGCAATATGGACACGTCTTCAGACCTTCCGGACTTTTCAAGCTGGGGGGAAACCGAAAGGATTCCGCTGTCAACGGTCGGCAAAATATCTTCGCAGCGACTCACCTGCTCGTGGACAACCGTTCCGCATGTTACTCATCACGACAGCGCGGATATCACCGAACTTGAAAATCTGCGTAAAAGTTTTCAGCGCGAAAGCTGAAAAAGTCGGAGGAAAACTCACTGTAACGGCAATTATGGTCAAGGTTGTCGCTTCAGCGCTCGGAGTGTTTCCAAAATTCAACGGGAGCTTTGACGCAAAAAGAAGCGAAATGGTTTTCAAAAAATATGTAAACATCGGAATCGCCGTGGACACGGAAAGAGGTCTTGTTCTGCCGGTAATCAAAAACGCGGATAAAAAAAACATCATTGAAATATCAATTGAACTGACCGACCTTGCGAGAAGAGCAAGAGAGAAAAATATCAAACCGGACGAACTTCAGGGGGCAAGTTTCAGCGTAAGCAACCTCGGCGGCATCGGCGGCGACCGCTTCACGCCGATTGTAAACTTTCCGGAAGTCGCAATACTGGGTCTGTCGCGCTCACAAATCCGTCCGGTTTTTGACCCGAAGTCGGGACAGTTCAAACCCGGAATGTTCCTTCCGCTGTCTCTGTCATATGACCACAGAATGATAGACGGCGCCGAAGCGGCGAGATTTTCCAGATGGATTGCCGAAGCGGTCGAAGAACCGTTTAAACTTGTGTTTGAGGGTTGATAAGAAACTGATGGAAAAAACTTTCCATAAAGTCATCATAGGAGATGCAAGGCGGATGAAGTCGGTCGGGGACCGCCGTGTTCAGCTCATTGTAACATCGCCGCCATATTGGCAGCTAAAAGACTACGGCAGTGAAAACCAGATTGGATTTAATAATTCCTACGAGGATTACATAAATAACCTGAACCTTGTGTGGTCTGAATGCCGCAGGATTCTTGACGGCGGGTGCAGGCTTTGCATCAACACAGGAGACCAGTTCGCCCGCTCCGTATACTATGGAAGATACAAAGTCATTCCGATTAAAACGGAGATAATCAAGTTCTGTGAATCAGTCGGCTTTGACTATATGGGAACTATTATCTGGCAGAAAAAAACCACCACCAACACAACGGGAGGCGGTTCGGTTATGGGCTCATATCCCTATCCGCGAAACGGAATAGTCAAAATTGATTATGAATCAATACTTATATTCAAAAAAACCGGTTCTCCCACAGGGCAATCAGTTGAAAAAGAAAGAAAGAAAAATTCAAAACTGACCAATGAGGAATGGAACACCTACTTTTCGGGACACTGGAACTTCAAAGGTGAGAGACAGGACAAGCATATCGCAATGTTTCCTCTTGAACTTCCCGGAAGACTTATAAAAATGTTTTCTTTTGTGGGGGACACAGTTCTTGACCCCTTCCTTGGAAGCGGCACAACATCGCTGAGCGCGATGAATCTTAAAAGAAACTCTTTTGGTTATGAGATCAATGGCGACTTTCTTCCTGTAATAAGAAACAAACTGGGAATGGACGGAAGTTTGCTGAATATGGAAAATGTTAAATTCTCTGATGAGTCAGAGAATGTTCCGGACAAAAGAGAATGGAAACGCAGAATTGACCGCCTGCCATACAGATTTAGAGACACCGTGAAAATGGAAAGAAAAATTGATCCCAGAAAACTCACTTTCGGTTCAAAAATTGATGGAAATGGAAGTGAAAAAGACACTCACTACCGTGTCAGAAAAATTATCACTCCAAATACACTTCTCCTGAACAATGGCGCAAAAATCAGGCTGATAGGAGTGAGACCGTTAAAAAAGACCGAAGAAGAGGCAATATCTTTTATAAGAGAAAAGACAAAGGGGCACAGCGTTTATCAACGCGCATCTTATAAAGTCAGGGTTCGTCTCTGTGGACAGGAGTCCAGATTACAGACATTTGAACAGGTTTGTCAGGTATCAGGAAAGAAGTAAAACGGCGGTAAAAAAATCCATAACACTGATGTAATTGACAAAATCAAACAGAAAATCAAAATTCTGAAAAAAGCGTAGACTATTAGAAATGGAACTACTGATATCAATGAAAGCCGAAGACATAAACACAACCGTGTTTCAGCAGGGCAGTATGATGGATATGCCCTCTGACCAGAAAAACGGCTATTTCATAATGGAAATCAGAGATATGAGCCCTGAAAAGGTGGATATACTGCACGAATACGCGGAGAAACTTCAGGAAGCGTTTGAAGGCTCCGGAGAATATATCATTGAAACCACCGAGACCGGGCTGAAAATCAGAAATAAAGTGGACGAAACAAAACCCTACAAAAAAGAGTGGGATAAATGGGCGAAATTCGCCAAAAAAATGCACGACAAACTTGAAAAATATGTCTATTGGGAAATCATTCGCCCCAAAGACTGATTAAAAACCCTATACACAAAACATGTCTGAAAAACCTAAAAAAGAATACAGAGACTCATTGAACCTTCCAGAAGTGAAAGGGTTTCCGATGAAGGCGGGGCTCATACAGAAAGAGCCTTTAATTCAAAAAGAATGGGAAACAATGAATCTGTTTTCGGCGATAAGAAAAAAATCCGCAGGCGGAAAAAAGTTTGTTCTGCATGACGGCCCCCCTTACGCAAACGGCTCAATCCACATTGGGCATCTGCTGAACAAAATCTTAAAAGACATTCTTGTGCGCTCAAAACAGATGGAAGGTTTTGACTCTTTTCTCATACCCGGATGGGACTGCCACGGACTCCCCATTGAACACAAAGTGCTCAAGGAATCAGAAGACATAACTTCAGAAACGGATCCGATTTTAATAAGAAAAAAATGCCGCAACTATGCGGATAAATTCGTCCGTAAACAGACAAAAGAGATGAAACGGCTCGGAACGCTCGCCGATTATGAAAATCCGTATTTGACCATGTCTCCTGAATATGAAGCCGGAGTGCTTGAGGTTTTTTCAAAACTTGTGGCGAAAAACATTGTCTGGCATGACCTTAAACCGGTTCACTGGTCTATTGAGAACAAAACCGCGCTCGCGGAAGCGGAACTTGAATACCACGACAGAACAGACCCAAGCGTCTATGTTCTTTTTCCCGTTACGGATGCGGGGAAACTTCCCGAAACTCTGAACGCGCCGGAAAACGGCGATGTTTTTCTTATGGTATGGACGACAACACCTTGGACACTTCCGGCAAATCGCGCGATTGCAGTCGGGCCTGAGGCCCAATACGGGCTTTATAAAAATAAAGGTCGTTTCTGCATTGTTTCAGAAAATCTCGCTGAAACGGTTTTCACAAAAAACGGGGCGGAAGCAAAAAAAATCGGCTCCTGCACCGGAAAAGATTTGGCGGAAGCCGCAACAACCTATAAACACCCGTTCATTGAATACGGGGGCAGGGTTGTCGCCGCGCCATATGTGGTAACCGGAGAGGGAACCGGGCTTGTTCACACCGCACCCGGACACGGATCCGAAGACTATGCGACCGGCATAAAAGAAGGTCTTGAGGTTTACTGCCCGGTGCGTGAAGACGGAACTTTTGATTCCTCTGTTCCAATTTGGCTTCAAGGGAAAATTGTCTGGGAGGCAAATGGAATTATTATCCGGAAACTGCAAGAACTGAAACTGCTTTTTCACTCCGAAGACATTGTTCACAGTTATCCGCACGACTGGCGCGGGAAAACTCCGACAATTTTCCGCGCAACAGCACAGTGGTTTATAAAAATGGACGAACCGGCGGGAGAGGGCGGAAAAACACTATGCGAGATGGGCCTTGAAAATATCGGCGAAGGAGTAAAGTTTCATCCGGCATGGGGAAGCAAACGGCTCGGCGGAATGGTTGAGTCAAGACCGGACTGGTGCATATCAAGACAGCGCTCATGGGGACTTCCCATTCCGGCTTTTACAGACGCTGAAGACAATATTCTTCTGACCGAAAAAACCGTGCTCGCGGTGGCCGAGAAAATCCGCGAAAAGGGGAGCAATTTCTGGTTTGAATCAGAAGCGGAGGATTTGCTTGCCGGCTACGACCCCGGAGACGATAGGGATGCGCCCGGATGGGCAAAAGATGACGGCTGGGAGCCGTCTGGACTCAAGAAAGGCTCAGACATTTTTGATGTGTGGTTTGAATCGGGCTCATCGTGGCATTCGGTTATTGAAAAAGGTGAGCAGAAGAGGGCGGACATATATCTTGAAGGATCAGACCAGCACAGAGGCTGGTTTCAATCTTCACTTCTCACATCACTGGGCGCAAACGGAAAACCGCCTTTTTCTGATATTTTGACGCACGGTTTTATCGTTGACGCGCAGGGCAGAAAAATGAGCAAATCCGGCGGCAACGCCCTTGGAGTTGAGCAAATTCTGAAAAAATACGGCGCGGATGTCTGCCGCTGGTGGGTGAGTTCGCTGAACTACTCAAATGATGTGAAAGCGGACATAAGCATAATAGAAGGGGCGGCGGATGAATACAGAACAATTAGAAACACTATCCGTTTTCTTTTGAGCAATCTGAACGATTTTAATCCGGAGACTGACAGTGTTCTTCTTACGGGTGAAGACGACTGGTCAATTAACAGCATAGCGCGGATAATTTTGAACGAAACTGTCAACAGAACCGTAAAGTTCTATTCTGAATTTCAATACAAAGAGGCAAGCGGCTCAATACTGAATTTCTGTGACATGTTTTTGAGCAGGCACTACATAGGAGCGGTGAGAGACCGGCTCTATTGCGACAAAGCGAACAGCAAGAGAAGAAGAAAAACACAAACCATCATATTTGAAATTACTGATGCTCTAATCAAACTCTGTGCTCCAATACTTGTTCATACGTCCGAAGAAGCATACCGCTGTCTGCCCGGAAACCGTAAAGAGCAGAGTGTTCATCTGACAGATTTTCCAAAGACTCAAAATCTGTCAGAAAAAGAAAAACTGATATTGGACGCATGGACGACACAAATTCTTCCTTTCAAAGACGTTTGCCTTCTCGCGCTTGAAAAAGCCAAAAAAGAAGGCAATCCTTCCAACCCTCTGGATGCTTCCATTCAAGCAGATGGAGAAACGGGCAGTTTTGAAAACGGTGAAATTGCGGACTTGCTTGGAATAAGCCGCTTTGGAAACGGAAAAACACTTTTAGTTAGAGATTTGACCGATGAGCCCAAATGCGAGCGTTGCTGGAAAAGAGAAGAGAGCGTCTCAAAAAGAGCGGATGACGGAACCTTGTGCGACCGCTGTGCTGATGCAGTGAGAGATTTGGTTAACCAATCAAGTTAACTTATCAACCCGGCGGCCATTCAAGCTTTCTGCCGCCGAGTATGTGAATATGGATATGAAACACTGACTGTCCGCTATTTTCCCCGGTATTGACAACAATTCTGTATCCGTCTTCAGAAATTCCAGCTTTTGAGGCGATTTCCGGCACTTTAAGCATAAGATGCCCCATAATGCCGCCATCTTCGGATTTGAGATCGTTAAGAGACGGTATTTCCTTTTTGGGTATCAAAAGTATGTGTGTGGGAGCCTGAGGGCTTATGTCTTTGAAAGCAAGACACATATCGTCCTCATAAACGATTTCCGCAGGAATCTCACGGTCTATTATTTTTGAGAATATCGTTGTCATTGGACTTCCTCCCGAACAAGTCATTTTTAATGGTTTACAACCAACTTTCTCTAACTTTAAGTCCATATTATATTTACTATTTATTCTACTCATATAATTAACTATTATCAAAACGACACCATCCTGATATATACAATGTCTGATAAGTTATATTATGTTAACTTATATGCATTTGGCCTAATCAGTTCTTCTTTCCCACCCTTCCGTTTGCAATTTGAAAAATTTTTCTTTCTCCCCGGTAGAGAATATCAGTGGCTGAAGTTGAAGTTACAAAAATCTGTCCCGGATAGTTCAGAAGCATCTCAAACAGAAATTTTCTGCGTTTGTCGTCAAGTTCGCTTGATATGTCATCCAACAGGAATATTGGATTTTCTTTTTTAATGGACTGATATAGGTGAATCTCGGCAATTTTCAGAGCAAGAACAACGCTTCTTGCTTCACCCTGAGAGGCAAACAGGGAGCAGTCTCTACCGCCTATTTTGAGAGAAATTTTATCTCTGTGAGGTCCCGCTGAAGTGTGTTTTACCTTTATATCACGCGAAAAGCCGTTTTTAAGAGCTTTTTTGATGGAATCAGACAATTGACCGCGCTTTTCCCCGGAAATTTCAAAAGACGGCTCATAATCAACAGAAGCACCCGTTTTCTCCACGGCCGCTATGCGGCGGTAGATGGGGCTTATTTCACCGTTGATTCTTTTTACCAGACGCAGACGCTTTTCAACGATTCTGGCTCCGATTTCCGCAATTTGTGTGTCCCAGGGCTCAACGCCGGCGGGTGTGGCTCGCCCGACGCAAGAAAAGAATTGCGCTGTCTTAAAACACGCTGAAAATCCATAATATCCTGAAAATGTGACGGAACAAGCCCGCAGATTATTGAATCAAAATACCGCCTCTTCAATGATGGAGTCCCTTTTGCCAAATCCACCTCAGAAGGAGTGAAATGGACGATTTCAAAATCAAGCGCCCTCTTTGCCAGATTTACTGGCTTCTTGCCGTTTACCTGAATCTTTTTGTCTCCCGTATCCGTGAATAAGATTTTTACATCCGTTACCAGAGCCGGAGAATCCTTCTCAATTACACCTCTCAGCAATGCTGACCGCTCCCCGAAACGGACAATCTCCGATGAGGAAACACCCCTCAGCGGCTTGAATCTGCACAGCATGTAAACCGCCTCAAGAAGATTTGTTTTTCCCTGCCCGTTTTCCCCGTATATGAGGTTGAAACGGGGATGAAAAGCCAGATCCTCGGAACCATAACACCTGATGTTGCGTAGAAATGCGGATTTGATTATCAAGATTTGAGAGTGTGAAGCGAGAAACGGAAAAAATCAACAGGAACCGGCTTTTTCCCAAATGACGAGGCAACTTTTGTTATGTATTATTTCCGCGCAATGGTATCACTGAAAATCTGTGAAATAGACTACTGCGACATGGGAAAGGGATTTGCCAAAATCAGCCGTAACAACATGTATGAGTTGGGTCTTGAACCGCTTGATACAATAGAGATAGGCGGAAAAAGAAAAACGGTTGCCAGAGCAGTGCCTCTTGATGAGGAAGGAGGCATCAACGAGAACATAATTGAGATTGATTGCTTTACGCGCCACAACGCGCGCTCTGAAATAAATGACTTCGTTATTATAAGAAAATCGCCGTTTGAAACCGCAAAGCGGATTACCGTGGCGATTTCGGACAAAACTGTCCTCTATGAAAGAGAAGGCAGAGAAGAAATTCATTCACGACTTGTGGGACTCGCGCTGACCGCGGGAGACAGAGTCGGCATGGGGGGCAGAAAAAGCAAAAAAAGACCAAAACCTGGCAGTGAAAAAGATGAAATCCATGTAATCAGCACCGTTCCCTCCTCATCCCGGAGTCCGGTTTTAATAGAAAAATCAACGGGAATAAGCATCGCAAAAGTCGGAGCAAAAGATAAAGAGTCCGGCAGGGTCGGATACGGACGTATCGGCGGACTGAAAAAACAGATAAGTAAAATCCGCGAAATAGTTGAAATTCCAACCCGTTTTCCGGAAGTTTTCTCCCAACTCGGAATAGAGCCGCCGAGGGGGATTCTGCTTATCGGTCCTCCGGGGAGCGGGAAAACAATGCTCGCAAAATCGGCAATTCATGAAACCGGAGTTAATTTCCACATAGTTAACGGCCCTGAAATCATCAGCAAACACTATGGCGAAAGCGAGGCGCGAATAAGGGAAATTTTTGAGCTCGCCGAAAAAAAACAGCCCTCCATAGTTTTTCTTGATGAGTTAGACGCAATAGCGCCGCGCAGAGACAAAGTCATGGGAGAAGTGGAAAAAAGAGTGGTCGCCCAGTTGCTCACCATGATGGACGGGCTGAAGAAAAAAGGCAATGTGATAGTGATTGGAGCCACAAACCTTCCCGATCTGATTGACCCCGCACTCCGGCGGGCCGGCAGGTTTGACAGAGAAATACGGCTTGATGTTCCGGACAGTCTTTCAAGAGCTGAAATCCTCAAAATCCATTGCGAGGCGATGCCTCTTTCAGACGATGTTGACCTGCAGCGTATAGCGGAGACGACAAACGGGTTCACCGGAGCTGACATTGAAATGCTCTGCAAAGAGGCGGGACTTAAGGCGCTCGGAGGTTTTTTTGAGAGCCTTGACGGAGAAACCGGAATAAAAACCGCCCGGGAAGAAAAAAGTAAAAACGGCGCGGTTTGCGTCTCTGTATCAATGGAAAACTTCACTGACGCTCTCAAAGAGGTTGAACCGTCCGCAATAAGGGAAATATCGGTTGACATACCCAAAGCCGGTCTTGAGAGCATCGGCGGCCTGGAAGAGATTAAAAACACCCTTTATGGATCTGTGATTATGCCGCTCCGACACAAAGAACTCTACAAGGCCGCAAATGTAAATCCGCCGAGAGGCATAATGCTCTGCGGGGCTCCGGGAACGGGAAAAACCCTCATAGCAAGAGCGCTTGCGAACGAATGCGGAGTGAACTTCATATCGGTCAAAGGGGCGGAAATGCTTTCAAAATATGTCGGTGAGTCTGAAAGGGCCATAAGAAATGTGTTTTCCAAAGCGAGGCAGGTGGCTCCGTCAATAATCTTTTTTGATGAAATAGACGCGCTGACGCCCGCAAGACGCGAATCGGAAAGCGGCAACAGAGTGTCGGACCAGGTTGTAAGCCAGATTCTCGCCGAAATGGACGGGATAGAGGAACTTTCCGATGTGCAAGTTCTTGCGGCTACAAACCGCAGAGACATTGTTGACCCCGCGCTGATGAGATCGGGGAGATTTGATTTGATTCTGACCATCACACCTCCCGATTCTTCAGGCATTGAGGAAATACTGAAAATTCACAACAGCGATAAGCCGCTCGCAAAAAACCTGAGTTTCAAAACACTGGCGGCGAAAATGAAAGGTATGACCGGTGCGGACATAAAACTTGTTTGTGACAAAGCATCAATCTTCGCCCTTAACGAGCAGATCAAAGATCAGGGAAAAATTTTCAGAATAACCCCCTCTCATTTTCGCAGGGCTCTGAGAGAAGTCAGGGAAAAAAGCGTCGTGACGCCAAAAGCGGCCACGAAAAGAAATGTTTGAAATTCCCCCTCCCCTCTCCGGGCTGTTTTGGGGTCTGGTATTTTTTACGGGAGGCGCTTTCGGAAGTTTTCTTTGTGTCTGTGTGAGGCGAATTCCGCTCGGAATTTCTGTGACGGCGCCGTCTTCGGTCTGTGATTCATGCTCAAAACCCGTTCCGTTTTACGCTAACATACCGGTTGCCGGATTTATAATCTGCCGGGGCAAGTGTCTGCGGTGCCGGAACCAAATCTCCATTCTTTATCCGGTTGTGGAAACCATTTGTGCGGCGGGCGCGGTCTGTGCGGTTTATTTTTCGGGTCTGTCTTTTGAGGCATTGAAACAATTTGTTTTTCTTTATGCGCTGGTCGCGGCTTCGGCGTTTGATCTGAGTGATATGAAGGTGCCGGACTTTATAACACTGCCTTTTTGTGCGGCTGGAATTGTTTTTTCAATTTTATCGGGATATTTCACAGATTCCCTCGCAGGAGCGGCCGTCGGAGGAGGTGTTCCATTTACGGCCGCAATATTTTACAAAACTGTCAGAAAAAAAGACGGGATGGGAATGGGAGATGTAAAACTCATGGCCGGCATAGGAGCTTTTGTCGGCCCCACGGATGTTTTGAAGGTGATTTTTGCCGCTTCAGTGGTTGGGGCGATCGGCGGTTTTATTTACTTGAAAATGCGCGGACAAAAATCCTCACGCATTTTCCCCTTTGCCCCGTTCATAGCCGTTTGCGCGGGTTATTTTTTCTTTGCGCCCTGATATAGAGTAATATAATCGGAAAAACCCGCCGCGACGCTTCATTACTCCCGCGCGGCGACCGGAGATAAAAATGGCCTCTCTCACCGCAAAAGCAATAACAAAAATCATCATAGAGACAAACAAGGCGCGCGACACCGCCGACAAACTGCGCGATTTTGCCGACCTGATGAAAAAACAGAATAAAAGTCTTGAAGGCGATGTAAAACCGCAGTGCGAACGCATATCTGACGGAATGGATGTGATTCTGGGAGAGATTGCCGCGATCAAAGAGATTCTTCAGACACAGCTGGATAAAATTCCGGTTGACGAGAAAGAGGTGAAGGAAGCGTCTGAAAAACTGCTGCTTTACCAGAACAAACCCGAACACGCCCTTCTCTACGCACAGCAGCAGCTGGGCAACCACAAGGAAAACTCGCACTGGTGGCTATATTGGAACGGCATTATTGAAGCCGTGATTGAAAAAACGGGTATTAAACCTGTAAAGGCGGGAAAGTGAAAGAGCAATATGAGTCCCACGATTTTGCGTTACAAAGAATATCGTTTCTTTTTTTCTCCAGAGAAGAGGAGCGCAAACACGTTCATGTTCAATCTCCGGATGGCGAAGCAAAATACTGGCTTGAGCCAAAGGTGGAACTTGCAAGCAATCACAAATATTCTAATAGTCATCTAAAAGAAATAGAGGCTACTATTCGAAAACATTCAGATGACTTTATCAAAAAATGGGAAAGACAAGCTTTGCTGATGTGCCTAAACGCCGAGAGAATAGAGCCTTATTCAAAAGAAAAAGCAATTGAAATCTGGCGGCGATATTACGCGGACGAATAGGAATTCTCTTGTATCTGAGTTGCTCTAAAACCGTACCATAACCTCCGAGCTCAACCTCTCTGTAATTTCAGCAATTTCATCAACAGTTGCGGCTTCGGGATCAAAAAGAACGAGCCGCACTCCGCAATCAGCGAATTTTTTTACCTCGCTGACAATATCCTTAGAGCTTCCCGAAAAAGTGTAAAGAGAGCCGTCATTTTCCCCGCCGCCGAATGAAACACGATTTCTGACGGAAAAAACAAAATCGTTTTCCGCCCTTCCCCGCTCATTCATAATTCTTCTTACAACACCGCTTTTGACCGCGTATTGTTCGGGAGAAATTCCGGTCGGCTGCCAGCCGTCTCCCCTTTCAGCAGCACGGCGCATGGATTTCTCACCGTTGCCGCCCACGTATATGGGAAGATTTCCTCCGCTTACGGGTTTCGGGTGGAAGGCAATGTCTGAAAACTCTGAAAAGACCCCGTTGAAACTTGGAGACTCATTTGCCCAGAGCTCCCTGCAAACATCCATAAGTTCATCCGTAAAAGCGCCGCGTTTTTCAAAATCCGCGCCAAGCATGTCAAACTCCTCTTTCATCCAGCCCGCCCCCACACCGAGAACGGTTCTCCCGCCCGAAATCACATCAAGAGTGGAAACCGCCTTTGCCGCCACAAGCGGATTTCTGTAAGGCGCAATTAAAACACTGAGACCGGTTTTGATTTTTTTGGTTCGGGAGGCAATGGCGGAAAGCAAAACGAAAGGATCGTAAAAAACCTTGCTGAATCTTCCGACCCTGCCGGTTGGAACAACTATATGGTCGCTTGCCCAGACGGAATCAAATCCGAGCTTCTCCGCACTCACGGAAAGGTTAATGCAGAAATCCGCCGCGGCATCAATTCTGATGGGAAGACAAAAACCGAATTTAATTTTTTCATCCATCAAGTGTGCGCCTGTTTCAAACCGCAATTTCCAATTTCAAAAACACAAACAAGTATAATACTGGTTCAGATGGTTAAATTCATTGACGAAGCAAAAATCAATGTTCAGTCCGGTGCGGGCGGAAACGGATGCGTGAGTTTCCGGCGCGAAAAACATGTTCCGAGAGGCGGCCCCAACGGAGGAGACGGAGGAGACGGAGGAGATATTGTTGTTGCCGGAAACAGTGATATTTCTTCACTGCTTGACTGCAGATACAGACGGCATTACCGTGCCGGGCGCGGGGCTCACGGCGAGGGGTCGCGCAAGCACGGCGCAAACGGAGAAAAACTCGTCATATCAGTTCCCGTAGGAACCGTTGTGCGCAACTCCGAAACGGGAAAAATTCTCGCGGATTTGCAAAAAGCGGGAGACAGTGTCATTGCCGCGCGGGGAGGACGGGGAGGACGGGGTAATGCAAGATTTGCAACTTCAACAAATCAGGCTCCGCGCAGGGCTGACGAAGGAAGTCCCGGAGAAAAACTTGAACTTTTTCTTGAACTGAAACTGCTCGCTGATGTGGGAATCATAGGGTTTCCGAACGCGGGGAAATCAACCCTGATTTCAAAAGTTTCCGCCACAAGACCCAAAATAGCCGACTATGCTTTCACAACACTTGTTCCCAATCTCGGAGTTGTAAAATGGGGTGACTATAAAACTTTCACAATGGCTGACATTCCCGGACTCATTGAGGGAGCACACAAGGGCTCCGGGCTAGGAATCCGTTTTCTGCGTCATATTGAGAGAACAAAACTGCTTGTTCACCTGATAGACATTTCACCCTTCACCGAAAGGGAACCTTTGAAAGACTGGAAAAAAATCAACTCCGAACTGCGCCTTTACAGTGAAATACTTGCGGAAAAACCTCAGATAATCGCGCTGAATAAAACGGACATTGCAGGAGCCCGCGAAAAAGCGGAAGAGGTTGCCGGGATTTTTGCCGCCATGGGAGTGGAAACGGTTGCTATTTCCGCCGTTACGGGAGCGGATCTGGAAACCCTTGTGCGGAAAATCGGAACGACCCTTGAAAAAATGAAACAAGGTGAAACTTGAAATGACCTTCGCAATTCTCGGCGCAACCGGAAACACGGGCAGAACGACTGTGCTATACGCATTAAGGGCAGGACACCGCGTCAGGGCTCTTGCCAGAGACCCGATGAAGATTTTCCGCCCGGACGAAGCCGTCAACGGCGGAATTGAAACGGTTAAAGGAGATGTTACGAATCCGCAATCAGTCAAAGAAGTGATAAAAGGAGCAGACGCGGTGATAAGCGCTCTCGGCCCAAGTGATTTTCAAACCGGTTTCAAAGTTCACTCAAGCGCGGCTCTTAATCTTTCACTTTATATGCCCGAAGCAGAAATTTCGCGCTATGTCGCAGTGTCGGGGGCGAGCTTGTCAGTGCCGGAAGACAAGTTCAGTTTGCGCGGAAAATTTTTCAGCACGGCGGCATATATTCTGACAAAAACAAACAAAAATCTAAAACGTCTGCTTGATGACAAACGCGGAGAGTATGAAATTTTGCGTAAAAGCCCGCTTGACTGGACGGTGGTTCGTCCGCCGTGGATTGTTCCCGGAGACTATGAAAGAGATGCAAACCTGACGCCTTTCAAACTGTGCGGAAGCAAAGTGCGGGTGGTCGAACTTTCCAAAGCTCTTGTTGACCTTGCAATTGACGGAAGGTTTAAAAAGCAGGCGATTTTTATAAACAGCAGATAAACAGCCGTCTCATCGCGGCATGGTGAAAATTCTATTCAGAAACTCCCCCAACAGGTAGAAATTCAGAACCAAGTATGAAAAAAGGGACTTATTGAAAAGAGTCCCCGATGGTGTTTACTGAAGTGAAGAACTAACGAAGGGTTACAGTTCATTAGTCTCGGGGACTCATACTTAATTTATCAATTATGTTGGAACAAATGTAAGTTGTTCCGCCTACTACTTTCAGCCTCCCGACTCCGGCTTTTGGGGGCCGGGTCTTCGCTAAACAAGCACATCAAAGGGGTTTGACAGGCTTCCCGCCTATTCCCTTCAACAAACAGGAGCTGTTGTCTTAACGAAGGTCTTTTATTCGGCAAGAGACCCGACAAAGCGGGTTTCTGTGCTTGTTTAGCGATTGAAAGTCTGCACGCTTGTGGGCAGTGTGTCAAGATTGAGTGCAGATTGAGCGGAGTCTTGTCTAATTTGGTATATAACTCCCGAAACAAACCACATGCGGGAGAGAAAACCGTTCAAGGCCAAGCGCTTAGTTTATGGCCGCGCATCACCCCGCAACGGCGCGGAGTCAGTCAACCGCCATCACTGCAACTCTCCTTTGGGAAGATTGCTGACTGGAACCGGAGAAGCGTGATGAAGCGCCATCCTCCACCCTTCTTCCGTATTTTCAAAAATATTGGTCGCCTGAGCGAGAGTTAAAACTATTCTCCCGTCAACGAAGTGGCTGAGTTTTTCAATACAGTTGACCCATGCCGCTTTTTCGCCCAAGTCAATCATGACATCCGATGTTTCTATGCTCGCGAGTTCACCGGATTCAAAAATGCTCACCCAACTTGCCTTTATAGCGTCCCAGCCCCTTATCGCAGGCCAGCCGGGATGAATGCATTTTGCCCTCAATCCCGAAAGCCAGACTTTCTCCATCATTTCAATATCGGCTTTGTTAAGAGCCTCATAAAAACTTCTCTGAGCCAGTTCCACTTCTTTTGTGTCTTTTTTACCAAGCATTGCAATAGAAAACCCTTTTGATTGAAAATTATGACTTTTTCGCGTTCACTATCAAATCCGTCAATTCAAGCACCGCGCTCTCGCCGTCAAGGCTTGAAATATATGCGCAGCGCATTTTTACTTCAAGCGGCGCTGAAGCGGGCGCTGCAAGAAAAACGGATTTTCCGGCAAGAGGGCACTCATCCGCCCCGAAAGCCAGAAAAACAGCCCACTCACCTGTCTCAACCTCCCTCGCTTTGTCAAAAAAGACTGTTTCAACCCCGGCGGAAGAAAGGTTTTCCACGGCGCGCCTCAAGGCCTCGCCGGGCTCTGCCGCAATCCTTTTGTCAACTGCAAAAAAACGCGCTTTTGAGAAAGCGCGCCGGATGTCGCGCCTCTGAACACTGAAATTTTCCATGTTTGTTATAAAAGCCGATGAGGGGAGTCGAACCCCTGGCCTGCTCATTACGAGTGAGCTGCTCTGCCACTGAGCTACATCGGCAAACCCGAAAAGCTATTTTGCTATCCAGCCCCCGTCCACTGAAAGCATGTTGCCGGTCATAAAATCAACACCGTCTTCGCAAAGAAAAAGCACCGCTTTTGCCACCTCGTCCGGATGACCGAGACGCCCTATCGGGTGGAAAGATGTAAAAAGCTCCTCAGCCGCTCTTGAGTCTTCCATGCTGTCCATCATATTGGTTACCATCGGTGTTACTATCGTGCCCGGGCATATTGCGTTCACTCTGATTCCCTTGTCCGCATAGTCAAGAGCCATGGCCCTTGTAAACTGTGTAACTGCGCCCTTTGAAGCCGTGTATGCGGCAATGCCCGGAAGCGCTTTCAGCCCGAGTATTGAAGAATTGTTCACTATGCAGCCGCGCCCTTTTTCAAGCATATGAGGAACAACAAGCTTTGACATTATAAAAAGTCCACGCACATTGATTGAAAAAATTCTGTCCCACTCCTCAACTTCGGTCTCATGAGTGGGAGCCGCCGAAAGGACCCCGGCGTTGTTAAAAAGAATGTCCACCGCGCCGTGCTTTTTCACAGTTTCCTCAACCGACTTTTTACAATCTTCCTCCTTTGCGACATCGCTCACCATATACTCAATTGAAAGTCCCTTTTCTTTTGCTTCGGCAACCACATCTTTGAGTGTTTTCTCCGTCCTGCCCGTAATCACAACGGTCGCGCCTTCCTGCGCGAAAAGAATCGCCGTTGCCTTTCCCAGCCCCAGACTGCCCCCGGTTATCAAAGCAACTCTGTCTTTAAGTTTCATAAAACCGCCTCCTTTTGAAATAAAAAACCGGCTTATTCTACCTTTTCCCTGACACTTTTCTCAAATCAGGAAATGCAGGATGCGGCTTTTGCCCCCGCCCTCAAGCCGCTGCGTATACAGTCGGGTATTCCAACACCGCCATATCCGGCACCTGCGAAAAATATTCCGCCCGCCTCATCAGCCGCATCCATTATGCGGCTCACAAGGTTTTGGTGCCCGACTCCGCAAACGGGCATACCTCCGGCATATTTTCCCGCCAACCCGATACGGGGATTTTTCACCGCGCCGAAAGTTTTTCGGGCAAATTTTTGAGCTCTTAAAACAATGCCGGAATCGTCCAGAGCGCAAACTTCATCTCCGCCCATAAAAAATCTTATGACACTGAAACCCTCGGGCGCTTTTTCCGGAAACTTCCGGTTCAAGAAAGAGCAGGCAAAAACCTCCCCCTTCCGTGAGTCCGGGAAAAGTGTTCCGAAACCCTTTGGAATTCCGGAAATGGCGGCGTTCTCGTATACAAGTACCGCGACCGCACACGAAGAATGCGCAACGCTCGCAAGAAGCCCCGGAAGAGCGCCGCCCGTTCCTTCAAGCATTGAAGCCGCGACGGAACACCGAACCGCAACAACAACCGCATCGGCATAAACCCTCCGGCCGTCTTGTGAAACAATCTCCCATCCCACTTCTTTTTTCAGAAGTTTTGAGACCGTCCGGCGGGTTTGCAAGCACCCGGGCGGAAGTTTGCGCAAAGCGGCTTCAACCATTTCAGACATGCCGCTTTCGGGTGAAAGGAATTTCCCGAACCTCGCTCCGCCTCCGGTTTTTTCTCCGCGTTCCCTAATCAGAGAGCGCAAAACCCCTCCGCGCTCTCTTTCCATTTTTACAAACTCCGGCAAAACGGATTCCGCTCCCAGAGTTTCTGGCGAAGCGCAATAGATTCCCCCTATCAGAGGAGCTGCGGCTTTTTGCAGAATTTCACTTCCGAATCTCCTGCGGACAAAAGAGGCGACACTCTCCTCTCCGCAACAATGCGGTCGTGGCTTAATGAAAAATTCCGCGAGGGTTCTCAATTTGCATGAAAATGAGAAAAGAGGACTTGAAAGAAAAGGCAGTATCTTGCGCGGAGCCATCATAAAAAAACCGTCGGGAAGAGGAACTGCGCGCCCTTCCCTCATGATAAAAACCTTGCGGTCGCGCTCCGAAGTCCCCATGAGCCGCGGGGAAATACCTATTTTGGAGCAGAATTCCAGAGTCTGCGCATCGGCAAAAAATGAGTCAGGCCCAAGCTCAAGAGTAAAGCCGTCTTTTTTGAAGGTTGAAATTGTTCCGCCGGCCGAGTCGGACGCTTCCAGAATTTCAACCTCCGGAGCCCCGGCTGCGGGTGAAAAACCGGTAATTTCAAGAGCGGCGGAAAGCCCCGATATACCGCCGCCGATTATGACAATTTTTTTCCGGACACCCATATATGTATTTCAATCCTCAGCCCCGAATTGTATTCAAGACCGTTTGACCGAGAGCGCTGATGAACTTGGGGTCATCGTTTACGGTTTTCGCTCTGAGCATCTCAATACCCGCTCTTTGCGCCTCTCCGGCCGCTTCAATTCCGATGTCATAAAGAACTTCAACATGGTCGCACAGAAAGCCTATGGGCTGAACCACAATGTGCCCGGCGCGGCCCTTGAGCCCCGCTATTACTTCGCAAATATCGGGTTCAAACCACTTCTGATTCGGACTTCCGCTTCTGCTCTGCCAGGCGATCAGAAAATCGTCCACTCTGAGCTTTTGGGCGGTCAGCTCTGCGGTTTTGCGGAACTGCTTCTCGTAAGTTTCCGACCCCGGCATTTCAAGAGGGATGCTGTGAGCCGTAAAAATCAGCCTTGCTTCTTTGGAAAAACGGCCGCCCGGAAGTTTTGCCATTTGTTCGGCAACTCTGTCCGCACAGTTTTCTATAAATTCCGGATTGTCAAAAAGCGGCGGCGGGTAGACAAACTCAATATCCGCGCCGGCCTTCAGGCATCCTTCGGACACTTCACGCCGGTATCTTTCCCAGCTTGTGTCGCATTGGTGAAGGGCCATTATAATTGCGACACATTTTTTGTGTCCAAGCCGCTTCATTTCGGCCACGGTGTTGTCGGTGAATGGATGCCAGTTTCTCATTGCCATGTAGACCGGAAGACCACACCCCCGGTTTTCAAGAAATTTTTCCAACCCCTCGGCCTGCCTTCGTGTCAATTCATTAAGGGGGGAGCCGCCTCCGACCTGTCTGTAATGACTTTCAACCTCTTTCATTCTTTCTTCGGGAATTGCAAACCCCCTGGCTACAATTTGAAGAAACTCCGGCACATCTTCCGCTTTTTCCGGCGCGCCGTATCCGATTAACAGAACAGAATCAAAACCGTTCATTGTGATGAAAACTCCCTGACTTTTTCAACCAGAGCCAAAACGTTTTCCGCCGGTGTGGCGGGCGTAATACCGTGTCCCAGATTAAAAATATGACCCCGCCTGCGGGCGGCTTTTTTCAAGACGGAAACAACCCCTCTTTCCACAACGGAACGGTCACAAAGCAGAACCGCCGGGTCAAGGTTTCCCTGAACGGCGGTTTTGTATCCGACTGTTTTCCATGCCTCGGCAAGATCAACAGTCCAGTCAAAACCGATTACATTTCCCCCGGCTTTTTTCATCCACCGGAGAAGAGAGCCCGTGCCTGCTCCAAAGTGTATTGCCGGAACATTTTGGGGAAGAGAATCAAAAACCGCTTTTGTGTGCGGCATAACAAAACGACGGTAATCATCCGGCGAGAGACACCCGGCCCAGGAATCAAAAATCTGAACCGCGTCGGCGCCCGCTTTGATTTGAGCATTCAGATAAGACCCCGTTGCGGCGGCAAGCTTTTCCATAAGCACATTCCACAAACCGGGGTCTGAGTGCATAAGGTTTTTGGTGTTCGCGTATTTTGAAGAACCGCCGCCTTCTATAAGATATGAAGCCACTGTAAAAGGCGCTCCGGCAAATCCGAGCAGGGCAACATCCGGGTTCAGAGCTCTTCTTGTTATCTCAAGCGCCTTGAACACATACGACATCTCTTCCCGATCAAACTCCCTCAAGGCATCAACCGAAGCCGCAGAACGCACGGTGTTCTTGATTCCGGGGCCGTCCCCTTTTAAAAACTCAACACCCACTCCCAGAGGCTCAAGGATAAGAAGTATGTCGGCAAAAATTATCGCCGCATCAAAACCGAATCTGTCCACCGGCATAAGGGTTGTTTCCGCCGCAAGTTCGGGGGTTTTGCACAGTTCAAGAAACGGAATTTTTGCCCTGGTCTGTCTGTATTCTCTCAAATACCTTCCGGCCTGCCTCATTATCCAGACCGGTGTTCTGTCGGTTTCCTCAAGCCTGCATGTTTTCATAAAAAGAGAGTTACGAGAAGATTTGAACGACGGCCTGCGTGACCAGACCATGTCAATTCTTTTCCATCTCAGCGTGTCAACGCCGTTTTTCCGGGCACGGGTTTTTTTCTCAAACAAACTTTTTCCTCTCGCGGCGAGACCCCTGACAAGACATTTCATCGTCGCCCTGTCCGGCTCGTAATCAACCGACATTCCAAAGCTGTTAAGCGTCTCGGTTGTGGAAGGGCCCACCGAACCCACAACGGCGCGGGAAACACCTTTTCTGAAAAGAGTAAGAGCTTTTAAGCGCCTTGCGGTCTCCATGGTGTTCACAACCTGACGGGAACTTGTGAACAAAAGTAAATCCTGATTCCCACCGGCCACTGAGTGGACGGTTTTTTCAAGCAGCGCCGGGTTTTCCGGAAAAGCCCATTTATAAACTGAAAAAAAACATACGCGGGCACCGTGTTTTCTGAGCGCGGCAACCAGCGCCGGGTTGGGAGCGCCTGACTGCTGCACCTCAACCCTTTTACTTTTCAGAAAACCGGCCTGTTCCGAGGAAATGACAACCTGTTTCCAGGTTGCCGGGTCAGATACGGTAACTTCCGGATCAATACCAAACTCCGAAAGCGCGGAAACGGTTTTTTCCCCTCTGCACACTATTTTGGTTGCGCGAAGAGCTTTGACATACTCTCGCTTTCCGTATCTTGACACGATCATCTCAGACATGATTCTCACACCCGTGGCCGTAAGAAGCACCAGGACATCCACTTCTCCGCCGAAAAGGCGCACGGCAAAATCCCATACCGCTCCGGGGCGTTTCACGGGACGCTCAAGCATGGACGGGGCGACGGACGGAATCCCTCCGTTTGACAGAATCAGACCCTCTATTTCGGCCGAACGTCTGCTCTCAAAAGCCGCCACTCTTAAACCTTGAAAATCTGCGGGCACGAAGTCTATTATGCATTGCCGAAAGGGAATTGTTAAGCGAGAGACGGTTGATTCCGTTCCATTGCCCATCATCAGAGTAAAAAACCGGTTTTTGCTTCAGAAATCTTTGCCGCGGCGGCAATAAAAAGATATGAAAAACCGCCCTCCGGCCATACTTTCCCCGCCGGAATTATTGATGTAGAGTATCGTCTTTTCCGATACCGTTAAAAAACGCCATGAACAAGCAATTTCTTCCAAACCCCGACGCTTCATACAAAAACGGAAAACTCTTTATTGAACAAACCTCGCTTGAGCAAATAGCGGAATCGGTCGGCACGCCTTGTTATGTTTACGGCTCAAAGGCGCTTGAAGAGGCATATGGAGAATACGAAAAAGCATTTTCAAAGCTCTCGCCGCTTATTTGCTATTCGGTAAAAGCAAACTCAAATCTTGCCATTCTGTCACTTTTTGCAAGGCTCGGAGCAGGTTTTGATGTGGTTTCGGGAGGCGAAATTAAAAGGGTTGAGAAAGCGGGCGGAGATCTTAAAAAAACAGTGTTTTCAGGCGTGGGCAAAAGCCCCGATGAAATAAAACTCGCGCTTGAAAAAGAAATTCTGTTCTTTAACGTTGAATCTTCGCAGGAGCTTGATTTAATCAACGAAACGGCTCTTAAAGCGGGCGTAAAAGCTCCCGTCTCCGTGCGGGTAAATCCCGACATAGACCCCAAAACCCATCCCTATATCTCAACGGGTTTGAAAAAAAGTAAGTTCGGGATTGATGTGATTGAAGCGGAAAAAATGTATCTGCGCGCCGCTTCAATGAAAGGAATTGAAATCACGGGGATTGACGCCCACATAGGTTCACAGATTTTTGAAATTTCCTCTTTCGGAGACTCCGTTGAAAAACTTCTGAAACTGGTTTCAAAACTTGAAAAGAACGGAATAAAAATCCGCTGGATTGACATTGGAGGCGGCTTCGGAGTCCGCTACAAAGAGGACGACCAACCTCCGCGCCTTGAAGATTTTGCGGGGACGGTTGAAAAATTCATCGGCGGCGCCAATATCAAACTCATTCTTGAGCCCGGAAGGTCTGTTGCCGCAAACGCGGGAATGCTTCTCACACGGACTCTTTATGTAAAGCGCGGAGAAGGAAAAAAATTCATCATTGTGGACGCTGCGATGAACGATCTGATTCGTCCCGCATTCTACGGAGCGCATCAGGAAATAGCTCCCGTGAAAAAAAGCGAGGAGCGAAAAACGGAGAAAACTGACATCGTTGGCCCCGTCTGTGAATCCGGAGACTTCCTTGCCGCAGACAGGAATTTTCCAATCGTTGAACCGGGTGAACTGCTTGCCGTTATGAGCGCGGGCGCATACTGTTTTACGATGTCGTCAAACTACAACACAAGGCCGCGTGCAGCGGAGGTGCTTGTCAGAGATGCGGAGTTTTACTTAATAAGAGAGAGAGAGACTTTTGAAGATATGACCAGGGGTGAAAAAATTCCTGATTGAAAACAATGGCGGGTAAAAATGGAAACAATTGCTGAAATAATGAACAAAACGGGCCTGTTTTTCTATACGATAGCGGCTTGTTCAATAGTGGGAGCAACACTCTTTTTTGAAAAACTGTATTTTATCAGGAAATCAAAAGTCGTTCCCCCTAATGTGGTCGGTAAAATTCTGCGCCTTCTGGAAAAAGGCGAATTTAACGGCGCCAAAGCTTTTTGTGAGGAAAACAATTCCCCGGTGGCGCGTGTCGCGCTTGTGGCGATTGATGCTCAGTGTAAAAATGAAAAGATAGACGCTTTCGTGGAAAGGTCTCTTGAAAATGAGTCTCTTGATCTTTATTCACACATTGAAATGCTCGGAGCAATAAGCAGTGTCAGCACTTTGCTCGGCCTGCTCGGAACAATATCGGGAATGATACGGATATTCGGAGTTATTTCACTTGAAATAGATGTCAACCCCGCATCGCTCGCGGGCGGAATATCGGAAGCTTTGTATACGACCGCAATGGGTCTCGGAGTGGCGATACCGGTTTTCATAGCGCACAAATATCTGCTTGGAAAATATGAAAACGTTACTCTGCATCTTGAGCAGTCCACCGAAGACATAGTAAGTTCACTTGAAATCGGGGGAGTAGAGGAATGAAAAGATACGGCGCCGCAATTTCAAAAAAGCGCGTTTCTTCAAACCAGATTGACCTCACTCCGGTTGTGGATGTCGTTTTCAACCTGCTTATATTTTTCGCGCTTTCTCTGAATTTCACCCCGGCGGTCAAGGGAATTCAAATCAAGGTTCCGGAGGTCGGCTCTCAGGTCGGTGAAATAAAAGAGGAAAACGTTTCCATTGCCGTCTATGAAGACGGAAGAATTTTCCTGAACGAAAAACAGGTTTCCAGAAAATCTCTGCGGCAGAGCCTTCAAAATTCTCCGGACAAATCCGTCACAGCCGTAATCAAAGCCGAAGAAAATGTTTCGCACGGAGCCATAGTTGAAATAATGTCCATGATAAAAGCCGCCGGTTACACAAAACTTGCCGTCGGCGCGAAAAGCCTCGTCCCCTAAAAAATTTTGAAAACTTCAAAAATAGATTTGGCAAAACCGGAAAACGGCTTCCCTCTCAGAGGCTACATACTTATAATCGGGACGGCTTTTTTCACGGCTTTTTCATATGCTATAGGAAAATATCTGAATACCGGCACAAGCGGACTTGACCCTGTAACGACGGCTTTTTTCTGGTTCTTCGGAGCCTTTGCCGCCGCTTTTTTTATCTCGGCTCTGATGCCCTCTCAGAGAAAAGAGATAAAAAAATTCCGTAAATACGGAACAATTTTTCTGCTGACCTCGACTTTCACTTCAGTCGGAGCCGTGCTTTGGGTCAGTTCGCTCTG
Organism: Thermodesulfobacteriota bacterium; assembly: GCA_965198945.1. Lineage (GTDB taxonomy): Bacteria > Desulfobacterota_D > UBA1144 > Nemesobacterales > Mycalebacteriaceae > Mycalebacterium. Next base: position 23,039 of record CBDAQI010000013.1, on the reverse strand, counting down.
GATAATCGGACCGGCGCTGACCTCTTTTCTGATGAAATCACAGACGCTTTTTTCGCTGCTGCTCGGAATAGTTTTTCTTGGCGAAAGAATCAATAAGGGCGAAGGTGTTGGAATGGCGCTGACAATAGTGGGCGGAATCATGGTCGCATACCACAGAGACAATTATCTTCTGCTCGGAGTGGCGGCCGTGCTGGTTTCAGCCCTGTGCTACTCAATGGTCACTTTCTGGGTGAGAAAACTGGCGGCGCGCAAACAGCTCAACATGCTCACGGTGGCGACTCTGAGAACTTTCGGCGTCTCCGTAATTTTGTTTTTTTATCTCATTTCGTCCGGTTCAATAGAAATGCCTGAGGCATATCAGATTTTTCTGATGGCAATCGGGGGAACATGCGGAGCCTACATCGCAAAGGGGTGTCAGTTTTATTCTCTGAAATTTCTCGGCCTGTCGCGCAGCACCGCGGTTATGCCCCTTGAGTCTCTTTTTGTGGTTATCCTGTCTCTTGTTTTTTTTGACAGCATACCCTCAACGGCAAAACTGCTCGGCGGAATATTTATTCTCACCGGAGTGGTTTTTCTTGTGGTTTTCAGAGACGGAAAAGGAGAGGAAACAATAATGGGGAAATAGCGATGAGGAATTTTCATTCCTGCTCATAGTTGATTTTCAGCGTCTTTTTCTTTCGGGCGGACTCAAAAGCCAAATCCACCAGCCCGTTTATCAGAGCGGAAAAAGAAACACCGCTCGCTTCCCACAGTTTCGGATACATGCTTATTGAAGTGAAACCCGGAATAGTATTCAATTCGCTCACGAAAAAATCTCCGGTCGCGCGGTTCAAAAGAAAATCAACTCTCGCCATCGCCGCGCAGCGGAGAACGGAAAAAGTTTTGAGCGCGTCCGCACGAATTTTGTTTTCAATATCCGCAGGCAGGGAAGCGGGGATGATCAGTCTGCTGCCAGTTCCGCCATATTTTGATTTGTAATCATAAAAATCCCCGGCGGGAATAATTTCACCCGGAACCGAAACTTTCGGCTTGTCCAAACCCAGAATACTCACTTCAATTTCCCGCGGATTCGGAACGGCTCTTTCAAAAATAACCGTATCGGAGAACTCAAAGCTTTTTTCCGCCGCACGGGAAGCGTCCTCAGCATTCTCAGTCTTGAAAACACAGATGCTTGAACCGAGATTTGAAGATTTTACAAAACACGGCAGTCCGACCTCGTCAAGCGCGGCCGATAAAACTTCGCGGCCGTTTTCCTTCCATTCATTTTTCCCCGCTCCGTAAAACGGAACAACCGGAAGATCCGCATTTTTCAAAAGATGTTTGGCCGCAAGTTTATCGGCTGAAACTGCGGAGCCGAGAACCCGCGTTCCGACATATGGAATTTTCCAGATCTCAAACAGCCCCTGCATTGCACCGTCTTCACCGTCGGTGCCATGAATAACCGGAAAAGCCGCATCCACCGTGCGGGCTGCGGCCACACTACCGTTTTTAATTTCATAAAGCGTTCCTCCGCAACCGGGGGCGGGAACAAGAACGCCCGATCCCTTCTGAGGCGGAACTCCGGAGCGTATAAAATCTCCGGCATCCGCCCTTCTCCATATTCCGTCTCTGTCAACAAAAACGGCAAGCGGGGAAAATCGTGAAGAGTCAAGGTTTTCAAGAACTGCGCGCGCTGACACAATTGAAACTTCATGTTCAGCCGACGCGCCTCCGAAAAAAACCGCCACCGTTTTAATTTTGTCCGCCATGACCGTCCCGTAATTGCCGCCTTAAAACTAACAGTAAATTGACCGCATTTATAATTTTCGTATTTTTTTGCTTTATTAAATTAATTGATATAGATTTTTGCCCGCCAATTTAATAATAATTGCATTTTTCAAGGAGGATTATCCAGATGGAAAAAGTTGTAATTTCCCAACCGGTCAGAACTGCCATAGGCGGTTTCGGTGGGACTTTGAAAGATATACCCGCCGTTGACCTCGGCGTAAAAGTGGTCAATGAAATTATCAACAAAACGGGAATTGACCCGAAAGAGGTTGATGACTGCATAATGGGAAACGTGCTCGGCGCAGGTCTGGGACAAAATCCTTCAAGGCAGGTTGCGGTTAAATCCGGTCTCGGAACGGATATTCCGGGCATAACCATCAACAGGGTGTGCGGTTCGGGTCTTCAGAGCGTCGCTTTTGCCGCGCAGGCAATCAAGGCCGGAGATTCAGATGTCGTAGTTGCGGGCGGAACGGAAAATATGAGCCAGGCGCCCTTTTATCTGACCAAAGCGAGATACGGCTACAGGATGGCCATGCCAAAGGACGAGCTTATAGACGGAATGGTTCATGACGGTCTGTGGGACATTTTCAACAACTACCATATGGGAGTTACGGCGGAAAATCTTGCGGAGTCCTACAATCTGTCCAAAGAAGCACAGGACGAATTCGCATATAACAGCCAGATGAAAACAAAAGCGGCAATGCAGTCGGAAAGATTCAATGATGAAATTGTTCCGGTCTCCGTTCCGCAGAGAAGAAAAGACCCGATTGACTTCAAGTCCGATGAGCATCCGCGCCCCGATGTTACAAAACAATCTCTTGCGGGAATGCGCGCTGTGTTCAAAATCGGAGGAACGGTAACCGCCGGAAACGCTTCCGGAATAAACGACGGAGCCGCGGCGACTCTTGTTACTTCCGAAAGCAAAGCGCGGCAGCTCGGGCTTGACCCGTTTGCCGCGATTGTTTCCTACGCGGTCGGGGCGGTTGACCCTTCAATAATGGGAATAGGTCCGGTGCCGGCGATAACCAAAGCGCTGCACAAGGCAAATCTGTCGCTTGATGACATAGACCTGTTTGAGCTGAACGAGGCGTTTGCGGCACAGTCACTCGCCGTTTTGAGCGACTTGCCGATTCCGGAAAATAAAATCAATGTGAACGGAGGAGCAATAGCTCTGGGCCATCCGATTGGGGCTTCGGGAACCGTTGTCCTCGTCAAACTTCTCCACGAAATGAGAAAGAGAAACTCAGCCCGCCGCGGCCTTGCCGCTCTGTGCATCGGAGGCGGAATGGGAATAGCAATGATAGTTGAAAAACTTGACGGAGGCGCTTCGGCTACATCAAGTCAGAAACGCGGACCAGGAAGACCGCCGAGGGCGGCAGGCGCAAAACGCGGACCAGGAAGACCGCCGAGGGCGGCAGGCGCAAAACGCGGACCAGGAAGACCGCCGAGGGCGGCAGGCGCAAAACGCGGACCAGGAAGACCGCCGAGGGCGGCAGGCGCAAAACGCGGACCAGGAAGACCCAGAAAGTCTTAACTCCTGCAAATTAAAAACCGGCGGCTCTTTCAGACCGCCGGTTTTTTTTCGCTTTTTTTACCGTGCTGACAAAAGCGCTTTTGAAAAAATCACTGTCCGTGAGACGCGGAGAAATCCGTACAAAACTCCGTGAATTTCAAAAAGTAATAAAGCGCGGAGACGACAGGGAATTATTTGAAGAACTAGCCTTCTGCATATTCACCGCCGGGGCAAGCGCAAAAATGGGTTTGAAATCCGTTGAGGCAGTCCGTCCCGTTCTCTTCTCCGCAAAGACGGAAAAGCAGTTTTCTAAACTAATTGTAAAAAACGGAGCGCACAGATTTCCGAATGAAAGAGCGCGTTATCTTCTGCACACGAGAAACCACATTGCTGAAGTTCACGGGTTGAAAATGAAAAAGTTGATTATGTCATTCAAAGACCCGATGGAAAGACGAGATTTTTTCGCAACCAACAAAGACATCAAAGGGATCGGGTTCAAAGAGGCGAGTCATTTTCTCAGAAACATCGGATTTTCCGGCTACGCCATTTTGGACAAACACATAATGAACTGCCTGTTTGAGTTGAAAATTGTTGATGACCCGAAACCGCCCGTAAACGGCAAGAGGTATGTGGAGATTGAAAACAAACTGAAACAATATGCAAAGCGAAACGGGTTTGACATTGATGAGATTGATTTGCTGTTGTGGAGTGAAAAAACGGGAGTGATTTTGAAGTGAGAACAAATTGCTCTCAACTGCACATACTCAAAACCCCACTGATGCACCCCAGAAAACAATGAATATGAGCCCACTAATACGGAAAGTGGAATTTAGCTTATTTTCCAGTCCACAGGTTACACGCTGAAGCTGTGTAAAAAATCTCTGTCCGTCGGTGGCAGGCATTTGCCTTCATTGGCAAAATCCTCAACAAAACTTGCACCCGCACCTAAAATGAAAAGAGCCTTGGTCTATTATTCTACTTTTCAACTAAAACTTGACAATACCGCCCCATTCCTTCACCCGTGCCAGAAAACTGTTATATTGGGCCTTGCTATGGACAAAAGAACAGAAACAAAACGAACAACCGTCTATCTTGATGAAGAAACAGCCCGCGCCCTGCGTGTAAAAGCAAAAGGAAATAAAACATCGGTTTCTTCTCTTGTAAATGAAGCCGTAAAACGCTCTCTTGCCGAAGATGCTGAAGATCTTGAAGGAATTGAAGAGATTGAGAAAGAACCCGACATTCCGTTTGAAGATGTCGTAAAAGACCTTAAAAAACGTGGCAAGATATAAACTTATCTTCAAGCCGTCAGCAAGAAAAAGCCTGAATTCAATCCGTTACAAAAAAACACGCCAGCAAATAACGGAGAGAATAGAAACTCTTTCTGAGAATCCCCATATGCAAGGTTCTGAAAAACTGTCCGGAAAAGGAAAATCCAAACCCTACCACAGAATCAGGCAGGGAATTTTCAGGATTATCTACACCATTTAAGATAAAGAAACGGTAGTCAGGATACTGAGAATCAAACACAGAAAAGAAGCTTACAAAGGTGACATTCATTAGCCACTTGACACCACCCGCCCTATCCTTCACCCACTTTTCAAAACCATTAGAATTAGCCAAAGAGGCAGCAAACCATGTCTGAATATAAAAACTTTCCTTTTGACTTCAGCGAGCGAACCCTTGAGATACTTAAGGGCTACAAGGGAAAATACGAAGAAACCCTGCTTCTCAACTGTCTTCTTGGGCTTCTCGTAACCCCGCACGAAATAAAACAGTTTCTCAAAGAAATTCCAAACATCAAAGAAAATGGGCTGAAAGACCTGGGAATTCCCGTTGACTCAATAGAGTGGGGAAAAACCCGGAGAGGCAATCCCCGCAAAAAGGATCTACACTCGCTTATCCGCTGTCTGCGCCATTCGGTAACACATCTGCTTGTGAAACCCATTAACAGCAACGGCAAAATCAAAGGGTTCCATTTCACCTGCGAAGGCAATTTTGACGCGCCGATTGAGTGCAAACAAATCAGAGGGCTTATCCTTGAGATTTTTCCTCATCTGAATAAAGCGTTCAGAATGGAACGCATTGAATACGCCGGAGATATTGAGGCAATTAGAGCCGCAAAAAACGAACCGACAATTCCCCTTGAGCAAGTTTTAAGAGAGAACAACAAGGTTGGCTAAATATAAGATTGTCTTTAAGAGGTCGGCTCAAAAACAACTGGAAAGACTCCAACCCGGAAGAATGAATTGCGAGACAGGATTGTCAGACTGCAAGACAATCCGCGTCCACACGGAGTTGGAAAGATAAAAGGCAGAAGAAACGAATACAAAATTAGATATCTCAATCACAGGGTTCTCTACAAAATTGAAGACGCAATCGTAACGGTTACCGTCATAAAGGTCGGACACCGCAGAGAAGTTTATCGCTAAACTTGACAAAACCGCCCCATCCTTCACCATTTACCGACACTTTAACAGGAGACTCGCCGGATGACTGATTACGAAACCGTAATCGGACTTGAAGTTCACGCCCAGCTTCTTACCAAATCAAAAATTTTTTCTGACGCTCCCGTCGGTTCGGATGGGGAGCCGAATGCCAACGTCTCCCCCGTGTGCCTGGGAATGCCCGGAGTTCTTCCGGTCTTAAACAAAAAAGCGGTTGAGCTTGCCGTCAAAGCGGCCGTTGCGACAAATTGCAAAATTGCATATGTTTCGCGCTTTGCCCGGAAAAATTACTTCTATCCGGACCTGCCGAAAGGATATCAAATCTCCCAATATGAGGAGCCTCTTGCCGTAAACGGATGGATTGAAATTGAGTCCGGCGGCGAGGCAAAAAAAATCCGCATAACCCGCATACACATGGAGGAAGATGCCGGCAAACTCGTGCATTCGGACTCCCGCACTCTTGTTGACCTGAACCGCGCCGGCGTTGCGCTGGTTGAAATTGTCAGTGAGCCCGACATGCGCAAACCCGAAGAAGCGGCGGAATATGTGAGGACTCTCCGGCAAATTCTGCGCTACGCGGGAGCCTGTGACGGTAATATGCAAAGCGGTAACCTGAGGTGTGATGCAAACGTTTCAGTGCGTCCGGCGGGGTGCGAAAAACTTGGCACAAAAGTGGAGATTAAAAACCTCAATTCGTTTAAGTTCATCAGAAAGGCTCTTGAATATGAGACTGCAAGGCAAATTTCGGCCTTGCAAAACGGTGAAAAACTGATTCAGCAAACCCGTCTGTTTGATGAGAAGAGCGGAAAAACTTTTCCCACGCGCTCAAAAGAGGAAGCCGAAGACTATCGTTATTTCCCAGACCCCGATCTGCCGCCTCTGGTTTTGGAAGAGAGCCGGGTTAAAGAAATCGCCAATTCCATACCCGAACTGCCGGGAGAGAAAATAGCCAGATTTAAAAATGATTACGGGATAAAAACCACGGACGCGAAAAGACTCGCATCGGAGCGCAAAACAGCAGACTATTTTGAAAAAGCCGCCAAATACAGCGGCGCCCCCGGGGAAACCGCGAACTGGGTACTTACAAACGTTTTGGGAAACACTGAAGGGGACGGAAAAGGTGAAGAGGAAGACTTTGCGGTTCCCGCAGAAAATCTCGGCGAGATGATAAAGATGATAAAAAGCGGTAAAATCAGCGGAAAAATTGCCAAAGAAGTATTCCCGGAAATGGCAAAAACCGGGAAAACTGCGCTTGCAATTGTTGAAGAATCCGGACTTTCACAGCTGTCTGACATTTCTGAAATAGAAAAAATAGCCGGAGATTTTGTGCGGCGGCATCCCGCGGAGGCGGAGAGATTCAGAGCCGGAGAGGAAAAACTGATGGGATTTTTTGTAGGCGGAGTGATGAAAGTGACTCGGGGAAAGGCAAACCCAGGCGTGGTGAATACAAGCCTGAAAAAAATTCTTTCGGAAGGAGAAAAATAATGAGCGCAAAGTGTTTTCTTATGCTTGAAGACGGAAGCTTTTTTGAGGGAGAGCACTTCGGCGCGTACGGAGAAAAATTCGGGGAGGCGGTTTTCAACACTTCCATGACAGGTTATCAGGAAATACTTACCGACCCGTCCTATAACGGACAAATCATTACAATGACCTATCCTGAAATTGGCAACTACGGAGTGAATGAAGAGGACTGCGAGTCATCAAAACCTTTCGTGAAAGGGCTTGTGGTAAGAGAATACTGGAAAACACCAAGCAACTGGCGCTCGGCTGCGACCCTCGGCGATTATATGAAAAAACACGGAATAGTCGGCATACAGGGAGTGGACACCAGGGAAATAACAAAAAAAATCAGAATGGGCGGAGCGCAGAAATGTGTCATATCAACCGAAGATTCAAAGCCCGAAAGCCTGTTGAAAAAAATAAAATCCTCTCCAGGAATTGTCGGACAAGACCTTGCAACGGAAGTCAGTTGCGGGAAACCCTACGAATGGACGGAGGGAAACGACGGATGGAGAATTGCCGGCAATGAAAAGCATTCAGAGCGCCGGAAACCCCGTGTTGTCGCATATGATTTTGGAATTAAAAGCAGCATTTTAAGAAACCTTTCAGACTTTGGGTGCCGTATAACAGTTGTCCCTTCCAAAACACCGCCGCACGAAGCTCTTGCCATTGAGCCGGACGGAGTTTTTCTTTCCAACGGCCCCGGAGACCCCGAAGCGGTTGAATACGCAGCTGAAAATATAAAAGGCCTGCTGGGGAAAATTCCGGTTTTCGGAATATGCCTCGGGCATCAGATTATAAGCCTCGCGCTGGGAGGAAAAACTTTCAAAATGAAGTTCGGGCACCGGGGCGGAAACCACCCCGTAAAGAATCTGAAAAACGGCAAAGTGGAAATCACCTCTCAAAATCACGGATTCTCAGTTGACCCGGACTCACTTGACCGGGAGACTGAAATAACCCACATCAATTTGAATGACAACACGGTTGAAGGCTTGGAAAACCCCGAAAAATCAGTTTTTGCAGTTCAATACCATCCCGAATCATCTCCGGGACCTCATGATTCGTCATACCTGTTTGAGAAGTTTGTCTCCATGATGAAAGACAAAACGAACGAATGAAAGCCGCCTCCGCAATATCTTTTACAGCTCTTGTCTGCTCAATTCTCGGTCTGTTCGGCGCCATATCTTCGGGGCACATAAACAGAGACCTCTTTTTTACTTCGGATGAATTGTCTCTGATTGTGGAGATGCAAGACTGGCTTGCCGGAACACCTCTGACTTCAATCACCGTGTCTCCGGCGGTTTTTCTCCCTGACTACCTGATTGTGTTTTTGCTCCGCACCGTTGCCGGAGGCAGCCCGGCGCTGATAATATACGGATTTATCTTTTCTCTGATTGTGCTTTTTATTTCCGGCTGGCTTCTGCTTGCGCGGGAGATCGGAGGAAAACGCGAAAATATGAGCTCTTTCGTGCTTGCCGTATCCGCGCTTGTTTTGTTGTGTGTCAGCTATTATCCAAACCCTTTCAGGGTAATTATCCACCCCGCATTTCACACAACGGCTTTTGCCGCCCTTCCCTTCGGGCTCTGGCTTGTGCTGCGTTCTCTTTTCCGGGAGTCTCGTTCATTAATACCGATACTTGCCGTTCTTTTTCTGCTGCCGCTTTTTGTATCGGACAGAATTTTTTTGGCTTGGTTCACTGTTCCGGCGCTGGCAACTGTGGGAATTTGGGCGGCGCTTCGCCGTGGAAACATTCAAAACAAGTTGAAAACTTCCCTGATTCTGACAGCCGGAGCATCAGCTCTTTTTATTTTTACCAAAGTCTATCCGGGCATTGCTCCGGCGGAAATAATTGAAACTCACGGGACATTGTCATTTTGGTCTCTGGTCAGGTCTGCAATGTCAGCGTTTTTCCTGTGGTGGCTGCCAAAAATGGCCGAAATGTTCCGGTGGCTCCTTGTCGTGTGGTTTGCCTGGATGTTTGTTACGGTCGGGTTAATCCGTAATGGGTTGAATACAAAAGCGGAAACGGCTCTGATATTTCTTTTTTTCACGGTGGTTTTTCAAATCGCCGCGGTCATTTTCACGGGCCGTTTTGCCTACGTTTCGGGTGTGGCTGAAGCGCATTTTCAAATCAGATATATGCTTCCCTCAGTTTTTATTCCGCTTTTCTTCGGGTGGATTCTCCCATTTGCCGTCTGGGGAAATAAAAGAGCAAAATCCGTCCTGACTACGGTTTTGTGCGGCGTGGTGGCGGTTCTGTCAATTCCGCGCATAGCCGAGCCGGGCGGAAAACCTTTCGCAATACTACCCTGAAACAGTCAGATGTTTTGATAAAAACGCCCGGGAATTCAATCTGAAAAACGGGCTTTCATCCTACTGGTTTTCCAACTATCTGCGAGCTCTGTCCAAAAACAAACCGAAAATAGCGTCAGTGAAAAGAAGCAGTTCTCCCAACCGGAACGGGATAAGAAATTTTCGTTTTGAAAATATACATCAAAACTGGGAAATAGCCGGAAGCGGCGGACGTGTTGATTTTCTGTTCGCAAACCGCCATCCGCACCCTCCATTCCAAGACCCGTGCCTGGGCATGACGGATTCGCAGAGATGCATTAACTATCCGGAAAGGGAAAATTATCTTTGGACGCTTGACACTGATGAATTTCTGAAAATTGCGGGAACCGCTCTGGCCGCAAGAATCTCCTGCGGGAGCAATGAACTGGTTGTGTTCAAACCTCCGCTGCGGTTCTCCACCTACGATTACTGAGAAATTTATCCGGCGCCGGACGGTTTATGTTAGATTAACCCGCATTATGACCGCAAAAATGGCTTTCATAATGGACCCGATTGAATCCATTAAACCGGCGCAAGACACAACGCTCGCTCTAATGCTGGAAGCGCGGAAGCGCGGGCATGAGGTTTTGTATGTCAGGCCTGAAACTCTGACGGGGCGGGGCGGAGAGCCTTTTTGCAAGGCGGCGCGTCTGCGCCTTAAAGAGCCGGATGAAAACGCCAGGAGCATGGAGGGTTTTTACGATTTGGCGGGCGGATTTGAAACCGTTTCTCTTGCGGATATTGAAGTTGTATGGATGCGCAAAGACCCGCCGTTCAATATGGACTACATCTACCTCACACATATTCTGGAACTTGCGGAGAAAAAAGGCGCGACCGTAATAAACCGACCGGCGGCGATAAGAAACTCAAATGAAAAGCTCAGCGCCCTTGAGTTTCCGGAGTTTATGTCCGATACGCTTGTGTCAAAAAACCCGCAAACAATTACGGATTTTCTCAACGAAAAAACAAAGATCGTTATAAAACCGCTTGACGGATTCGGGGGAGAGGGGATTGTGATGGTTGAAAAGGGAGATAAAAACTCAAAGGTGTTGATTGACCGGATGACCGGCGGCGGAGCCGTTTTTGTTATGGCCCAGGAGTTTATAAGGGAGGTCTCGGACGGAGACAAAAGGATCATAATGCTTGACGGTGAGCCGATTGGCGCGGTTTTGAGAATGCCCGCCGAAGGCAATTTTATATGCAATTTTCATTCCGGCGGAAGGCCTGTAAAAACCCGGCTGAACGGGAGAGACATGGAAATATGTTCAGCGCTTGGAGAATATTTGAGAAAAACCGGAATATACTTTGCGGGCATAGACATAGTGGGCGGAAGGCTGACTGAAATCAACTGCACAAGCCCGACCTGTGTTCGTGAAATAAACCGTTTTGAAGGCGTCAGGCTGGAAAGCCGGATAATGGATTTTGCGGAAAAACTCGCCGGAGAAAGGAGGTGAAAACTGTGAACGAAGAGAAAATTTCAAAGGAACAGGCGGAGAAAGCGGCAAAACTTGCCGTTCTTGAGTTCAGCGCGGAAGAAATTGAAAAATTCCGCTCCTATCTTGCAAAAATTCTCATCTATATGGAAAACCTGAATGAACTTGACACGGAAAAAACCGAACCGACCTCGCACGCGCTTGATATAAAAGCGCGGACAAGAAAAGACATTGCGCGCACGGGAAACGACGGTGAAAAAGCCCTTGAGGGCGCGCCGGAGTCTGTGGACGGATTTTTTTCCGTTCCGAAGATAATGGAGAACTGAATGAAAAACGGTTTTGGAATAGCGGAAGCGTCAAGACTCATCAGAGCGGGAAAAATCTCACCCGTAGAGATTATGAGGACGGTGATTGAGAGAATATCGCGTCTTGACGGCGGCATAAACTCTTTCATCACTTTTGAGCCCGATGCCGCCCTCGCCTCGGCAAAAAAAGCCGAGGAAGAAATAAATGCGGGAAAAATAAAAAGCCCCCTTCACGGAATTCCCATAGCCGTAAAAGACCTCTTTGCAGTCCGGGGAATGAGGATGACATGCGGGTCAAAGATTCTGGAAAACTTTGTTCCTTTTTATGACTCCGGCGTGTCAGGGAAACTCAGTGAAGCGGGGGCTGTAATAATAGGCAAAAATAACATGGACGAATTTGCCATGGGCTCATCAAATGAGACTTCTCATTTCGGCATTGTGAAAAACCCGTGGGATACGGAAAGGGTTCCGGGAGGCTCAAGCGGCGGATGCGCGGCGGCGGTGGCCGCGGGCTTCTGCGGCGGAGCGGTCGGGACGGACACGGGAGGTTCAATCAGACAGCCGGCGGCTTTTTGCGGAGTGGTCGGAATGAAACCCACTTACGGCAGAGTTAGCAGGTTTGGAATGGTTGCGTTCGCGTCTTCACTTGATCAGGCGGGGCCTCTGACGCGCTCGGTGGAAGACGCCGCTATTTTGCTTGAAGCCATGTCCGGATTTGATGAAATGGATTCAACATCTTTTGACGGCCCGGCGGATTTTTCAACCGACATTGAATGCGGAATAAGTGGAATGAAAATAGCAGTGCCGGAGGAATACTTCAAAGTTGAAGGAATGGACGGTGAAGTGAAAAAAACAGTGTGGGAGGCGGTCAGAAAGATGGAGTCTCTCGGAGCTGAAATAATTGAAATATCAATGCCCAAAACTGAATATGCGGTTTCCGTTTATTACATAATAGCCCCGTGTGAGGCGAGTTCAAACCTGGCCAGATTTGACGGTGTCAGATACGGAAGGAGAGCGGAAAACACTTCATCAATCGCCGATTTGATGGCAAAAAGCCGCAGCGAGGGGTTTGGGCAAGAGGTAAAAAGGCGCATAATGCTCGGCACCCACGCACTTTCATCGGGATATTATGATGCTTATTATCTGAAAGCGCAGAAGGTGCGCACTCTCATAAAAGATGAGTTCAAAGCCGCATTTGAAAAAGCCGATTTAATCATGACGCCTACGGCGCCCGAAGCCGCTTTCAAAATCGGCGAAAAGACCGGTGACCCGATAAGAATGTATCTGTCAGACGCGCTCACAATACCCGCAAACATAGCGGGTGTTCCGGCAATTTCCATTCCGTGCGGGCTCACAAAATCCGGGCTCCCGATTGGAGCGCAGATTATCGGCAATCATTTTGAGGAGGCAAAAATTTTAAGAGCGGCGCGGGCACTGGAATCACTCGGTATGTTTGATGCCGATTATCCGATTGACAGCCTGTAGTTTTGATTGAAATCCGGTGTCTGTTGTTTTTTTATTTTCCCGATAAATAATAAGAAACGCCATGAAAACAGTATTGGGGATAGTTTTTATAACAACCTTAATTCTAATGCCGACCGGTATTGCAATGGTCCGGAGACATCGCAAAATATTGGCCATTTTTCTGACTCAGACAATTGGCGCCGGCGTGGCCGGAATCGGTTGGTTTTTGGGGCTGATATGGGCTTTCTCTGATAATACGGAAATGTGTCAGGAATAAACTTTCTATTCTTTTTCCCAGACCTTCAGTCCAAAATCATAAAGCGCGTTTTTCCCCGTTCCAAATTCCGATGACAAAGCTTTAAGCGCATCCTTTAAACTCAAACCCTGTTTTTTCAATTCCAGAAGGCGTTTTTTTATCAGGGTTTCATCGTGTGCCCCCCCGTTTTTTTCCGCGCCGGAAACAACGATTGCAATCTCGCCTTTCACCGTCTCGCGCTTGCCAAAATTTTCCAGAAGAACCGAAAGCGAGTCCCGCGAAATTTCTTCGTGAAGTTTAGTCATCTCCCTGCACACTGCGGCCGAACGGTCTCCCAGAGTTTCAAGAAGCAAAGCAAGGACGGATTTCACCCTTTGCGGAGATTCATAAATCACAAACGGAAGCGTAGACGAAACAAAATCCGAAAGAACCTTCACGGCGCGACCCTTCTGTCTGGGAAGAAAGCCGAGAAAAGTGAAACCGGAAGAAAAATCAATGCCCGAAGCGCAGAGAGCGCAAAGCAAAGCCGATGCTCCGGGAACCGGCACAACATTAAATCCCTCTTCAACAACGCGCGCAACAACTCTTCGCCCGGGGTCTGAAAGAAGAGGTGTTCCGGCATCGGTCACAAGCGCAACATCGCCCTTTTCTTTCAGTATCCGTATTATTTTTTCCGTCTGCTGTGCCTCATTATGCTCATGGCAGGACAGAAGGCGGTTTTTGATTTTATAGCGTGAAAACAGTTTTCGCGTCTGTCTTGTGTCTTCGCACGCAACCGCCTGAACATCTCCGAGAATCCGCACGGCTCTGTGGGTTATGTCTTCAAGATTTCCGACCGGAGTCGCCACAATGTAGAGAGAAAAACTCATTGAAGCGGAGTTATAGTTCCCGTTATCGGTCGGGGTTGCAAACACGGGCGAGAACTCTCAATTTCTTTGACAAAAAGCGGGCGCCGTGAGATATTGAAAGGGTTTTTAAGAGGTTGAAAATGGAACTGACAAAAGAGCAATCAAGCAGATACAGCAGGCACCTTATACTTCCCGAAGTCGGGGTTGAGGGGCAGAAAAAACTTCTTGCGGCGAAAGTGCTCTGCATAGGCGCGGGAGGGCTCGGCTCTCCGCTGGCCCTTTACCTTGCCGCGGCGGGAGTCGGGAAAATAGGCATTGTGGACTTTGATGTTGTTGATTTCAGCAATCTTCAGCGGCAGATAATCCACGGAGAAAGCACACTGGGGGAACTCAAGGCCGAATCCGCAAAAAAGAGAATTGCGGACTTGAACTCTGATGTTGAAGTTGCAATCCACAATGAGAGACTTTCATCGGAAAATGCGATGGAAATCATCAAAGACTATGACATTGTCGTGGACGGAACGGACAATTTTCCGACACGCTACCTTGTGAATGATACCTGCGTTTTGCTTGGCAAGCCCAATGTTTACGGAAGCATATTCCGCTTTGAGGGACAGGTGAGCGTTTTTGATGCCAGTCTGGGGCCCTGCTACAGGTGTCTTTATCCGGAGCCTCCTCCGCCCGGGCTTGTTCCGAGTTGCGCAGAAGGAGGTGTTCTCGGAATTCTGCCCGGAATTGTCGGCGCTATGCAGGCGGCGGAAACGGTGAAAATCATCCTCGGCACAGGAGACCCCCTTATTGGACGTTTGCTTTTTGTTGATGTCCTTGAAATGCAACCGAGAGAGCTGAAACTCCGCAAAGACAAAGCATGTCCGATATGCGGCGATGCTCCGACAATAAAAGCTTTGATTGACTACGAGCAGTTTTGCGGAATCCCGGTTGGAAATGAAAGCCTGCAGCAGACGGTCGGCGAGAATGAAATAAGCGCCGAAGATTTCAAAAAAATCTGGAACGGTAAAGGCAGTCCCAGACTCGTGGACGTGAGAGAACCCCATGAATATGAAATCTGCAGAATAGAGGGGTCATCGCTGATTCCGCTTTCACAGATAAAAGACAGAATCGGTGAGCTGGACCCGGAAAGCGAAATAGTGATTCACTGCCACCACGGGGGAAGAAGCCTCAAGGCCGCAGAATATCTGCTTGAAAACGGATTTTCAAAGGTGAAAAGTCTTAAGGGCGGCATAGACGAATGGGCGGAAAAATTTGAGCCCTCAATGCCGAGATACTGATACTGGTGGGCGGGGAGGGATTCGAACCCTCACGGGTGTTAGCCCAACGGCTTTTGAGGCCGCCGCGTCTGCCGTTTCGCCACCCGCCCGCATTCTGGAAAGAAGGGTTAAAACTAATTATCCTGTTATGCGGGGGTTTATCAATGAAAGTTACGCGAACTAAAAAAGTGTTGGCCGCGTCTGTTTTTCTCGCGTTTTTTACGGCATTTCCATTTGTTATGGAAGCACCCGCCGCCCAGGGTGACAGCAGTCTGGGAGAGCAGTCTTTTGCAACAATTTGCGCTTCATGCCACGGACAGGCTGGCAAGGGAGACGGCATTGCGTCGGCGGCGCTGGAACCGAAACCCAGAGATTTGAGTGACGCGGCATACCTTTCAACTTTGACCGATGAATACCTGTTCAAAGTAATTACCGAAGGCGGAGCCGCGGTCGGCAAAGCGATGACAATGCCCGCATGGGGAGCGGTTCTCGGAGATCAAGGCGCATGGAATGTCGTTTCTTATATAAGAAAAGAGATATGCAAGTGTGAATTTGAGTCTAAATAAAAATACCGGAGAGGTGACCGAGCGGCCGAAGGTGCACGCCTGGAAAGCGTGTAAGGGGTTAACAGCTCCTTCATGGGTTCGAATCCCATCCTCTCCGCCAGTTGAGAATAGACCCCCCGACAGCGTCGTCTTATTTGCGGATCAGAAATAGAAACTCCTTGTTTGGTTTCTCTATTTCATTCAACCACCGGTTTGTCCACCTCATGTTAGCCATTACATTTTTCTTGTGATCAACTTCCACAGTATCAACAATTTCCCCGTTATTTCTCAGAACTTTATCCAACTCCTCCGCAGTCGCTCTTCCTCCTGAACTATAGGAAAGCAAAATCCATTCACAGGGGGTTTCTCTCACCAATTTTTCAATCGCCTCAGTGGCAATGAACCTCCCCGAACCGTTCCTGCGAAACTCTTCAAATACTGATGCCGAAACCGTATCGGAAGAATCCCCTCTCCTGAGAGACTTGCCAAAAACCCGGGGGCGATCATTTCTGCATACGGTTGTCCACAAATGATAGTAAGAAGCGTATCTCACCCTTGAAGGGGGCATTTTTTCATTGTTGGAGCCGCAGGGGGGATCAAAATAGGCAAGATCCGCGTCAACATCAGAGATAACATCAAATATATCTCCGCGCATAACCGTGTGGTTCTCTCCGTTAACCCACAATTCCGGAACTTTTAACTTCATATCCTTAAATGAACTCGGAGACCAGTCTTTAAGATATGAGGCGAAATGACCGAGAGTGCTGTCAACTTCGTCCAAAGCCTACATCAAACTTGTCAGCGCCACGCTTTTTGAAACTTTGTCAAGATTCAATGAGTCAATCTCCTCTCTTATCGCGTCCAATTTTCTCGTGTTTTTCTTCTGCCAGGGTTTTTTTGTTCCGTCACTCTGAATGGCATTCCCGAATTTGCCGGACATCACATCCCCACCATAGTTTTCCGTAAACCATCCGTCTTTGGGCGGAAGAGAATTGAAATGGTCTATAAGAGGCTGATATTTTTGAGAATCTTTCAAATTCTTCAGATAACAGGTGCCGAGAACTTTTGACCACTCTGAAATATCATTTGACACAACGCGATAGCCCTCTTGAGCAAAGGCCTGACTGACCCTTGTGGAACCGGAAAAACCGTCAAACAAGCTTTTTGCTCCCGTTCTTTTCACTAATTCAAGTATGGGACAAAGCAGCTTGAGTTTGGAGCCCGCGTATTTAATACCCTCTGTTGAAGGCACATTAATAAAACTGTCAAAAAGTTGAGCCCGCCCTTGCATCATTTCAATTTTACACCTGATATTTTTTTGAGCTTTACGATGTCTTCTTTTATTTTTTCAAGAGCTTGAACATGTCCTGACTCCGAAGAAATAAGGGTATGAGAGAAAAGTTTGACCAAAACATGGTTGTGTGAGTAATCAATCCAGCCGTTTGTAACACTGCCAAAAATGGCAATCTCCGCCAAGTCGCCGCGCATTTGATTTCCTATAAAACGCATAGTGAAGAGATATTACTCAGTCCTATTTATTAAATCCGGATGCTTGTCCACAAGAAATTTGAGATGATTGGTCAAATCTTTGTAGTGGTCAAATTGGTTCATCATATTTTCTCATACTTATAAACTCTCGGATAATTTTACAGTGTATCTTCCGTTTTCTTTGCTTTCTCTGACATTTACTATTTTTTATGATTTACAATAATCCTGCTTGAAGTGTCAGGGCGCCGACCTGCTTCTCTTCCGTCAACAGATTATAGATTGAACTCCTTGCCCCCCACCCTTCAAACCTATAAAATGACCACCGGAATCCAAACCCCGGCGAGCCGGGCCGCACGGTGTTAGGTTTTATGAACCCCGCCAGGTCCGGAAGGAAGCAACGGCAGTAAAACTTATCAGGCGTTGCGGGCACCCGGTGAGCCGGGTTTGTATACAAAATGTCTTCCTACATTGTTCTTGCAAGAAAACTGAGGCCGCAAACTTTTGAAGAAGTTGTGGGGCAAAGTTATACGGTAAAAGCCCTTTGCGGCGCCGCAAGGTCGGGCAAGCTTGCTCACGCCCTTCTGTTTACGGGCCCGCGCGGAGTGGGAAAAACCTCAACCGCAAGGATAGTGGCAAAAACAATCAACTGTGACAACCCCTCCCCTGAAAACAGGCCTTGTAAAGACGAACCCTGCGAATCATGCTCACTCATATCCGAGGGTCGGGCCGTTGAAGTTCAGGAAATGGATGCCGCCTCTCACACAAGCGTTAACGATGTGCGCGACATCATAGAGAAATCCCGCTATGTTCCCGCTTCGGGGAAAAAAAGCATATACATTATAGATGAAGCTCACATGCTTTCTCATGCGGCGTTCAACGCTCTGCTTAAAACACTTGAGGAGCCGCCCGCCCATGTCCTGTTCATGCTTGCCACAACCGAGCCTCACAAAATTCCGGCAACAATTCTCTCACGCTGTCAGCGTTATGATTTCAAAAAAGTCGCGGTTCCGGAAATTCAATCATGCCTTGAAGCTGCGACAAAAGGAGAAAAAATCAAAGTCAAACCGGAAACTCTTTCCGCAATCGCGCTTGAATCAGACGGAAGTTTGCGGGACGGTTTGAGCTTGCTGGATCAAGTCATAGCAACTTTCGGAACCGATATAGACCACGGCGAAGCGCTTGCGCTTCTGGGATTTGTGGACGCAAGTCTGATGAATGAGATGTTCAGCGCAATAACGGACCAAAACACCGCCAAAGGAATGCAAATACTGAAAGAGACCATTGATAAAGGCACGGCGCCCGCAAAAATTGCCGAGGGCATGGCTTCTCTGCTGAGAACGGCCGTCACACTGAAAATAAGCGGAAAAAATTCGGTTCCCGACATTTCAGAGGAAAGAGCTGAGTTTCTGCTCTCCTCCGCCCGGAACCGGTCCGCCGAAGATCTTGAAATGCTTTTTGACATTGCCATAGATGAGTGCGACAGAATAAGCAGGTCTTTCTACCGGGAACTTGCCGTGGAAGCTATGGTGATGAAGCTGTGCTCCGCAAAAAAAAACCGTTCCGCTGGAAGACATTATGCGCAGGCTCCGGAAACTCGGAGGCGAAAAAAACACCGGCGGACACAAAAAGGCGGGAGAAAAAGAGGCCGAATATTCAACCCCTCAGACACAGAAGAAAAAGGAAATGAAAGAGCCGGATTCGGAAAATAAGAACGAGGGGAAATATAAAACCCCGCCTGATGAAAAAAAGAACGCCGGAGAGTTTTCCAATTTTCTCAAATCAGGCGAAGAAAACTTAGGGTTCATAGCAAACATAGTTTCCGATTGCAAAATAGAGACCTGCAACTCCGTTGTGAAAATAAAAATTCCCAGAGAAGGAGTTTTACAACAGAGGCTTTCGGGCGGGAAAGACAACAGGGAAAAACTGCTGGTTGCGGCTGAGCAATTTTTCGGATGCAAAGCTGAGATAGGCTTTTTTGAAGACCCGAAAAATGAAAAAAAACGGAATTGAAAAAATACAGGATCAGCCGCTTGTGAAGAGGGCGCTTGAAATGTTTGACGGAAAAATAAAAAATTTTGAAGAGGTAAGAAGAAAATGAAATTTGACGGCGGACTTGGAAACCTGATGAAACAGGCCGAGAAACTTAAAGAAAACATGGAAAAGGTTCAGACCGAAGCCCGGAGAAAAAATCGTGGAAGCGTCTTCCGGAGGCGGCATGGTAACCGTGACGGCAAAAGCCATAGGTGAAATTCAGTCAATAAAAATAGACCCTGAGATAGCCGGCACCGAAGACATTGAGATGCTTCAGGGACTTAATCGGCGCCGCCGTTAACGAAGCGCTTTCTCTTGGCAGAAAAATGATGAAAGAAGAAATTTCCAAAGTTGCCGGCGGGCTGGGAATACCGCCGGGACTTTTGTAAAAAAATGGACGGTTCCAGACTGCCCGCGGCAATGAGGCGTCTTGTGAGCGAGCTTGCTTCTCTGCCGGGAATGGGCGAGAAAAATGCCACGAGACTCGCTTTTCACCCTGATTTTCAAAACCCCGGAAGAAAAGGCGTTGCGGCTTTCCGAATCAATTCGTTCTGCGCGAAATGAAATTTCCGTCTGCAAAACATGCTTCCATTTTTCTTCGGGCGGCAGGTGCCAAATCTGCAATTCACCCGGAAGAGATTTTTCAAAAGTGTGCGTTGTGGAACAGCCGCTTGACTTGATTGCGATAGAAAAAAGCGGTGGCTACCGCGGCGTTTACCATGTTCTGCACGAGGTTCATATCACCCATTGACGGCATAGGTCCGGAAGACCTGAAGCTGCGCGAGTTCATAAGACGACTTCAGAACGACCGCAGAATCAAAGAAGTTACTCTCGCAACCAGTTCGCGTGTGGAAAAGTGTGGCAACCTGCAACTTCATAGCGGAGATTCTGAAAAAACGGAAAGATAAACTTGGAATAAAAATCTACCGGCTTTCTCCAAGGCATACCCGCCGGAAGTGAGATTGAACACCTTGACCGGACAACCCTGCGAAACGCGATGGTGGACAGAAGAGAAATTTAGAAACTCCGCCTTTTTCTCAAATAACCAAACGCTTCAAAAATCAACCAAACGGCGAGAATTAGTATGCAGCCTGAAAGGAATTGAAGCAGAAAATTGCCGCTGAGGTTGAAAATATTCAAAATCACCGACGAGATGGAAATCACTATCACCAGCACCATCGGAACAAAGGTATAGATAAACGGTCTTTTTGTTTTCCAGAGATATACGGTCGCAACAAGAAGAGTGAAGCCCGCAATCAACTGATTTGTCGCTCCGAAAAGAGGCCACAGAATAAACCCTCCGGAGCCGAGCCCCCTGCCGGGAGCCTGTGCAAGCAAAGCAAGCATAAGGGCGGGAACAACCGCAAGCACGGTCGCCGCATATATGTTTTTCAAAAAGTCAATTTTGTATTCAGAGGCAAGTTCACCGATGATGAGACGCTGTATGCGCGTGCTTGTATCAAGAGAAGTTGACGCAAAACTGATCACCATAACGCTGACTATAGTCGCCGCGAGTTCGTGCGGTATTCTGACACCCCCCAACAGCGAAGATGCGCCGAGAACAAAGTTTGAAATTCCTCCGCTTTCCGCGCTTCCCCATGTCGCGTATTTTTCAAACCATTCCGTCTGCCCTATTCCGGTCGTCACGGCAAGAATCGCTATAATGGCGAGCGTTCCCTCGCCGAGCATACAGCCGTAGCCTATCGGACGGCAGTGGTTCATTTTGTCAACCTGTTTTGAGGTTGTCCCGCTTGAAACAAGACCGTGAAAACCGCTTATCGCCCCGCATGCGATCGTAACAAACAGAAACGGTATCAACGGCACACCATCACCCGCAGACTTCACATTGAAAGCCGGGGCGGCAATTTCGGGACTTGAAATAAAAAGCCCCAGAACCATGAGACCGAGCCCGAAAATAAGCATATAGCTGTTGATGTAGTCTCTGGGCTGGAGAAGTGTCCACACAGGCAGAACGGAAGCTACAAAAGAGTAGATAAGAAGTACCACAACCCAGGTTGCAACTTCCGAACCCATAAGCGGCGGAACTGTGAGGTTGAATTTCATTCCCGCCCATATTGCGCATGCAAGCAGACCGAAAGCGACAATCGTGGGAACAGTTATTGAAGCCTTCCTGCGGTAAAAAAGAAAACCGAGGCAGAGAGCGATGATAATTTGGAAGTTCACCGGAAGAACGCTTGAGGGAAAACGCACAAACAGAACCGCTATCGCATATGCGAAAACAGCCATTACGAAGAAAATAAGAAAATAAACGATAATGAGAAAAAGCGTCCGCACCCTTGGGGTGATCAAATCCCCCGCGATGTCTCCAACCGTCCTGCCTCTGTTTCTTGCGGAAACAACAAGGGCGCTGAAGTCATGAACGGCTCCCATAAAAACCGTTCCGAAAACAACCCACAAAACGGCCGGAACCCACCCCCAGAAAACGGCGATTGCGGGGCCTATTATTGGCGCGGCTCCGGCTATTGATGCAAAATGGTGGCCGAAAAGAACCACTTTGGGAGCGGGCACATAGTCAACTCCGTCATTGAATTCGTGTGCGGGCGTAAGCTCCTCATCGGAAAGTGAAAAAACTCTTCTCGCCAGAAACCGTGAGTAGAAACGGTATCCGAGAATAAAAAAGAGGATGGCGAAAACAGCCACAATGGAGGCCTTCATAAAATATTCCGTGAGCCGGAGAGTCCGGCAAAGTGGAATTTATGATACATTGCCTTAAAAGGAGAGCAAATTGCCCGCTATAAAAGACACACTCAACAAGGTAATACAATATGTTTCGCAAGAGCATGCCAATTCGCAGCAAACCCTTCACGGCGGACGGTTGATGGACTGGATAATGTCTGTTGCGAATATAACTTCCGTGCGGTTTGCCAAAGGGCTTACCGTTCTTGGAGCGGCGGACAACATAGATTTTATGAATCCCGTCAAGGTGGGAGACATAGTTATTCTGGACAGTTGGATTGAGTTCACGGGCAAGTCATCGCTTGAGGTTGCTGTCAGGGTTTATTCGGAAGACCCGAAAGTCGGGGAGAAAAAATTCATAACTTTGTCACACCTTGCTTTTGTGGCAATTGATGAAGACGGAAAACCCGGAGCAATTGCTGAAAAAATCACTCCGGCGGACATAAATGAAAAAAAGGTTTTTGAAAAAGCCGCCGCACGGAGAAATGAGCGGCTTGAAGAATTGAAACTGAGAAAACAGCAGATTTCCAACATTGCGGACGAAACGGAATTTACGCGTCTCACGCTTGAAACTTCAAGAGCCGTGATGCCCGAAGACATATTTTTCGGCAATTTTATGTCCGTGGGAAAACTTCTTAAATATACTGACGAAACCTCTGCTCTCGTAGGAATGCGTCATGCCAAAGGAACACTTGTAACAGGTTCTCTTGACAACCTTTTCTTTTTTTCACCGATAAGACAGGGTGAATACATAACATTGAAAGCGGGCATCACCTACACGGGCAAAACGTCTCTTGAAACGGCGGTAAGAATCAGTTCCGAAAATCCGAGAACCGGGGAAAGCAAACACACTTGCACGGCGTTTTTGTCTTTTGTGCATGTGGATGGAAACGGGAGGCCCTCCCCCGTTTCGCAGGTTAAAGCTGAAACACCATATGAAAAAAGGCTCTGGAAAGATGCGGAGAAAAGGCGTGAATTGAGATCTGAAAGAGTAAGGGAAATCAGGAAAAAAGCGGATATGTATATTGAGGATTATAAGGGAGCGGTGGGGCAGGGAAATTAACGGTGAAAATTGAGAATAACGGATAAAATATCATTACATAAATTCCTCTCTGGCATTCCTTCCCCCTTTCGTTATTCCCGCT
>CBDAQI010000012.1:0-147963 GCA_965198945.1 Thermodesulfobacteriota bacterium | reverse complement strand
TACACCGTGTATATGGCCCGGCCCCTAGAAGTTAAAGTTAAGGCTTCCGCCACCTTGTTTTGAATCATCCGATTCAAACCCTGAGAAACCAAACTGTCCCGTAAGATAAACGCTTACTTTCTCCGTCCCCGCGATTTTGGCTCCGACCCCCACACCGAAAGCCGTTTCGCTGTCCGAGTATCCGACTCCGGCTGAAACGGAAAACCTCTTGTCTTCTTCGGAGAAGAATTTGAGCGATGAAAGCGCCGAAGATACCGCCAATCCCCGTTTAATTTTTGTTTCCAGGGATCTGACTTTCCCGTCAGTGTTCTGAAGTCCCTTCTGAAGACTGTCAATATCGCTTTCAACCCCCGCAATTCTGGCGTCCAGCCCTGTGGAAATGATATAGTCTCCCTCGCTCGGGTCCACCACCGTTTTGATTTGAAATGACTCCTGCGCCACAAGTTCTCCCGTCTTTGCCACCGTGACGAGCCTGTGTTCCGGCGCTTCAGCCGATGAGTCGGCGAGCGGTTTAAGAACAACATGCTGGTCTTCATCGCCGATAATAACCTGGTTGTCCGCGGTTGTGGAAACGCACGAACCTATCGCTATTGAGTTTTCGTGCATCGCAGTTGTTTCCTGGCCTATCGCTATTGCCTTTAACTGAATAGCCGCAGCGTTTTGTCCAAGAGCTATTGCCGCCCTGCAACCCGGAATTTCACCTCCTTCTTCAGCGGCACAGGCTCGCGCTCCCTGCCCTATTGCGACACTTTCCGAACCGTTGACAAAAGTGTTGTCTCCTACGGCCGTGCCTCTCTCCGCTCCGACAACACTGCTTTTCCCCAGTGAAAGACTTCCCGGTTGTGAAGCCGCATTTTCACCGATTTGGAGTTGGCCCCAGGAACCCATGCCATCGCTTACAAGGCCCTCATCTCTCAGTTCCTGTATGGCTTCCCAAACAGTGGTTTCTTCCAGATCTCCCGGTCTCTGACCCAGAGATAAAAGGGCTTGCTGCTGCTCCGGTGTCAAAAAGGCATTCTCATAGTCATGCCGGATTCCCACTTTCGTGGGAATGACGGAAAAGATGGGAATGACTGGAAAGAAAGGCATTCTCATCACTATTCTTGATTCCCGCCCCGTTTCCACGAGAACAGGCTTTCGCGGAAATGACAAGGGGTTTCCCAGTCTTGATTTTTTTAAAGAAACAGCAGAACTGATTCCGCCTTCGCTCTTAGCGGTTAAGCGCCTTGTTTTTCCCTCATGCAACTTCTTTTACTTCCCAGTTTTCATCAACCCACAGACCGATGATTTCCTTGCCGGCAAAATGTGTTCTTAAAAACCGCACCGCTTCTCTTATATGTTCCATATGCTTTTCTTCCGAAACCGGATTTCCCGCGCAGTCGTGATGCCCGGCGATTGCAATTTGTGTTGACCCGTGTCTGTCAACTGAGATTTGAACACACCTGAGAGTCGCTTCAATACGCCTGGGGTCATGCTCAGACACAATCAAGTCTTGCCCGGCCTCGGTTACACAGTCAACATAATCGGCGCCGAACCGTTTTTTCAGATAGTCAATGACGGGCAACTGAGCTCTTCCGTCCATACAGTTTATGGCGGTGCAGAATTTCATTCCGCTATTTTAACACGGGCGCGGTTTTTTTGTTTTCCGCGCCGATTTGAAGATGCATTTCTTCCTCCGGCGGGCGCTTTCCCGTTATTGTCTTCCACCACTCCGAGATTATTTCCCGCACAGTGAAATTTTCAAATCTTACCCATCTGTATTGGACATGCTCGCCGGGCGCCGCCCGGGGGTTAAGGCTTATAATACGGAGCGGCACGGTTTTTTGCGGCGGAGCCGAATAGCGCACATCTATTACACTGTCCGGATAGTCCGGGTGAGATGCGATAAAGCCTCCGGAAAACCAGCGGAATCTTTCAAGGTCGCGCGCCTGCTGAGAATCCGGCCACAACCATGGAAAGTCGCGTGCAACAATCGTTTTTTCCACACGGCCGCTCGTAACTGCCGTGCTGTCTCTCACAACCCGCACCGTATTTGTTTGAAATCCCCCCTCTTTTTCATAAATAACTCGCCACAGAAACATGTTCCCAAGTCGCGGTGTTGAGAAAACTTTCTCCGGTTTATCTCCGAGTCCCGAAGCCATTCCAAGCACGGCCGCTTCGGCGCGTTCCTTTTGAACAAAACCGAAGCATAAATACACCGCCGCCCAAACAGCCGCCGCGCGCGCATAGCCCATCTTTGAGAAGGAAGCGGCAATTACCAGAAAAACCAGGGGTATTGTGAACAAAGGGTCAACTATTGAAATGTTTCCCCAGGCAACCCTCATATCTGAGAACGGCCACAACAACTGAGTTCCATATGAGGTGCAGGCATCCAGAAACGGGTGGGTTGCATAACCGGCAATACAATAGAGAAAGGTCCGGCGCGCAGAGATGCCATTTTCAGAGAGCCGCCTTGCAATGGGATGAAGAAGCAAGGCGCAGACCGCCCCGCCCGCGGGAATGAATATCAGCGAGTGTGTGAAATGGCGATGATACTCCATGGACAGCAAAGGGTCTTCGGAGGAACTGATTAAAATGTCCAAATCCGGCGCCATTGCTGACAAAGCGCCGAGCAGAGCCGCAAGCCCAAGATGTTTTTGCCGCACTGCTATGTTTTGCGCCGCCGCGGCGCCGAGCACTGCTTGTGAAATGGGATCCATTTGCCTTTAATCACTGAATTATACGAAAAACACTCTTGTAATGGAAGATGGGTGAATACCGTCTGATTTCCGGACGCTGCCTCCGCCGTCCCCTTTCCCACCCCCATCCCCATTTTCATGGGGACATGCTTTCATGGAGACAAGCTTATGCGAAAATGACGGGAAGCGATACTGTCTGCACTGAGCAATGATTACTCAGGGAGAGGATGGTGATAAAAAGTGAGGAATTTGATCGCCGACGCGCCCGGCGGGCCGTATCAGGCTAAAGCCGTTTTCAACTTTCAGTTCCGTGCCTTATAATGACAACTCTGTTCCTTCCGGTTTTTTCCGCCGTTTGAAATGGGGTGGCATGGGAAAGACAAGGCGAAAACGTATCAGAGAGGACAGACGGCAACAATTAATAAGACGGCTAACTTACTAAATTAACTATTTCAATAGCAGAATAAAGTAATTAAAATCACCTGTGTTTACTGAATTTGATTACATTTTGGATTGGCTTGAAACAAAGGAGTATTTTTATGATTGAATCTCATAATATCAATATTCAAAAAAAACTTTTCCGACCGCTCTCAATCTTTTTATTTGCGGTTTTGTTTTCCGCAAACAGCGCGGAGGGGCAACTTCGGCAGCAACAGCCTAATAATGTTGTAACATGTCAAGTGCATAACATTGAGGCGCTATGCCTGGGTAGGGGGGCGAGAGCGGAAAATACTCGGACAACTGCCATCGGTTTCCAAGCCTTAGCCAGTAGAGATTCTGCAACTGCCGTGGGAAGGCTTGCTCAGGCAGCAGCCGCCAGAGCAACGGCTGTGGGCGAGTCTGCCCACGCCTCCGGAGAAGACTCAACGGCTCTTGGTCGCGGCGCGCGTGCGGCAGGAGACCATTCAACGGCTCTCGGTGAGGGAGCAAACGGCTACGGCGCTGACAGTGTGTCCGTGGGAACACATTCAACCACTTCGGCCGATCATGCGGTGGCGCTCGGATTCAACGCAAGCGCTACAAGTCTTGGCGCCGTAGCGATTGGACGAAACGCTTCCGCTTCCCATCTGCGTTCAGTGGCAATCGGCTACGGCGCGCGGACGACCGCGGACGACCAGATAGTACTCGGAACGGCCACTCACACAGTTCTGGTTCCGAATCTCAGAGACAATTCGGGCACAGATGACGGGCTTGTGGGCTTAAGCAGCGAGGGACGGCTTACCAGATTAGAACAGTTGACAAGCAAATACCTGGCCGCCAGAAGCGTGACCGGGCCGAAGCTTGCCAATGACAGTGTGACGGAACGCGCGATTATGGCCGGCAGCGTGACTGAAACAAAACTCGGAGACATGTCCGTCTCCACACGCGCGCTTGCAACCGGAAGTGTATCCACAGGAAAAATTCAAAATTTCGCCGTGACAGAAGCAAAACTGGCGGACAGATCCGTAACAAGCGTAAAAATAGTTGACAAAACCATAGCGCTTGTTGACATCTCCGATGATGTCAAGGCCGCCTTTTCAAATGCGCCGGAGCTGACTCCCGCTGAACTTGCATCAGTGAGAACCATTGGAACCAGACCGGTAGGTGAAACCGGAACGGTTTGGGGCTATCTGAGAACAGATGGAATTCCCGGCAGTTTTCTTCAGCAACAGGGCGTATTAGATAAAATTCCGTTTGCGAGATTTATAAAAATATCCAACGCATCAGACACCGAAGCGTTCGCAAACACGAGGTCTATTGCAATAGGAGAAGCGGCAAACGCGGCGGGTATAAATTCAGCCGCCGTGGGTTATGAAGCGACCGCTCTGGCCAATTCTGCCATAAGCATGGGTGTGCTGGCAAACGCTTCCGGCAGAAGTTCAACAGCGCTGGGAGGCGCCGCAGAAGCATCCAGTTTAAGCGCAACGGCGGTAGGGAAAAGCTCTGTGGCGTCAGGTGAAAGCGCAACGGCGGTGGGCGACTCGGCTCAGGCAAGCGCCGACGCTGCAACGGCGGTGGGATTTCTTGCAAATGCAACTGCTCAAAGTGCAACGGCGGTGGGTGTGCTGGCAAATGCAACTGCTGCAAGCGCAACGGCTCTGGGCGCGGGCGCAAATGCAAAAGCCCAAAGCGCAACAGCGGTGGGCGCGGGCGCAAATGCATACGGACAGGCGGCCACCGCCCTGGGAGCCAAGGCGGCAGCCACCCAGTTAAGCACAACAGCCTTGGGTCAGGGATCTCTTGCAACCGCCCAGGCGGCAACGGCAGTGGGAGCCACCGCGAATGCGGTCGGTGTGGCGGCAACGGCCGTGGGTGTTTTTACAAATGCGGCCGCTCAAAATGCATCGGCTTTCGGCCGGGTCGCACAGGCGACCGGAATTGACAGCCTGGCTCTGGGAACGGGCGCAAATGCCTCCGGGGCCAGTTCAGTTGCTCTGGGCGTGGGCGCGGAAGCGACAATGGACAATCAGATAGTTCTCGGAACGGCAGACCACAGGGTTAGAGTTCCTCACCTTTCCGGCGTCGGAAGAGGTCTTGTGAGTGTGGATGCTGAAGGCGACCTCGACCGCGTAAACCAGCTCTCAAGCGACTATCTGGAAAATGACGCCGTGACAGAACCCAAACTGGCGGCGGACAGTGTATCCACGGATAAAATCCGGGACCTCGCCGTGACAGAAGATAAACTGGCAGACAGTTCCGTAACAAGCGCAAAGATAGAAGACAGAACCATAGCCCTTGCGGACATATCAGAGGAGGTTAAAACCGCTTTTGCAAATGAGTCTCTGTTGTCCCGCGATGAAGCTACATCAGTGGCAACCCTCGGAACCAGACCCGGTGCTTCTGCCGGGCAAACAGTCTGGGACTATCTGCAGGCGGACAGTCTGCCGGGCAGTTTCCTGCAGGCGGGCACGGTTGGAAGACAGGCGCTGGCAACCGATTCGGTAACAAGCGAAAAAATATTAGACGGCACCATAGAGCTTGCCGACATTTCACAGATGGCAAAGGAGGAACTTCAGGCTTCACCACTTGCAAGATTTATAAAAATCAACACTGATGAAGAAGATGTGAGAGTAGACGCATCAGCGTCCGGAGATGATGCAATAGCCATAGGTTCGTCATCAAAAGCGAGAGGCCATTATTCAATTGCTGTGGGCATTGATGCAAAAGCGAGAGGGGAAGAATCAACCGCATTAGGCGCGGATGCAAATGCAATCGGAGAAAAATCAACTGCTGTGGGAACTGAAACAAGAGCGACTGCTGAAAGCTCAACCGCTTTGGGTGACAGTGCAAACGCATCAAATTTCAGAGCAACTGCTATTGGATTCTCCGCCAATGCGGAAGGGGAACACTCCACGGCCATAGGCAGTGGCGTTTCTGCGAGGGGAGATTCGGCAATAGCTTTAGGCTTTCAGGCGGAGGCGGCCGGAAACAGATCAACCGTTTTAGGTGTAGAAGGCACACGTGCGCGCGGGGACGAAGCGATAGCTTTGGGTTTCGCCACAGTCGCGGACGGCAAAAGTTCAACAGCTGTGGGCAGCTACACGAGTGCACGGGCCCAAAATGCGTCCGCCTTCGGCCAACTTGCGAGAGCAGAAGGAATTGACAGCATGGCTCTTGGCGCAAGGGCAAAGGCAAGTGGAAAAGTTGCAACGGCAGTGGGTTTTTCTGCGAATGCGGCTGCGGAAAACTCATCGGCTTTTGGCCGGAGTGCAGAAGCGAACTCTATGAAGTCAACGGCTCTGGGCGCGGGAGCGCGAGCGACTGCGGCCCATTCAACGGCCGTGGGAGCAAGTGCAAACGCGGGCGCTTCCAACTCAACGGCTCTGGGGGTGGCAGCACAAGCGACTGCTTCCAATTCAGCGGCCGTGGGTTCATTTGCGCGAGCGAGTGGAATTAATTCAACGGCTCTGGGGCACAGAGCCGCTGCGATTGCTGATAATTCAATAGCAATAGGCGCGGGCGCTCAAGCGACACAGGATAATCAGATAGTTCTCGGTACATCAGACCACAGGGTTAGAGTTCCGCATCTTTCTGACGGTTCCGGAGACGGTCTTGTGAGTGTGGAAGCTGAAGGCGACCTCAGCCGCATAAACCGGCTCTCAAGCGGCTATCTGGCAGATGGTGCTGTAATCACTCGTGTGATTGCAGACGGTGCAGTAACAGGTCCCAAGCTTTCGGACGATGCCGTAACGAGTGAGAAGATAGCGGATGAGACCATAGAACTTAGGGATATTTCGCTTGCGGCAAGGCAGGCGCTTGGAAGTGGCGGAGGGAGCGGAGGCGGCGTTACAACGGCCCAGTTTGCAAGGTTTATAAAAATAGCCAATATGTCTGACACCGAAGCTTTTGCAAACACGGGATCTGTTGCGATTGGAGAGGGAGCCAACGCTTCCGGTATACAATCAACCGCCTTGGGTGAGCAGGCTTTGGCGTCCGGTGAAGCGTCAACGGCTGTGGGTGCGCAGGCAAATGCATCCGGAACCAGCTCGGTGGCTTTGGGTGCGAGTGCGAAAGCGACACTGGATAACCAGATAGTTCTCGGAACGACCGCTCATAGAGTTTTCGTTCCATCCCTTGCCGCCGGTGGCGGCGGCGAAGGTCTTGTCAGCGTGGACGCATCGGGAGAATTGACCCGCGCAACCGACCTGCCAGGGAGCTTTCTGGTTGACGCAAGTGTGACCGGAGACAAACTGGAAAATGACAGTATAACAAGCGCAAAAATAGTGGATCAAACCATAACCCTTGCGGACATATCAGATGAGGTTAAAACCGCTTTTGCAAATGAGTCTCTGTTGTCCCGCGAGCAAGCCACATCAGTGGCAACACTAGGAACCAGACCCGGTGGTGTTGGACAAACAGTCTGGGACTATCTGCGGGCGGGCGGACTGCCGGGCAGCTTCCTGCAGGCGGGCACCGTTGGAAGACAGGCGCTGGCAAACGATTCGGTAACAAACGAAAAGATATTGGATGGAACTATTACTCTTCAAGACATAAGCCCCGAGGCACAGGCAGCTCTCCGAAGAGGTTTATTGGATGAGGCAGAGGCTTTGACAAACGAAGAGAGAGAAATCATTTCATCGGTTGGTGAAAGAGATGATGAACATCAAGGCACAGTTTGGGAAGCGATAGAAGAACTACAGCAGCAAGGACTTACAAGTAATGGTGGTGGTGCGAGATCTCAAGTCCAAATCGGCGATGGCGCAAGAGTCGTCGGGCCCAGAGACACGGCAATAGGAAGAAGAAGCATTGTCGGAGCGGATCACAGCATCGCCATAGGAGACAACACTCATGTCAACGGTTCACACAGTGTTGCGATAGGCGAAGGGGGCAAGGGGCCTGTGCCGAAGAAGACGGAACGAAAATACCGGGCTGCAGAGCAGCCGTGGCAATCGGGCAGAATTCCGCGGCGATTCAATTAAAGGCGGTGGCAATAGGCCAGAAAACAACCGCGATGCATGAAAACTCAATAGCGATAGGTTCGGGAGTTTCCACAACCGAGGAGAATCAGGTGATTATCGGCGACACAAACCAAAAAGTTGTTGTGCAGCCTCTTGCCGACACATCACCCGACGCGCCGGAGGACGAAGAAAGGCTTGTTGGTGTAAAGAAAAACGGAGAACTTATGGCGCTTCAATCACTGATGATAATAGCGGAGGGGGATCCGATTGAAGACGGGCAGTACGTCATTGCCCCCGGATTTGACACCAAAGTCAACCGAATTGAAAGCAGTGTTACAGAAATTCGAAGCAGCGTTAAGGAGATTCAAGACGATGTTACGCAATTGCAGGAAGACCTCCAAAAAAGTGTTCAGAGCACGGAAGGGAAAATCAGCGCGCTGGACACAAAAATTAAACGAGGACTTGCAGTATCTTCGGCACTTTCATCTCTCAACCTGCTTTCGCATGGCGACAAGAGATTTTCAGTTTCAGCGGGAGTCGGATACTCGGATAGCGAAACGGCTTTTGCCACAGGAATCGGGGTAAAAGTTGCCGAGACTGAAAAAATTGCCGTCTTTGTTACCGGAAGGTTTGGATTCTCCGGTTTTGACTCCGCAGACTCAAAACAAGGCGGCGGAAGCTTGAATTTGAACTTTTAGAGGTTTGAAAGCTTCGAGCTTGCTTGTAACTGCGATCGGTTGAGCGGCCCCCGCTAAATGTTTTCTTTCTGTTTGCCGCTTTCAAATGGCGGGCCACCGCCCTCGCGGTTAAGGCGTGAAGAGGTGTGCGGCGGAGAACCGTCAAATTTTTCCAGACCGTCTTTTATCTCCTGTTTGAAAACCCTGAACTCTCTCAAACCCCTCGCCGCGAAGCGCGCAAGTTTAACAAAATCATCGGGACCGAAAAAAAAGAGCCCCACCAAACACACGACAAGCATCTCTCCGAGACCTATGCCGAACATGCTATGCGCCCTCCCCCATAGGGTTTTTCTGAGGAACCGGTCTTATAAGAAAAGTCATCGCTGCGGCGAACAGACAGAAAACAACCGCCGCCACAAACATGGGGACATAGCCCCCGAGACTGTCGCGAAGCAGTCCGGCGGTTATTGGCCCGGTGAATGCGGCAAGAGAAAAACCGCTGCCGAAAAATCCGAATATGGCTCCGAGTTCTTTCAGCCCATAGAGATTTCCGAGAACTATCGGGAAGATTGGAACCCACCCGCTGTAGAAAAATCCGAAAAGAAATCCGAAAAGATAAAACGCCCATTCGGCTGCAAAAAAGAGAACCAGCAGAACCGACGCCGCCTGAAAAGCGTAACAGATTAGCAAAACCCTTTTTTCCTGAAAAAACCTCAGCACATATCCCGAAAAGAATATTCGCCCGAAAACACTGCCCACACCAATTAAAGCCGGAGGAATCGCCGCCTTTGTGGTTTTCATTGAAAACAAACCGAAGTTGAGCGCCGTATAAGAACCAAGCCCGGAGTCCAGTGAAAAATGATACAGGTTTATAACCACTATAAGGAATGTATTAAAACCCGCCCAGAAAACAAAATACAGTATCCAGAAATCACGGTGGCGAATCGCGTCCATCGCTCTTGTGCTTCCGGCGTCAAGGTCCGGCGCGGCGCCTCCTGAGTTCCCCCCGACCGGAACCTGTCGCATTTCAGCGGGATCTTTTCTTAAAAGAAGCCCGCAGAGCGAGATGGCCATTATCATCGCCGCCACCACAAAAAAGGCTTCCCTCAGGCCAAAGGAATGAATCAGCCATGCGCTCAAAGGCGAGAGAACAAAACCGCTTACGGGCAGGCCGGTTGTGGCTATGCCGATTGCAAGCGCCCTGTTCTTTTTGAACCACCTGCTTATTATTGCCACCGGAAGAGTGTAAAACGCGCCGTCTCCGAGACCCACCATAAAACCGTAGTAAAAATAGAGTTCAAAAAGGCTGTCAGCGTATCCGGAAAGAAAAACACCGAGAGACGCAATCACCCCGCCGGCAACAATCAGGTATCTGGGTCTGTATTTTTCGGCAAGCTTGCCGGCAATCGGCATTGATATGGCAAGGGTAACGCAGCGCAGAGAAAAAATTGACGCGACAGCCGTCTCCGTAAGACGCACCGTTTCGCTCAAATACGGTTTGAAAACGCCAAAGGTATAGAGAAGAAGGCCGTCAAGAAATATGAGAAAGAATGCCGCGACAACAATAATCCAGCCGTAATGAATGTTTCTGAAAGGCATTTTCAAACTCCGGCGGCGAACTCCGCAAACTTGGAAATCTCATCCGCGGCTCCCGCGGAAGGCAGATTTTTTTCCTCTCCGGTTTTCATATTTCTGATTTTAACAAGCCCTTTACCGGCCTCATCCGGGCCTACAATCGCCATAAACGGCGACCCCATTTTGTCCGCCTTCTTCATCTGGCTTCTGATTGAGGATTCAGAGTGTTCAACCCATGCTTTAACGCCGAGCTTTCTCAAACCGGCTGACAGCGCAAACGCGACATCAAAACCCTCGCTGCCAAGCCAGCCCACAAAAACCTCCGCTTCGTGAGCCGCGGGCACCGACCGGGCTTTTTCAAGCAAAAGGGCCGCCCTCTCAACCCCGATTGCAAACCCCGTCGCCGGAGTCGGCGAGCCTCCGAGAGTCTCAACCAGCAAATCATACCTGCCTCCCGCGGCAACAGTGTTTTGCGCACCGAGACCCTCACGGGCTTTCACCTCAAAAACCGTGCGCGTGTAGTAGTCAAGTCCTCTGACCGTTTTTTCATTCACGGTGAACGGAACCGACAGAGCACGGAGCCGCTTTTTGACTTCGTCAAAATGGAGACTGCTCTCAGGGGAAAGAAATCTGGCTATTGACGGAGCGCCTTCCAGCGCCTCCGAGCATTCACTTTTTTTGCAGTCAATAACCCTGAGCGGATTTTTTCGCACTCTTTTCAGGCAGTCACCGCACAGTTTGTCCGAAACGGGCTCCAGAAACTCGGTTAAAGCCTTCATGAAACTGTTTCTGTCATCGGGGGTTCCCATGGAGTTTATTTCCAGCTCCAGACCCTCCGCAATGCCCGCCTCGGTGAAAAAATGCCACAGCATCGCAATAACCTCGGAATCGGCC
Source organism: Thermodesulfobacteriota bacterium (assembly GCA_965198945.1). Taxonomy (GTDB): domain Bacteria; phylum Desulfobacterota_D; class UBA1144; order Nemesobacterales; family Mycalebacteriaceae; genus Mycalebacterium. Next base: position 136,761 of record CBDAQI010000012.1, on the reverse strand, counting down.
GAAGCGGAGTCGGAACCGAAAAATTCGGCTCCTATCTGATGAAATTCCCTCATCCTTCCCTTCTGCGGCCTCTCATGCCTGAACATCTCACCCGAATAGTAAAGTTTGTGAACACGGGCGGATTTGTGCAGAGAGTTTTCAATAAAAGCTCTCGCAACTCCGGCCGTTCCCTCAGGGCGGAGTGTGATTTCAGACCCGTCTCTGTCGCGGAAAGAATACATCTCTTTTTCCACAATATCGGTTGATTCTCCTACCCCCCTTGAGTAAAGACCGGTGAATTCAAGAACGGGCGTTCTTATTTGAGAAAAACCGTAAAGCTCAAACACCCTCGCTGCGGTCCGTTCAATAAAATTCCATAAAAGCCCGCGTTCGGGAAGAATATCAACAAAGCCTTTGATGGATTTAACGCCGGTTTTTGACATCTGGCAGAAAGGGGACTGTCCGACCCTAAAGACGGTTTGACCGCTTTTGATTATAGCGGTAAAATCCAAGAGGCGCCAATTTTTCCATCCTTTTCATTCAATGCGCGAAACTTCAAATTCAGACCGGGTTTGCTACATAGCCAGCCCCGAACTTTTCTCAGAAGGCGCTTACGGAGTTCATGCCGTTGAGATGTGCAAAGCTCTTGACAAACTGGGGATTGATTTTGAAGCCGTCTTTCCGGGGCGTTTTGCCAAAAAGGACATTTTTGAATACTACGGAGTGCGAAAACCGTTCAAACTCAAATCCCTCCCGCTCACAAAATACACGGGAAGGCAAATTGCTCACGGCATCTGCTCCGCTCTCTACGCTTTATTAAACAGAAAGAATTTTGACTTTGTTTTGACCCGGAACCTGATCTGCGCCTCCATTTTGATAAAGTCAGGCATTTCAACCGTTTATGACGCCCATCACCCTCCGGTGAACCGCGCCGCAAGACTGCTTTTTCAATCTTTTCAAAATTCGGCATTCCTTGACGCCGTCTCATTCAACAGCGACGGACTGCGCAAGATATACCTCCGGGGCGGACTTGATGACGGCAAAACCGTTGTGGCTCACAACGGAGCCGCAACCGGAGATTTTGAAAACCGGCCGCCCCGCACGGAGATCAGAAAACAGCTGAACCTTCCTGCGGATAAAAAAATTGTGTGCTATTGCGGCAACACATATCCGGGCAGAGGAATTGAAACCCTTGTTGAGCTTGCCGCTGAAATGAGAGATGCGCTTTTTCTTGTGGTGGGAGGAAGAGAAGGTGACAATGCGCCCCATATTGAGGCGGCACGGGAAAAAGGTCTTGATAACTTTTTGGTAAAAGGTTTTGTCCCGCACTCAGAAGTCCCTCTTTATCTGCTTGCTTCTGATGTTCTCGCTCTTCCTTATACGAAATGCATAACAATAAAAGGGGGAACCAGAGCCGCAGATTTTACTTCTCCGATAAAACTTTTTGAATATATGGCGGCGGCAAAACCGATAGCGGCAACGGCGATTCCCACAGTGCTTGAAATACTGAAAGACGGGCAAGACTCAGTGATGGCCGCCCCCGGAGACTTTGCGGGTTTTGCAAAGGCGGTTCGCCGCTGTCTTGATGACCCTGATTTTTCGCGCAGAATCGCCAGACGCTCCCGCGAAAAAGTCCGTGAATACACATGGGAAAAAAGAGTTTCAAAAATCCTTTCTTTTGTTTATGAGAAACGGCGGCAAAAACAAGGTTTGGAAAACTGAGATGGTTTCCGGAAAAAGAAAATCATTTTTCGCCGCCGCCTTGTTTTTCGGACTCGCAGCCGTGCTTTCCCCCGGAGCCGCGGCGGAGACGGAGACACCGCCCGCAGAGACGAAAAAAGTATTAAGCAGTCAGTTTTTGAAAGACAGCGGCATCTATTACGGCTCAATATGGGCTTTCAGGTTTTTCTATGTGCGTAACAAAAATGAAAGGATATACGACACATCGCTGTCCAAATGGTGGGACAACATAACAAAAAAGCCGGAAAGTGATGACGGGGATGAGTTTTTCACAAACTATATTGTGCACCCGTTCGCGGGCTATATTTCCTATCTTTATTACCGGGAGATGGGATACGGATTCTGGGGCTCCGCTTTCGGTTCGGCTTTTCAAAGCGCCATTTTTGAATACACGGTTGAGGGTCTTGTTGAGACCCCTTCTCTGCCCGATCTTATTTCCACTCCCGTGTTCGGCACCGCGGTTGGCTTTGCGGCGGAAAACATATCGGATTTTCTGATCAAATTTGAACATCCCGTAACCACCGTCCTCGCCCATCTGGCAAACCCGATGAGAAACTTTGTGAATGACAGGAGAGTCGCGCTGATAAATCCGCTTCAGGGCAGTTTTGAATACACACAGAGTTTTGACATATCACATGTTCCGTGGAAAAACCTCTCCATTGAAAAGTCCGACCCGCACTCTTTCATATCAGCGCTGCCGGAAGGATACGCCGGAGCCCGGATTGAGGTTTCGGGACTCAAAAACGGCGGCGGGCAGATTATCATCTACAATCTGAGGGCTGAGATGCCTACGCTAGACTACCGGAAAAGCTTGTATGTGATATTCAATCAGTCCGGAGTCAACAACCTTCCGGGAGGAGTGCCCGGAGACGGATATGAGCTTTCCAACTTCCAGCTCGGAGGGAAAATTGCGGTTGTCAAAACGCCTTCATACTGGGTTTCTCTGGGATTCGAGTCCCATCTGCCGACAATCTATAAAGATAATGTAAAACGACTTGAGAAGATAAAATCCCTCTACAGACGGGAGCTTCCCGTTTACCTCAATGATGCCTACGCTTTCACTCCGTTTATCGGTTCCGGTGTGAATTTGAAATTTATCTCGCTTGAGACAAAAGCGGGATTTACTCTTATGAAAAAAGCCGAAGCCCTTGAGGGAGACGAATCTGAAACAATACTGGAATACGGAGCCGCTCTCAGTATGCGGCTTCCCCTTAGCATCAAGACAAAAGTGTCGGCGGAGATTTTGGGCAAGAGGTTTTTCTCACTGAAAAAAGGAGCTGAGAATAACGCTTACTTCACTTCGGGAATCCGCTTCGGCAACTTCATATCCCCTTCCGTGGCTTTGCAGATACCCTTTTCGGGCGCCGACGGCGACAACATAGCAAAAACCGTTATCGCGGAACTTCAGGTGCGATTCTGAAAAACGCTTCAAATGCGGGGCGTCATGAAAGTTTCTCTTCAAGACTGTCAATCGTGATTGCCGAGAGGGTAAGAAGCTGAACCGTGCCCCGCGAACCCAGTTCAATTGAGATCCTTGTTATTGTTTCATTGTCCGGAGCCTCAATAATGTTTACAAAGTCATAAAGACCCAGCACGGCGTATTGAGCGATAACCTTAGCCCCCATTTTCTCTATTTCCTTGTTAACCTCTTTGATTCTTTCGGGGCGCATTTTAACCGTTTTGCGCCCTTCGTCAGTCAAAGAGCTGAGCATTATGTATCTTCCCATCCCGTTCTAACCTTGTGAATTAAAGCGCCTTGTTAACAAACTGCTCAAGGTCACCGTGTGAAACCGCGCCTATTATCTGGTCAAAAATCTCACCGTTCTTGAAAAGAAGCAAAGTGGGGATGCTTCTGATTCCAAATTGAACGGAAGTCTGCTGATTCTCATCCACATTGACTTTTCCAACTTTTACTCTGCCAGCAAAATCTTCGGATATTCTGCTGACCGACGGCGCGATTGCCTTGCAGGGACCACACCACGGAGCCCAGAAATCAACAAGCACGGGAATATCACTCTTAATAACTTCGCTTTCAAAAACAGAATCTTTCAGTTCAATAACATTATCTTCAGGCATCAATATCCTCCGTATTTGTGATGATGAGTAATGTAATTTCCAAACGGCGACTGTCAAGAGCCCAGGCTCCTCTAAGTGTTGCGGCGCGGCACACATTCCAGTAATCTACGGCCTTATGCGGCGCGGCTTGCGCACGGGGGAACATTTAATGAACCGGAAAACAAGAATAGAATCGGACTCAATGGGAGAAATGAGCGTTCCCGCGGACGCTTACTACGGAGCGCAGACGGCAAGAGCGGTGCAGAATTTTCCAATAAGCGGTGAGACTCTTCCCGACACATTTACGGCCGCGGTCGGAATGATAAAACTCGCGGCGGCACAGACAAACATGGAACTGGGTCTGCTTGGCAAAAAAGAGGGCAAGGCGATTGAAAAAGCCGCAAAAGATGTGGTGGACGGCAAACTAAACGAACACTTTGTAGTGGATGTTTTTCAGACCGGTTCGGGAACTTCAACCAACATGAACGCCAATGAGGTGATGGCAAGCAGAGCCAACGAGATTCTGGGCGGCAAAATCGGAGACAAATCGCCCGTTCATCCGAATGATCATGTAAATATGGGACAGTCAAGCAACGACGTAATCCCTTCGGCGATCCACATTGCGGCGGTGATCGGCATACAGAAAAATCTGCTGCCCGCGCTCGCCAAACTTCAGAAATCGCTCGCTCGCAAATCGCGCGCCTTCGGGGCAATCGTAAAAATAGGAAGAACCCATCTTCAGGATGCGACCCCCATAACTCTGGGACAGGAATTCGGCGGGTATGCCGCGATGGTTTCCCAGAGAACGCGCGACATCAAGTCATCGTGCGAAGGTCTCAGAGAACTCGCGCTCGGCGGCACGGCCGTGGGAACGGGAATCAACACTCACAAAAAATTCGGCTCAAAAACCGCCGCACGCATAAGCCGCCTCGCGGGAACGCGTTTTGTTGAGGCAAAAAACCATTTTGAGGCTCAGGGGGCCAAAGACGCGGCGGTGGAGATGAGCGGCTCGCTGAAAACTCTGGCGGTGAGTCTTATGAAAATCGCAAATGACATACGCTGGCTCGGCAGCGGGCCCCGCTGCGGTTTCGGGGAAATCAACCTTCCGGCGGTTCAGCCGGGCTCATCCATCATGCCGGGCAAAGTCAACCCCGTTATGGCTGAATCCCTCACTCAGGTCTGCGCACAGGTAATCGGCAACGACACGGCCATAACAATCGGCGGCCAGAGCGGAAATTTCGAACTGAACGTTATGATGACAATGATTGCAAACAACCTTCTGAGCTCAATTTCACTGCTGTCCGGAGCGTGCGGCGCGTTTGCCGAAAAATGTGTGGACGGCATGGAGGCAAACAAAGACAGGTGCCGGGAAACCGTGGAAAAAAGCCTCGCAATGTGCACAAGCCTGGCTCTCGTCATAGGATATGACGCGGCCGCCGCGATTGCCAAAGAAGCTTATCAAAAAAATCAAACCGTCAGGGAGACGGCTGAAAGCGGAGAAATTCTGCCCCGCAAAGAACTTGACGCGCTGCTTGACCCGCGCACAATGACCGGAACAACGCAAGGCAAAAAAAGATGAAAACAAAAAAACCGTTTCTTTTATTCCCCGCCCTTGTCTTGATGTTTTCCGTTTTCGGAACCACCGCCCCGGATGCGGAGGAGAAAAAAACTGATGAAACCCCGCTTTCGGTGGATCATGTAACTGACAACGCGGACGTTTACCACAGAAAGGTTATAAAGACTGAGGGAAACATATCATCAGAGGTGGAAACGAGACGTTTCAAAGGAAAAGACTACACAGTATTCAAAATGAAAGGAGCGGACGGCGGCGGCACCGTAATGCTTGTTTATTTAAGGGGAACCCATGACACCCTGAAAAAAGGAGACAGGCTGAGCATAAGGGGAAGGTTTTATAAAGAGAGAAAATATCTGAAGTTTATAAAATTGAAGAACGTGCTCAAAGGCAGAGAGTTTGAGGTTTTGAGCTAAAACTCTATGGATTCAAGAATGGGAACCACAAGGTCGGGAGACCTATCTTTGCTTATCTGATAAGTGGCAAGAAGCGGAGCCCCGCTCTGCGCGGCTTTCCGCGCTGAAAAAACAATCTCCTCCCCATATGTATTTTCAAAGGTTACAAACCCGCCCTTTGCCGCTTCGGTCTCAACAACTCTTACAAGATGTTTCATATTTTTTATCTTGATTCCGTTCACTTTTTCCAGCACCCAGTTTAACGTTCCGTGATAACCGTAGTTAACCTCCGAAGGCAGGACTTTTACAAGAACGACAACCTCTTGTTCGGGAAACTCCCTGACATTCTGGGCAAGTTTTGAAAGCAGGGTGCTGGGCGCATTCACAAACCACCTTGGGCCCCATTCTCTCAAATAGTTGAAAGTCAGCGGTGAAAAAATACAGCCGGCAAATATGTAATAGCTTGGATTATCATAGTTTGTGTTAACAAGCCGCAATTCTCCTACACCTTTTGTCAGGGTTATTTCAAAATCCATTTTCTCTCCGTTTCTCAAAACCCCGACCTTGATTTTGTCCCCTATCTGATGTGAATCAATAAGATAAGAGAAACTGGTTCTTTCCCCGTCCCTGAAATTAACCGTGCCGTCTGAAAATATCTCCGTGCCGTCAATTGAAACAATAACATCACCCCTCACAATGCTGCCGTCAGCCGGGGAACCGGCAACCACCTTTGTCACAAGAACCCCCCCGTCATCATCGGAAGCAAGTTTTTTCTCTCTTAAATCAGGATTCTGGGTAACCTGAGTTACGATGCCGAGAACCGGGAATCCGTCATATGAACCGTCTTTAATGTCATCAAGAAAATGGTCTATCACGGGCGTGGGAGCCATGTAGCCGATATTTTCAGACATCGCGAGTTTCTGTATTACAACACCGACAATTTCCCCGTTTACGATAACCGGGCCGCCGCTGTTTCCCGGATTGATCGGGGCGTCCACCTGAGCCATAATCAGCCTGTAAACGCTGTGAGAGTAAATCTCATGCTCAATGCGCGACACAATCCCCCTTGTAACGCTCAAAGTCTCGCCGCCTATGGGAAACCCGTAGACGCTGACTTCTTCCTGCGTGCGCACAAGTTTGCGGCTCAGTTGAATCGGCTTTGTTCCCTTGAAAAACTCTTTTTTCTTGACGGTAAGAATTGCGAGGTCGGCCTCGTGTGAAATAAAAAGCAAATCCGCAGTGTATTTATTCGGGTCTCCGAATCTGCTGACCTGAATAAAAGTCCCGTGGGAAACCACGTGCGCGCTTGTAAGGATATGAGAATCGGAAATTATGGAGCCCGAACCGAATCCGGAAGACGGGTTGTTGACTATCCACGGCTGTTTGTATGACGGAACGGTTTTTTGAACATGGATTCGCACTATTGATTTTTTTATTGAAGAATCATCCGCCGCATTTGCCTCTCCGGCAGAGAGCATGAATGAAAAAACAAATAGAAGAAAAACCGGAAAACTGTGGATGTGCCTTTTTTGTTCGGGAGCGTAGACTCTCATTTAAGAAGACCGTAAACCTATTCTACAACCCGGCGGGGAACTTTCCAATCCGCTGAAAGAAACTATTTGTAATTGAGAAGTTCCTTTTCAAATCTTTCCTGAAGCTCGGCGGCTTTCAAATCATACTGTTTGACGCTTTTCCAGCACTTTCTCGGCTGAAGCAGTTTTTGCGGAACCCCGGGACACAACTTCGGAACGCGGAGTCCGAAAACGGGAACTTCAGTGAAGCCGCCTTTCTCAATTGTCCCGTTAAGCGCGGCTTTGACCATGGCTCTGGTTTGAGGAAGAGGCATTCTTTTGCCGACACCGTAGGGCCCTCCTGATATTCCGGTGTTCAGAAGCCAGACTCTCGCCCCGGCTTTTTTCATTCTTTTTTCCAGCATGTCTGCGTAGAAATGCGGAGAACGGGGCAGAAACGGCGCGCCGAAACACGAACTGAAAGTCATTTGAGGCTCGCTGACTCCGCGCTCGGTACCGGCAACTTTTGCCGTATATCCGAGAAGAAAGAATTTCATCGCCTGTTTAGGGGTCAGTTTTGATATGGGAGGCAAAACACCGAAGGCATCATATGTCAGCATGAAGACATTTTTCGGGGCCGGCCCGGCTCCGTTCTCCACTATTTCAGGAAGAGAGTCTATCTGGTATGCAACCCTTGTGTTCTCGGTGTATCTGGCGCTGTCAAAATCTATCTTTTTGGTCCTCTCGTCAATATCAACGTTTTCAAGTATTGAACCGAAGCGCATGGATGCGGAATAGATTTCGGGCTCGGTTTCGGGATTGAGACGAATCGCCTTCGCATAGCAGCCGCCTTCAAAGTTGAACACTCCGCCGTCAAACCAGCCGTGTTCATCGTCTCCTATGAGTTTGCGCTCGGGGTCTGCGGACAGGGTGGTTTTGCCCGTCCCGGACAAACCGAAGAAAAGAGCGGAATCGCCTTTTGCTCCGACATTTGCCGAACAGTGCATCGGGAAAACCCCCTTTTCGGGAAGAAGGAAGTTCAGTGACGTAAATATGGATTTTTTCATCTCCCCGGCGTATCGGGTTCCTCCTATGAGAGCAATCCTCTTTTTAAGATTCAGGATTATGAAAGTTTCAGAGTTTGTGCCGTCTTCGGAGGGATTTGCTTTGCAACCGGGCGCACAGATTACGGTAAAATCGGGCTTTTGACCGGAAAAACTCCCGTCTTTCGGCCTGATGAAGAGGTTGTTCGCAAATATATTGTGCCACGCAAATTCATTTATTACTCTGATTGAAGATTTGTATTGCGGATGAGCGCAAACTGCGAGGTCTTTCACAAACAGATCCTTGTCTGAAAGGTAGTCCGAAACTTTCCGGTAGAGTGATTGAAAAGCGCCGGCGGTCAGCGGCTGATTCACCCTGCCCCAGTTCACCGAATCTTTTGTGTATGAATCCCTGACTATGAAACGGTCGTTCGGAGAACGGCCGGTGTGCTTTCCCGTATTGGCCACAAGACCGCCGCCGCATGCTATTTCCGCTTCATTTCTGGATATGGACTCTTCATAGAGCTCGGGCACGGAAAGGTTGACCATCACCCGTCCCGAAGTCTTGATGCCGTGAGCGGAAAGAACTTTCGCTGAAACGCTTGTTTTAGTCTTTGTAACCATAGCGGACGAAATCGGGGTGTCCGTTTATATTCAGCCAAATAAAAACTGTCTCATGGCAAATCCGCCATTGAGGCGAAGAAAATATATTATGAAAGACAGTTTTTCAACATATTTTAACAATTAAAAACAAAACGGAAAGCCGTTCTTCATCCTTGTCAAAGCCTATCCCTCAATTTTCCTTATCCACCGGTCTATAATGTCCGCCGAATATTCCGGGTTATCAAGACAGTCATGACCCGCGTCCGGTATGTATTCAATTTCCACTTTGCGGTTGCCAGCGTTATTCAAAATCTCCTTCAATTTTTCAGGCTCACCCCTGAAAACTATGTCATCATTGGCTCCGTTGATGAAGAGCACCGGCACGGAGATGTCATGTATGATGTCACGGGTTTTCGCACGTTCCGCATCGGGGCTTCTCATAAACCACCATGTTTTATAAGTGAAAATTTCAACATCCGAAGGATTGAAAGATTTTCCCCAGGCTTTGTAAACCACAAAAACCTGGTCGTTTCTGGAAGTTTCGGGGTCGGGCTTCAAAACCGATTTGGCCTTTCTGTGGATTTCTTCGTAGCTCGGAATGCTCTGCCATCTGTCAAGCCGCGCCCTGTGAGAGTCCGGCAGAGAAGGCGAACACCCTTCAAGTATCAGCCCCTTCACTGGAGAGTCCGGGCGTTTTGTCATATAGTCAACAGCTATGTTTGCTCCCATGCTGTAGCCGAGTATGTAGATGTTCTCAAAACCCTCCTCTTTCAAAATCTCAACCGAACACTCAATATCATCCGCCGCCTTGTGAAATATGCCCGTTCCGGTGATCTGACCCAGAAAGGCCATTCTCGTGTTAATTGAAAATGTTGAATGCCCCTTTTCAAGCATGACAGAAGGGAAAATTTTCGGGGTGCCGCGCGCAAGGAAGTTGCCGAGCACGCCGTGTATGTTGATTATGACCGGAATACGCCGCAACTCATACTCGCTTGCGGCTCCGGGGGTTGTGAGAAGAGAATCAATGGCAAAACCGTCTCGTGCGCTGTAGTGAAGAATCTGCCGCCGTTGAAAAGACATCGGTTATTTTATTCTTCTCTGCATCCAGTTTGTGATAATTTCCCCGAGCTCTTCTTCCTTGCCTTCAAGCGTGTGCCCGGCGTTGAGAAAAAAAGCCGAAACATCGTTGTTTCCGGCCTCTATTGCCCTTTGAGACAGGTCATGCGTTTCATTCGGGAATACAACCTTGTCGTCCCATCCCTGTATCAGAAGCGTCGGAACCTTCACGTTTTCTATCTGTTTGTAGGTTTTTGTGCTCACCGCTTCGGGACCGGCGAGAAACCACCATGTTTTGTAAGTGTATATTTCGCAATGCTCAGGGCTGAAACTGTCTCCGCGAGCCTTACGTATTATGATAGTGCGGTCTTCGGATGAATTCATCGGGTCATCTCCGAGAATTTCCCGGGCTTCCTCGTAAATCTGGTTATAAGAGGGAATGCTCTGCCATTTGTCCCATCTTCTTCTTACGGAGTCCGGCATTGAATACGGGGTGGCTATGGCTATCATTCCTGAAACAGAATCCGCGCCCCCGGTCTCATGTTTCACCGACACATATCTGACGGCTATGCAGCCGCCGAGGCTGTAACCGGATATTATGATTTTTTCATAACCGAGTTCGCGCAAAAAATTTATAACACCGTCTATCTGTGGAATTGTGCTGTCCACCATTCCGTAGCCGAAAAACAGACTGAAGTTGGAAAGACGGGTGTTAATTGCCAGAGAGGAATATCCGGCTCTTGCGAGAACCGGAGGCAGAAATCTCTGACTTCCCTCAAGAAAATTTCCGAGAAACCCGTGAACATGGATTACAATCGGTTTTGTTTTGTCTTCAGTTTCTCCGCATTTGTAGAAAAGCGCGTTTACATTGCCGCCTTTTGTGGGAATTGATATAAGCTCCTGTGCCGGGCCTTTTTGATTTTTCTCACCGCCGCTCATTCTTTCCCTTCCCACACACAAAGGTCGTAAACTCCGCACTGCTGACAAAGAGGCTTTTTAGCTTTGCAAACCTCTCTGCCGTGATCGCCGAGCGCATTGGAAAAAAATGTCCATTTCTCGCAGGGCACAAGGCCCATCAGGTCTTTTTCTATGCCTTCGGCGGTTTTTCCTGAGGTCATTCCAAGTCTCCTTGAAAGCCTCGTTATATGAGTGTCAACTATTACTCCGGGTTTTCCGAACCAGTTTCCAAGAACAACATTGGCGGTTTTTCTGCCGATTCCCGGAAGAGAGGAAAGCTCGCCCATGGTTCGGGGAACCTGACCGCCGTATTCACGCACGATAACATCCGAACATTTGATTATGGATCTCGCTTTGTTTTTATAGAAGCCCGCGCTGAAAATATCCTTTTCAAGACTTGACTGCCGGGCCCGGGCAAAGCTCTCGGGGAAGGGATATTTCCTGAAAAGCCCCGGAGTGATTGTGTTCACCCTTTTATCCGTGCACTGAGCTGAAAGAATTGATCCGATAAGCAGCTCAAAAGCGGAACCGTAATTCAAATGACACCGTGCGCGCGGATACCGGTCTTCAAGAAAAGATAATATGCCGAGGGCTTTTTCCTTCAGCGATTCGGAAATTTCAGTCTTTTGTGGCGGGGGTGAGATTTTCTTTACCCTCAAAGAAATCGCTGTTTTCTTTGATAAACCTCTGCCATTTTTCAGGGACTTCGTCTTCATGGAAAATAGCGTCAACCGGGCATGGGTCAACACACGCTCCGCAGTCAATGCACTCGTTCGGCTCAATATAAAGCTGCATCTCCCCTTCATATATGCAATCTACGGGGCACGCTTCAACACACGACTTGTCTTTAACATCAATGCACGGCTCGGCTATTACATATGGCATATACACACCTCCTTTTTGATTTTTTACCGCGACTTCCGCTTTATTTTTCCGGAGCCACCGTTTCAGCGGGAGCCTCAATGACGCGGCTGTCAAACACGGATGAAGACGACTGCTTGAATGAAATATACCCCAGCAGAAGCGAGGTTGAAACAAAAATTATCGCCATAAACCTTGTCGCTTTTGACAGAAAAGTCGTCGCCCCGCTCGCTCCGAAGACCGAATCCGAAGACCCGCCGCCGCCAAATACCGTTCCCAGCTCATCGCTGCCGCCCGGCTGAATCAAAATGACGGCTATCATTATCAGAGCGACGCAGATGTGAATCACTTTAAGAAAAGGGAGTAAAATTTCCATTTTTCAGTCCACCGAACCTTCTATGATACCAACAAACGATTCCAATTCAAGACTTGCCGTTCCGACAAGCATGCCGTCCACATTTTCAGTCCGGGAAATCTCCGCCGCATTTGAGGGGTTTATGCTGCCGCCGTATATGATGCGTATCTGTTCGGATGTTTCCCCCAGAAGAACTGAAAGCTCTTTTCTTATAAATGCGTGCATGTCTCCAATCTGTTCGGGACCGGCGTTTCTTCCCGTTCCAATTGCCCAGACGGGCTCATATGCAACCGTTATTTTTTGAGAATCAACCGCCGCAAGTGAAGCCGCAAGCTGCGACCGGACGACATCGTTCTGAACCCCGTCCGACCTTTGTTTTTCAGTCTCGCCCACACACAGAACAACGCTCATGCCGTTGTTCAGAACCGCCCTCGTTTTGGCCGCCACAACCTCGTCGCTCTCACCGAAAAAATGCCGTCTTTCAGAATGCCCCGCAATAACCATCTCACATCCGAGGTTGGAAAGCATTTCACAGGAAACCTCCCCCGTGTAAGGGCCTTTCCGTTCATAAAAAACATCCTGCGCCCCCACAATCAATTTTGAGTTTTCCGCCTCTTTTGCCACGGTCTCAATAGCGGTGAAAGGCGGGAACAGAGCAATTTTGTGACTGAAATCGCCAATTCTTTCCGTAAGGGAACGGGCAAAATCCGCCGCTTCGCGCCGGGTTTTGTTCATCTTCCAGTTTGCGGCAATCAGTTTTTTTCTCATTGCTATGCGGGAGGCTTCGGGCGGGAACGGCCGCCTTTTAAGAAAAATTTCGCAAGTAGCGCCCTATTCTTTCCACGCCCTCCTCAATTTTATCAACCCCCGCCGCATATGAAAAGCGCAAGTGGCCTTCACTCCCGAAATCAATTCCCGGAGTTACCGCAACGCGAGTTTTTTCAAGAATATCAAACGCGAGGCGGCGGGAGTCAACCCCGTTTCCGTGCCATTTTACAAAAAGATAGAAAGCCCCTTGCGGGGTTCCGCACGGAGAAAATCCCATGTTCTCAAGGGCCTTTATCATCGTGTCTCTGCGCTCCGAATACATGGCGGCGATTGCGTCTGACCTCGGAAACAGATATGAAATCGCCGCCTCTCCGCCGCGCTGAACAAATGTGTTGACCGACAGAAAGAGATTTTGCTGAAGCTTCTGCGCGGCGCGTATCAATTCCCCGTGGGCTATCATATATCCGAGCCGCCAGCCGGTCATTGAAAACAGTTTTGAAAACCCGTTCACAACCGCGGCAAATCCGGTGTGGTTAAGAACGGACTTTGACCTCACGCCGTATTCAAGACCGTGATATATCTCGTCTGATATGACGAAAACCCCAAGCGAGCAGATCTCCCGCAATGTGTCGTCAGAAAGAACCGCGCCCGTGGGGTTGGCGGGAGAATTGAGAATAACGGCCCTGGTTTTGCGACTCAATTTTTTCTTCAGTCTCGCGGCGTCTATCTGATAGTTTTCTTCGGCGTAAACGGGAACCGTAACGGGCACGCCTCCCGAAGATTTGATAACTCCCGGATAACAGGCGTAATAAGGAGATGTGATGACAACCTCATCGCCTGGATTGACAACGGACATCATTGCAAGAAGCAGAGCGGGTGAACTGCCCGAAGTTACAAGAACGTTATCCGCCGAAACATCCAGCCCGTATTTTGAATTGTATGCCCCCGCTATTTTCTCCCTGAGAGAGTCCAGCCCGAGGCTTGGAGAATAAAAAGTTTCCCCGCGTTCAATGGCATCAATAGCCGCACGGCAGACCTCGGGCGGAGTCGGCAGGGCGGGCTCACCGACTTCAAAATGAATCACATCAGCTCCCGATTTTTCCATCCGCTTCGCCCTTTCAAGGGTTTCCATAACATAGAAAGGGGCAAGCCCGTCTGTGAGCCCGGAAAGTTTGATTCTGCGGGAAAAAGGATTTTTCAAACGCTTTCAGACTCCCGGCCTTCCGGTGCGGTAAAAACCTTGTCCATTTTTTTAAACATCATCTCTTTTTTCAGCCGACTAAGCCGGTCAACAAAAAGAATGCCGTCAAGATGGTCAATTTCATGCTGTATTATTCTCGCAGTCAGTCCCCGGACAAACATCCGGTGTTTTTTTCCCTCTCTGCACGTCCACTCAACCTCAACACTGTCTTTTCTTTTCACCTTCGCAAGAAAGTTTGGAATGCTCAGGCATCCCTCAGTCTGATATTCAGAGCCGGAAGATTTTTTTATGACCGGGTTAATCATCTCTATCACCGGCATCTGTTCGGCTTCGCAGCCCGCGTCTTCCTCGCGCTCTTCTTCGCTTTGGTCTTCGGAAGCCTCAAAAGCGCGCGCGTCGCAAACAATGACGACCCTTATGTTTTCGCCGACCTGCGGGGCGGAAAGCCCTATTCCCCGCGCGTCGCGCATTGTCTCAAGCATATTATCAAGAAGCAGACCGATATGCTCGTCAACATCGCCCACGGGGACGCTTTTTTTTCTCAAAGCCGGATGCGGATAGACAAGGATTTTCAGCGGAGACATTTTCGCCCTTTGTATTTAAGAAGGACTTGACCCGGACATCTTTTTGAAAAAATCCCTGATTTCTTTTCCCTGTCTGAAGCAGGGAAGTCTTTTCGCTTTTACTTCAACGCTCTTTCCGGTACGGGGATTTCTTCCCGTGTATGACTCGCATTCACGGACATAGAAACTTCCGAATCCTCTTATTTCAACGCGCGAGCCCGATTTAACGGCCGAAAACATGCTTTCTATGATGGTGTCAAGAACCCTGTCCGCATCCTCGCCCGAAAGTCCGAATCCGTAAGACAGGTTTCTGCTGATATCTGATCTGGTCATTGTCTCCGGGGTTTAGACTAACAGCAAAGCGTGTGAACGCAAGAACGTTGAGCGGATGTATCACCGTGGCCGCAAGGCAAAACTTCCGGCCGCGTTTCTCCCGGAAGCCATAATCCTCACGCTCCGCCCGTCAGTTTCCACACAACCTTTTTTCTCCGCCCGCCGCAAAGTTTTAACAACCGAACTTTGCTTCCACATCATCGCGTGACAAAGTTTCTCAATACTTTCACTTCCGTCTCCGCCGGCCAAGTATTCCAGCAAAAGAGCGGTTTGAATCTCCCCCGAACGCCTGCGTTTCTCAAGCATGCCGGAAACGACTCCTTTGCGCGGCGCAAATATGAGAACAAACAGAAACACCGCTCCCAAAACGGTTGTTACGGCTCCCGCTATGTTTGTGTTCCACGCGACCGCCAAATGAAATCCCGCAACGGACGCCGCAACCGCGAACAAAGCGCTCAAAACAAGAGCCCGCCCAAGCCTGTCGGTCAAAAGCAGGGCGCAGCAGGGGGGAGCGGCAATCAGGGCTATCAGCAAAACTGACCCGACGGCGCCGAAAGAAACAATGCATGTAATACAGACCACGGCTGAAAAAAAAGCGGAAAGCGCGGAGTTTGACAACCCGGCGGCTTTGGCTGCAACGGGGTCAAAGGTTAAAAGCTTCAACTCTTTATAGAAAAGAGCGATAAAAGCGGTGTTAATAAGAACAACGGCGCCCGAAGAGTAGAATGAAAAAGGCCCCAGGTCTTTTCCGCCTGAAACCACTCTTTCAAGAGGGGCAAACGCTATCTCTCCGAGCAGGACGGAATCAACATCCAGATGCGCATTGTCCGTATATCCCGAAACCAGTATGACTCCTATGCTGAAGAGAAAAGGATAGACAAATGCAATGGCCGAGTCGTTTGACATCAGCCTGCCGCGCGACAGCGCTTCGGATGAAATAACGCTTGCAAAAGCCGCGACAAAAGCCCCGACAACAAGAAACGGCGAAGTTAAACTGCCGGTAAAAAGAAACCCGGCCGCAATTCCCGGAAGGATGGAGTGACTCACCGAATCCGTTATCATGGCCTTTCCCCTTAAAACGAGAAAAATCCCGACTGTTGCGCAGGAGACGGAAACCAGAGAGGCGATTATTTGTATTTCAATCCCGTGGCTCAAATTCTAACGACTTCCTCCGGAAATCCCGCTGCGTGGAGAAAACAAAACGGAGACAAGCGCGGCAACCGTAACACAGACAACAATGGCGGGGCCCGTGGGAAGATTTATGATTTTCCAGCTTGCAACCGAACCCACGGCTCCCGACACCGCACCGATAAATGCCGCGACGGCAACCATCATCCCCATTTTGCCGGTCAAATGCCTTGCCGCAATTGCCGGAGCGACCAGGATTGAGCACATAAGCACGACGCCGACCGTTTCAATTCCCACAACGGTTATCGCAACCAGAACCGCATTGATTAGAAAACCCGCCGCGCGCGTTCTGAAACCCGCGCTTCGGGCATACTCGCCGTCAAAACAGACCATCTTGACCTGCTTCCAGAAAACCGCGAGAAAAGACGCGCAAACCGTTCCGACGAAAAAAATAGTCTTTACATCGCTCAAAGACATTGCGCTCGCCTGACCGAACAGAAACCTGTCCAGACCGGCCTGTCCCGAAGCGCCGCCCGACTGTATTACCGTAAGCAGAACAATGCCGGCACCGAAAGAGATTGACACGCCCATGGCAAGAGCGCTGTCAGTCTTGATTGTCGGAACCGAACGCGCGAGGCGTATAAATCCCAAAGTAATAAAAGCGGTTGCAAAAGCTCCGAGCAAAAGCGCTTCATGAGACCTGCCTCCGGCCGCCAGAAACCCGAGCGCTATCCCCGGAAGGCAGCCGTGGGAAACGGTGTCCGCAAGGAGACTTTCCTTTCTGAGGAAAACAACCGTTCCGCAGGCGCCCGCAGTCAGACCGAGAAGCGCGGAACCCAGAACAACAACGGCAACCGTATAATTAGGGAACAGTTCGGCGGGAATCCACATCTATTTCTCAAATGCGGCTTTCGCAAAATGCGGGCGGGCGGCCATATGTGCGGCTGATGTTCTCATCGGTAAAAACCTCTTCCACCATTCCGCTCGCCACAACCTCCCCGTTCAAAAGAGTTACCCGGTCAAAATACTCAGGCACGGTCTGAAGATCATGATGAACCACCACAATGGTTTTCCCCTCGCCTTTCATCTCGCGCATAACACCCGCTATCGCCGCCTCGGTAATCTTGTCAACCCCCTGAAATGGCTCATCCATCAGATATAAATCGGCTTCCTGGGCAAGGGCGCGGGCTATAAAGACCCTCTGCTGCTGCCCGCCGGAAAGTTCGCCTATCTGGCGGTCGGCAAATTCCGCGATGCCTGTTCTCTCCAGCGCATCAAAAGTTTTGCGTCTTTCACGCGCTCCCGGCCTCCTTATCCATCCGAGAGACGAATAAGTTCCCATTTGCACCACATCGGCCACACTCGCGGGAAAGTTCCAGTCAACATTGCCGCGCTGCGGCACATATGCGACCGATTCTTTTATGCTTTCGTAACTGCGTCCGAATATCAGAACTTTTCCGGAAAATTTAGGCACGAGGTTTTGAACCGCTTTTATAAGAGTCGTTTTCCCGGCCCCGTTCGGGCCCACCACCGCCGCCAGAGCGCCCCTGTCAAATGAAAGCGACGCATTCCAGAGAGCCACTTCTCCGGAATAAGAAACAGTCAGTCCATAAATATCAAGAGGATTTCCCATTTTCAAAGCCGCCTTCATCTGAGGTATTGTTCGGGGCCGGGGCCGTTTTCATTAACGGTCGCAAGCTCCCGTTCGTCTCCGTTGGAAAGTGACAAAAAAATCACCTCAACATTGTGTTTGAACATTCCCGGAAAGTTTCCATGCCCCGATTCCTCACTTCCAAGAGCGTCGGAATAAAGTTCGCCGCCTATTCTGACCGACTCGCCGGAAGCCTCCACAGCCTCTTTTACCGATTTGATATAACGCGGCGAAACGGAAGACTCGGTAAAAATGGCGGGAATTTTTTTGCGCACTATCAATTCCACCACACGGTCAACATCAGAAATTGAAGCCTCCGAAACCGTGCTGACACCCTGGAGCGCCCGCACTTTGAAACCGTAGGCCTTTCCGAAATACAGAAAGGCGTCATGCGAAGTTACGAGAAATTTCCCTTCCTCGGGAATGCCCGAAGACATTATTCTGGCATATTCATCAAGTTCTGAGAGCTCAGCGATGTAGGCGCGGGCGTTCTTGCGGTAATAATCCGCATTGACCGGGTCAATCTCTGAAAGCGACTGTTCCACGGCTCTGACTGCATATGTCCACAGAGCCGGGTCAAACCAGACATGCGGGTCATAATTGCCGTCTCCGCCCACCGGAATCAGCATGGGTCTCGGAATATCGTCCGTGACGGCGACTGTTTGTATATCCCTTGACTTCATACCGCTTATCACATCGGAA
The DNA here is from genome assembly GCA_965198945.1 of Thermodesulfobacteriota bacterium. Lineage (GTDB taxonomy): Bacteria > Desulfobacterota_D > UBA1144 > Nemesobacterales > Mycalebacteriaceae > Mycalebacterium. The sequence goes on along the minus strand of CBDAQI010000012.1, from coordinate 118,287 downwards.
ATTTTCCCCTCAAGATGAAGCCCGTGATGGAAAATAAGGTCTGCGGAGGCAAGCGTTCCCATGTCTCCCGCAGTCGCCCTATAAACATGAGGGTCAACCCCGGGCCCCATAAGGGATTTGGCCGAAATTTTGTCTCCCCCCACACTTTTTACAATGTCATTGATGATCCCGGTTGTAGAAACAACATTGATTGGAACGTGCCAGTGCCTGAAAGAAGCCTCGTGGGCTGAAGAGAAAGCCGGGTTAAAAAAGAGAATAACCGCCAGAAAAATTAAAAACCGTCTCATTTTTTTCCTCCTGAAATTCTTTTTTGTTCCGAAGAGCCCCTCTCTATGTCCGTAACGGAAACATACATCGCCACGTTCCTGCCTATGGCGCTTTTACGCCCCTTGATGTTTACGGTCATCGGTCCGTCAAACGGCTCCACGGTTTCCACCTCAATGCCGTTGCCCGGAAAAATTTCTATACCGGCGAAATAATGGAGCAACTGTGAATCATGATCACTGACTTCCGCAACAACCCCTTTGTCTCCGGTCTCAAGCGTGTCAAGGGTTTCACACTTTCTGTTTATCGGCAAAACACCTTCGCGCGTGGGTATCTGCGCCCCGTGCGGGTCAAGTTTGGGAAATCCGAGCTTCTCATCCATTCTGTTCTCCACATCTTCGGAGATAAAATGCTCCCATTTTTCTGCCTCCTCATGAACCTTGTCCCACGGAATTCCAAGCGCCTCTCTCAGGTAAAGCTCTATCAGCCTGTGGTGCCTTATCATTTCAAGCGCGATTTTTTCTCCCGATTTTGTCAGCTTGACGCCGTGATACGGCTTGTGAACAAGCAGCTTTTTTGCGGCAAGCTTTCTCGTCATTCCCGTAACGGAAGGGGGAGAAACTTTCAGTCTCTCGGCTATGGATTTGGTGGTAACCCTCTCCGAACTTTCTCCAAGCTTGTAAATCGCCTTCAAATAGTCCTGGGTTGTCTGATTAAACATGGGGCACCGCTAAATTAGGCATGGCTAATTTATATATGAACAGAGGTTAAAAAACAAGTGCGCCAAGACTAATTTTTCCGGTTTCCTTTTTTGAAGAAAATCAGCGGACGGTTAAAATACGCCCCGCAAACGTCCCCGTAGCTCAGCAGGATAGAGCACGGGATTCCTAATCCCGGGGTCGGGGGTTCAAATCCCTCCGGGGACGCCACAAAAAGAAACCGGCGGTTTTAATATCCGGCGGTTTGTTTTATACTCTTAAAAGGGAACATTTATGGAAACGGTTTCCTTCGCGGGACCGCTTTTAGACAGCGGCATTCTTAAAAAATTCAAGGTTGAACCGGCGCCCGGAAAAGACCTGTTTGTTCTGCCGGACACACCCGCGGTGTGGCGGGCGCGAAGACTTTTTGCCGGCTCGGACTCAGCTCCGTTTGTCACCACCTTCGGTGATCTGTCGCACACGCACTGCCGCACGGCCGGGCGCAAACTGATACTTTCACGAACCGGAAGAGAAATTTTAATGCACAAAACCGCCGGAGACGTTGCTCTCAACGGAAAAGACGGCGGACACCCGGTTGCGGAACTGCTTGAACTGAACACGGGTTTCAAACAGAGCGGAACAAGCCCCGGGGAAATAATAAAAAAAAGCGGAGACAAACTGCCGGAGGAAATTATTGAAAAACTAGCCGCGCTTGAGCCCTTGCTGAAAAATTTTGAAGACCGGATGAGGGAATCCGCAATGACGGACGACACAAGCGCGCTTATTGAACTTGCGGGAGCGGTTGAACGGGGAAAGGCGGATATCATAAACGGGAAATTCCGCAGAATTATCGCCGCGGGCTTCCACAGACTCACGCCTTCACATATCCGGGTTCTGGAAGCGGCGGAGAGAAAGGGAATAAAAATCCTGCGGCTTTGTTCCGGCAAACCGGAGAAAAAACAAGACTCTTCAAAAACGCCCGCAGTCTGTCTTTCTTCGTTTGATTTTCTGACAAATGAGGCGGACTTTGCCGCTTCACAAATCAGAAGTATGATTGACGGAGGGAGAAGCCTGGCGGACTTTGCCGTAATTGTCCGTGACCTGACTTCGTCTGCGCCCGTAATCGCCAATGCTTTTGAGAGAGGCGGGGTGCCGGTGACAATCCAGTCCGGCATGAGGCTCGGAGCGGCTTCGGGCATATCGGTTTTTCTGAAAGATTTGTTTGCGGCCGCACACGACCGGGAAGGAGACGGTTTTATACGCCTTATCAGAAATCCCATGCTGAAACCGTTCTTCCGGAACACCGGAAACATTCTTGAGGTCGCGACGGCAATGGAGACCGAAGCTGTTAAAAACGGAGTGCGGCTTGAAAAAGACGCTCTTTTTGACGCAATGACCGGGCCTCTGCACAAAAACCGGAATTTCACCGCCTGCCTGAAAAAGGTTGCCGAACTGAAAAATATGCTCTCAGAAATTTCAATTGCGGACGGCGAAACAAAAAAAGCGGCCGCAATATTTGGAAGTCTTTCAGAAATTGTTGACAAAACCGAAACATACAAAGCACGGGGGCGGGACAACTCGCTTGAAGAAACAAGGAATTTATTGAGAGAGGCGTCTTTTCTGTCACAAAAATGGAATGAAGAATTCTCTTCATCCGAAGAGCTTTCGGATTTTGTTTCAGAGCTTCTCGCAAACCGCCGCTGTTCATACAAAACACCCTCCGCAGGTTCAGGCGTCCCGGTCATGAGCGCTCTTCAGTCAAGAGGAACTTCGTATCCGGTGGTTTTTATTCTCGGCTGCACGGAACGTTCGTTTCCGGGACGGCCGCGGGAAAGCGCGATTTTCAACAACGAAGAAAAAGAACTTATAAACCGCTTTTGCAAAACCCCCGCGCTTACGACAGACGCGGTATATCTGAGCGACGAACGTCTTATCTGGTGCGGCGCGGTTGCGTGTGCGGAAGAGCGGCTGCATATCTCATTTTCAAAAAACGGGAAGGGAAGGGGCTCTCAAAACCGCTCTCTTTTCATTCAGGAAATCCCGGAAAGCTCCATAATATGGGACAGAAAACAAGCGGAGATTCCGCCAAACCCCTATTCCACAGAGGCCGTCAGGGCGAGGGATTTCGCGCTCAACCGGAAAATTTCCGAAGAAACAAAAAAACTGCTCGCACAAACCGACCCGTTTTCAAGTCTCGCGGAGGCGGCCGAACGGGGAACCGCCGCCGAAAATGAAAGGCTTCAGACCGAGGGTGTGTTCGGTCGTTTTGAGGGAGTGGTTGATGAATCAGAGGATCATTGGTGGGAAAAACTGCGCGTTACGGACATTGAAAAATTCGGGACCTGCCCTTTCATGTTTTTCTGCTCAAACGTTCTCGGAATCAGAGAAAAAGAGGAAAACACGGAAATCCCGACCGCTCGTGACACCGGAAGCCTTTACCACGAAGCGCTCAGGCATGTCTTTTCAAGCGGTGGAAAAACCGGCACGGCTCTCCGGAATTTTCTTGATGGTGAGGAAACAAAAAAGCGTTACTGCAAATTTTCCGACGGGGTGTGGGAGATTCAAAAAGAACGTGCGCGGCTGATACTCGGAAGATTTATTGACTTTGAAAAAAAGAGAATCAGGGAGAAAAAATTCAAACCGGAGTTTTTTGAAAGAGAGATACGTTTGGTAATCGCAAATGCGGAAATCAGGGGAAGAATTGACAGAATTGATACGGACGGGGAAGGCGGAATCCGTCTGGTTGACTACAAAAAGGGTGCGCTGCCGGAAACTTTCTGTGACCGTAAAAGCCTGCAGATTCCGCTCTATCTGGCGGCGTTTTCACGGGAGACCGGAATGTCGCCGTCTGCGGGGGCTTATATTTCAGTGGAACGCCCCTGGGAAATGAATGAGCGAACTGGCGGCGATAAAAAGGGAATTGAGATTGACCGGGCGGCGGAGCTTGCCGAAAGCAATATCAATCTTATAAAAGACGGTTTTTTCTCACCGGTTCCGGTTCGCAAACCTGAAGGATTTCCATATAAATCTGAAATGAGTCTCGGCAAAACCGGACGGCCGTGTGATTTCTGCTCCTATTCGGACATTTGCAGAATAAAAAACGGAACCTTACGCAGAGCCGCAAGGACGAGGAATTGACTGAAAGAATAGAACATCTCTTAAATCTGAATGAAGAGCAGGCCGAAATCATAAGGTCGGACGCGAGCCGCATCGCCGTTTGCGCCGGAGCCGGGTCGGGGAAAACGCGCCTTATAGTCGCCCGCTGTCTCTCGGAACTTGAATCGGGCAAAGCGGGAATGGATTCAATAGCCGCCATAACCTTTACTGAAAACGCGGCGACCGAGATCAGAGAGCGGATTGCAAAAAGCATCGGCGACTACATAAAAAAGTTCGGCGAACGCGGAAATCTGACACAAAAAACCATCGGAGAAGTTTCCACGGCTCAGGTGAGCACAATCCACGGCCTTGCGGCGAGAATAATCAGGGAAAACCTTTTTGACACCGGTTTTCCCGCGGGATTTGAAATAGCGGGGGCCGGAGAAGCGGATGAGTATTTGAATACCGCAATTCTTGAGACGGTTCTGAAACTTCGCGCGGGCAAAGGACCTGAGTCCGAAGCGCTTAACGGGCTGCTGGAAAACGAACTGTTCAATCTGGATGCGGTTATGAAGAATATCGCGCTGATAGTCCGCGGCTCCATGGAAAAGCATCTGCCGCGCCCTCTTGCCTTGTCCGGGTTCGTCCGCCCCGCGCGGGAACCGGCCGCGCCTGAAAGTGTAAAAAAAATGCTTGGGGAAAATGACGCGGTTTTCCGCTCAAACAGTGCGCGAAAACGTTTTGAAAAGGCAAAAAAAATGCAGACCGGGGGTTCCGCCGCGCTTGTGTGCCGTGAGTTGAAAAACACCATCGGGGAAATCACAAAAATATGGGAAATGAAAACGGCGAGCCCGGAAGAGAAAGAGGCCGCGCGGGCGATCGCGGCGCACGCTGAGCGGGCGGTGGATTTGCTGAACTCAAGGCTGACGGAACTCTATCTTCCGGTTGCCGAAGAAGTGATGAAATGCTACGAGGAGATAAAGGCCCGGAATTCGGCCGTTGAATACGGAGACCTTCTTACAAACGCTCTTCAGATTCTGCGGAAAAATCACCCGGCGCTTTCAAACTACCGTAAAAGGTTCGGGCTGATTATGGTTGATGAGTTTCAGGACACTGACTCCACCCAGAATAAAATCATCAGCCTTCTCAGCGGAGAAAAAACAAAAATTATGGTTGTCGGCGACACCATGCAGTCAATCTACAGTTTCAGGGGCGCGGAGCCGAAAATTTTTCGCAAAATACTTGAGTCACGGGATTTTGAAAAATTCCGTCTCCGGAAAAACTACAGAACCTCTTCCGGACTGACGGATTTTATCAACAATGTTTTCAAAAATGTTTTTGATGATTACACACGGATGGAAGCCGTGAGGGAAAGCGGCGGAACGTTTCAGGCATTTGCGGCGGAAGGGAAAAACTCCGAAGAAACGAGACTGAGCGAAGCGGTTTTTATAGCGGAGAAAATATCAGAGCTGACTGAGAAAACCGGCTATTCATATTCCGACATCGCGCTGATATTCAGAAGATCAAAAAATATTCAAATCTATGAGCGGGCTCTTCGTCGCGCAAAACTGCCGTTCAAGAGGACGGGTGAGACGGAATTTTCCGGTCTTGCGGAAATCAGAGACATGGTTTCAATGATGAGATTCATTGCAAATCCTCTTGACGAAACTGCCGTGGCGGCAGTTTTGAGATCGCCGTTTTTCGGCATATCAGACACGGGCCTTGCGCGGTATTTCTCGGAAAAGCGGAAGACAAAAGCGTCTTCTTTCGGCGGTTTTCTGAAACTTTTGTCAAAAGATAAAGGCGAGCACTGTGCGGCGGCGCGTTACTTGCTCTCCATTGTTGAGAGCGGAGAGAGGGTCAATTTTTCCTCGCCACTTGAAACCGCGCGTTTCGCGGCTTTCAATCTCGGCTACGCGGCGGCGGCGCTCGCGCTGCCGAACGGAAAACAAATTCGTGGAAACATTATAAAATTCACGGAAATGTCCGCGGCTCTCGCGGAAAAAGGAGCGGGGCTCCATGACGCCGTGAAATTTTTCAACCGGGAGCCTCTTCCTTTTGAAGACTCCGGAACGGACGGAGACAAAGATTCCGTAACTCTGATAACAAGCCACGGGGCAAAAGGCCTTGAATTCCCCGTTGTATTCATCGCGGACACAAACTATTCGGAGGCGCGGGAGCGGGGGAAAATAACCGTCAGCCCCGAACACGGCGTCATGGCATGTCATGATCGTTGCGGAATCGGAAAATGGAAACAAATTGAGGAGTCGGGACGGAGTGAAGAAGAAAAGAGGATACTGTATGTTACAATGACCAGAGCGGCGGACGCCGTGTTCACGCAGCGGCACGAAAAGCCCCGCCGCTCAAGCCTTGCGGGAATCATTGAAAGCGCTCTTGTGAAACTGCCTGATTTCAAAGATGCGGCGGGCGGACATCCCGGCCCCGCATTGAAAAAAAAGCGGGAATCTGGAACCGGCGGCGGTTGCGGCCCGGCAGTGCCCACCCTCAAGAGTCTTTCTCCGCTTTACACAATGGATGAAAACCCCGAAGACGACGCAATGGCAGACGGGTTCCGTACAATTACAAAGACGGAGGAAGGAGAGATTATGCACAGATTTTTCGAGATGTGGGATTTTTCTCCCGAATCAGTTGAAGAACTTGCGGACTTTGTGGCGGCGGAGAGATTTATCCGTGAAAAACGGATAAGGGGGAAAATAATACGGAGCGCGGAAAATGCGCTTGGGTCGCCCCTTGCCGAAATGGCACGAAACGCCTCACGGCTCCGGAGAGAATATGATTTTACAATTGAAAAAACCTCTGAAAACACAAAGCGTTTCGTCAACGGAAGAATAGACCTTTTGATGGAAACCGAAGAGAGAACCGTCATTGTTGACTACAAATACACGGACATCTTTGATACGGGGAAATACGCGGCGCAGATTCAGACCTATTGTGAGGCCGTTGAAAAAATCAGCGGAAAAAAACCGGTTGAAAGATATATTTTCTTTCTTCCATCGGGACGAATGGAAAGTGTTTAGGGGGAAAAAATGAAAACCGTGGCGGTAATCATTCCGGCTTTGAACGAGGAGCGGTCTGTCGGCAAAGTGGTGGGGGAAATTCCCTCCGGGGCGGTTGATGAAATAGTCGTGGTCAACAACGGCTCAACTGACTTGACGGCGGAAAAAGCAATGAGCGCCGGGGCTACGGTGGTGGACGAACCCGTTCGCGGATACGGCAGAGCGTGCCTTGCCGGAATCAGGCACATATCCCGCAATGCCCACCCACCCCCTGATATTGTTGTGTTTCTGGATGCGGATTACTCTGACTATCCCTCGGAACTTTCGCTTCTGATTAAACCCATACTGGAAAACCGGGCCGATTTTGTTGTCGGCTCAAGGATATCAGGGCGGCGCACAAGCGACGCGATGCCGGCCCACACGGTGTTCGGAAACAAACTCGCGGGAACCGTCCTGAGCGCAATGTTCGGAGTTAAGTTCACAGACCTGGGCCCGTTCAGAGCGATAAGGTTTTCAAGCCTTGAAGCCCTCCAAATGAGCGATGAGGGCTACGGGTGGACGGTTGAAATGCAAATCAAAGCCGTAAAGAAAGGTTTAAGGTGCGTTGAAATTCCGGTGCGCTACAGAAAAAGAACCGGGGTTTCAAAGATAAGCGGCACTTTTGCGGGAAGCGCAAAAGCGGGCGTGAAGATATTGTGGGTGATTTTGAAATATGCCTTTTGAAAACGCAAACGGACAAGGCGCAAAATGTGTTGTGTTTGACCGCGACAAAACGGTTTTGATGCCGGCAAGGAAGGGCGCCTACATATACAGAGTGGGAGATTTCCACATTCCGGACGGTTATGCGGAAGCCCTTTTTGAGCTTCAGTCCGCCGGATACCTGCTTTTTATCGCCACAAATCAAGGGAGAGTGGCGAAAGGGTTTCTCGGAGAAAAAGATGTGAAAGAAGTTCACTTGGAAATGGACTCGTATTTCAGAAAGCGCGGCGTCCGGTTTTCGGGCTTCCATTACTGCCCTCACAACCCGGACGGAACCGTTGCGCCTTACAACATACCGTGCAAGTGCAGAAAACCCGGAACGGGCATGATAGAAAAAATAGTCTGCCGGCACGGCGTCAACCCGGAATTTTCATGGATGATAGGGGATATGACAAAAGACGTAATCGCCGGACGGCGGAGCGGTTTTTCAACCATCCTGCTGAGCCGGGAAGGCGCGGATATGAAAACAAAGGCGGACTTTGTTGAAACGGACATTTGCGCCGCGGCAAAGCGTATTCTGAAGACCGCGGGTGTTTAAGTTATCGTCCCCGAGGGGATTCGAACCCCTGTTGCCGCCGTGAAAGGGCGGTGTCCTGGGCCAGGCTAGACGACGGGGACCGGACTTGAAAGTGAGCCGTGCAGGATTCGAACCTGCGACCCACTGCTTAAAAGGCAGTTGCTCTACCAGGCTGAGCTAACGGCTCCCAAGGGGGACAATCATAACACAAATTGCGGATGTTCAAACACACGGAGGCGCGCCGTGCCGCGGGCGGCTTTGAAAATGGTGTAAAATCCGCACACCTTTAATTTCGGGAAACTGACGGCAATTCTCAAATGAATTTTATTTTTGTAACGCTGGCGAACTTCTTTTTTTTCTGCAATTTTTCTTCGTTTTTTCTGCTTCCCGTTCTCATAGAAGACATGGGTGGGGGCGAGTCTCAAATCGGTTATGTTATGGGAAGTTTCGGCATAACTTCACTTCTCTGCATTCCCTTTTTCTCAACACTCGCCGACCGCCACGGACGCAAAATTTTTATGATAGCCGGGGCTTCGCTTATGACCGCATCTTCGGTGTGTTTTATTTTTGTGGAAAATTTAGGCCCTTTTATTTACGCCCTGAGACTTGCTCAGGGAGCTGCTTTCGCCGCTTTTTTCACTGCGGCCGCAACGGCCGTGTCGGAAATGGCGGAAAAAAACCGCATTGCCGAAAGGCTGGGGTTTTTCGGGGCATTCACGATATTTTCATATGCGGTGGGACCGCCCGTCGGAGAGTGGGCTACGGACTTATTTGGAAAAAACGGACTGTTTTTCTACGCCGCCTCGTGCGGGCTCATCTCCCTTGCCGTTTCATTGTTTGTGCGGGAAGAAAATTTCAAGAGAGACGACGAAAAATCGTTCGGCTCTTTTTTCAAATTTTTTGTTACAAGAAAATACGGAGTCATTCTGTTTTCCAACCTTGCGGTGGCGGTCGGTTTGGGAAGCCTCCTCAATTTTTTTGCGGTGTTCGCGCGTGAAAACGGATTCCCCGCTTCACGCTTTTTCCTCACATATGCCTTAACGGTGATAGTTGTGAGGATTTTTTTCTCAAAACTCGCCGACAAAACCGAAAGAAAAAAAATTGCGTCTCCCGCGATTTTTGTTGCGGCGGCCGCCCTCGTGCTGTTGTCACGGACACAGTCCGGGATGCAGGCGGCGCTGTTCTGTTTTCTGTTCAGCGCCGGCTACGGAATTATGTATCCTGCGCTCGGAGCCATGGTGGCTGACAAAACAAAAACCGGGATGGCCAAAGCAATGGGCGCCTTCAATTCGTCTTTCAGTCTCGGAATAAACTACGCGGCGTTTCCTCTCGGAATAATCGCCGAAAGCATGGGGTTTCGAGCCATGTATGCGCTTGCGGGTCTGGTTGTGTTCGCGGGTTTTGTGTTTTTTCAAATTTTTGAGCACGGAACGGGAGAGGGAACAAAAACATGAGAAATTCAAAAAACCACCTGAAATGGCTTGTTCTCACTCTGGTTCTCGCGGCGGTCACCGCTTACACGGGCATCGCCCGGGACCTGACGCGGGGCGCACAGACGGATGAAACCTTCCGTGTGAGAAAAATCATTGACGGCGACACAATACGCGTTACAGACAAAAAAGGCCGCAGCCGTCTTTTGAGATACGAGGGAATTGACTGCCCGGAAAAGGGCAGAGACGACTCTCCGGGAGACCCGTTTTCCAAAGAGGCGACCGAGCTGAACTCAAAACTTGTGAAAAACAAAACGGTGCGAGTACGTTTCGGCACGGAAAAATATGACAGGTATGGACGGCTTCTCGGTTTTGTTTTTACGGACGGTGAAAATGTGAACAGAGAAATTGTGAGCGCGGGCCTGGCCACCGTTCTGAAAATCGGAAAACAGAACCCGGAGATGATGGAGGAGCTGACAAACGCTCAGCAAAGCGCAATGAAAAAGCGTATCGGTCTGTGGAGCGGAGACGGAAATTTTGAGCCGTCCGAACAAAATAACAGATTTGCTGTTCCGCAAAACAAAATGGCGGAGATGGAGGGGCAAAGAATTGTCGTGCGGGCAAAAATCATGGACGCCATGAAAAAAAGCGGCGGAATCATAATACTTAAAACGGACGGCGGCGTTGAAGTTGTGATTTTCGGCAGCTCAGTTGAGAATTTCAGACACTTTGGAATCAACCCGTTAGAATACTACAATAATAAAAACGTCCTGATTACGGGCAGAGCGTCAATGTATCGCGGCAGACCGAATATCATAATCAGACACCCCTTTTCAATACATCTTGAAGGATGAATTTCAGGGAAACACTCGCGTCCGGATGCGGGCACCTCAACATTGAGCTTGATCCGGGAATGGTTGAAAAGTTTGAGATCTACTGCGAACTGATAATAAAATGGGCGTCCAAAATAAATCTGACTTCAATAAAAGACCCCCGGTCAATAGCGGTTACGCATTTTATAGATTCCCTTACGCTGCTGCGCCACATACCCCCGCAAAGCTCGGTGCTTGATATCGGATCCGGGGCGGGACTGCCCGGCATACCTCTTAAAATATGCCTTCCTTCAATCAGTCCGGTTCTTGTGGACGCGCGGGGAAAAAGGGTGTTTTTCATGAGAGAAGCTATCAGGACGCTCGGCCTTGAAAAAACCCGCGCCGTAAAGGCGAGAGCGGGAAAAGAAGACGAAAAAATCGGCGGCGGTTTTGATATTGCCGTCTCGCGCGCGGTCGCGGCAACCCCGGAAATGGTGCGCATTGCAATGCCTCTTGTAAAATGCGGCGGAATGGTATTGATTATGAAAGGCAAAGACGGCGCCAGGCAGTGGGAGAAAGAAAAACGGATGATTCCACGCGGGCTCGCAACCATAAAAATGACCGATGAATTAAAGCTTCCCGTAAGCGGGCAAAGCCGGTTCATACTGGGTCTTGAAAAACTGAGAGAGAGGCGGAAATGAAAACTGTGGGCATCATAGGGGGAAGCGGACTTTATGAAATGACCGGCTTTGAAAACATTGAGCCCGTAAATCCGGAAACTCCCTGGGGGAAACCCTCGGCTCCCATAATGACCGGGACGGTCGGAGACGCAAATGTGGCGTTTCTTCCCCGTCACGGACTCAGCCACACGGTTCTTCCATCCGAAATAAACTACAGGGCAAACATTTATGCGCTGAAAAGTCTGGGAGTGGAGAGAATAATCTCCGTCAGCGCCGTGGGAAGCATGAGAGAGCACATCAGACCGGGAGATGTTGTCGTCCCGTCACAGTTCATAGACCATACAAAAAAAAGAGAAAACTCATTTTTCGGAAACGGAGTCGCGGCTCATATATCAATGGCGGAGCCGGTTTGCGGGGAACTTGCGGCGGAGCTTCTCGGAGCCGCGTCCGGCGCCGGAGCGGCAACACACGAAGGTGGAACATACATCTGCATTGAAGGCCCGCAGTTTTCATCACGCGCTGAAAGCATTCTCTACAAAAACTGGGAAGTTGACATAATAGGCATGACAAACATGCCCGAAGCAAAACTCGCAAGAGAGGCCGAGATGTGCTACGCAACCCTCGCAATGGCGACCGACTATGACTGCTGGCGGGAGGGGCACGATGCGGTAACCGTGGAAGATGTGATAGAGATTCTCTCAAGCAATGTTGAAACCGCAAAAAAAATCATCAAAAAAACTCTGGAAAAGCTCGGAAAAACAAGAGACTGCGCCTGTGACTGCGCTCTTGAAAACGCAATTATCACTCCGCCCGAAGCCATCAGTGACGATGCGAAAAAAAGGCTCGGAATAATAATAGAGAGGTTTACCAAATGAGCAAACTTTTGATAGTGGGAACGGTGGCGATTGACTCCATAGAAACACCGCTTGACAGAGGCGAGGAAGTCCTCGGCGGCTCCGCGGTGTATTCATGCCTCGGCGCGTCTCTGTTCACAAAAGTGAGCATCTCGGCGGTGATAGGAAAAGACTTTCCGGCTCCGCACTCAGACCTTCTCAGGAAAGCCGGAGTTGACACACGGGGCCTTGAAACCGCGGACGGAAAAACTTTCCGCTGGAAAGGCAGATACTCCGGAAACATACCTGATCCGGAGACGCTTTCCGTCAATCTCAATGTGTTTGAAAACTTCAGACCGAATCTGTCTGAACGTCTCAGAAATGCGGAGTCCGTGTTTCTTGCAAACATGGACCCGGTAATACAGATGGAAATTATCAAACAGATGAAATCACCGCGCATTGTCGCTTGTGACACGATGAACTTCTGGATAGACAACAGCCTGCCGGACCTTAAAAAAACTCTGAAAATGGTCAACATACTGATAATAAATAATTCCGAAGCGCTGTCTCTGAGCGGAGAGTCTTCCACGATTGCGGCGGCGCGCGCGATAAGGAAAATGGGGCCGCAAATTGTCATAATCAAAAGAGGGGAATTCGGCTGCATGATGGTCTCTGACAAAGGAATGTTCTGCTCACCCGCATATCCGGTGGAGCGGGCGGTTGACCCGACCGGAGCCGGAGACACTTTTGCGGGCGGGTTTATGGGATATTTGAGTGAAAACGGACATAACGGTCATGAAAATCTGAAAAGAGCCGTTATTCACGGCTCAGTGCTTGCTTCTTTCACGGTGGAAAAACTCGGAACTGAAAGCATAAAAAACCTGAAAAAAGACCAATTTGAAAGCCGTCTGGGCGACTTTTTCAGGATGTCTCAAATATAACCCCGCTTGCGGCAATGCGTTTTAATGGGAAAAAACAGTTCGGCTTTTTTTCAGCGCTTCTCGCCCTTCCGCTGCTTTTTTGTTCCTGCGGAGGAGCCGCAAAAAAACGCTCCCATGACTCTGCGCAACCGTAAAAATCTCGCCGCTTCATATGTGCGGGGAGGGGATTTTACGGGGGCCATAACAGAAATGAAAAAAGCTGAAGTCCAAAACGAAGACGATCCCGAACTGTATTTGATAAAGGGGATAGCGTATTTCGGTCTGCGGGAATTTGCCGCCGCGGAAATGAGCTACAAAAAAGCTCTTGAGATTAAAAACGACTATGCAAAAGCCCGATACAACCTTTGCGGTTTGTATATTAAAACGGGCAAATTTGATGAAGCAATTGAGCAATGCCTGATTGTAACACAAGACATCGGCTATCCTCTTCGTTACGCTGCGCTTGTCAACGTTGCAAGAGGGTATGAAATGAAAGGTGATCCGGTTTCCGCCGAGCGCTTTTTCAAACAATCAATCAGACTTGAGCCGTCAAATATTTATTCCAGAAACGAATACGGGAAACTGCTTGTAAAACTTTCAAGGGAAAAAGAGCCGTAAAACAGTTCAAATCGGCTCTGGAACTCGCTCCGGGATACAATGAAGCCCGGCTGAATCTGGCGGACGCTCAAGTGAGAACCGGAGACTTGAAGTCCGCCTGCGCGGAACTGGTGAGAATTTCACTGAACAAACCGCTTCCGGAAATCGCCGAGGCCGCCGAGCGATATGCGGAAAAGGTTTGCGGCGGAAACTTGTAAAACGGAAAAACTAAATCGCGTCTGAGCGGAAAACAACCATTTTCTCCATGCTCATATCTCTGATTGTGTGCGGAATGCCGCCGGTTCCGAGGCCGGACTGCTTCAGCCCTCCGAAGGGCATTCCGTCTATGCGGAACGCGGTGTGATCATTCACCATAACGCCTGAAGCGCTCAATTTTTTCACGGCGGCAAGAGCGGTGTCAAGATTTTTTGTAAAAACCGAAGATTGAAACGCCATGCCAAGACCGTTCGCGCGCGCAATCGCATCTTCCATGTCGTCAACCTCATAAACGCAGACCACGGGACCGAAAATTTCCTCACGGCTGGCGCGAACGGCATCCGGAGGGTTGAGCAAAATGGTCGGTTCGTAACATCTGTCAAACAGAATGTTTCCGCCGCAGACAAGTTCAGCTCCCTCGCTGACGGCCTCACAAACCCACTCGTGAACGCGCCTGACTTCCGACGGGCGGATAAGCGGCCCCACTTGAGTTGATTCAAGCGCGGGGTCTCCGACTTTAAGACTTTCCGCTTCGCTGCGGAAAAATGAGAGAAAGTTCGGTGCGATATTTTTTTGCACATAGACGCGCTGGGTGGAAACGCAAACCTGCCCCGCGTGATAGAAGCCTCCTTTGGCAAGCAGAGACGCGGTGCGTTCAATATCCGAGTCTTCATACACAAGCGCCGGCGCCACTCCGCCGTGTTCAAGGGCGCAGCGTGTTCCCGGAGCGAGTTTGGAGCGCAGCATCCAGCCGACCCGCGAGCTTCCTATAAAACTGAAAAACGCCGTCCTCCTGTCGGTTGCGAGCAGTTGAGCCGTTTCGTTTGAATCGGTAACAACAACCTGACACCAGTCGGGCGGCAGCCCCGCTTCAACGAGTATGTTTTTGAAGGATATGCATGAAAGCGGCGTTTCACTCGCGGGCTTGATGATAACCGGACATCCGGCGGCAATTGCGGCGCCCGCCTGATGAACTATAAGGTTAAGCGGATGATTAAAAGCGCTGACCGCAACGACAACCCCAATCGGCTCTTTTTGTGTAAAAGCCGCTCTGTTCGCGCTGTAAAGATCACCGCCCATCGGAATAACATTTCCCGCTTCGGTGCGAATTGTTTCCGCGGCGATTTTTGCGCTGTCCGCCGCTCTGTAAATTTCCACTTTTGAATCGTTATAGGGTTTTCCACCCTCACGCGCCGCCTGAATTATCAAATCGTCCATGCGTTCGGTGATTATTGAAGAAGCCCGTTCCAGAATTTGCGCCCTTTGGTGAACGGTAAGCCAGCCCTCACGGTTTTCATAAAGTTTTTTTGCGGTTTCAAAAAGACCGTCCAGATGTTTTTCCCCGGCCGTTTCCACAGTTGCGATAACTTGACCGTTAAAAGGGGTTGTGACTTCAAGCTCGCCCGCAGGGGGGAAATCGGATTGAAATTGGAGAGGGATTTTCATTTTTTGCTACGGAAGTGAGTTTACATACTTGAAAGAAGATAAAAAAATCGCCCCTGCCCTAAGGCGAGAGGCGATTAGGTTTACCCTGGTTATCCTGCGAAACATTAGTTTCTTGTTATGAATAGAAAAAATGCTTGGACAGGTTTCAGTCAATTATAATATACTAATATTACTATACTACAGAAAAAATTCTGTCAAGGGATGAGAAAATGAAAAAGACAAAACTATCTGAATATGCAATTGGTCTTGATATGGGCACAAACTCAATCGGCTGGAGCGTCATTGAGGAAGAACAAGGCAAACCGAAAAATTTTATTGATTGTGGAAGCCGTATATTCATACGCTCCGTTGAAGACAAAACACCCACTCCGAAAAACCAACACCGCAGAGCAAAACGTCTTTTAAGGCGTGTCATTGAACGGCGGCACAGACGTAAATTGCGTCTTCGCAACTACCTTATAAGCAGGGGATTTCTGCCGGAGACGCTCAAAGACGAGCCAAACCTGGAATCGGAATTTAATAAGCTTGGAGATCCATATCAGATAAGAGCGAAAGGATTAGATGATATTTTGACCCCACATGAGTTTGGACGCGCAATAATGCATCTGGGAACACGACGGGGATTTTTAAGCAACCGCAAAACGGGATTTGGAAACTTGCGTGAAGATTTGGAAGCGCGGGAAATCCTTGAAATTGAAGACGAAGCCGCGGAAACCGACAAAGATGAAGGCAAATTCAAAGAAGATATTAAAAAGCTCCGAGAGAAGATAAGCGAAAATGGGAAAAGGACTCTCGGTGAGTATCTTGCAACCCTGCCCCGAAAACGCAACAGAGGAGAACTTCATGACCTCAGAACAGACCGCAGAATGTATCAGGAAGAGTTTGAAAAAATCTTCCGTAAACAGTCCGAACTAAACCCGAAGATTTACACTGAAGATGTAAGAAGCGCAATTGAGAAAATTATCTTTCACCAACGTCCCGTAACCTGGGACAAGAAAACCATAGGAAACTGCTCTCTTGAACCAAAAAAGAGAAGAGTAGATATGGGACGACTTGAGTTTCAGCAATTCCGTTACTGGCAGGACATAAACAATTTAAGTTGGGATGACACTGAAACGGGAGAAAAAGATGCAAAACCCTCGCCAGATCAGAAAAAACTGATTGCCGAAGCACTTGAAAAAAAACAGAAATCTGACATGGGCAAAGATCAGAGGAAAAGAAATCCTCAACCTGAATAAGAAAACAAAGTTCAATTTGTACAAAGTTGAAGGAAAAAGCAGAAAAGGCATTCAGGGAAACAAAACCGCCTGTGGAATCAGAGAAATAATTGGAGACTTGTGGGACTCCTTTGATGAGAAAAAACAAAAACAGCTTGTGGAAGATCTGATTTCATACGAATCCAAAAAGGGACTGAAAAAACGTCTTCAAAACTACCCGGATATTGACTCGGAAAAAGCAACAAAACTTGCGGTTCTTGAATTGGAAAAGGGACACGGAAATCTGTCCCTGAAAGCAATAAACAAAATTCTGCCTCACCTTAAGCAAGGCAGGGTTTACAGCCGAGAAAGTGACATAGAAGAAGAAAAAGGAGCGGTTCAAATTGCCGGTTACGAAGATATTACAACGCCGGAAACCGGAAACAAAGAAACTCTTGGAGAAATTCCCTTTATACCAAACCCCATTGTTACAAAGGCGTTATATGAAGTTCGCCGTGTCGTAAATGCAATTATCAAAGAATATGGAAAACCAACCGCGATACGAATAGAAATGTCTCGTGATTTGGAAATGAATACGGAGAAATACAGAAAAGCACTGGAAAGACAAAAGAAAAACACAGAAGAAAATGAAGAAGCGGAAGAAAAATACAACAGCATAAAAGAGCAGGAACCCGGCCTGCAGTTGAAAACATACATAAGCCATCAGGACAAACAGAAATACAGACTCTGGAAAGAAAATGAAGGTAAATGTTTATACAGTGGGAAACCTATAGGACTGACACAACTCTGGTCTGCTGATGTTGAAATAGACCACATACTCCCATACAGCAGGAGTCTTGATAATTACTATATGAACAAGACGGTCTGTCTTGCGGAGGAAAATAGGAAGAAAGGCAACAGAACACCATGGGAAGCATTTGGTAATACAGAGCAATGGGAAAATATTGAAGCCATAGCAAAACTCAAGAATTATCCCGAAGCAAAACGCAGAAAAATTCTGACAAAAAAGTTGGATGGAATTGAAGATTTCATCAACAGCCAGTTATCAGACGCCCGCTATATCGCAAAAGAAACGGGAAATTACATTAGAACACTCGGCTGTGATGTAACTTTCACCAAAGGCGGAATAACAAGCTGGCTCCGAAGACAATGGGGACTGAACAACATCCTTGGAGATACGGGAGAGAAAAACCGTAACGACCATAGGCATCACGCGATTGACGCAACGGTCATTGCCCTTACAAACAGAAGCCTATATCAAAAGGTGGTACATCTCGCTTCAAAAGCGGATGATGATTCCATATCTCCAGAATCGGGATTGGAAATACCGCAGGTGCTTGAAAACCTTAGGAATGAGTTGGAAAGCGCGACAAATAAAATGATTGTCTCTCACGCGACAAATAGAAAACTGACGGGAGCATTCCATGAAGATACCGCATATGGAATAAAAGAAGACAATGGTAAAAAGAGAATCGTCGTTAGCAAAAATCTGACTGGTATGACGGACAAAAATTTGAGAAATATAGTATGTCCGGCAATCAGAGAAGGATTTGAACAATATGTAAATATGAGAGGAGGCTTAAAAAGCGCTCAAAAAAAACTGCAAGAAGAAGCTTTTAAGCATCCAAAAACCGGAGATATTGTCAGACGGGCAAAAGTTTGGGTAACTAATGAGTTTAGTGAAAAAAATTACTGGCTTAAACCCAAGAAAAACAGTAACAAAATATTAAGTGTAATGATTTATGGAAACAGCCACCATGTAGAAATAATCAAGAATAAAAAAACAAACAGATCCAAAGGTGTTTTTGTAACCACAATGGAAGCCGCAAAAAAAAGTAAGAATTACAAGAGAACCGATTGTTAAAACTGACCATGGAGAAGACTGGAAATTTATTATGAGCTTGTGCATAAATGATACGGTAAGTGTAGAAGAAAAAGGAGAAAGAAGATTTTACAGAGTGCAAAAATTCCAAAGAGAAGGAGAAATACTATGGCTAAGACTTCACTCCGCCGCCACGCTCGATAATAATGAAGAAAAACTAAGCAGGACAATTTCCATCCTAATGACTAAATACAAATTGCAAAAAGAGTCCATTAACTCTTTAGGTTTTAGCCTTACAAACACAATTTAGTCCATAATGATCAAGCGAATCACTGAAGTCAGCAACCCTGCATATCTTCATCTGAAAGATTATCAGATGATTATCAAAAAAGACGGTGAAAAAGAAAGCAGTATTCCCGTAGAAGACATGGGAATTCTCATACTTGCCAATCCCGCAATTTCAATCTCTCAGAGCCTCATAGCCGAATGTCAGAAAAACAACTGCATAATAGTTTTTTGTGACCGGAGCCATCTTCCGGTTTCCGTTTTGCTACCCCTTTCCGGCAATTCAACCCACAGCAAAGTCCTCAATTTACAGACGGGCGTCAAAAAACCTCTAAAAAAACGACTCTGGCAGAAAGTCATAATTGCCAAAACAGAAGCACAGATTCGGACACTGCTTTTTTTCAAAAAAGACCCCTCCCCTCTTCCCGGATTCAAAAAAAGAGTCTTAAGCGGTGACACGAGAAATATTGAGGCGCAGGCGGCGAGGGTATACTGGTCAAAACTGTTTGGAAAACAGTTTTCCAGAAATTACAAAGAAGAAGGAATCAACTCTCTACTCAACTACGGATACAGCATCGTCAGAGCATCCGTCGCCCGTGCTTTGTGCGGAACGGGGCTTCATCCGGCGCTCGGGATTCATCACCACAACCAATATAACCCGATGTGCCTTGCGGACGACCTTATTGAACCGTTGCGTCCTCTTGTTGACAGACGTGTTTATGAACTGAACGAGCATGGGAGAAATGAGATTGATACTACAACAAAAATGTCATTGCTGTCTCTTCTTTCAGAAGATGTTCTGTTTGAAGGAAAGAAACTGCCGATGATGGTGGCAAACCAGCATATGGCGGCGAGCCTTAAGAAAGCTTTTTCAGAAGGGGTTGAGTGTTTGAAAATACCGGAACTGATTGAAAACAGACAAATGAGAATTGAGGTTTAGAAATGGCTTTCGGAGGATACAGAACTATGTGGGTAATAGTGATGTTTGACCTTCCAACAGACACGAAGAAGGCACGGAAAGACTACGCAAGATTTAGAAAGCATATTATGCGGGACGGATTTATAATGATGCAGTTCTCCGTATATGCCAGACATTGCGCAAGTGAAGAAAATGCATTTGTTCATTCGGGAAGAGTGAGAGAGTGGCTGCCTCCGCAAGGAGAAGTGCGGGTGATTATTATTACGGACAAACAGTTCGGACGAATGCAGGTGTTTTATGGGAAGAAACGGAAGAAGGCGGAGACAACTCCCCAGCAAATCACTCTTTTTTGATTTGCCGGAGAGCCATAACCCCTTGCCACCATTGCATTTGAGGGATAGCTATTGTAACTGACTGAAACCTGCCCTCAATTCACAACTGTTTCGCCCCCCATTCGCTTTGCTCCCAGATTGTAACTGACTGAAACCTGCCCTCAATTCACAACTAGTGTTGAAAATTGTGGACAACTCAAGGAATTGTAACTGACTGAAACCTGCCCTCAATTCACAACTGTTTCGCCCCCCATTCGCTTTGCTCCCAGATTGTAACTGACTGAAACCTGCCCTCAATTCACAACTAGTGTTGAAAATTGTGGACAACTCAAGGAATTGTAACTGACTGAAACCTGCCCTCAATTCACAACGTTTCGGGGTTCGGCTCCGCTCACCCCCCTGTTCATACTTCTGTTTGAACTGAGTGAAATATGACTTGGTGTCCCGCTTGCTATGTTTTGCTCCCCATGCCTTCTGAATTGCCGTCCCCATTTTCATGAGGACAAGCTTTCACGGGGACATGCTTTTGCGGAAATGACGGGAAAATGGGAATTGCGGGAAAAACTCCCCATCGTCATTCCCTTGCAAACGGGAATCCAGTATTCATAATGTAATTGTCGGCAAAAAATCACAACCTGAAATCTTTTCAGGAAGAAAAACTTAACTACGGAAAATTTTCACTCCCTCCTACCAAGCCAATTTGCAAAAAACATCCAATAAATTACCCTCTTGGCTTCAAAACCCGCCTTCCTAAAAAATGAATAGACTAATCCGCAATTTCATATCCTTCGCAACCGATCTCATAAATCTTTTCAGACAGATGCGGCTTAGCTACATCCCGCCGCTCATGGTGTATCTGGCGGCCGGAATATCGGGAATTACCGGAATTGTCGGCACATTTTTTATCAAAGACTACCTTGATCTGTCGGCCGCTTTCCTCGCGGGACTGGGCTTCTGGGCGGGCCTTCCGTGGGCTCTGAAAATGCCAATCGGACACATTGTTGACCTGATATGGCGCTGGAAATCCATACTGATTTTCTTAGGGGCGGCGCTGATTTCGGCGGGACTTCTGATTGTCTACGGTCTGATAGCGCACACCGCTTATATGAAACAGTTCATGTCGGGTTCAAGCTGGTTTATTCTGAGCGTAATTATAAGCCCGGTTGGATACATGCTTCAGGATGTGGTTGCAGACGCGATGACCGTTGAGGCAGTTCCCGAAAAAGATGAAAACGGTGAAAAATTTGATGAAAAAACCCTGAAATCCATGCATACCACAATGCAGACTCTCGGCAGAGTAGCGATTATCGGAGGCACCGTTCTGGTTTCAATAATCAATATCATAGCTTTCAGCGGAGTCTCAGAACTGAGCGAGGAACAGAAAGTCATCACTTACGGCAATATCTATCTTATGGCGCTTGCAATTCCTCTTGTCTCCATAATTGGAGTTGTTTTCGCCGAATTTCTTAAAAGGAAGGGCAGAATAAGCAGGGAAAGAGAAAATTCCAATATTTCGGTCAACTGGTGGATTCTCGGCGGAAGCATGATTTTTGTGGCGTTCACAATCGGAACGGGACTTTCGGGAATAGCCTATTCCCAGGAAATAGTTTTTGCGGGTTCAATGGCAATCATCATCTTCCTTATGAGAAAACTGATTGCCGAACTGCCGGACAAATCACGAGCGACACTCATAGGAACGGCGGTGATCATTTTTGTTTTTCGTGCCGTTCCGGGAGTGGGACCGGGAGAGGGATGGTTTCAAATAGACGAACTCGGGTTTGACGAGCAATTTCTGTCTTATCTGTATCTGATAGTTTCCGTTTTCACGCTTGTGGGAATGATGGTCTCTCTGCCGCTGATGAGCAGGGTCAGCATAGTGGGCATCATATTGTTTTTATCAATTCTTGATGCGGTTATGGCGCTTCCCGGAATCGGGCTTTTTTACGGAATTCATGAATGGACCGCCGCACACACAAACGGAGTCGTGGATGCAAAGTTCATAGCGATCGTAAACACGGCTCTTGAATCCCCGTTCGGACAGGTGGCGATGATACCAATGCTTGCATGGATAGCAAAAAACGCCCCGGAACACCTCAAAGCGACCTTTTTTGCAGTCTTTGCGTCATTTTCAAACATTTCACTGTCGGCAAGCAGCCTCGGAACAAAATATATGAATGAAATCTTTGTCGTAACGCGCGAAATCAGAAACGGAGCGACTCAAATCATACAAACCGCAGCGAACTATTCGGAGCTTGGAATGCTTCTTATAACGGCGTGCGCCCTGGGGCTCGCACTTCGCCTGCTGGCGGTAGTGATAATTCAAAAGGGGCGTTACAGAAGTTTTGACTGAAAGCCGCCCCGCTCACGTGCGGCTTTTTGCCGCCTGAACTCTAAATTTGCGGACGCAAAGCCCTTTTCTGTATTATAATCAGGCAAAAGCCATGCCGCCTTTCAGATCTTTAACAATCGCCTACAGGGCAATTATGTCAAACAAAGCCCGCTCGTTGCTCACCTCTCTCGGAGTGATAATCGGAGTCGCCGCTGTGGTGTCGCTTGTGTCCACAACTCAAGGGGCGAGCAGGATGATAGGCGAGCAATTTGAGCGCCTGGGCGGGAAATCAATGCTTATAAGCACGGTGCGTCCGAGCGGGAATCCGTTCAGGTTTTCGGGCGGCAAACCCCTTACCGTTCGGGACGCGGATTCAATAAGGAGGCTGCCGAGTGTTGAATTTGTTTCTGAAATCATCGGAACGCAGAAAACGGTCGTTTACGGTAAAAACCAGTGGGACACAAAAATTGTCGGAGTTTCGCGGGATTTTACTTTTATCAATGATTGGTTCCCCGTAAGCGGAACTTTTTTCAGTTCCGATGATACGGAAAATTCGCGTCCGGTCTGTGTGGTGGGTAAAACCGTTGAGAAAAAACTGTTTGGAACGTTATCTGCGATGGGTGGAAAAATAAGAATAGACAATCTTACCTGTGAGGTTGTGGGAACTATGCAGAAACTCGGAGTAAAACCGAACGGAATAGACCAGGACGATATAATTCTGATGCCCTATTCAACCTTGCAAAAAAGAGTGCTTTCGGAAAAAAACATTGAAAAAATCTCTCTTGCGGTCAGAAGCGCGGACAGGATAATGGAGGCGATTGCGGAGATTAACATTGTTTTGAGAAAGAATCATAAAATAGGAACTGAAGACAAAGATGATTTTGCCATCAGGAACAACTCGCAGAATCTTGAACGAATAGCCGAAATAACACAGATTTTGAAAATTCTGCTTATTAGTATCGCGTCAATATCTCTTATAGTGGGAGGTGTGGGAATTATGAATATAATGCTGGTTTCGGTCAGCGAAAGGACAAAGGAGATAGGAATAAGAATGGCTGTCGGAGCAAGGCGGAAAGACATAATGAGGCAATTTCTCGTTGAATCTCTCACGCTTTCACTCGTCGGGGGAATTGCGGGAATAATACTTGGAGCCGCAATCTCAAAAACCGCCTCTCTGTTCACGGGCTGGCCCGCTGAAATATCGTTTTCAGCGGTTTTGGTCGCTTGCGGTTTTTCCGCCCTTGTGGGTGTTTTCTTCGGAATTTATCCCGCAAGAAAAGCGTCAATAATGAATCCTGTGGAAGCGTTGAGACATGAGTGAGCGGACAAAGCGCTTGCCCGTTGAGACTGATAAGAATACGCTTCCGCAAAAGTATTCTGACCCGTAAGAGTTATGAGTGACAGAAAAAATTTTTCAGTTTTTCTTTCCCTGCCCAACCTCAGCCTCGGCGGCGCCCAAAAACAGACGGTTGCAATCGCAAACGGTCTTTCCAGAAGAGGTGTAAAGTGCTTAATTTTCACGCTTGAACGCGGAGAAATTGACAATGAAATCCACTCTGCAGTCAAAGTTGCAAGCCCATGCCACCCTTCGTTTATTAAAAAGTTCCGTTTCCTGTCGGTTATCTGGGGAATTTTCGCCCTTGCACGTTCGGTGTCAAAAGAAAAACCGGACATTCTCTACTCAAGGCATTGGACGAAAATCCCGAATGTTATAATCGGGAAATTTTTTGGAATAAGAACTGTCTGGAGTGAGGGAAACGGAGCAATGTTTTTGAAAAAAACAAATCCGCTTCTGTTTCTTGCGCACCGTCTTGCCGTAAGCCATGCGGATTTGATAACCGCGAATTCAAAAGGTCTCGCCGATGAAATTCGGGATATGTATAAACTGAAAAAGACTCCCGAAATCGCTTATAACTGCATAGACACAAAAGGAATAGAGAGCAAATCAAGTGAAAATGCCGAGCACAAATGGTTTGGAGCGGAAACGCCGCTGATAATATCAGTCTGCCGCCTTGCGCCTCACAAAGGGGTTGGAGATTTGATTGAAGCGCTGAAAATAGTGAACGAGAAAAAATCCGTGCGTCTTCTGGTTCTGGGAGACGGGAAATCCAAAAAAGAGCTCATGGCTCATGCGCGGGAAATCGGAATCTCTGACAAAATAGATTTTCTGTCACGGGAAAAAAATCCGCACAGATTTACCGCGAAGTGCGATGTGTTCGTCTGCCCGTCCGAACAGGAGGGGTTTTCAAACTCGCTGATTGAAGCCGCCGTGCTTGGAATGCCGATTGTGTCAACAAACCACCCATTCGGAGCGGATGAAATTATTCAAGACGGCGCAAGCGGTCTTTTAGTTCCGGTGAATTCTCCAAAGGCAATGGCAGGGGCGATATTGAGACTTATTGAGGATAAAGTGACGGCAAAAAAAATGGGCGGGGCCGCAAAAAAACACGCGGAAAATTTCAACATTGAAAAAATGGCGGAAAGATCCCAGAGAATTTTTGAGAAGGTTGGTCTATAAAAAAGTCTTTTAAGATTTAAATCTGCCAAATGAAAAAAGACAGGCAAGCAATCTAACAAATGCACTCAGCCTGAATCTCAGTCGCAGGCTGGATATTAGAGCGGACATATAATTAATTCCTTTTTTATTTCTGAGTTTTTCAAGGGATCTTGAATATGCATAAATTGCCTCATTGAAAAGATGAGGATATTTTGTAATTAAAATGTTACATATATTCAGGGTATCCAAATCGCCGGGATTCATGTCATAGGTTTTCATGGAATCGGCGTTAATGTGTCTCCTGTATCTCACAAGAATTTCGTCAATGTAGCGTATACTGCCTCCCCCTATTAAAACTTCTATCACAAGAAGCCAATCAGACGCATTGGTAATTATGGGATTGCAGCCATCGTCGGGAATTTTTTCAGCCCTG
Source organism: Thermodesulfobacteriota bacterium (assembly GCA_965198945.1). Classification (GTDB taxonomy): domain Bacteria; phylum Desulfobacterota_D; class UBA1144; order Nemesobacterales; family Mycalebacteriaceae; genus Mycalebacterium. The sequence goes on along the minus strand of CBDAQI010000012.1, from coordinate 93,168 downwards.
AACATGCATGAAGGAGCTCCGCAAAACATCCCGTATTTTATAGCAAGTTCCACGCCGCCTTCGTGGCTGTTTTTTTTATTGTTGAAAAACTTCAAAATTTTATTTGTGTTATCATAAAAAACTTCCATATTGTGGTAACAAATTGAACAGTCGGGGTCATTCTCCATAAATTGAACTTGCTTGGAAATTTTACTCGGAAGCATAATGTCATCATCCGCAGAGAAAACAACATATTTGCCCTGATAAAGAGAAAGTCCTTTGTTTTGATTTGCCGTGATTCCATCGTTTTGAGGTGAAAGAGACAGAACAAACCTTCTGTGGGAATTTTTCTCTTTATACTCACGCAAAACATCCTGGCTTCCGTCTGTGGAAGCATCATCACAAGCAATTATTTCAATATTTGGGTAATCCTGACCTAATATTGAATCCAAACTCTGCCTCAACCAATTCTTTCTGTTGTACGAAAGAATGATAACACTCACCAAAGGCAAATTATTATTTGTCATTATCTTCTCTCCATTGCGCGAATATGCACAAACACAAAAACACCCACAAAAATAGTCAAAAACTCAGTTATAAAAGCCGCCCATGCCGCTCCGAGATATGAATAATCAGGCACAAGAATAAACATGGATGACAATGATATGCATGCAAATAAAATTGAAAGAACAGTTTTGACTCCCGGCATTCCAAAGGCCAACAGTGCATAATCCGACCATTTGCAGACATTACCGAAAGCCGCGGCACCCGCAAAAACCATCATCGCGCCAGCTGCTTGAGTGAACTCGCTACCGAAAACAATTTCTATAAATTCATATGCAAATACAAAAAGAAAAATACAAACAGGCAATAAAAACTTCATTATTTCCCTGACTGAATAGATTATGAGACGCCCAAATTCCTCGTAGGATTTTCTTGTCTCAAGACGCACAAGAGCGGGATAGAGCACGGAATAAACGGGTCCCGTTATCTTGTTTGCCGCGGAAACCACTCCTCTTGCAACTTTGTAAAGTCCCGATGCCTCACTGCCCCAAAAATAACCAAGAAGAAGAATAGGAACATGTATGGAGAATGAAAAAGAAACAAAACCGGTCGCATTGATGTTCATAACAAACCAGAGCACTTCGCGCATCTTCCCTCTGATTCTCATGATACTGGATGACAACCAACCATTCATCCTCTCAAGTTTCAAAATTTTATTTACATAAAATTGCAGGATGGCAAAATTTATAACCGCCGCAACAACATAGGCGACAAAAAAGCCCTTCAAGCCAAATCCCAGAACGAAACAAAACACAATCAGCACAAGCCTGACAAAAGAGTCCATGACTTTAAGAAAAGCGGATTCTCTGAATTTCTTCAAAGCCTGAAGTATGGAGTTGGAATTCTGGTTGACGGTAAGAACAAAAAGACTTAAAGACAGTATGAAAACATACTGAAAACTATTTTCAGATTTAATAAAAAATTCATTTGCAATTCCCGCAAGAGCAATGCAGACTGCAAACGACAGAATTCCACCGAGAAAATCTATCAAATAGAAAAATTTGATAAATGAAAGCACGGATTCTCTATCTCCCTTTTCAAAATACTCCGAGACATATTTGACTGAGGCCTCCCTTATTCTGAAATCAATAAAGGTATTAACAAGGGTCACGTAAGACAAAACAAGAGTGAACACACCAAACTGTTCCAGACCGAGAAAACGTGCGATAAGAACAAGTTCTATGGCGGTAAAAACCGCCCCGCCCATGCCTCCGGCAAAAAGCGTCAGAGCGTCTTTTTTCAGACTTTTTGTTTCGTCCTGGTGTTCTCGCATTACGTCAATATTCGGAACAAAGACAAAAGAGCATATAAACCGGAAACCCTTTTGTGTATTATATATTAAATACTCCAATTTTTGTTTTCCAAAATAAACAATGTGCGGCATAGCAGGCATTTACAGCACCGGGAAAAGGATTGAGCAGTCCGTCCTTTCAGAAATGACGGAGGCTCTAATCCACAGAGGGCCGGACGATTCGGGCTTTTTCGTGGACGCGCAAAGCAATGTGGGTCTCGGACACACACGGCTCTCCATCATAGACCTGTCAGAGAGAGGAAAGCAACCGATGTCAAACTCTGACGGAACCATAACGGTGAGCTATAACGGTGAAATCTATAACTACCGCGAAATCAGAAAAGAACTGGAAGGCAAAGGACACTCATTGATGAGCGATTCTGACACCGAGGTTGTCGTCAAATCCTACGAACAGTGGGGAATGCAGTGCCTCCACAAATTTATAGGAATGTTTGCTCTTGCAATCTGGGATGCACGGAAAAAAACACTCTTTCTCGCGCGGGACAGAGCCGGAGTAAAACCTCTTTATTACTACCGCAAAAACGGGCTTTTTCTGTTCGCATCGGAGTTGAAATCAATAATGAAACACCCGGCATTTCCCAAACGGATAGACAGCGACGGACTGGCCCTTTTCCTGAGATATGATTACATAAAAAGCCCCGGCACAATTCTTCAAGATACATTCAAGCTTGAACCCGGACACTGGATGAGCGTCAAAAACGGAGAGATTAAAAAACACAGATATTGGAATATAGCCGACTATTACAATATGACTCCTCATTCCGGTTCCGAAGAGGAAATAACCGAAGAACTTGAGAGAATACTTGTTGATTCTTTCAAATATCGGCTTGTTTCCGATGTGCCGGTGGGTCTTTTCCTCTCAGGCGGAATAGATTCAAGCATAGTCGCCGCGCTTTTGCAGAGAAATGTCTCGGAGCCGATTAAAACCTTTACAATCGGGTTTGACAGCACAAAACACAATGAAGCCCATCATGCAAAAAAAATCGCCGAACACCTCGGAACCGACCATACCGAGCATTACATATCTGAAGACGAAGCGCTGGAAATAGTTCCGCAGCTTCCTGATATCTATGATGAACCCTTCGCGGACAATTCCACAATACCTACTCTTCTTGTTTCGCAGATAGCACGCCGTGATGTGAAGGTGGCGCTTTCCGCAGACGGGGGAGATGAACTTTTCTGCGGATACAACCACTACACTTCCTATCTGAAGATTGCGGACAAATCTTTAAGAATCCCCGGTCTCTTACGCAATTTGATATGTGCCGGACTAAACGCCCTCAACGCTGAACGGTTTGAGAGAGCCGTAAACATGACGGGAGTTGACCGCATAAAGCGGCTCAGGCGCGGATATGTCAAGAGGCGCGGAGCATTTCTCCTTATGAACAAAGGCGACATGGCGGGGATGTTCAAATATTCAATCGGAACATGGCTGGATGAAGAAATTGACGGAATATTGAACCATACGGGGAAATTTAACGACAATACTTTTTCCGAACAGTTTGAAGAGGTTGAAAAAAGAGACCTGATGAGCCAGATGCTTGCCGCCGACTTTGCAGTTTGGCTTCCCGATGACATTTTGACAAAGGTTGACCGGGCAACAATGAGCGTGGGGCTTGAATCAAGGGAACCGCTTCTTGACCACCGGCTTATGGAATTTACCGCAAGAATTCCCTCCGAATATAAATACAGAAACGGGGAGTCAAAATACATTCTGAAAAAGGTTCTGGAAAAACATCTGCCCAGAGAGTTGTTTGACAGAAAAAAAATGGGTTTCGGCTCACCCATAGACTCATGGATGAGAGGAAAACTGCTTCCGCTTGTTCAAGATTATCTGAGCGAAGAGTCTCTGAAACGGGAGAACATTTTCAACCCCGCAACGGTATCCGAGTGGATGGATAAGTTTTATAAGCACTCGTTTGACGGTAAAAGAATATGGAACCTTCTCGTGTTTCAGATGTGGAAAGAAAAATGGCTTTGACCCCGGATAAAACGGAGAAAACATCAGGACTCCCCGTTAAACTGTGAACTTATAAATAACTAAATGAAAATTCTCACAATTCTTTCAGTCTTTCTACTCCTTGCCACTCCAGCGTTTGCTGAAACGGTAACGGAACGCACAGACGCGATTGCAAGACAGCTGATGTGTCCGGTCTGCGCCGGGCAGAGCGTCGCCGAATCAAACTCCGACCTCGCGCGGGATATGCGGAAAATAATTAAAAAGAAAATTCGGAACGGAGAGTCGGACGAGGAAATAATTCTATGGTTTCAGAGCAAATACGGAGACACAATACTCGCAGAACCGCCGATGAAGGGATTCAGCCTGGTCGCCTGGCTGCTTCCGCTTGCGGCCGTCATTACCGGAGTGGTGTTTGCAACACTATTTGTTCGCAGAAACACAAAGTAGCGGTAATCCGGAAAATCGACACCGACGGCAATCCGGCACATCTGTGGATAAAACACGCCTATAGTCCAAAAAACCTTCGGCACTGATCAACCGCTTCGCTAAGACCTTCAGCCGGAAACCATTGTATGTCTTTTTCTTTTCTCAGCCATGTCATCTGCCTTTTGGCAAGGCGTCTTGTGTCTCTGGCGGCTGTCTCAACCGCTTCGGGCCCGGTGATCTCTCCGTCAATGAAAAGATTCGCCTGACGATAACCTATGGCCTTCATCGGCTTAATATCGCTTGAATACCCCATATCACGGATTTTTTCAGTCTCCTCCACAATACCCTCCTCAAACATCTCCCGTGTTCTGACGTTTATCCTCTCAACAAGCGCGTCCCTTTCCGTGGCAATGCCGATTTTCAGGCAGTCAAATCCGCAGCCGGAAAAACCGTGAGCGCGCCTTACCTCGGAAGCCGGCGAGCCAGACAAATGGCAGATTTCAAGCGCCCGCCTTATGCGCACGGAATCATTGGGGTGAATTTCTGAGGCCGAAGCCGCGTCCATGTCTTCCAATTTTTCGTAAAGCCAGCGGGTTCCGTATTTTCTCTCCTCGCCTTCAATACTTTTTCTGACCTCAGGGTCGGACGGGCTTTCAATAAGCCCCTCAAGCAGAGCGCGAACATAAAGAAAAGTGCCGCCTACTACAATCGGAGGTGTTTTTTCCAAAAACAGTTTTTCAATTATGGGTTCCGCACGGGCCTTGTATATGCCCGCGTTAAAATCCTCACCCGGCTCGACTATGTCAGTCATAAAATGGGAGATCGCACCCATCTGTTCGGCGGGCGGTTTGGCGCTTCCTATGTCAAAATATTTATAAACCTGAAGAGAGTCCGCGCCCACCACGGCCCCGGACACTTCGGAGGCGAGACGCAATCCGAAATCGGTTTTCCCCGATGCTGTGGGCCCGACAACTGCGACAATACGTTTTTGCCCGACCCCGGCTTTTATCTGTAGTCCTCTATGTTTTCCCCGAGAGCTTCCCTGCGGCTGAGCCTTATCTTGCCGTCTCTCTCCTTTGAAATACATTTGACCAGAAGTTCATCACCCTCATTCACCACATCGGCAACCTTCTCAACCCTGCCCTCTTCCAGTTCTGAAATGTGAACAAGCCCGTCCCTTCCGTTATCCATTTCCACAATTGCCCCGAAATCAAGAAGCCTTTTGACCTTACCGAAATATATCTTGCCCGGTTCTATTTCCTCTACAATTTTGCCTATCTTTTTCATCGCATTTTCACACGACTCTTTATCCGGAGAGGAAATGAGCACTTTGCCGTCATCCTGAATGTCTATCTGGGCGCCGGTTTCCTCAATAAGTTTGTTTATAACCTTGCCGCCCGAACCGATCACATCACGTATCTTGTCGGGATGAATTTTCATTGACATTATGCGCAGAGCATGTGCGGAAATATCGTTTTCCGGAGCGGCGATTGTTTTGCCCATTTCAGCCAGAACATGAAGACGCGCGGTTTTTGCCTGATTAAGGGCGTCAGATAAAATTTCCTTTGTAACGCCGTCTATTTTAATGTCCATCTGCAGTGCGGTAATTCCGTTTTCCGTGCCGGCAACCTTGAAATCCATATCGCCCAAGTGGTCTTCATCTCCGAGAATATCGGACAGAACCACAAGTTTGTCCCCTTCCTTGATGAGACCCATAGCAATTCCGCCCACCGCGGCACGAAGCGGGACACCGGCGTCCATAAGAGACATTGAAGCGCCGCAAACCGTAGCCATGGAGGACGAACCGTTTGACTCCAGAATTTCAGAAACAACCCTGATTGTGTAGGGAAAATCCTCTTTTGACGGCAGGAGCGGCTTCACCGCCCTTTCGGCAAGAGCGCCGTGCCCTATCTCCCTCCTGCCCGGAGCGAGGCGGTTGCTTGTCTCACCCACGGAATAAGGGGGAAAGTTATAGTGAAGCATAAAACTCTTTTTCAAATCGCCCTCAAGAGAGTCTATTCTCTGCTCGTAATAGGAAGTTCCGAGAGTGGTGGCGACAAGGGCCTGTGTTTCGCCGCGCGTAAAAAGCGCTGAACCATGGGAGCGGGGAAGAATGCCGACCTCGGAATCTATGTCACGGATTGTTTTGTAATCGCGCGAGTCGGGACGCACGCCTTTGTTCACAATCAGAGAACGCACAACTTCTTTGGTCAAACTTTCAAAAGCGTCCGATATGGCGGACTCGCTTTCGGGAAAATTCCGACCCACTTCTTCAAAAGTCTGAGCGCGCAGTTTTGATATTTCTTCCCGACGCATCTCCTTGGAGGGTTTGACGATCGAATTCTCAAGCGGCGCGGAAGCAAACGCTCTTACCGCGGCGGAGATCTCCTGTTTTTGAGAAACATCCCATTCTTTAGGAATGCGTTTTGCCGGAGCTATGCCGGAGGCGAGTTCATCCTGTATTTCAATAAGCTCTTTTATGCGATCATGGGCAAACATAAGCGCTTCAATCATGTCCGGTTCGGAAACCTGCTTCGCTCCGCCTTCCACCATCACAACCGCGTCTTTCGTCCCCGCAACCACTATATCCATGTCGCTTGACTCAAGATCTTCATATCCGGGATTACAGACCAGCTGTCCGCCTATTTTTCCGATTTTCACTCCGGCAACCGGGCCGTCAAACGGCACATCGGAAAGAGCAAGGGCCGCCGAAGCCGCCGTTATGGAAAGCACACCGGGGTCTGATTTCATGTCAGCCGAAAGAACGGTAACCATTACTTGAGTGGAATAAGTGAACTTTTTTGTTATGAGCGGCCTGATTGTGCGGTCTATGAGTCTTGAAGTCAGAATCTCATGTTCACTGGGCCTTCCCTCCCTTCTGAAAAAACCTCCCGGAATTTTCCCCGCGGCATATGTTTTTTCCTGATAGTTAACCGTAAGCGGAAGAAAGTCTTCCTTGATTTTTTCATCCGACGCCACGACCGTCGCAAGAACAACCGTGTCCGCGCAGCTCATAAGAACAGCGCCGCCCGCCTGTCTGGCAACCTTTCCGGTTTCTATTTTATACTTTGACCCGAAAAGGGTCTTCTCAACTGTTTTTTGTGACAAATTCAATATCCCCCGATAAATTTTAATGTCTGAGGCCGAGCTTCTTAATCAGTTCGGCGTATTTGCGCGGGTTCGTCCCCTTCATGTAATTCAAAAGTTTTCTTCTTTTCGCCACAAGCCTGACAAGACCTCTGCGCGAATGAAAATCCTTTTTCATAACGGCCGTGTGAGCGGATATCTGCTCTATGCGTCTGGAAAGTATGCCAACCTGCACAGCTGAAGAGCCCACATCTCCGGGCTTCTCCGCAAATTCCTCTATAACTTTGCGTTTTTCATCTTTGTCTAAAGGCAAATCATTATCCTCCGATTTTTTTAGTGAGAACCGAACACCCTGGTCTGTTTGAAAACCGGTTCCTCTTTTAAAGTTTCAAATGAGCCGCCGTCAGCCAGACACTTTGCCATTGAAACCGCCTTGCCCGAATATGTCAGCCTGACCGTTTCACCCTGTTGCAAATCCGAAACTCCGCAACCCTTAAAATGCTTTCCCAATAACTTCCCGCCGTTACACGCAACATGCGCGGCCCGCCGGCTGATACAAACCGATTTGATATGAGAAAGGGCTTCTTCAACACTTATCAACTTGTAATCCCCGGACTCCAAATCTTCAAGAGTGGATGACTGTTCCATGGAAAACGCTCCGCTGCTGACACGCCGGAGCCGCACCAGATGAGCCATACAGCCGAGACTTTCCCCCATTTCGGACGCCAGAGCTCTGACATATGTGCCGCGCGAACATTTAACAAAAAAATCCGCCAGCGGCGGCGCAAATGCAAGCAAGTCAAGCCTCTCAACCGTTATCCTTCTGGCGCTCCTTTCAACCTCCCTGCCAAGTCGGGCAATCTTTGAAAGCCTTACCCCGTTTTTCTTGACGGCGGAAAACATGGGCGGAACCTGCAAAAAAGTTCCGGTGTTTTCTCTGAAACACGAGATTATATCATTCCGGGAAACTTTTCCAATGCCGCCAGTGCGGGTGATCTTGCCGGAAAGGTCAAAAGTGTCTGTGGCCTCGCCCATTTTCATTGTAGCCTCATACTCTTTGAAAGACTCGTCAAGATAGGGAATAGCCTTGGTGGCTTCTCCAAGGCAGACGGGAAGAACCCCGGTGGCAAACTTATCAAGGGTTCCGGTGTGTCCGGCTTTTCGTATTTTGAGAATCCCTTTGACTCTGTTCACAACCCCGCTTGAGGTTATGCCATCCGGTTTGTCAATTACCACTATTCCGTTCATGCCCGCTTTATTCTGTCCACTATTTTCTCAATCGTCCCGTCAAAATCACTCTCAAATGTGAAACCCGAAGCATTTTTATGGCCTCCCCCGCCAAAAGTGTTTGCCACCGCGCATACGTCAATATCCCCGCGCGACCTTATGCTCGCCTTCCAGAAAGATTTTGCTTCAGTGGACTGCCGCCTGAAAAGCATCGCCACTTCCACCCCTGCCAGACTCATTGGAATGTCAACCATTCCCTCGCTGTCTTCCGCTGATGTTCCGGTTGATTCAAACATATCCGCGTCAATGCGAACCCACGCTATTTTCCCGGTCTTGTCTGTTTTCAGAGTTTCAAGAACCCGGGACAGCAGCTTCAGTTTGCGGACGGAATTATTCTCATAAATCTCGCTTGAAATTTTCTGCGGGTCGGCTCCGGATGAAACCATTTCGGACGCTATGGCAAAAGACTGTGCCGTCGCATTAAATCTGAAAGAACCCGTGTCACCGGCAATCGCGGCGAAAATGCATGTTGCGCTGTCGCGTGAAAAAGGCGATGCGAATTCTCTGAAAATCTCATAAACCAGAACACCCGTGGCCGGGGACTCAGTCTCAACCCATTTCAACATCTCCCCTCCGGGAGCCTCTTTGTGATGGTCAATAATGACAAGCGGGGTTCCGGATGATGAGACATAATTTTCAAAGTCACTCCCGGCGCGTGAGGCCGCCGGACAATCAAGAACAACCAACGCATCAAAAACGGGTTTCCCGGCTTTCGGGAGGCTTCTCTCTATTTTTTCCGAACCGGGAAGAAATTTCAGGAAAGAAGGAATACCGCTCCGGTTATAGAGAAAAACGGATTTGCCAAGCGATTCAAGCAGGTTTGCAAGCCCAAGCATTGAGCCCAGGGCATCTGAGTCGGGAGACTCATGGGAAGTGAGAAGAAAACTGCTTCCCTCTTCAAAAACCTTCCTTATTTGAACCGGAATTCTCAACCGTCAAAACCCTTGATAATCTCTTCCACTTTTTGTGCGGAAGCCAGAACGTCATCTTTTCTAAACTCTATTGAAGGAACTTTTTTCAAATGCAGCCGGGACGCAACCTGCTTTCGGAAAAAACCCGACATTCCGTTCAAAGCGTCAAGCATTGAGTCCGTGGAACCGCCTTTGAGATGTGTAAAAAACACCCTTGCGCAAGACATATCGCGTGACAGCGAAACATTTGTTATAACGGCCCGCGAGACACGGGTGTCACGGATTTTGCCCTCGCTGATTATCAATGCTATTTCTTTCAGAAGAAGGTCCCCCACACGCTCCCTTCTCTCGTAACTGAAACTGCGGCCGCTTGCCAAACCAAACTTCTCCGGGAAACCCTATAACTGCTGGGCGGTTTCCTTTACGGAATAAATTTCAAGCACATCACCCACCTTCACATCGCTGAAATTCTCTACTGTGAGCCCGCACTCATAACCCGACTGAACCTCTCTGACATCATCTTTGAACCTCTTCAATGAGCCGATTTTACTTTCATAAACCACCGCTCCGTCCCGCACAATTCTTACGCTCCCCCCTCTCAAAACTTTGCCTTCATCAACAATACAGCCCGCAACGGCTCTCTGCCCCGAAACACGGAATATTTCCAGAACCCTGGCGTTTCCGACGGTTTCCTCCTCAACCAGGGGATCAAGAAGGCCTTCCATAATCTGCTTTATTCTCTCCAGAATCTCATAGACAATTGAATGGGTCTCAATCAAAATTCCGCGCCTGGAAGCTTCCGAGGCTGCTTTCGGATCGGGACGGACGTTGAATCCCAGTATTGAAGAATTGGTAACATGGGCAAGATCAACATCGTTGCCGGTTATGCCTCCAACCCCGGAATGCGCTATTTTGACAGTGCATTTTTCCGATTCAATTTTTCCAATGGAGTCCCTGATGGCCTCAATGGAGCCCCGGGTGTCGCCCTTGATTATAAGGGAAAGCTCCTTCGGCGCATTCTCCTGACTTTCCCGCATCATTTCAATCGCATCAAGAGACGGTGTCTGTGCCGCCGCGGCCTCACTCTGCCCGATTTTCAACCGTCTGTTGTCAGCTATGGAGCGGGCGGTTTTCTCGTCTCGCACGACATAAAAATTCTCGCCCGCATCGGGAACTCCTGAAAGACCCATAATTTCAACCGGCATTGAAGGCCCGGCGGTTTTCAGTTTTACGCCGTTTTCATCGGAAAGGGACCTGACTCTTCCGGTGAAAATACCCGCAATAACATGATCCCCCACTTTCAGACCGCCCTTTTTGATAATTACATCCGCAATCGCACCCCGGCCTTTGTCAAGCCGTGACTCAAGAACAATTCCCCTTGCAATACCGGTTTGCGGAGCCCGGAGCTCAAGAATATCGGCCTGAAGAAGAATAATCTCAAGAAGCTCTTTGAGCCCCTGTCCGGTTTTTGCCGATATTTCCACAAAAAGCGTGTCGCCTCCCCAATCTTCCGCCACAAGCCCGTGCTCGGAAAGCTGTCTTTTAACGTTTTCGGGGTCCGCTCCGTCTTTGTCAATTTTATTAACGGCAACAATTACCGGAACCCCGGCCGCACCTGCATGGCTGATGGCCTCAATTGTCTGCGCTTTCACCCCGTCATCAGCGGCGACAACAAGTATCACCATATCGTTTATCATGGCTCCGCGCGCCCTCATTGAAGTAAACGACTCATGGCCGGGCGTGTCTATGAAAACAACCTGTCTTTCTCCGGAGGCAACTTTGTAGGCCCCGATCCGCTGAGTGATTCCCCCCGCCTCCCCGGAAGCGACATTTGATTTGCGCAGAGTGTCAAGAAGGGTTGTTTTTCCGTGATCAACATGCCCCATGATGCTCACAACCGGAGGGCGCGGCGCCTCATTGGCCAAGCCCGCCTCACTGTCATTCAGATAGGCACTTTCGTCAAATCTGTCAACCTCAACATCAAGACCGTATTCGGCGGCGATAAGAATTGCAGTCTCATAATCAAGCTGTTTTTTTGAAAAGCTTTCAATACCAATGCTCCTGGCCTTTGCCCTGACATCCTTCAGCTTCATTTCCATTCTGCGCGCAAGGTCTTCAAGCGTGATGGACTCTCCTATCTTTACATTCTTTCTGCCGGGTGGCTGAGACTGTGCCGGCTTTGGCGCGGGCGAAGAAGTCTGAGGCTGCGGAGGTTTTCTTCTCCTGATTTCCTGCTTTCTGCGGAAGCTCTTCTCATCAACAATGTATTCTTTTTTTCTGGCGGTAAGTTTTGGAGCAAGCGCGCCCTCTATTTTCCGGGCAAGTTTTTCTTTCTCCGGGTCTTGAACAGCCGGTTTTTCCTTCACGGATTTTTTTTCAGGTTCCTTGGCGGGAACTCCGTCCGGTGCGCTCCAGGCAGCCTGGGCGGCCGTCCGTTTTTCAGGCAATTCAACTTCCTCCGGTTTTTGCTCCGCGGGTTTCTCAACCTTGATTCTGCGTCTTACAACACGGCCGGAGGTTCTGGTCTCGGTAATTTTTTTGTCACCAGAGCCGAATTCAACAACCTTCACCCCGCCCCCGGAATTTTCCGCTCCGGGAACGGACGAAAAAACTTTTCTTATTTTTTCCGCAGTTTCAGTATCCACAGAACTCGGATACATTGAGAGATTTACTCCAATATCCTTAGCGGCGGATACAACATCCGCGCTTGAAACTCCAAGTTCCTTTGCAAGTTCATTTACTCCCGTCAACTTCATATACCGCCAAAAGCGCCCGCGTCTCAGTTCCGCTCGGATGTGCCGGACCGTGCGTCATCCTCCATCTTTAACGAGTCCGCTTCAGCGGATTTTGTCTCTTCGGAATTTGAAACCGGCTCCGCGGCTTCCTGTCCCGTCTGCTCCTTCACGCTTTCTTTGAGGGCAACCCTCGCAAATGAAATCATTGATTCAATTTCTTCATCACTCAACTCTTTCAAAACGGACTTTATGTTTGCCGGGTCGGCGAAAACAACATCCTCCAGTCCTCTGAAACCTTCGTTGAAAAGAAGGTTCGCCGCTACATTGCCGACTGAAGGAAGACTTGTAAGAATCGCAAGAGACTGCTCTTTCTCTTTTTTCACCTGTTCTTCGGTCTTGATATCTATCTTCCACTCAGTCAAATTGGAGGCAAGACGCACATTCTGCCCGCCGCGCCCTATCGCCAGAGTGGGCTGGTCTTCATCAACAACAACCTCCATCTGTTTTGCGCTTTCATCAATTATCACTTTATTTACAACCGCGGGAGACAGGGAATCTGAAACAAAACGTCCCAGGTTGGCAGACCACGGAACTATGTCTATTTTTTCTCCCTGGAGTTCCTGAATCAGGTTCTGCACTCTGGCGCCTCGTATTCCGACACAAGCGCCGACCGGGTCAACATCGGGGTCATGAGAATAAACGGCTATTTTCATCCTTGAACCCGGGTCTCTGGCGATTGCCTTTATCTCAATTATCCCGTCCGCTATTTCGGGAATCTCGCTTTCAAAAAGCCTTTTTACAAAATCCGGAGCAACCCTTGACAGTATTAGGCGCGGGATTCTTTTTTCATTGTCAATTTCAAGCAAAAGAGCCTTGATACGGTCTTTGGGTTCATAAAACTCTTTGGGGGCTTTGTGTGAGTAGGGAAGAATCGCCTCGGTTCTGCCAAGATCAACCACAACGCTTCTCCTCTCTATTCTTCTTACAATCCCGTTCACAAGCCTGCCTTTGTAGTTTATGAACTCCTCGTAGATAAACCTGCCCTCCGCCTCTTTAACCTTCTGCATTATTTTCTGTTTGGCGTTATGGATAGCAACACGCGTAAATCCCTTATGGGAAAACATCTCGTCACCGGGTTCTCCGTTTGAAGACTCTTTTCCGGGAAAAGACTCCGAAGTCCAGACGCGAACCCCTATTTCCTCTCCGATTTCAGCTTCATGGTCAAGTTGCACGGCTTTTTTTATGTCTATCTGTCTTGTGGGGTCTGAGACCTCCTCAACCACATCTTTATATTGGAACAATTCAATAATGCCTTCCTGTTCGTTGTATTGAACCTCAAACTCGCCGGTTTCGTAGTCTCTTTTGGCAACGCTCTCAACCGCGCTTATGACCGCGTCTTCAACGGCTTTGATCACTTCCTGCTTCTTGAGACTTTTCTCTTTCACCACAGTTTCTATAACTCTGTTCAACTCCGTGGACATTTTGTCATAACTCCAGTTTCAAATTTCCCTTCTCTATATCTTCAAACGGGATGGAAAAAACTTCGTCAGCCGTTTCTTCGGCGGACATCCTCACAAAACCGTTTTCTATTCCGTCTATGCGTCCTATAAACACCTTGCGACCATTCAGAATCTCCTTTGTTCTTATCTTGGCTCTTCTTCCGCAGAACCTTTTATAGTCACCCGGTTTTTTCAGGGGTCTTTCCGGCCCCGGGGATGACACTTCAAGCGTGTAACGGCCGCTCATGACCTCTTCAATATCAATCAAAACTCCTATTTCCCTGCTCAATTCCGAGCACTCTCCTATGCTCACACCGCCCGGTCTGTCAACAAAAACCGCAACCTTTCCGCCCCCCGCAAAGCGTAAATCCACAAGCTCAAACGGAGTTCCACAGATAACTTTTTCAACTATATCAGACAGTCTTTTCACCGTTGTGCCGTTCATAAAACCTCCGCCCGACTACACAGAAGCGGGCTCGCGGGCCCGCTTCTGCAAAACCAGTGGCTGTCCGCCGGTTATTTTAATCAAACCGCAGTTTTTAAGCAAGTTGACGGAAACCACCTGCAAGTCATCCGTCAAACCGGAAAAGAATTAAAACCCTGATTGTAAAAAAAGAAAAATCAGGCTCCGCGGCCGTTCATTCCCGCAATATACTCCGCTTCCATTTCTTTAAGTTTTCTTATTCTTTTTTTCAAACCCGGCCGCCTTCTCAAATTCCAGACCATCCGCGCTTTTTTTTCATCTCAGCCGTGAGAGACTTTATGACCCCCCGGTATCTTTTCCGGGGCAATGTCAGACGGGGACTGCCTCATCTTCGGAAAAATCAACATAGTCTGCATCGCAAACAAGCCCCATGGCCCCGTTGATATTTTTTCTGATATCGGAGGGAACTATGCCGTTTTTCTCATTATATTCAAGCTGCATTTGTCTTCGCCGCGCAGTCTCGCGCATGGCGGCTCTCATTGAGCCGGTTGTTTCATCGCCATACATTATTACTCTGCCCGCGCTGTTTTCTGGCCGCTCTGCCGAACATCTGAATCAAAGAAGTCTCACTGCGCAAATAACCTTCCCTGTCCGCGTCAAGCACCGCAAACAAAGCCACTTCCGGGATATCAAGCCCCTCGCGCAGAAGGTTAATGCCGACAAGAACATCAAATTCACCGCTTCTCAAATCCCGTATTATGCGAACCCTCTCAAGAGTCTCTATTTCAGAATGCATATAACGCACCCTCACGCCCGCCTCCCTGTAATAATCTGTCAGATCCTCCGCCATTTTTTTCGTGAGTGTGGAAACAAGAACCCGCTCGCCCGCACGGGCCGCAGTGCGGACCTCTCCGAGAAGGTCTTCAACCTGGCCGCGGGCGGGACGAACTTCAACCTCCGGGTCGGCAAGACCGGTCGGACGGATTATCTGTTCGGCAACCGAACCGGCGGATTTTCTGATTTCATACTGCGCCGGAGTGGCGGAAACGTAAATAACCTGGCCGACCCTTTCGGCAAACTCATCAAAGTTGAGAGGCCTGTTGTCTATTGCGGACGGAAGCCTGAAACCGTGTTCAACAAGTGTCTGTTTGCGGCTCCTGTCTCCGGCGTGCATGCCGCGAATCTGCGGAACGGTCTGGTGGCTCTCATCTATCACACAAATAAAATCATCGGGAAAATAGTCAAGAAGAGTGAACGGAGGCTCCTCCTCGGCTCTCCCGGAAAGGTGCCGGGAATAGTTTTCTATTCCGGGACAAAATCCCATGGTTTCAAGAAACTCAATATCTCTCCGGGTTCGTTCCCGTATTCTGTTTTTTTCCTCCTCCATTGCACGGGAGGAAAAATACGCGATTCTCTCCTCAAGCTCTTTCTTGATTGAATCTATGGCGGCGAGCAGCTTTTCTCTCGGAGCAACATAGTGGGAGGCGGGATAAAAAGAGGCCTTTTCCATATGGCGTAGAAAAGCTCCGGTATTGCCGTCAATCGCACTCACGCTCTCAACCGTTTCACCGAAAAACTCAATTCTCACAGCCTCATTTTCGCCGTGGGAGTGCATAACATCAACAACATCGCCGCGAACCCTGAAGGTTCCCCTTTGCAGAACTTCACCGCTCCTTTCATATTGAATACCCGCAAGTCTTGACAGAAAAACATCTCTGTCCGTTTTTGCGCCCGGTTGAATGAAGTTCATCATTCCGTAATAGTCCTGCGGGGCTCCGATGCCGTATATGGCTGACACACTGGCCACAACTATTATGTCGCGGCGTTCAAAAAGCGCCGTGGTGGCCGCATGGCGCATCTTGTCTATATGGTCGTTGATTGCAACATCTTTCTCTATGTAAGTGTTGCTCTGAGGTATATACGCTTCAGGCTGATAGTAATCGTAGTAACTTATGAAATAGTGAACGGCGTTGTCCGGAAACAGGTTTTTGAACTCTCCGTAGAGCTGTGCGGCGAGGATTTTGTTGTGCGCAAGAACAAGCGCCGGCCGCCCCGTGCGTGCAATCGCGTGAGCAACGGTAAAGGTCTTTCCGCTGCCGGTCACACCGAGAAGAACCTGGTCGGGAATGCCGTCACGAAGCCGCGATATAATCTGTTCTATGGCTCCGGGCTGCCCTCCCGCCGGTTCAAATTCACTGTGGAGATTAAAACTCCGCTCGCCCGTCCCCGAATCCGCATGAATTTTCACTTGTTTTTCATTTTCAAAAGCGTCAAATCTCTAATCTGTTCAGGCGTCAGGACTTTTCGCATTTCAAGAAGCATGTCCAGCTTAATCATTTTTTTATCCACCCATGCCTTGTATTTTTTATCAGCCGCCGCCTTGATTTTTTTGGACGAAGATTCCGGGTCTGCAACCGCTCTGTTAAACTCCAGCTTCGCTTCATACATTTCATGATAAGCCTCTGAAATACGCGGCGTATACGAAACGGCGATTCCATCCAGTTTTGAAATCTGCTGTTCACTTAGACTCAAACGCTCCGCCATGAAAGAGGTTCTCCACCAGAAAGGCCCGGCCCGCCGCTTCCACTTGTGCCGGGAACTTTTCTTGTACTTGTAATCTTTGCGGTATCCATGACGGTCATCATCATGACTTTTGCTTTTGTAGTTTTTGGGGTATTCATGATGGTCGTCATGATCATGATGACTTTTGCTGTGTGAAAACCATCTTTCCGAAAATTCTTTATCTTCCTCGTGGTCTGAAGAAGGGCAATCGCTGTCCGCCCGTGAAACGGAAGGATTAAGCAAAACGACGAAAAAAGCCGCCGCCAAACAATAAAGAAAGGACCGTCCGGATATCATAAAAGCCTCCCCGCGGGTCTCACCGCTGAATATAAAACTAAAAAAAAATGTGAGTTTGTCAAGCGCGCCGGCCTTGACAAGACCGAGCCCGTTGTTATTGCTAATGTGTTTATGAAAAAAAGGGAAAAATCAGACTACGGACGGGCGGCGGTCTATCTTGTGGGCGCGGGGCCGGGCGATCCGGGACTGATTACTGTAAAGGGAATGGAAATACTCGCCGTGGCGGATGTGATTGTCTACGATGCTCTGGCGAACGATTCACTTCTGGAATTTGCTCCCGCCGGAGCGGAGATGATTTTCGCCGGGAAAAAAAAGGGGTTCAAGACATTTGAACAGAAAGAGATAAACCGCCTTCTGATTGACCGCGCAAAGCGAGGCCAAACAGTTGTTCGCCTCAAGGGAGGAGATCCGTTTGTGTTTGGAAGGGGGGGAGAAGAGACCGAAGCGCTGGTATCAGCCGGAATCACGGTTGAGATAGTTCCGGGTGTGAGTTCAGTTTACTCGGTTCCCGCGTATTCGGGCGTGCCCCTCACTCACAGGGATTTTAATTCATCTTTTGCGGTCGTAACCGGGCATGAAAAACCCGGGAAAGAATCGGGGCTGAACTGGGAGTCTCTTGCGGCAATGGAAACGGTTGTGTTTCTGATGTCTTTGAACAACATTGAGGAGATAATCAAGCTGCTGACAAAGGCGAACAAACCTCCGGACACATCCGTGATGGTAACCTCGCGCGGAACAACGGGAAAACAGAAAACCGTTGTCGGCACACTTGAAAACATATGTGAAAAAATCCGCGGAGAACGGAAAAACCTGGCCCCGGCGGTTTTTATGGTGGGCGGCGCAATAGGAATGAGAGAAAAACTGAACTGGTTTGAAAAAAAACCGCTTTTCGGGAAAAAAATAGTCGTTACAAGACCGGCGGGACAGTCGGCGGATTTTGTCAAACTGCTGCAGCAGCGCGGAGCGGAGGTAATATCTTTTCCGTGCATTGAGATTATTCCGCCCGCTTCCTGGAAAGAGACGGACAGTTTGATAAAAAATCTTTCCGTCTGTGATTTTCTTATTTTCACAAGTGTTAACGGAATTGAGAGATTTTTTGCGAGACTGCGCAGGAAAGTTTTTGATTCAAGGACTCTTTCGGGCGTAAAAACCGTTTCAATAGGAAGCAAAACCGCGGATACCCTGAACCAATACGGAGTTACGGCGGACATTGTTCCGAAAAATTTTACCGCCGAAGGGATACTTGCGGAACTGAAAAAACACAAAGTGCGCGGAAAAACATTTTTTATTCCGAGAGCGGAAAAAGCCAGAGAAGTATTGCCTGAAGGTCTTTTGAAAATGGGCGCCAAGGTTGAAACGGCGACTTGTTACCGGACACGGATCCCGAAACACGACCCCGCCGTAATCAGGGCGGTCGGGCGTGAAATGCTTGACGGGGCGGTGGATATGGTTGTTTTCACGAGTTCGTCTTCAGCTGCGAATTTTTCCTCCATTTTCAAAAATGCCAATGAGATTTTGAGCAAAACCGCAATCGGCTGCATAGGTCCCATCACCGCAAAAACCATTGAAGAAGCGGGATTCAAACCGTCGGTTATTGCAAAAAAACATATCGGCGAGGGCTTGGCTGATGCCATGAGCGAATTTTTCAGTAAAAACATCTAAACGGAAGACCGATTTCCCCTCAGAACGCGAAACAAAACCGCAGCAGTCAGAACAAATGTAAAAATAAGGAAAGGAAAAAACCACACCGGTCTCTTTCCGCCGTCTAAAGACACGGAAATTTTCACTTTGTCGCCCTTTTTGAGCCAGCCGCCTTCCCAATTTATAAAAACCTTTCCGTCCTTTCCGCTTACGCGGCCGCCGTCCCCAAGCCCCTCAACCCGAACACCTTCAAGAGCGGGTGAAAGAACAACAAAAGAAGCGGTGTCGTATTGAAGAGTTTTCGTGAAAACGGCTTTTTCAGAACCGAATATTCCGCCTGAAAATGGAATCTCATATGAGAACAAAACCGTTTTGGATCCCGGAAGCATGGGAAGTGTGAAAGCGGGGGTTTGTTCGGAAACGTCTCCGGAATCCCCGCCCCGGTGGATGAAATTCAGATTTGTTGCGGCCGCGGGAACACCCAAACGCAGAGTGGAGGGATCCTTATTGTTCTCATCTGAAACAACCACGACTTTCCCGCTGTTGACGAACCCGGCAAGTTCCGCGACCCTGACCGCATCTTCAAAAGGCTCAACTATCAGGTGGTTAAACTCAAGGGATATGGAGCGGTCGTCTTTTGTGGTTTCGTATACCGGCAAACTGACCCTTATCTCTTTCTGCCCCGGTTGAAAAACCATCTTGTCCGTCTCATACAAGACGCCGTCTTTTTGAATTGAGATTTTATGAGAAGCCCCCCAGGAAAGCCCTTCAAAAATGAAACCGCCATCCTCCCCGGTATTTTCAGCAAGGATTGAAATCGGGCGGTCACCCATAAATGAGCCCAGCGAAACTTCCATCCCCGCCGCGGGAGAGCCGGTTGTTTCATTGATAACCCTGCCGACAAAAACACCATCCGGAGGGACGGGCGCAATGTCATTTAGAGAAAACAGATAGTCCGCAATTTTTTCCGCATCCTCCGGGCTCACATCCGTCCGGGGCATCGGAGGATAGCCCTCGTTGACCGGCATACCTTCCGCAGCATAAACCGCGGAAGGATTCGTTATCCAGAGAACAATTTTCTCTCTTGGGTATTTGTCAAAAACAGCTTTAAGATCGGGACCGACAAACCTTCCCCGACCGATTGTGTGGCAACGGACACACCTCTTACTTACAAACAGTTCCCCTCCTTCCAGAGCGTAGACGGGCGCACCGTAATAATTAGAAACCAGCAGGATAAAAAACGCGGCAAAAATACGGAAAATCATTTTTTATTCTTATTTCTCGCGGTTTTGCATAAAAAAGGGAAGCACCACAAAAAGCGAAACGGCAAGCGAAACGACAACTATGATTAAATCTTCAAGACTCATCCGGATTTCTCCCCGCCGCGCATTCCGGAAAAAGCCATTAAAGCGCCGAAAAGAACCACAAAACCGCCCGCCCATATCCACGAGACCATGGGATTGAGCACCGCAGTCATCACGGCAGAACCGTCTTCACCGGCCTCCAGAAGCACAACATAGAGATCATCTCTCCAGGACGACAGCAGACCAACCTCGGTTTCCCGGTTGATTTCTCTGTTTCCCATATACATATAAAGGTTTTTTTCAGCCAAGAGAATGCGCGGCGTCTCCCCGTCTCTTGAAACCGCAATTCGTGCGGAGACAACCTCTTTTGCCGGAGTAACACGACGCTCAATTGACTCATATTTCAATTTGTAACCGCCGACGGAAAATGTTTCTCCCGGAACAAGGGAAGCCTCGCTTTTTTCCGGAAAAACGGATGATGCCGTAATACCCGCGACTATCAGTGCAACTCCTATGTGAACAACATAGCCGCCGTATCTTTTTGAACCCGAAGACAAAAAACGCCTGATTCCTGAAACTCTCAACCCTTTGTAAATCTCATAAAAAGCCGATACGGATGAGAAAACGCACAGCGCAAAGGCGGCGACCGCAGACACCTCTCTGATTCCGTAGGCAACAAGGACCGCAACCGTCAGCAAAGCGCAGGCTATCGGAACTGAGAATGCCCGCAAAAAAACGGCCGAAGGGGCTTTACGCCATGGCAGAAGAGGCCCCACCCCCATAAGCGCTATCAGAACAAGACCGATGGGAACGTTAAGACGGTTGAAATAAGGGGGGCCCACAAGCACACGGTCTCCCGTTATGGCTTCCGAAAGAATGGGGAAAATGGTTCCGAGGAAAACCACAAAAGCGGCAGCCAGAAAAAGGACGTTATTGAAAACAAAAGCGCTCTCCCTTGAAAGCGCGGAATCAAATCCGCTTTCCCGACCGAAACTCTTTTTTTGGAGAAAAAAAACGGCTGACGAGAAAACCGCCATAAAGGCAAGGAAACCCGCGAACATCGGGCCTATGTCTGAAAGGGCAAAGGAATGAACAGATGAAACAATGCCGCTGCGGGTTATGAAAGTTCCAAAAATTGAAAGAAGAAATGTGATTGACAGCAGCCAGATGTTCCATTTCATAAACATATTTCTTCGCTTTTGGACCATAATTGAGTGAAGAAAAGCGGTGCCGGAAAGCCAGGGCATAAAAGCGGCGTTTTCAACCGGATCCCAGGCCCAGTAGCCTCCCCATCCAAGCTCCAGATAAGCCCACCTTGCTCCGAGCAGCAAACCCAGGCTGAGAAACACCCACGAAAAAAGAGCCCACCTGCGCGACTGATTAACCCAGAAAGAATCCGCTTTCCCCCCCATAAGCGCCCCCATTCCAAGAGCATATGGAACGGTCACACCCACATAGCCGACATAAAGAGCCAAAGGATGAATTGCCATATAGGGATTTTGAAGTATGGGGTTCAGCCCCCTTCCGTCATTAGGAGTAAACGGAAGCGTTTCAAACGGGTTTTCAATAAAAGCTATCAGGAAAATAAAAAACGCCGAAACGCCTGATAAAACTCCCGTAACATATGGTTTGAAAGACCACCCCTCGGCGGCGCGCGCATACAGAACAAATACCGAGGAATAAGCCGAAAGGATAAGGCACCAGAGCACCAGCGAGCCGGACTGCCCGGCCCAGAGCGCCGTAATACGGTAGATGAGCGGCAGGTCGGAGCTTGTGTTCATCGCAACGTATTTCAATTCAAAATTGAGAGAAACCAGCTCAAAAAGCAGAATTGCCGTTGCAATAACCAGAAGAAAAAAAATGGCAACAATGCCGTTTTCAGCGCTTTTAACCGGAGCGGATTTGCGCAGTGCGCCTCCCGCGAAAGAGCAGACAAGGGAATAAATAGAGAGAAAAAAACAAAAGGAAATCGCGGCTGAACCCAGCTCATGCAAATTCATCTGGATTTGCCGCTCTCCGGATAAATTTCGGCCGCAGACTCATATTTGGTCGGACACTTTGCCAGAAGAAGATCCGCATTAAAATTTTCCGCATTCCGGTAAACCCCTTCGACAACGGCTTCAACACCTTCTCTGAAAGTGTCGGGAACCGTCCCTCTGTATGAAACAGAAAGACTGTCATTTTCATTGTCATTTATTGAAAAAGTCAGTTCGCCGCCCGGCTTCTTAACAATACTGCCTTCGGCGACTGACCCGGATACCCTGTATCTTTTACCCGGAGAGGCGGTTTCTTTGAGTTCGGAAACCGTCAAGTAATAAACCATAGTGTCGCTGACTCCGTCATAAACCAGATAAGTGACGGAAAGCAGAATCACAAACACCGGAACTGCAATCTTAAAACCGGGAGAAAACATTGTGACAAATCTCAATCCGAAATTTCAGTCCCTCGTCGGATTTCCGTCTTCGTTAATACTTTCACGCAGGCGGCGGCTTTTTGAAAAAAGAACAAGAACATAGAAGCCAAGCGCCAGCCATGTAACAACACACGAGGCTATAAAATATCCCATTGACACCCCAAAAGACCAAAGACGCTCAAAAACTTCATTAAAGTAACACAGAGACCCGCCGTTTCAATGCAAAGCAGTTCATTTCAAGCAAGTGAAACCGCTTCCTCAAGCCAGTCTTCAAGCAGACCGAAGCCCAGGCTCCAGAACTCCGGCTCCGATATGTCAACACCGGTCTTTTTAATTAACTCCTGAGGTTTGCCGCTCCCCCCCGAAGAAAGCAGTTCAACATATCCCGACACAAATTCACTTCCGCGGCGCATATACTCTTCATAGAGTGAGAAAACCAGAATCTGCCCGAAAGAATATGAGTAACAGTAGAAAGGAGAATGTATAAAGTGGGGTATATACATCCACCAGAGCCCGTAGTCAGCGGTCAAACTTACCGAATTTCCGAACATGGCGCGGTTCGCCTTCGTCCATAACTCACCAATGCGCGCCGCGGTGAGTTCGCCCTCAGAACGTCTTGCTTCATGAAAAGACTGCTCAAATCTTGTCATCACGGTCTGGCGGAAAACGGTTGCAAAAGATTCTTCAAGTTTTCCGCAAAGAAGAGCCAGCCTGTCTTTTCTGCCGGAGCGGTTTTTTATCTCTTGAAAAACAAGCATCTCTGAAAAAACGCTTGCGGTTTCGGAAGTCGTGATGGGAGCGTCGCTCTGGAAATACCCGTTTTTTCTTGAAAGAAACTGGTGAATGCCGTGCCCGAGCTCGTGGGCAAGCGTCATAACATCACGCGGAGAGCCCTGATAGTTCATCAAAATATACGGATGTGCGGAAGGGACCGTGGAGTGGCTGAAAGCTCCGCCGTATTTTCCGTTCCGGCACTCGGCTTCTATCCAGTTTTTAACGAAAAAAAGCCGTGCGGTTTCTTCCATCTCGGATGAGAATTTTTTCAGGGAACCGAGAACGGTTTCTTTCGCCTCGTCAAAACTGATTTTCTTTTGCAGCGCCGAGACCGGGGCATATCTGTCATAATCGGCGAAGGTCTTCAGACCCAGCAGTTTTTTCTTGAATTTGTAATAGCGTCTCACAATCCCATAGTGAGCCTCGCACGCCTCAAGCAGCCTCTCAACAAGCTCGTCATCAACTTCGTTGTGAAGATTTCTTGAAGATATCGGGTTTTTGTAATCCCTCATTCTGTCATTCAGGTAATGGTCGGCGGCGAGTGTGTTAAAGATAAAAGTGAGAACCTTTGAACTGTCACGCAACCCTTCCGTGAGGGCTTTGGCGGCATTCTTTCTTGTTTTTCCGTCGGCGCTGTAAAGCAGTGAAAGCACCTCGGTTTCGTTGAGCCTGCGTTTTTTGCCTCTCATATCAACCTCAAAACGCATATCCGCCATAAGTTCGTCAAAAAGCCTCTTGAACGCGCCCGCTCCGGTGACGGACTTCTCCATAACAACTTTCTCTTCCTTCTCGGTGAGCGTATGGGGTTTGTAGGAAAATTTTGTTTCCAAAAAATGCTGATACGGAGCAAGCGTTTTGTTTTTCAGAAGGGTTTGCGCCTTTTTTTCGGGAGTATTTACCCACTCAATATCAAAAAAAAGCAGATGCCCGTTTATCTCCGCGCGCCGTTCACTCAAATACTGCAGAAGCGCTCCCGCCTTCGGGTCGTCAGTGTTTGAAGCGTGCAGAAGCTGGGCATATGAGGAAATTTTTGCAAGAGATTCGCTTATTGATTCAAGTTTTCCGAGCATGACAAGAAACTCTTTTGCGGAGAGTTTTGCGCCCGAAACCTTGTTTTTATACTTTTTCTCAAAATTACGGGCCCGGCGAATGCAGCCGCTTAGAGACTTGGCGATTTCCGGGTCGTCCACACCTCTGAAAAGGTCTGACAAATCCCATCTTACGCCTTTTGCCTTATAGTTCTTTGACTGTTTCAAACCCGTGCGCCTATTTCCGTATTATTTTCCGGCCGTGTATGTAACGGAGACCGAGTCAGCAAATCTGAGAGCCGCGGGTTTATTGACCCTTACGGTTGCTTTCAGCGCTTTTTTTTCTGCCAGGGCCATTTTTGCTATCTCCCCGGCAACCGTTTCCAGAAGGGAAAATTTTCCGCCCTCAATAAAATTGATGATTTTTTTGTTAAGCCCCTTGTAGTCCAGTGTGCCGGAAATATCATCGCCGATAGCTTCGGGGTCGGGGCAGTCAATCTCCACTTCCACGTTTATAACCAACTCCTGAGGTTTTTTTTTCTCCCACTCAAAAACTCCTATAATGGTTCTGAGCCTGAGGTTTTCTATTTTAATTACCGTCAAAGATGCTGCCCTCCGTCAACAAAAAGCGTTTCACCGGTAACAAATGAGTTTTTCACAAGATACTCAACGGCCATATTGATATAGGCCACATCTCCGATTTTTCCCAAAGGGGTTTGGCGGGCAATTTTTCTAAAAGTTTTCTCCTCGGCATCAGCAGCGGGAAGAATCGGGCCCGGACAAATGGCGTTAACCCTTATCCGGGGACCAAGATCTTTTGCCGCGGCAAGAGTGAAACTATAAAGACACTTCTTGCTGATGTTGTAGACAAAATGCGTAGTGTGGTTTTTCATCAAACGCGAATCAATCATGTTCACAATAAGACCGCTGAGGTTTTGCCGGGCAAACTCTTGAGACGCAAAGAAGGGCGCTTTGAAGTTTATCGCCATTTCATCCTCAAGCATCGGTTCGGTTATTTCACCGAACTTGGATTCCTTAAACACCGAAGCGTTGTTTATAAGAACGGAAAGACCGCCAAATTTACGGCTTGCTCTCTCCACAAGCTTCCGGGCGTTCGCAGGCTTGGAAATATCAGCGCGAAACAATTCACAACGAACTCCCTTCTCTTTCACAAGCATGGCGGTTTTCCGGGCTTCTTCCAACGAATCCCGGTAGTGCAGTGCAATATCATACCCCATCCCGGCAAGATGAACGCAAACACCCGCACCGATTCTTTTGGCGGCACCGGTAACCAATGCGGCTTTAATTTTTTGTGACAAGGTAAAAAGCCGGATATTAAGACGGGTCGGATTCAAATTCGGGTTCAAGAAGAGTTACATCTCCCAGAACATGATCAAAATAATCCTGCCAGAAAGTGAGAAGCGAGGAATCCTTAATGCCGCCGGCCTCCTGCTGCCTGTGAAGAATCCAAAGCTTGATATCAGTCTCACCTTTGAACTTGGGTCTTATTTTTGTCTCCAGATAAAACTTGTTCGCTCCCTTTTTTCTAATATCTTTGAAGGAAGGACACTTCCAGACGCTTCTGTAGCGGTAAAACGAAAAACTTTGCCTGTAGATTCTTTTCACGCAAATTTTATCCAGAGGAAGACTCACGGAATTGTGATACATATTTGAAACTATAATGAGTTTTTTCTTGTCGTAATCTTCACCAAAACCTATTGCTGAAGAACGAGCTATTTCATGAATGGCTTCCATAAGAGGAGTTGATCCGCTTTTACTGTGTGTTTTTTCAGCCTTCTCTTTGATTATTTTAATAGAATTCTCTCTGAACCTGCGCAGGTAGCCAATCTGATACTCAAGCTCAAGCCTCTGACGGTTTTCGGTCAAAATATCAAAATGGTCTCTTGCGTCAGCGGAAGTTTTTTTGCCGCTTTTGGGGCGGCAGACTGTAAGTTGAGGCTCAAGGCTCGTGACAGGCTCATTGCCATCCATAACCATAAGAGACACCTTTCCGTAAAGACCGACATTTTCCAGAAGCTTGTCTGTAAGAACATCATTTTTAAGCAGGCTCAACTGCTGCTCCGATATCCCGTCCGTCACATCAACAAAAATCAGCAAATGCTCATCTGAAAACCCGGGCTCATATGGACAAAAGGTTCTGGGATCTCTTTCACTCGCAGGCAATACGGGCAGTTCTTCAGCCGTGGCAACTCCCGCAGAAAGCGACAAAGCGCATAGAAATATGAAAGAAAATATTAATATCTTTTTCATTCCGTCCCCTTGGACAGCATGTTAACTTTTCTCAAATTTTTCATCAGCCGCCTGCAAGAATCTGCGCAGATTCTCAAAACTCTCATCTCGGATGGAAATCATTTCCTGCTGTGTCTGAATGATTTTATTTTCAAAAGCTTCAGTGCCGTTATTGAGCAGATATGTCAAATGAGAGAAAGTTTTTGAAGGATCTTTTTCCTGCTCAGAGAAAGTCCATTTCATTTCAAAATAATCCGGAGACTTTTTTGTGCTGTAGACCGAGTGTCTGCCTTTGATGTTTGCGGCCCTGTAATCGTTAAGAAATTTATTCGCATCCAGCTCCAGTTGGCTTATCCAAACCACATAACTTGAAAACTGCTGCCTTGCCATGTTCTCTATGGTTCCCCAGCGCGCCAGTTTTGATTCAAACTCCGTTATTCTGTTTTCCATCAAAACGGAGGATTCGTCAATAATTTTAAGGACTTTATCGGTCAGTTGTTTCTTTGCCTCTTCAAACGGTTTTACCGCTTCGGTGAACTTTCTGTGAACATCTCCGAATCCGGGGTACGGGTCGTCCAGTCTGTATCCGTCAAGCGCCGCTATAATGGCAAAGGTTATCCCCACGCCAATCACAAAAAGTGACGGAATATCCGTCAATGTGGGCAGACCTTCCCACGGTTTCAAAGCGCTCACCACAGTTTGTGCGGTTCCCGCATCCTCCCACGACCTTACGTTTCTCAACTCAAGAACGCTACTCCTGAACACCCCGAAAACAAGGTTCAGGTAAATGATGGAAAGCCCGTATAGAAAGCAAACTAATGTCACTCCCAATTTCCGCGCCAGGGTTTGAACTTTGTTTAACTGCGGGAAAAGATTTTTCCCGACAAGAACTGAAAGAACAACATTGATGGTCGCAACCGTGATGGAAATTGCGACTCCGCCAATGAGGCCGTCAACCACTCCGCTGACAAGGGCCCCGTTCAATATGACCTCAAAAACAAACAGGAAAACAATGACGAAAGGCCCCCAGATATGCCTCCACGAATCCGAATAAATCGGCTCTCTCTCCAGACCGTTTTCGCGTTTGAAAATCTCCAGATTCTCCCTGGCAATCCTGGCCTGGGAGGCAAGGCCGCTAATAGTCACATTCGCATCGATTACTTCTCTTTCAATTTTCCCCTTAAGCTGGACCGGAATTTGTGTCAAATCAAACCTTTCCAGAAAGATTTTTATATTTGCAGTTTCCTCACCAAGCTGAATAAATTTGTTTGAGAGAATCTCAAGAACCGAAACGTAGAATCTTCTTATTCTGCCTACTATTTCATTTTCCGTGGTTGAAAGAACCGAGGATTCGGATTCGGGAAACCCGTCCGCTCCTTCCCTCATTGCGACTTCAGTTATCCTGAGCTCACTTTCAGTCTCGTCTTTCGGAAAAATCGGCCAGTTAAAAGAATATTCTCTGTCAAATGAGTTTGGCAAATTTTTCATTTCAGCGCTCATCCCTCTCTCCCTGTATTATGACTTAGTTCGGCAAGAGTTAGTAATTCGTATTTTATAATCGTCTTATGTTAGCATAGGAATCTTAAAAAACAAGAAAAATTCTTGTCTGTTCACGAGTAGATATTTGATATATGATTTGCCCAATTTGAGCTCCGGACACTTATGAATGAAAACAGCTGAAACAATGAAAATCGTCAATTGTGCCAGAGGTCTTTCAATTGACGCTGTTGAAAAAGCCCGGTCGGGCCACCCCGGCACACCGATGGCGCTTGCTCCCATCGCCTTCAAACTTTGGGACGGATTCATAAGGCACAATCCCTCAAATCCCCTCTGGCCGGCGCGTGACCGTTTTGTGCTGTCCGCCGGGCACGCCTCAATGCTTCTGTATTCAATCCTCCACATATCGGGCTACGAAGTCTCTGTCACGGACATTAAAAAATTCAGGCGTCTTGGAGGAAAATGCGCGGGGCATCCCGAATACGGTCTCATACCCGGCATTGAAACGACAACGGGGCCGCTTGGTCAGGGCGCGGCAACTTCGGTGGGGATGGCATCCGCGGGCAAATGGCTATCAAACCGCTTCAATAAACCTGGCTTTGAAATAGCCGGATACAACGTTTTTTCCATTCTCAGTGACGGCGATATGATGGAGGGAATCACTTCGGAGGCCGCTTCGCTTGCGGGACACCTGCAGCTTGACAACCTCGTCTGGATATACGATGACAACGGCATAACCATTGACGGCGAAACGGAAATTTCATTTTCGGAAAATGTGACGGACAGGTTTGCGTCTTACGGATGGGATATTTTTCGTGTTTCAGACGCTAACGACTTTGCGGCCCTGGAAAAATCTCTCACCAAAGCTTCAAAAAGCAGCCTGCCTTCACTTATCTCAATCAAAAGCAGGATAGGTTTCGGAAGCCCCGGCAAGGAAAACACACCCGAAGCGCATGGAGCTCCTCTGGGAAAAGAAGAGGCTGCAATGGCGAAAAAATTCTACGGGCTTGATCCCGGAAAAGATTTCCAGATTCCTCAAGAAGTTTCCGAATACAGAGCCTCGGTCCTGAAAAAAGGGGAAAGACTTGAGCGGGAATGGAAAACGCTTTTTGAAAAATACGCAAAAACGTATCCCGTTCCGGCTTCGGAGTTCCGCTCAATTTGCGAGAACAGACTGCCGGAAGGATGGGCCGGTGAACTTCCGGTTTTTGAGCCCGGCACCTCCGTCGCAACAAGAACATGCAATGGCAAAATCATTGAAGAGATAAGCGAAAAAATCCCCTGGTTTGTCGGAGGCTCGGCCGACGTAGCGGATTCAACAAAAACCAACATAAAATCAGCCGGATATTTCAGCGCAAAAGAACGGAGCGGCAGAAATTTCCGTTTCGGTGTGCGCGAGCATTCAATGGCGGCTTTCTGCAACGGCCTCGCGCTCAGCGGTCTCAGGCCATATGCTTCGTGCTACTTTGTTTTCTCGGACTATCTCAAGCCCGCGCTCAGGTTGTCAGCTCTGATGCGGCAACCGGTCGTGTATGTATTTTCGCACGACAGCATAGGAGTCGGAGAAGACGGTCCCACACACCAGCCGATTGAGCATTTCGCGGCTCTCAGGGCAACCCCCGGAGTTGATGTCATAAGACCCGCTGACGGCAATGAACTGAGAGCCCTGTGGCCCGAAATTATTGAGTCGCGCAAGCCCGCTGCGCTCGCGCTCACACGTCAGAACGTTCCAGTTCTGGATGTTGATTTGTCAGTTTCAGCACTGGCACACAGAGGCGGTTATGTTGTTGCGGGCGGCGGAGAAAATCCGGAGATTATAATAATTGCCACGGGTTCGGAGGTCGCACCCTGTATGGAAGTCCATAAAATGCTTGCCGGGGAAGGAATAAAATCAAGGGTTGTCAGCATGCCCTGCTGGGAAATTTTTGACCGCCAACCGCGGAAATACAAAGATTCCGTGCTTCCGCCAAGTGTAAAAACCCGTCTTTCAGTTGAAGCGGCTTCAACTTTCGGGTGGAAACGGTATACCGGTGCGGGAGAAAAAACCTTTTCTCTCGGGATTGACAGTTTCGGGGAATCGGCGCCGGGCGGCGAAGTTATGAAAGAGTTCGGGTTTGAAGAAAAAAATATTTTCTCCATTGCAAAGAAACTTGTCGGGAAATGACGGACGAAAGCGATTCTCTTGAAAATGGCTGGATTGAACTTCTCGGCGCCGGCGCCCGAGAGTTTGAAAATTCACTGGAAAATGCGGAACTCAGCCGCATCATGGAACGAATATGGAAGCGGGACCGTTCTCTGTGGAAAGGCAATTGTGAACTGATCGGCAACAGGCTCGGGTGGCTTTCTCTGCCGGAAAACACGGCCCGGTCTCTGCCGGAAATCAATAAATTTGCCGAACGTCTGCGCGCGGCGGGAATCCGGGATATTGTTCTCATCGCAATGGGCGGCTCCGCGCTTATGTCAAAAGTTTTCGGGAAAGCTTTTTCACCCCCGGGCTCTGCGCGTCTCACGGTTCTGGACACAACGGTTCCCGATACAATCGCGGAAGTTTGCGGGAAAATTGATTTCACAAAAACATTTTTTATTGTCTCATCAAAATCCGGCGGAACCATTGAGACGGTTTCCGTGGCGGACTTTTTTTTTGAGAAGTGCCGCGACAAAATCGGAGACCGGAAAACGGCGGAACAATTTGCCGCAATAACAGACCCGGGCACACCGCTTTGTGAAATCTCTGAAAAGCGGGGATTCACAGTGTTTGCCGGAGATGAAACAGTCGGCGGACGGTTTTCACCCCTTTCCCTGTTCGGAATGATTCCGGGCTCGGCAATAGGGGCAAACGCGGAGAAAATTCTCTCTTCCGCCGCGGCAATGGCCGGCAAACTGGGAAGCGGCAATGCATCAGGAGCAAATCCTAACACGGCTCTGCGACTCGCCGCGGCAGTTGACTTTTTCTGCAAAAAGGGCGGCGGCGCTTTTCATCTGCGCTGTTCAAAAGCCATAGAGGGTTTTGACAGATTTATTGAGCAGATAGTCGGAGAAAGTCTCGGCAAAGAAGGGAGATCTGTTCTGCCGGTCGCGCATCCGTTTTCCGGAGATGAAAAATCGCCCGGCACTTTTTTTGTCTGCCTGAAGAATGATACGGAACTCATCTCGCACGCACGGAAAACGGCCGCCGGGGGAACACCGGTTGTGATGACGCTTCTTGAAGACACAAATGCGCTCGGGGGAGAAATTTTCAGGTGGGAAATGGCAGTTGCGGTTCTGGGAGCGCTTTGGGAAGTCAACCCTTTTGACCAACCCGATGTGGAGAGCGCCAAATCTCAGACGCGCCGTTTTATGAAAATCCGCCGTGAAAAAGGGGGGCTGCCTTTTTCCAAACCGGACTTCAAACACGGAGACATTGAATTCAGAACTTCGGACTCGCTGCGCAACGCCGGTGAGCTCCGCTCGTATTTTGAGAAAAACGCCGGAGAAAGAAAAAAAGAAGGTTATTTTTCAATTCAGGCGTTTCTGAACAGCTCTGACAAAAAAATGAGTGAAGCCCTTGAGTCTTTTCGCTATTCTCTTTCAAAAGCATTTGGCGTTACGGTTACCGCCGATTGGGGCCCCTGTTACCTCCACTCTTCCGGGCAAATACACAAGGGAGACCGGGGAAACGGTTTTTTCATACAGATGAGCGGCAAATGCCGGAGCGGCATTCGGGTTCCGCCGGATACGCCCGAAAGCGGGGGAGCGCCGTTTGAAGCTCTCAAAGAAGCCCAGATGCTCGGTGACAGAGAAGCTCTTGAAAGCCGCGGAAGAAAAGTTGTTCAGATAAAATTCGTATCCGAAGTTGAAAACGGAATTTCTGAAGTTGCAAAACTGCTCGGTCTCCGGTGAAGTATCTGATTAAAATCATTGAGCACGCTTTGCGTCTTCAGTATATTTCAAGCACGTAGTTTTCCGATGGGTATTTACAAAGGCAAACCTCCGAGGCGGGAGGTTCCGGACGAGGCAATAAAAAGATCGGCTTCAATGGCCGTTGATTTTGTCTGCTCGGACATGGTGGTGGGTTTGGGCACGGGCAAAGCCGCCACCTTTGCGATTGAATATCTTGCCGAAAAGTTCCGCGCGGAGCTGATTGAAAACATAGCCTGTGTGCCGAGCTCAATTAAGACTGAAAAATACGCAAAATCTCTCGGCCTTAAAATAGACAGCGAGTTCACCCGGGACAAGGCCATAGACATAACAATAGACGGGGCGGACGAGGTTGACCGCAAACTCAATGTCATAAAAGGGGGGGGGGGGGCGATGCTGCGCGAAAAAGTTGTGGCGCAGGAAAGTTCAAGAAACATAATAGTTGTTGACCAAAGCAAATTGTCGGAAAAACTGGGAACACGCTGCCGTCTTCCAGTTGAAGTAATACCTTTTGCGGTAAAACCGGCGCGGAGGTTTATCTCCTCTCTGGGCGCCGCCTCAATGGAACTCAGAAAAGATGAAAACGGCGGAATCTTCAAAACGGATGAGAAAAACTACATACTGGACTGTGATTTCGGGCCCATCTACGACTTGAAAATCATCGCCGAATCTCTGGTGTGGAGGTCGGGAATTGTTGAGCACGGTCTTTTTCTCACAACCACGACCGACATCCTGGTTTCAGGAGCTCAGGGAGTGGAGCATCTCAAGGCTGAATAATGCCGGAAACTTTATTTCCAGCCATTTCAGGATTGATATTTCATCCGCTTCTTCTTTTTCTTGTGGGAATAGTGGTGGGAGTTATAAATGTTACCAGTGGCGGCGGCTCTGCGCTGTCGCTTCCGGCTCTTATTTTTCTCGGACTGGAGGGAGCTGAAGCAAACGGAACAAACCGCCTTTCCATAATGATTCAGAACATCTCCGCTTGCGCATCCTTTTCAAAAGAGCGTGTGTTGGAACTCCGGCAGTCGCTTAAATACTCGCTTTTTACTTTGCCCGGAATGGTATGCGGTGTTTTTGTTGCGGTGACAATTGATGACGGGCTTTTCAAAAAGATAGCCGCGGTGGCCACAATTTCGGTGGCAATCTCAATGTTTCTTCCTTCGTTGAAAACCGGGAACGAAGGAGAAAAACAAGGGAAAAACCGATGGCTTATCTATCCGGGGATGCTGGCGGCGGGCTTTTACGGCGGTTTTATACAGGTCGGAATCGGTCTGGTAATTATGGCTCTTCTTTTTCATCTGGTCGGCGGAAACATCGCTTCGGTCAATGCCCGCAAAATTTTCATCGTCACAATCTATACGGTTCCCGCTTTGTGCATATTTTTCTTTTTCGGCAATGTTGACATTTTCAAAGGACTCAACCTCGCGGCGGGTGCGGCTCTGGGCGGATGGTGGGGAGCAAAAATTTCCGTAAAAAAAGGCATGTCAGCCGTGCGCTGGTTTCTTGTGGTCGCGGTGGCGCTTTCGGGACTCAAACTGTTTGAAGTCTTTTAGTAATATAACTCTCAGCCGCCCGCAAATTTATCCAGTGAGTGATAAATGCCTCCGAGCGCCATGAGTTCCGCATGAGTGCCGGACTCAACTATTCCGCCCTCGTGAACAACCATGATTTTGTCCGCTTCCCTGATGCTTGAGAGCCGGTGGGCTATGGTTACGAGACTGAAGCCTTTGCGGCGCGACAATTCTCTGACTTTTTTGATGGTTTCCACTTCCGTTTCCGCGTCCATGTTGGAAGTCGCCTCATCCATGATAACCACCGAGGGACTGCCCGACAAAACCTCTTCAATGTTTCTGACCTGTTCCTCACCCGAAGACAAACTAACCGCGCAATCGTCTTTTTTTTCATAATCTTTTCTTTCCTGAAAAACCGGGACAATGCATTTTCTGAGCCGCTTCAGTTCCGTTTCCGCTATGTCGGAGCCGTTAAAAATTATCTTTCCCCTCTGCGGCTCATAAAGACGGAACATCAGGTTGAATATGGTGGATTTGCCCGAACCCGTGAGGCCGACTATCGCCACCCACTGACCGGGAGGCACTTTGAAAGAAACATCCCTGAGCGCCCATTTGTCATCCCCGTAGGAAAACCAGACATTTTGAAACTCAAGGTCTCCTTCTTCTTCGGAAAACCCGGCGCCGCCTAATCTTTCGGGGTCAATCCTGTTTATGTCATAAATATTTTCGGTCGCCGCCATGGCAGACTGAAGAACGTTGTATTTCTCCGAAATCTCAAGCACGGGTCTGAACATCATCCTCGTGTAATAGAGAAAGGCAATCAGTGTTCCGGCGGTGAAATCGCCTTCTATAACTCCCACGCCTCCATACCAGATGATAATTCCTATGGCCGCAATTGCGGCATACTCAATAAAGGGACGGAAAATCACATAAACCCATAGCTGCTCCATATTGGCGAGAAAATTTTCACTGTTCGGTTTCTTAAATCTGCGCAGATTGGACTGCTCTCTTCCGTAGTCTTTTATAATTCGCATTCCTCTGACACTTTCCTGCACAAATGAATTAAGCCTCGCTATTGAGCGTCTTATTCTGCGGTGAGAAAATCTGAGTTTTTTGCGGAAAAGATGTGCGGCAAAACCGGCGGCTCCCACTATGCAGAGCATTATGAGAGCGAGTTCGGAGTTGAGCCGGAACATCACAACCGTAACGCCCGCAAACACCAGCAGATCTTTAATGGTTTGAACAATCACAGACGAATACATCTCGCTTACGGAGTTCAAATCGTTTGTAACCCTTGTTGTGATTCTGCCGGTTGGATTTTCGTCAAAAAATTTCTGCGGCAGAGACATGATATGCCTGAAAGTTCCGTCCCTGATGTCGTGAATAATTCTCTCTCCGGAAACCTTGAGCAGGTAGTTTGAGAGTGAGGAAGAGGCAAAAATTCCCAGAACGCAAAGTGCCATCAAAGCCGTCAGACGCAATATGCCGTCGGAATCACGGGCCCTGAGCGTTTTGATCTCCCGTTTTGGCAAAGAGCGCAAATCTTCTCCACTTATGTGCGCCGCCCCGTCCTTCCGGACAAAAAGTTCGGGATGGCGCGCCGCAATTTTTGAAGACTCGGAAAGCGGGTCAGTTATGTCAACCACAAGGTATTTTTCGGACGAAACGCCGTTTTTTCCGCGTGATGACGCATCAACAATTTCACCGTCCGGATTTTTAACCCGAGGCAGGGATATGTAATTGTCAACGGCCTGTCTGGTTATGTAGGGCACCGCAACTTCCAGAGCCGCCGCGAATGTCATAAGAAAAAAAGAAGCAGCCAGAAACCATTTCCACCGTTTGATAAAACCGAACAGCCATGACAGCATCCTTCTGTCATACATGGCGCCGAAGATTGTTTTTTCGCTCTTTTCCCCGCTCATCCGGCCTGTATCCTGTACATGGCGGCGTATATGCCGTTTTTCAAAATAAGTTCTTCGTGTGTTCCCCGTTCAAGCACTCTTCCGCCTTCCAGAACCATAATGCGGTCGGCAAGGCGGGAGGAGTTTGTGCGGCTGGAAATAATTATCAGGACGGTTTGCGTTTCTTTCGCCCAGAGCCGCAGATTTTTCATAACTTTTGCCTCGGTGGAAAGATCAACCGACGAAAGCGAGTCATCAAGGATTAAAACCGCCGGTTCAAATACGATTGAACGGGAGATTGATATTCTCTGTTTCTGACCTTCGGAAAGATTGATTCCTCTCTCTCCGAGAACTGAATCCATCCCCATCTCAAAACTTTCAATTTCTTCTTTTATTCCGCATATTTCCGCCGCTTTCAGGGTTTGCGGTTCTCGGCGGGTGCTCATAAAGTTTATGTTTTCACGAACCGTTCCGCTGAAGATAAAAGCTTTGCGGTCAACGCAGACAACCTGTTTTTTCAACTGCTTACGGCTCATTTGCCTCGTGTCTCCGCCGCCAATCAGCACATCTCCGGCATCGGGCTCAATGTCTCCGCCGATTATTGCCGCAAGCGTGGATTTGCCGGAGCCCATTCTTCCGACTATGCAGACGGTTTCGCCCGCCGCGGCTTTCAAAGAACAGCCGTTTAGAATTTTCGCGCCGCCGAGAGAATGGACAATTCCACAAACCTCAAGGTTTTCTCCTCTCATTCGCGGAAAATTCTCTTCCCCGGTCACTTCCGCCTCCGGCTCAAGTTTGAATATGGAGTTGAGCCTGCCGATTGAAGAGTTTCCTCTCCGCAGAATGTCCTGAGCCCATCCCATTGCCATCATCGGCCATGTCAGCATTGACAGATAAACAAGCAGCGCGGTAAAATCCCCAAGCGTCATTGAGCCGGTCATAGTGCGCTCGCCGCCCAGAAAAAGAAACGACACTCCGGCAATTCCGACGCACAGCGATATTGCGGGCTGATACACGGCCCACAGTCTGGCAAAGTTTATGTTGCTTTGAGCATAGTGCATACTTGACCGGAGGAAATTTCCGGTCTCCGAATCCTCCGCACACAGAGACTTTACGGCCTTGATGCCGTGAACGGGCCTCCTTGCGCTCTCGGTGAGAGATGAAAAAGACTCCTGGGTTTTTCTGAAACGTTTCTCTATCTCCCTGCCGCCTTTTATAACAAAAACCATCATGAGAAAAAACGGCACGCACAGCACCGCCGCAACCGGAGGAGATATGAGAAACATCGCCGCCATTATGAAGACCAGCAGAAACAGACCGTCATATGCGACAAGCACACCGAGACCGCAGGCAAATTTGAGGGTTTCTATGTCATTAACGGTGTGAGCCATCAAATCCCCCACTTTTCGCGAAGACAAATGTGTCATGTCAAGTCTCTGGATGTGTGAGAAAAATTCGTTTCTGAGGCTTTGTTCTATTTTGCGCGCCGACCCCATTATGAAATAGCGCCATCCCAGACGGAAAACCGCCATTACAAGCCCCATGCCAAAAATATAAAAAGCACAAACCCTTACAATGTCCGCCGCATCAGGCGCCCCTGAGGTAAACGCATCAGTCGCCCGCCTGATAACAAGCGGAATAGCCATCTGAATCAAATCAACCGCTGAAAGAGTGAGAAACCCGGCAATAAGCTGCGGTTTATGCCTCTTGAGAAGAGAGGGTATGCTTGTTGTTCTTTTCAAAAACTCTTTTCTTTTCCCAAAAACGGAAAACTAACCGTTCTCCATTTTCAGCTTCAGAGTCTCGCCCATTTCTGCCGGGCTTCTGCAAATGGCGGCTCCGGCGAGTTCAAGGGCGCGGAATTTGTCCTCCGCGGCGCCAGAACTTGATGAAATAATGGCGCCCGCATGGCCCATCCTTTTACCCGGAGGCGCGGTCGCCCCGGCGACAAAAGCGGCTACGGGTTTGGTTACCTTGTCTTTTATGTAGTCAGCGGCCTCTTCCTCATCACTTCCCCCTATCTCACCGATGAGCACTATGGCATCGGTGTCAGGGTCATTTTCAAACAATCCCAGCGCGTCGGTAAAAGTTGTTCCTATAATCGGGTCTCCGCCTATACCCACGCATGTGGACTGCCCTATGCCCAGGTTGGAAAGCTGCCAGACCGCTTCATATGTCAGGGTTCCGCTGCGGGAAATTACTCCGACCCTGCCGGGCTTATGTATGTATCCGGGCATTATGCCGACTTTTGCCTCTCCCGGTGTTATGACTCCCGGGCAGTTCGGCCCCACAAGGCGGGAATCCGTATTTTTGAGAAAATTTTTCACTATCATCACATCGCGGGTCGGAATTCCCTCGGTTATGCAGATTATCAAACCCACTCCGGCTTCGGCGGCTTCAAGCATGGAATCAAGCGCGAAGGGCGCGGGCACAAATATCAGCGAAGCGTCGGCTCCCGTTTCCTTTACGGCTTGTGAAACAGTGCCAAAAACCGGAAACCCTTCAACTTCGGCCCCGCCTTTTCCGGGAGTTACGCCTCCGACAACGGAAGTCCCGTATTCTCTGCACTGCATGGCATGAAAAAGCCCGGCGCTTCCGGTGATTCCCTGAACTATTACTTTGGTGTTTTTATTAACGAGAACGCTCATATTTCCGCCGCTCCATACAATCCGAAATTCAGCAAAAGCTGTTGAAAAGCCCCGCCAATGCTAACATAACCTGCCCATGTTTCAAAACCGCCTACTCAACGTTTTGGATCTGTTCACGCATTTTCTCTATCTCAGACCGCAAATCAATCGCCAGATGTGATATGGCCGGAGACTTTGATTTTGCGGAAATGGTTCCGGACTCCCGGTTCATTTCCTGAGTGAGAAAATCCAACTCCCTGCCGACCGAAAGGCCGGTTTTGGACAGGAACTCGGAAAACCGGGAAAGATGAGAATTCATTCTGACTATCTCTTCAGTTGTGTCGCTCTTCTCCGCGACGGCGGCCATTTCCTGATAAATTCCCGTCTCGTCCATATTTTTATCTTTGAGCAGAGATTTGGTTTTCTCGGCGATTTTGCGCTTTATTTCTTTCTCATACTTTCCGCGCTCATTTTTGATTTCTTTCACAGTCCGTTTGCATTTGCCGGAGCGCAGAAGCAGATCTTTTTTTAGGCGTTTTCCCTCACGGCTTCTGCTCTCATCCAGTTTTTCAATCGCGCTCACAAACGCTTTCTTTATCACCGCCGCCTCTCTGCCGCCGGGACGGTGCCGTTCAGGCGGCGCTTTGATTAAATCCCCTAGGGATAAAATGTGTTCCAAGGTTATTTCACCCTTGAGATTCAAGCTGTTTTGAAGTTTTTTCAGACTTGAAAGCGCGGCGCGCGCGGCGCGCGGGTCTATTGCCCGACTCAGCTCCCGTTCAGTTTCATATGTGACGGCAACCTTTACCTTGCCTCTTAAAATCACTTTTTTCAGTTGTTTGAGAATGTCGGATTCAAGAAAAGCCACCGTTTCGGGAACTTGAACACGCGCATCAAAAAACCTGTGGTTTTCGCTCCGCGCTTCAACAATAAGCCTGCCGTCCTTAACTTCTGTTTCGCTTCTTCCGAAGCCTGTCATGCTCTTCATTTTCGGGTGTCTTGAAATCTTTCTTGAAATTCCGCGTGTGGAGTTTAACCTAATCCGCGATAATGAATCACTCTACTTCAATTTTTCCGCAGTGTAAAAATGGAAATTATTAAAATATCCGTAGCGGGGGCGGCGGGGCGCATGGGCGGAGCCGTGATTTCGGAAACCGCAAAGGCGCCGGACATTGAAATCACGGGTCTTTACGAAAGAAAAGGGCATGACCGAATCGGCGGAAAGATCGGTGGAAAAAAAATATCGGACAGCATTGAAGAAGCATCAGAGAAGGCGGATGTAATTGTGGATTTCACTTCTCCGCAAGCCACCCTCAGCCATGCGCGCTACTGCGCGGAGACGGGCAAAGCCCTTGTGGTCGGAACAACCGGATTTACGACGGAAGAAAAAAACGAACTTGCGGAAACGGCGAAGAGTTTCCCTTGTGTGCTCTCACCGAACATGAGCATCGGAGTCAATCTGCTTGAACGGATTGTTTCGCTCGCTTCAAAAAAACTGGGAGATGATTTTGACATAGAGGTTCTTGAAGCGCACCACTCGGCGAAAATTGACTCACCCAGCGGAACCGCCCTCGCCCTTGCGCGCACGGCGGCTGAAGCAAGAAACCTGACCCTTGAAAACTCAGCGATTTATTCAAGAAGGGAAAACACGGCGCCGCGGAAGAAAAGCGAGATAGGCATACAGAGCATCAGAGGGGGTGACATGCCCGGAGACCACACGGTTTTCTTCCTTGGCAACGGTGAAAGGCTTGAATTTTCACACAGGGCGCGCAACAGAGAAATATTTGCCACCGGGGCGCTCAGGGCCGCAAGATGGATTTACGGAAAACCCGCGGGGATATACGGAATGAAGGAGGTGCTCGGCCTGTGAAATTCCATTATTCAAAAGGGCGGTGTTGAAAATAAAAGTCGGAATGGTTATAAAGTTGCTCTGACTGGTATTTTTTACTTAAAAACAACTCTTAAAAACTTCGGAGGGCTTTCTGATTTGAACATTTTTAACGGCGGAATTTTTATACTTGCCTCTTTTTTGTCCCTTTTCACACCTCTGGCGGATGCTTCCGCCCAAAGCGGTGAAGGCGGAGGACAGTCTCTGTTTACCGGGCTCCTCCCCTTTGTGCTTCTTTTTGCGCTTTTCTATTTTTTGATTATACGCCCGCAGCAGAAACGCTCGCGCAGCCGTGAGAACATGCTCAAAGATCTCAAACGCGGAGATGAAATCATAACAGGCGGCGGCATATACGCCACAATAACCGAGAGAGACGGTGACACCCTCAGACTTGAGATAGCAAAAGGTGTAACGGTGAAGGCATCGGTGTCCGCGGCCGCTTCAAAAGTGGAAGAAAAGGCTGGTAACTGAGCTTGGGCCGGGTTTCAAAACTTTCACTGGCCACCGTAGCTCTTTTCGTTGTTCTGTCATTAATTTTTCTGGCTCCGAACATTTCCGGGGGCGACCTGCCGGGTTGGTGGTCAAAGGTTTTTCCCTCGCGGGGAATACGCATGGGGCTTGATTTGAAAGGCGGGGTTTTCATCCAGCTTGGAGTTGAAACTGACCGGGGGGTCAGCAGGCAGCTTGAAAACATAATGGATTCC
This sequence comes from Thermodesulfobacteriota bacterium, assembly GCA_965198945.1. Lineage (GTDB taxonomy): Bacteria > Desulfobacterota_D > UBA1144 > Nemesobacterales > Mycalebacteriaceae > Mycalebacterium. The sequence continues at coordinate 52,690 of CBDAQI010000012.1, read as the reverse complement.
GTCAAAGAAGAATTTGAGGAAGGCGCTGATGCGGTCACCTCTGCGGGAGTGGAAGACCTTACGCTCACAATGGAGTTTTCAAACCCTGAATCATTTGCTAAAGCCCGAAGGTTTCTTGAGAAAAGGTTTGAAGAATTGACACTTGAAGCCGATGAGAAAAACCTGACCGTCAGGGTTTTCCCGGGTGAATATAAAACATCACTCATGAGGGAAGACTCCATTGAACAGGTAAGGCGGGTCATAGAAAACCGCGTTCTTGATTTCGGCCTCGTAGAGCCGTCAATAACGAAGCTGGGAGATGACAGGATTGTCATACAGGTTCCCGGAGCCTCGGAAAAAGACAGAGACAGAATAGTTGACATAATCAAAAAGACCGCCGTTCTGGAATTCAAGATAGTTCGCGGACAGGGGTTTTCCCGCGAGCAGGCGATCGCGGATGCTGGCCTCAAATCCGACAAAGAGCTTGAAGAAAAAAACCTCTCCATCCACCCCTCTTTTGAAGGGGGAAATGAAAACTTCTTCGTGACTGACTCAAAAAGCTCAGTCACCGGGGAATACATATCCGATGCGAGACTCGCATTTGACGGCTTCGGCAACCCTTCGGTCTCATTCAGTTTCTCAAACAAAGGAGCGGGAAAATTCGGCAAACTTACGGAAGAAAACATAGGAAACCGTCTTGCGATAGTTCTTGACGGAGTTGTTGAATCGGCTCCGGTGGTTCAGAGCCGTATAACTTTTGAGGGCCAGATAACGGGAACTTTCACTCAATCAGAAGCAAAAGACCTGGCTCTTATTCTGCGTTCCGGGGCTCTGCCCGTTCCGGTTTTTGTTGAACAGGAAAGGCTTATAGGACCCTCGCTAGGAAAAGATTCCATACAAAAAGGAAAACTCTCAATGCTCGTGGGAGGAGTTCTGGTAATTATATTTATGGCCTTTTACTACGGCACACACGGTATTGTAGCGGATCTGGCTCTGGGGCTGAACATGCTTCTGATAACGGGGCTTCTTGCCGCGTTCGGCGTAACGCTCACACTTCCGGGAATAGCCGGAATGATTCTGACTCTCGGCATCGCGGTTGACGGCAACATAATCATATTTGAGAGAATCAGGGAAGAAATAAAAACGGGGAAATCTCACATCCACGCCATTGAAATGGGATATAAGCGGTCGGTCAGAACCATTCTGGACGCAAATGTTACCACGCTGCTCGCCGGGCTCGTCCTGTTCTGGTTCGGCAACGGCCCGATAAAAGGTTTTGCCGCAACCCTCTGTGCCGGAATAGTATGCACGGTGTTCAGCAATCTTATCATCGCGCGTCTAATCTCAAGCGTCATTTGGCGGGAGAAAAAAGCAGGCGTTTAGGTGTGGCGGACCGTATTATGAAAGTCTTCAATTTTACATCATGGTTCGGGAAAGCGTCGGTTTTCTCGGTGCTTTTGATAACCGCCTGCATCACCGCAATTGTTATGGACGGAGGCCCCAGACCCGGTGTTGAATTCACGGGCGGAACCGAGGTTCATATAAAGGTTCCTCCGGTCGGCCCCGGAGCAACCGAAACGGATGTGATTGAAATGCTCAATTCTTCCGGTTACGAGCCCGTTTCGGTTCAGAGATTTGGAATAGCGTCAGACAACGAGTTTCTCATTAAATTTCCCGCGGATAAACTTTCATCGGACAAAGTCAATGTATTCAAAAACGTTTTCCATTCATCCGCCGGAAAAGATCTTCGTTTCCGGGAAGCGCAGATTTTGAGAATTGATTACATAGGACCGAATGTCGGCCGGGAGTTTATTCAAAAAGCCGTAGTCTCGCTGATGCTCGGCTGTACGGCCATTCTTTTATACCTGATAATAAGGTTTGAAATCGGATATGCAACCGGAGCTGTTGTCGCCCTTCTGCACGACGTTACCATAACAATGGGACTCATGGCTTTTCTGGACAAAGAGATTACCCTATCCATAATAGCCGCCCTCCTCATGGTTGTGGGTTATTCGGTAAACGACACAATAGTCATCTTTGACCGTATAAGAGAAACTCTCGCCGATGAAGAAAATTCCGACTTCATCGGCGCAGTAAACAAAGGCATCACGCGCACTCTTTCAAGAACCGTGCTAACCACCATCACCGTATTCATAGTTCTTATTCCGCTATTCCTTCTCGGCGGCTCGGTCATACACAATTTCGCTTTCACGCTTATTGTCGGAGTGGTTGCGGGAACCTATTCGTCAATTTTTGTCGCAGCCTGGTTTGTTGTAAAAATGAGAAAACAAAAAGGCGGCGTCAGTTGAGTGAAACCGCGAAAATAGCCGAACGCGCCAGACGGGAAACCGGGAAGGCGCAAGAGGAGATCGCACGCGCAAAGGATGAGTCTTCGGTACATAAAATAAAATCTCTCTACACGGGCAGAAACGGCTCGGTAACTTCCATGATGAAGTCTCTGAAAGACCTTTCCATTGAAGAAAAAAGGAATCTGGGAACCGTCCTGAACCAGTCCAGAGACGAAATTGAGAGTTCAGCAAGGAAGAAAATTCTTGAAATAAAGCGCATAAGTTCTGAGAAATCGGTCTCGGAGGAAAAAATAGACGTTACTCTTCCCGGAAGACGCGGGACGGAGACCGGCTCTTTTCATCCCGTAAATATCGTTATAAAGGAGATCTCCGGCATATTTGAGAGGCTGGGATTCACAATAATGGACGGCCCCGAAGTGGAGCTTGACTACTATAATTTTGAAGCTCTTAACATTCCCAAAGACCACCCGGCGCGCGACATGCAGGACACTTTCTACATATCGGACGACATAGTTCTGCGCACCCACACCTCCCCCGTTCAGATTCGTGTCATGGAAAAACAGCCCCCTCCCCTGAGGGTGATTGTTCCGGGCAAAGTTTACAGGTGTGACAGCGATGTTTCCCATTCGCCGATGTTTCACCAGATTGAAGGGCTTATGGTTGACAGTGAAGTGAGTTTTGCAAACCTGAAATCGGTTATAACATTCTTCATAAACATGTACTTTGACGATGAGCCCAATGTCAGGTTCAGACCCAGTTTTTTCCCGTTCACCGAGCCGAGCGCCGAGGTTGACATAGAGTGCGTAATATGCCGCGGGAAAGGTTGCAGGGTATGTAAAAAAACCGGATGGATTGAGGTTCTCGGTTGCGGAATGGTTGACCCGGCGGTGTTCAAAAATGTGGGATACGACCCCGATGAATGTTCGGGTTTTGCCTTTGGTATGGGGATTGAAAGGATGGCAATGCTTAAATTCGGAATTGACGACATAAGACTTTTTTTTGAAAACGACTTAAGATTTTTAAGACAGTTTTCATAACGCCTTAAATTTTAAGGAGTTGAAGCAATGGGAATAAAATCAGACGGATGGATAAAAAAAATGGCTCGCGAGTCCGGGATGATAGAGCCGTTTGTGAAATCACAAGTGAGCAAGGGCAAAATATCATACGGGCTTTCCTCATATGGTTACGACATAAGGGTGAGCAGTGAATTCCAGGTCTTTACAAACATTCACAGCACTTTTGTTGACCCAAAAAACTTTGATAAAAAATCGTTTGTGTCAATTAAAGGAGACTGCGTAATTCCTCCGAATTCCTTTGCCCTTGCAAGAACGGTTGAATATTTCAGAATCCCGCGCAATGTGCTGACCCTGTGTGTAGGCAAATCAACATATGCGCGTTGCGGAATAATAGTGAATGTAACGCCTTTTGAGCCCGAATGGGAGGGATTCGTAACGCTTGAAATCTCAAACACAACCCCGCTCCCCGCAAAAATATATGCCGGAGAGGGCATAGCACAGGTTCTGTTTTTTGAAGGCGACGAAGCCTGTGAAAAATCCTATGCCGACAAGAAGGGAAAGTATCAGAAACAGAAGGGAATTACGCCGCCGAAGATTTCAAAAATTTAACAACCCGGCGCATCTCTATTCCCCTTTCCAGCCCAGACAGAACTCCAGCACGGCTTTTGCTACATGTAGTTTATTTTCAGCCTGCTCAAAAGCGATAAATCTGCCGCCGTCCATAACCTCGGCGGTGATCTCTTCGCCTCTGTGTGCGGGAAGGCAGTGCATTATGACGGCATCGGAGGGAGCGTGCGATAAAAGCTCCGGGTTCACCTGATAGGGGGCAAAATTTTTTATTATTCGGTCTGCGTCACCCTCCTGTCCCATGCTGAGCCAGACATCGGTGTAGATTACATCCGCGTCTTCAACCGCTTCAACGGGACTGTCCGTAATTGTGATGTGCGCAGACCTGCCGTTACTTTTCCCGCTTCTCTGAAGCATTTGCTCATCCGGCTCGCAACCGGGCGGTGAGGCGACCGCTATGTCAAATCCCAGAATTGAAGAAATTCCGACCAGCGAGTTTGCAACATTGTTACCGTCTCCCAAATACGCAAGCTTGAAACTCTCTATGTCAATGTCTTGAGAGGCAATCGTAAATATGTCCGTAAGCGCCTGGGTCGGGTGCTCCAACTCACTCAAGGCGTTTATGACCGGAACCGAGGAACTCGCGGCAAAACTCTCAAGACGCTCCTGCTCATGCGTTCTCAGCACTATGATATCAAGGTAGGAAGAAAGGACTCTCGCCGTGTCTTCCAACGTTTCCCCCCGGTTTATCTGAGTGCTGCCGGCATCAATGAAAACCGGATGAGCGCCGAGCAGCGCGGCGGCGGTTTCAAATGAAACCCTTGTGCGGGTTGACGGTTTTTCAAAAACAATTCCCACCGTTTTGCCCTCAAGCGACTTGCCAAGGGCGGACGTTTTATGCATCTCCCTGTGTTCAAAAGAACGGGAGATTATCCCCGCCATATCTGTTCTTGAAACATCAAAAACACTTAATAAATCTTTTTTCACCGACTGCAAACCTCCCGAATGGAATCTTCAATTACGGACAGGGCAAAATCCACCTCCCCATACTTTATGGTAAGCGGAGGAAGCATTCTGATAACACGCCCGGCGGTCAGAATTGTGAGAAGACCCTTCTCCGCACAGAGTTCCACAACCCTTTCCGCGTCTTCGGGTAGGTTGAATTCAAGTCCCGCAATCAAGCCCATTGCCCTGGCCTCTTTTACCGCGGCGGAGCCCGCTATTTCGGCGCCCCTCAATCCTGAAAGCAGCCTGTCACCGCTCCGCTCCGCATTTTCCATCAGCGAAGAGCGGAAAATTTCCTCCATCACCGAAACGGCGCACGCGCAAGCAAACGGTCCTCCGCCGAAAGTGCTTCCGTGTGAGCCGCGAGTAAAATGCCTTGCGGCATCCTCGCGTGCCAGCACGGCTCCGCACGGCACTCCGCCGCCAAGACCCTTTGCAATCACGGCAATATCCGGCTCTATGTTTGAGTGTTCGTAACAGAACATCTTTCCCGTTCTTCCCATTCCCGTCTGGATTTCATCAAGAATAAGAAGAGCTCCGTTTTCAGAACAAATTCCTCGCGCTTCGGGCAAATAACCTTCATGCGGAATAACCACTCCGTTTTCTCCCTGTATCGGCTCAACCATAAAAGCGCAGGCCCGGTGCTCCCTAATCGCTTCTGAAATTTTTTGCGAATCACCGTAGGGAACAAAAACAAACCCCTCCGGCAAAGGCTCAAAACCTTTTCGGTATTTGGGCCCGCTTGTGGCGGAAAGCGCCCCCAGAGTTCTGCCGTGAAATGACCCGGACGCGCATACTATTGTTTTTTCACGACCGTTTTCAGACGCCCATTTTCTTGCCAGTTTTATTGCACCCTCGGAAGCCTCCGTCCCGCTGTTGCATAAAAACACCCTGTCCGCAAAAGAATTTGCGGTTAAGAGAAAAGCAAGGCGCGCCTGAGGCTCTGTGTAGAAAAGGTTTGATGTATGGACGATGCTCTCCAGCTGTTTTCTCGCGGCTTTGATGAAAGCCGGGTGCGAATGTCCGAGTGTTGTTACGGCTATTCCCGATGTGAAGTCCAGATACTTTTTCCCTTTGGTATCCCACAGCCACGCTCCGTCACCTTTTTTTACCGCGATTTGGAAGCGGCCGTAAGTGTTCATTGTATTTGCGTCAATTACGGAAATTATTTCTTCGCGGCTCATTTCTTTATCTCGGTTCCGATTCCGGCGTTGGTAAAAATTTCAAGTATAAGTGCATGGTCCACACGGCCGTCTATTATGTGCGCCTTGCCCACTCCCTCGGAAATGGCTTCCATGCAGCATTTGGTTTTGGGACGCATACCTTTGGAAATCACTCCGTCTCTTATAAGTTTCTGAGCCCGCCTGAAAGCGAGTGAAGATATTAGCCGCCCATTTCCGCCTTTTATGCCCGGCACATCGGTCAACATTATAAGTTTTTCAGCCTTCAGAGCAGAAGCAATCTTGCCCGCGGCATGGTCCGCGTTGATGTTATACGAGTTGCCTTTGCCGTCAGTCCCGATGGGGGCGATAACGGGTATGCCGCCCTCTTTTTCACAGCGTCTTATCAGCGCGGTGTGTATCTTCCTTATGTCTCCCACCATTCCGAGATCTGCGCCCGGCTCAACGGACAAACCGTTTTCACGGGCTATTTTCACTATATCAGCCTTTGCGGCGGAAATTGTTTTGCCTGCTGCTCCGGTTATGCCGACGGCTTTCGCCCCGTTTTTTTCTATCTCCGAAACTATGCGCCCGTTGATTATTTTCCCGAGCACTTTCTCAACGGCTTTCATTGTTTTTTTATCCGTAACCCTGAGCCCCGCTATAAATCTGGACTCAATACCGCGCCTGCTCAGTTCCCGCTCTATCTGCCTGCCGCCGCCGTGAACCACGACCGGGTTGATTCCGACAAACTTCATAAGCACTATGTCTTTTGCAAAACCGGCAATATCTTTTCCGACTATGCTTCCGCCGTATTTAACAACGACATTTTTGCCGTGAAACTGCTTTATGTAAGGCAGCGCTTCGGCAAGGGTTTTGGCTTTATCCATTATTACCACACCTGAAAAGGACGGTTCGGTAAAAACCCGGAACCGCCGCAAGGGATACGTTTTTCTAAAGTATGTATTTGCTCAGGTCCTTGTCCGCCGCAATCCCGGAAACCTTTTCCTTCACATAAGCGGCGTTTATTTCAATTTTCCTCTTTGACATATCTGGAGCCTGAAAAGATATGTCATCCAGAATTGTCTCAAGTATTGTGTGCAGCCTTCTCGCTCCTATGTTTTCAGTTGAATTGTTAACTTCCATTGCAATTCCGGCAATCTCTTCAATTGCGTCTTTTTTGAAAACAAGTGTTATGCCTTCGGTTTCAAGCAGCGCCGCATACTGTTTCGTCAGCGCGTTTTTCGTCTCGGTAAGTATTTTGACCATCTCCTCTCTGCCCAAAGCCTCAAGTTCAACGCGCACGGGAAAGCGTCCCTGAATTTCCGGTATAAGGTCAGACGGCTTTGAGACATGAAAAGCGCCGGCTCCGATAAACATAATGTGGTCGGTCTTCACCATTCCATGCTTGGTGTTGACTGTTGAGCCCTCTATTATGGGAAGCAAATCCCTCTGAACTCCCTCCCTTGAAACGTCGGGACCGGAATTTGATTTGCCTCCGGCTATTTTGTCTATTTCGTCAATGAAAATGATCCCCGTATTTTCAACCTTTTCAATGGCGAGCTTGACCACCCTTTCCATATCAACCAGTTTTTGTGACTCCTCCCTGACGAGTATCTCCATCGCAGACGGCACGTTCACCTTTTTTGTCTTCGTCTGCTTCGGCATAAGCCCTCCGAGCATTTCCGGCAGATTCAAGTCTATTTCGTCAACTCCCTGAGCGCCCAGAACCTGAAAAGGCATTGCCGCCGTGGAAACCTCCAGCTGAACAGTTTTGTCATCCAGTTTGCCCTGACGCAGAAGTTTTCTGAGTTTTTCTTTGGTTTTTTTCTCAGACTCTTTGCGGGGAGGCGGCTCTGCAGTCTTTTCACCGTCCGGACCGTCCGCCGGAGTTTTTGAAGGCGGCGGCAAAAGCAGGTCAAGCATTCTTTCCTCGGCGATTTCCTCGGCTTTTGCCATAACTTTTTTCGTCTCATCATCTGAGACCATCTTGATTGATATCTCGGTAATGTCTCTCACCATGGACTCAACATCCCTGCCCATGTAGCCGACTTCGGTAAACTTTGACGCCTCAACCTTAACAAACGGAGCTTGGGAAAGTTTTGCAAGCCTCCGGGCTATTTCAGTTTTGCCAACACCCGTGGGGCCCATCATCAGGATGTTTTTCGGAACAATTTCATCCCTCATCTCCGGGGTCACGTTCTGACGGCGCCATCTGTTTCTCAAAGCAATTGAAACGGAGCGTTTGGCTTTGTGCTGACCGATTATGTATTTGTCAAGTTCGGAAACTATTTCCCGCGGGGTAAAAAAAGAGTTGTCTGCCATTATTTAAAGAGTTTCAATGCGTATTTTATCGTTTGTGTATATGCAAATCTCGGACGTTATCAAAAGAGAACTGCGGACAATTTCTTCTGCTTTCAACTCTGAGAAATCTACAAGAGCCTTTGCCGCAGCTCTTGCGTAAGAACCTCCCGAACCTATGGAGATTATTCCGTCATCAGGTTCAAGAATGTCTCCCGCGCCAGATATTATAAACATATTTTCCCTGTCGGCAACCGCGAGCAGAGCTTCCAGCCTGCGCAAAATTCTGTCGGTTCTCCAATCTTTTCCAAGCTCCACGGCGGCACGTTTGAGATTTCCGCCGAATTCTTCAATCTTTGACTCAAATCTGTCAAAAAGTGTTATCGCATCCGCTGTTGAACCCGCAAACCCCACACAGACACCGCCCGAATGAATTTTTCTTATCTTATTGGCGGAATGCTTTACCGACACATCTCCGAGAGTAACCTGCCCGTCTCCCCCCATTGCGGTTGAGCCGTCTTTTCTTACGCAGAGAATTGTGGTGCCGTGAAATGTTTCTGTCTGTGAAGCAGCCATTTAAGACCTCGGATGGGCATTGTCATACACGTCCATCAACTGTTCAACGGATACATGAGTGTATTTTTGTGTTGAAGAAAGACTTGAATGTCCGAGCATGGCCTGTATTGCCCTGAGTTTGTCCTTTTGGGCGCCGCCGTCTGAAGCGAGCAGGTGGGTGGCAAAACTGTGCCTTAAAGTGTGAGGCGACACGTTCTTGCTTATTCCCGATGCGACGGCGTAATGTTTCAAAATCCTTGAGACGCTTCTTGAAGTTATGCCGGTTTTTTTTGAGCCGACAAAAACATTGTCGGTTTTCGGCTTGAGAGACCCCCTTGCTTTCACATATTTCCCAAGCGCGGCCGCGGCTTTTGAGCCGAACGGAACAATCCTCTCTTTGGCGCCCTTTCCGAAAACCCTTACCGCGCCCCGTTCAAAATCAATATCGTCAATTTTGAGTGAAACAAGCTCGCTCACCCTGAGTCCCGAAGAATAAGCGAGTTCAAACATCGCCTTGTCTCTGAGAGAAAACGGAGTGTCTTCCCCGGTCTCCACTTTTCTCAAAATGGCGTCAATTTCATCCACCGAAAGAAAAGACGGAAGAGGGCGCCCCGTTTTCGGCACGGAGGCGCTTGCGGCTGGGTTCTGTTCCGTTATTTTCTCAATGTTAAGAAACCTGAAAAAAGTCCTGACGGCGGCAACCTTGCGGGCCGTTGAAGTTTTGGAATTAGACTCAAAACGCTTTGCCACATAGCGGTTTATCTGTCTCAAATCCACGGAATGAAGACCTGATTTTTTTTCTTGAGCAAAAAATCCGTGAACTGCCCCACATCACTCACATATGCGCGTACGGTGTTCGGAGACAGGCTTCTTTCATACTCAAGATGCTTGCGGAAACGTTTTTACTATTTCATGAACTTCTTTCTTTTTCATTCAAAATTTATTTCCCTAATTTTTCAAAGCAACCATGCCGTGGCTCTTCAAATAAATCCTCTTGGCGCCTATATAGGTCTTTGAGTAATAGGGTGCGCGGAGGTCTGATATTACCACTTTTCCGCTGGCCGATGAAGCGTGTATAAATTTGTCATTTTCAATGTAGATGCCGATATGAGACGGAAACGGTCTGTCCGTTTCAAAGAAAACCAGATCGCCTTTTTCAAGCCGTTCTCTTTTCACCCACCGACCGTCAGCGTGCTTGTGCATCCACCTTTACGGTTCTGGGCAGATTCACCCCGAGATAAGAGAAAACCTTTTTAACATATGCGGAACAGTCTATGCCCGTTTCGGTTGAATTTCCGCCGTATTTGTAGGGAGCCCCCAGATAGACTTTTGCGGTCTCTATTATGCGCTCTTTGGTTTTGTCAGAATAAGTGTATTCAAAAGTGTCTACAACTATGTGAGAGCCCGGACTCATCCATCCGGGATTGGAAACGTTAAGTTTGCCGATTTCCTTCATGCTCATAGCCGAAAGTGTTTGAAATTTCACTCTCCGTGTCACCCTCTCCGACCTTGAAAACCACAAACCTTGAATTGATGTCGGGGACTTCTGCTGACAAGAAGTTTGTGGGAGGCAAAAATGGCGTCATCCTGCATATGGTTGAGCCTCATTATGCTGTGAACGCTTGTCCGGTATAATTCCGCCAGAGACGAAAGAGTTTCTCCTCCGGAAACAGTGTGAATGAACACAATCGCTCGCTTGTCCAACGGAATGTCCAGCGGTTCTCCCGCGTAGATGACGCCGTCTTTTATGGAGTTTGCCTTTGCAAGTTCATCGGTTTTTATTCCGAACCTGTGGGCTATAAGGCTGAGAGAGTCCCCCTCTCTTATTTTATAAGACAGAACAAAAGTGTCAGCCGGCTTCTCAGGAACCGTTTGGCTTTGAGTTTGAGTTGAAACACTCTTTTCAGGCGGGGAATAACCGGTTCCGGCAAAAAGGAAACCGACCCTATCCCTCAGCTCACCGGGCCTTTCAAGTGAAAAATAACCCGCTCCCGCAAAAACGGCAAAAACCGCAATCAATAAAAACCTTTTAAACATAGACTCCCCCCGTTTCACTTATTTATAGCATATTAAGGCGGAAATTCTAACAAAAAGACGGGAAGAAAATAAAGTAAAAATTGTCCGGCACACTGAAAAAACTGCTCCGCTAACCGGAAAAGGAAAAATCCCTTTTTTCAAACTGACGGGTTTTTTCGTTCAAACGCCAGAGACCGGCTTTTTTGAACGCGCCTTTTTCTATTGAAATTATCAAATATTCCCAGCCGCTCCAGGCCCTGATTCTGTCCGTCTCCGAAGGACGCGCGGGATGGTCGGGGTGGGAATGATATATGCCCACTATGTCCAAGTTTTTCTTTCTCGCTTCCGTGTCGGCCTCGCTAAAAGACAGAGGGTCAAGCTCGTATCTGTCATGAGCCCCTTTCGTTTATTGAGATTACGATACCAACTCGGCAAATTCCGTTATCAGACTTCCGGCGCCTATCATCACTTCCGCACTACCTCATTGGGATAACCCCTTTCCGCATGTTTTTTCATACCTTCAAAAACTGCTGCTTTGAGAATCTCTACCACCACAGTTTCTCGCTTAAATTACCTGACTCCCGCTGTCAGGAAGCACCGTTAACGACAACACCGGAATCAAGTCCCGCGTGCAAGTTTCAACAGCCGCAAAAACCGCCGCTCCGCCGGAATGTCCTATAAATATGCCTTCCGCCCTCTACCATTGACTCCATCATTGCGTAAGATTTTTCGGTGGAAACAAACATTGTGCCGTCAAACCCTTTCGAATTATAGATTCCGGGCACTATTGATAGTCCTAATATGTTTGAGCCCCTCAAGGACCTGTGAAGAACTTCCGCGGGCTCAACGGCGAAAGTTTTCACTTCGGGGTTGAGTTTCTTTGAGTCTCCGGGAAGCGCCCATAATTGTTCCGCTTGTGCCCACTTCCCGCTATAAAGTGCGTAACACGCCCCCCGGTCTGCTCCCAAATTTCAGGCGCCGTTGTTTCATAATGAGCGAGCGGGTTGAGGGGGTTGTTGTATTGGTCCGGCATAAAGTATTTGTCAGGCGATTGCTCTTTGATTTTTCCGCGCGAGCAGAATTGCGCCGTCAGAACCCCTCAAGCGGGTCTGAATAAATGATTTCAGCACCGAACGCTTCAATGGTTTTCTTCCTTTCAAGGTTGATATTTTCCGGCCGCCACTATTTTCCACCGGGAATCCAAGGGACGCCCCTATCATGGCATATGCTATCGCCGTGTTGCCGGACGATGAGTCCATTTATGGCGCGCCCCTTTACTCAAATCGCCTTTCTTAATCGCTCTCGGAAACCATCCGGAGGGGCGGCGCGGTCTTTCACCGAACCTCCGGGATTCAACCATTCCGCCTTTGCATGAATTTCAACGGTGTCAGGAACATCGGGAGCAATTTTTGCCGAGTCTTATAAGCGGAGTCTCTCCGATGAAATCAACCACCGAACGCGAAACGGAGACCGCAGACCTCATTTTCAATTTTTTATTGCTTCACGCATATCAGCCCGCGCCGTATCCTGAACTGTGCAGAAAGAGCCCTCTTTTTTTACTTCAAGAATCTTATGACCTTCCCGCTCAATCGTGCGGGGCAGATTTTCAACCGGCTCCCCTTCACATAGACGCACTTCCAGAAACCGCGCCGGCAGGCATGTTTTTCAATTTCAATTTTGTTTTAATTGAAGTCATGGGGCAGACCTCGCCCGTGATGTCTATAAACTGACAGTCTTTTTCAGCCATTACCGGATGAAAATACCACAGAAAAAAAGAAAGTTTGAAGCCCGCGCCGGACGGGCGGAAAACAAAACCCCCGTCAGAAATTCATGCTGTAAGCCGGCAAGGAGAGAAAGAGAAGGTTCAGAGTCTTTATCGTGTCCCGGCTCGCGGGTAGCAACACCCTCCGAAACTCACCTTGCCGACACGTGTCTGTGTCACCAACTGAACCCCCACCATCCACCTGCCTGCCCGACGGCTCAAGATTAGCCTCAAGGTTTCTTCTCAAAATCGCGCCCTCATGCGTCCTGCCCACCCGGAACCGCCAAACCCATTGTCCCGCTCTCAACCCTCACAGGTGAAGACACCGAAACTCTTATCTCAGAATCACTGAAAAAACTCCGCGCAAGTTCCAATGAAAATGAACTCGTTGTCACCTCAGACACATCACCAATCAATCCGGCTCCGCTCCCGGCAGAAGACACACCCATCTCCGCATCCCCCGCCAAACGCCAAACCCGCAAGTTCGTAATTAAAACCCATGCCCGCAAAAATCGTTGATGAAGACAATTCCCCGAAAGCCCCCCTCCCCCCGTCGCCCCCAAAGCGGATCTTGATTCTGAAACGTAGCCCGAGCGCAGAGTCAGAGGCAGGTTTGGCAGACTGTAGGAAACAACCGCTCCCTCGGCGGGCCCTTTCGCCGCTCTCTATTCCGAAGTAAACGCCAGAACCGTAAAATCTTCGGACTTCCAGACGTGCGAACACTTTATTGTCAAACAAAGACAGCAGACCCGCTCGCTCAATGCTGCGGGAATTGTCAAACACGCCCCTTGACATTGAAAAATAAACCGCAGGCGTCCGGCCGTCTTCAAAACCGCCAAACTGATTCCCCTCAAACTGAACAACGGGCGCCCTTGACCCGGTTGTTGATATACTGCCCGCCATATCAGCATCGCTGTTTGAAAAATCCATAAAACCCATCAAGTGCCGCCGAACCTGAGATCTCTCAGTCTTCAGCGCAAATGTCTCAAGCGGATACCAGAACGGAGCGTCCAGAGAATCAAACGCGGCAATTTCCTGCCCCGCAAAAGAGCGTGAAAGAGCGTCTCCAAAAGCTTCGCCGGTCTCCATGCGCGTGGCCGACACAGGCGCAAACTGCCAGCCGCCTTCATCGTTCAGAAAACCCGCTCCGGATGGAACAGCGGGCGCTCCCACGGGCTCGGTCGCGGCTCCGAGGTTCAAAAGACCCTGCCCGTAAATGGGTTCGTTGGCATAAATCCCCCTCTTTGTGGCAGTGGCAAACATCCGGGCAAGCAACTCAACATTACTCAACTGACCCCGAAACTGCTGCTTCATCAAAGGCCAGACCGCCGGACACTATCGGAGCCGCAAAAGAGGTGCCTATATACCGGTCCGATACGCTTCTTTTTATGCTGCCATCAGACATTTGTCTGGAATATGCAACTCCGATTTCTTCACCCGGGGCGGCTATACACCAATCGGCGGCGACCCCGCATCTGCTGGAAAAATCCGTAATCGTTCCGTCCTGTTTGACCGCCACAACAGCAACCGAGTGAGGACGCAGTTCGGGTATGCGATACGTTAGTCCGGGTTGTATTCCCGGAGAAGAAGCGTCAAACTCGCCATTCACGCAACTCGGAGTTCCGTTCACACAATCACCCTCATTCTCATTCCCGGCCGCCCAAACAAGAAGAGTCTTATTGGAGCGACCGCTCTGGGCTAAAATCTGTATCTCTTCACCGAATGAATTGCGAAGCGCTATTTCCGAATAGTCGCTGATATTGGAGTCAGTGCCGAAACTCAAATTCAAAATATCAATATTGCGATCCGGGCTGAGGGCCGCCCTTAAAACTGAAGTTTGAAACAAATCAAATTCCCGCAATCCGCCTTCAGTCGGGGCGGAAATTTGATAATCCGGCGGAGGGCTGCCCAGAGGTATGGCAAGCATCCTGATATTGGCTCCCGGAGCAACACCCTCCGAAGTTCTAGTAACAAAACCAACCTCCCTCCCCTCGGAGGGAAACTGCCAGTCTTGACGCACTCCGGCGGCTATGCTCGCAACGCTCGTTCCGTGTGAACCGCCATTTTTCAAATCGGAACCTGCGGATGCAGACCCGAAATATTCAACAGTCATTCTCTTGCCATGAAAGGCCGGATGTGCAGTATCCAAACCGGTGTCAATAAATCCTATTGTAACTCCGTTGCCGGGTCGTGCGGACTCATCCGCGCCCCGTGCCATGTAAAGATTCGCATATGCGCTATCAAGATTGATAAGTCCAAATTCACCCCCGGCTATGGATTCGGACAAATATGTGCCGTAAAAATTCTCAAGCTGCTCGATTGTTCGTGCTGAAGAGGGAGGAGACTGCACCACCTGTGTATCCGGCAAAGTCGGCAAATCCGGCGGGGGTGGAGGCTCAATAGGATTCTCCGGACCAACGGGTTGAGGACCGAGAACCTGAGGAGAACCGCCACCGCCGCCACAACCAGTCAGAACAAGGCAAAACACTATTAAGGCTGGCAGAAATTTCTTCATTTTTGTCTCCCGAATGTATATTTGAGTATAAGAATTTTACAACCGGAAAAATCAAATTCCTGATTTTAGTTGCGAAATGCAACACTTTTCAATTCCAGTTTCGTTTTGAATATAGACATGATCCTTAATACATACAATATAGCAATATACACAAACGGGTCTGTTTTTTTTGTTTGTTACTTAATTAAATTGTCACAAAAATGGAAAACTTTAAGGCTAACCGCAGTGGAAAGGAGTTTTCGTGGCAGCCGGTCAAAAAATTATGCCATAAATTGCAGGAAATAATCTTCAGCCGACTCCGCTCCTGAGTCTGTCTGCCCCAAGATGCGGAAGTGAGAGCCGACATGGAAATTTTTATCGGGCAATTGAAAAAATACAAGCCCGTTTTTACCTGAGTAGGGAGTTTCCGTCAGAACCTGACCTCATATGTATTTCGTCTCTTCCGTATATTCCACCCGTGACCACAATCGTCTCGATAACGGCATTGCCGGAGGCGTCTTCAATGTCCTGATCTTCCGTGAACCCAGCGTTACCCGGCCAGTGGGAACGGTAAGATAGTCATCCCCGATAACTATGACATCCCAGGCGATGCCGCCGCCTCAGGGTCGTTAGCCGTTTTGCCCTTCCGTGCCGTGCCGCCATCGGATAGACGATGAAAATGCGCAAGGTTCAAATGTCAGATTAACGGTTGAAAAATACGAGACGGTTCTTCTATCCGTTTTCCCGTAAAATAAAATCGGCGACCGATTTGAAGATCGCCGTCCCGTCGGTTCCGCCGAGAACAGCGTCGCAGCATCTTTCAGGATGAGGCATCATCCCAAGCACATTGCTTTTTTCACCGCAAACGCCCGCTATGTTTGAAACCGAGCCGTTGGGATTGGCTTCGGAAGTTATATCGCCGTCTTCCGAACAGTATTTGAAAACAATTCGTCCTTCGTTCTCCATACCGCCGAGCTCATTCTCTGTACAGAAAAAAGCCCCCTCGCCGTTTGCCACCGGAATTGTCAAAACATCGCCTTTTTTCAGAGACGCGGTAAAAGGCGTGTCGGTGTTTTCAACACGCACATAAGTCCACCTGCAGACAAACCTCAAACCTGAATTCCGTATAAACGCCCCGGGAACAAGACCGCTTTCGGCAAGTATCTGAAAACCGTTGCAGATGCCTATCACGGGCTTACCCTCCCGCGCGAAACTCCTTACACTTTCCATCACGGGCGAAAGAGACGCCATAACGCCGGTTCTCAAATAGTCTCCGTAGGAAAAACCGCCGGGAATTACAACACAGTCAATGCCGTCAAGGGAAGTCTCTTCATGCCAGATACTGACTCCCCCGTATCCAAGACCTTTAACCGCACGCAGACAGTCCGCATCGCAGTTTGAACCCGGAAAAACAATTACGCCAAAATCAGGCAACGGCCTTTTCCGCTTCCGTAACTTGTATTGAAAAAACCTCTATGACGGGATTTGCAAGAAGCTGAGAGCACATTTTGCGCGCCTCGTCTTTTGCGGACTTCTCATCGGCGGATTCAAGGGTCAGCTCTATGAGTTTTCCCGCCGTCACAGAAGAAACACCACGAAAACCCAGTCTGCCGAGCGTGGAGAAAATGGTCTTGCCCTGCGGGTCAAGCACGCCCTTTGCCGGACGAATTTCAATTTTCACTTCAAAAACCTTCATTTGTCAGGATTTTACCGGAACCGGGCTTCGGTTTGTCATCTCAAAAAGCAAACCCTCAAGCTCGTCAGCGGATGAGTAATGAATCACTATCCTGCCCTTCTTTCTGCCGCCTTCTATATTCACTTTTGTGCCGAGGCTCTCCCGCATTGACCGCTCAAGCCTTTTCAAATATATGTCAGTTTCCGAGCCTCGTGAAGTTTTTGCACCCACAGCGCCCGAAGCGTTGATTCTGCGCACAAGCGCCTCGGTCTGCCTGACGGACAGGCCCGCAGCCGCTATCCTGTCCGCAACAGCGTCTTCATCCTCACCGGATTTGAGACCAAGTATCGCCCTTGCATGCCCCATTGACAAAAGCCCCGATGAAAGCGCTTCCCGCGCCCGCACGGACAGCTTAAGAAGCCTCAAAGAGTTTGTAACCGCCGCCCTGCTTTTGCCGACCCGCTTTGAAACCTCTTCATGTTTCAGATCAAACTCCGAAATCAACCGCTGATACGCAAGCGCCTCCTCAAGGGGGTTTAAATCCTCGCGCTGGATGTTTTCAATAAGGGCGGTCTCAAGCGCCTCGTCGTCCGCAAAATCGCGGACGATTACGGGAACTTCGTGAAGCCCCGCCTTTTGAGCGGCCCTCCATCTTCTTTCTCCGGCGATTATCTCATATTTGTCGCCCTGCTTTCTGACAATCAGCGGCTGAATCACGCCTTTTTCACTGATTGAATCCGCAAGCTCGTCAAGAGTTTTGTCGTTGAAATCCTTCCTCGGCTGCCCGGCGCCGGGTTTGAGTCTGCCCGTGGGCAGAGTAACAAGACCGCCGCCCGGTGCGGGGTCCGCCTCGCTCCCTATAAGCGCTTCCAGACCTTTACCAAGAGTGTTTTTTCTCAATTTGAAACTCCTCCGTTTTTCCTGATTATTTCCCCGGCAAGCGACATGTAGTCCTGCGCTCCCTGAGAATTTTCGTCATAAATTGCAAGAGGTTTCCCGTAGCTCGGACACTCGGCAAGACGGACATTTCTTGATATGACCGTGTTGAAAGTGTCATCCGCGAAATGGTTTCTCGTCTCACGCGCGACTGAGTGGCAGATGTTGTTTCTCTTGTTAAACATCGTCAAAAGATAGCCCTCAACCCGCAAAAGCGGGTTGATGCGCCTGCGTATAAGAGACATGGCATTTTTGATATTGGCAAGCCCTTCAAGAGCGTAGTATTCACACTGTATGGGAATTATCACCGAATCCGACGCGGCAAGCGCGTTGATTGATAGAATGTTAAGCGAAGGCGGGCAGTCTATTATTATGTAGGAGTAGTCATGAGAGACCTCAACTAAGCAGCCTTTCAGAATTTGCTCTCTGTTTTCAAGTTCAAGAATTTCAACCTCCGCTCCCGTAAGGCTTGAGTTGGACGGAATCACATCCAGCATGCCTCCGAAAGAATCCGGATAAACTTTAAGGATTGCCTCCGCGGCGGAATTTGAATTGAGCATAACTTCGTAAATTGTCGGCACACCGCCGTTTCTGTCAACGCCGACCCCGCTTGACGAGTTACCCTGAGGGTCGCAATCCACAAGCAGAGTTTTCCGCCCCATCAGCGCAAGACTCGCCGAAAGGTTCACTGCGGTCGTGGTCTTGCCCACCCCGCCCTTCTGGTTCATAACCCCTATGATTTTTGCCATAGAGACAGTCCCTGTAAATTGTGGTAGAAATTTTTCAATTCGGCAACGGCAACCTTGCAATGCAAACCCCGGAATTATAGTCTTACGGAGCGGTCTTTTCAATATGAAACAACAGCCGGTTTTTTCCAGTACGGTTGAACTTGATTGCGGCATTTTTGTGACCGCCCGCGCCCGGATGGAGGGTTTGAGCGGCATATCAGTGAGCTTTGAAAACCCCGGAACGGATTTGAGCGGGCGGAAAATTCCGCCGGAGATACTGACACATCTTGAGACGGGGCTTTCAAGGGTCTCTTCCTGCCTCAAGGGAGAAAACAACTCGCTGTTCGGACGCTCCAGAATGTCAGACAAGCTTTTGCTCCTGTCTGAAGTTTCGGATTTCCGTCTGCGTGTATGGGAAAAAATATCAGAAATTCCATGTGGACAAACGAGGACTTATTCCGAAATCGCTTCAGCACTGGGTGGAGAAACCCGCCGCAGAGCGGTGGCACAGGCGGTTGCGTCAAATGTTTTTCTGATACTGATTCCGTGCCACAGGGTTGTCGGCAAAAACGGTTTTGGCGGTTTCAGCGGAGAAGGAGGAATTGAAATGAAAAAAACCCTTCTGGAATTGGAATCGGGAGCCGTAAACTGAGAGCGGGCGGGCTTGAAAAAATCATCGCCTCCATCTTAGGTCTCGGATACCTTCCGGCGGCTCCGGGAACCTTCGGCACCATTGGCGCGGCGCTTTTTTATGCGCTTTTCCTCTCCGGCATGGGCAAAGCGCCGTTTGCGCTCTTCTGCATAATTTTTATGCTTGTGTCCGTCTTTGTCTGCGACAGGGCCGCGCCTGCCTTCAGTGAAAAAGACCCGCAAAAGATAGTTATTGACGAAGCGGCCGGATTTTTTACCGCAATGCTGCCGTCTTCGGGGGAAAATGGGAAATTATCGCGGGTTTTCTGCTTTTCAGATTTTTTGACATACTAAAAATTCCCCCCTCGCGCCGGATTGAAAAGCTGCCCGGTGGCTGGGGTATAGTTATGGACGATATTTACGCGGGCTTGCTCGCGGCGCTCTGCGTCGGAGCTTTGAAATTTATAAAAGTGGGCGGACTTGGTTGACATAGAATTTATTTCAGTGGGAGACGAAATCGTTTCCGGAACAACGGAGGACAGAAATTTTTCATTTGCCGCGCGTGAGTTTGTCGGCGCGGGAATGAGCCCTCCGAAACGCAGAATATCGGTCGGAGACTCACGAAAAGACATTGTGAGCGCGCTTCGCAGTTCCGGAAAAGCTGATTTTACGATTGTGTGCGGCGGTCTTGGCCCCACGCCCGACGATTTAACCCTTGAGTGCGCGGCGGACTTTCTCGGAGAGCCCCTTGCCCGGAACACCGAAGCCCTCAGGCATGTCAAAAACGCCCTCAAAAAAATGAAGCGCAATATGCTGCCCGCGCACAAGAAACAGGCGATGGCTCCCGAAAACGCGAAAATCATCCCGAATCCAAACGGCGTCTCTCCGGGCTTTGTATGTGAGTCAAAGGGTGCTGTCTTCTATTTTCTTCCCGGAGTTCCGGGTGAATTCAGACATATCATCACCGACTTTGTGGTGCCGGATGTGCTGAAAAGGAGCGGCGAGGAATCTTTCTCTTTTTCACTGAGGGCTGTGGGGATTTTCGGCATACCCGAGTCCGAACTTGCGCAAAAAATGGAGAAAATGAAAATCACAAATGTGGAAACCGCCTACAGAATTATTAGCAGTGATGAGATTCAGGTGAGGGTTTTTCACGACAAAGACCCGGAGTTGGTTGACAGAACGGCCGAACAAATCAAAGAACATTTTGGTGAAAATGCTTTTTCAAAATCGGGAGAACGTCTGGCCGAAGCCGTTGCGCAGACTCTGCGGGAGAAAAATCTTACGGTTGCGACCGCGGAATCATGCACGGCGGGCGGGCTGTCGTCCACACTTACCGACATGGCGGGAAGTTCGGTTTATTTTCCCGGAGGCGTCGCGGCATATTCAAACGGGGCAAAAAGTGAAATTCTCGGAATTGACCCCGGAATCATTGAAAAAAACGGAGCGGTAAGCGATGAGGTTGCAAGGGCTATGGCGGAAGGGGCGAAAAAGCGTTTCGGTTCAGACATCGGCGTCGGAATAACCGGAATAGCGGGGCCCGGGGGCGGCTCGGTTGAAAAGCCGGTTGGAACTGTTTACATTGCCACCGATGCGGGAGAAAATGCCGGCGGCGCTGTTTGCGTGAGATATGAATTCAGGGGCAACCGCGCGCGGATAAGAGAGCGCTCGGTGTCTTGGGCGCTTTTTATGATAATGAAATCGGCTCTGCGTTTCCCGCGCCCCGGAGCTTAAACGGATTAACAAATGGCAAAAGAAAAAATTGAGTCCTCAAAAACGGACAATTCAGTTGAAAAAGCAATATCCCTCATAGAGAAACAGTTCGGCGAGGGAGCAATCATGACGCTCGGGGCAAGCGGCAAAGTGCCTGACATACAGGTGGTTTCCACGGGGTCTGTGGGAATCAACATAGCGCTCGGGGTCGGCGGCCTGCCGAGGGGAAGAATTGTTGAGATATACGGAGCGGAGTCTTCGGGAAAAACAACAATAGCCATAAGCGCCATCGCCGAGTGTCAGAAAAAAGGAGGCATGGCGGCGTTTGTGGACGCGGAACACGCTCTTGACCCGCGCTACGCGGCCGCCCTCGGAGTCAAACTCAAAACCCTTCTGGTCTCACAGCCCGACAGCGGCGAACAGGCCCTTGAAATAGTTGATACGCTTGTAAAAACCGGGGCGGTTGATCTTATAGTCATTGATTCGGTCGCGGCGCTCGTGCCGAAAGCGGAGATAGACGGCGAGATGGGAGACACGCATGTGGGGCTTCAGGCGAGACTGATGTCACAAGCCCTCAGAAAGCTGACCGGCAATGTTAACAAATCGGGAACGACGGTTATTTTCATAAACCAGACAAGACAGAAAATCGGAGTTCCGGCCTACATGAACCCTGAAACAACAACCGGGGGAACCGCGCTGCGCTTTTATTCTTCGGTAAGAATGGATGTGAGAAGAATATCCTCGGTCAAAGACAAAGACGACAAAATAACGGGAATAAAGGCGAGGGTGCGAGTGGTGAAAAATAAAGTCGCCCCGCCGTTCAGAGCCGCGGAGGTGGAAATCGTCTATGGCAGGGGAATTTCCAAATTCGGCGAGCTCCTGGATGTGGGAGCGCAATACGGCATTATTGAACAGAAAGGGGCCTATTTTTCCTACGGTGAACAGAAACTGGGACAGGGAAGGCAGAAAGCCATTGATTTTCTCGCGGGCAACCTTCCGCTCGCCCGCCAAATACGAAAAGCCATTCTGGGCAAAGCCGGAGTCAAAGATTCCTGACTATGAAAATTCTGGCTATTGAGTCTTCAACCCACAGGGGAAGCATTGCTCTTGTGGAAGAAGGAAGCGCCATAGCCGAAAAAACCGTAACCAAAAACTCCGAGGAACTGGCTCTTTCGGTGGACGCAATCTTGAATGAAAGCGCGACCGACAAAAACGAGATAGGACTGATAGCCGTTTCTTCCGGACCGGGGTTTTTCTCATCACTTAAAATCGGCGCGGCAATGGCAAAATCTTTTGCCTACGCCCTGAAAATTCCCATCGCGGCCGTTCCGTCACTTGAAATTCTCGCCTCAAGCGCGGACTGCCCGCCGGGCGGTGCCGTGTGCGCGGCGATAAACGCAAGAAGCGGGATGTTTTTCTGGGCTCTTTTCAAAAAACACGGGGAACGGAGCACAAGGCTGTCCGAAGATGCGGTGACAAAAGCCGGAGAGATTGAAAAACACCTTGCCGGATTGGAAGCGGATTCCCTGACGGCCGTTTTGCAGGAAGACGGCTCCGGCGAAAAGCCCGAACTGCCGAACTTCAAAGTTCAGAACTCAAGGGCGTCCGTTTGCGCGGCTCTGGGACTACAACGGATGGACGAGGGAAAAACTGAAACGGCCTTCTCGTTTGCGCCCAACTATATGAGAGAAGACCTTTTCTCCGGGACTTGAACACCCGAATACAGCCATTCTCTCCCGAATCCGACCAAATACTTTTTCAGTCTCCTGAGCCAAAGCAATTTATGCACAAATGCCTCCGTCTTAGACAATATCCGCCTTTCACCGGACTCTCCGAACAGAATTTGAATCAAGGAAATGCCCGACCCTGCCGTTGTCATCAATAAATGGGTGAATTGTCTCAAACTGTAAGTGAACCAAGCACTGTTTTGATCAAAAAAGACATATACCGCCGGAATGGAGAAATTTTCCAAGTTGGACAAATGTTCCGGAACAGTTTGGAGAGCAAGCGGGTTAATGCTTGACACAACGCCGCTCATAAACTACTTTTCTCGCGCCTTGAGAAGAATTTCCCGGAAAATTAAAATCGGTGATGTTGAAGTCGGCGGCGGCGCTCCCATCTCCGTCCAATCCATGACAAAAACAGACACGCGCAATGTCTCTGCGACAGTTGGTGAAATACGGCGTCTTGAAGAAGCCGGATGCGATATTGTGCGTCTTGCCGTGCCCGATATGGAAGCGGCAAACGCGCTTGGGGAAATTAAACGCCAAACCCGGATACCGATTGTTTCAGACATACATTTTGACCACAAACTTGCGCTGACAGCCATTAAACAGGGCGTTGATGCGATGAGAATAAATCC
This sequence comes from Thermodesulfobacteriota bacterium, assembly GCA_965198945.1. Taxonomy (GTDB): domain Bacteria; phylum Desulfobacterota_D; class UBA1144; order Nemesobacterales; family Mycalebacteriaceae; genus Mycalebacterium. The sequence continues at coordinate 29,482 of CBDAQI010000012.1, read as the reverse complement.
CGGCAACATAGGCTCCAAGCAAAAAATCAGAGAAGTCGTCAACGCCTGCAGAGGAAGAGAAATACCTATAAGAATAGGCGTGAATTCCGGTTCACTTGAAAAAGACATCCTTAAAAAACACGGCTCGCCAAGCGCGGACGCCATTGCCGAAAGCGCATTGAGACACGCGGAAATTCTTGAAGACCTTGACTTTCACGAAATAAAAATATCAGTCAAATCAACCGATGTGCTGAGAATGATAGAGGCATATGAAATCATCGCACGGCAGACCGAATACGCGCTTCATCTCGGAGTTACCGAAGCCGGAACCCCTGCGATGGGAACAATCAAATCCTCGGTTGGAATCGGAGCTCTGCTTACAAAAGGCATCGGAGACACAATAAGGGTTTCGCTGACCGGAGACCCCGTTGAGGAAATAGCGGTCGGGATAAACATCCTCAAATCAATAGGCATGAGAAGAAACGGGGTTGAAATAATATCGTGCCCCGGCTGCGGGCGTCTTGAAATAGATTTGATGAAACTTGTTCATGATGTTGAAAAGCGCACGAACTCGCTTAATTTGTCCAAACCCGTAAGAGTAGCAATTCTGGGCTGCGTTGTAAACGGCCCCGGAGAGGCAAGCGACGCCGACATCGGCATAGCGGGCGGAAGAGGCAAAGGCATGCTTTACAAAGACGGCAAACTCGTTCGCTCTTTCAAAGAGTCACAAATTGTTGATGAACTTATGAAAGAGATTGAAACATATACCGCATAACACGGCTTCTCCCGGAGATACCATATTTTGAGATTTTCCCGATATTTCATACCAACTCTGAAAAACGACCCGTCAGACGCAGAGGTTGCAAGCCACAAACTTATGATAAGGGCGGGAATGATAAGAAAGGTCGCGGCGGGAATTTATGACTACATGCCTCTCGGCCTGCGTTTTTTGAAAAAAATAGAGAAAATTGTCCGCGAAGAAATGGACGCGGCCGGGGCAACCGAACTTCTTCTTCCGGCTGTGGCTCCGGCGGAGCTCTGGAAGAAAAGCGGAAGGTGGAAACTTTACGGCAGAGAGCTTCTGCGCTTTAAGGACAGAGCGGATCGTGATTTCTGCATAGGCCCCACACACGAGGAAGTCATAACCGATCTTGCCGTGAAGGATTTGCGTTCATACAAAGACCTGCCTAAAAACTTCTATCAGATTCAAACAAAGTTCAGGGATGAGATCCGGCCCCGTTTCGGCGTAATGCGGGCGCGGGAATTCATAATGAAAGACGCCTACAGCTTTGACTCTTCAATTGAAGGGGCAAAAGAGGCCTACCGGAAAATGTATGACGCTTATGGCAGAATTTTCAAGCGTTGCGGTCTTGATTTCCGCGCAGTTCTCGCGGACACCGGAAGCATAGGGGGAAGTAAGTCTCATGAGTTTATGGTGCTTGCGCCGACCGGCGAAGATGTGGTTATGAACTGTGAAAATTGCGGTTATTCCGCAAATCTTGAGCTTGCGGCGGTAAGGGAACCGCAACCCGAAAGCGCCGGGGGACGGGGGGAGGAAATGCGGGAAGTTGAAACGCCGGGTCTTAAAACCGCAGGCGATGTGGCGAAATTTCTCAAAACTGAAATCTCAAAAGTGATAAAAACCATGATAATCAAAACCGACACCGAGACGGTTTCAGCCCTTGTTCGCGGTGACAGGGAGCTGAGTCTTACAAAATTGAGGAAAACTCTCGGCGCGGAAACCTTGGAACTTGCTGGCAAGGATGAGATTTTAAAAGTTTCCGGCGGAGCGGTCGGGTTCAGCGGGCCAGTGGGGATGAAAAAGAAAATCAGAATGGTGGCGGACAATTCAATTCGCGGTATCAGCGGGGCGGTTGTCGGAGGCAATAAAAAGGACGTTCACATAACCGGAGTCTCAGAGGGAAGAGATTTTACGCCCGACGGTTTTTTTGATATCCACAAGTCCGAAGACGGAGACGGTTGTCCGGAATGTGAAGAGGGTGCGCTGTCTTCAGTGCGGGGCATAGAGGTTGGGCACGTGTTTCTGCTCGGAACAAAATACAGCGAGGCTATGAAAGCAACCTTCACGGATTCGGACGGAGAGAAAAAGCCTTTTGTAATGGGCTGCTACGGAATAGGGATAGGAAGAACAGCCGCCGCGGCAATAGAACAGAATAACGACGGAAAATCAATGGTGATTCCGCCCGCAATCGCGCCCTTTGAAGCGGTTGTAATCCCAACAAGCATGGGAGATCAACAGACCGTTTCCGCCTCGGAGGAGATTTACAACGGCCTGATTGACTCAGGCGTGGAAGCGCTTATTGACGACAGGGAAGAAAGCGCAGGCGTAAAATTCAAAGACTGCGAACTGACCGGCATCCCGTTTCATGTCATCATAGGGCCGAGAGGCCTCAAAGACGGAATTGTTGAGGTCAAAAACCGTCTTGCAAACCGGACGGAAAAAGTGGACCCCGGAAAAGCCGCTCTGAAAATTGCGGAAAACATCAAAATCTAATTTTTCCTCGGCTGATAAACGGATTTGCCAAATCCGAGAATCAGAAAAAAAACAAAAGGGGAAAAAAAAAGCCCCAGACCGAAGGGCCACCTCTTGCCGAAATTCAGAGAAAGTCTTACGCTGGTAACCATATAAAGAAAAAAGAAAAACAACTGCCCCATTATGATTCCGGATGTGTTGGAAAATTTGGCTGTGCCGGAAACTAGTATGTAGAGAAGAATAGTGTAAAAGATGAAAACGACAAAGGGCAAAAGCAGCCAGGGACGCCTTATTCCGGCTATGTCAAGCAGAAGGAGAAAATTATAGACCGGAATCAGAGCCGCCCAGCCGGGCCTGCCCGCCTTTTCAAAAACCTTCCACCAACCTACTATTGAAACGGCCGAAAGCAAAAGAAAAATTATTCCAAACATTCTGGTTTCCCCTATTCTGCGCTGCGCGCAATAAAATTGTCTTAAACTTACTCGGTCAGGTCAGGATTTCCAATGCGCTCATCAATTGAAGGATGAGTGGAAAGCCATTGAGGAATTTCCGCGCAATTCTCTTCGCCGTTTTCTTCCCCGCAGCGAATGGACTTTAGAGATTTCAGCGCTTTTGCCATATTTCCGGGGTCAAACCCGGCATCGGACAAAATTGCCGCCCCAATGGTGTCCGCTTCAATTTCCTGCCTGCGCCCGTAGTCAAGATTTGATAAAGCTATTCCCGCCACTGCTATTTCCTCAAGAACGGTTTCATTGGCCCCGAAAAAAATCGCCGCAACCGTAAAAAAACCGGCTGTGTGCAGAAAATTCTTTATTCCGTGCCTCGCCTTGATATGCGCATATTCATGAGCAATCACGGCAACCGTAAGGTCATCGGAACCGAGATGTTTCACAAGCTCATCGGTTATGACGACCGGGCCGCCCGGCAGAGCGAAAGCGTTTGCGCCAAAATATTTTGATTTGCGGAAATATATCTCCGGCGGAGGTTCAAAACCCGCGGCAACGGCCATCTTCATGGCTTGGTTTTTCAAACGCGCAATCCTTTCCGGCTCAAGGGCGCTTGGCTCAAACTCAACATAATCAAGATTTTCAAATGCGGACTTGCCAATTTTAGACTCAATTCTTTGAGGCACGCGCATTGCCATACTGTCCGCCAAAACCGGAAGAGCAACCCTCGCCCCAATGAAAAACAGCAGGCAGGTGGCAAAAAGAGTCAAAGATTTTGAAAAAGAAAATTTCTCCAGCCATAGAAGGAATCGTGAACCGCTTCCGTCAAAATAGTTTTCAATCTCTGACGGCAAATCACCGGACGGAACAAAACTTCGCGCCGATTTGAAAAAAATGCGTCTCGGAACTCCGGGCAGTTTGTCTTCAACTCTTTCAAACTCAAAATTCTCAACGGTTCCGGCATCGGTCAGCTCGGCGTAAAACTCATCGCTATCCAAAACTAATACGGCGCTGCGGCCTTTTGATGAGTATGAGTCATAAAGTGTTCCGCAAACCCGCATCTCAAATTAAACACCGAAACCGAGATCAATACCCTCAATCTCGGCGAATTCTTCTGCCAGAGAGGAAATGTCATCAGTTTTTTCATCGGTAAAGGCGTCAATCCCGGCCCGAGGCATGACCGAAACCGTTTCCGCAATATATTTATGCATCCTGATTCGGGCCCAGGGAAAGACCAGAAAAAATGTTCCGAGACAAGCAAGAAAATTAGAAATGGAAATCCACATAAACTTTTTGACACTGAGACTTGACTTGAATTCCGCAACCTGTCCCAAAACCAGATGACGGAAGAGTATTCTTAGAGCAGCGGCGTTGAAAAACAAAAACGCAAATAAAATTCCGACGGGGAACGCATATATGACAAATGCCGGAGACGCAAATAACAGTAAAGCCCCGGCGGGTATGGCGGCGGAACACAGAAAAACAATAAACGCGCCGCCAAGCGCAGACCAGTATTGTGACTTCTTCGCACCGAACGAAAAGCGCGTGGTTCCCAAACTGTGGGATTTGAGATAATACTTGGCAGTCGCCCTCGCACAGCGCGGAATCGCGAGACCGAAAGATAAAATGCACATCAAAGGGTAAAGATAAAAAATTTTGAAAGTTCCCCAATAATTGCCATGCCAGTCAAAGCGCACATTGCGCCATGAGGTCATCCGGGCATTGAACTTAAAAGACTTGTTGAGAACAAGCGGTATAAGAAACAGATATATCAAATCCAGCGCAAATGAAATCAAAGGTTGGCCCATCATGTAAATGAAAAAGAAAAACAGTATCGCAAAAACGGCTATCAGCCTTCCCTTGAGTATCTGTCCGCCCGTGGCATGATAGACAAAAGACTCTCCCAGAACAAAGGTGTTTCCGTAAAAGTATTTAGTGTCACGGACTTTAGCCCATGCGCTGAAAATCCCCAGAGTGATGCCTGAAAGGAATGCGTTTGCAATCCAAATCCCAAAATAGGCCTCTGAGTCACCCGTAAATCTGACCGGCTGACCGCCGGCGTCACCCCCTTCCGCCATACAAATCTCCTAATTACGGAACGGATATTTTCACTTAAACATCAAGATTGACAACATTTAGCGCGTTGCGCTCAATAAAATCACGGCGGGGCTCAACCTCATCACCCATGAGAGTTTGAAACATCAGCTCCGCCCCCTCGGCATCCTCAAGCGTAACCTTTCTGAGGGTATAGGTTTCGGGGTTCATTGTGGTTTCCCACAACTGCTCCGGATTCATCTCTCCGAGACCTTTGTATCTCTGAATGAACAAACCTTTTTTTCCACGCTCAAGAATAAAATCGGACACTTCGGAAGATCTTTCAAAAGATCGCCTGCCATCCGCATCCTCAACAAGGTAGGGGCTTTTGCCGAAAGGTTTTAATGACTGCGCAAATTTTGCAAGTTCTGAAAACTCAGGTGAAGACACAAGTGCATAGTCGGTTTCGGTGCGCGAAACCGCGCCGTTTTCTCTGAAACTGTAAACAACCCTGAGCGGTTCGGGATTTTCGCCGTCAAACCCGCTTCCCTCTATCATCCAGTCAAGATCCTCAATTTCCGGATGAAGCGCCGCAATTCTGTCTTTCACCGCCTCAAGGCTTTTGTCCAATCTTTTTTCATTGCCCGGCATGAGGTCTTGTTTTTTGAAATTGTCAAGAGCGGCAAACGCTTCAACTATTTTCGGATGAAAACCTTTTCTTGATATCGCTTCAAGACACTTTCCGTATTTGATTGAAACCCTGACAAAATCCGTGAGTTTTGAGCCCTTGACGGTTTTCATGCTTCCGTTTGCGCCCGTTTGAAGTGAGCAGCCGTCAACACCGAGACCGAGAAGGTGGTCTTCATATTCACCGTCATCTTTGAGATAACGGTCGGTTTTGCCCTTGCGCACTTTGTAGAGAGGAGGCTGGGCTATGTAGAGATACCCCCTCTCTATAACCTGCGGGAAACTCCTGTAGAAAAGGGTCAGCAGAAGCGTCCTTATATGTGAACCGTCAACATCGGCGTCAGTCATGAGTATAATTTTGTGATAACGGATTTTTGATATGTCAAAATCCTCTTCCACACCGGTTCCGAGAGCGCTGATAATAGTGCGTATTTCATCGTTGCCGAGCATCTTGTCCAGACGCGCCTTCTCAACATTCAGTATTTTCCCCTTCAGGGGAAGAACGGCCTGATCAAGCCGGGAGCGCGCCTGTTTTGCGGAACCGCCGGCGGATTCTCCCTCTACTATGAAAATCTCGCAGCGGGAAGGGTCTTTTTCCTGACAGTCGGCAAGTTTTCCGGGAAGGGAGCCTGATTCAAGCGCACTTTTTCTTCTCGTCAGTTCTCTCGCCTTTCGCGCCGCATCTCTTGCCCTGGCGGCGTCAACGGCTTTACCCACCACACGTTTTGCCACCTGAGGGTTCTGCTCAAAAAAAGCGGAAAGCCGCTCGTTGAGAAGTGTTTCCACAATTCCCTTCACATATGTATTTCCGAGCTTGGTTTTTGTCTGTCCTTCAAATTTCGGGTCGGGCAGCTTAACGCTTACAACCGCCGTCAGCCCTTCACGCACATCGTCTCCGGTCAGCTGAACTTTCAGATTTTTGACCAGACCTTTATCTTCAGCGTATTTGTTTATAGTCCTCGTAAGAGCACCCCTGAAACCGGCGAGATGAGTTCCGCCCTCAACATTGTTTATGTTGTTTGCGTAACACAGAACATTTTCCCTGTATGTGTCGTTATACTGAAGGGCGATTTCAACTATTGTGTCGGATTTTTCCCCGCCGACATGAATTACTTCCGGATGAAGCGGCCTGACACGCTCGTTCATCTCGGACACAAAAGCAGATATTCCGCCTTCATAGAGAAACTCATGACTCTTGCCCGTTCTCTCATCGGAAAGGAACATCCGGAGCCCGCTGTTGAGAAACGCAAGCTCTCTTATTCTGTGAGCAATTGTGTCATATGAAAACTCGTCGGTCTCAAATATGCTTCCGTCCGGCCTGAATGTTATGGAAGTTCCGCTCGTCTTCGTATCTTCCCCTTTCTCAAGCTCCGTTACCGCTTTGCCTTTTTCATATCTCTGTCTCCAGACCTTGCCGTCTCTGTGTATTTCAAGTTCAAGAAACTCGGAAAGCGCGTTCACGACGGTAACGCCGACCCCGTGCAGACCTCCCGAAACCCTGTAAACCTTGCCGTCAAACTTTCCGCCGGCGTGCAGCATGGTCATAACAACCTCAACCCCCGATTTGCCGGTCTTTTCATGTTTGTCAACGGGAATGCCTCTCCCGTTGTCTGAAACGGTTATGGAGCCGTCCGCATGAATAACGGTTTTGATGTTTGTGCAGAAACCCGCGAGCGCTTCGTCAACGCTGTTGTCAACAACCTCAAATACAAGGTGGTGAAACCCCCTTGAGTTTGTATCCCCGATATACATATCGGGACGTTTACGCACCGCCTCAAGGCCCGGGAAGAACCTTGATTTGTTCCGATGTGTATCCGTCATTTGCTTGCGCGGTGTTTGAGCTCAAATATTTGCCTCCAAGGGTTTGTTTTCCAGTATGTAAAAAGGGGTGTCAATCTTTTATAATTATACAAAAAAAACACGCCGTTTGTCCACAGTGAAAAACGGCTTTTGATACTGTAAATACTGAACGGAAAGAGTTTCGGGTCTGAGAGAGCCGGGAAGCCGTATCGGAAAGACATGCGGAGGTTAAACACCCGGTTTGCGCAGCGGAAATTCCGCCACCTCTCCCTCGGTTCCGTCCTCGGTTTTGATCACTGTTCCCGGCGCGGAGAATTCGCGCCTTATGTATCCCATGGCGACCGCTCCCGATTCCGGTGAAAATGCGGATGAAGTTATGCGGCCCACAGATGCGCCTTCGGACGAAACAATGCCGCCCCGGGCCGGCGGAAAGTTCAGCGATTTGAACAAAAAATCCCGAAAGTCGCCTGTTCACCCTGCCCCTCCAGTGTGCTCTGGCAACAATTTCCTGCCCCACATAACACCCCTTTTCAAAAGATATTGCATCGGCCAGACCGGTTTCGGGAGCTATTACGGAATCGTCCATATCTTCACCGTATTTGGGTGTTCCCGATTCTATCCCTCAAAATTTCAAAAGTTTCAGCGCTTGCCGGGAAAACGCCGTTTTCTTCAAAAATCCCGAGTATCTCTCCGGCATTTTCACGGCCGGTTTCAATGTCAAACCCGGGGACGCCGACCCTGTCCGTTCGCGCTGTCCACAAGCGCGCATCGTCCCCGGCTGACTCACAGTGCTCAAAAACGCTCATTTTTCGGACATCCCGTCCCAAAACTCTTGAGACCGCTTCTGATGCGCCGGGGCCCGCAAGATGAAAAAGCGCGCGGCCGCTCTCATTTTTTATCTCAACCCTGTAGGAAAGTTTGAGTTGTTCCATATACTTTGCCGTCGGTTCCCCGGTTTCGGGTTCAATATCAAGACATGTCTCCGAATCTTTCCTGAACAGCCTCATGTCGGCGAGAACTCTGCCTTTGCGGTTTAGCATAAGTGAGTGGACACCCTCTCCAGCCGACAGTTTCAAAACATCGTTTGTGATAATGTTCTGAAGAAATTTCAGATGGTCTTTTCCGCCGAGAACAAGTTTGTCTCTCTCGGAGATGTCAAATATCGCACAAGACTCGTGCGCCCGGCGGTATTGGACGGGAATATTTTTGTTATTTGTGCCGATGAAGTCATAATACACAAGTTTACGGAGGACAAATTCTTTAAATGAAAAAACACAGCAAAGTTGTAATAATGGGCTCAGGCCCTGCGGGTCTCACCGCCGCTCTCTACACGGCGCGGGCGAGTCTTGAGCCGATTGTTTTTGAGGGTTTTGAAGCGGGCGGGCAGTTGACACTCACAACCGATGTTGAGAATTTTCCGGGATTCACCGACGGAATTATGGGGCCCGAGCTGATAGATTCAATGAGAAAACAGGCGCAGCGTTTCGGCGCCGAGTGCGTGAATGATGAAATATCAGCGGTGGACTTCTCTGCCCGTCCTTGCAAAATAAAGACCTCATCGGGAGAAGAGATAAGCGCCGACACCTTTATAATCTGCTCCGGCGCTTCGGCAAGAACGCTTGGTCTTGAATCGGAGAAAAAACTTATCGGACGGGGCGTTTCCACTTGCGCAACCTGCGACGGTTTTTTCTATAAAGACAAAGAAATAGTGGTTATCGGCGGTGGAGACAGCGCCATTGAAGAAGCGACTTTTCTGACAAAATTCGCCTCAAAAGTTACGGTCATTCACAGACGCGACACCCTGCGCGCGTCAAAAATAATGCGGAAGCGCGCGTTTGACAACCCGAAGATTGATTTCATCTGGGACTCGGTGGTTGAAGAGGTAAAAGGCTCCGAAGAAGACGGAGTTACAAGCGTTGTGTTGAAAAATGTCAAAACCGGTGAGGTATCTGAAAAACCTTGTGAGGGAATGTTCCTGGCCATAGGCCACATTCCAAACACTTCAATTTTCAACGGCGTCCTTGATACGGACAATGACGGGTATCTGATTACAAAACCGGGCACGACCGAGATGAATATTCCGGGTGTTTTCGCCGCCGGAGACGTGCAGGACAGACACTACAGACAGGCAATCACGGCCGCCGGAAGCGGCTGCGCCGCAGCCATTGACGCGGAGAGATTTTTGGAATCGGGCGGAGAATAGACACTAAAACGGCAGTGAGCAAAAATACAATCCGGCGCAGGCGGTTTTTTGTGCCGCTTTGAGATTTCTGCAAACCCTCATTGAAAAAACCTCACAATTTCTGTAGCGTATTGGAATCATGGGCTCAATAGGCATAACCGAACTTGTAATTGTTCTTGTAATAGCACTGCTGGTTTTCGGGCCGGGCAGGCTGGGTTCAATCGGCTCTTCGCTCGGAAAGGGAATCAGAAATTTCCGCAGTTCACTTGACGGTGATGAATCCTCCGGCGGAGGCGGAAAAGAAAGCGACTCGGACGGTTCTGAGTTCCGCACCCCGAAAAGCTGAACTCCCGCAAGACCTATTCGGGCATTTCCGCAAGTTCCACAAGAACCCCGTTCATAGCTTTGGGATGAACAAAAGCAACTTTTGAGTTATAAGCCCCCACCCTCGGAACTTCGTCTATAAGACGCACTCCCTGGCTTTTCAGCTTCTCAAGTGATTTCTCTATATCATCCACGAAAAAACAAATGTGATGAATTCCCTCTCCCCTGGTCTCAAGAAATTTGTGTATCGGAGAATCCTCACCGGTGGGCTCAAGAAGCTCAATCGCGGTTCCCTCTCCGCTGCGGGGCTGAAGCATTGAAGCTTTTACGCGCTGCTCAGCAACCTCCTCCCTGTGAGTCACCTTCAGACCCATAACATCTTCATAAAGCTTTTCCGATCTCTCAAGGTTTTTCACCGCGATTGCGATGTGGTAAAGACTTCCCCGCTCATTTGATTTCATTGAACTTTCTCCGTTGCCGCACTGTATCTTTCTATGCCTTTTTCAAATCTTTCCCTGTCAATTATGAACATATGATTTCTGCCCGAGGCGATTGTATGGTTCCCGTCAAAGGCCTCAACACTGAAAACAACCTGACGATCGGTTACCTCTGCAACGCTTGTTTTCAAAATCACGGGTGTTCCCGCCGGAACGGCTCCGAAATGGCTCATCTCTATTTTAATGCTTACAACCATCTCATCCGGATTGAGAAAAGGCGCCATAACATCAGCGCATGCGCTCTGCATAATCCCTATAAGAGACGGTGTTGACAAAACCCTCGGCGATTTCTCATGAAATCTGTCCGCCGCCATTGAGGCATCCGTCGGAACTTCCTCCTCAACAAACATCCCCTTCTCAAGTCTTCTGTCGGTCAATTTTTCCATTCCCCCCTTACCGAGAATTTGCCGGCGTCATCTCCGGTTTCTTTACAAGTGATGTTTATACCTCTGCGCTCAAATTTTTCAAACAACCCCGGCTCAACAGACTTTATTGTATCTATTACGTCTTTGTGCGCCTCAACAACAATTTCTCCGCCTCTTGCGAGGAGGCTGTGCTTTTCTATTTGCCTGATTATTTCGTAACATACCGTTTCTTTTGATTTGACAAACCCAAGACCGTCACACGCTTCACACTGCTCGGAAAAGGTTGTCGCCACACTCTCTCTCGCCCTTCTGCGCGTAAGATGCAGAACGCAGAACTCGGAAATATCGGAAATCGTGTGGCTCGTTCTGTCTTTTTTCATTTCATCTTCAAAAGACTTGCAAATTTTTTTCATCTCACCGGGAGCCATGTCTATGAAATCTATGACGATAATACCGACCAGATTCCTGAGCCTTATCTGCCGCGCAGACTCAGCCGCGGCCTCAAGATTTGTTCTGAGCAGTGTTCCGCCGCCCCTGCCCGTTCCCGCCCCGGTGTTAACATCAATCACGGTCAGGCCTTCGGCTTCCTCTATAATCAGATCACCGCCTGATTTGAGGTTGATTTTTCTTTTGTAAAGACTCTCTATTTCCTGTTCCACTCCAAATTCCCTGAAAAGCGGAACATCGGAGTAATGGTATCCCATTGACACGGGCGCGCCGGGAAAGTTTTTGTCAATATAGCGGTTTATTTCAAGCAGTATGTCCCAGTCGTCCGCGATTATTTCGTCATTGGGGGAAACAAAATCCCTAACGGCGCTGAGATAGGTGGGTGGCTCTTTGTAAAGAAGCGCGGGAGACGGCATTATCCGCGACATCTGGACTATATTTTCCCAGACTCTTTTAAGTGCGTCCACCTCTCTTTCAATCAGAACGGTGTCTTTCTCAGTTGATGCCGCGCGCGCAATCAGCCCCATGTTTTGCGGACGCAGTTTTTCAAGGGCTTTGCCTACGCTGCGTCTCTCGGTTCCGCGAGTGATTTTTTTTGACAGCCGGGTTTTGTCCGAATCAGTTGAGAGAATCACATACTTGCCTACAAGAGATATGCGCGCTTTCATTCTGGGCCCCTTGCCGGACACGGGTTCTTTAACCGCCTGCACTATTATGTCCTGCCCCTGTGAAACGGGGATTGATGTGCCGCCCGAGGAAGCTTCTCTGTCTTCTGCATGTATGTCTTTCCATGAGAGAATGCCCGCTTTTTCCATCCCTATGTCAACAAAAGACGCCTTGATTCCCGGAATCACATTTAGAACCTTCGCTTTGTAGACATTGCCCGATATGCGCGAACTTGAATTCCGCTCCATCTGCAGTTCGGCAAGGGCGCCGTCTTCTCTGACCGCTATGCGGATTTCCCCGTAAGTCCGGCTTATCAGTATCTGTTTTTTCATCCGCCGCTCTTTTTTGTGACAAGAGCGGCGATTTTTTTCGCTCCGTCCGGTATGTCCATACCACCCTTGAGAACAGCGGAAACAATCTCCGCGCCGTCCCGGTTTTCCGCGGCATCTTCGGCAAGAGAAATAAGTATGCGGTTTACCTCGCCCATAAGGTCTTTTTTTGTTCTTTCCAGCCTTTTACGCTTCAAGATGCCTTTTGTTCTCAGAAAATCCCCGTGTTTTTCAATCTCGGAGACAAGCTCTCTCACTCCTTTGCCGCAAACTGCTTCGGTCAGAAGAACCGGGCTCCGCCAACCCTCTCCCCTTGCGGCTCTGATGGAAAGAGTGCTGCGAAGCTCTGCGGCAAGCGCTTCAGAGTTTTTCCTGTCCGCCTTGTTTACAACAAAAACATCCCCTATTTCCATTATTCCCGCCTTCATGGTCTGTATTGAATCACCCGATTCGGGAACAAGAACCACAACCACCGTGTCCGCCACTGAGACAATGTCCAGCTCGCTCTGCCCCACACCAACGGTTTCAACAATCACACAGCCCGCTCCGAAAGCGCCCATGAGTTTGATTATGTCCGCCGTTGCACTTGAAAGGCCGCCGAGAGAGCCGCGTGAGCCGAGGCTTCTGATGAAAACCCCTTCGTCATCCGAGTGGTCGCCCATGCGCACACGGTCTCCGAGCAGGGCGCCGCCCGTAAAGGGGCTTGAGGGGTCTATTGCTATGACACCGACTTTCAACCCGTTTGAGCGGAACTCTTTCACAAGTTTATCGGTAAGGGTGCTTTTACCCGCCCCCGGAGGCCCCGTTATTCCCACAACCACGGGGACGCCGACTTTTTTGCCGGGGCCGCCGAGAAGACCGGCGGTGCTAATTTTTCCGCCTTCGGCAAGACTTATCAGACGGGCAAGCGCCCCTCTGTCGCCATGCAGCATATCTTTTACGAGTTTATCGGTGTTTTTTGACAGGGCCATTACAGAGGTTTTTTCTTCCCCTTTTTCATCAGAAGGTCAAAATGTTTTTTCAAAACCGGCGTTACTGAAAGTCTGCTCTGTTTAACAATATGCATATCTTCCAAAAGCGGGTCGGCTTTAATATCTTTGAGCCCGACCGGGCGCTCAAAAACTGAATCCGGCTCAAAATCAACAACAACCCAGCGTTCATCATCGGTTGTGGGATCCTGATAACTCTCCCTCACCACTTTTGCCACCCCTACTATTTCAAGCCCCTCGTTACTGTGATAAAAGAGTGCGAGGTCTCCTTCCCTCATCGCCGCAAGGTTGTTCCTCGCCTGATAGTTCCGGACTCCGTCCCAGTATGTCCGTCCGTCACGCACAAAATCTTCCCAGGAATACTTGAAGGGTTCGGACTTGACCAGCCAGTAATTCATTCACTCAAACTATATCCGCTGGGGCAAAGGGTTTGAAGGCTGAAAGGAAAATTATACACTCCCGCCCGCCGCTTTTTTGAGTGTATATTAAGCCTCTGTTATGAAAATAATTCCGGCCATAGACATTAAGGAAGGAAAATGCGTCCGGCTTGTCAGGGGGGAAGAGGGAACGGAAACCGTTTTTTCCGACAGCCCCGTTTCAGTGGCGCGGGAGTGGGAAAAATGCGGAGCGGGGCTGATACACGTTGTTGATTTGGACGGAGCTTTTGCCGGGCAACCCGCAAACCGCGAACTCATAGCGAAAATAACCGGAGCGGTATCCTGCCCAGTTCAAGTGGGAGGCGGAATAAGAAGCATTGACACGGTTAAAATGTATTTCTCGCTCGGGGTGCAAACGGTGATTATAGGCACCGCGGCGCTTGAACGGCCGGATTTTCTCAAAAAAGCCTGCGGTGAATTTCCGGGGCAGATTGCCGCGGCTCTGGACACACGCGGAGATATGGTTGCCGTTAAGGGGTGGAAGGAAGATTCCGGTGTGTCGGCGCTGCGGGCGGCCTCAGAACTTGAAGAGTGCGGTGTGAGTCATATAATCCGGACCGACATTGACAGAGACGGGACGATGAAAGGGATTGATATTGAGAGTCTTGATGATTTCCTCACTATATGCTGCGTTCCCGTTGTCGCTTCGGGAGGAGTTTCGTGTTACGAAGATATTGAGAAACTGCTGCCATTTCAGAAATCGGGTCTCAGTGGAGTAATTGTCGGCAGAGCGGTTTATTCGGGCAAAATCAACCTTGAAACCGCCATAAAGAGGTTTGCCTGAAATTGGTCGCAAAACGTATTATTCCGTGCCTTGATGTCAAAGACGGCAGAGTGGTGAAGGGGGTGAAATTTGTGGGTCTGAAAGACGCGGGCGACCCCGCCGAGTGCGCGGCGCGGTATTCAAGTGAGGGGGCGGATGAAATCGCGTTTCTTGACATAACGGCTTCGCATGAAGGCAGAAAAACCATCGTTGATGTAGTAGAAAGAACCGCCTCGGAGGTTTTTGTGCCGCTTTCGGTGGGAGGGGGAATTTCAACGCCCGAAGACGTGCGGACTCTTCTTCTCGCCGGGGCGGACAAGGTTGTAATAAACACCGCGGCGGTAAAAAATCCCCCTGTTGTCACCGAGTCGGCGCAAAAATTCGGAAGCCAGTGCGTTGTGGTCGCGATTGACGCGCGGCGAAGCGGCGCTTCATGGGAGGTCTACACGCACGGGGGAAGAAATCCGGCTGGGGTTGACGCGGTAAAGTGGGCGCGGCGGATGGAAGAAATGGGCGCGGGAGAGATTCTGCTCACAAGCATGGACAGAGACGGCACGCGGGACGGTTACGACATTGAACTTACAAAAGCCGTATCACAAAGTGTGACGATACCCGTTATAGCGTCGGGCGGAGTCGGAACCCGGGAGCATTTCTTTGAAGGGGCGCAAAGCGGAGGGGCGGACGCTCTGCTGGCGGCTTCGGTTTTTCACTACGGAGATTTGGGCATAATGGAAACAAAACGCTACCTTGCTTCCAGGGGAGTGGCGGTGAGAACATGACGGAAAAAGGAAAAACAATCAGAGAAAGTTTTCAGGAGAAAGAAAAACTTTTTCTCTCCCCTTTTGCGGTTTTCAGTTCCGAATCAAAGGGGAGAAAAACCGGAGAGAAAGAATGCTCAATCAGAACCCCCTTCCAACGTGACAGAGACCGGATCATTCACTCCAAATCGTTTCGCAGGATGAAACATAAAACCCAGGTGTTTTTATCACCTACCAACGATCATTACAGAACACGGCTGACCCATGTCATAGAAGTTGCTCAAATCGCGCGCACAATCGCAAGGGCTCTTTCTCTTAATGAAGACCTGACCGAAGCCATAGCGATGGGGCATGATCTTGGGCACACACCCTTCGGACACGCGGGTGAAAGGGGTCTGGACGATGTTTTTCCGGAGGGATTTTCTCATGTAAAACACAGTGTCAGGGTTGTTGAGCGCCTTGAAAACGGCGGGAAGGGGTTGAATCTGACCCGTGAAGTGCTGGACGGAATAGCGAAACACTCAAAGGGGCGCGGGCCCATAGACGGCGGAAGCAACTCTCCGCAGACCCTTGAAGGACAGGTAGTGAGGGTTTCTGATTTAATCGCATATGCGAATCACGACATAGATGATGCAATACGGTCGGGCATCATATCCGAGAGAGACCTGCCGGGGAAATGCGTCCGGGTTCTCGGTAGAAACTGCTCGGAAAGACTTAACAGAATGGTGCGCGACATCGTTTTGCAGACAACACTTGAAAAATATTCGGCGGTCTCAATCAGTCCCGAATTTGAAGAGGCGATGGTGGGAATCAGGGAGTATCTTTTCAATGAGGTCTATTTAGTTGAAAAAGTCAGGCTTGAAGCCGAAAGAGCGGGCAATATGATAAAAACGCTCTACGGATATTTCCGCGAAAACAGACGGGAGGCGTCAAAGTGGGGAATAAAACCGGCGAGCCCCGAAGATTCACATGAAAGGGCCGTCTGCGACTTTGTCGCCGGCATGACCGACTCCTACGCCGTTTCGGTTTTCAGTAAAATATTTGTCCCCTCAAAATGGCGGGACAGCGTGGGAATTTGATATTTCCCAACCTGGGTTGAAAAAGGAGAAACAGCTTGCCAAAAAACTTGGTCAGAATAGGAGTTCCGCCTTTCTTAAACACAAAGCCGCTCATAGCGGCGCTTGAGCGGGAAACCGGGTCGCATATTTTTGAACTTTCCGAACTGCCCCCCTCCTCTCTCAGTCCGCTTATGGTGAAGGGCGACCTTGACATCTCGCTTCTGCCCGCGGCGGACATTTTTGAAAATCCGGAATTTCAGGTGCTGAACGGTGTCTGCATATCATCATCCGGCAAAGTGGGCAGTGTGGTTGTTTTTTCCGGCAGACCGATGGCGGAGATACGGACTGTGGCGGTGGATTCGGCATCTTCAAGCTCTGCCATGATGCTGAAAACCGTGCTTGAAATTTTCAACGGCGCCCGCCCCGTTTATGAAAAACGCAAATACGGAAAAGACTTTTTCCGCGGGGTTGACGCGGGGCTTGTCATTGGCAACGCGGGGCTTGAGCTTTGCGCATCCCCTCCGGAGGATTTACCCTTCCGCTTTGATATGGGCGAGGTATGGTCTGACAAAACGGGACTGCCTTTTGTTTACGCAGTTTTCGCGGCTCGTCCCGGATTCGCGGCCGACGCGGCGTTTGAAGCGCTGCTTCTTTCAAAAAAGCGCGGAATACAAATGTTGCGGGAGATCTCAAAAACCGGAAGCGCCGTGCTCGGTCTCAGCGCGGAAATGTGCGGAGACTATCTTGAGAACAGGATAAAATATGAACTGGGACTTGAGGAAAAGCGCGGGCTGCTTGAATTCGGGCGTCTCATTTCACATCTTAAAAAAAGGGATGACAGCCCCGTGATTAACTTTCACTCCTATAAAGAAGAATCCAATGACTGAAAAGAAAAAAAATTCAATGCGGCTCGGACACAGCCCCGACGCTGAT
This sequence comes from Thermodesulfobacteriota bacterium, assembly GCA_965198945.1. Taxonomy (GTDB): domain Bacteria; phylum Desulfobacterota_D; class UBA1144; order Nemesobacterales; family Mycalebacteriaceae; genus Mycalebacterium. The sequence goes on along the minus strand of CBDAQI010000012.1, from coordinate 12,294 downwards.
GACGCCTTTATGTTTTACGCCATTGCCGCCGGGAAAGTTTCCTCGGAAAAAATTGATTTTGTCCATGTAATTGAAGACATACAGTCGCTCAACAAAAGGGCTCTGCGGAGCGAACTGGAACTCACGGCCATATCCGCCCGGAACTATCTTAATGTTAATGAGAGTTACCGCGTGATGTCATGCGGGGCGAGCATGGGAATGGGCTACGGACCCGTTGTTGTTTCACTCTCACCTACCGACTCCCTTGAAGGAAAAACAGTCGCCGTGCCCGGCAAACTGACCACCGCATATTTGCTTCTGCGCCTTTATGCGGACGGGTTCACTCCCGTTGAAATGCCTTTTGACAAAGTGACGGACTCGGTAAAATCCGGCGAAACCGACTGCGCTCTGATCATCCATGAGGGGCAGGTTACATATCGGGACGAGGGACTTTATGAGGTTTTTGACATAGGCGTTTTGTGGGAAGAAGAAACTTCCCTTCCGCTTCCTCTGGGTCTTAATTTAATAAGAAGAGACGTTGCCCCGGAACTCGCCTCTGAAGCTCTGAGGCTGCACCGCGAAAGCATAGAATACGCTCTTTCAAACAAAGATGAAGCCCTTGAATACGCAATGAAATTCTCACGCGGAATAAAAAGGGAACATGCGGAAAAATTTGTTCTGATGTATGTGAACGAATACACCCGCGACATGGGACGGCGGGGAAAAGCCGCAATTGAAAAACTTTACGAAAAAGCTGTTGAAAAAGGGCTTATAAAAGAAAAAGCGGTTATTGACTCTCTGTAATAGCACGCGGAGAGATTTGAAGATAGTAAATGGCAAACACTGCCAGATAGAGAATAAGAACCACCAGCGCGAGTGACTGATAGCCGATGAGAACGCTTGTGTATTCAAGCACACCTCCGCCGACGGCGCCAATCAGATTCCAGCCGAAATAGATCTCGTGGGCTTTCCGTCTGCGGAAGATTGAACTGAAAACCATATTGGCAAAAAAGACGCGCAGGAAAGTCATAAGAGATGCGAGCACAAAACTTACCGATGTGCTATCCACCACAAGAAGTTTGTAAGTGGGTATGAAAATAGCGGGCAGGCATGAGCAAAGCAGCAGAAAAAACGCCGTGGGAACAAGTTTGTCAGACTTTATAACCGCCGCCACCCAGTTCGCGGCCAGAACCAGAATAAGCACAGCGAGAAACACAAGCGAACTGTTGATCCATGTGTTTCCGAATAGCAGACTGAACTGAATTATGCTTTTTGTCTGAAGAAGCAGAAAAGCTATGCCCATCAGCAGGAAAACTGCGGAGACCGAAGCGCACGGAGACGGCAGATTCGGCGCCCAGGGAGGAAAGCGTCCCTTAACAGCTTTTAGCAGACCGAGCAGCAGGCCTGAGAACACAAGTATAAAAAGCATCGCGTAAATGTAGGGCTTCGGTATGCGCTTTTCTTTCATATAAAGAAAAGGCCAGTCATCGGTTGGCAGCGGAAGTTTGTCCGCACCGGAGATTTCCGACTCAAACGAGGCTAAGTCCACGCACGGCAGGCGGCTGTCAATCGCAACGCAGGAAGCGCCGCCCGGGTTTTTATCCGCGAGAATCATTGCTTCTCTGGAAAAATTCAATTATCCCTGAGCCTGAGTGGCAAAATACAGAACAGGTTCGGTTCCCGACACCTCACTCATCATTTTCCCTATTTTCCAGGGGATCCACGGCTCTCTGTAAAAATTGACGGCCATGAGAGTTTCGCCTTCATCAAGCAGAGACCATGCACGGCTGAAAGACTCTTCAGTGAAAAGATAGCTTTCAAGACGGATTTGAGACAGAGAACTCAGCTTTATCAGAGAGTCGGTAAGAGCGAAAATCACAAGATCGTATTTTCTTTCAGTCGCGGTCATAAAGTGTCTGCCGTCATCAATAACGAGATCAACTCCGGGCAAAGAATAGGGATTAACAGTCCTGAATTCAGCGAGGCGGGCAATTGCGGGGTCTATCTCAACCGCCGTCACCTCCGAGGCTCCCAAAGCCAGTGCGGCGACAACATCATTGCCCGTTCCCGCTCCTATTACCAGAACCCTTTCATATGGCTCCGCAGACATTCTTGCACGCACACGTTGTGCGAGGGAATACAAATACATCATTTCAGGGCTTTTGGAAATTGTCTGATGATCAATGTTGTTGACCAGAACTTTACCGGGCTGTTTGAAGTCAACTTTCTGATAAGGAGACCATACGGAGATGACGGTGCGCTCTCCGTGCCGCCTGTCCTGATAGAAAGTGGTAACGGAAGCGGAAAGCATTGAGATGATAATTATCACAGCCGCCGTTTTCCCCGCGAGCGAAGTTGAAGGAGCCTTTGCAATGAGGAAAACCGGAATACACAGCAAAAACCACACGCCCGCGGGAATTTCAAGGAAACTTATACAAAGAAACGCCACGATTCCGAAGCATGAGCCTAGAATATCAAAAGAATAGGCGGTAAGGGGTTTCATTTTCATAAAAACTTTCGCCGTTCTCTGGGCAATCAGGAAAAAAAGTGCAGTCAGAAAAACAAACCAGAACGGGAAAAGAAAAAGATTTGCCGAAGATTCGTCCGGTTTTGCGGCGGTGAAAAAAATCTCCCCTTCAAAACTTCCGCCTGTTCCACCAAACCCCGGAACCGCCGGACTTATGAGGCAGATAAGAAAAACAAACAGCGCGACCGTCGGAGCCGTGAGGGAGAAAAGAAAACCGCTTATTTTCTGGCTGAAAAGAGAATGGGAAATAAACCCCGCGCCAAGACCTATAAAAGCCGATATGAGAACAAGATTGGGAAAATATCCGAGGTTCCAGACATTGCCCGCCATGAAGCGGATAAAAACAAGCTCAAGAAAAAGAGTGAGAAAACCGAGAGAAAAAAGCTGAACTCTGTCGCTCATTTGGAAAAACTCTTTTTTTGACGGCGAGCCGGCCTGTAAGCCGGGTTCTGTCAAGGGCAACCATTCACCTGCGACGCCCGTTGCCGGACGCCTGTAGCAACAACCCGAAAACATTGGAGACGGACAACCTCTCTGCGTAAAATCCGCAGCGTTTCCCTATTTGTCTTGCTTCAAGCGGGGTTTACCGTGCCGGGAATCGTTACCGTTTCCCGCGGTGGTCTCTTACACCACCTTTTCACCCTTACCGCCCCCGCAGGGGAGCGGCGGTCTGTTTTCTGCGGCACTTTCCGTCGCCTTCCGGCGCCCGGCGGTTAGCCGGCGCTCTGTCCTGTGAAGCCCGGACTTTCCTCGCGGACGGAAAACCGCCCGTGCGATTGCCCGGCCGGCTCGCGGAGACAAGAGTATTTTATTACGGTTTCGCTTGCAAGACCTTGGGCAACGGTGTTTTTCTCTCTGCCCTGATGTTATATGAAAACATTTTTGAACAGCTTTTCCGGTCTTCTTAAACAATAAGCGCAACCTCAGAATGCCCCGCTTTAATACGATTCGGAACCAAAAGAGAACCGGTGTTCACAAGCGGGCGGATTTTGCCTGATTGTTTGTTGCAAACCTGACAGATTGTTTTATTTGCATTGCGGCGGCACTGTCCAGAAAAAATCCTATCGCCCCTGATTGCCGGAATTGTTTTTTGAGTTTATGCGGGAGACGGCAACCCGTCTTTCGTAATCATTCTTCACAGTGGAGTATTCTGTTACAACTCGGACACTGAATGATTTTAGTCTGGGTCAGAACCTCGTTGAACATCTGCGGCGGGATATTCATATTGCAGTTTGTGCACATCTCATCGCGCGCAAGCGCGAGAAACTTTGGATTTTTGTTGGATATTTTAGTGTAAACGGGAACAACTTCGGGGATGAGTTCGCCCGCAATTGCATCTTTTTCCTGAAGACGGGGCGCCTGCCTGCTTTCCAGTTCTTTTATGAGATTTTCAAGTTCTTCGATTTTGGGCTCGTATTCTTCTTTCTTTTCCTTAAGGGATTTGCCCAGATTCTCCCTCTCCAGATCCAAATTTCCGGCTTTTTCCATCAACTCCAATATGTTGTCCTCAATTTCAATGCACTCTCTCTTGACTTCCGTCAGCTCCTTCTGCAAAGCCTCATACTCTCTATGGGTTTTTATGTTGAGAAGCCGCTCTTCGGTTTTATCTATATGGTCTTTTTTTTCCGACAAACTCGTCTCAAGAATCTGTTTTGATTTGTCAGATTCCTCTATCTGGAGTTTCTTTTCCACCAGAGATTCGCTTATTGACTGAATCTCGCCCCTTAAAACCAAGACCTCTCTCGGATACTTTTGGAGGTCACGCTCTATCTGGCTGAGCTCAATGTCAACAAACTGAAGCTTTTTAAGTTTATCTATTTGCTGTCTTATGACGTTTTTTGAGCCTTCGGTTTCCCTCATAGTGATTTGTGGGCCCACCAGGACTCGAACCTGGGACCAACGGATTATGAGTCCGCTGCTCTGACCGACTGAGCTATGGGCCCTTTCTTACAAGCCTTCAGAGCTCGGATTGGCTATTATAGAGCAAAGGGTTTGTTTGTCAATAAAACGGCCTGAAGGAGCCGCACCTGTTGCTCCGGTTTGTTTTGCGGCATATTTTAGAGTTTCGGACGGGAATGTGTTTTGGGTTTTTCCAAAAAAGAAATGACGGAGATTGAATCGGCTGTTGCCGCTTCCGGCGGAAATGTCAGTTTTTTTGATGAAACAGTTTCCACAAACACGGTTCTGTGCGGGATGGGACGCGAAGGGGCGCGCGAAGGAACTACGGTTGTCGCTGATACTCAGACGGGCGGGCGCGGACGCATGGGAAGAAGCTGGGTTTCACCGCGGGGCGGGAATCTTTTTATATCATTTCTTTTCCGTCCCCATCTGAAACTTTCACTTTGTCCGGCTTCAACCTTCATGGCATCCCTGGCGCTTTGCGACACTTTCCGCGCCTTCGGCGTTGTTCCTGAAATAAAGTGGCCGAATGACATACTCACGGACGGCAGAAAAATCGCGGGCGTTCTCTCAGAAGCCGAAGCCGAAGGTGAATTCTGCAAATTCATAGTCATAGGCATCGGAGTTAATCTCAATCTGTCCGTTTCTCACGCAAGAGAGCTTATGGAAGGTTTTTCAGACCGCGTAACATCTGTTTCGGAGGTTCTCGGAAGCCGGGTTGACCGAGGACGGTTCACAGGATTGTTGATAAAAAATCTTTTCGCCCGGCGGGATGATTTCGTGTCAAAAGGCTATGACTGGACTGTCGCCCGGTGGGCGGTTGAGTGGGGAAAACTTAACAATACCGTGAAAATAAACAACAACGGCTCGCAGGTTGAAGGAATAGCGAGAAAACTGGACGGACGCGGATTTCTGTATATTGAAACATCCGACGGCAGCCTCGTGAGGGTGGTTTCCGGTGATACTCTTTAATTTTTTGTCGCATTAAAACTTTTGTTGTATATTGCGCGGCATGAAAAACATACCGCCCAACAAAAAGACTGCCACGGCGGGATTTACACTGCTTGAGTTTCTCATTGTTCTGGTAATTATAGGAATCCTTGCCGCCCTGGCGATTCCCAATTTTACGGGCACGAGAATCTCGGCAAACGAGTTGAACGCCAGAAAGATGCTTCAGGTTCTCAGCGCAGCGGAAATGCAGTTCGCCATTCAGGATTCAGACGGCGACGGCGTGCAGAACTATGTTGACAAAATAGGCAGCCTTTCAGAATCCCCTTCCCTGAGATGTCCCGGACAAACCGGGCGGACATATTAGCCCTTTGACGCGCTCCTGGACGAGACATTTGAAGGCGCGGATTCATCTTCTGCGTCTTCGGCAACTTGTGACAAACCGAAAGCCGGATACTGTATAAAGGCTGATTTCGGTTCTCTGGCTTCACCGACTTCGGACGGGCTCTATTCCACAGGTTTCGGGTGGCAGGCGTCTCCCGCAAGCGCCGGGGTTACGGGCAAAAAAGATTTTGCCATTTATGAAGACGGAGTCGTAAGGTGCAAAGAAATTGACTACCAGGGTGACAGAGGAGCGGCGGGTTCTTTCTCGGCAGACAGAGACTCTGAGCCCTGCTCCTGACCCGCCGACAAATTCACTTTTTTATTCGGGGCCGGTTGAAAATTGTCCGGCCTGATAGCGACATATTCTGATTTCGGCGCGACGGACCATTTCGCCGGGGTTATGAAAGGAGTGATTCTCTCAATCAATCCGGACGCCCGCATTGTGGATGTAACGCACGGCCTGCGGAGTTTTGAAATTGCGCGGGCGGCTTTTGCAATCAAAAACTCATATGGGTTTTTTCCGGAGGGCTCGGTTCATCTGGCGGTTGTGGACCCGGTGGTCGGAACTGGCAGAAAGCCCCTTGCCATAGAGGCGGGCGGGAATTTTTTTGTCGGTCCCGACAACGGAATTTTTTCATCCGTGTTTCAAGCCTTTCCCTCATTTTCCGCACATGCCATAGAAAATCCCGAATACACTCTGAAGGGAACGGGATCCACTTTCCACGGCAGAGACATCTTCGCCCCCGCCGCGGCGCATCTGTCGCTCGGGGTCAGTCCCTCTGAGATGGGGACTCCCGTTGAAAAACCCGTTCTGACAGATACCGCAGAGCCAGTCTTTTTCGGCGGAGAAACGGTTGAAGGCGTTTGTGTTTACACGGACCATTTCGGAAATATGATTTCAAACATCAAATCGGACGGTGTTCCGGAAAAAACGGAGATTGAAATAAGCGGCTTCACGATTGAGGGCATATCAGACTGCTATGCCGACCGGGAGCCGGGAGAAACCGTCGCAGTCAGGGGAAGTTCGGGATTCATTGAAATCGCGGTCAACCGGGCGAGCGCGCGGGAGCGTTTCGGCGGCGAGGGAACAAAAATAATTTTAAGAAAAAAACAAAGTGGCAAAACCTGAAATCATAAAATTAACCGTGCCGCCCGAATGCGCGGGCAAAAGGGCGGATTCCGCGCTCTCCGGAATTTTCCCGCAAAGCCGTTCGCTCATTGCAGCCCTTATAAAATCGGGAGATATTCTGATGGAAGGAGCCGGATTAAAGCCTTCTTCAATTTTTGAGGGAGGCGAGAAAATAGAGTTTCACCAGCCGCAGCCCCGGAGTGATATTGCCGAACCAGAAAATATTCCGCTTGATGTTATTTTTGAGGATGACTGTCTAATAGTAATCAACAAACCCGCGGGCATGGCGGTTCACCCGGGAGCCGGACGCAAAAACGCCACTCTCGCAAACGCGCTCGCGCACAGATATAAGAGTCTTTCCAGTGTGGGAGGCCCTTCAAGACCGGGAATCGTCCACCGGCTGGATAAGGACACTTCAGGGGTTGTCGTCATAGCAAAGAACAATGTTTGCCATGCAAGCCTCGCCTCCCGGTTTGCCGAACGTTCGGTGCGGAAAGAGTATTTGGCCATTGTCTGCGGCGCCATGAAAAAAAATTCGGGAACCTTCTCTTCGGCGATAGGAAGAAGCCAGTCAAACAGAAAAAAAATGACCGGCGGGAAAACTGCAAAAGCGCGCGATTCGGTAACGGACTGGGAAGCGGTTGAGCATTTTCAGGACTGGACTTTTGTAAGAATAATGCCGAAAACCGGCAGAACCCATCAAATAAGGGTTCATTTTTCCGAAGCCGGACACCCGGTCGCGGCGGATTCGCTTTACGGCGGGAAAACGGCAAAAATGAAACTTGCCTCATCCGGACTGTCAAAAATACTAGGCAGACAGGCTCTGCACGCATCCCGCATAGACTTCTCACACCCGGTTTCTGGAAAAGAGGTGTCTTTTTCCTCTGCTCTTCCAAAAGATATGGCGGAGGCGATAGATTTTCTCAAAAATAAATTAAGCCGTCCCGGCGCTTCAAAAAGGCGGTTCTTTCTGGTAGTGTAAATTCTCAAATGGCCAAAAAACCCAAAAGGGAAGAAGTTCTGCATATTCTCTGCATGATTGAGAACGAAGACTATTGGAATCTTGATTCAATGGTGACTTCGGGAAATGCGGTTGAGGTTTACGGATACAGATTTGTCGGAGAAGACCCTTCCGGCTCAACGCCTCCTATCATGATTGCCGTTATTGAGCTCATCAATGCGACTTTTTCCATCGGTCTTATAGTGAAGCGGAATTTTAAGAATAATGAACTGATGCTTGGGTGTATCTGTCAACAGGTTCCCGACAAACAGATTCCCGTTAGCGCCAAACTTTCCGACGAGATAAAAAAAATCAAATATGAGGGCGACGAATTGCAGAGAATAGAGTATTTGGGGCTGACTCTTGAAAAATTTTACGAAAACAAAGGCATAAAGTTCTATCTTCTTGATATGAGAGGACAGCGCTGAAACGCCTTAAAATCCGGAATGAAAAAATCGGGGGAAAAAATCGTTCTCGCCTACTCGGGGGGGCTTGACACTTCAATCATACTCAAGTGGCTCACCATCCGCCACAACGCGCGGGTGATAGCGTTTATAGCCGATGTGGGACAGAATGAAGACATCAAAGCGGCGCGCAAAAAAGCGCTTGATACGGGAGCCTCAAAAGCCGTTGTCGCTGACCTGAAAGAGGAATTCGCGCGTGACTTTGTTTTTCCCGCCATAAAAACGGGAGCCGTTTATGAGGGAGATTATCTGCTCGGAACCTCTCTTGCGCGTCCGCTGATAGCCCGCAGGCAGGTTGAGGTCGCGTTAAAGGAAAAAGCTTTCGCCCTGTCGCACGGAGCAACCGGCAAAGGAAACGATCAGGTGCGCTTTGAGCTCGTCTACCATGCTTTTGCGCCGAACCTGCAAATCATATCCCCGTGGCGTGAGTGGGACTTTTCATCACGCACTGACCTGCTCGGCTTTGCACAAGACCACGGCATTGAGATCCCCGTCACTGCGGGCAAACCATACAGCTGCGACAGGAACCTTTTTCACACAAGTTATGAGGGTGGCATTCTTGAAGACCCGTGGGTTGAACCCGATGAGGCGATGTTTGAAATGACCGTTTCGCCCGAAAAAGCACCGGACAAACCCGAATATGTTGAAATAGATTTTGTAAAAGGTTCGCCCGTGGCCGTAAATGGTGTAAAACTCTCCGCCGCTGAACTTATTTTGGAACTTAACAAAATCGCCGGAAAACACGGTGTCGGGCGGGCGGACATAGTTGAAAACCGTTTTGTGGGTATTAAATCGCGCGGAGTTTATGAAACTCCTGCGGGAACGGTTCTACATCCGGCGCACAGGGCTGTTGAATCAATAACGGTTGACCGTGAATTGTTGCGCCTGAAAGACTCTCTTGTAACCAAAATCTCAGAAATAATCTACTACGGCTTCTGGTATTCACCCGAAATGAAAGCGCTGATGAAAACCGTTGGGCAGTCGCAGGAAGGTGTAACCGGCACTGCGAGGATGAAACTTTATAAGGGCTCTGTGCGGGTGGTCGGACGGAAGGCGAAAAAATCTCTCTACAGTCCGGCGCTTGCGACTTTTGAAGAAGACGACCTTTACAATCAGGCCGATGCGGAAGGGTTTATAAAACTGAACGCCCTGCGCCTGAAGGGAAGACGCGGCGTTTAGCGCAATGAGATGGCGAAAATTGTCAGAAGTTTTCCGCCGGTTCTGCCTGAAAACCCCAAAATTTTGATACTCGGTTCAATGCCGGGTGTAAAATCCCTTGAGGCGGGACAGTATTACGCGCATCCGAAAAATGTTTTCTGGGACATAATGGGCGAGGTTCTGTGCTTTCCCGCACGGGAATCATCATATGGCGAGCGGATTGCCGCGCTTGAAAGAAACTCCGTCGCACTCTGGGACATGCTTGAGTTATGCGAGCGGAGCGGGAGTCTTGACTCAAAAATTAAATCTTCAAGTGAAAAACCGAACAATGTGGGTGCGCTGCTTGCCGGCAGTCCGTCGGTTCGGGCGGTTATTTTCAACGGAGTAAAGGCCGAGCGGGTTTTCAGCCTTCACACGGCTCCGTTTCTGAAAAACGGTGTCAGCAAACGCCTTCATCTTGAGAAATTGCCTTCAACAAGCCCGGCAAATGCGCGCATCACCAGAGAGCTCAAAACGGCTTTGTGGAGAAGAGCCATCACCAAATGGCTTTTATGAGAAAATAGCTGACCGTTATTTTTACTTTGCGGGATACCGATTCCACGGTGCCTGATATAATTAAAGACCGATGACAGAGCATTGCGACTTTCTCATAATAGGCGCGGGCGCAATGGGGTCTGCCTGCGCCTTCTCTGTCTCGGCCAGACTACCCAAGGCAAAAATAGTTGTCGTAGACCCCGACCTTGAGGGGGAATTCTCATCGTCATTGAAAAATGCGGGCGGTGTCAGGGCAACATGGCAGGGAAGAGCAAATGTGGAGCTTTGTGCACGCTCAATACGTTTTTACACTGAAATAGCGGACATTATTTCGTTCAGAAAGTCCGGCTACTACTGGCTTCACGATGAAAAAACTGACCGGAAACTGAGAGAAAGTGCCCCGCTCTACAGGGAATGCGGGCTGGATTTTGAGATTTACGGCGCGAGTGAAGTTAAAAAACATCTGGATTTTGTAACAGATACAACCGGGGTTGAGAGTTTGTCAATTTCCCGCGATGCGGGGTTCATTGATCACTATGCTCTCAGGGAATTTTACAGAAGACAGGCGCGCAGCAAAGGAGTTGAGTTTATTGACAAACAATTTGTCCGTCGCATTGAAGTTGAAAAAGGTGCGGCAAAAACAGTCTTCACCACCGACATTGAAGACAGCCACAGCCCGGAAGATATTCTCACGGGCAAAACCGCCGCCCGGGAAGCCCCTGAGACCGCATACCGCTGTGGTGCGGTCATTAACACGGCCGGAGCGTGGGCTTCGCAAATTGCCGCCCTTTACGGAATCAAAACAAACTCCGTAAAACCGCGCAGGCGGCAGCTGCAGATTGTCAAATGCCCCGGGCTTGAATTGTCGGGAATAGGAATGGTGGTTGATACAACCGATGTGTTTTTCCATTCCGAGGGAGACGGAATATTGGTCGGGTATTCCAACCGCGACGAGCCGTTCGGCGTAAATTATCAATACGATTTCCACAGTTTTGACGAGAAAAGCCCTTTCATAAAACTGATATGGACGCCCCTCTCAAAAAGAATCAAGGCGTTTGAAAATCTCAAATTCATAAGAGGCTGGGCGGGAATGTATGGCGAAACGGCTGACAGATCGGGATTTCTTGGAAAAGCCCCCGGACTGGAAAATATCTATGAGTGCTTCGGACACACTGGCAGGGGGCTTATGATTTCACGCGGCGCCTCCGAAGCTCTGGCCTGCCTTATTGAGAAAGGAAAATTTGATCAAGAATTCGCAAGCGCAGCGCAGCTTTCAAGACAAAGACCGGACGGCCCGGTGTTTGAAGACCTGCATCTGTAAGCGCGGGATAAAGGCATGAAAACGCAACTTTCTTGACAGTTAAAAGTGTGTGCATGATAATTGTCCGCGAGCTGGGGAGCAACTGTGTGTATGAGACAAATATTGTTGTTTTTTATCATTTTTCTGCCCGCTCCGGCAGCTTTTTCAATAACCGACACGGCGCAAATTGAAATAATGAAAATACGGGAAAAATTAGGTGAACAGGTTCCCGGGAACATTGTTCTTACAAATTATCTCGGACAAAAAAAAGAAATCGGCCAATTCTTTGACGGTGAAAAACCCGTTCTTCTGCACCTGGTTTTCTACACCTGCCCGCACAACTGCCGCTTCGCAATGCAGTTTCTGAGTGAAACCGTCAACGCGCTTGCGGACGAGCTCGGCTCTTTCAAACTCGGTGATGACTACAGGGTGCTGACGGTCAGTTTTGACGAGTCTGACACAACGCAGATTGCCTCGCAAAAAGCCGCGGAAAACCTCTCCATGCTCACATATCAGAAAGGCGCGGAAGATTTGAGATTTTTTACCGCAGGTAAAAATGAAATTACGAGACTGACAGAAAGCGTAGGGTTCGGATTCAGAAAAGAGGGAGAAGGTTTTGACCACCAGTCCGCTCTCATCCTCCTGACCCCCGAAGGCAGGGTCGCGCGCTATCTTTACGGGATACAGCATGACCCGAAAGATCTCAAACTGGCTCTGATTGAAGCGTCGGACGGAAAGATAGGCGGCAGCACGGCAATTAACAAAGTTCTTCTTTTCTGTTATAAATTTGACCCTGTCGGCAAAAAATATGCTCTGGAAGCCATCAGGATAGTAAAACTCTCCGGAGTGGTTACAATGTTGGGAATCGGTATTTTCCTTTACAGAATGTGGAGACGAAGAGCCTGAAGGTCGGAGGTTGACTAATTCTAGATGAATAGCTGGTTACCGGAAGCCGCTTCCAGTGTCGCCCCC
>CBDAQI010000011.1:0-109363 GCA_965198945.1 Thermodesulfobacteriota bacterium | reverse complement strand
ATGAGAGCTTTCAAGGGCCGGAATTATTCCTTCGGTTTCAGAAAGAAAATAGAAAGCGTCAACAGCCTCGTCATCGGACACTGAGGTGTATGAGGCGAGCCCCTCACTGCTGAAAAATGAATGTTCAGGACCCACTCCCGGATAGTCAAGACCGGGTGCGACTGAATGAGCCTCACTTATCTGCCCGTCTTTATTCTGAAGAACAAACGTTCTGCTTCCGTGTAAAACACCCTCAGACCCCAGCGTTATTGTGGCGGAGTGACGACCCGCTTCCGTCCCGGTGCCGCCCGCTTCAACACCCACTTTTGAAACTTCCGGGTCATCCATAAAACTGTGAAACAGACCGGCCGCGTTTGAACCCCCGCCGACACAAGCAACAAGAAGATCGGGTTTGCCGCTCTTGAATAGTTTCACCTGCTCTTTTACTTCAGTTCCTATCACGGATTGAAAATCTCTTACCATTGTCGGATAAGGATGGGGGCCCGCCACGCTCCCTATAACATAGAATGTGTTTGAGACATTTGTTATCCAGTCTCTCATAGCTTCATTCAAAGCGTCTTTCAAAGTGGCCGTACCCGTGTCAACCGGATGAACAACGGCGCCCAGCGCTTTCATTCGCAAAAGATTCGCCCTTTGCCTCTCGGTATCTTTGCGCCCCATATATATCTCACACTTTTTTCCCAACAGCGCACAAACAGTGGCCGTGGCAACCCCGTGCTGGCCGGCTCCGGTTTCCGCGATAATCCTGTCTTTACCCATTCTTTCGGCGAGCATAACCTGCCCGACCGTGTTATTGATTTTATGCGCTCCGGTATGCGCGAGATCTTCGCGTTTGAGATATATACGGGCTCCGCCGAGCCTTGCGGTCATTTTTTCGGCGAAATAAAGAGGCGTGGGTCTTCCCACATAATCCTTAAGGCATTTTTCAACCGCCTCTCTGAAACCGTTGTCGGCGCGGGCTTTGGAATACGCCTCCTCAAGTTCAAAAAGCGGGGGCATAAGGGTTTCAGAAACAAAACGCCCGCCAAAATCACCGAAAAATCCCTCTCTACCCGGTGCTGTCCGCAATCTTCACTTCCTCCATAAACAGTTTAAGCTTTGCCGGGTCTTTTATTCCGGTTTTCTTTTCAACCCCGGAGCAGACATCAACCGCATATGGACGCACCGCACAAACGGCGCGGGCAACATTGCCGGAATTAAGCCCGCCGGACAGAAACAGTTTTTTTCCTTTCAGATCAATCCCCTGAAGCAAACCCCAATCAAATTTCCTGCCGGTTCCTCCGAACTGCCTGTCGGCAAAAGTGTCAAGCAGAATAAAGTCCGAGTCATATTCATCTATTTCTTTCAAACTGCCGGAATCTTTGACTCTGACCGCCTTCATGTAATCTCCCGGAATCTTTTTACAGAACTGTGGTGTTTCGTCCCCGTGGATTTGAGCTATGTCCAAACCGGCCGATTTCACAACATCTCCTATAAAATCAATCTCCTGGTTCACAAAAACACCGGCTTTTATAACACCGGGCGGCAGAAGAGAAGTTATACCAGCCGCCGCTTCAGGTTCAATATGCCTTCCGCTTGCCGGATAAAAAATAAATCCCACCGCCGCCGCTCCCATGTCAACCGCCATCAGGGCGTCATCTTTGTTCGTTATTCCGCAAACCTTAACCTTCGTCATTGGCTAAAGAGAATTTTGCCGCCCCGTGATTGCCCTAACGGGCTTTTCTGGAAGAAAACGGGACAAAATTTCTTTTGTTTTTCCCGACATAGACCTGACGCGGACGCGCGATTTTGGTTTCCGGGTTTGTTATCATCTCTTCCCACTGGGCAAGCCATCCGGCGGTTCGCGCTATCGCAAAAAGAACCGTAAACATGCTAACCGGAAGCCCCAGGCTCTGGTATATGAGGCCGGAATAAAAATCCACATTCGGATAGAGCTTTCTGTTTATGAAGTATTCGTCCTCAAGCGCAATTTTTTCAAGCTCAAGTGCTATGTCAAGAAGGGGGTTCCTGCCCATTTTTGAAAAAACTTTGTGGGCTATGTCTTTGATTATTGCCGCACGCGGGTCATAAGCCTTGTAGACCCTGTGTCCGAAACCCATGAGGCGGAACTCTCCGCTTTTCACCCTTTTTATGTATTCGGGAATTCTTTTCTTGTCACCGATTTCCTCAAGCATCTTCAAAACGGCCTCGTTAGCGCCTCCGTGCAGAGGACCGTAGAGGGCGCTCACGGCCGCGGATGTCGCGGAATAGGGGTCGGGCAGGCTGCTTCCCGCGTCTCTCATAATGCTCGTGCTGCAGTTCTGCTCATGATCGGCGTGAAGTATGAAAAGCACATCTATGGCGTTTTCAACAACAGGGTCGGGCTTGTAGACCTTCTCGCTCATCCTGAACATCATTTTCAGGAAATTGCCCGTATAACTGAGGTCATTGTCGGGATATACATATGGCAAACCCATCGCGTGTCTGTAGGAGAATGCCGCAATCGTCGGCATTTTGGCTATGAGTCTGTGAATTTGAATCATGCGGTTTTCCGCATTCTGAACATCCTTGGCTTCGGGATAGAAGGTTGAAAGAGCCCCCACGGTGCTCATCATCATCCCCATGGGATGGGCGTCATAGCGGAATCCGTCCATGAATTTTTTTATGTTCTCATGCAGAAAAGTGTGATGCGTTACGTCGTAGACCCACTTTTCATGCTGTTTTTTTGAAGGCAGGTCTCCGTGGAGAAGGAGATATGCCACCTCAAGGAAACTGCTTTTTTTTGCGAGTTGCTCAATCGGATACCCTCTGTATCTGAGAATTCCCTTTTCGCCGTCTATGTAGGTTACGGCGCTTCTGCAAGATGCCGTATTTGTAAACGCCGGGTCATAACTCATCATCCCGAAATCGCTCTTTTTGATCTTAATCTGCCTCAAATCAGAGGCTTTTATGGTGTCTTGTTCAACGGGAATCTCATATTCTTTTCCCGTTCTGTTATCCTTAATTGTGAGTGTGTCTTTAGGCATTTGTTTATCTCTCCTCCTTGCACAACGCGAAACACGGACGAACCCTTTTGATAAAGGCATGTAAGACGCCCTTGCTCATTGTAACAGCAACACGGTGTCTTATCAAACTGAAAGGGCCTAATCAAACTCAACAAGCGCGGGTTCAATTTTTTCAAGACAGCCCGCGAGCAGTCTCTCAATGTCCATTTCTCTTTTCCCGCGCATAAGTTTCTTTCTCAGTCCGGAAAGAAATACGGGACTCACATGGTTGGCTATAAACCTGACGACGGGAATTCTATAGGGAGAAACACTCAGGTTTTTATACCCGAGAGCAAGGATTAGTAGTGCGCCTTTTGAAGACCCCGCCATCTCTCCGCAGATTGAAACTTCAATTTTGTTTTTGTCCGCGCTTTCTCTGATGGAATCAAGAAACCGTAAAACTGCGGGGTGGAATGAAGTGTAGAGATGGCCCACGGCATTTGAATTCCTGTCAACCGCCAGCAGATATTGAACAAGGTCATTTGTTCCGACTGAGATAAAGTCAACAATCCCCGCATATTCGTCAATGAGCGGCACGAGCGCCGGAACCTCAAGCATCACACCGAGCGGGGGAATGTCCGCGGGGCAGAGCCGCACTTCTGACGCAATATCGTCCATAATCTGTTTCGCGGTCTCAACCTCCCAGATGTTTGAAACCATCGGAAGCAGAATCCTCAGCCGTGCTCCGGCCGATGCGGCAAGCAGTATGGACTTTATCTGCTCTCTGAACAGGTCAAGATACTCCATTGAAAACCGGATTGCCCTCAAGCCCAGAAGCGGATTTTCCTCCTCGGGAATGTTGAAATACGGAAGAACTTTATCCGCCCCTATGTCAAGCGTTCTGACTGTTACACGGCCGCTGAATCTGCCCGCGATATCACCGTATATTTTTGTCTGCTCTTCAACCCCCGGAGGTTTTTCAAAACGGGCGAAGGCGAACTCGGTTCTGAACAGACCGACGTCCCCGACCTTCTGACGCAGAGCCACGTCAACATCAACCGGGAAACCTATGTTGGCGGTAATGGATATTTCCCTGGCAACTCCGGTTTTCGGTGCGCCTCCGGATTCAAAAAAATTGCGAATCTCCTCAATTCTTTTGCCGCTTTTTTCATACTCATTTATTAGAGTTTCATCCGGATTGATGAAAACAAAGCCCGTCTTTCCGTCAACAATGGCGAGGTTTCCCGAACTGATAAATTCACAGATGTTTTCCACCCCTATGACAACCGGAATTCCGAGCGATCTTGCTATGATGACCGCGTGTGAAGTTTCACCTCCGGTTTCCGTTATGACTCCCGCTATTTTGTTTTTCCTGATCATTGAAACAAAAGACGGACCTATTTCCCGCGCAGCCAGAATTAAAGAGTCGTTGGTTTCCGCTCCACGGCCGGCTTTGAGACCCGTAAGTTCATGGAGCAGTTTTTCACCAATGTCTCTGAAGTCCTGCGCTTTCTCCCTTACATATCTGTCGGAATGATGTTCAAACCTTCCGGCAATTGACTCAATGCCCTGAACAACCGCAGTTTCCGCCGACACCCCGCCCCCTTCAATGTGTGAAAGCATCTCGCCTCTGACAGAATCCGGGCTTTCGCTGGAAAGAAGCATCAGATGCGCTTCAAAAATCTCCAGTTCGCTTTCGGAAAGAACATTGTCTTTTTTCAAAACCTCTATCAGGTCTTTCATATCTCTCTCAACCCTTGAAAGCGCTTCAAGAAGACGGTTTTTTTCTTCCTCGGCGGACTGAGGGGAGGAAGAAGCGGAGCCAATGCTTCCGAAAAGCCCCCTGATAAGAAAAACACGCCCCACTCCGATTCCGGGAGAGGCCCCTTTGCCCTGATAGGTTCTGGTTTTGTGCTGAATAATTGACGGCGTATTCAGACGGTCAAGGGTATCCGCAACTTCCAGAAGACCCGCAAGACGGGAAGCTATTATCTCAAACAGGGTTTGCTCGGCGGGGGTTATGTGGCGCCTGCCGCTTGTCTGACCCACGAGAACGCCTACACAGCGGTTATTCAAAACTATGGGGACACCAAGGTAACAGTCATATTTCTCTTCAGGATCGCCGGGGGCCGTTTTATATTTCGGGTGCTGAGACACGTTCATCGTTACAAACGGAAACATGGTCTCAGATATCATTGCGGCTATGTCTTCAACAGTTGAAAGCTCGCGGGCTCCGGTTTCATTGTCAAAAACCGTATTCGCCATCAGGCGGAGACTGTCACCCTCACTTTCAGTTATGTATACTGACACAAGTTCAAAATGAAGCGATTCGCTTATTTTGCTGACCACCCCTTTGAGGATGGTGTCAAGATCCGTGGATTTATTGACGAAATCACTTATATCCTGAACTATCTTCAGATGAAGATGCTCTTTGTCCACAATGGTTAGAGACATATTGAGACCCACTCTCATTATACCGATAAAAGTGGCGGCCGGTCTGAAGATAAATTGGAGACAAAATGAAAAAAGCGGCTGAAAAAATGCTTGTTGCAATTATAGGGTCGGGGCCGGCCGGTTTCTACAGTGCGGACAGAATTTTCAAAAAAAGCCCCGTTCCGGCGGCAATTGACATGTTCGACTTTCTGCCGACCCCTCACGGACTTGTGCGTCAGGGAGTCGCCCCGGACCACCAGAGAATCAAAAGCGTCTCAAAAGTTTATGACAAAATCGCGTCCCACCCGGACTTCCGTTTTTTCGGTCTTGTGGAATTCGGAAAAGACATATTTCTTGACGACCTGAAAAAACGCTATCACCAAATAATTTTTGCAACCGGAGCACAGACTGACAAAAAGATGAAAATCCCCGGTGAAAACCTGCCGGGAAGCTGCACGGCGACTGATTTTGTCGCATGGTATAACGGGCATCCCTACGCATCAGACCTTGATTTTGATATGTCATGCGAACGTGCAGTGATAATAGGCGTGGGCAATGTTGCGGTTGATGTGGCCAGAATTTTGTGTCAAAGCCGGGCGGAACTGTTGAAAACAGACATAGCCGACTACGCTCTGGAAAAACTTGCTTCAAGCAGTATAAAAGAAATTTTTATAGTGGGAAGGAGAGGGCCCGCGCAGGCGGCTTTCACAAATCCCGAACTGAAAGAGCTCTGCAACCTTGAAGATGCGGATGTGGTAACGTGCCCGGAGGAAATGGAAATTGACCCTCTGACACGCGATTTTCTTGAAAAAAATCCCAACACGGCGACTCAAAAAAAACTTGAAATTTTAAGAGGCTTTTCTGTGGGGGTGAGAAACAAAAAGAAAAAACTTCACCTGAGATTTCTGCTTTCGCCCGTGAGCATTAACGGGGATGAAAACAACCGGGCTTCAAGCGTAACCTTCACCGGAAACAAGCTCGTGAAAAGGGAAGACGGGAGCATCACGGCAGTCGGGTCGGATGAGACTGAAAAAATAGATGCGGGGCTCATATTCCGCTCAATCGGCTACAGGGGCATAGCGCTCAAAGACGTTCCGTTTGATGAAAAAGCTGGTGTAATCCCCAATGAAAACGGCAGAGTTCTTGACAAGCCCGGCGGGAAACCGGTTGAGGGCCTCTACACGGCGGGCTGGATAAAAAGAGGAGCGACCGGGATTATAGGAACAAACAAAGCGGATTCCACGGAAACGGTGGACATTATGATTGAAGATTTTTCCAAAACCGCAAGCCTCAACAAAGAATTGACGGCAAGTCCGATTGAGGAGCTGCTTGAGAAAAAAAAAGGCGGACTATGTAAGTTACAGAAAATGGTCGCTGCTGGACAAGCGGGAATCTGAACGCGGGGCAAAAACCGGCAGGCCCAGGGTAAAATACACAAACATTGAAGACATAATGAAAGCGATTAAAGACTCTTAAGCGGCAAGCAATCTGAGTCTCCGTCTGATGGGGTCAGAGTCTTTGAGGGTGACTGTTATGGTTTGCCCCTCTTTGAAAACGGCCGCATCGGCTCCGTGCAGTGGAAATTCTGAAAGATATTCGGGAAGCCAGACAAAAACCCTGCCGCTTGTAACACGCGAAACAATTGCCTTGTGCCTAGTGCTTTTTCCCATCCGCCTGAAATATTCACACAGCCAAAACCTCTTCCTGCTTTTCTGTGCAGTTCTTCTCAAATGAACCACCGGTTCCACATCTGACAGAATCCGCAAAATTTCTCCCTCATCAAGAGCCGGAAGGTCTGAAACCTCAGACATAAATCTGCCTTTGAACAATCAAATCCGTATATCTTCTAATCGGCGAAGTCGCCTGCGCATAGCAGTCAACCCCCAGAGAACCGTGGGGCTCCGGATAAGTCATTATTCTGGAGGGTTTGAGCATTCTTACAATTCGCACTGGGAAAAGCGGATCTTTGTCGTCAAGTTCCCTCGCTTCTTCGGAAATTTTCTCGGTCTGAGACCTGAAAACAGCGGGAATTCCCCTGTCTTTCAGAAAAACCGCGGAAAGATGGTTCGCCGTTATCATCAACTCAGAAACAACTTCCTGTGAGACTCCTCCGGCGGGCGCGGCCGCAATTTCAATTTCTCCTTTCGGACTGACTTTTATCACAAGTTCGGGAATCTGAACAATGAAGGCTCCTCTCTCAATCCTTTTTTTGTTTCAGGTGTGCGCATATTTGCCAAAGCTTTTTCCATTCAGCGGATGACTGAAAAAGAACATCCGCGGTTTCGTAACTCATGTTTTTTCTCACGGAAATTCTGGAGGGAGCAAAACGAAAATTTTTTATTTGAAAACTCTCAAGATCAAAAGTTATCAGAAGCGAAAGCGCGGCGCGGGGTGCTCCTTCAAGCAAACTGAGCCGGGCTTTCACCAAATCAGCCGGGAATATGTCCACTCTACGCTCGGGGAGATACATTGTCTCCGCCGAAGACAAAGCGCCGCGGTCAAGAGCGCCGCCGGGCTTAATGCAAACTGCAACATTGGCGATGTGGATGCCCACGCGCGCTTCGGTTTGAGTCAATTCAAGCGAAATTGCGTCGTCAATGTCTTCGGTGGTTTTGCTGTCAATTGAAAAAGTCTCAAGTCCCGTCAAATCTTCCAAAAAATCCGGCGGGGCAAAGCCGGAAACCAATCGCGACGATTCTTCAAGCGCTTCGGGTGAAAAGCCCTCACCGATTCCATACCTGATCATTTCCGGGTCGGACCCTTCGGGCAAATCACCGGTTCGTATCAGAAACTCAACGGCCGCTTCGGGGTCTTTTATTCCGGCTTTCGGTAAAAACCTGCACGCATTTTTGAAAGCGGGACTGTCTTCGGTGTTTTGAACGTAGGCCATAACGGTTTTTACGCACGCCTCTCTGTCAAAACCGTCCGGCTCATGCTCTGAACCGTTCAGAACGGACTTTATCCACTTTATGGAAAAAGCCTCCTGTCTTTCATTTTCAACTTGCTTTTTCCGGCGGGCGAGAGTCTTTTCAACATGCCCCGCCGCAAGAGGCATATAGCCGCCTTTTTCCCTTTTGAAATAAACGGTGTTTTTGTCAATCGCCCAGAAAAGTCTGAGCGCTTCATCGGGCGGTGTTTCAGTTTCTCGTGAATAAACGGACAAAATATCTCCGAAGGAAACAATTTTTTCCGAATGGGCAAGATTCTCCCACAGAGCCTGAAGGTCAAAAGAATCCTTCGCCTCTTCAAGCTCTTTTCTGAGCCGCCTCATATCCATTTTTCTCTCGTCGTTGGTTGAATGTGCGGATTTTATTCCGGTGAGGAACGCAATTTTTTCGCCGGTGATCGGCATTGTTTTGCCTTCTTCTGAAAGAACGGTCATGACCCCTTCGCCTGCGGAAAGAAAGATTCCGCAGCACGGCTCCTTCCTTTTTCTAAAAATTACAATTTCGCCCGGTGTCATCTCATCTGGATTTTTTATGCTTAAGCGCGGCGGCGATAAAGTCACGGAAAAGAGGGTGCGGATGCAGAGGCGTTGAAAGAAATTCAGGATGAAACTGGCATCCTATGAACCACGGATGGCCCTGCAGTTCAACAATCTCCACAAGGGATGAGTCCGGAGATTGGCCGCTTACGGTTATACCGGCGGACTGAAATTTTTTCTTGTAATTGTTGTTGAACTCAAGCCTGTGTCTGTGCCTCTCGGATATGTGTTTTTTCCCATATGCTTTGCGTGCCAGAGTTCCGCGCTCAAGTACACACGGATAAGCTCCAAGCCTCATTGTGCCGCCCATTTCCCTTATATTTTCCTGCCCTTCCATGAAATCAATCACCGGATGCGGAGAGTGCGGGTCTATCTCGCTTGAGTTTGCGTCTTTCATGCCGCACACATTCCTCGCAATTTCAACAACCGCCATTTGCATTCCGAGACATATTCCAAAAAACGGGATTTTATATTTTCTGGCACGGGCTATGGACCTGATTTTCCCCTCGTATCCTCTTTCACCGAAGCCGCCCGGAACCAGAATTCCATCCGCATCTTTGAGAAGAGAAGAATCCTTACTCTTAATATCTTCCGAATCTATGTATTGGACATCCATTTTGCATTGGTTTGCCATTCCCGCATGTGCAAGAGCTTCGTGAAGACTTTTATAAGTGTCGCGGTGTCCCACGTATTTGCCGACAACCGCTATTTTTACACTCTTTGAAATTTTGTCCCTGTTATCAAATATTTTCCGCCAGTTTGCCAGGCCGGGGGCTCTTGTCCAGATGTTCAAATGTGAAGTGACCGTCTCGTCAAAACCTTCTTCGTTCAACACAAGAGGCACTTCATATATGGATTTAACATCTCTGTCCGATATGACGGAATTCAAATCAACATTGCAGAAAAGGGCGATTTTTCTTTTGATTCTTTCAGGAATTTGCTCTTCAGTGCGGCATACAAGAACATCGGGCTGTATTCCGATTTTGAGCATTTCCTTCACACTGTGCTGAGTTGGTTTTGTCTTAAACTCACCGGAAGGAACCACAAATGGAACATATGTAAGGTGGATAAAAATTGTATTCTGTCTTCCGAGCTCCGACCTGAGCTGTCTCACAGCTTCAAGAAAAGGCAGACTTTCAATGTCTCCCACAGTGCCTCCTATCTCAACAATCACAACATCTCTGTCACCTTTTTCACCAAGCGCCGTTATTCTGGATTTTATTTCATCCGTTACATGGGGAATCACCTGAACGGTTTTGCCGAGAAATCTGCCTTCCCTTTCTTTTGTTATGACGGAGTTATAGACCTTTCCGGAAGTAAAGTTGCTTGAGCGTGTAAGTTCGGCTTTTGTGAATCTCTGATAGTGTCCGAGGTCAAGGTCGGTTTCAGCTCCGTCATCGGTCACAAAAACCTCACCGTGCTCATGCGGGTTCATTGTTCCGGGGTCAACATTGATATACGGGTCAAGTTTCTGAACCGCTATCGTGAGACCCCTGCTTTCAAGCAGAAGACCGAGAGAGCCCACCACGATTCCCTTGCCGAGGGATGACATTACCCCTCCCGTTACGAACACATATTTGGCGGGCTTGATTTTGTGGGTTCCGTTTTTTTTGTTCATTTTGACATCTCGCGCATTTGCAGCGCAATTTTCCTTGAGGCTTTGCCTCTGTGGCTTATGCGGTTTTTTTCATCGGGGTCAAGTTCCGCCATCGTTTTTCCGTAAGACGGAAGGAAAAACACGGGATCATAACCAAATCCGCCCTCGCCTTTTTTTATTTCAGATATTTCACCTTCGCAAAATTCGGTTGCGGTAATTTTTTCGCCACCGGAAAGAATAAGAGTCAAAACGCACACATAGCGGGCTCTTCTGTCTGTCTTGCCTTTGAGTTCGGACATTAGTTTATCCAAATTTTCATCATCGGTGGAGTTTTCACCCGCATAGCGTGCGGAGTAAACCCCGGGACTGCCGCCGAGCGCGGACACTTCAATTCCCGAGTCGTCAGCTAGAACGGCGCGGCAGTGAGATTCACGGCAAACGGTTTCAAAAACCGCACACGCTTTAATAAGTGAGTTTTCTTCAAAAGTCGCACCCGTTTCCTCGGGCATCACAACCGAGGGGAAGTCTTTCAGGAAAGAAACCTTTTTGAAAATCCCGTTCAGCAACCGGTCAAATTCCCGCGCTTTGTCTTCATTGCCGGTTGCTATAATGATTTCATCAAGGTTCAAGTGATACTACCAAATGGTGGAGGCGGCGGGAATTGAACCCGCGTCCGCAAAAGAGAATCACTCAGCTTCTACATGCTTATCCCGCCGATTTTTGACGGAAAAAGTTGCCGGCGGGCGGGCGCTTTTTCCGCTGTCCCGATGGGTTTCTCATCCGCTTGCGCATCGGGCGTCGCAAACAGACCAGCCTGCTGGATGCCGCTTCACAAAGCCCGCAGGCATTGCCCCGTGAAGCGTCGCAGCGTTAATTAGGCCGCGAGTGCGTTAATTGGTTTGCCAGTTATAGCGAGAGGTCAGTTTAACGAGTTAGCCAAGCTCGGCATGCGGCATGAGCTGTCTTCAGATACGTCGAAGCCAGTTCGCCCCCTATTGGGATAGGAATAGTAATGAATTGAAAGGGTTATTTCAAGAAGGAGTGGTCTCTGTTCATTAGTTCTGCTTTTTAATCTCTTCCTACCAATCTTTCTTATCAACAACTATTGCATCCCCATGGTCATCGGATCCTTTGTTCTACCTTTTATAAAAACAACCAACTTGTAAACCAAGAGAACAAAAATTGCTTCGCCAAGTAAAGTAGCAACTAAAGTAAGAAACCCTATTCCTATGAACTGTGGAAAGTAAACTAAACAACAATACAGCAGTTACCACACCAAGCGTAACGCCCAAGAGATAGAACACAGTGTTGTGATAGGCATCACCTCTAATTGGCATACCAACATAACGCCAACCAAACCAAAGTCCACAACTCAAAGTTAGAAGACGAACCCAAGGAAAGTTTTGTGGACCAAGAGTATTTGGTAAAAAGGGGTTGTTAGTTGCAGATAATCCATCCACATAGAAAAGATACTTATTTTGTTCAGTCCCAATGTTAGAGTTGTTAGTTGCAGATAATCCATCCACATAGAAAAGAGTGTAGTAGACAAGAGCCAAGAATGCATGAAGTATATAAATTCCTATTGCCATAGATGACACCATAGCAATAGACCTCAACAAACTTTCCCTTGCTGATATAGACTTCTTTTTTTCTACCATTTACATCCTCTAAACAAAATCAAGAATACTCCTTTTGCAGGCACGTCGAAGCCAGCTTACCCCTATCGTAACAGTAGAGGTAATGAACTAAAGAAGTATTTCATCCTTCATAAGAAGATTCAACGACAGAGAACTAATCAAAAATAAAACTTCTAATTTTAAGCGCCAAAGAGGAGTTTAGCTTTTGCAACCGCTCAAATGCCTCTTTTGCATAAGCATCCTGACGATTTGCCTTATAAGCAATAGCCAAACCGCCCCATGCTCTTGCATATTCAGGGTTGATTCGCAATGCCTTACGAAATGAGTCTATCGCTTCCTCAGACTTGCCTTGATCCGCATAAGTAACCCCAAGGTTATACCACACTTTCGCATACTCAGGATTGATTCGCAATGCCTCACGGTAAGAATCTATCGCCTCCTCATGCTTGCCTTGCTCCCAATAAACAACACCAAGGCCATTCCATGCTTCATCTAAATCAGGATCGATTCGTAAAGCCTTACGATATGAATCTACCGCTTCCTCATATCTGTCCTGCTCTGAATAAACAGCTCCAAGAATACTCCAAGCTTCCGCATCTTCAGGATTGATTCGCAAAACCTTACGATACGACTCTATCAATATCAACAAAGAACGAAAACCGGCAATCAGTGTCTCCTGGCTTGTTGTTAAATCCGTCTCAATTCCACTAGCACGGGTTTCCTCTATCCATTCGGACGGAGACGCAAACGCTATATTCTGCGCTTCTTTCAAAACAAAAGATGTAATTCCAACAAGATTTCCCTTTCTGTCAAAAAGCCCGCCGCCCGAAGAACCGGACGATACCGAAGCATCAGTCTGAATAATCGAATCGGCGGAGCGTCTTTTTTATCTCTGCGCAGTTGAGAGACCAGTCCCGCGCTTAAACTTTAATCCATTCCTTCGGGAGAGCCGATTGCGTAAACGGATTCGCCGATTTTCAGCGAATTAGCTGGACGGATTTTCGCCTTTTTGCCTTTCAATGCGGGAACTTTCAGCAAACAAACATCTTTTTCCCAATCCGTACGGAAAACAGTTGCAGTTTTCGGGTCGCCTTCTTCGGTGTTGACGGTTATCTGTTCGCTGTTTTCTATAACATGACAGTTTGTAACAATTTCCCCTTTCCCAATAATAACCCCACTGCCGTGCGCGGTGTTTTCGCCGTTTTCGTCGTAAACATAGACAACCACAACCGAACGGGACGCCTTCTCAAAAACATCTGAAGCATCTTCGGCGGAGGCGAAGGAAGCAAGCGTAAAAAATACAGCCAGTGACAGAAAAACTGTTTTGAGTCTCATCAGTGTTATTTACCTTTGAAGGATTTGCAACCCGCCGCGGCAAAACGGGAACATTGACCCAGATAACTCCCTATTCTTCTTTTATCTTCCCTTTGCTTATTACCCTTGAAATATATCTCAATAAAATCAATGCGATTTTTTGTTTTACAGTAAGCGTAGATAATACGCAGAGACGAGCCCTTGAGGTATCGGCAAGACAGACGGGCTTTGATTATGCTGAAACGGTCTGAACCGGTAAGGATGCCGGAATGTTTTTTGCCGCCAAGCGGAAATTCTAAAACAATCTCACGAAACTGCTCCATATCTTCCGGTAGTGTTTTGTATTTGTTTACAAGGTTTCTGAAATCCCTTTGAAACTCCGGCAACTCCTCAAAGTTCATCGTAGGCCCTAACCGAGTAAGGGTCTTCCCGGTAAAAAACCGCCTCATATGAAATCTGCTTCCCCTCTTTTGCAACTATCCACGGTATATCGCCGTGCGAATACTCTTCAATCTCACCGGCGCTCTTATCCGAAAGGCGATTCAACACATCGTCAATATGCAAAAGTTCCTGAGCTGAAAGAAGTTTTAAGTCGGGTTCGTTGATAGCAAGATATTTTTTCTGCACATAATTGAAACGTTTTACTTTTAAGGACTGAACTTCCTCGTCTTTTATCATTTTTTTAATGACTTCGCCCAACTCAACTGATGTGGGACCGTGGTGATTCTTGATGTAAGTCAATCCCATAAGGTTTTCTTCAAACTTCTCGTAGTAGTCAAAATCAATGAAGTAAAGAAGTTTGTGCAAAACCGTCTCACCAACATTTGGCTTTCCGCCAACTTTTGTGAGAACATACAAAAGAACCTGTTCTAATTTTTCCAAATCCTGCCGCGGAACACGAATTTCAAGACTGTTCTCTTCAACGGCTTTTTCCATCAAATCCCCTTTCTCAAGAATGACTTTGGGAACCGCAGGTTCGGTCTCATTGATAAAATCTTCTGGAGACATATCAAACAACTCCGCAAGTTTTTTCACTTCTGGAACTGTTATATCACGCCCACCGAGTTCAATCTGTATATACGTCGGTCTTGAAATCCCAAGCCTCAAAGCAACTTCAGCCTGGGTTATATCTCTTTTCAGACGTTGCTTCTTAACAAAATCTCCAATCATTTCTCCTTTCTCCCTCAATGAATATAGGAAATGTCAAAAATGTTGTCAACAATAAAGTCAGGTTTTTTTACATTGCCCTAACGCCACGGATAGGGATTCTTTTCAATCGGTCTGCTGAACATGCGGAGGAAATCGGCGTTTTTCTGATATTTGTTATATGGTTTCTGGCTATTCTGGCTCCGCTGTTTCTTTTTAGGGCGAGGTGCTCTTTTGCTTGACTGCTTGATATGGGAGCGAGCCATATTCTCCCATGCTTCCGTGTATTCGGGGTCAGCCCGCAGGGCTTCACTGAAACACTCCATCGCCTTTTCGTGCCGCCCCGTCAATTCGTAAAGAAAACCGAGATCATTCCACGCTTCGGCAAAATCGGGGTTTACATCCAACGCTTTTTCGTAAAATTCAATCGCTTTGGCGTTGAGCCCCCGCATCTCATATGACAAGCCCGCAAAGTAAAGAATCCGAGCGTCTTCGGGGTTGATTTTGAGATATTGTTGATATGACTCGGACGCTCTTTCGTAACGGCCCGTCTCTTCATGGATAAAACCCATGACGCCCCAAATCTCCGCATCATAAGGGTTTGAGCGCAACACCTCAAGACACAGTTTTTCCGCTTCATTGTAAAATCCTTTTTCAGCGCGGGAAATACAGGACTCGCGCCGGGTCTCCAAATCCTGAGCATATAAACCGTTGGCAAAAAGGCAGACCGAGAAAAACAAAGCGGTAAAAAGCGGCGCACACAATTTTAGTTTTTCCCTCAGCCCCGTCATCTTCTCTTCAACGCCCTTTTCATAGCTCTTTCCATCTCCCTGTCCGCTTCACGTTTTTTAATGTCGGAACGTTTGTCATAAAGTTTTTTGCCTTTGGCAACGGCAATCTCCACCTTGGCAAAGCCGCCGCGAAAATAAATGGCGGTAGGCACAAGCGTGTAACCCTTCATCTGTGTTTTGCCGATAAGTCTGTTTATTTCTCGCTTTTTCAAAAGCAGTTTTCTTGAACGGTTGGGGTCATGGTCAAAAACCCCGGCAGCCTGATATGGGGCTATGTAGCTGCCGACAAGCTCAACTTCACCGGTGCGCACAATGGCATAACTCTCTTTTATGCTCGCCTTGCCGTTTCTGAGAGATTTGACTTCAGAACCCGTCAAGACAAGGCCGGCCTCAAACTTTTCCTCTATATGGTAGTCTCTGTGAACCGTGGGATGTTTGCATACCCGTTTCATTGGAATCACCCGCAAGTCCGCAGCTTGGGCGCACGCGAACCGCTCCTTATAATAAAACCTATACGGTAACAAATCAGAATACTGAAATCAGTAGAATGTTGCCGCAATCCCGAAAACCGAGACTATAAAACTGACCGGGGCAAGGTCTTCAATGGTGTCCAGACTTTTGTCAGCTTTCGCAACCACATCTTTTGCGGCAAAATAAAGGTCATCTTCGTTGACAATTTTACCGACCGAGCCTTTTCCGTCATCAATTTTTGTAAGGATGGAATTGAGGCGCACGGCCGCCTGAGACGCCTCGCTCATAAGCATCCCGGCGTCCTGAATGATTTTGTCAACATCATATGAAGACTCACCTTCTATCGCATATCCGGGCGGAAGAAGGGGTGAATCAGGAGAACCGATTGAAAGGTTTATGTAGCTTGTTCCAAGAAGGCTGCTGAGCCGCACCGATGCAACAGTGTCTTTTCTTAACGCAACATCGGTGCGAACCGCGACCGTGACTTTAATTCTCTTTCCGTCTTCGGCAAAGTCAATGTTTTTTATATTTCCCACCCTGACGCCTTCCATTTTCACAAAAGCGCCCTCTTCAAGCCCCGAAACGGAATCAAAATAAATATTCAAACTCCTCTGGTTGGAAATAAAAGGCACTGAACCGGCAAACTCAAGCACTATCAGAACGGCAAAAACCCCCGCGAGAAAAAACGCGCCTATCTTTAATTCTCTTTTACGTGCCTCTTTCAATTTTGTTCTTCCAATTTTTCTTCAACTTCCGACCCGGTCAAAAAACCGCTCACTATCGGATTTCTGCTTGCGGACAACTCTTTCCATGTTCCGCTTTCAATTATTTTTCCATCTATCATTATAGATAACCTTTCGGCGAGAACAAAGGCAAGTTGAATATCATGAGTTACAACCACCTGAGTTATTCCCACTTCCCGTTTGATTACAAGCATCAAATCCCGAATTGATTTTTTTGTCGCGGGGTCAAGCCCGGTGGTGGGCTCGTCAAACAACAGCAGGTTGGGATTTGTCACAAGGGCGCGGGCAATTGCAACACGTCTGCGCATTCCGCCGCTGAGCTCAGACGGCATGGCTTCTTCCCTTCCCGCAAGCCCCACAAGGGAAATAACCGCAAAAGAAAGTTCCTTTATCTCGGTTTCATCCTTAATAAGTTGATGCTCTCTGATAAACAGCTCCACATTTTCCGCAACATTCATTGAATTGAAGAGCGCGGAGGATTGAAAAACAAGAGAAACGGTTGCGGGAGTGCTCTGCGGCGGGTCGGAATCAATCAGGACTTCTCCCTCATCCGGAGATTCAAGACCGGATATGTGTCTTAAAAGAACCGTTTTGCCCGAACCGCTCCTGCCCAGAAAAACCATTATTTCACCGGGAGCGATACTCAAATCCACCCCTTTCAGCACCTCCCTCCGGCCAAAAGACTTTTTTAAACCGCGAACTTCAACCGGAACCGGTTTTCCGGTCAGGTGGGACAGGAGAATTTGAAGATTTGTTTTGCTCATTTCAGTATTTAGTCCGACCTTAAACTATTCCGACAATGAACAAAATTTTTGAAGTAAAGTAATCGCATACGAGTATCATCACTATTGACGCGACAACCGCGCGTGTGACCGAAACGCCTATCTGCCGGGGGCCCCCGGTTGTCTCAAGACCGATTTTGGAACAAATCATCAGAATGAAAAGACCAAAAATCATAGCTTTGATAACGCCGTTCAAAACTGTCTTCAAAGTTACGAAGTCTCCAAGGTTGTTAAAATAAACCGCCGAGGGAAGAGAGATTGCCGGGTTTGTGGCGCCCACAAGAGCGCCACCGAGCCAACCCATAACAATCACAACAAGCACAAGCAGCGGCATTGAAACTATAAAAGCCACAAGACGCGGCATAACAAGAAACCTTACCGGGTCTATTCTCATTGTTTTCAAGGCGTCAATCTCATCGTAAACCCTCATTGACGCTATCTCGGCGGTTATCGCCGAACCCAGACGGCCGGCAACAAGTATTGAGCACATAACCGGACCGATTTCCCTTGAAACCGCCACCCCTATGAGCCCGCCGAGTGTTTCCTGAATTCCGAAATCAGCAAGCAGAGGTCCCGTTTGAAGCGCGAGAACCGCTCCGCCTGAAAGCCCTATTACCAAGGCGACAACAAGAGTATCCGAGCCAATCACAACTATTTGAAAAAAAACTTTGTCCATATTTTTTCTTATGTCTTTACACCAGTAAACCGACACAAGAAAAAGATTCAGAGCGCCTCCGGTGAAGGTCGCAAAACTTTTTATGGCTCCTTCTTTCATCCGCTGCAATTCCTCCCGCTTTGCGGAGAACCTATTTTAACAGGAAGAAACAAAAATCTGATTTTGCGCCCTTCTGAGCCGGAGTAATAACCGAACGCCTTGCCCGCTATATAAAAAGATTTTTCTTCACAGGTTTTTTTGAAATTCAAAATCCCGAACAGAAGAGAAACGGAGGTTCCGACATTTTTTTTCCTGCGGACTTCAAGAACTCTCCATAAAAATGCGTAGTTTCTGTAGAGTTTTTCGCTTGACCCTATGAACGGCTCAAAAAGTGAAAGCATGTGGAAATAACTTCTCCCCTTTTCATCCTTCCTGTATGAAAATACCGGCCATAAATCAACTTTCAGTGAAGAAGCTCTCCGGCCGTCAAACGGCTTTTCACGCCGTATTTTGAAAATAATCAAAACACTGTCCTTTTTATAGTAGTAACTGCTGAGCTTGATTCGGGAGGAAGTATAAAGAGGCCAGAGAAAAAAACGGGTCTTTTTCACACCCGGAATTTCAGATTTTTCAAACAGGGGAAAAAACCTCGTCCGCGTCCCATCATCACTCTTTTTGAAATTGACAAACGGCCAGGGCAAATGAAGTGAATCAAGATTATTTGCCGGGTCGGTGCTTTTCTGGAAAAGAGGCCAGAGATAAATTTTGTTGGATTGGGTTTTGTAGTCAAATCTGTAATAAAAAGGGAAAAAAGCCTTGTAGCGACTGTATGATGCGCCGGCCCCAACTTCTCGGTCAAAATAGAGCGGCCACATAACAAACTTCATCCGATATTTTTTCTGCTCAACCCTGCCGAAAAACGGCCAGAATCTGAATCCTTTGCGCTCTCCGGAATAAAAAGCGAAAAACGGCCAGAGCACATTGTGAGTAACGCCCTTGCCGGAACTGGTCCGCAAATAAAGAGGAAAAAGAACAAATTTGGTTTTGCCGCCGAAATTCCCGTAAAACGGCGCAAACGCAAACTGCCTCCTTTCCGGAATATCGGAGGAACGATGAAAAAACAGCGGATACAGTCTGAAAGTTTTCTCACGCGCTCCCGACTGAACTTTATTTCCAAAAGAGAGCAAATTAAATAAAAACCCGGCACGATAACCGTCATTGTTTTGTTTATAGTGAAAAAACGGATAAAGAATATCCAGACTCAGTGACCCGGCCGGCCTGTTTTTTTTGAGATAAAAAAGCGGCCTGAAAGCAAACTCGGGGCTTTCTTTGTCTTCAACCTTCAAAAAACGGACCGAAAGAATAAGCTGAAACAAAAGAGTCTTCCCGGGAAAAACCGAACGGATCATCCTTGAGAACAAAAGCCTCGGCAGTGCGTGCCCGCAACACTGACGAAATAAAAATCGGCATTACCAAAAGGCACAGACACAAAAATTTCCGGGCGCTCAATTTTCCGCTTCTGTTCCCGTGTCTCTTTTATATATTTTCCTGCTGATTTTGCCTCCCATAACGGTCATAATTTCATATGGTATGGTTTCCGCCCATTTTGCCACATCTTCAACGGAGACCCCTCCGCTCCCGAATAAAACCGCCTCATCCCCGACTTGAATCCCTTGAATTCCCGTAACATCCACGGTCGTAAAGTCCATGCACACTTCTCCCACAACCGGAGCCGCAACGCCCTTTATTGAAACCCTTGAACGATTGGAAAGCCTCCTGAAATATCCGTCTCTGTATCCGACCGGTATTACCGCGATGATTGACGGTTTTTTTGTTGTGAAAGTGCCGCCATAACCCACCGGCTCCCCCGCGCCCAGCTTTCTCAACCTGACAACCGAACTTTTAACTCTCATAACAGAAACAAGGTCTTGTTTCTCAAATGACGAACCGTAAAGCATTATTCCGGGCCTTACCATATTGCAGAACGATTCGGAAAATCGCTGAACCGCAGCGCTGTTGGCCATATGTCTGAGACGGGGACGCGGCAAACACGATTTTTCAAATTCGGAAACCACCGAATTAAAACGGGAAATCTGTTCAAAAGTCGGCTCGGGCTGCGGACATGAAGAGTAAGCAAGATGTGTGAAAATGCCTTCAAACTTCAACTCTTCCATATTACGGGCTTTCTCCATCAGAGAAAAACAGTCTTTTTCGGGAAGGCCGAGACGCGCCATTCCGGTGTCTATTTTCAGGTGGTAAGACGCGGCCCTGCCACATTTTTTCGCCGCTTCGGAAAGTGAAACAAGACACTCTTCGGTGAAAACGCTCAGTGTTATGCCGGCGCTTACCGCATCCGGAACACGGGAGTCCGTCGCAACGCCCATAACAAGAATCGGAGCGAAAATTCCCGACTCTCTTAATTCAAGGCCCTCTTCAACGGAAGAAACTCCGAGCATTTTAACCGCGGGAAAGCTTGCAAGGCCGCGGGAAACTTCAACCGCGCCATGCCCGTAGGCATCAGCTTTTACAACGGCAATGATTCCGACGCCGCTTCCAACCCTCCGCGCCGACAGTTCCACATTGTTTCTCAATGCGTCTAAGTCAATTTCGGCCCGCAAACGTTCCATCAAACAAGAAGATTTAGAAGGGAATAAAACCTTCCCTTTATGATAAAATACCGTCGCGCGGAAAGCAACAGCGCACAACCGCAACAATGAACCGGACCGAGGCGAAAGCGACAAAAATTATAGGAGCAATACTTGCCACAAGGCTGCTCGGGATTTTCCTTATTCTGCCGGTTTTCAGTTTATATGTGCTGGACTATCCGGGATCTTCGCCCTTACTCACGGGCATTGCTTTCGGCATATATGCGCTGGTTCAGGCGGCGCTTCAAATCCCGTTCGGAAAAGCAAGTGACAAACTCGGCAGAAAACCCGTTATTATTGCGGGCCTCCTCCTTTTCTGCGCCGGCAGCATCTGGTGCGGATTTGCGGAAAACATCTGGCAGCTCATAGCGGCGAGAACGGTACAGGGAAGCGGCGCCGTCGGCGCGGTGGCAATCGCGGCTCTCGGAGACTTCACAAGACCCGGAGTGCGCGGGCAGTCTTTCGCAATAACGGGGATTATAATCGGGGCAAGTTTTATGGTTTCTCTTGTCATGGGCCCGGTTCTGGCATCGTGGGTGGGCTTTCAAACTCTTTTCCATATTCTTGCCGGACTTGGGGCCGCGGCAATTTTGATAACCCTTCTGTTTTTCCCGAGTGAGAAAAAAACCGCCGAACAAATCACGGAAAAAAAGGTAATGAGCATTCTATACAACGCCAATATAAAGAAGATACTGATAAGTTCTTTCATACTTTCTTCCGTACTGAATATATTTCTTTTTGTTTACCCGCTCAGTTGGGATAATGCCGCAGGGGAAACAATTTCCCGTATATGGAAGGCATATCTGATAGTCCTTCTTCCGGCGGCGGTTTTCACTTATCCGTTTCTCAAAATTATGGAGAGACGCAAGAAGATGAACATCCCGGTGGCGGCGGGTCTGGTTCTCCTCACGCTCGGGACTCTGGCGGCGGCGGCAAGTTCCGGAAAAACCGGCCTGATTGTTGCGGGAACCGTTTTTTTCCTCGGACATTCCATATTCCAGCCTATTCTTCCGTCCTTTCTAACCCAGATAGTGCCCGTAAACTCAAGGGGGACACTTTCCGGCCTGCTAAACTTTGCAAGCTTTCTCGGAGCGTTTACCGGAAGCGTGCTTGCGGGTCTTTTTTATGCGACGGGAGCGGGAATAACTCTGTCGGTATCCCTGGTTTTAATTATCGCCCTGCTTGCGGCCGGAGTGCCGACTCCTCCGGAAAGTCGTGAAGCCTAAAGGAGATATGATGGCAATCTTCCCAGAATTATATGAAAAAGAAAAAAAACCGGTTATTTCGTTTGAAATTTTTCCTCCAAAAACCCCGGAAGGGCAAAAAAATCTTCTGTTCTGTCTGGACGAACTTGCCGGCTTGTCTCCGCAATTCATATCGGTCACATATGGCGCGATGGGAACAACCAGAGCAAACAGTTTTGAAATAGCCTCCCACATAAAAGACAACCTGGGAATTCTGACCGCAAGCCACCTTACCTGCGTGGGATCCTCAAGCGCGGACATAGATTTAATTTTGAAAGACCTGCGGGCGCGCGGTATCCGGAACATAGTCGCGCTGAGGGGAGACCCGCCCGGAAACCGGGGGCAGTTCATACCGTTTGAGAACGGATATTCGCATGCAAACGAGCTTGTAAGCCACATAAGAAATTTTGAGAATCAAATCCCCGGAACAGACAGCTTCGGTATTGCGGTGGCCGGATATCCGGAAAAACATATTGAAGCGGGTTCAATGGATGAAGACATAGCAAACCTTGAGAAAAAAACACGCGCCGGGGCGGACATAATAATCACCCAGTTGTTTTATGACAACAATTTTTATTTTGATTATGTGGCGAGAGTGCGTGAGCGCGGGATACAAGCCCTCGTTATACCGGGCCTTATGCCTATCCTTTCAACAAAACAGGTTTTGAAAATAGCCTCAATGTGCGGAAGCGCAATACCTGAAAATGTAATGAAAAGGCTTGAGGAAAGCGAGAGGAAAAACGGCGACTGCGGAGACTCCGGAATAGAAATCTGCGCGGAACAGGCGGAAAAACTTCTGAGCGCCGGTGTTCCCGGAATTCATTTTTATTTGCTGAACAGGTCTTCCCATATTAAAGCCATCTTCAAAAGACTCGGTCTGTAAAATCCGCTTCAGGGAGCAAGTCTTTCCATTACCCAGCCGCCGGGTTTTTCTTTCATTCCGTATCTGATTCTGTCATGCATGCGGTTCTTTCTGCCCTGCCAGAACTCAAACACCGAGGGAACAAGTCTGTAACCTTTCCAGAAAGGGGGGCGGAGAACCGTTGCGGAATTCTTAAATTTCTCTTCATACAGGGCAAATTTCTGCTCAAGTTCCTCTCTGCCGCTCACAACTTCCCCCTGAGGAGAAGCCCATGCTCCTATTCTGCTTCCTCGGGGCCTTTGAGCAAAATAATCATCGGCTTCGGCGTCTTTCACAATTTCAATGCGCCCCTCAATCCTTATCTGCCTCTCAAGAGAGTTCCAGAAAAAACACATTGAGGCGCGCGGGTTTGAGTCCATCTCCTTTCCTTTTCTGCTTAGAGAGTTTGTGTAGAAGCTGTAACCCCCGCCTTCGGAACCCTTCAAAAGCAGCACCCTTGATGAGGGCGCCCCGTCCGGCGAAGCTGTGGAAAGGATAAAAGCATTCGGCAGATCAATGCCGGACTGCAATGCGTCTTCGTACCAGAGAGAAAACTGTTTGAAAGGGTCGCTCTCAATTTTTGACTCATCAAGACTCATAAGGAGATACTGTCTGTCCTTTTTTTTCATTATTATCTTTCAAGCTCCGAGCGAAGAAAGGTCTTTAGGTCTGAGTCATCAAACTGAAATCCGGTTTTTATAAGCCTGTCCGGCAAAACTCTCGCGCTGCTCATAACAACTTCCTCTCCCATTTCGCCAAGAACGAGTTTGAGAACGGATTTGTTAAGAGACACAAACGCGGGGCGCCGCAGGGCGCTTGCAACACATTTTGTAAAGTCGCCATTGCGCACGGGCGCCGGAGACACTATGTTCACCGGTCCGGCAATGCCGTTATTTCCGATTATAAATTCAATCGCTCTTACGGCGTCGTTGCGTGATATCCAACTCAAATAGTCTTTCCCGTCACCTACTTTTGCTCCCAGCCCCAGCATAAAGGGAATTCTCATCATACCCAGAGCGCCGCCGTCTTTTGCAAGAACAACCCCGAACCGGAGATTCACAACCCTTGTGACGGGAGATGCGGAATTTGCCGTATCTTCCCATTCCCGTGCGACCCGCGCGAGAAATCCCTCTCCCGCCCCGCTTTGCTCATTTAAAACCTCTTGACCCCTGTCTCCGTAGAAACCGGTTGCGGACGCGCAGAGAAAAACCCCGGGAGGTCTTTCAAGCCGTGAGAAAACGGAAGACAGAAAACCCGTGCTTATAACTCTGCTCCGCTCAATCTCCATTTTCACCGAAGGGCTCCATCTGCGCATTATGCCCAGTCCCGCGAGGTGTATGAACGCATCCGCTCCCTCAAAATCCCGCTTGTCCAAAACGCCGGAATACGGATCGTAGAAAACCTGCTTTTCAGGGGACTGAATCCGTTGGGGTTTTCTCAAAACCCTTATTACCTCGTGCCCACTTTCATTGAAAAAACGCACAAGGCCCGAACCTATAAAGCCGCTTGAACCGGATATGAAAATCTTCACGGTCTTTCAAATAGTGTTTTATAAAAGAGAAAAAAGCAATTACAAATCCTCAGGCGCCGAAGGATTCAATAATTCTTTTCTGATACATTGAGACCTGTCCGGGCTCAAGATAGTAATGCGGGGCGCTCAAAATAGGCAGATCCAGATAGTCCGAATAGGAGTCAATTCTTTTTCTGCACTGGTCAGCAGTTCCCACAATTGCGAAAGTATCAAGCATGTCATCGGTCACATTTTCAATCATGCCTTCAACATCGCCCTTGAAGTAAAAGTCGCGGATTGTTTCCGTCCGCGCCGTAAAACCTTGAAGGTCAAACGGTTTTCTGTAGGTTTTGACCGTGGCGTAAAATGCGACCGTGGCCTTTGCCGCTCTTTTTGTTTCCGGCAAATCTTTTTCCCCGCAAACGGCGCAGGTAAAAATTGAGGAAACACAGAAGTCTGAACGCGTGCGTCCCGACTCTGACAAACCCGTGCGCAAAGCGGGCAGAACCTTTTTTTCAATATACTTTTTTGAACACACTATGTGCCCTATGTAACCGTCAGCCGTGCGGGCCGAAGCTCGCGCCATCCCCTCACCCACGGCGGCCAGAAAAACCGGCACATTTGTGCGCACGGGCTCAAAGGGCCTTTTGAATCCCCTGATATTTATATCGTAATACCGGCCGCCGTAAACAACGTCTCCGCCCATATGCGAACCGGCAATAACCCGCCGGACAACATCAACACACTCTTTGATTCTGGCAACGGGTTTGCCAAACGGCTGACCGTGCCACATCTCATTTGTCCGTCTGGCGCCCGAACCAAGCCCCAGAATCAGTCTTCCGTCTGAAGATTCATCCAAATCCATTGCGCTTATCGCCGTAATCAAAGGGCTTCTCACAAATGCAAGCGCAACCGCGGTGCCGAGTTTAATGGTGGATGTGTTTGGGGCTATTGCTGCCAGCTGCTGAAACGCCGTTCTGTAAAGCTCAGTCGCCCAAACGGAATGAAATCCCGCGCTTTCGGCGTATTTGGAAATTTCCACTATTTCCTTCAGGGAATGGGAATCAACTATCAGTCCGGGATGAAGTTTTTTCATTCGGGGAAAACGTGCCGTGAGACGATAACTATGCTTTGCCGGCGTCGTCTTTTTCAGGCGAAGCGTCCCGTGTTTCGGCGGGCTTTTCGTCTTTTTTCTTTTTAGGAGCCGGCAAGTTTGACTTGCGCGGAGTTTTCGTGCGGGAAGAGGGTTTATACTCTTCAGTTACGAGTTCTATCTGCGAAATCGGCGTTTGGTCCCCCGCCCTGAAGCCAAGACTTATTATTCTTGAATATCCGCCCGGACGCTGTTTATATCTGTCGGCAATCTCGGTGAACACTTTGCGGGCGACTTCTTTGTCTGTTATGTAGCCAAAAATACGTCTTTTGAAAACAAGCCCGCCGTCACCGGCGCTGTTTTTTGCAAGCGTGATAATTTTATCCGCCACACGTTTCAGTTCTTTCGCTCTCGTGTCAGTCGTTCTGATTTTTTCATGTCTGAAGAGCTCCGTTGCCATGTTGCGCAACATCGCTTTTCTGTGCTTGGTTCTCACCCCGAGTTTTCTTCCCAGTCTTCTGTTTCTCATGACACAAAATCCCAAAGCGCAAAGTCTTCTATGACTTGGCGCGGCTTTCCTTGATTTTTTCGTAAACTTCCCGGTTTATCTTCGTATCAAGCGACATTGACGGCGAAAAAGTTTTGAGTTTGTCGTACACATCTTCAAGCGAACTCTTCCCGAAACTGGGAAGGCTTAGCAATTCGCTTTCATTTTTTTGAATCAAGTCCCCTACATATTCCATGTTTGCGCCGGTCAGGCAGTTCAAAGACCTTACTGAGAAGTCCACCTCATCAAGAGGGGTAAAAAGAAACTCTTCATCGCCCCTGATTACAACCGAACCTTCTCCCGCCTCTTCCTGTTCCAGTTTCTGATCATTGAAATTGATGAATCTTTTCATTTGTTCAGTGATTATCTTGGCCGCGTAGGCGAGAGCGTCTTCGGGAGACACCGAGCCGTTTGTCCATATTTCAATAACAAGATTTTCATAATCGGTTCTTCTGCCGACACGGGCATTTTTTATGTTGTAGTTCACTTTTTTCACCGGAGAGAAAAAGGCGTCTACGGGAAGATATTCCTCTCCCATGGAGCGGGGATTCTCCCTTTCCTCCACAGGCTCATAACCCCTGCCGGTTTCAATAACCAGACTCATCTCCAGCTTGGTTTCATTTGACACGGTCGCTATAAAATGGTCTCCGTTTTCAACCTTAATGTTGTTTGTTGACTTGATATCAGAAGCCGTGACTTCTCCGGGGCCCTGAAAAGACAAATCAAGAATCTGCGTCTGCGACGTGTTCGCCTTGAAATTAATCCCCTTGAGGTTCATAAGTATCTCGGTTACGTCTTCAACAACTCCGGGAATTGAAGAAAACTCGTGGAGCACGCCCTCAATTTTGACGGCCACGACCGCCGGGCCCTGAAGAGAGGAAAGAAGAACGCGTCTGAGCGCGTTTCCTATTGTAATCGCGTAACCCCTCTCAAGTGGTTCAAAACTGAACTTTCCGTAGGAAGAAGTTGCGGTTTTGTCATCTTTGACAACCTTCTTCGGAACGACCAGTGTAGTCCAGTTGTTTTGAAAATCTTTCAAATTCCGTCCTCCGTTTAATCCTTCAAGCAAATAAGTTTATGCATCTCTCCGGAACATCATACTCTTGAGTAAAACTCAACAATCAAATTCTCACTTATCGGAACCTGAACGTCCTCTCTTTCGGGAGTCCTGCTCATTGTTCCCCTGTAATTCATCTTGTCCAGACTCAGCCACCCGGGAATGCCTTTCTTTTCAGAAAACCCCAGAGACTCATTTATGCTGGACATCTTTCTGCTGCCTTCCCTGACTTCAACAACGCTTGAAGGCCTGACTCTGTATGAAGAGACATCCACCCGTCTGCCGTCAACATTTATATGACCAAGATTTACGAGCTGGCGCGCCTGATTGCGGGTTGAAGCGAATCCGAGACGGTAAACCACATTGTCAAGCCGTGTCTCAATAATTGAAAGAAGAAGCGAACCGGTTATCCCCTTTGTTCCCGCCGCCTCTTTGAAATAAATTTTGAACTGACGCTCGGTCACTCCGTAAATCCTTTTGGCTTTCTGCTTTTCTCTGAGCCTGAGACCGTATTCCGTAACCCTTCTCCTTATCCTTTTCCCCTGCATACCCGGCGGATAAGGCTTTCTCTCAAGGGCGCATTTGCCCTTCATACATCTCTCACCCTTCAAAAAGAGCTGTTCGCCTTCTCTTCTGCACAGTTTGCAAGTTGGTCCCGTATATCTTGACATTTACAAAATCTTCCCCCTATACCCTTCTCTTGCCGGGAGGTCTGCATCCGTTATGCGGTATCGGAGTAATGTCTCTTATTGACGCAACCCTGATACCGGCGGCCTGAATTGATCTTATGGCTGATTCTCTTCCGGGCCCCGGACCCTTTACATAAACGCGCGCCGTCTTCATGCCTGCCGAACTAATCGTTTTTTTTGCCACATCCTCCGCCGCCACCTGGGCTGCAAACGGAGTCCCCTTCCTTGTCCCCTTAAAACCTCTGGCTCCGCCGCTTGACCAGGCAATCACGTCGCCCTGAGGGTCGGAGACGGTAATAATCGTATTGCTGAAAGTGGCGTGTATTTTAACCACCCCTTCAGCGACAGACCTTTTGACTTTCTTTTTTGCGGTTTTCTTTGCCATTTTTATTTTCCTTTCAGAGGCGCCTGACTATTTCTTACCCGCCTTTTTTTTCTTTGCTATCGCCGTGCCCCTGGGGCCCTTTCTGGTTCTGGCGTTCGCTTTTGTTTTCTGCCCGCGCACCGGAAGCCCGCTGCGATGTCTTATTCCTCTGTAACATCCTATCTCAACCAGGCGTTTGATGTTCATCTGCACATCTTTGCGCAAATCACCTTCAACGATACAGTTTTCTTCTATAAACCGCCTTATATCGGCCACTTCTTTCTCATTCAGGTCTTTGGACCTTTTTGCCGGATTGATTTTTAGAGCATTCACGATATCAGATGCCGCGGCTCTGCCTATCCCGTATATGTAGGTCAAGGCAAACTCAACTCTTTTGTCCTGAGGAATGTCCACTCCGGCTATTCTGGGCATATCCCTCTCCTATCCCTGCCTCTGTTTGCAGCGTTTATTTACGCAGATAATCCTCACGGTTCCCCTGCGCTTTATAACCCTGCACTTTTTGCAGATTTTTTTTACCGACGACCTTACTTTCAATTTGGTCTGTCCGTCCTCATTCTGTAAGTGATTCTGCCTCTGGACAAATCATATGGAGATATTTCAATCTTCACCCTGTCTCCCGGGACAATCCTCACAAACCTTGATCTCGCTCTTCTCATTTTACCTGAAACATATGCCAGAACTTTTGAACCGTTCTGCATTTCAACTCTGAACATGGCGTTGGGCAAAGCCTCAACAACCGTTCCTTCAAACTCAACCGCGTCTCCCTTTGACATTAAAACACCATTTTTCTAAAATACTTCAGTTAAATCTCGTAAGCACTTCCGGGCCGTTCTCAGTTATTGCCACAGTGTGCTCAAAATGAGCGGACAGTTTACCATCACTTGTAACAACAGTCCAATTATCAGGCAAAGTTTTTATTTCGGCGGAGCCCTCATTCACCATCGGTTCTATGGCCAGAGCCATGCCGGGACGCATCATCACGCCGTGCCGGGTGTCTCCGGGCGGAATAAAATTGGGCACTTGAGGCTCTTCATGCAGCTTTTTCCCTATGCCGTGCCCGACAAAAGACTTGACTACGGAAAGCCCTTTGTTCTCAACATGGCTCTGTATGGCTCCGGAAATTTCATAAAGCCGTTTTGAAGGACGCGCCTTCTCTATTCCCCTTTCAAGCGAATCTCTGGTGATTTGAAGCAGCAGTTCCGCTTGCGGAGAAACGCATCCGATTGGAACTGTTATGGCCGAGTCGCCATAGAATTCTCCCACAAGGGCTCCGAAATCCATTCCCACTATATCCCCCTCTTTGAGTATTCTGTCTTTTGAAGGTATTCCGTGAACAACCTCTTCGTTGACGGAAACACAGAGTGAACATGGAAATCCCATATAGCCCTTGAAAGCCGGTTTGGCCGAACGTTTTGCGGCGACACCCTCGGCGACACGGTTCAACTCCCAGGTGGAAATTCCCTCTCGCGCGGTTTCGCTGAGCTTTTCAAGAACTTCGGACACAACCGAAGCCGCTTTCTTCATTCCGTTGACTTTTTCTTTGATTTCACCTGCAGTCATAACTCTAATCTAAAGTGCGGAAACTATTGAACTGATTCTCTCCTTCACATCGTCAATGGTCCCGGTTCCGTCTATTTCATGAAAAACCCCTTTTGATTTGTAGTAATCGGCAAGGGGAAGGGTCTGTTTTCTGTAAACATTAAGCCTGTTGAGTATCACAATTTCATTATCGTCTTCACGGCCTTCAATCTCAGCCCTCTTGAGAAGCCTCCTTACCAATTCCTCTTCGTTTACTCCGAGAGACAAAACGGCCTCAATCGCAAGATTGCGGCCTCCGAGCATTTCATCAAGTGCGCGCGCCTGCGCAATTGTCCTCGGAAATCCGTCCAGAAGAAATCCCTCTCCGTTCAAAACGCTTACTTTTTCCTCTATTATGGCTATCATAACATCATCGGGAACAAGTTCCCCCTTGTCCATATAGCTTTTTGCCACAATGCCCGTTTCGGTTTCTCTCCTCACCGCATCTCTGAGCAAATCACCGGTGGAGATGTGAGCCGTTCCGCAGACCTTCACTATAAAATCCGCCTGTGTGCCTTTTCCCGCGCCCGGCGGCCCGAATATTATCAAATTCATCAATCACTTCCTCCGGGAATTTTCTAAAAACCTCTTCTGCGGCGCTGGTTGGGATTTTTTGCGCGTCGTCCGCCCGCCGCTGAAAAAGAGTTGTAGTTGCGCGTTATAACGAAAGACTGAACCCGCTGCATAAAATCAAGCGCCACTCCTATAATAATAAGCAGTGAAGTTCCTCCGAAATAAAAAGGCAGGTTAAAAGGGTCGCGCTGGAGAAAACTCGGAAGAACACAAACCGCGACAAGATAGAGTGAACCGATTAGTGTTATTCTGCTCAAAATTGAACCGATGTATTCCGAGGTCTTCGCTCCGGGTCTTATGCCGGGAACATTCGCCCCGCTGTTTTTTATATTGTCCGAGAGGTCTGCGGGGTCATACACAATTCCGGTGTAGAAAAAAGAAAAGAACACGATGAGAACCGCAAATACGATGTTGTAGACAAAAGGATTCTGTATCACCGCATCTGAAATCATTCTGACAAAAGGAGTGTCGGTAATGGCGAGAATCGTAGCCGGAAAGATAAGCAGCGAAGAGGCGAATATGGGCGGAATAACGCCGGAGGGATTGATTTTCAGCGGAAGATGAGTGGACTGGCCTTCAACCATCTTTCTTCCCATCATTTTTCTCGGGTGCTGTATCGGGATTTTTCTGTATGCGGTTTCAACAAAAACTATCACACCCATTACAAAAATTAGAAAAACAAATATAAGAACCATGCCGAGCACCGTTATATCACCGACCCTCACAAGCCTCACCATATTCCACAGAGCGCCCGGAATTCCGGCGAGAATTGACATGGTAATTATCAGAGAAACACCGTTGCCTATGCCCCTTTCCGATATCTGCTCTCCGAGCCACATAACAAGCATTGAACCGGAAGTCAGGGTCAGTATCGTGGTCAGGCGAAAACCCAGGTTAGGGTTTTCAGCCGCTCCGGCCTCAAGCGCGAGAGTAAGAACGGCGGCTTGAATAATTGATATGGGAACCGTTCCGTAACGCGAATACTGGTTGATTTTTCTCCTTCCCGCCTGCCCCTCCTCCTTTTGAAGCGCCTCAAGTCTGGGGATGGCTTTGACCAGAAGAGACATAAGAATTGAGGAAGTAATGTAGGGAATTACCCCGAGAGCAAAAATTGACGCCTGCTCAAGAGCTCCTCCCGAAAACATATTGAACAGATCAAATACCGTTCCGCTTGTCCTCTCAAAAAGCTGTGAAATCTGTGCCGGTGATATTCCGGGAACCGGGATAAAAACTCCCAGTCTGTAGATGAGCAGTATAAACAGGGTTATGAGCAGCCTTCTGTTCAGTTCGGAAACACGGGAATTTCCTGAGGAAGGCGAACTCATAAAATCTCTACCTTGCCGCCACAGCGCTCTATTTTCTGAATGGAAGCGCCGCTTGCGGCATTAACTTTGAGGGTCAGTTTTTTTTCAATATTTCCGTTCCCCAGAAGTTTTATCTTGCGTTTTCCGCTTATAAAATTATTTTGCAGAAGCGTCCCGGCATCCACAGTGGCCCCGTCTTCAAAACGCTCAAGCGCCCCTACGTTTACTATGTCGTAGAGAGTCTTGA
The DNA here is from genome assembly GCA_965198945.1 of Thermodesulfobacteriota bacterium. GTDB lineage: Bacteria > Desulfobacterota_D > UBA1144 > Nemesobacterales > Mycalebacteriaceae > Mycalebacterium. The sequence goes on along the minus strand of CBDAQI010000011.1, from coordinate 77,574 downwards.
ACATGTTTTTGAAACCCCTTTTGGGAATTCTCATTTTAAGAGGAGTCTGTCCTCCCTCAAACCATAGAGAAACGCCCCTGCCGGCCCTTGAGCCCTGCCCCTTGTGTCCGCGTCCGGAGGTTTTCCCATTTGAGCCCGCCCCTCTTCCCACTCTCTGGCGGGACTTTACTGAACCGGCGGGTTTCGGCAATCTGTCAAGCATTTCAATAAAACCTCAGAATTTCAGAATTTATAATACGGAGGAAGATCCAAATCGGAAACCTCCTTTCGGCGCTCAAGAGCGACCTGTTCCGGAAGCACCAGCTGTGAAAGCGCCTTTATTGTCGCGGCGACAACGTTAATCGGGTTTCTTGAGCCCAGAACTTTGGAAAGTATGTCGTGGATCCCCGCAAGATCGGCCACCGCACGGACGGGGCCGCCTGAAATAACACCCGTGCCCGGAGCCGCGGGCAGAAGCACAACACGGCTTGATGAACTCACACATGAAACCTCGTGCGGTATTGTTGAACCGTGCAGAGGGATTTTTATGAGGCTCTTGCGCGCTTTATCCGTGCCTTTTTTGATTGCGCCCGGAACTTCGTTTGACTTGCCCAGACCGTAACCCACTATCCCGTTTCCGTTGCCCACCACGGTCATGGCGGTGAAATGAAAACGTTTACCGCCCTTTGTAACCTTGGCGACACGCCTGATGTCAACAACTTTTTCCTCAAGTTCAAGCCCGGCCGGGTCAATAAATGAATTTGTGGAAAGGGAATCTGCAATATCTTTAGAATTCAAGGCCTTTCTCCTTCAGTCCGTCCGCAAGAAACTTCACCCTTCCGTGAAAAGGGTATCCGCCCCTGTCAAAAACCACTTTCTTCAGCCCCCCGGCGACTGAAACCTGTCCGAGATATTCACCAACGGCTTTTGCCCGCTCCGCTTTTGAATCTTTTTTCTCAACCTCTTGTCTGATCTCCGGTGTAAGAGAAGAAGCGGCGAACATTGTTCTGCCGGCGGCATCGTCAATGATTTGAGCATATATGTGCCTTGCGGACTTAAAGACGCACAGCCTCGGGATGTCCGCGGTACCGGAGATTTTTTTTCTTATTCTTTTGTGCCTTCTGTTTCTGAGAGCTTTTCTGTCTTTAATCATTATTTTTTCGCACCTGATTTCCCCGGCTTAAGTTTGATATGTTCATCCGAAAGCTTCACGCCTTTGCCCTTGTAGGCATCGGGCTCCCGAAGTTCTCTGATTTTTGCCGCCACTTCGCCTACAACCTGTTTGTCAGCCCCTTCAAGAATCAGCCTCGTTCCGCGCCCTTCCACCTTCGCGGCAATTCCCTCAGGCAGGGAAAAAGTAATCGGATGAGAGTAACCGAGAGACATTTTCAAAGCGTTTTTCCCCGAAAGCTCCGCCTTGTAACCGGTTCCGATTATTTCAAGAATTTTTGTAAACCCCTCGTTAACACCCTGAACGGAATTAGCTATGAGCATTCTCACAAGACCGTGATGAGACTTTATACCTTTTGATTCCGTATCTATTTTCACATTTATCATTCCGTCTCCGACCTCAACGCTCAGCCCGTCCGGAATTGCGACGGGAAGCTCTCCCTTGGGACCTTTTATGCTGACAACATCTCCGGATATGCTGACATCAACTTTTTCCGGAATGGCCACGGGTTTTTTTCCTATTCTTGACATACCAAAATCACATCACGGTGCAGATAACTTCGCCGCCCACACCCATCTCTCTGGCATTGCGCCCGGTCATTATGCCTTTTGAGGTTGAGATTACTGCGGTTCCCATTCCCGTAACGACACGGGGAATTTCGTCTTTCCCGATGTATAACCTGCCGCTGGGCTTGCTTATCCTTTTGATGAACCTTATTCCCGGAGCGCCCCGGCCCGAGTATTTGAGCCGAACTCTAATCTCTTTTTTCACGCCTTCTCCCGAAACAACGCACTCCTCAATATAACCCTCTTCCTTTAATACTCTGCCTATCTCACTTTTGATATTGGAGTAGGGAAGGGTAACTTCGCTGTGCTTTACCATCTGCGCATTTCGTATTCTCGCAACCATGTCCGCTATCGGGTCTGTCATTTTTTCCACCTCAAAGTTTAAAAACTTGCCTTTCTCACTCCCACAATTTCACCGCGGCTCGCAAGCTCTCTGAAACACAGCCTGCATATTCCGAACTGTCTTATGAACGCCCTCGGTCTGCCGCACAAAGAGCAGCGGTTCACTTTACGTACCTTGTATTTCGGTTTTCTTTCGGATTTCTCCCAAAGCGCCTTTCTTGCCATCACCGCTCCTCCCTTGCAAAAGGCATTCCCATCTCTTCTAGAAGGATTTTCGCCTCTTCATCTTTTTCCGCAGTTGTCACAAATGTTATGTTGAGCCCCTTGACCCTCGAAACCTTGCTGTAGTCAATCTCAGGAAATATTATATGCTCTCTTACTCCAAGGTTGTAATTTCCCCCGCCGTCAAATGAGCTCACGCTCACACCCCTGAAATCCCTCACTCTCGGCAGAGCCAGATTCACCAGACGGTCAAAAAATTCATACATTCTGGTCCGCCTTAGGGTAACTGCACAACCTATGGGCAGCCCTTCACGAAGCTTGAATCCCGCTATTGATTTTTTGGATCTGGTTATCACGGGCCTCTGACCGGCAATCAGAGCAAGCTCTGAGACCGCTTCGTCCACAACGGCTTTGTTGCGTCCGGCTTCACTCAGTCGCCCGAGCCCCATGTTCAAAACTATACGCTCAAGGCGCGGAACCCTCATGGAATTTGAATAGGAATTCCTCTCCATAATGCGCGGAACAACATGATCATTAAAGATCTTTTTCATTCTCGGTTCAGCAGCAGCCGTCATATCTTTTTCCCCGTTTTACGATTCACTCTGATTTTTTCCCCGTTTTTGCCTGTGGAGTAACCGGCTTTGAAACGGGAAGACTCTTTTGTGTCATACAGCATCAGGTTTGAAATATGCAAACTCGCTTCCTTGTCAATTATTCCGCCCGAAGGATTTTTCTGGGTGGGGCGCACATTGCGTTTAACCATATTGATCTTTTCAACAATCGCTCTTCCTTTTGAGACAATCACCTCTGACACAACGCCGGTTTTCCCCTTCTCCTTTCCCGAAAGCACTATAACGTTATCGCCTTTCCTGATGTGGAATTTCTCCGCCACAGTCAAACAACCTCCGGCGCGAGTGAGATTATCTTCATAAATCCCTTGAATCTAAGCTCTCTTGCTATGGGTCCGAACACCCTTGTTCCCACGGGCTCTCTGTCTTTGTCTATGATTACCGCAGCATTGTTGTCAAATCTCACATATGTTCCGTCCACCCTTCTGCTCTCTTTTTTTACGCGCACAATAACCGCTTTGCAGACCTCTCCTTTGGAAACTTTTGAGTTTGGCATTGCTTCCTTGACCGATACGACAACCACATCTCCGAGCCGGGCAAATCTTCTTCTGGAACCGCCGAGAACCTTTATGCAGTAAAGTCTTTTGGCTCCGGTATTGTCAGCCGATTCAATATATGAACTTGACTGAATCACTGACTCGTTCCCCCTTCGTTCCCGGAGTCGGAACGAATCTTTTCAACGATTTTGCCGACCCGCCATCTTTTGCTCTTACTTACGGGTTTTGACTCGTATATGAGAGCCTTGTCACCGACTTCGCACTGATTGCCGCCATCGTTAACAACGTAGCGCACTCTCCGTTTGATTGACCTGTTGTAGACCAGATGCTTCTTTATCGTTACCACATCCACAACGGCGGTCTTGTCACCGCTTTTCCTGACAACAGTCCCCAAAATTGAAGTGAGCCGACCTCTTTTTGCCCGTTTTTCAGTCATTTTTCCTTTCTCGGTTCTCCTCGCTTATCTTTCTCTCAAGCTCTGTTTTCACGGTTCTCACTCTGGCAATATCCTTTCTCAATGACTTTATCTGCGCAAAAGCGCCGGTCTGCTTGGTTGCAACCTGCATTCGTAGATTGAAAAGGGAAGAAGCCAGATCACGCTCTTTTTTGTTGAGGTCTTCAAGCGTGAGTTCCCTTAATTTACCGGGTTTTTCAGCCATTATACAACCTCTTCGGTCCTTTCAACCGTCCTTGTTTTTACAGGAAGCTTATGAGACGCAAGCCTGAAAGCCTCCTTCGCAAGTTCGGGACTAACTCCGCTCAGTTCGTAAAGCATCTGCCCGCACCTTATCGGAGCGACGTATTCCGACAGGTCGCCCTTGCCTTTGCCCATTCTTGTCTCGGCTGGCTTTTTGGTGAGCGGCTTGTCGGGGAAAACCCTTATCCACAGTTTGGCTCCTCTCTTTACATGGCGGGTTATGGCAATTCTTGCAGACTCTATCTGCCTTGAAGTGAGACGTCCGCTGTCAAGGGTCTGGAGACCGAACTGGCCAAAATCTATCTGTGTGCCTCTGGTCGCCTTTCCTCTTATGCGCCCCTTGAACGCTTTGCGGTATTTTGTTTTTCTTGGCTGAAGCATAATTTATTCCCCGTCAGGAGGTCTTTTTCTCTATGACATCTCCTTTGAATATCCAGGTTTTGATGCCGATAATTCCATATTTGGTTTTTGCCTCGGCAAAGCCGTAGTCAATATCAGCTCTCAGTTTTGCAAGCGGAACGCTGCCTTCCTTATACCACTCTCTTCTTGCTATTTCAGCTCCGGCAAGTCTTCCGGACGCCATAATTTTAATCCCGAGAGCTCCGGTTCTCATCGCGGATGAAATGGCCTGTTTCATAGCCCTCTTGTATGCCACTCTGCGCTCTATCTGCAATGCCACATTTTCAGAAACCATACGGGCGTCTATTTCAGACCTGCGCACTTCTTTAATATCAACAACCATCTCCTTGCCGGTTTTTTTCTGCAGTTCTCTTCTTATCCTTTCTATTTCCTGACCGTTCCTTCCTATGATAATTCCGGGTCTGAGCACATGTATGATGACCTTGACCTTTTTCTGAACAACCCGCTCTATTTCAATTCTTGATATGCCCGACTGGTGGAAATTCTTTTTAAGGAATCTCCTTATTCGTATGTCTTCGTTCAGCATGTCGGTAAAAGACCCTTTTTCCGCATACCACTTGGAGTCCCATGTTTTTGTTATTCCTATTCTCAAACCTATCGGATTTACTTTCTGACCCATATTACAGTCCCTTCCTCTCAAGCACTATTGTTATGTGGCTCGTTCTTCTTTTTCTCTGAAAAGCCCTTCCCATGGCTCTCGCCTTGAAACGTTTAAGGGTCGGCCCTTCATCTGCGTAAATTTCCTTTATGTATAAGTCTTCCGGCTCCGAATAGCCCTTTTCCGAGGCGTTCGCAACGGCGGACTTCAGAAGATTGGCAAGAACCGGAGCGCATCTCTTACGTGTCAGATAGAGAGTCGAAAAGGCTTCCTCCACATTCTTGCCCCTTATGAGAGAAACAACCAGACGAACCTTTTGCGGAGACATTCTGTAGTATTTAAGAATTGATTTTGAAACCACGGATGTTAATTCCTACCTGCCCACCTTTGATTTTTTGTCACCGCCCGCGTGTGACTGAAAAGTCCTTGTCGGCGAAAATTCCCCGAGTTTGTGTCCTATCATATGTTCGTTTATGGAAATGGGGATAAACCTTCTTCCGTTATAAACCGCTATTGTAAGACCTATCATATCCGGTATCACCATTGACGCCCGCGACCATGTTTTAATGTAAACATCGCCCTTTTTCTTATCTTTTGCCGCCATGACCTTCTTGAGAAGCTTCTCGTGAACATATGGTTTTTTTTGTGATTCCGCTGCCATTATCCCCTCTTAATCCATCCCGTATCCGACCCTTCTGGGCCTGACGATGTATTTGTCGGTCCTTTTGTTCTTCCTTGTTTTGTATCCGATTGTTATCCAACCCCACGGAGAAACGGGATGGGGATTTCCCTTTGTGGCTTTTCCCTCTCCGCCGCCGTGCGGATGGTCAACCGGATTCATCGCCACACCCCTCACTTTGGGTCTGCGGCGTCTGTGCCTGTTTCTTCCGGCTTTTCCGATTGAGACAAGTTCGTGCTCGGAGTTTCCCACTCTGCCCAAGGTCGCCATGCACTCAAGACTGACCATTCTTATCTCACCCGACGGAAGTTTTAACAGGGCGCGGTCTCCCTCTTTGGCGGTAATCTGAACGGAGCTTCCCGCCGAGCGTGCGATTTTGGCGCCGCCTCCGGGACGAATCTCAACATTATGAACAAAAACACCGGTGGGAATCTCTCTGAGTTTCAGCGCGTTACCGGGGGCGACTTCCGAGCCCGCGCCGGACACAACCGTGTCTCCGACGGACAGCCCCTCGGATGCGACAATATATCTTTTTTCACCGTCCGCATAATTGAGAAGAGCTATTCTCGCAGACCTGTAAGGATCATACTCTATTGAAGCAACCTTTGCCGGCACTCCGCTTTTATTTCTCTTGAAATCCACGTTTCTGTAAAGCCTTTTGTGTCCGCCGCCGCGGTTGTAGCTTGAGATTCTGCCCCCGCTTCCTCTTCCCGCCCTGTTAGGTATTGAAGAGACCAGCGGCTTGTGAGGAACGGAAGAAGTAACTTCGGTAAAGTCCTCGCCGGTTCTGAAACGTGTTCCCGGAGTTGTCGGGTTGAATTTTCTTATTCCCATTATAATCCCTCAAATATCTCTATCGTTCCCTCAACAACCTTCACATATGCCTTCTTAAATCCCGGCCTTCTCCCGGCCAGGCGCCCGCCCCTTTTTACCTTTTTTCCGGGAACGATTGAGGTTCTAACTCTACCCACTTTCACCCCGAAAGACTTTTCAACGGAGTCTTTTATCTGATGCTTTTTGCTCTTCTCATCAACCGAAAAAACATACCAGCCCTTCTCACGCAGAGAAAAACTCTTTTCGGTCACAAGAGGTGTTCTGAGAATCTGATGCGGGCTTTTCAATGTGAAAGAGCCTCCTGCACTGATTTGACCGCATCAACTGTCATTATCAAACCGTCAAACCCCAAAGTGTCGTAAACGTTGATTCCCTTGTCCGCCAGCATTTTGACGCGGGGAATGTTATTTGCCGACTTGGCAAAGTTTTCCGAGGCGCCGTTCGGAACATCAACAAAGAGAGCGCTTGCGACTCCAAAATTTTTTAGCATGTCCGCAACCGTTTTTGTTTTTATTTCAGAAAGGCTCAAGTCTTTGACGACCTTGATTGCGCCGTCACGGAACCTCGCCGACAAAGCCGACCTGAGAGCCTGTTTCCTGACTTTGCGGGGAACACTGAAAGACCAGTCTTTGGGCTTGGGACCAAAAGTAACGCCGCCCTTCCTCCATATCGGAGATCTTGTGGAGCCGTGTCTTGCGCGGCCCGAGTGTTTCTGCTTCCACGGCTTGGAGCCTCCGCCGCTTACCTCGCCGCGCGTTTTCGCGGACGCGGTACCGCTTCTCGCCGCGGCAAGCTGCCATTTTACGACAAGCTGTATCAGGTCTTCTCTGACCGGAGACTCAAAAACTTCATTGTTCAAATCAAGAGTCCCGACCTGATTTTTGCTCATGTCATATACTTCAACCGTCGGCAACCTGACCGCCTCCTTTTACGGAATGTCTTATAAATACGTCTGAACCGCGCCGCCCCGGAACCGCGCCCTTTACACTAACAAGATTTTTCTCAATATCAACGGAAACAACTCTCAAACCTTGAGTTGTAATGCCTTTTCCGCCGGATCTTCCCGCCATTTTAATCCCCTTCCAGACGCGAGCCGGATAAGACGCCTGCCCTATTGAGCCCGGCCTGCGGTGGGCTTTGCCGCCGTGTGAAGCGGGCTGACCCGCAAATCCGTGCCTTTTCATCACACCGGTAAAACCTTTACCCTTCCCCGTGCCAATTACATCCACCCTGTCTCCCTCTTTGAAAAAATCCGCGGTAAAAATGTCTCCGGGCTTAATTTCTCCGTCACCACAGCGGACTTCAACCACTCTCTTCATTGCCGGAAGGCCTGCGGCGGCGCAGTGGCCTGTTGACGCCTTGTTTGCGGAAAAATCCTCCCCGTATCCGATCTGAACCGAGGAGTAACCGTCTTTTTCAGGAGTCTTTTTCTGAATCACATAACAGGGACCGACTTCAAGCACGGTAACCGGAACAAGGGTGGTACCGTCCTGAAACACCTGAGTCATCGCCACTTTTTTACCTATGAGACCGCCTATCATTTCATCACCTTTTATGTGAGTTTAATGTCAACATCAACTCCCGAAGCCAAATCCAGTTTCATAAGCTCATCAACCGTCTGATGGGTGGGCTCAAGTATGTAGACTATTCTTTTGTGGGTTCTGACCTCAAAATGCTCCCTTGAATTTTTATTCACATGCGGAGACCTGAGGACACAAAACCTGCGTATCATTGTGGGAAGGGGAAGAGGGCCGGAAATTTTTGCTCCGGTTCTTTTCGCCGTATCCGCTATCTCAAAAACCGACTTGTCAATAAGACGGTGGTCAAAAGACTTGAGTTTTATTCTTATTTTTGAAGCAATATTCATATTTGCTACTCAATAATTCCGGTAACGACGCCGGCTCCCACGGTTCTGCCCCCTTCCCTGATTGCAAAACGGAGCTGCTCTTCCATCGCCACCGGAGCTATCAGCTCCACTTCCATATTCACATTATCGCCCGGCATCACCATCTCCACACCATCGGGCAGCTTCACAGAACCCGTCACATCCGTAGTCCGCAAATAAAACTGAGGACGATACCCGGGGAAAAAAGGAGTGTGACGACCACCCTCCTCCTTCTTCAACACATACACCTCCGCAGAAAACTTCTTGTGAGGCGTAATGCTCCCCACCGCAGACAAAACCTGACCACGCTCAACAGAATCCTTCTCTATCCCACGCAGCAGCACACCCACATTGTCCCCCGCAACCGCATCATCCAGTATCTTCCTGAACATCTCAAGACTCGTCGCAACCGTCTTCACCGTCTCACTAAACCCCACTATCTCAACCTCATCACCAGCCTCTATCCTGCCGCGCTCAACCCTGCCCGTAACAACCGTGCCGCGACCCGATATCGTAAACACATCCTCCACAGCCATAATAAAAGGCTTGTCAACCTCGCGCACAGGCTCAGGCACATATCCGTCCACCGCAGACATCAACTCCCGTATCTGACCCGCAGCATCTCCGTCTCCCTCAAGAGCCTTCAAAGCGCTCACCTTCATTATCGGTATATCATCGCCCGGAAACTTATACTCGTTCAACAACTCCCGTATCTCAAGCTCAACCAAATCCAAAAGCTCAGGATCATCCAGCATGTCCACCTTGTTCAACGCAACCACTATTGAAGGAACTCCAACCTGACGCGCAAGCAAGATGTGCTCCCGCGTCTGTGGCATGGGACCGTCAGGAGCGCTCACAACCAGTATCGCACCGTCCATCTGCGCCGCCCCCGTTATCATGTTCTTCACATAATCCGCATGACCGGGACAGTCAACATGAGCATAATGACGCCCCTCAGTCTCATACTCAACATGAGATATGTTTATCGTTATCCCCCTGTCCTTCTCCTCAGGAGACTTGTCTATGTCCCCAAACTCCACAAACTCCGCCATGTCCAAAACCTTCGTTATCGCAGCCGTAAGCGTAGTCTTGCCGTGATCAACATGACCAATAGTCCCTATGTTCAAATGAGGCTTGCCCCTCTCAAACTTCGCCTTAGACATATCTCAAACACCTCCTGAAAAAAGAAAAATTCATTCTCATCACTCCAATCAATTTGACTGCGCCGCAGCCTTGAGCTCCTCCGCCATGCCGGACGGAAGAATCTCATAACGGGCAAATTCCATTGTAAACGAAGCCCTTCCCTCGGTCATTGACCTCAACTCCGTAGCATATCCGAACACTTCACCAAGTGGAACATCCGATTTAACCGCCTGCATCGCCCCGCGCATCTCAGTGCTCACTATCTTCCCTCTTCTGGAACTCAAATCTCCTATTACACTTCCGGTAAAATCTTCAGGCGTCACCACTTCCAGGCTCATCACCGGCTCAAGGATGGACGGAGAGGCCTTTGTAAACGCATCTTTGAAAGCCATTGAGCCCACTATCTTGAAAGCGATTTCTGATGAATCCACCTCATGGAATGAACCGTCGTAGAGCGTAACTTTCACATCAACAACCGGGTAACCGGAAACCACACCGGTTTCCATAACCTCTTTTATGCCCTTCTCAACGGCCGGAATATACTCTCTCGGTATCACACCGCCCTTGATCTGGTCAACAAACTCAAAACCCTGTCCTCTCTCAAGCGGCTCCATTTTGATTTTCACATGTCCGTATTGACCGCGGCCGCCGGTCTGCCTTATAAATTTGGCGTCAACATCGGAATTGCCGACTATGGTTTCCCTGTAGGCAACCTGCGGTCTTCCGACATTAGCATCTACATTGAACTCCCTTGAAAGCCTGTCAACAATAACCTCAAGGTGAAGCTCACCCATTCCCGATATGACAGTCTGGCCGGTTTCCTCATCGCTCTTCACCCTGAAAGAGGGATCTTCAAGAGCAAGCCTTGAAAGTGACATTCCCAGTTTTTCCTGATCGGCCTTTGACTTGGGCTCAATCGCAATTGATATGACCGGGTCTGATATGTTCAAACTCTCAAGAACAATCGGGTTCTGCAGATCACAGAGCGTGTCTCCCGTTACGGAAGTTTTAAGACCCACCGCGGCCACTATTCCGCCCGCGCCGGTCTCTTTGATTTCCTCTCTTTTATTGGCGTGCATCCTCACCAGACGCCCTATTTTCTCTTTTTTCCCTTTTGTTGAGTTAAGCACCGTGCTGCCTGAAATCAGCTTCCCGGAATAAACCCTTATATATGTAAGCTGCCCCACAAAAGGGTCGGTCATGATCTTAAATGCGAGCGCTGAGAAAGGCGCATCAGGGTCTGACACTCTGACATCATCAGAGCCGTCTTCCTTCTTGCCGCCAATCGGCGGAAGATCCACCGGAGAGGGAAGATAGTCAACAACGGCGTCAAGCAGAAGCTGAACCCCTTTGTTTTTGAAAGCGGAACCGCAAAACACCGGAATGATATTCAGCGCTATGGTCTGCTCTCTTATGACTTTTTTAACGGACGCAGTGTCCAATTCCTCATCTCCCAGATATGCCTCCATTATGGAGTCGTCAAAATCAGACAGGGCTTCAAGAAGCTGCTTGCGGCCGGTCTGGAACTGCTCGCGGCAGTCTTCCGGTATGTCTTTCAGTTCAAATTTGGCTCCGAGAGATTCCCCGTCCCAGACTGCAAGATTGCATGAGACAAGGTCTATTATTCCCCTGAACTCCTCTCCCTCAAACCAAGGTATGTGCATATATACAGGACGCGCGTTGAGCCGTTCTTCAACCTGTTTGACAACCTTGAAAAAATCCGCTCCGGTTCTGTCCATCTTGTTGACAAAGCATATTCTCGGAACCCCGTAGCGGTCAGCCTGTCTCCAGACCGTTTCGGTTTGAGGCTCAACACCGCCGACACAGTCAAACACGACGACGGCGCCGTCAAGCACTTTCAGCGAACGCTCAACTTCTATCGTAAAATCAACGTGTCCGGGGGTGTCAACTATATTGATTCTGTGGTCGTCCCAGAAACAGGTCGTAGTGGCTGAGGTAATTGTTATGCCGCGCTCTCTTTCCTGCTCCATCCAGTCCATGGTGGCGGTGCCTTCATGAACCTCTCCTATTTTGTAGGTAAGCCCGGTGTAGAAAAGAATGCGTTCGGTGGTGGTGGTTTTTCCCGCGTCTATGTGCGCCACAATCCCTATGTTGCGCACCCTCTCCATGGGGACTTTAGTTTCTTCCGCCATTTGCCCCTCTCTCTTACCATCTGTAATGGGCGAAAGCTCTGTTGGCTTCGGCCATTTTATGGGTGTCTTCCCTCTTTTTGATCGCCGTTCCGCGGTTTTGGGAAGCGTCAAGTATCTCCGCAACCAGTTTTTCACGCACTCCGTGTTCTTTTCTCTTACGGGCCGCGTCAAGAAGCCAACGTATTGCAAGGTAGTTTCTGCGAACCGGCTTCACATCCATCGGAACCTGATAGGTCGCTCCGCCGACCCGTCTTGACCTTACTTCCAGAGACGGCTTGACATTGTCCATGGCCGAGAAGAAAACCTTGATCGGCTCCTTGGTTTTAGCCCTCTCCCCTATTAAATCAATAACATCGTAAAATATTTTCTCCGCTTTGCTTTTTTTCCCGTCAAGCATAAGAGAATTTATAAATTTCCCGATAAAAACATCGCCGAAGCGCGGGTCGGCCTCAGCTTTGGGCCTTGATGATGAACTTTTTCTGGACATTTTCTTTCACTCTATTTGGGTTTTTTGCTGCCGTATTTTGAACGCCCTCTGCGTCTGTTTTCAACGCCTGTTGAGTCAAGCGAACCCCTTACGATATGGTAGCGGACGCCGGGAAGATCCTTCACTCTGCCGCCGCGGACGAGAACAACGGAGTGCTCCTGCAGCGAGTGCCCTTCCCCCGGTATGTAAGCCGTCACTTCAATGCCGTTTGTAAGCCTCACTCTCGCCACTTTTCTCATCGCCGAGTTTGGTTTTTTCGGAGTCGTGGTGTAAACCCTCACGCAAACTCCTCTTTTCTGGGGGTTGTTCTGAAGGGCGGGCGAACTGGTTTTCACGACCATGCGTTTCCTGCCTTTTCTTATGAGTTGATTTACGCTCGGCATTACTTTATTTCCGCTTCCGTTTCCTGAAAAACAGAGCGCTATTTCTATCCGGTAACGGCATTATTGTCAAGGAATACGGGGATTATCAAGAAAAACATCAGTTTTTTCATAAATAACGGCGCGTCCGTTTCTTAAAAGAGTGTAATTTGCCCCGTAACGCCCAGCCAGCCGCCATGCGGAGCCGGAAGCCCGCTGAACCCGAACCAGTTTACAAAGCTTTTGCCTATAACGTTTCTCTCCTCATGAAGAACCCGTCCGCCGGGGTCTGTTATTTGAAAAAATTGAACGGCAGAGCCGTGATGATGACAAGCCGCAGCGCGTCTCCGGCAATGTCAACGCCTTCGCGAAAACTGTCAGTGCCGAAAAGCACGGCGTTTCCGTCCTCTTTGAAATCCGCGAGCAGTCTTTCCCTCGGCGCATCCCCTTGAGTCAAAACCTTCAGGCCGAGCCGCTCAATCTCAGGGGATAAGGCGGCGCTCACCTTTTCCAGAAGCTGATAAGAAGTGAAAAGAACAAGCGCGCCGCCGCGCGAAATCCGAGTCAAATCAAAAATCGCTTCTGAAAGAGCTTTCAAATGAGCCTCTCCGGACTCCGCCCCGGGCAAGTCATCCGGCAGGACGAGAAGCGTCTGCCTCTTATGATTGAAAGGAGAAGACACCGCAATTTCAGCCAACCTGTCATTTTCTTCAAGCCCCAGAGAGCGTTTCTGAAACCCAAAACCGTTTTTTTCCCTCAGTGTAGCGGAAGTCAGTATCAGAGTTTTACACCTGTCATAAAGCTGCTCTTTCAAATACGGGGCTATGTCAACCGGAGAAACTGAGACGGACGCAAACTTCCTTCCGTTTTTCCCACCCGCCTCAACACTTTTTACAAATCCCGCGGAAACTCCCGTGTCGGCAAAACTGCGTATCACATCACAGTGACGAACAAGACCCGCAAAAACCGCTTTCAACTCAGCCGTAATACCGACAGTTTCATCACCCCCCGATTCGCCGAGAACGGCGAGAGCTTTGCTCACCTCGCCCGACAGATCCGCCATGCCGGCGCTCATTTCCGGACACAGAGAAGCGGCTTGCTCCCACCGGCCGCCTTGTTCAAGATCACTATCCATAACGCGAACACTGAAACGACGAACCCCCTTTCCGGAGACCTTTTCAAAGGATTTGCGCAGTGATTCAAAAAATCGCCCGGAAGACTTTTCCACTTTTTTTATCCTCGGCAGCAGAACCTTGCGCATTGCGGAAAGGATTTCCAACACGCGTCCGTCCGTGGCGCTCCCGTTCATTGCGGCGAGACGGACTGAGCGGGAAGCCGCGCGCGTGAGACGGTTCAGAGTTTTCGCAACACCGAGGCTGGATGTCTTCAATGTGAAATGAACCGTGGCGGAGCCTGCGATGTTATGCGCTTCGTCTATCACAAGCCTGCCCGCCGGGGGCAGAACACCCGCGTCATCTTTTCCCGCCGAATGTTTGATGGAAATATCAGCAAAAAGAAGATGGTGATTGACAACTATCAGGTCAGCTTTGGCAATTTTCCTTCTCGCCTTGAAAAAGAAACATTCGCCGTAGTGCGGGCAGTCTCTTCTCACACAGCTTTCGCTTTCCGCGGCAAACCTGTCCCACTGGCGCTCAGAAGGAGTCCAGCCCATATCAGGAACCGAACCGTCGCGGGTTTTCTCTCCCCATTCAATTATTCTCCGCGCCTCGTCCTCCCCGTCCCGCGCGAAGTCTGTGCGGTTTATTTCTTCATTTCCGTGCAAACCGGTCTCTTTGGAAACCACTTCGGGAGTCCGGAGTTCTCCGGTAGCCTCTCCCGATACTGGATTCCCGCTTTCGCGGGAATGACGGGAACCCTGTCCAAACGGCAGTTCGCTTTTCACTTCATTCATACGAAGCAGGCACAGATAATTTCTCATCCCTTTTGCCAGAGCGTATTCCACCCTGTGTCCAAGAACATCGCCAAGAAGAGGAATACCCTTGCTGATAATTTGATCCTGAAGATTGATTGTGTTTGTTGAAATAATGACTTTCTCTCCGCTCAAAACAGCCCATTTGGCTGCGGGCAGAAGATATGAAAGCGTTTTTCCTATGCCCGTGGGCGCTTCAAGAAGCGAGAAGTGGTCGCCGTTGAAAGCCGATGCGATTTCGCGCACAAGGGACTGTTGATGTTTTCTGAATTCGTATCCCTCGCCAAAGGTTTTTTCCACTTTTCCTCCGGGGAGAAAATAAGACGCGACATCATCGGGATTCATAAAAGTTTTTTCTCCGACAATGACCGCTTCGGGGAAAAATTCTTCCGGCTCCGGCACTGGTGGCGGGACGTCTTTTTTATTTTTTGCGTCGTATTTCATTTGGCGACAGTGTGTTTACCACTATATTCCGGCGGAGTTTTGCCACCCCGGGAAACGGGAATCCGGAATTTCACGAGCGGTTCTTTCAATACCGGAAGCAAAGGAATCAGCAATAGTATTATTCATGGAAAAGATTGTAACCGCAGAAGCAAGAATGAAAATCCGAAAAGTTAAATGCATTCATATTGTTATGCCGGATTCCCGCTTTCGGGAAATGATGGGGAAAAAGCAGGAATGACAGAAAAACACCTCCTTCGTCATTCCCGTGGAAGATTGTCCTCATGAACGCATGTCCCTGTGAAAACGGGGATGGGGACATGCGTTCGCGGAAATGACGAGAAAAACACCCCCGTCGTCATTCCCGTGGAAACGGGAATCCAGTATTCATAATCACAAAAATTGCACACCGCACCCCTCGCGGAAAATTGCACATATAAAAATAAAATCAAATCAGAAGACTTGAAGGCATTCTCAGCGTTATGCTAGATTCCCGCTTGCACGGGAATGACGAAAGAAAAAACGGAAATGACGGAAAAGAAACGGGAATCCAGTATTCATAATCGCAAAAATTACACCCGGCACCCCCCTCGCGGAAAATTGCACATATAAAAATAAAAATCAAATCAGAAGACTTGAAGGTATTCTCAGTGTTATTCTGGATTACCGCGCAAACTTGTCCCCGTGAAAACGGGGCGGGAATGACGGAGGAAAGCTGAACCATCTTCGCCTTTTCCCCCTGAAAACCCAAAACCCTCTCCTTCAAATCCTTTATCACCACCCACCCAAACGACAAAATCTATCAGCCACATAAACAGGTACAAAATAATGTTAAAGTATCATCAATAATTTTTTGATTTGAATAACAATGAAGGAAGCTTGCCATGATTAGGTGTGAATGGTGTGGGGATGACACACTCAATATTAAGTATCACGACAGGGAGTGGGGTGTCCCGGTCCATACCGATCGGAAATTATTTGAATTTCTGGTTCTGGAAGCTGCCCAGGCCGGTTTGAGCTGGATCACGGTATTACGCAAGCGCCCGGTTTACCGCGAGGTGTTTGACCGGTTTGATTTTAATAAAGTCGCAAACTATAAAGCAACCAGGATAAAGTCATTGATGAATAATCCCGGTATTATTAGAAATAAACTCAAAGTAAACGGCACGGTAACAAACGCAAAGGCTTTTATTAAGGTGCGGGAGGAATTTGGCACATTTAATAATTACATCTGGCAGTTTACCGACGGCAAAGTGATCCAGAATGCATGGCGGTCATTATCAGAAATACCGGCCAATACCGAGGTATCCGATAAAATGTCTAAAGATTTAAAGAAACGCGGTTTTACCTTTGTGGGTTCAACAATTTGTTACGCTTTTATGCAAGCGGTGGGTATGGTCAATGACCATACGGTTGATTGCTTTCGCTATCGTGAGTTATCCGGCTAAAAACCATTATGCAATATGGCTTTGAGTCATCACCTGTTGTCATTCCCTTACCCTTCGGGGTATAAACTCCGGCTGAAATACAGCTAAATTACTGGACTCCCGATTCTGCGGGAGTGACGGGCAAATAGTTTGGGAATGACAAAGAAAATCATTTACGCAAAAACGTGCCCCATGTAAAAAACTGTCTCATATCAAAACGGGGTGGAATCCGGCATTTAGACTAACGGCAATTTGCCCGCAGTGCCCGCCGTGTGTAACTTAACCCCCGGAGGGATGGCCGAGCGGACGAAGGCGCTGGTCTCGAAAACCAGTGGGGCCTCAGGGCTCTCAGGGGTTCGAATCCCCTTCCCTCCGCCGGACTTTATACGGGCTCCATAATAGTTCTTCTCTTTTCCAAATCAGCGCCCACAACCCTTAAATTCACCTCATCACCCAAATTGAACCATTTTCTCCGACCGCCCCTTTTCATCATCTCACGCGGAACAAAACCCTCGGCGCAAATTTCACCCAACTCAAGAAACATCCCGAAAGGCAGAATGCTGATAACTTTTCCCGTGAAAACCCTGCCCTTGAGAGTTTTCATAAAGTTTGCGGTCTCAAGCCCGACTATCTCCCTCTCCGCCCTCTCCGCGTTTCTCTCAAGAACCGAAGTCTTTTCACATATACCCTCAAGAGCATCGCGTGAAAAACCGGTTTTCCCGCAGTTTACCAGACATTCAACCATCCTGTGAGCAATAAGATCCGGATACCTTCTGATGGGAGAAGTAAAATGCGAATATCTCTCAATACCAAGTCCGAAATGGCCGATTTCGCGCGTTGAATAAACCGCCCTCTGCAGGGATTTCAGCGTCAGCATCTTGACCGCGCTTTCCTGTTTTCTGCCTCTGAAATCGTAAAGCAGTTTTTGAATTGATTTGCCGACCTCGCCGTTTTCGGGCAAATGAGCCTTGTATCCGAGCCTGCGGAGTTCTGAAAAAAGTTCGGAAACGGAAGTCTCCGTCGGAGGTTCATGGATTCTGTAAACCCCGCATCCGTCGCTCTCAAAAAGACGCGAGCCGACCGCTCTGTTGGCGGCTATCATAAACTGCTCAATAATCATGTTGGCAACGCCCCTCTCCGCATTGCGCACCTCACTCACACTGCCGTCCGCGCCTCTGATTATTTCCGGCTCCGGCAGTTCAAAATCAAGCTCTCCGTTTTCAAGGCTGAGTTTTTTCATTTTGATGTAAAGGTCTTTCATCATCTTGAGACTGTTTCTGATATCAGGCGGGAGGTCTCCGGCCTTGCCCCGATTAAGAAATTCCGTAACACGCGAATAGGTGAGGCGCGCGGAACTTTTTATTACACTGTTATAAATGTGAAAATCTCCAAGAACGCCGTTGCGGGAAAATTCCATCTCAACGGTTTTTGTCAGACGGTCTTTATTGGGCACAAGACTGCAAAGATCGTTTGAAAGTGTCTCGGGAAGCATCGGTATGACGCGATTCTCAAGATAAACGCTTGTGCCGCGCCGAAGCGCTTCTTTGTCAAGAGGATCGCCTTTTTTGACATAGTGTGAAACATCGGCGATACAAACCCACAAAGTGAACCCCGAACCGTTTTTTCTTATGCCGACGGCGTCGTCATAGTCTTTGGCGTCATCACCGTCTATTGTGAATATGGTCTTTTTTCTTAAATCAACCCTGCCGGACGCCGCCTGCGAAGGACGCACCCGGCAAACCTCTTCAGCATTATTCAAAACGGCGGCCGGAAAATCTCCGGGAAGTGAATACTTGTATTCAACGGCTTTTTTTTCGGCTTCAAACTCCCCCGCTCTGCCTATGATTTTTTCCACTTTCACAACGGGAACAAGCTCTTTACCGTATTGTTTCCGTTTGCCGACATTTCTGACCAGAATAAGAAAACCGTTTCTGAGTTTCTGTGATGATTTTTCAACGACAACAGATGAAAAATCACGGCTTCTGGGAACCAGAACCATGCCTTCGGGCGAAGCTACTGCTTTTGCGAGAAAAAGTTCCGGGAGTTCCGCAGGCTTTTTTCCGGGAGATTTTTTCGGCGCACGCACGGAGACCGGCGCCGGACGGTGTCTTGTGCGTTTCACCGCCATATTATCCGCCGCGGGGAAATTCCGGGATACCCCTTTCTCCCGGACAAAAGACTTCCGGGAGCGGAGATTTTGGCGTCTCCGCCGGCAATCCCCGAAACCCGCCCGCCCTGCGCACAAACCCCTATGGCCTCAAGAAGAAAAAGACGGGCGATAAAAACCGGAAAGCTGCTTAAGGAACGACTTGGAAAAATTGAGATGCCGAACGGATCTGAGAAAATTTGCATTCGTCTTTTATTCTACACGGAATAAGCGTATTGGGAATCCCTTGAAATAAAAATCAGTTTGTATAAATTGCGGGACAACAGCTCGGAGGTCTCAAAAACAATGCTAAGAAGAAATATCCCCGGAAGCATAGCCGTAGTCGCCTTTATTTTTTTCGTAGTTGGATACGGCATATCATTGAACACACACATAAACTGGGAGCTGTATTTCAAAATTATCGGCGGAGTCGGCGGGCTGGCGGCCGCCGTGGCTTTGATTACGGGTTTTCTGCCGTCTTCGGAAGACCGTCCGGACTCATAAAATTTTCTCTAAAGAATTATCCGCGGCGTTATAAAAAGAATAAGCTCTCTTTCCACGGTTTGCCTTTTTGAGCTCCTGAAAGCGGCGCCGAGAAGCGGAATTGAAGAAAGAAAAGGCACTCTAGTGCTGATTTTGCTTGCCGTTGTGGTAACTATTCCGCCAAGGACTATAGTCTCTCCGTCTTCCGCGAGAACCCTGGTTTTCGCTTCGTTTCTTCTGATTGAAGGCCGGGAGCCGACCGAAAAAGTGGCGTCCGGTGAGTTGTCAGTAATATAAATATACATGAATATATTGCCGTCGTTTGTGATTTTGGGTCTGACCTCAAGGTTCAAAGTCGCATCCGCAAATTCCGTTTGCGTGCCCTGCTCCGACACGGTTGAAAAAGGAATTGAGATTCCCTGTTCTATTCTCGCAACCGAGTTGTCAACCGTTATGATCTTGGGCGAGGAAAGTATTTTCACCTTTCCCTTGTCTTCAAGCGCGGAAAGCCGCACATCAAGGTCAAAAGTTCCGGCAAGATTTCCGAGAACAACCCCAAGGGTTCCGCCGCTTCCGAAACCCGCCGAAGCCGGCATATCAACTATAAAACCGTCGCCGACGCTGCCGAAGGGGGTTGTTATTCTTGTCCCTCCAATCTGTATGTTTGAAGGGAAACGCGCCCCGGTTTTTTTGCTTGTGTAATGAACTCCCCACTGAATTCCGAGTTCACGCGAAAAATCAGTGCCCGCCTGAACTATTCTTGACTCAATAAGTATTTTCGGAGTGGGTTTGTCAAGCGATTCTATGATTTCGGAGATTCTCGCCATATTGAGCGGCGTCTCAAGAATTGTCAGGCTGTTTGTTCTTTCATCAACGGCAAACCTACCCCTCTTTGTCAGAAGAGGTTTGACTCCGGCCGCCATGTCGCGCGCCGCAGCGTAGTTTACGAAAAACTGCCTGGAAACAAGCTTCTCGGTTTTCTCAACAAGCGAAGCCGTGTCCGATTTTTCCCTGCGCCTTTTTCCTATGCTCTCAAGGGATGAAATTTTAACTATACTGCCTTCCACAAAAGCGCCGAGCCCGCTCTCGGCAAGCACAACGGAGAGCGCCTGATCCCAGGGAACGTCTCTGAGTTTCATGTCAACCGTTCCGCTCACATCCCCGGTGATGATAATGTTGAAACCGCCGATTTTTGCTATCTGTCTTATGACCTCGCGGACATTTGCCCCCCTGTATATGAAGGTTCCCTTCTCGCCTCTGTAGACGGGCTCGTCCGGGCCGAAAGATAAATTACGGAAGTCAAAAGCCCAGGGAGCCCCTTTTTCATAAACGGGACCGTCTTTGGCAGGCGCTGGCCCGGAAAACATAAAAACCGTGCAGAAGAAACAAAAAAAACGGAAATAAAACTTTTATTCTTCTCATTTTTTCAACGGGAAAAAATCTTTTTATCCGTCTCCGGACCACTTTCAGTGAAAACCCCCTCCTCCTCTATTTTTGCTATCTTGAATCCGAACGCGCTATGCCCCTCCTCCACCCATAGGGTACGGCCTTTGGAAATGAGCATTGCAAAGTCTCTGTCGCCGAACCTGACAAAACCCGCCACTCTGAAATTTTTTCCCGCGGGGGTTTTTCTTTTGTATGACACGGAGGATTTTTCCGGAGAAGAGGTCCGGCTGCGGACAACACTTTTTTGATTTCCGAGCGCGGGCACGGCTCCCGTAATTTCCACTCTTTTCAAATATGCAAAGGGAGTGGCCGCAAGCGCGACGCAACCAATGGCAAAGGCCATCCGGCGTCTTTTGCGTATCTTTCTTTTATTAAAGTTAATTTTTATCACTTCACACTCAATCCGTCATTCTGAGCGCGAGACCAAACGCAACGGCGGTTTTCGGTGACAATCCGCTTAAATAGCCTTCATCCCCGGCGGAAAAACCTTTTAGAGGATCCGCATATTCAACATCCGCTCCGAGAATTTCGGAAAAAGTGTCACTTAAACCGTGAAGAAGCGAGCCTCCGCCCGAAAGAACCACTTTTGCAACTTTTTTATTTTCCAAATCGGCAAACATCTCAAGATTGCACCTCACTTCCCGAGCCGCCTCTAGAGAGAAATTCCGTGCGGCATCCAGAAGTCCCGTGTCGTCAGTTTCGCAAAGAGAGGTTTTTGCGGATTCCGCTTCATCCGCTTTCATATTGCACAGAAGAGCAATTTCGGAAGTCAGTTTGCCGGAACCGTAGAAAATGTCTCTTGTAAAAACGGTTTTTGAGTCTTCAAGAACTGAGAAATTGATTAACGAATGCCCGATATTGAGCAAAACCGTCAGACCGTCCGAATCGCCGCAGACCGGACCCCGTTCAAAAGAGTGGTTGTATGCGTTAATAACGGCAAATCCTTCATAGTCAATAACGGCGGGAATAATACCCGATTCTGAAAGAGCGGTCGCACGTTCGGAAACGGCTTCTTTTTTCACAACCGCAGCGACAATATCTTCCGGACTTTCCGGATACTGATAAAAACCGCAGCCGTAGGCTTCCATGCCACCGGGGAAGAATTTGCTTAAATGAGAGCAAACCGCCTCTTCCGTCATTTTTGGACAGCCCGCGCATGAGGCGGGAACTTTCAAAGGGGTTGTAAAAACCGAACCGCCGGAAACCGCAACGGCCGCTTTTCTGCCACTCAGTCCGAAATCATCCCGCAAAAACAACAGACCGGAAGCAACAGAATCAGGCAGACCGGAATCAAGAAAAAACTCTCCGGCGGTCGCGGAGAAATCCGCCTCGGCTCCGGAGGCTTTTTTCAAAACAACAATCTTGATTGAATGCGAGCCTATATCAACTCCAACCGCGGGTGCGGCGGGCTTTAACAATCCGCTGATACGGCCCTCAACTCCCATGAATCGGGAGAGATTCATTTGTTCAGTTTTTTCTCGAAAGGAATTGGGAAAGGGGAATTATTTTTTTTGATCCGGCTTTTTTTTCGTCTTCCGGAGAATGTGCCGTCTCTTTCTTTGCCGGTTCTCCGGGGTGATCTTCAATGATCTCCTCAAGTATTTTACGCATAACCTTCAGCGCTCCGATGGAATGCACCTTAAGGTATGGCCTGGCATAGTGCTTGTCTATTATGTTTTTCTGTTTCCTTGTGGCGAAGTAATGCAAAATAAAGACCTGGTTGTTCAAAACAACAAAAAGCGCCAGATACAAAAGAAGGTGGTCTTTCAAGACCTGTTTCATAATAAGTGTTTTTGACGAGTTGATCGTAACAACTCCGTATGGGTTCCCATCCACACCCACCAGAAACGGAACGGAAACGGAGAAAAACCCGCCCTTGTCACTGACGCCGTAGCCTCTGTCGGAATACATGCTTCTTGCCTGCCTTGCCTCCCAGGCTTCTTTTGTGAATACGACCCCGAATGAAGAGGGAACAACATTGAATGTTTTGAAAACTCCGGCGGCCCCGTGCTTGTTTCTGAGAAAATTGTAGAATTCTTCACTTGTCGGGTTCGGGTGGTGGACGGCAAACTCCGCCGCCTCATCGCCAATTAACTCCGAAGCCGCAACGGTCTTGCTTATAACATCGGATTTGGCGCTACTGAACTGGCTGTAGAAAACTGCGCCGATAAGGAAAAAAATGGCGGCTTCTATGAAGAGAATTTTGAAGAAAAGATTTAGTCTGTCAATAAAACTTATAATCAGGCGCATTTAAGAAATTCTTCAAGTATCTTTTTAGCCTCAGAGTTCTCATAATGCTTGAACAACATAAAGACCATCCCATTGAAGTCCTTTTTTACCTCGTCATCAAGAACCCTGTATAACTTGACAAGATATCTCTCCTCATCGGTGAGTATCTCAAGATCTTTCTCACCAATAAGCTCTTTTTCAATAAACTTGTGCAGCTTTTCACGCCTGGAGAGATTCCATATTTCCTCAACGCTTACACGCAGATACTGCGCAATCTGGTGGCACCTTTCGCGTGAAGGCGAGTCGGCCTTGCCGGTCTCAAGCTGGTGTATATACACCTTTGAAACATCCAGGTAGTGCGCGAGCGCGCCCTGGGTTATGCCTCTCTGCTTGCGCTTTGCTCTCAGATAGTCTCCAAAAGTCATAACAAAAACACTCAAATTTTGTTAAATAAAATAACTTAACTTTCCAAATCTACCCAACATTGACTGCTATTGTCAACACTTTAAGGGAAAACTGCCCGGAGGCGGAATCGAACCACCGACACGAGGATTTTCAGTCCTCTGCTCTACCGACTGAGCTATCCGGGCGCGAAAGTTTCATTTTAC
Source organism: Thermodesulfobacteriota bacterium (assembly GCA_965198945.1). Lineage (GTDB taxonomy): Bacteria > Desulfobacterota_D > UBA1144 > Nemesobacterales > Mycalebacteriaceae > Mycalebacterium. Next base: position 54,203 of record CBDAQI010000011.1, on the reverse strand, counting down.
AATAGAAAAAGCCGACCGCAAATAAATCGGGGTCGGCTTTTTCCTGAAAGTCAGGCGCGAGCCGTTTTGTAAATCAGACCGTCTCTATATGAAATACAGAAGCTGAAAAATCAGCGCGTGCTGTGTTTTCTTCAGGCCGCTGTCGCTCCGAAAGTATTTGATATCGGCTCTGTCCATACGGTATTCAAAACGGGTTTCCAGAGTTCCCATTTCGGTTTCGCCAAAAGGCTTCCATCCCACGGTCGGCGTTATTTCAAAAAGTTTCACCGCATTCGTCGTATCGGAGTCATCAACGTATTCCGCCCTGAGGGAAAGGGTCATATCGGAGTTCGGCTGATAAATTGCGTATCCTCCGACTCCCCAGCGGAAGAAGTTCTCGTATTTCAATCCGGTCAGTAACGAAGTCTCAACGGTCGTCGTCCGCGGATTGTCGCTGTCAAACTTTGTGTATACCCCCTTTGCAACTCCGTCTTGCACCCATGTAAACTCCGCATCTCCTACAAATGTGAATTTCCCGGACGTAACGCTTGTAACAAGCGTTAAGAGAGTACGCGTGTTGTTTTTATGGGGTATTGCAACATCAGCGCCCGTCCTGAAAATCTCTTCCACCGCCACATCGTTCTCTTTAACAACCGGTTTCCTGTTTTCCACAATAGCATTACCGCCGTCCCCCTCCGCATCAAACACACTGGTTTCCAAAAAACGATTCTCCAGAAATTCACTCTTGCCCACATAAACGGTTGCTCCGGCCCACAGATCGTTTATAAACCCGGTTTCCGACGAATGCGAATAAGCCGCTTGAAACTCAAAAGTCTTTCCGTCATTCACATCGTCAACCGCGTCCCAGTCATTGCTTATGCCGAAGGTCAGGTCAAACGCCCCCGCATTATATGAAGCGCGGACTCCCGAGTGGGCAAACGGGATTCTGTAGAACAGAAGACCTCTGGTGATGTTGGTGTTGTTCTTGGCTTCTATAAGCTCCCAGCCCGCAAGCGTTGTGAACTGCCCCGCGATGATACCGAAATTCTCCGAAGGAGCAACGCTTACATATGCCTGATAGGGGCTGACCGAACCGTCTCCGTCAGAGTTGAACCCGAAACCGAGATACTCAGCCTGCTCTCCGAAAAGAATGTCCGCCCTGAAACCGATCTTCTCCATCGGAGATACGCCGGCGCCATCTGCCTCTTTTTCAAGAGAGAGTGTGAAGGCGTCTATTGAGAAGTCGTTGTGTTCGGCATAAAGACCCCTTTCGGCCGGACATTCCGAAACCTTCTCCTTATCGCAATTGAAGACATACTGGTATGTGGTGTCAAGCGACACTCCAATATTAACGCCCTCCACAAACTGAGTCATTGGAACATCCGCCTTTGCGGCCGGCGCGCCGAGCTGCGGAACAACCAGCAAACTCAAAACAATTAAAAGCCCGTTGAGAAATTTTCTCATAATTAATTACCTCCTATTTGTAATTCCCTTATTTTTTAATTCCCCGGGCGGGGAAATTAATACTCAGTTAAAATTATTTCTGAATATCATATGCTTCCATTCCATGTTCACCCAAATCAAGTCCGGTAATTTCTTCCTCTCTGGAAACCCGCAGACCCATTACCGTTTTGACGGCGAAGAAAATCAGTATCGCAAAGACGGTGCAGAAAACCCCGTATGCGACCACACCCGCCATCTGCTTGAAGAAAGTATGTTCCGGGTTTGTGCTGAAAATTCCCACGGCAAGAGTTCCCCAGATTCCGCATGTCAAGTGAACCGAAATTGCCCCGACCGGGTCGTCTATTTTGATTCTGTCCATAAAAATTACCGACAGAACAACGAGAATTCCCGCAATTAAACCCACCACAAAAGAGTTTCCGGGACTTATCACATCGGCTCCGGCCGTGATTCCCACAAGGCCCGCGAGAGAGCCGTTAAGTATCATTGAAAGGTCGGGTTTTTTGTTTATGATCCAGGCTGTGCCCATCGCTCCGACAACCCCCGCCGCCGCGGCGAGTGAAGTTGTTACAAACACAAGAGAAACAAGACCCGGATCAGCAGAAAGAACCGAACCGCCGTTAAACCCGTACCATCCGAACCAGAGCAGAAAAACCCCGATTGTGGCAAGCGGCAGGCTGTGTCCGGGAAGAGCCCTGACTTTTCCGTCCACATATTTTCCTACCCTCGCCCCGAGCATTAAGGCGCCGACAAGTGCCCCCCATCCTCCGACACTGTGGACGATGGTGGAACCCGCAAAATCGTAAAAACCCATTGCGTCAAGCCATCCGCCGCCCCATTTCCATGAACCTGCGACCGGGTATACAAAAGCCACATAAATAACCGCAAAAACAAGAAAACTCCCCAGTTTAATTCTTTCCGCAACAGCTCCCGAAACTATTGTGGCTGCGGTGGCGGCAAACATGGCCTGAAAAATAAAGTCCGCAAAATAAGTATAACTGCCGTCCGCGTATCCAATCAGACCCGCCGCCCCGTCGGGAGAGGAAATTCCAAATCCGGCAAACCCTAAGAAGCCCGAAGCGCCTTCGGCAAAGCCCGGATACATAAGATTGAATCCGCAAAAAGCGTAAGTGAGGATACCTATCGTAATTACCGAAACATTTTTGAAAAGTATGTTGACGGTGTTTTTTGATCTCGTCAGGCCGCTTTCAAGAGCCGCAAAACCAAGGTGCATTATAAAGACCAGAATTGTGGCCAGAAGCAGCCAGAGGTTGTTAACCGTAAACATTTCCGGCGTGGTTTCCGGGGCGGCATATGTGTTAACGGCCGCGGCGACAAAAATTACAAGAGAAAACAAAAAAGTTTTCGGCGCCTTTTTCACCGCCATTTTGATATTTTTCATCAAATCGTGATTTTTGTTCATATTAAAATTCTCCTTTAAGTTTTTTATTTCAGACAATTGCGTCATTTCCCTGTTCCCCCGTTCTTATTCTCACGGAGTTTTCAACGGGGATTATGAATATTTTCCCGTCTCCTATTTTCCCGGTTTTTGAGCTTTCTTTTATTACCTCAATAACCTCTGAAGCCATCTCGTCGGTAACAACAATCTCAACTTTGACCTTGGGAATAAAGTCAATTACATATTCGGCTCCGCGGTAAATCTCGGCATGCCCCTTCTGCCTGCCGAACCCCTTGACTTCGCTCACCGTCATCCCCTGAACCCCAATATCTTTCAAACCCTCCTTCAAATCCTCAAGCTTGAAAGGCTTTATTATCGCTTCAATTTTCTTCATTTAAGAAATCACCTCATATTTTTTTTGAATTGATTTTTCCGGAAATCATTTTCACGGGGGGCGATTCTAAACACAGCCTCAAACCTTGTCAAAGAAAAAAATCGGGAATTTTTCAGAAAAACAGGAAAGTAATTCCGGCAAAAATCGCTTGTTTTATCAGGGGTTTTTCGGGGCCGGTTTTTCCGGTGGGACCGTTAAAATAAATGCAATCTTCCGATTTGTCAAAAGGAAATAAGTTAATCGGCGGAAAAATTTGAAACCAAAGCGGAAAAAACCCTGATTTTATTTGAGGAAAAAGTTTTATGGCTTTTCCGCAGACCGGTTTTGAGAGTTCAGAGACTAATTATTTTTGGCGGGACGTTTAAGATAAATGCCGTTTCGCCATTTGTCAAAGAAAAAACGGGCGGAGGCGAAGAAAAAACGGGGAAAATATTTTCGGAAATTTTTTAATTAATTGAATAATTAGTTGAATAAATTTTTCCGGCAGGGCCGTTAATATAAATAAAATCCGGTTGCTTGTCAAAAAGACTTTTTATCAGGGACGATTAAGAGATTCCGAATCGCGGAGAAGAGTTTTCGGCACACTGAAATGAACGTCTTCTTTGACCACTTCCAACTCTTTTACAACCGCCCCGTCCATCCATCCGCGCAAACGGGACGCAGTATTTTCCACTATTCTTTCCGGAGCCGAAGCCCCGGCCGTAAGGCCTATTTTTTTAACTCCCCGGAGCCATTCCGGGTCTATATCCTCCGCGCTGTCCACAAGATAAGCCCTCGCTCCGAGCAGCTGGGCGACTTCTTTCAGACGGTTTGAGTTAGAGCTTGTTTCAGAGCCCACCACAAAAACAACATCACAATCCGAGGCCCATTTTTTCACCGCGTCCTGGCGGTTTTGCGTCGCATAACAAATATCGTCTTTTTTGGGCAGGCGTATATGGGGAAATTTTTCGCGGAGCAGGCTGACAAGAGCCCGCGTGTCGTCCACGGAAAGGGTGGTCTGCGTAACATATCCAAGTTTCAAAGGGTCTTTAACTTTGAGCGCGGCTATATCACTTTCATTTTCAACAAGGTGGATCCCACCGTCAGACTGGCCGAGGGTTCCCTCCACTTCGGGATGACCCCTGTGCCCTATCATCACAATTTCGTAACCATTTGAGCGCAAACGCGAGACTTCGGCGTGAATCCTTGAAACGAGAGGACATGTGGCGTCATATATTTCCAGACCCCTTTCTTCAGCCGCACGCCTAACCGCACGCGAAACTCCGTGGGCGGAATAAACTATGGGCATCCCGGAGGGAACTTCGCCCGGATTCTCAATAAAAATCACGCCCCGTCTTTTGAAATCTTCAACAACCGTTTTGTTGTGAACTATCTCATGTTTGACGTAGATTGGAGGCCCATGCTTCTCCAAAACTTTTTCAACAATCGCTATGGCCCTCTCCACACCGGCGCAGAAACCGCGCGGACTTATAAGGGCGACGGTTTTTTCCGTCTTTTTCACGAAACAAGCTCCCCGCGAAGGGAATTGGGAAGGCCGTCTTTAACAAGCACTTTCGCAAGAGTTCCGGTCAAGCTTGGGGCTCCGATGAAATTAACTATTCTGTTGTGTGTTGTTCGTCCCGTCATCCAGCCGCTTCCGTGCCTGCCCTCTCCGGACACAAGCACTTCCTCTTCCCTGCCCTCTCTTTCACGGTTGCTTTCAAGAGTAATCTCTCTCTGCCTTTCCTGAAAAACGGAGAGGCGGCTTTCCGCCACATCAGGGCTGACCCGCTCTGCGGAGTCAGCGGCGGGAGTTCCGGGACGCGGGGAAAACTTGAATGAAAAAGAGCTGTCAAAACGCACTTTATCAAGCAAATTCATTGTTCGGGCAAAATCCTCGTCGGTTTCTCCCGGAAACCCGATTATCACATCAGTTGAAACCGCTATGTCGGGAACAAAGTCCCTGAGCCTGTCAACGGCCTCAAGATACCATTTCACGGTATAAGTGCGGTTCATCTGTTTCAACACCCTGTCAGAACCGGACTGAACCGGGAGGTGGATGTGGCGGCATACCTTTTTAACATCGCTCATCGCTTCAACCATCTTCCTTGTTATGTCTCGCGGATACGGGGTTGTAAAACGAATCCTTTCAAGCCCTTCAATTTCCCCGGCCGTATGCAGAAGGTCTCCGAATCTTTTACCGTCATGCTTCCAGGAGTTGACCGTTTGACCGACAAAAGTTATTTCTTTCGCCCCTTTTGACACAAGCATCCGTGTTTCTTCCATTATTCCTTCCAGAGGCCTGTTAATCTCCGCGCCTCTGACGGTCGGCACTATGCAGTAGGCACATTTCTTATTACAGCCCTGCTGAACGGACACAAACGCGCCGACTTTTGATTTTTCATGCGCCGGGGAGATTGCAAAAGTCTCTTCAACATCAAAAGAGGTTTCCGACCTGCCCGCGCTTTCATTTTCTCTTGAGCGCTCTATGTCGTCTATTAGAGCGGGGAGTTTCGGTATTGAACGCGGACCGATGACAAAATCAAGATGCGGATTTTTTTTCAACAGAGCATCCCCGTATAACTGAGCCACGCAACCCGCCATCCCTATTACAACTCCGGGATTTTTTTGTTTCAGATTTTTGAACTTTCCCACGCTGCTGAAAGCTTTGTGATCGGCTTTCTGTCTGATGGCGCAGGTGTTCACCACTATGTAATCGGCAAGAGAAGGGTCGGGTGTTTTCCGGGCTCCAAGCGCCGCCCGTATTCTGTCGGAGTCATACTCATTCATCTGACACCCGTAGGTTTCAATGTAAAGCAAAGGCGTTTCTTTCCCGGCGTTCTTCCGTTTCATTTGTTTGTAAAACCCGGCAACATTATTACATAATATGTAGAGTCTTATAAAGCGGACGGCGGAAAGTGCTAATATGAAGAACTCAAAACGCTGGAAAATTTTCATTCCCGTCACGATTTTTCTCACAGCCCTGGCTTTTATTCCGGCGGTGATTCCCCAAGGAAACCCAGAACCCTATCTGCTGGGTCTGCCGAGAACTCTCTGGGTAAGCATGGGAATTTCTCTTGCAATCTACATTGTGCTTGTGGTTGCAATGCTGACTTCAAGGGAAGAATAAACTGTAAGGTGAGCAAGGGAGCAACATTCATCGCGGTCGGAGCCGTCTATCTGGCGGTTCTTATAACTCTTGCCGTAGTCGGCAACAGAAAGAATAAAAGCGGAACGGAAGGGGATGAGCGCGAATTTTTCCTCGCGGGAGGAAACCTCGGAACGATAATAGGGTTCCTCACATTCTTCGCAACCCTTTACAGCACTTTCATTCTGATAGGAATGCCCAACTTCTTCAGGGTTCACGGTGTGGGAACATGGATATTCCTCGGCGTAACGGACATGGCTCTGGCGGTCTTCACACTCTGGCTCGCTTTCAAACTGAGAGAGAGGGTGGCTTCGTCAGACTTCCGGAGCATTTCAGACCTGCTGCGCAAAACTTTCGGCGGAATCGGGGTGACGGTTTATGTAATGGGCCTTGTAATTTTTCTTGTTCCCTACATAGCCATACAGATAAAGGGGGCGTCAGGCCTTCTTTCGGCTGTTGTCCCCTATCACATTCCCCAATGGGGGTGGGCTCTTCTTATTCTCGCTCTCATGTTTTTCTACTCTTCCATCGGAGGACTCAGGGGAATAATGTATTGCGACGCGCTTCAGGGAATAATGCTGTTTACCGTTATATGGATAATGGCGGCGGTGGTTCTTTCCAAATTCGGCGGACTTGGAGAGCTCATTGAGACCGTAAAAATCACAAACCCCGCCCTTCTGTCCGTACCCGGCCCGAAGAGTCTTCTGTCAACCCAGTGGCTTCTTGCGGGCCTCATATCAATTGTTCTACTTCCGGTTTCGCAGCCCCAGCTGACTTCAAGACTTTCAATTCTCAAAGGCATGAATGAAAGGCGCAAGGTGCCGGTTCTGCACGCCTCTTTCACTTTTCTTCTCTTAATTGCGGGACTTATAATCGGTCTTTACGGTGCGGTTGCAATGACCGCCGAAAGCGGGCCGGACTTCATAGGAAAACTTATCCTTGAACAAAATGCCGTAATAGGCGCAATAGCACTTATAGGGATACTCGCCGCCGCAATGTCAACTTCAGACTCACAGTTTTTTGCGCTTGGCTCTGAGATAAACAATGCGCTCGGAAGAATAAGCGAAAAATTGAGAATGTCTCCGATTGTTTTTGTTAAAATTGTAATTCTTGTTTTCTGCGCGGCGTCCTTCATTCTTGCAATCAAAAGCCCGGATGACCTCATAACACTTGCGGTGAAAGGCTTTATGGGAACCGCTCTTATGGCGCCCATGATTCTCCTGTCAATCATGAGCGGGAAGCAAAAATACGGAACCGCGCTTCCGTCATTAACCGCCGTGAGTTTAATTCTGTTTTTGATGTCGCTTTTCGGATTCGTACCGAATGTTGTTTCGGGGCTGCGTCTGGATCTTCTGCTCCTGTCTTTCAATTCAATTGCGGCGTTTTTCATAGCCGCAGCACGGAAAATTTGAAAAACCGGGATTTCTGATACAGCCTTCCGGGCTAATTCCTCTTGCCGCGGCGGGTGACACAACCTGAGACCCGCATCCACCACTCGCCGCCAGTCAGACCAATCAGGAGCATTGCCTTTTTTCTGCGCCGATGCGCCGGGTATTTTTGCAACGGAATTTTACCGAATGTTAAAATACAATCAGTGATGCCGGAGAATATGAATTATGAATCACTGCCGTCTTCCTGCGGTGTTTATATGATGAAAAACTCGGGCGGGCGGGTTATTTACATCGGTAAAGCGGCAAATTTGAAAAGCCGCGTAAGATCGTATTTCAGCCGGAAAAAAGACTCAAGGCCGCAGATTTCATACCTCATGGGTGAAACGGCAAATATTGATTACATCCTTTCCGGCGACGAACACGAAGCCCTCATACTTGAAAACTCACTCATTAAAAAACACAAACCGAAGTTCAACATACAGTTGAAAGACGATAAAACCTACGCCTCTCTGCGGCTCTCAATGAACGAGGAATTCCCGCGGCTCTCAATAACCCGGCGTGTAAATGCGGATGGCGCATCCTATTTCGGACCGTTTTCACGCGGCGGCGGGCTGAAAAAAAATGCGAAACTCGTCCACAAACTTTTTTCAGTGAGAGACTGCTCAAACAACAAGTTCAAACGACACAAAAACCGCCCGTGCCTTAACTATGATATGCGTCTCTGCTCAGGCCCGTGCGCCGGCATGATAGACAAAACGCAATACCGCGCTCTGTGTGTAAAAGCGGAAGCGTTTCTCAAAGGCGACGGGAAAAACGCCGTAAAATTTCTTAAAGAAAAGATGAGAAACGCCTCAGATGAAATGAGATACGAAGACGCCTCATACTATAGAGACCAGTTGGAAGCGCTCGGAGAAAACGGCGGATTTGAAAAGATTTCCCCTTCAAGTTTCACGGACAAAGACATCATAGAGATGGCGGCGGACGAAGAAAATTTTGAGTTTGTGGTTCTTTTCCAGAGGGACGGCGGAATTGTGGACAAGGCGGAGCTCTCGGCGAAAAACACGGGAGTGTGCTTTTCCGGCGCTCTCGGAGAGTTTCTGGGAAGGTTTTATGATGGCGGCAGAGGGGTTCCGCCTGAAATAGTGGTTCCTTCCGCTCCGGAGTACAAACATATATATGAAGAATGGCTGGCGGAAAAACGCGGCGGTTCGGTAAAAATAGTCGCCCCGAAAAGAGGTGCGAGAATGAAACTTCTGCGTCTCGCGGGAGAAAATGCTGCGGAGACTCTCAGAAGAAAACAGCTCAGGGAAGAAAAGGATAAGGATGTCCTGTCAGTTCTGAAGAAATCTCTGAAACTGTCAAAAATTCCCCGTTCAATAGAATGTTTTGACATATCAAACACCCAAGGCAGGGAGACAACCGGGTCGCTCGTGAGATTTATCGACGCCGAACCGGACAAAAAACGTTACAAACGCTACAAAATAAAAACCGTTTCCGGGCAGGATGACTTTGCGGGAATAAGAGAGATGCTTTCAAGACGGTTCAAGAGAGTGGACGAACCCGGCTGGGAGTTGCCGGACCTGCTTCTCATAGACGGCGGCAAGGGGCAGTTGTCCGCGGCGGTTGATACAATGAAGAACGCGGGCGTTTACGGCGCGGCTGACATTGCCGCCATTGCCAAGGGGCGTAAAAATGATCGGGAAGACGCAATTTACACACCCGGCAGAAAAACTCCCTGGACGCCGGTCAAAAACAAGGAAGGGCTTTTTCTGCTGATGAAAATAAGGGACGAAGCGCACCGTTTCGCTCTTGGCTATCACAAAACTCTCAGGGCGAAACAGTTTTTCAGGTAGGAATGAAAAAATATAAGGTGCGTCATAAGCAAAATTCTTTTCAGTGACGTCTAAACCACTGTCATTTTTGTGAAAACGGGCCGGGAATCCAGTATAAAAGGCGGCCACAGAATCCTCTCAAAAACATTATTAAACCGCCTGAATAAACCGAAGGGGAGGTTTTTGCCTCCCCTTCAATTTGGTTTCACCTCAACCGTTACCATTGTCCTGCAATTGGATTATCCATATGGAATGAGTGTAAATCCTCCGGTAACGGTTCCACTGACCGTTGACGAGCGCACCCGCGCCTCCCACAACTTGGCACTGCCGGACGGCACTGAAGTTGACCAGCCGGTTCCGGCCACGGTTGTAACATCTCCGTTTGTTACAGATATGCTTGTCGGCACGGAAGGAGTTGAAGAACTTCTTATAAAAGCCGAATAAGTGTTTTTTAATCCGTCTCCCGGCCCGCTGAATAATTGCCAAAAGTTACTGCCCTCTGTGCTGCCGGGAACGTTTACAGCCGGATACTGCACAAACTCAAACGGTTGGTCTGTCGGCAGAGAAATAACCACATCTGAACCGTCTGCGCCTAAATTCTCAAATTGGGATCTATCACCCGGAGTATCGTCTTCATAAATGTGATACATATTCTCTCTGAACTGACGATAATCATCAAAAGGAGAAATTTCTATATCACCGATAGTAAGTCGTTTTACTCCATTTCTACCATTAAAGGCATTTCCATCGTCAAAAGGTGCGGCGGAATTACCATCACAAATTGATAAAGTTATCCCAAGTAACCCGTGTCCACTTCCAACAGATCTTTGCGCCTCTACACATATATAAAAATCAAAAATAGCTCCTGTGTTTTTTCTTCTAATTTTAACAGGCAACGAAGGAATTTCAGTAACAGCACCTCTTGTATCAGCAACAGTTGTTGAACGAATACCCAAACAGTGCCGCTCTACACCCATCTGCCAAGTGGCACCGGGAATTGTAATTGCAGACGGAGTTTGTGTTGCAACTGAAGTATGACTTTGAGTGCAGATATACACATTGCCGTCAGATGCATATCTAACCAATGATTGTGGAGCCGTGCCTGAATATGATTCACCCGCCGCACATTCATTACGCCATTCTAATGTTCCGCTTGCAGTAGAAGACAAACCGTCTTTCTCCACCGGATTTCCGCTCTCATCAAAGCCCAGAAACTTGTTCGCCGTCCCATGCGCAAGCTGTTCCAACCCGACCGAATCATCGGCTATTGCGGATTGAGTTACGACATCATCGGACAACTCCAAACCGACTTCAAAAACCCGCACTCTCACACTGTTGTTTTCAGAGTAAACAGCGCTGTCCACCGGAGCAAAGGGCGACTGCCCGTTATCCTCTCTTGAAATCTGCAGCTGATGGCTGCCCCATTGAGTTTTTACCATAAGTTTCGTGTCAAAATCACGCAAAACCGCTCTCTGGATATTAAACTGCCCGCATTCCAGCTCCAAGTATCTGATAACCCTTTCCCTCAGAAAGTTGGACGAAACCATACCGGCAAAAGTCTGTGTCTTTGCTGGTGGGTATAGTGCTCTGGAAAAAGGATGGAACACCCTGTATTTCAATCGTGCCGTAATCATCAGCATCCTGTCTTCCGGAACCGCATAGTCTCTGATATTGCGGTAAGTGTCTTCCTTGGACAATTCCACATCGCCGTTAAACACACTGTTTAGTTTCCAATTTGTTCCCATAGTATTATCCTCCTATGAATTAAATTTTGGTTATGCACTGTTATAGGGAAAAACTGTTTCCCTTGGCAAAAACAAGAAGAAAAAAATAAGAAGCCCGTTTGTTCAAAGGGGCTTATGAGACGGCAGTTGCCTTGCCGCGTTTGAAAAAGAGATTATTCAGGAGTGTTTTTTGAGAAATATGCGGTATCTATGAATTTCTTTCTATCAGCTCAACTTTGTACCCGTCAGGGTCTTCCACAAAGGCAATCACAGTTTTGCCGTGTTTCATCGGCCCGGGAGCGCGAACAACCTTTCCGCCAAGTTCGGAAATCTTTTCACACGCGGCGTATATGTCTTCAACTGCAAACGCCATATGCCCGTATCCGCCGCCGTGTTCGTATTCAGTCACTCCGTAATTGTAAGTGAGTTCAAGAAACGGCTCGGTTTCGTTACCGTAACCGAGAAAAGCGAGTGAAAACTTGCCGTCCGGATAGTCCGTTGTGCGGTGATGAACAAGACCCAAAACATTTGTATAGAAACGGATTGACCTTTCCAAATCTCCGACCCTTATCATTGTGTGCAGGTATTTCATAAATTACTCCTTTCAGGAAAACTGACCCGCAATTGTGTTGCTATAGTAATAGTTCACAAGACCGTCAAGAGACGCAAGAAAAATCTCAATCGCCTTTGCGGACTTTTCCGCGTTCCAGTCAGCCGAACCGGCGGACTTTTCATAGTTTGAAAATCCTTCAATAAAAGACTCTTTGAGAGAGTCTCTGTCCTCTTTCAGAACCGCCTCAATTATTGTCATGTCCTGAATGTCGTATTTTTTGTTTTTGACGGCGATTTCAAAATCAGTGAAAACTGAATCCGGTTTATCTCCGGGAAAATCGGAAAGAAAAGTCTTGAAAATACCCGAAAGGCTTGCCGCACACATTTTTACTCAATCTCATCTTCTTCGTATTCTTCCCATTCATCGGGATTGAAATCTTTTACCAATGGGCGGAAAATCCTGTCAAACTTCATGAGATTATCTTCAAACCATTTGAACTGTTTTTCCCTTTCGGCCTCATTCTTATTTTGGGGGTCAGTGTGCAAAAATACAGACAGAGACATACCACCGCCCTTTTTGGTTTTTTTAAAATCCAAACTGGCTCCGAATTCTTTTTCAATTTCCAGCTTGTTCTCCTCAAGATATCTGAACATCGGCCCCGAATAATCTCTCCAAGCCTCAAATTGACACTGGATCCTTTTTGGGTTTTGGAAGCGGATTACAGTAACCAATTTGAAATCACTCCTGCCTATGCTGAAAGTCATATAATGTAGCTTATTAGGTTTTGGCAATTTCAGTTTAGTGTTCTGGTCTTCCATATATTTTCTAAAATGCTTCCAATAGTTAAGGCGAAACTTATCGGTCTCAGACAACTCTTTTTGAGCGCCGACCCTTGCCTCCCGGCTCCAGTCATTAGGCTTTGAAACTATATTGAATTTTGGCGCGGGAATGCTGTTTCCTATTCGCCATAACTCTACTTCCAGCCCGAAAAAACTGAATTGGTCATCCGTATTTTCATTTAGCCAGTCCAAAGCCGCCATGTGTTCATCTGTGAACCTTAAAGCAATCCACACGACTGTGGCCGCCTCCAGCCCCGCGGTGTAAGCCATCAACTGTCCCAAATGGACATGGTCTGTGCGTTTCAACTGGTTTTCAATCAAAACAACGGTTCCGTCCGCGGTATTGCGCGCCATAATGTCCGCTCTGAAATCTCCGACACTCGTCTCTCTACCCTCAAGTTCCAGTTCAAGCCCTATTGTGTCGCCGAGAAGAGCCAGATTCTCTTCCTCGGCAAGCCAAGGAGTAAAATCTCCTGCCTCGTCTTTCCATATTTCCCTGAGTTTAATTTTTTTCATCCTTCCGAGTTCTTTACCGTTTTGCATGAAAATCTCCCATACCATCAACAACGCCCTTAACCAGTTTTATTGTGGCCTCAATGTCGCTCTTGTAAGCCACGGAACTCGGGCTGTGCAAATACCTTGTCGGCACGGAAACAACCGCCGCTTTGCTTCCCCGGCCCGTTACCTGCATCGCGGTCGCGTTTGTTCCGCCGGCTTTTTTAACTGTGATTTGAGACGGAATTTTTTTCTTGTCCGCGACGGATTTTATGAAGAAACTGAATTCCCTGTCCGCCACAAGATAGCGGTCTGAAAGCCGGATTTCAGGTCCTTTGCCAACATTGGCAAGGGTTTTGTGCGCGGGGATTCCGGGCAAATCCATTGTGACCGTTCCCTCAAGAACGAGCACAAAATCCGGCTCAAGCGCCGGCGTGATCAAACGCGCCCCTCTCAAACCGGGTTCCTCCTGCACCGTCAGAGTAACAAACAAGTCGCAACTCGGTTTCGGTTTTGCGGCGAGCATTTCAAGGATGACAAAAATTCCGACTCTGTCATCAATGGCGCGCGAAATCACAGCGTCTTCAGTTTCGCGCAGCTCGGTGTCAAAGGTTACGGCGTCCCCGACCTTCACATACTTTCTCACCTTGTCCGCCGAAAGACCAAGGTCAAGAACACAGTCTTCAATTTCCGGAACGCCACTGGCGCCGCCCGCTTTGCTTACATGGGGAGGGATTGCCGCAACAACGGCATAAAGGGTCTTCAGACCGTGAACAACAAGCCGCTGTCCGTAAAAAACCTTCGCGTCCATGCCTCCGAGCGCGTGAACCCTCACAAACCCTTTTTCATCTATGTGGCTCACCATAAAACCCACTTCATCCATGTGGGCATCAACAACAAGTTTTCCGCCTTTTCCACCTATATGGGCTATAACGTTTCCCATTGTGTCAACGGATATGTCTTTTGCATATTTCGCAAGCTCAGAAACGGCAAAATCTCTGACCGCTCCCTCGTCTCCGGGAATTGCGGGAATGTCACAAAGTTTTTTCAAAAGTTTTGTATTCATTTGGTTTTTATTATAGCCGAAAAGAAAATTGAATCTTTCCGTTTGAGAATGCACCTTGCGGGCTTTCAGTATAATATCCGCATGAAGTCGCATATTGACAAGGCCCCTCTTGCCGAACGCATGCGTCCCGAATCCTTCGAAGAAATCGCCGGACAGAAGCACCTGCTTGGAAAAAACGGGATTCTGCTGCTCTCGGCCCAGAGCAAAAGCGGCTCACGCTCAATGATTCTGTGGGGCCCTCCGGGAACGGGGAAAACCACTCTTGCCCGCGTATTGACAGACGAAAGCGGCGCCGAGTTTATCAGTATTGATGCGGTTTCTTCGGGAGTGAAAGAGATAAGGGAAGCGCTTTCCCATGCCGAGAAAGTAAAAACAAACGGCGGCGCGGGCGCGGTTCTGTTTATAGACGAAATACACAGGTTTAATAAAGCCCAGCAGGCGACTCTGCTCAAAAGTGTGGAAGAGGGAGAAATTTCACTCATAGGGGCAACAACAGAAAACCCGTCTTTTGAGGTCATAGCCCCGCTTCTTTCAAGGTGTGCGGTCTATAAACTTGAACCGCTCGGAGATGAGGATTTATCACTGATAATTGACAGGGCAATTGAAAAAGACGAAGCGTTAAAAAGCGCAAAAATCACTCCCGAAGCGCGAAAAGATTTAATCAGAATGTGCGGCGGAGACGCGAGAACTCTTCTGAACGCTCTTGAAATGGCGGTTTCCATCTGTGCGAGGGATGTTGACGCGCAAACGATCAGAAACGTTTATCAGAAGGGAGTCCGCTATGATAAAGACGGCGATGAGCATTACAACACTATTTCCGCTTTCATAAAAAGTGTGCGGGCGAGCGACCCCGACGCCGCGCTTTATTATCTGGCACGCATGCTTGAGGCCGGAGAAGAACCTCTTTTTATAGCAAGGAGGCTGATTGTTCTCGCATCGGAAGACATAGGAAACGCCGAGCCATATGCTCTTACGCTTGCAACGGACTGCTTCACTGCGGTCAACTACATAGGGATGCCCGAAGCGCGGATTGTGCTTGCGCAAACCGCGACTTATCTGGCGAGCTGTCCGAGAAGCAACGCGGCGTATTCGGGTTTGAGAAAAGCGGAAGCGGATGTGAAAAAATACCCCTATCTTGAAATTCCGATGCATATACGCAACGCGCCGACACGTTTGATGAAAGATATGGGCTACGGCAAAGGCTACCGCTATCCGCACGATGAGGAAGACGCCTTCTCAGGGCAGGAAAATCTGCCCGGGAAAATCAGGAACAGAATTTACTACAGACCGTCAGACAGGGGGCGGGAAGCCGCTCTCAAAAAATATCTTGATGAAAAGTGGGAAAAAAGAAAAAAGTAAAGAGACAGCCAAAGTAATTCAAAATCTTTTCCCCGTTTTTATGAGGACAAGCTTTCACGGGAATGACGGGGGAGGGACGGGATTTGTGCTTTCAAGACTCTCGGACAAATCTACATTTTGATGGAAAACTACAGAGGTTAAAGTGAATGGAATAAATTTTTTCAGGGCAATTCGGGTTTGCCGCTTGCGCGGGAACGGCTATGGAAATGGAGAATCATAAAAAATACAAGTTCGGCTTTGTGTCAGTGGTGGGAGGAACAAATGTGGGAAAATCCACACTTGTTAACGCGCTTGTCCGGACAAAAATCTGCGCCTCATCACCAAAACCCAACACAACACGAAACCGTATAAACGGGATACTGACGGACGATGAAGCCCAAATAGTTTTCACGGACACACCCGGAATAGCGCGTCCGTTGGGAGAACTGGGCAAAAAGATGGCTTCGTCGGCGCTCTCATCTCTTGAAAGAGAACTCAATCTCGTTGTTACGGATGCATCAGCTCCCTTTGGCGGGGGTGAGGTAAAGGCGATTAAAGAATCCTCCCGTCCGGTTGTGGTGGCGCTCAACAAAATTGATATTGTCAGCCGGAAATCACTTCTTCAAACCATGGAAGGCTCCGCGAAATTCGGCGCAAAAATTGCGGAAATTGTCCCCGTTTCCGCCCTCAAGGGGAAAGGTATGGACAGCTTGATTCAAATAATAAAAAAAATTTTGCCTCAAGGGAAAAAGCTGTTCCCGAGTGACAGCAGCACCGACCAAATGGAGAAATTTGTCGCCGCAGAGTTTGTCAGGGAAAAAATATTCCGTTTGACTCATGGCGAAGTGCCGTATCAATCAGCGGTAGTGGTAAGGGAAATGCGTTCGGGGAAAACCTTTTATATAAAAGCCGAAGTCTTTATTGAAAAAGAATCGCACAGAAAAATAGTGATTGGAAAAGGCGGCGGCATGCTGAAAAAAATAGGGTCGCGAGCACGGAGCGACATTGAAAATTTTCTGGGGAAAAAAGTTTTTCTTGAACTGGAAGTGCTTGTAAAGAGCGGATGGAGCAAAGACAGAGAATTTCTTGAAGAACTATACGGTGAATAGATCAACGGCCTTCAAAAAAGGGCTTTCTTTTTTCTGAAACCGATTTGATTCCTTCTTTGAAATCGGCGCTGTTCTGAATTTTTTCAAGGATCTTTCGCATTTTCTCCTCATTTTTAGAGGAAATTTGCGCGGACATTCTCAAAATATTCAGTCCCAGTTTTGCCGCTTCCGTTGAAAGAGGAGCATTGCCGGCAATACGGCGGGCTGTTTGATATGTTTGATTAAGGAGAGACTCTTGTTCCGGAACAACTTCGCATGCAAGCCCCATTTCCAGAGCTTCCCGCGCCGTAAAAGTTTCCGCGGTGAAAAACATTCTTGCGGCGTTTGAAAATCCCACCAGACCGGAGATTCTCCGCAGTCCAGAAAGCGGGTATGCAATACCGAGTTTTGCCGGCGGTATGGAAAACTTTGAATTTTCCGAGCAGATGATCATGTCGCACGCGGCCGCAAGCTCAAGTCCTCCGCCCAAGGCATGTCCGCAAACCATGGCGAGCACCGGTCTCGGAAAGTTTTCCACAGCTTCGCACGCGGCCGCAAGGGGATGTTTGTCTTTTTCGTAGTCGCGCAGCATCTCGCGGGAACCGAGAAAGGAAAAATCATATCCCGATGAGAACGCCTTGCCGCCGCGCCCCGACAGAATAACACAGCGAACCGAGCCCTCGTCTTTGAATCTTTCAAGCGTGCGGACAATCTCAGAAAGAACATCCGGAGAAAGCGAGTTCATCTTTTCAGGCCTGTTTATTTCAAGCGAAGCCACCGCTCCTGAAACTTCAACAATCAGTTCGGAATTTTTCACCGCGGGTGTTTTCAAAATGTCTCCCTTTCAAAAATGGCAAATATGTGTAAAACTTCCTGAGATTCATTATGCCCCTTTATGAGTATGAATGCGAAGGCTGCATGGACAAGTTTAACAGAGACATCTCAAAACTTGTCGGCGGTCTTAACAAAAAAAACGCTTCTGAGATTTCCCGTGAGAATCCGGGATTTATCTACATAGAAGTTACAAAAGAAAAAACCGGAGGGAAACTTTTTTCTCTCGGAGAGAAAACCCCGTCACGCAATGTTCGCAGATTCAAATACTCGCTTGAAAGCGGCAAGGGTCTCTATCTTGAACTGAAAGACTTCAAATTCAGCGAATTGATGGATCCCGGTGAGCCGGCTCCTAAGTGCCCTTCATGCAAAGGGAAGAAAGTTAGGAGGATTTTTTCAACCTTCAAGGCGATTTTTGACAAGAGAGACAGGGAGCCGGGCCCCGGAGATGACCTTGGATGGCACAAAGACTACAAGGTGCAAAAAGATGAAGAACAACAGAACTGGGTCGGGCAGGATAATCTGAATCAATACTTCAAAGGATAGGAGCCGGAAGAAATGCCTTTGTTTGAATATGAATGCGTAAATTGCAGAAACAGCGCCGAAAAGGCCATGAAAAAAATAATGGGCGACGGCAAGTCTCTGTCTTCAGTCGTCAAGAAAAATGAGGTTGTTCGCAACGCCCAGATTATAGACCTTCAAAATGGAAAAATGGAAGCGGAAGCCGGCAAGCCGCAGGCGGGCGGGCAGGATATGGTCCGTTATTCTGAAGACGGCTCAATGATGTTTTTTATCAATACGGACGTTTTCCGGTTCTCCGAACTGATATACGAAAAAGGTGATGAAAAAAAGGTCAAATGCCCTTCCTGCGGCTCAAAAAAAACTGAAAAAGTTATTTCTTCCTTCTCTTTCACAAGCGACCTTTCAACAGACATGCCAAAACCGGATTTGAGCAATCTGCCTCCCGAAGTAAGGAGCAAGGTGAAACTCACCGGCTACATAGAGGAAAAAGACAGGCCCAAGAAAAACAGGTAGCGGGACGGAGAAATCCTGAAAAAAATTATTAGGATATATATTGTCTACGCCCCAAATCTGTATTACTATTGCACTGCTTCGGCAGGTTGGGAATGGCGCTTCAATTGCTTGAGGAAATCATTACACGATGACGCTGGAAGAACTTTTTCACGGACCGAATTCAGCGCTTGTGGCAGAGTTGTATAACCGCTATCTGCAAGACCGCGATTCCGTTGATCCTGCAGCCCGCGCACTTTTTGAAGCGCTCGCTCCGTATCAGAACGGCTTGTCGGCAACTACAAACGGCGGTTTGTCAGCCGCGGAGGCGGGCGCGGACTCTTCAAATATGGTTGCCGCGGCCAATTTTGCTCAGGCAATAAGACTCAACGGGCACCTTGGAAGTAAAACAGACCCTCTCGGACACAAAGCGCCGGGAGATAAGGCGTTGAGACCGGAATTTCACGGCCTGACCGATGGAGATCTCGCAAAACTCCCGGCTTCAATAATAAAAAGTCCGGTTTCAAAAGGCTGTTCAAGCGCCGGAGAGGCGATTGAAAAACTCAGAAAAGTGTATTCGTCTTTTTCCGGCTACGATTTTCAGCATATCTACTACTCGGAAGAAAGGGGTTGGATTATGGATGTGGTGGAATCCGGGATGTTTAGGCCTCCGGTTGCTCCGGTTGACCTCAAGTCAATTTTGGAACAGTTGTCCCGGGTTGAAGCGCTTGAGAAGTTTCTTCACAAGGTTTTTCCGGGCAAGTTCCGTTTTTCCATTGAGGGAATTGACATGCTTGTCCCCATGCTGAACGAGTTTACCCATCTCGCCTCCAATTCAGGGGTTTACCACATAACGCTCGGAATGGCTCACAGGGGGCGGCTCAATGTGATGCACCATGTTATGGACAAACCTTACAAAAATTCATTGATAAAGTTCAAAGACCCGGTTTATGAAAGGGATTTCAGGGATGACATGGGATGGACCGGGGATGTGAAGTATCATGAAGGCGCGGTAAAGCCCCTCAAGCTGAACGGAAACGCAGGAGAGCTTTCGGAAATACTGGAAATAGTGCTGGCCCCCAACCCCAGCCACCTTGAATCGGTCAATCCCGTAATACAGGGTATGGCGCGGGGAGCCGGGACGGACTCTTCATCACCCGGCGCGCCCAAATTTGAGCCGACATATTCCATGCCTGTGGTTGTTCACGGAGACGCCGCTTTTCCCGGACAGGGTATAAATGCGGAAACGCTGAATATGTCTTTGATACCCGGATACAGCACCGGCGGAACCCTGCACATAATAACAAACAACCAGATAGGCTATACGACCATTCCGAAAGACAGCAGAAGCACGCTCTATTCAAGCGATCTGGTAAAAGGTTTTGAAGTTCCCGTAATACATGTCAACACAGACGAACCCGAGGCCTGCATGGAGGCGGTCAGAATAGCTTTTGCCTATATAAGGCAATTTCAAAAGGATTTCCTGATAGACCTGATAGGCTACCGTCGCCACGGACACAACGAAGGAGACGAACCGGGTTTCACCCAGCCTCTTCTCTATGAAAAGATCAGAAAACATCCGACGGCAAGAGAAATACTTGCCGAGCGCTGTGTAGGCGCGGGAGTAATGGAAAAAAGCGCCGCGGAAAAGATGTTTGAAGAAAATATTGAGCGCCTCACGGGAATTTTTGAGTCTCTGCCTTCAAAGACGGAAAACGATGCGCAGGTTTTTATTCCTGAAACGGAAGCGGCTAAAAAGGTGAAAACCGCTTTCCCGGCCGCGAAACTGAAGGAGATAAGCAAATCCCTTCTTGAACTGCCCGAAGGGTTGTCCATCAACTACAAAATCCGCAAATCGCGTGAAAAAAGGCGGGATGTCCTCTCAAACCCGAAAGAACCTACAATAGACTGGGCTATGGGAGAAGAGCTTGCATATGCTTCAATTCTCGCCGACGGGGTGCCAATAAGGCTCAGCGGTCAGGACTGCCAGAGAGGGACTTTCAGCCACAGGCACGCAGTGCTTCACGACCCGGATTCGGGAAAAGAATACGCGCCTCTGCAAAACTTTCCTCAATCAAACGCGGCGTTTGAAATCATAAACAGCCCCCTGACTGAAAACGCCTGCATAGGATTTGAATACGGTTACAGCATACAAAAACCCGGAACTCTTATAATATGGGAAGCCCAATACGGAGACTTTATAAACGGGGCGCAGCCGCTCATAGATGAATACCTGGTTTCCGGACGCTCAAAGTGGGGTCAGCTTCCGTCTCTTGTTCTGCTGCTGCCGCACGCATATGAGGGGCAGGGTCCCGACCACTCCAGCGCGCGGCTTGAAAGATTTCTTGATATGGCTGCGGAGAAAAACATGAGAGTTGTGAACTGCACAAGCTCCGCTCAATTTTTTCATGTTATGAGAAGACAGGCTGCGGTGCTGAAAAAAGACCCTCTGCCGCTTGTTGTAATGACTCCGAAAAGCCTGCTTAGAAATCCGCTTGTGTCATCATCTCTGAACGAGTTTTCTTCCGGCAGGTTTATGCCCATAATAGATGACTCTTTGCGCGGCGAAGATGCGGAAGGGGTGCGCAGAGTAATTCTGTGCAGCGGGAAAGTGGCCATAGATCTTGAAATGTCGGAGATGAGAAAGAAACACCCGGAAATAGCCGTAATAAGAGTTGAGCAGCTCTACTATCCGCCGGTTGAAGAGATAGGGTCTGCGGTGAAAAACTATTCAGGCGCAAAAGAAATTGTGTGGCTCCAGGAAGAGCCGATAAATATGGGAGCTTGGGGGTTTCTCAACCCTTATTTGCGCAAAATCGCCCGCTCAAAAAAACTGCCTCTGCATGTCATAGCGAGAAAACGCAATTCAAGCCCGGCTGAAGGGTCAATGTCAATGCACAAAGTAAATCAGGCGATACTTATGGAGCAGGCTTTCAGCGCAAAGGAAATTGATAAACTTCAGAAAAGCGGCGTGACGATGGCTACTGATGTTTAGCCCTCAAAAAACAATACGGAGGATAAAATGGCAATGGAAATAGTGGTGCCCGATCTGGGCGACTCGGTTATAGAAGCGACGGTGGTGAAATGGCTCAAGCGGGAAGGAGAACCCGTAAGCACCGGGGAGACTGTGGTTGAACTTGAGACCGAAA
Source organism: Thermodesulfobacteriota bacterium (assembly GCA_965198945.1). Lineage (GTDB taxonomy): Bacteria > Desulfobacterota_D > UBA1144 > Nemesobacterales > Mycalebacteriaceae > Mycalebacterium. The sequence goes on along the minus strand of CBDAQI010000011.1, from coordinate 32,526 downwards.
AGGCCAATTTTGAGGTGCCCGCCACTGCAAGCGGGGTGATTACGGAGATCGGTAAAAACGAAGGAGACGAAGTGCGTGTCGGAGACGCTCTTGGAGCCATAGATGAATCCGCGGAAGCGGCCGCCCCCGCCGGTGAACAGCCGCCTCAAAGCGAGCCGCCCCGGGATAGAGAGGAAAAACCCGTTTCTCCGTCACAGCCGGCGCCGGAGATACGCTCAACACCGGTTGCGAAAAACATTGCCCGCAACGAAAACATAGATTTGTCAACCGTAGAACCCGGAGGCCGGAGCGGGCGCATAACAAAAGCGGATGTTGAACAAGCCGCCGCACGCAAAACCGAGCAGCCCGCTGCGGCAGAAAAATCTCATGAACAGGCTGATATTTTCCCGTCCCTTTCAGCTTTGAGCAGGAGAGAGGAAAGGGTAAAGATGACCGCCCGCCGTAAAACCATAGCGCGGCGCATGCTTGAAGCGCAGAGGGAAGCGGCGATTCTTTCCACTTTCAACGAGGTGGACATGAGCGCGGTTATGGACCTTAGAAAGAGACGCAAAGATTCTTTCAAGGAAAAATACGGAGTTTCACTCGGAATGTCTTCATTTTTCATCAAGGCATCGGTGGGAGCTTTGAAGGCGTTTCCTCAGATCAATTCGGAGATTCAGGGAGATGAAATTGTCTACAAACATTTCTACGACATAGGGGTGGCTATAGGCGCCTCAAGCGGTCTTGTTGTTCCGGTTATACGCGATGCGGACAAAAAGAGTTTCGCGGAGCTTGAAAAAGAGGTCAGGCAGTTTGCGGAAAAAGCCGAGGAAGGCAAATTGAAAATAGACGAGATTATGGGGGGGACATTCTCCATAACAAACGGAGGTGTTTTCGGTTCCATGCTGAGCACCCCAATTCTCAACCCGCCACAGGTCGGAATTCTGGGTCTCCACGCAATTAAGCAGCGTCCGGCCGTTGTGGACGGAGAGGTCGTAATAAGGCCGATAATGCTGGTTGCTCTCAGTTACGACCACAGAGTTGTTGACGGCAGAGAAGCCGTTCAGTTCCTTGTCAGGCTGAAAGAACTTGTGGAAGACCCTGAGTCACTGCTGGTTGAGGGATAAAGTCCGGCGCAGACCGTTTTTTCATGACGGATACGGAACAAACTCAAACGGCTGGTCGGAAGGAAAAGACAAAATTACTTCCTGTCCGGGAAATTCAAAATTAGATTGACTCACTGCCAAATCACCATACTTCCAGGTCATATCACCGTGATTCCAATTGGTTAATAACTGGTAAGCAGTTCCTTGAATCGTAAAGGCGGAAACATTGCGAATGGCATGTGAATATCGGCCGTTGTCAACTGCAACACTTATTCTGGTTTGTCTGTTCAAATCTTCAATACAAAGAAGAAAATCCAACAATGAACCGCTCTGTTTATGTCTTACCTTTATGGGTAGGGCTGTTACGGATGTTACTTCAACCCTCCTATCGTTTACGGCTGTTGACCTAACTCCTATGCAGTTTCCCACCGAGGCTCGCCTCCAGCGATTTGCGGGTATAACCAGAGATTTATACGCCTGAGACAAAACATTCCCATTCCAGTTGTATCTTGCCCCGCTCCCGTCCGTGGATTTAAGGCGTTGTGTGGAGCTACCGCCCTGTATTCCTTGTATTTCAAGGTCTCCGTCAGATGGGCTGTAGCCGTCAGGCAATCTTATATCAAAAGTATCAATGCCAAAGTTTTCAAATCGCAGTCCCATTTTTACACTCTCCTGATTGTCGGTATTACTCCGATGTTAACTTGAATGTCCGCAAGTCCCTGTCTTGTAAAAGTCAGAGCGCCCGTTGCGGCATTGTAACTCCCGCCCGTCAACGCTCCGCCTCCTGTTGAGCTTCCGCCTGAAAGAGGGGACCAGCTGTTCGTATCTGCTGAAGGGTTCTCTGTATTTGCAGAAGTTCTTGCCGAAACACATAAATATATGTTGCCGGCATGTTGAACCATTTGCCCCACTATGTAATCGCCGGCAGTCCAATCACCTCTCCATAAAGTAGTATCGGATGGAGCATCTTTCTCCGCCGGGTTGCCGCTCTCATCAAAGCCCAGAAACTTGTTCGCCGTCCCATGCGCAAGCTGTTCCAACCCGACCGAATCATCGGCTATTGCGGATTGAGTTACGACATCATCGGACAACTCCAAACCGACTTCAAAAACCCGCACTCTCACACTGTTGCTTTCAGAGTAAACAGCGCTGTCCACCGGAGCAAAGGGCGACTGCCCGTTATCCTCTCTTGAAATCTGCAGCTGATGGCTGCCCCATTGCGATTTCAACATAAACCTTGCGTTAAAATCGTGCAGATTCGTGTCTGAAGAAGCAAATTGCCCCCTGTCCAGTTCCAGATATCTGATTCCTCCTTCTCTGAGAAAGTCCGACGAAACAATAGTCGCAAAACTCTGCGTCTCCAACGTTGCGGAGCCGCCCAACTGCGTATAGTTCAAACTCGCCGTAATCAGCAGCATCCTGTCTTCGGGAACCGTATAATTCCCGACATTGTGGTAAGCGTCTGCGGTGGACAAGTCCACACTCACATCGCTTACATTTGTTAGATTCCAATTATTCATAGTTGTTTTCCTCCTATGCATTAAATTTTGGTTATGCACTGTTATAGGAAAAAACTATCTTTGTTGGCAAATAAAGGAGGTATGGAAAGAGATAAGGAGCTGTGCTTCAGGGGTTTTGTTGATGAGAAATGAACCCATTATTGAATTAAAGAATGGCCAATATACCCCCTGTCATTCTGCCTCTGACACGGAATCCGAGGGTTTATGGCAGGACTTGTCGGAATACTGGATTCCCGTTTCCACGGGAATGACGGGAGAAAGGGGAATGACGGGGAAAGAATTGGGAATGACAGAGAAAATGCAGAAATGAAGAGAAAAGCATCCCCTACATCACAAACCTCATTGTAAACAAAACACCCTTTTCATCAGCGGGATTCAACTCATAGTTCCTGTTCTGAACCGTTATGTCTCCCTTCAACCCCGTGCTGTAGTTAAACTCCACACCGACATCAAAATTCTTCTTCCGCCTCATAAATGACAGAAACGCTAAAATGTGTATTGCCATCCGGCGGTTATTGTAAAATCTGTTTCAAGTTGTGTGCCATTCAGGTCTTGATATACGGGTATTCCGGCTTCCAACGCAATGCGGTTGCCGCGAAGCAGGCCCGTTTGACCGGCGAAATTAACCCCAAACAATAATGTAAGAGTATCACCGCCGTAGTTATTCGGGTCTGCGGTTTGCACCGGGCCGACTATCTGCGGGTCAATCCCCTCTATATTTTCTTGGTACAGATAAACCATTCTGCCGGAAATGCTTATCCAGGACCGCCACTGGTAACTAATCCATGCGCTTATATCCTGCTTGTCTCCAAGGTTGTAACCGTTATCCCTGTTGGCGCGAAAAGTGCCGACATATTGCGCTCCCAAACCAAATGGTTTCAGCCTTGCGGTATAAGTCAGCCCCGGCAACAGGTCAAATGTGCCGGAACCCGGTTGCATTGCATATGGCAGCCGCACATTCATGTATGTTCCCATGGGTGTCAGCACATCGCCGCGCTTTGTATTTGAACCGGAAGGCAGACTCAACCCCATGTTAAGATGCAGATTGTGAATGTCATCATCAAACAACCTTATCAGAGCCGACAGTTTCGTATCACCAATGCCACCTGCTTTTGTTTTGAAATTACCGACCCTGCTTGTTCCAGGCATGTTGAAGGTGATATGACGCATGGATTTTTCCATATATGACAGCATAACCATCATTGTTACCCTGTCGTCAGGCGCATACATTGCACCGAGCATATGCATACTCATCTTCATGTCTGTCGGCACTATACGCAATTTCGGAGGCTGTCCGGGTTTTCCGAAAAAACGGTTTGGCATATCAAGAATCTTCTCAGTGCTTATCCCTTTACTGCCGCTGCGGTTTCCTGACATATCCATATACATATAGCGATAAGACAGCATCCATTCGCCTTTATTGTGTGTATGGTCACCCATAACACCAATGGGCGCATGGCCGTCGGCGTCAATGGGTCTGAAGCCTTCTTTATTCAGCTGTATACCGGTCTCGTGTTCTCCTCCGGCAAAAGCATTGAGACATAAAAATAAAGACAGAACTGTAAAAAACACCTCTGTTTTCAGCAAATTACGCATTTTTACCAATTCCAAGACTTGAAATTATGAACTAAGTCACTTCGGGGCGGGTGAGGAGCAAGCTCCTAAAAGCTTTGCATTAAAAACTGTTTTTGTCTGTTCAATTTTTTTCCGCCGGCTTTGTAGCCTGCACATACCTCATTCTCAAACTGAAAAGCACGTCATCTATAAGTTTTTGTTCTTCATCAGTCAGGTTTCCTTTGGTCTTATCCTGAAGAATCTCAAGAATGTCAACCGTATGCTTTGCGGCCGGCAGATTTACGTTCCGCTCTTTTGTGTTAGGGTCGGGAATGTCTCCCAGATGCATAATCGCCGATGCATTCAGAGAGAGAACAAAGTTGGAAAAGTCCATTTTCAACTCGCCAGTCTGCCGGTTTTCAGTCTGCTCTTTTTTGTCTTCGCTCATAGCAACCTCCTCTTTCAGTTTTCTTCCAGTTGTTTTAGAACTTCGTCCGCAATTTTCATAAACGCAAGCGAAGCCGCACAGTCGGGATCTGACTCCACTATCGGCACTCCAGAGTCTCCGCTTTTTCTTATTTCCGGATCAATCGGTATCTCGCCGAGAAACGGCACCTTGAACTTGTCCGCCATTGCCTTTCCTCCGCCGCGCCCGAAAATGTCCATTGTTTTGCCGCCGGGAATGTTCAGATAGCTCATATTTTCAACTATTCCGATTACCGGAATATTCAGTTTTTCAAACATAAGAATTCCGCGCCGCACATCTATCAGTGAGACCTCCTGCGGGGTTGTGACGATAACCCCTCCGCTCAGCGGAGCGGTCTGTGCGATTGAAAGCTGGGCGTCTCCGGTTCCCGGAGGCAGGTCTATTACAAGATAATCGGTGTTTCCCCACTCCACATCCTCCACGAACTGCTTAACCGCCCCATGCACCATCGGGCCCCGCCATATAACCGTTTCTTCCTGCTTTATCAGATAGCCTATTGACACAATTTTCAGACCGTATTTTTCTATGGGAAGTATTTTTTTGTTGGCCGTGGCGACCGGTGTTTCTACCAGGGTTCCGGTCATCACCGGAGCGCTCGGGCCCCAAATGTCCGCATCCATCAAACCCACATTCTGTCTCTTTTTGCCGAGAGCCACTGCGAGATTGACCGCGACTGTGGATTTGCCCACGCCGCCTTTTCCGCTTGCGACTGCAACATAGTTTTTTATTTCAGGCAGTTTTGAATGCCGGGTCTGCGCCGTGCCGGAGGTCTGCCGCGGCCCCGACGATTCTCTTGACTGGGTCTGAATTGAAACCTCTTCCACTCCCGGAGTCTCAAGAACCGCCGTTCTGACCCGTTCTTCTATCTGTTTTTGTATTTCAGGGTCGTTTTTTGGAAGAACAAGGGAAATTTTCACGGCGGAATTTTCATCCACGCTGACATCTTTAAGAATCCCAAATGAGACTATGTCCCTTGTAAAACCGGGATATTTAACCTGTTTTAACCGTCTTGCAACGGCTTCGGGTGTGAGATTCATCTGCCTTGAGGAAATTACTCCACGCCAAGTTTGCGTTTTGCTTCCGGGCTCATCATGTCAGGATTCCATGGCGGGTCCCAGACCATTTGCACAATTACGTTTCTTGCCCCTATGTTTTTGAGCGCTTCTTCCGCTTGGCCAGCAATCATACCGCCCATTGAACATCCGGGAGTTGTCAAAGTCATTTTCAAACCGATGTCCGCTCCGGAAATCTGAACATCGTAAACCAGTCCGAGCTCAACAATGCTTACGGGAAGCTCCGGGTCATTAACGCCTCCGAGAGCTTCAAAGACAGTTTCTTCGGTCAGTTCAACGGGAGCGGCGTTCTTTTTCTCAAACTTTTTGAATTCAACTCCGGAACTCCGCGGTTCTTTTGCGTCGGGACTGTCGGGCTGAATAGTTATGATCTTTTTCATTGCCATTTGACTTTGAGTGTAGCCATTGCCTCCGATGTTGTCAAAAAGAAACGCGGAACTTGAATAATTGTCCATGAAACGGATAATTAGCGAACTGAATTTAGCGGGAGGAACATTTGAAATGCGCAGTCTGACACAAAAACTCGCTGTTGAATTTGTAGGCACTTTCTTTCTTGTTTTTACGGTCGGAGCGTCTTCGGGACAGTTCGCCCCGTTTGCGATAGCCGGGATTTTGATGGCTATGATATTTGCCGGAGGCCACATATCGGGAGCCCATTACAATCCGGCCGTAACACTTTCACTTTTTTTACGCGGAAATGCGGACGGACGGGAAGTGGTCCCCTACGCGGCATCGCAGATTACCGCCGGGGTTTGCGCCGGTCTGCTTTCAACATTTTTCATTCCCGCGCCGGAAACGGCCGTTGTTTTTAAGACCGGGACGCTTCTGATTGCGGAGATCTTTTTCACTTTTGCGCTTTGTTTTGTGGTTCTGAATGTCGCCACGGCCGCGGGCACGGAAGGCAACTCTTTTTACGGTCTTGCGATAGGGCTTGTGGTGCTTGCGGGGGCGATAGCCTTCGGTTCCGTTTCGGGAGCGGTTTTCAATCCGGCCGTTGCGACGGGGCTTTTTATCCGGGGTTTTACTGACTTATCCGGCCTCCTTCTGTATTTTGCGGCTAATTTTGCCGGCGGCGCCGCGGCAGCTTTTGTATTTCTGTCCACAAACGGAAAGAGATAAGAGCCCGTATGCTAACGGTCGGCCTTAAAACTCTGGGAAACACTGATGTAAAAATTGTCGAAGTCGGTCTGGGAACATGGAACTACCGGGCCGGCACTGAGCCGCTCAGAGTCGGCATCAAACTCGGGGCGCGTTTTATAGACACGGCCGAGGGCTACGGCACTGAGAGGGTTTCAGGAGAAGCGGCGGCGTGCGTGGGCGGCGATGTTTTCATCGCGACAAAGGTTTCCGGGAAAAATCTCGGTTATGACGACGTGCTTAAAGCAGCGGACGGAAGTCTCAAAAATCTTGGAGTGGAAACGATAGACCTTTATCAGATTCACTGGCCCAATCCGGTTTTCCCCATCAGAGATACAATGAGGGCGATGCAGAAACTTGTGGACGATAAGATTGTGCGTTTTGTCGGAGTGAGCAATTTTTCAGTTGCGGAATTTGAGGAGGCGCAGAGCTATATGGGAAACACCCCGCTTGTTTCAAATCAGGTGCGCTACAGTTTGAATGACAGAGAAATTGAAAATGATTTACTGCCTTTCTGCGAAGACAGGGGAGTGACGGTAATTGCCTACACACCTCTTGGAAGCGGAAGTTTGTGCCGCAAGTCGCACGGGAGCGGTAAATACGGGGTCTTGAGTGAAATTGCCGGAGAGACCGGAAAAACCGAAGCACAGGTGGCTCTGAACTGGTGTTTGTGCCATGATTGTGTGGTTGTTATTCCGAAATCGGACAGTGTTGAAAGAACGATTGAAAACTGCGGCTGTTCGGGCTGGCGGCTTGAAAGAGAGCAATTCAAACGGTTAAATGAGGCGTTTTGAGCGACCGGGCTGAAAATACCATCTGCGAATGCGGCAACAAACTTGATTCGCCGCTTGTATCTCCGAAGTCACGATACTCCGCTCTCGGCTGGGTGCTTGTGATACTCGGCATAAGCCATCCGCCGAAAAAAGTTGTTTTCACCTGCGACTATTGTGGAACGGTGTTAAAGATAATCACGGACAGAGAGCACTTAAGAGAGCACACTTACAGGTGAGTTTCAGATTGGAGTAAAAATTCAATTATGAGACAAGCTTTCCGGTCATTCTAATCCCTTCCTGTCATTACCGTGAAAGCATGTCCTCATGAAAGCATGTCCCCGTGAAAACGGGGATGGGAACGGGTATCCAGGGAAAGACAACAAATGACTCAAAAACACAATGTTGTCCGCCAGCTGAGAAAAAGCGACTCAAGGCAACCTGAAAATTAAAAAACTAACCTCGTAGGAAACAGACGGAACAAAACATTCTAAATTGGCGTTACGGCTGATCTTCCGCAATGTGTTTTCAACATAATACTGGATTCCCGTTTCCACGGGAATGACGAGAGGGAAGCGGGAATAACGTAGAAGGGTGCTGGAAAACCTAAAAGAACGGGAACAATGACGAAAGAGAGCCACCCCCGTCCCTATCATTTTCACGAGTGCAACCTTTCATGGGAGTCACGGAGGAAGTAAATTGTTGTGTTTTCCCATACTTCCACCTTCATTCTAACTTTTCTCGTCATTGCCGTGAAAACTTGTCCCCGTGAAAACGGGGACGGGAATCCAGTATTTCGACAAATTTCTGTCATAAACCTCGGATTCCGTGTCAGGCAGATAATTACAGGGGGCAAGTTGGCCGTTTTTTAATTCAACAACCGGTTTCCATTTCATCAATCAACCCTCTTAAACACAGCTTTTTATCTTTTTTTCATATTTTTAGTTGCCAACAAAAACAGTTTTTCCCTATAACAGTGCATAACCAAAATTTAATTCATAGGAGGATAATACTATGGGAACAAATTGGAAACTAAACAGTGTGTTTAACGGTGATGTGGAATTACCCAAGGAAGACACTTACCACAATATCGCGGAGACTATGCGGTTCCGGAAGACAGGATGCTGATGATTACGGCACGATTGAAATACAGGGTGTTCCATCCTTTCTCCAGAGCACTATACCCACCGATAGAGACACAAACTTTTGCCGGTATGGTTTCATCCAACTTTCTGAGAGAAAGAGGAATCAGATACCTGGAGTTGGAATGCGGGCAGTTTAATATTGCGAGAGAGGTTTTGCGTAATTTTGACACGAAACTTGCGGTAAAAGCTCAATGGGGTGGTCATCAGTTGCGGATTGCAAGGTGCGGTGTGGCGTCCGATGATTCAAAAGAGGGGGGAAATTCCGTTGACCAGTGCCGGGAGGGTGCAAAAGAGAAGGAAATTCCGGGGGTCTTTAGAGAAGGTCTTTTTTCTTTTATTCCAACCGACGATATAGAGGTGGAGATTTTTGAGGTTAAACCCGACCTTGCCGACGGAGAGGTAACAACCCAGAAAATTGCAGATGGGGCTGTTACTTCTGAGAAGATAGGCGCCAATGCGGTAACTTCCACTAACATAGCGCGGGGAACTGTGGGTGAATTGCAGATTGCACCTGGAGCCGTTACTGCTGGAAAGATGGCTCCCAACGCGGTGAATTCGGGCACCATAGCCGCCGGAGCCGTGGGTTCGCTTGAACTCGGAGACGGCGTTGTAACTTCAGGAAAGCTGGCTCCCAATGCCGTAACTTCGGGCAATATAGTGGACGGTTCCGTGGGCTCAATACAGATAGCCCCCGGAGCTATTACACCGGGGAAGATAGCTCCCAATGCTGTGGAGTCGGTTAACATAAACCCCGGAGCTGTTACGCCCGGAACGATAGCCCCTAATGCTGTGGGCAGCATACACATAGCGCCCGGAGCGATAGTGACGGGGAAAATACCCAACTCCGCTGTTATTGAGACTAACATCGCCGATGGAGCGGTTACAACACCCAAAATCGCTGACGGTGCGGTTACAAATCCGAAACTTGCTGACGGTGCGGTAACACAATCCAAGATAGCCGATGACTCCGTTGGCCTTGCACAGCTTGCGCACGGCACGGCGAATAAGTTTCTGGGCTTTGACTAGAACGGCATTCCGGTGGAAAAGGAGGGTTCGTCTTCCAATGCGGCCGAGTGGGCGACTGAAGGAAATACCGACACAATACCGGACAGCAAAATCCCCGACAGTGTAGCGCGGGACAGTGAGATTCCCGATACCTCAAACCTTTTGAATCAGTCACAGGTTGATGCCAGGATTCAGGCAAATGTTGCTGACTGGGCAGAGACTGGCAATACGGCTACCATTCCGGCATCAAAGGTGCCAGACGATTCAGTCGGACTTGTGCAACTTGCCCATGGCACGGCGAACAAGTTCCTAGGCTTTGACAATGAAGGAAACCCGGCGGAATTGAACGCACCAAATTATGCCGCGGGTGGCATGGTTGTCTGTTTTGACAGAGCATCGGACTTTCAAAGAACAGATTCCGTAGGCTGCGCACTGGCTATCAGGGACATACCCCTGTCCGGCAGTGAGGTTGGAACAAGATTCACAATTACTGAAAACTCCGTTGCCTATACAACTCGTCAGACAGTGCGCCGTGGCGATATTTTTGTGCAGGCAACAGACGACAGCGGAGTCAGAACTCCCACCTCATGGGTATTTGTCGGAAATATCTCCGGCGCTGTGGGTGGCGCTATAACAAAAATTGGGGAATTTAGACAGTCTGCTGTGTTAGATCCCCGAACCAGTTCGGTCAATACCGGCATAGAAATCCCTGTAGACGGATGGCTTATTCTTGATATGGGAAGCGTATGGGATGAAGGAAAAATAGAAAGCGATCAATGGATTTCCGTTGCCAAGCTAAGAGCATTGCCAGCTACAACTGCAGGTGCAAACTTTGACTCTGCTGCTCAACTAACAATGTCTCTTACAAACTCGGCAGGTGGTGAAATACCCGTTGCTATCGGCCGAACTACAAACTATACACTACTTGCTTATTGGCCGCAGTCTTCCGGCGGAGTAGACCATAACAAGATATGGCTGGATGTTTATCATCTCAATACCAATATGACCATGCGGGATGTTGCAAGTGTTACATCAGAGAACATTGCTAATGGCACAATTACAACCGATAAGATTGCGGACGGAGCCGTTACGGTTGAAAAGATAGGAGATATTTCAAGTATACGCGGAGCTCAAGGCCCCTATAGGGTTTATATCTTTCAGTCAGTGGAAGAAGGCCCCGGCGAAAGCAACGCTCCGTTTCTGCCCACCGAGGCGATTGTTTACGATCATTCAACAAAAATGATCACCAGCAGTCTTGGCGACTGGAGCCAGACGGAACCCACTGGCATCAATTTCGCAACTCATACAGTATATCAGGCATGGTTTACTCATGACCCGCATGACAATTCCAATTCAGGCTGGAGCCAGGCGTATCCCGTATAAGCCGAGAAGGGGCCACCCGGATCCGCCTGCCCGCAGGGTGTGCCGGGATTACAATGGGCTAAAGTATGGGTTGACGGAGTACCAGATTAAGCCGCAAGCTCATCTTCTTCGGCTTCCATGGTCAGATATAGGGACAATAATACTTATATCTGCATCGCTGCTCATACTGCAAGCGTGGCAAATGCTCCGGACTTAACAGATGGAGCACAACCTATAACCCTTTCGTGTATAATCCAAACCGGCCCGTGAAGGAGTATCACATAAATGAAAGACGCAGAAAAACCTGATATTGAAAATCTCAAAAAACGTGCCGAATCCATAAGAGGTTTTCTTTGACCTCACCGACAAACAGAAAAGACTTGATGAAATAGACGAAATTTCAAACAGTCCGGACTTCTGGAACGACCGTGAAAAAGCACAGTCCGTTCTTTCCGAACGCTCATCTCTTAAGAAAAATATTGACGATTGGCTGGATCTGGAAACCGGCATGCGGGAAGCGCAAGCCCTTGCCGAACTGTGCGGTGAGGAGCCCGACAGTGAACTGGAAACCGAGCTTTGCTCAGTTCTGGACTCTCTCGCGGAAAAAGTGAGCACGTTTGAATTCAAAAAAATGCTCGGCGGCGAAGACGACCCCAAAGGCGCAATTGTGGAAATAAACTCGGGCGCAGGCGGAACGGAAGCCCAGGACTGGTCGGATATGATTTACAGAATGTATCTGCGTTACTGTGACAGAAGCGGGTTTTCCGTAAACATACTCAACTGCCAGGACGGAGATGAAGCGGGAATAAAAAGCGCAACAATGATTGTTTCAGGCGACCACCCCTACGGTTATCTCAAAGGCGAAAGCGGTGTGCACCGCCTTGTGAGAATATCGCCCTTTGACTCCAATAAAAGACGCCATACTTCTTTTGCATCCGTGTTTGTTTCTCCGGAAGTGGATGATTCGGTGGAAATCAGCATAGACGAAAAAGATTTGAGAATTGACACTTTCAGGGCCGGAGGCAAAGGCGGTCAGCATGTTAACAAAACAGACTCTGCGGTACGGATAACACACATTCCGACCGGAACGGTGGTCAGCTGCCAGAATGAAAGGTCTCAGCACCAGAATAAACTTTCCGCAATGAAAGTTCTTAAAGCGCGGCTTTATAAAATTGAAAGCGAGAAAAAACTGGAGAAAATCAGCGAACTCAGCTCCTCAAAAAAAGAAATCGGCTGGGGAAGCCAGATAAGGTCATATGTTATGCACCCTTACAGGATGGTGAAAGACCACAGAACCGGCTTTGAAAGCAGCGATGTGGAAGCGGTGCTTGACGGGAAACTTGAGGATTTCGTAAGAAACTATCTCACCTCCGAGGAGACGGAGTGATGGCAGGAGCAAAAAAAATCAGAAAGATAGGAATCGTGGGAATGAAAAGCAGCAAAGAAGTCAGAAAAATGACTGTGCGGCTTTGCAGAATGTTTGAAAAAACCGGCATTGAACATGTGGTTGAAAAGGAACTCGGAAAACTGTCAGGTGTTTCAGGCCTCGCCGATGCAAATGAAATTCCGTCTCTCTCAAACATGGTTTTCTCTCTGGGGGGAGACGGCACTTTTCTCAGCGCGGCTCGTCTTTTGAGCGGGAGTTCCACCCCGATGCTCGGCATAAACCTCGGCGGACTGGGCTTTCTCGCCGAATGCAAAGTTGATGAGACGGAGCGGATGGTTGAAAAAATTGTCAGCGGAGACTATAAAGTTGAGCGCAGAGACATGTTTTCGGTCTGTGTTGAGGGAAACGGCACGAAAACGCGCGTGGGTGAGACGCTCAATGAGATTGTTGTGAACGGCGCCGAATCGACAAAAATAACAGACCTTGAACTCCACATAGACGGCTCTCATATAACAACATTCAAGGCGGACGGAATAATATGCTCCACACCAACGGGTTCCACCGGATACTCTCTCTCAGCCGGAGGCCCGGTGGTTTACCCCACTCTTCCTCTCGCAGTTATAACCCCCATCTGCCCGCACACGCTGGCGAACCGTCCCCTTGTTGTTTCAAATGAAAGGGAAATCCGTTTCCGCTCCCCTCCCCTGTCGGAAAGCCGAAAACTCAGAGCAACCCTTGACGGGCAGATTGACTTCCCGGTCGGCGCGGGTTATGAGATTGTGGTAACCAAATCAGAATCTTCGGTTAATCTCGTAAAATCGCCCTTTATGGACTATTTCTCAATTCTGAAAACAAAATTGATGTGGGCGACAAGGCACAATGGCGATTAGTTCTCAACCGAGAAAACATACTGTTTTGAAATCCGCGCCCCGGAGAAAATCGGCGGCATCCATTCTTCTTTTTCCCTCAAGCTGAAGCTGTTTGATTTCAACGGCGCCGCTTCCGGCGGCCACAATTAAGGCGCTTCCGGATTTCAAAATTTCTCCGGGTTTTCCTTCTCCGGATGATTCTGCGGCTTGAAATATTTTCAGGGTTTTTCCGCGAAGAACGGTGAATGCGCCGGGCCAGGGCAAAGCGCCCCGTATTTTGTTTATTATTTCGTGAGCTGGTTTTCCCCAGTCTATGCGTCCGTCTTCTTTTGTAAGAATCGGAGCATATGTCGCATCCAAATCATTCTGTGCAACCGGGCGGACCGAGCCGTCTTCAATTCCCGCAAGCGTTTCAATCAACAGAGCCGCTCCCTCTGCCGCAAGCCTGCAAGCGAGCCTCTCAGAATCTTCACCGTCTCTGACGGCAACCTCTTTTTGAAGCAAAATATCGCCGGAATCAAGTTTTTCATTGATCAGCATTGTCGTAACACCGGTCTTTTTTTCTCCGGCCATTACGGCCCGGTTTATGGGAGCCGTCCCCCTGTATGCGGGCAGGAGCGAGGCATGCAAATTGATAAACCCGTGCCGTACAAGCCCCAGCATCGCTTGCGGAATAATTTTTCCGTAAGCCACTACACAGACAGATTCAGGCTTTAGTTTTTTAATTTCTGCGATAATCTCCCCCGGACTTTCAGGTTGAAGAACCGGAATTGAAAGCTCACGCGCCACTCTTTTCACATCGGGAGCAGACAAGCGTCTTCCGCGACCGGCTGGCTTGTCAGGCCTGCAGACAACCCTCATAACATTATGTGTTTGCGCAAGCGCTTTGAGCGAAACTGAGGCAAATTCCGGTGTTCCCATAAAAAAAAGATTCATTTGACTATGCGGCCGCCAAAGAAGTTGAGCACGGCAACCCGGACATCGTCAGCTTTCAACTTTTCTCAAACCGAGCTCCGCCATCCTCTCCGACTCTATTGCCGAGGGAGCTCCGGTAAGCGGACAAACCCCTTTCTGGGTTTTGGGAAAAGCCGTAACATCTCTTATGGTGCCGCTTCCGGCAATCATCATCAGCAGCCTGTCAAGCCCCAGAGCAACTCCGCCGTGCGGGGGAGCCCCAAACTCAAGGGCTCTGAGAAAAAACCCGAATTGCTCCTCGGCTTTGTCTTTATCAATTCCCACAACCCTCAAAACCGCTTCCTGCATTTCCCTCGTGTGTATTCTTATGCTGCCCCCGCCAAGCTCCACACCGTTCAGAACTATGTCGTAGGCTCTTGAAAGCGCCTCTTCGGGAGAAGATTCAATCTCCGCCGCACTTCCGCCAATCGGCGCCGTAAATGGGTGGTGAACCGCCTTCAGGCGTCCGCCCGGTTCGCGCTCAAACAGGGGGAAATTTTCCACCCACACGAATTTATAATCATTCTCTTTTATAAGACCGAGACGCCGCGCGACTGAGATTCTGGTGGCAGAAAGAACCGTATTGACTGTCGCCTGGTCGCCCGCGCCGAAAAAGATTAGTCCTCCGGTCTTTGAATCCGCGAGCCCGGTTTTGCCGAGAAGCGCGGTTTTTTCATCTTCCGAAAGAAACTTTGCCACCGGAGACTGCCACTGCCCGTCCGCAGTGATTCTTATCCACGCAAGGCCGCCGGCGCCCATTGAAATCGCCTCTTCGGTCAATTCGTCTATGTCTTTTCTTGAAAGAGCGGCGGAGCCCTCCTCAAATGCGAGCGCCTTTATAATTCCGCCCCTTGAGAGAGCGGATGCAAAAACCTTGAATCCGGTGGCTTCAAAAACTTCGGACACCTCGCAAAGCTCAAGACCGAACCGCATGTCGGGATGGTCGTTTCCGTAAAGGGCGATTGCGTCTTTGTAGTCAATTTTGGGGAAAGGCAAATCAACCCGTATTTCCCCGACCTCAAAACACCGCTTGAGAAGCCCCTCAACAACATCCATAACATCATGCTCATCTGCGAAAGCCATCTCAATGTCCACTTGAGAAAACTCCGGCTGCCGGTCCGCCCTGAGGTCTTCGTCACGGAAACAGCGCGCTATCTGATAGTAGCGGTTGAACCCCGAAGCCATAAGAGTCTGTTTTAGAATCTGCGGAGACTGCGGCAGCGCATAAAAATGTCCGTCAGTCTGTCTGCACGGAACAACAAAATCCCTTGCCCCTTCAGGTGTGGCTTTTGTAAGAATCGGAGTTTCTATCTCCGCAAAACCGGACGATTCCAGAAAAGCGCGCGCCGCGGAAACAACACGGTGACGGAGAAGAAGGGCCTCATGCATGACCGGTCTGCGAAGGTCAAGAAACCTGTATTTCATCCTGACCGGCTCATCGGCTCCAATCTCATCTTCAATCGGAAACGGAAGTTCCGGGCAGGTGTTTAACACAACAGACTCTGAAGCGACCACTTCTATTTCCCCGGTGGGCATGGAATCGTTAATCATCGCCTCGTCTCTTTTTATAACCTTTCCGCAAACGGCCACAACCCATTCGCTTCTAAAAGCTTCCGCAACCGAATGCGGACTTCCCCTTGAGGGGTCAAAAACGGCCTGAACAATGCCTTCGTGGTCGCGTATATCAACGAAAATCACCCCTCCGTGATCACGGACTGACTGAACCCAGCCCATAACGGTAACATCGCGTCCTTCATCGGATAAGCGCAAAGCTCCGCAGTTGTCTGTTCTTTTAAGTGCCCACATTTAATGACCGCCCTTTTAAGGTTTTTTGTTTTTTCTCTCCGAACCCGAAACGCCCAGTCTTTTTTCAAACTCCCTGTCTATGTCCGCCGGAGAAAGCCCCTGATCAGCGAGCATCAACATGCAATGGAACCACAGGTCGGCCGTTTCGGATATCAGTTCTTCACGATTAAAATTTTTCGCGGCAATTATGGTCTCTCCGGCTTCTTCGGCTATTTTCCTTGCAATTCTGTCCGTTCCGGCCTCAAAAAGAGCGCTTGTATAAGAGCCCTTTTTAGGATTTTGCTTCCTGTCTTTCAGGATTTGAAAAACCTTTCCCATGGCGGCCATGGAGCCTTTTTCAAAAGCCGGAAGGGAGGCCGGACGGCCGTTTTCTCCGTTATGAAAACAGGTTTCCTCTCCCGTGTGGCAGGAAGGCCCCCGGGGCCGGACAAGCACAAGAACGCAATCATGATCGCAGTCAAAAAGTATTTCTCTGACCTCTTGAAAGTTCCCGGACTCTTCACCCTTGTTCCAGAGTTTTCCACGCGAGCGGCTCCAGAAATGGGTCAGGCCCGTTTCTCCGGTTTTTCTCAAGGCCTCCTCGTTCGCCCACGCCATCATAAGAACCCTTCCATTCTCACAGTCCTGAACTATCACGGGAACAAGCCCGTCTTTCCCGAATTTTACCAGCCCGGTATCCATTGCCATCTTTCCAATAAACCGATTTGTGTTATACTTTACATGCACGAGCCGTGGATTAACAGACGGCCGCGGCACGGGAGTTTGCTGACATGGCAAGAGTTACGATAGAAGACTGTATGGAAATTGTGGAAAACAGATTTGCGCTTTCCGTTGTCGCAATGAAAAGAGCAAAACAGATAGTGGAAAAGAAAGTGGAAGCCCTTGAGAAGGCAAAAAAGATGGCTGAAGTATCAGAGTCTGAAGAAACAACTGAGATTCCCTCACCCGAAGTCGTGGAAAGATCAATTGACAGAAGCTCGCAAATCAATGAAGAACACAAACCCGTTCTCAGCGCTCTCAAAGAGATAGCGGAAGGAGAAATTGAGCTGTCTTACCCCGAAGGCGGAAAAAACTGAAGAGACGGTTGGCGCAACGGGGGTAATTCTGACCCGTAAATGAGCTTCAAGCTCAAAATAGGAATTGATGTCGGAGGAACTTTTACCGATTTCGCTTTCTTCAAAGACGGTGCGGTGCGGGTTCACAAAGTTCCCTCTAGACCTGAAAATCCCGTCCTCGCAATAGTTCAAGGCGTTTCACATCTTTCAAAAAATTTCCCGGAAAACTTTGAAGTTATCCACGGAACAACCGTGGCGACAAACACTCTTATAGAAAGAAAAGGCGCCAAAACGGTCTTTGTAACAACCCGGGGTTTTGAAGACATCATTGAAATAGGAAGGCAAAACCGCGGCAGTCTCTACGACCTTTTCTGGGAAAAAGACAAAAGTCTTACGCCGCGCTCAATGAGGGTGGGCGCAAAAGAAAGAATTGGCCCGGACGGAGCCGTTGCCGTTCCTTTTTCGGACAAAGAACTTAAAAAACTGCGGGAGGCCGTTGAAAAACTCGGAGCCGAATCGGCCGCAGTCTGTTTTCTTCATTCCTACGCCAATCCGTCCCATGAGTTGGAGGCCGCCCGTAAAATCAGGGAGCTCGGTATCGCGGTGTCCGTTTCGTCAAACGTGTCTCCGGAATTCAGGGAATATGAAAGAGCTTCCACAACGGTCGCAAACTCTTATTTGATTCCAAAGGTCGCAAACTACATGAAATCTCTCTCATCCTCTCTCGGCAGAGCAAAGGTTTCAATAGTTCAATCAAGCGGCGGAATCACATCGCCGGACAAAGTTGCGGATGAGCCCGTAAAAATAGCCACATCGGGACCGGCGGCCGGAGTGATCGGGGCTTTCAAAACGGCTGAGAAGACGGGTGAGACAAAAATAATAACCCTTGATATGGGAGGCACCTCAACCGATGTGTCGCTTTGCGACGGCGCGCCTGCGTTTGCAGCCCAAAGCAGCGTGGGAGGTATTCCGCTCAGAGTCCCTTGTGTGGACATAGCGACCATCGGGGCGGGGGGCGGCTCAATAGCGCGAATAGATTCCGGGGGGATTTTAAAAACCGGACCGCAGAGCGCCGGAGCCGAACCGGGGCCCGCATGTTACGGAAAAGGAAACTTTCCGACCGTTACGGACGCCAATGTGGTGCTCGGAAGAATAGATGCGGAGCGTTTTCTCGGCGGAAGAAAAAAAATTTTTCCGCAAAGAGCCCATGCCGCCATACAAAATCTTGAAATGGGTTCAAAAGATGTCTTGCAAAAAGCCGAATCAGTCATAAAAGTCGTCAACTCATCAATGGAAAGGCTTATAAGGGTGATAGCCGCGGACAGAGGGGTTGACATCAGAGAATTTTCGCTTTTCGGTTTTGGCGGCGCCGCCGGGCTTCACTGTTGTGAACTCGCGCTTGAAACCGGCATGGAAAAGGTGATTTTCCCCGCATATCCGGCGGCGCTTTCGGCCCTTGGAATGCTTCTGTCAGACATATACACAGACTATGTGAAAAGCTTTTTTGCCAACCCCGAAGATGAAACCGGAAAAGTGCCGGACGCTCTGGGGGAACTTGAAAACAAGGCACGGGCGGAGCATGGAGAAGGAGGCGATTTCCAAACCCAACGGTTTGTTGACATGAGATACCGGGGACAGTCACACGAGATAACCGTTCCGTTTTCCGGCGAACTTGTTTCCGCTTTTCACCTCTTGCATTTTCAAAGATTCGGATACTCAATGCCGGACAGGCCCGTGGAAACCACCTCGGTAAGAATACGGTTTCACAGCGGGAAAAGCCTCGCTGAGACACCCGAAATCCGTCCATATGGCGGAAAACCGCCCGGCACTCGTGAGAAAGAAATTTGGGCCGGGGGGGCGTTAAAAAGTTTCAAGGTTTATGAACGCCCGGAATTGGAAGCGGGGTTCAGGTTTGACGGCCCGGCCCTTGTTCTTGAAAACAGTTCAGTGTTGATAATAACACGGGAATTTGAGTGTGAAACGGACAGATGGGGAAACATAAAGGCGAGTCTGAAGTGAAATGTTATATGAAAACTTCATAGCGGGTCTTGAAAAAAATATAGCCGCGCGTCCAGTCCGGATGCTTGAAACACCGGAATATGCCGTGCCTGCGGCGGTGATGGTGATTTTCAAGCGCGGCCGGAGGGGAGTGGAACTGTGCTTTATCAAACGGTCTCAAAATCCGCAGGACAGGTTTTCGGGCCATATGGCTTTCCCCGGAGGAATGAAAGAGGAAAATGATGCAGATCTGCTCGCAACCGCAATAAGGGAAACCAGAGAGGAAATCGGGGTTGATCTTGAAAGCAAAGCAAAAATTGCGGGAAGACTTGATGATGAAATTCCAGCGCTTTCGGCAGGGAGCAAGGGCAAAGCATATATGGTAACACCCTTTGTCTGTGCGCTTTTTTCAGATCCCGAGGCACGGGTCAGAGACGAGGTTGAGCAAATATTCTGGATGCCCGTCTGTGATTTGAAGCGCGGCGGTGGCAAGGAAAAGCCCGAGTTTTTCTGCGGGGGACAGAAAATATGGGGAATGACGGCAAGGATTGTTGAAAAGCTCTTGAAAATTCTCCCCTGTGAGAAATCCGTTGCGCGATCAGTGAGGAAACGATAAAATAGAGACATTAAATTTCCGTTCCCGGAGGGGCTATGAGAGGAATAAACAAAGCAATTTTAATAGGAAATGTCGGAAGCGACCCTGAGATGAAATACACAGCTTCGGGTCAGGCGGTTGCAAATTTCTCCGTGGCCACAAACGAATCGTGGACCGGTAAAGACGGAGAAAAACGTGAAAGAACGGAGTGGCACAGAATTGTCGCCTGGGGCAGGCTCGCTGAAATCTGCGGGCAGTATCTGTCCAAAGGCAGGCCCGTTTATGTGGAAGGCTCAATACAGACAAGGTCGTGGGAAGACAGGGACGGAAACACAAAATACACAACGGAGATAAACGCAAGAGAACTCCAGTTTCTCGGCGGCTCGCGCGAAGCTTCCGGAGAACAGCCCCCCAGCGACGAACCAGCCAAACCTCCGCTTGAAATACCTGAAAGCAATATGGATGATGACATTCCGTTTTAATATGAGTTTCTTCTGCGGACTTAAATTTTGTCTTTTTATGCCGTAATTCTCTGTGCGGGGAACAGTTCCAGAATGGGCGGCAAGCGCCAGAAGGGGCTGCTTCCGGTTCTGGGAACACCGATCGTCCGCCATGTCGCGGCTTCCCTGACGCCTCTGAAACCTTCAAAAACAGTTGTGGTGGTCGGCTTTGATTCCGACTCGGTGGTTGAATGCCTTTCTCCCGGCGGGACAAACGAGGGTGTCTTCCGTTTTATTCTCCAGAAAAAACAGCAGGGCACGGGGCACGCTCTCTCAACCGCGCTTGAAGCCATCGCGGGCAAGCGGGGAAACGTTGTCGTCATAAACGGCGACATGCCCGCGGTTACGGGCGCTTTGATTAAAAAACTGGTGTCAAACCACGGGAAAAACGATGCGGCAGTCTCCTTCGTAACCGCTCTTGCGGAAAATGCGGACGGATACGGACGGGTGGTGCGCGGGCGGAGCGGCGAACCGGAAAAAATAGTTGAACACAGAGACGCAAGTGCCGATGAGAAAAAAATACGAGAAGTGAATGCGGGGATATACTGCTTCGCAATCAGCTTCCTGCGCGACGCTATCGGGTCTCTTGAGAAAAAAAATGCCGGTCATGAATACTACATCACAGACCTCGTTGAAGCCGCTCTGCGCGGCGGGAAGCGGGTCTGCACGGTCGTGTCTGCGGACTTTGGAGAAATCGCCGGTGTCAACACACGGGAGGAACTCGCCGCCGCTCAAACTTTTATGAGAGAAACGGTAAACGCGCGTCTCATCAGGCGCGGCGTTGTTATACTTGATCCCGCGACAAGTTACGTCTGCCCTGAGACAAAAATAGGAAGGGGAACAATCATACACCCGTGCTGTTTCATAAATAGCAGCAGCATAGGCGCGGACTGTGTAATAGAGTCCGGCTCTCAAATCAAAAACAGCAAACTTGCCGGGGGCTGCCGTGTGGAGTTTTCTTCAATGCTTGACGGATGTGTCATGCGCGCCGGGGCAACTGCCGGCCCCTTTGCGAGACTGCGCCCGGGCTCTCTCCTTATGGAGGGAGCAAAAGCCGGTTCTTTTGTTGAAATCAAAAAATCTTCGGTCGGGAAAAACTCCAAGGTCCCGCACCTCTCATATATTGGAGATTCAGAGCTCGGCGCCCGTGTCAACATAGGGGCCGGAACAATCACATGCAACTATGACGGCGCGGACAAACATCGCACAAAAATCGGAGACGGGGTTTTCATCGGCAGTGACACAATGCTCGTGGCTCCGGTAAAAATCGGGAAAGGCGCGGCGACGGGCGCGGGGTCGGTAATAACAAAAGATGTTTCCCCGAACACTCTTGCCGTCGGCAGAAG
This sequence comes from Thermodesulfobacteriota bacterium, assembly GCA_965198945.1. GTDB lineage: Bacteria > Desulfobacterota_D > UBA1144 > Nemesobacterales > Mycalebacteriaceae > Mycalebacterium. The sequence goes on along the minus strand of CBDAQI010000011.1, from coordinate 10,878 downwards.
CAGACAGAAAGAAATCGGCAAGTGGCGCAAACCTGCAGGCGGGAAAGAAAAAAGCTGATGTGCGGAATAATCGGCTATGTCGGATTTCCGGAAAGAACATGCGATGTCATTCGCTCCGGACTTGAAAAACTTGACAGCCGCGGCTATGACTCCGCCGGGATATGCATTGTCGGGGAAAACGGCGCTTCGGTTTTCAAAAGCCCGGGCAAAATAGACCGGCTTGTCAAAGAAATGGGCTCCCCTCCTCCCGCGGGCGGAGCGGGAATAGGACACACGCGCTGGGCCACTCACGGAGACCCCGAAAGCCGCGCCAACGCGCACCCGCACAGAGCAGGCCCCGTAAGCGTTGTTCACAACGGAGTTGTTGAAAACTGGAAAACCCTGCGCCTGAGTCTGGAGGCGGAAGGAAGAGTTTTTGTCTCAGATACTGATACCGAAGTCATAGCCCATCTTATTTGCGGATTCCATGAATCGGGAGACACGGTTGCGGACGCCGTAAGAAAAGCGTTTGCCGAAATAAAAGGGTGTCTGGCAATTGCGGTGGTGTCCGAGAAAGAGCCCGACACCATAGTCGCCGCCAAAAGGTTTTCGCCTATTGTAATCGCGGACACGGAGGACGAAAAATTTGTTTCATCCGATGTGCCCGCTCTCTCAGAGTGGTGCGGAAAATTCACCATGCTCAGGGACGGGGATTTGGCGGTCTTGAAACCCGAAGGCGTCACGATAACCGATTCGGACGGCAACATCGTAAAACGCCCCTCAAAAACAGTTGAAGATGACGGCTACATGCTTGCGGACAAAGAGGGTTTTTCGCACTATATGATAAAGGAGATTTATGACCAGCCGCATGCCATCACAAACACTTTGAGAGGCAGGCTGCACGGCGCCGATGTGCCTTTTGAAGGCTTGGACGGCGACTTTGCGCGGGGTGTTGAAAGAATTATTTTCCTCGGATGCGGCACTTCGCATTACGCTTCAATTGCGGGGCGTTATCTGATTGAGTCCCTATCCAAGATACCCGCGGACGCTGAAATCGCCTCGGAGTTCTGTTACCGGGGCTCCGAACTGGGTCCCGGAACTCTGGCAGTCGCCGTATCACAGTCCGGAGAAACAATGGACACCTCCCTTGCCCTTGCGGAAGCAAGAGCGAGAGGAGCGAAGACGGCGGTTGTGACAAACAACCCCTTCGGGAAAATTTTGGGAGAGGCGGACAATGTTATTCTGACAAAAGCCGGGCGGGAAGTGTCGGTGGCATCAACAAAGACCTTCACCACACAGGTGGCGGTTTTCTGCGCTCTCGCGCTGTTTTTTGCAAGAGCCCGCGGAATGATCGGAGAACAAGCGCGGAAGATGGAAAAGGAGCTGCGCCGGGTGGCGGAACTGCAGTCAAAATGTCTCGCTCTTGATGATGAAATAGCCGAAATCGCGGCTGAATTTTCCGGATACTCAAACCTGATGTATCTGGGCCGCGGGCTCGGATATCCGGTGGCGCTTGAAGGAGCTCTGAAGCTGAAGGAATTGTCATACATACACGCCGAAGCCGCGGCCGCCGGTGAGATGAAGCACGGCCCCATAGCGCTGATTGATGAAAAAATGCCGGTGGTTTTTGTGTTCCCCTCGCCGGAGGAAAAATCATTTGAAAAACTGCTTTCCAACATGGCCGAAGTAAAGGCGCGGCGCGGAAGAGTTATCGCCATAACGTCCGGGACTGACTTGCCGAACCTGGATGAAAAAGACAGGGTGATAAGAGTGCCTGAGTGCGGTATTATCACAAATCCGCTCGTCTCGGTCATCGCTTTGCAGTTGTTTGCATATCACGTGGCGCGCACACTCGGCAAAGATGTTGACCAGCCGAGAAACCTTGCCAAGGTTGTGACGGTGGAGTAAAGGAAACGATGAAAATTCTTGTAATAGGCGGAGGCGGCAGAGAAGACGCGCTTTGCTGGAAAATCGCACGCAGCCCTCTTGTTTCGGAAATTGTCTGTGCGCCGGGAAACGCGGGAATTTCAAAGCGGGCGCGATGTGTTCCGGCTGATGTTGCAGACACGCGGGGGCTTGTGTCTCTGGCTCTTTCAGAAACCCCGGATCTCGTGGTTGTGGGGCCGGAAGTCCCCCTCTCTCTCGGCATTGCGGATAGTCTGGAAGCCGAAAACATAAGGGTTTTCGGACCCTCAAAAGCGGCGGCGCAAATTGAGGGAAGCAAGGTCTTTTCAAAACATTTCATGAAAAGACACTCAATACCGACGGCGGATTTCAAAGTGTTTGAAAAAGTTGAAAAGGCGACCGAAGCGCTCGGAAATGCAAGCTTTCCCATTGTCATAAAGGCGGACGGGCTTGCGGCCGGCAAGGGTGTTTTTATTTGCCCGGAACGGACGGATGCGGAAAACGCTCTGCTCTCAATCATGCGTGACAAAGTGTTCGGGGAGTCCGGCAGCCGTATTGTGATGGAGAAATTTCTTTGCGGTGAGGAACTGTCATTTTTTGCCGTGTCGGACGGGCGGACGGTTATGCCGCTTGAACCGTCTCAGGATCATAAACGGCTTCTTGACGGTGACAAGGGACCGAACACCGGTGGCATGGGAGCCTACTCTCCGGCGCCGATAGCGACGCCCGGAGTCTGCAAAAGAATAATGAACGAAATTATGGAGCCGGTTGTGAAAGGTATGAGAGAAGAAGGCATGCCCTATAAGGGAGTCTTATACGCCGGGCTTATCATGGAACAGGAAGATATTAAAGTGCTTGAATTCAACTGCCGTTTCGGAGACCCCGAAACCCAGCCGCTGATGATGAGAATGGAATCGGACATTGTTCCCATTCTTGCGGCGGCGGCGGACGGAACTCTTGAAAAACAAAGACCCCCGCTCTGGAAAGACGGAGCTGCGGTGTGCGTTATAATGGCTTCAAGCGGATATCCGGGGACTTATCAAAAAGGCGCGGAATTGAAAGCGGTTCCGGACGAAACCTCGCGCCTTAATGTATTCCATTCGGGAACGGCAAAAAACAATGGCGGATTTATGACCGCCGGAGGAAGGGTTTTGGGGATTACGGCCCTTGGCGATACAATAAGGGAAGCCGCAAGGGAAGCTTACCGGGCCGTTGGGGCGATTGAAGAAAAAACCGGACGCGGTGTGCTTGTGTATAGAAAAGACATAGGAAGTAAAGCGCCGCACGGGTAATTTCGCTGTAAAAGGAGTTTTGAAATGGCTGATATTTTTTATTTTTCGGTTGAAGACAAAGAGGTGTCAGAAGACAAGCTGATGTTTCAAATTCCGCTCAAAGACTGCCTGCATCTTTTTGACATCAGGCCCTGGCAGAGAGAGTGCGGGCTTGATGAGTTTCCGAACCTGATTACGGGAGACCCGCTTGTTGACTCAAGCGGCTACATCCATGTTCTCATGAGAATCCCGGAAAAAGAAATAGAAGAGAATAATGAGGGAAGCTACGAACCGGGCTGGTATAAGATGAACATGACGGTAATAGAAATTCAATCCGTTATTGCCGAAGCCCGCAAAAACCGGGAGAAAAACCGGCCGGCGACTCAAAAAAAACCATCAAAGTAAAATTTAGACGGGTCAGGTCTTGACCTTTCGGAATTAAAAACTTTATAATCGCTTTCAAAATGTCACGCCCGCTGAGAATAGAGTTTGAAAACGCCTGTTATTTTGTAACTTCAAAAGGTAACGCCTCGCAGCGCGTATTTCTCAGTTCGGATGACGGCAGGCTGTGGATGCGCACCTTTGAGTCGGTCTGTGCCAGGTTTGGATGGATTTGCCATGCCTACTGCCTGATGGACAACCATTACCACATAGTCATTGAAACTCCGGGAGCAAACCTCTCGGCCGGAATGAGGCAGCTGAACGGTGTTTATACGCAGTCTTTCAACAGAAAAAACAACCGTTCGGGACACCTTTTCACGGGAAGGTTTAATTCGGTAATTTTTCAGAAAGAAAAATATCTGAAAACCCTTATCAGGCACACTGTTACAAATCCGGTAAGAAAGGGCCTTATAAACTCTCCGATGCAGTGGAAATGGAGCAGCTGCCGGGCGTCGTGCGGCAAAGAAAACTTGTCTTTTATAGACCCTGACAGAATTGCGGAAATTTTCGGAAGCGCTTCGGAGTTTGAAAATTTTATATCCGAACCGCAGCAGAGCGACATTCTCAAAGATGTCAAACGCCAAATCTATCTCGGAGACGACGATTTTATTGAACATGTCTCAAGATTTGCGTCCGGTCATTCTCATTCCAGAGAGATACCGATAAAACAGAGGGCGGGGATCAGAAGCATTGAGGGCTTTGTCACCGGAATAACAGACAGAAAACAAGCCATTTTCACGGCCTATTGCTCCGGATTTTTCTCAATTAAGGAAATTTCGGATTATTTCGGGATCCACTATTCAACCGTAAGCAGAATAGTAAGCGAATACGAAAGCGTCAGCGCCGGGGAATTAAAGAAAACCGGTTAGCTCAAAGTGCGCGCTTAAATTTCACGCCCCCGCAGGTTTGACACCCGTCTTCTCAAAATTTCAATTCTTTCACGTTCCCGTAAAATCAGTATAAAAAGCAGTGTGAAAGCGGCGATGTTAACAAGCAGCGTGTGCATCATTTCAGGAGCTATTCCGGAACCTCCGGGACCGAAAACCACCGGAGAAATATCCCTTTTCACCACACGAGCAGACACATAAACCCAGGGCAGATCAATAAAGGCAAGGCAAGCGAAAACCGCCGCAATTACAGAGCTTTTCTCATTTTGCGGCAACGCTCTTCTGAGAATAATGTAGCCCGAATACAGAAGAAACAGCACAAAAGTGGCTTGCAGCTGAGCATCCCACCACACCCACCAGGTTCCCCATGACGGTTTTGCCCAGATGGCTCCGGTGAGGATTGTTATAAGCGTGAAAACAACCCCGACTTCAGCCGATGAGGCGGCGCGAATATCCCATTCCAAACTTCTTGTTCGCAGAAAAGCTATGCTTGAAATAAAAACTATAATAAAAGCAATCGTCATGGCCGCCACCGCGCCCATATGAAAATAAAAGATTCTCTGCGCGTGCCCCATTATAACCTCGGTCGGAGCATAGAAAACTGACATCCACACCGCCGCAACCATTGTCAGCAAAGCGGAAACAAAAACTGTTTTTTTTGAAACACTCAAATCCCGTTCCTCCTAAATCTCTTCAATGATATACCCGTAAACAAGTGTCCCCGCGGCAATAAAGGTCAGATCAAAACTGACAAGAATTTTCAAATAACGGAAGAAGTCGTGTTCGGGAGCGCCGCCGAAAATGACCGAAAGCCCCTGAGACGCGCTTATTAAAACCGGAATCAAAAGCGGGAAAAGCAAAACCGGAAAAATCACCCCCTTGGTTTTTGTTTGTGCGGAAAGCGCTGACAACAGGGTTCCCACGGCGGAAACTCCCGCCGTTGCCGCCACCACAACAGACAGAAAGGGAACAACAACACGCCACAGTTCAATTTTGAAAAAAAGAATAAAAAACGGAATAAAAACTGCCTCAATCGCTGAAAGAAGAAGCATGTTGGCAAGCATCTTTCCGATAAAGACCGCTCCCCTGTCAACCGGCGACATAAGAATTGAGCGTAAGGCCTCGGATTTTCTTTCAACCTCAAAAGAGCGCTCAAACGCTATGGTGGCGGCAAACAGAATGCAAATCCAGAAAACCGCCGGGGCGGCTGAAATAACCGCGGCTGAAGACGGGAAAATATTTGTAAAATGCAGAACGGAAGCCAGGGTAACGGCGAAAACCGCAACGGCGGGGAAAATCCCGCCGCCCGACATCTCAATTGAAACGTCTTTGAGAAAAATAGTTAAAATCTGTCTCACAAAAAACTCCCGGCGGTCTCCCCTAAACGCTCATTTCCGCGACAATACGCTCTCCAAGCGCCCCGCTTGCCTTTTCACAAAAAGATATATGTCCGTTTTTGAGCAAAGCCGCCAAATCAGACAGTTCAATCCCTTCCGTAATCAGATGCGTTGAAATAAGAGCCGTTTTTCCGGCAGTTTTCAGATTTTCAACGAACTCCGAAAGAATCGCCCTGCCCCTGCCGTCAAGGCTGGAAAACGGCTCGTCCATAACAAGAACCTCCGGATTGTGTGAAACCGCGCGCGCTATTGAAGCCCTTTTTTTCATTCCCGCCGAGAGTAGCCCGGCGGGAATGCGGGAGGAAGGTATCTCAAAACTCTCAATCAACTCCCCGGCTCTGTCCGCAGGTTTTTCAACCCCCTGCAGTCTGCAGAAAAAACATAAGTTATCAAAAACGCTCAAATCTTCATAAAGACAGTCTTCATGAGAAACAAAACCGACTTTTTCCCGCACCCGCGAGGCGGCGCAAGCCGTGTCAAAGCCGCAAATACTTGCTTTGCCGGAGGTGGGTTTTGTGAGAGCGCAGACGATTTTCAAAAGGGAGGTCTTCCCGGAGCCGTTCTCTCCAAAAATGAAAACAGTTTTACCCCTCTCAACACTAAAGTCCAGACCTCTCAGAACATGGCGGCCCTCATAACTCTTGCCGACCTTTTCCATCTGGATTGCAAATGCTGAAGACATAAAACTTCCGGACTGCTCCAGAATATACGAGGCGGCAAACACAGGCAAGACGCGCAATCAGATGCGCATAAAACAAACAGCCGTTGACAATTACAGCTCAAACTTCTAACTTCTAAATTAGAATTTTCAATCCGGAGGCATTGGCATGGCTGTTTTAATTACTGGGGCAACGGGGTTCATCGGCTCTCATGTCGCGCGCAAACTCAAAGAGAAAGGGGAGGATGTCCGCGTTCTTGTGCGCCCGACAAGCAAAGGTGAAAACATAGAAGGGCTCGGACTCACAAAAGTGAGCGGAGACATAACCGACAGGGGTTCGGTGCTGAAGGCGCTTGAGGGGTGCGAAACCCTTTATCACTGCGCGGGGTTTGTTTCTTTCAAAAAAAGAGACTATGAAAAAATGGTTGAAATAAATGTCGGGGGAGCAAAAAATGTTCTTTCCGCCGCGCTGGAGTCGGGTGTCGACAGGGTTGTTTTTACAAGCAGCGTTGCGGCTATCGGGCCTGCTGACACCGGAAAATTGATAACCGAAAAAACGGTTCCCGACCCGTCTTTTCACGGAGCGGACATAGGGTATATGAACGTAAAACGCGCCGCTGAGGCCGCCGCTCTTGATTTTTGTAAAAAGGGGCTTGATGTGGTGATTACCAACCCTTCGGTCGTCATAGGCGCAGGAGACAGATATCTGTCCAGCGTGGGCTCGGTTTTATGGTATTGCAAGAGGCGTTTTCCCGGATATATGGACGGAACCTTGAACCTTACCGATGTTGAAGATGTGGCGGAGGGTCACTTGCTCGCGGCTGAAAAAGGCAAGACCGGAAAAAAATACATTCTGAGCAACAAAAACCTGACGGTGCTTGAATATTTCCGTCTGCTTGAAGATATAACTGAAATCCCCGCGCCAAAACTTAAAATCCCTTATACGGTCGCATATATTTCGGCATTTGCGGCGGAGAGAGTTTTGGGCTTTGCGTTCCCGAACTACTCAACAATGGATTTGGACTCGGTCAAACTCTCACGCTATAACTGGTATGCGGACTGCTCAAAAGCGGAGAGAGAGCTCGGATACAAATGCGGCTCTATAGAGGAAAGCATGAGAAAAACTGTTGAGTGGTTTAAGTCCGAGGGGCTGATTTAAGACTAAAACGGAATTTAGTAACAGGTATTATATTCAAATGCCCGGCAATACATTCGGAACATTTTTCAGAATCACAACATGGGGAGAATCCCACGGAGATGCGGTCGGGGTTGTGTTGGACGGCTGTCCTGCGGGGCTCAGGCTGTCAGAAACAGATATTCAGTCCGAACTTGACCGCCGCCGCCCCGGGCAGAGCAAGGTTACAACCCAGCGCAGGGAGGCGGACAGGGTTGAGATTCTTTCCGGTGTTTTCAAAGGAAAAACTCTCGGCTCTCCCATATCCATGCTTGTCAGAAATAATGATGTTATTTCATCATCATATGAAAAAATAAAAGACACATACCGCCCCGGACACGCGGATTTCACATATGATGAAAAATACGCTTTCAGAGACTACAGGGGCGGAGGCAGGGCTTCGGCGCGGGAAACGGTCGGCCGGGTCGCCGCGGGCGCAGTCGCAAAGAAAATACTTGGGAAAAAAGGAATCAAAACACGCGGTTTTGTAAGAAGCGTGGGCGAGATTGTGGCTGAAAAAGTGAATTTCAGTCATATAGAAAAAAACCCGGTGCGCTGCCCTGATCCGGGCAAATCCGAGCAAATGTTTGAACTGATAGATTCAGTCAGAAGACGGGGAGACTCCGTGGGGGGAACTGTTGAAGTTGTAACAAACGGACTGCCCGCGGGACTGGGAAACCCCGTGTTTCACAAACTTGACGCGGATCTTGCATCAGCCCTGATGAGCATAGGGGGCATAAGAGGTTTTGAAGTGGGTATGGGTTTTGATATTACAAGGAAACAGGGCTCCGAAGTAAACGATTTGATGTTCAAGAAAAAAGACGGCTCTCTGGGATTCCGGACAAATAATGCGGGCGGCCTGCTCGGCGGCATAACAAACGGCGAAGACCTCGTGGTAAGAATAGCCGTAAAACCGACCTCATCAATATCCAAAACACAGAAGACCGTTGACAAGAAAGGCAATCCCAAAAATCTGGTTGTAAAAGGCAGGCACGATCCGTGTCTGTGCCCTAGGGCCGTTCCGATTGCCGAAGCAATGGTCAATCTGGTTCTTGTGGACCATCTGCTTATAAACGGGATTTCAAAACTGTGACGGTACGGAATTTCGGAGTTTACGCTTCATCGGGCGAGCGTGTTTATCTGGGCGATTTCAGTGAAGTTCCCGAACCTTACAGGAAAGAGTTGGTGGAAGCCATTGATGAATGGGGAAATGTAATGGTAGGTTGGGGAATAAACGAGTTGGTTTACTCTCTTATGTGCTGGCATGAAGAGACGGTTTTTGAGTGTGACTGCGGTTTCCGCTCTGAAACCCGTGACAGATGCGAAACATGCGAAAAAACTCTTGAGCGGAAACCGAAATACCGTAGAAACGAGAAGATTGCGCATCTTCTCATGTGCGTAGGGTCTTTATACAAAATAAAGGTTGAGGAAAACGGATGAAAATAGAAGTCAGGGGTCAGGTCTTTCCACACGCAAAGAATGCCGTTTTGAATGTGGAAAAAATCGGAGAAAAACGCAGAAAATTCAACCTGGGATCACAAACGCTGTCGTTCTCAATCTATGAAGTTGAGATTCCGAACGGTTGTAAAATATCCGGCAACTACATAGAAACACCTTCCGGAATCCGTCTTTATCACAACAAAGGCGGTCAGTATCAGCAGGGTTATCTTATATCGGAAAAAGATGAAGATTCCCGTGTCCGCAGACATTTTTGATACAAGTCACTTTTTGCAAAGCGGAAAGGAAAAAGAATTTTCATAAATTCACTTGTTGAATTAAGAACCGGGCCAAAATCCTGAAAGACTCTTCCATGTTTGTTGATGTTACAGCGTTGACTCTATTTTGCCGGATGTGGCAGTTCCATCGGCAATTCTTGAAGTCGCTATGGAAGCCTTTTGGTCTTTCATATCAATCTCGGAAATTTCCACACTGATGCTGTTGCTTGGAATATAAAAAACACCTTCCGCTGAAAAATCCGGCGCCTGATCCTTGAAAATCTGCAACTGATGGTTGTCACCTTCGGTTTTAACACCCAGTTTTATTTGAAAATTTTGCATGTCCGGATTTGATGAAGAAAATTGTGTTTTTCGCGGGTCAAGGTATTTAGTCCCTCCCTTTCTAAGAAAGTCAGATGAAACGAAAGCCGCAAAACTTTGTGTTCCGGTCATTCCGGAGCTTGTGCCACTGACTCCTAAAAGCCTATAACTTAAATTCGCCTTAATCAGCAGCATTCTGTTTTCAGAAACAGAATATGAACCGACATTGCAACAGATGCCCGCAGCAGGCAGACTGACCTCAACCGGCTGACCCGTGCTCCTTAAATTCCATCTTGCATTTGCCATAGTTTTCCACCTCTTCATTACATATTGATACTCCCATTATAGGAAAAATTTTTTCGTGCGACCAAAAAAATTGTCAAGAACTATGTAACCCTTTGTTTACAGAGGATTTATTGATGAAAAGTAGCGGAGCTGATTAGTGAAAAACCGTTTAGGGAGAGGTGATATATGCATATTATGAGACCGAATTTCAGTTATTTTTCCACCATTGCCGCAACCGTCTTCCGGTCATTCTTTTCACCCCTTACACACCATCATTCCCGTGCAAATGGGAATCCAGAGCAGGGCAAGCCATGTCTCAACAAAGGCAATGTCGTCTGCCGGCAGAGTGGAAGCGACAACAAAACAACTCTTTATTAAAAAACAACTTCGTCTGCACTCCGGTAAAAAGATGAAACGGAACACTCTGCCTTGGTGTTACGACCGATCTTCTCCAAAGTATTTTGGAATAAAATACTGGATTCCCGTCCCCGTTTTCACGGGGACAAACTTTCACGGGAATGACTATAAAAATATAAAAAAGGAAAAAACGGAACAGGCATTATTTCACAAAAACAGGAAAAACCTAAAAATATGTATATGAATTTTTGTACGCACACTCTATCTGCGTGGAATTTGCTCAATCATCTCACGCAGTTTTGCATATTTTTTATCTTTCAAACCGGGGTCTTTTTTCAAAACTTCAACCGCCACCTTCCTTGCCTCGGCCAAAACCGCCGCCATCCATAACCAGATCAGCAAAACGAAAATCCGGCATGCCGGACTGCTTTGTGCCCAGAAAATCACCGGGTCCCCTCATCATCAAATCCGCCTCGGCTATGGAAAAA
>CBDAQI010000010.1:0-137719 GCA_965198945.1 Thermodesulfobacteriota bacterium | reverse complement strand
GAGGTGGACTGGTGGATACTTATACTTTTCTTTATCCCTATTCTCGCAGTAACAAAATGTTCTTAAAAATAACGAAAACGACTCTTCCTGCTATACTTTTCCCAAATGCCGCACACGATTGAAGTAATCCTCCCCGGTCTTATTTCAGACAGTTTTCATTATGCTGTACCAACTCATCTCAAAGACAGCGCGAGTCTCGGCAAGCGCGTTATGGTTCCGCTTGGCAACCGGAAAACAATCGGGTTTGTCCTCGGCTCTTCGGCTCCGCCGGAAGAAGTGAAACTGCGTGACATACTTGATGTGATTGACGAAGAACCGCTTTTTAATGAAAAACGGCTGGAATTTTTCAAATGGATAGCGGATTACTATATCTCCCCTCTGGGCGCGGTTGTAAAAGCCGCATATCCGTCCGGGCTCGGCAGCATGAGCGTGAGAAGAAAAATAGCGCTCACGGAAACGGGCGGAACGGCGCTTGAAAAAGGTGAGGTTCCAAAAAATGATGAAACTGTCCTGCGCACTCTTTCATCGGGGGAAATGACTCTTGAAAAACTTTTTGAAATTGTTGAAGGCTGCGGGTTCGGCAGAGTCCACCGTCTTGAGAACGGAGGCCTTGTAAAAATTGAACACGAGGTCAGGCGCGGCGTAAACATACGCTATGAAAAAGTGTATTCCGCCCCTCCCGGCTCAAGCGCACGAAGCGAAATCTCAAAAATGCCCGCAAAACGCTCCGTTGTGGAACTGATAGAGGAACGGGAAAGCGGAGGAAATTTCATTTTCGCACTTAAAAAATATTCTGGGAAAATCATGCTCGCCCCATCTAAAGTGGCTTGAACGGAAAGGAATTATCCGGAGCAAAAAAAAAGAAATCATAAGAGACCCTTTCGCCGAAATAAAGGCTGACGGCAAGCCCGCCCCGGAAATGACCGCCGAGCAGAAAAAAGCGTTTTCCGAAATTCAAAAGGCGGTTGAAAACGGAAAATTCAAAACATTTCTTCTCCACGGGGTTACCGGAAGCGGAAAAACTGAAGTTTACTTGAAAACTATTGAGGAAGTCCTGAGAAACGGGGGACAAGCCCTTGTGATGGTGCCTGAAATATCGCTTACACCTCAGCTTGTGCAAAGATTCAAAAGCAGATTCGGAGGCGCGGTCACCGTTATGCACAGCGGCCTGAGCGAGGGAGAAAGGTTTGACTCATGGCGAAGAATAAAAAGCGGAGAAGCGAAAATCGTCATCGGGGCAAGATCGGCAATCTTCGCGCCGTTTTCAAATCTTGGACTCATCGTAGTGGACGAGGAGCATGAGAGAAGCTACAAACAGGAGGAAAAGCAGCCCTGCTACAATGCGCGTGACCTTGCGGTTGTGCTTGGGCGGATGCTTGACCGCCCGGTGATTCTGGGCTCCGCCACTCCTTCGCTTGAAACTTATCAAAACGCGGTTTCGGGCAAATTCCGCTATCTCTCAATGCCGCTCAGAATTGAGGGCAGTCTGCTACCGGAAGTTGAGCTTGTGAGGCCGGAAAAAACCGTTTTCTCCCGGAGGCTGAAAAAAGCCCTGATTGAAAACAATGAGACAGGCGGCAAGGCAATTCTGTTTCTGAACAGAAGGGGTTTTTCCACAGTCCTTGTCTGCGACGGATGCAATGGAGCGCTGTCATGCCCGAACTGCAGCGTTTCACTGACATACCACAAAAAGGGAAACGCGGTAAAGTGCCACTACTGCGGAATGGATGAAAAATTTGAAAGCCGGTGCCGCAGTTGCGGAGGACTTTTCAAACGGCTTGGAATGGGAACACAGACAATTGAGGCCGAAGTGAAAAAAATTCTGCCTTCCGCAACGGTGGCCAGAATGGACAGCGATTCATCCGGCGGAAAGAAAAATCTGCTGGAGCTTTACGGCAAACTTGAAAGAGAAACCATAGATGTTCTTGTCGGAACGCAGATGGTGGCAAAGGGGCACGACCTGCCGGGAGTAACCTTTGTGGGTGTAATCTCGGCGGACATGTCTCTGACCATACCGGACTTCAGAAGCGGCGAGGTAACTTTTCAAACTCTTACACAGGTGGCGGGAAGAGCCGGAAGGGGAAAATCTCCGGGCAGAGTTTTGATACAAACTTCAAAAGAAAGCCATCCGGCAATAAAATATGCGGTTGACCATGATGCCGTCTCATTTCTTGAAAGCGAAATGGAAGTGAGAAAAATCAACGGATGGCCCCCGTTTTCACGAGTTGCCGCCCTGAGATTTTCCGGAACCGATGAAAAAAAAGTCAGGCTGATCACAGAACAAATTCACAGTCTGGCCGTTGAAACAGCCCGGAATCTCAAATCCGGAGGGGTGGAAATTGTCGGTTATTCGGAATGTCCCATAAACAAAATTAAAAACCGCTTCAGATGGCATATAATTATGAAGTCCGAAAGCCCTTCCCTTCTGCGCGGCGTATCAAAGGCTCTAAAAAAAGAGGCGGAGAGGGTTATGCCTCCGAAAACCAAAATGGTCGTTGACATTGACCCGGTAAACTTTCTCTGAAACGGCACACAAAAGGTTTGATGCTGAAAAGCAAGAAAAAAACTAAATCGTCCGCCGCCCGTGACCCGGAGCCGGAAGACGGCTTTAATTCCGCCCTGCCGGATCCGGAATTTGCAAAGCTCACGCTTGAGAGGTTTGAAAAATATCACGGCAAACCCGGCGCGGAAGAAAGGCGGGCGCTGCTTCAAATCTCCTCCCACAGCCGCTTTCTCGCAAGGGCGGCGATAAGAGATCATGAAATTGCCTCTTTTCCGTTCTCAAACACCGACAAAACAAAAACCGCAATTGAGAAAAAACTTGCGTCTCTCAGCCGGAAAACAAAAAACACTGATGATTTTTTTGAGCTCCTCAGACGCTACAAATACCGGCGGCTTTCTCAAATCATATACGAAGACATAAACGGCGCGGATTTCACAAAAACAATGGCCGCGTTGTCAGACCTTGCCGAAGCGATTCTTGAAACTTCCCTCAAAAGACTGTCGACCGAAACCGGAGCCGGCGGAGCGGGGAAATTTTGCGTTCTGGGAATGGGAAAACTTGCCGGAAAACAGCTCAATCTGAGCTCGGACATAGACCTTATTTATATTTACGAAGATAACGGTGATGCGCGGCCTTTTGTAAATCTCGCGCAGAAACTTACCACAGAAATGACAAAGGGCACCGAAAACGGTTTTCTCCACAGAGTGGATCTGGGCTTGCGCCCCGGAGGGATCAAGGGGACCGTGGCAACCCACACCGAGGGGGCTGTTGAACACTATTTCTACAGGGGTGAAACATGGGAAAGGTTTGCCCTTATGAAAGCGAGGCCCGTTGCCGGAGACAAAAGTCTCGGCAGAGAACTGCTCCGCAAACTTGAGACCTTCATCTATGAGAACAACACGGGCTATGACTTGATAGAAGATATGGCGGAAATGAAAAGAAAATTTTCGGGTATAAGCAAGCAGGGAAATGTGAAGCTCGGAGCGGGCGGAATAAGAACCATTGAGTTTTTTGTGCAGACACTCCAAATCCTCAACGGCGCGAACAAATATCTGCGCGATTCAAACACGCTTTCGGGTTTGAAAAAACTTCTGCGCAGACAAACCATACCCCCGGAAGTCGCGCATACGCTTTCAGAAAACTACATGTTTCTCAGAAAAGTTGAGCACAACTTGCAGCTTGAAGAGGAAACCCAGACACATTCGGTTCCGAAATCACCCGAAAGACTCTCAAAACTTGCCGTGATGACTCATTTGCGCAATGCGGAAGATTTTGAAAAAAAACTTGGCAAAACCATGCAAGAGACTGAAAAAATCTGCGGTGAACTTTTCAAACAGCCTTCCGAAGACAGAGCGAAAACTGTTATGGAACCCTGGGAAAAAGAGGCTGTTAAAATCACCGAATACCTCACAAGCGGAGACGTAACGGGGTCTGAGGCGCTGCGGAGCCTCGCATCTCTGGGTTTCAAACGCCCGGAAGACGCGCTTGAAATAATGACGGAGCTTGAGTCTCCTTCGGGAACGGGAGCGGACTTTCGGGCCCGCGGTCTGGTTAGAAAACTCCTCGGAATTTTGTTCAAAGAGGCGGCGGCGGGAGGGGCTTCGGATTCGGCTCTCGTAAACCTGAAAAGCCTGATGGCACGGGCGGAATGGAAAATGTCCATATATCCTCTCATTTCCGCCGCGCCCGAAACGCTTGAAATTTTTATAAAAATCATAGGCTGCGACAGCCCCGTGAGCTCATTTTTAATCCATAAACCCTACTACATGCACTCGGCCGTGCTCAAAGACCGCGGAGAGCCCGGAAGCAAAACCGAAATCTTACGCTCTCTGCAAAAAGAGATGTCGCAGCAGCGCCACTATGAAGACAAAATGGAGATTTTGCGCCATTTCAAACACACCGAAACCCTCAAACTCTGCGTGGCGGAGTTTGAGAAAAAAACAGATTTTGAACAGACGGGCAAATCCCTCTCCCTGATTGCGGCAATCATACTTGAAGGGGCCCTGAAACTGGCCGAGCGTCTCGCCGGAAAAAACGGGGTCTCCGCCGCGAAAACCTGTTTGCTGGGAATGGGCAAACTCGGCGGCGGAGAACTGGGTTATTCTTCGGACCTGGACATCATAATCATTCACGACGGCGGCCCGACCGAGCCGTATATAAAACTTGCGCAAAAACTCATGGCGCTTCTTTCCGTGCCGGACCGTCACGGGCGTCTGTATGAAATAGACACCGCTCTGAGACCGTCGGGAAACTCAGGCACGCTCGTAACTTCTTTTGAGTCTTTCAAAAAATACAACAGCCCGGGAGGAGGCGGGCGTCTGTGGGAAAGGCAGGCGCTTATCAAGGCATCACGCTGTGCGGGCGGAAAGATGTTCGGGAAAAAGGTTATGCGGGAAATTGAAAAAATTGTTTACGAGACGCCGCTTGAAAAAAACTTCCACCTGGAAATAAGTGATTTGCGGAAGAGAATTGAAAAGGAACTCGCGGGTGAAAACAATGAAACCTTCAATTGCAAAAAGGGAAAAGGGGCCATGATGGATGTGGAGTTTCTTGTTCAGGCCCTGCAGATTAAACACGGGTTTGCACACCGCGAAATAAGAACCCCCAACACTGTTGAAGCGATTGACCGTCTTGCAAAATCCGGAATTATCGGAAAAAGACGGAGTAAAACCCTGCGGGACGGTTATATTTTCCTCGGCAGACTGGCGGGCCTTCAGGGAATCTTCAAAAAGAACGACACGGAATTGCTGCGAAGCGAGGATTTCGCAAGTCTCGCCGGTGAATTTGAGAGTTTTCCCACCGCACGAAAACTGCGGGGAAAATATATTTCAACAACAAGAGCGATAAGAAAAATATACGAAGGATTTTTTAATTGAACGGGCGCCGTGCAAAAGAAATAAAAAGATGCGTTCTCATGCTTTTGGACGGCGCGCGCAGAGATGTTTTTGAACATCTCTTGAACGAAGGGCGGCTGCCCAACATTTCGCGGCACATAGTTGAGCCGGGCGGCTTTATGCCAGCCTCGTCGGTTTTTCCCTCAACCACGGGACCCGCCTACACGCCCTTTCTGCTCGGAACTTTTCCGGGAAAGTGCTGGGTGCCGGGAATCAGGTGGCTTGACAAAAAACTCTGGGACAAACCGTTCACTTACGGGCGCATAAGAAGTTATGTCAGCTACGAAGCCACTTTTCTCAACACCGACCTCCGGGAGCATCCGCCGACCCTGTTTGAACTCATTCCTTCAAGTGTCAGTATTTTTAATGAGATGAACAGGGGGCTGCCCCACCGGCGCAACCTGACAAGAGCGTCCACGGCATTTCACAAACTGAAAAGTCATTTTTTTGAAAGGGGCTACTCAATAGACAGAATCGCCGCCGACAAACTGCTCGGTTGTTTTGAGGGAGATGCGCAAAACTTTCCGGTTTTCTGTTTCGCGGCATTTCTTGAGATAGACTCCCTCTCGCACAAACTGCACCCGTTTCACAAAAATGTTATAAACGCATATCTGAAAATGGACGGAATTGTGGGCGAGATTATACAAAAACTCAAAAAACAGGGAGTTCTGGAGCACACTCTCATCGGCATTGTAAGCGACCACGGGCTGACTGCCACCCACACTCATTTTGACCTTGCAAAAAATCTTGAGCAACTGGGGTTCAAGACTCTTCAGTATCCGAACATATTCCGTAATTTCTTCGGAGCGGACTGCTCGGTTATGGTATCGGGCAATTCAATGGCTCATGTATATCTGAGAAATGCAGGCCGTGAGAAAAAAAATGAAATAGCCGGCCTTCTCGCCGCACGCAAAGAGGTTGACATAGTTATGAGCCCCGGCGAAGACGGCTGGGTTTCAATTCTCGGCGAACGCGGAAAAGGACGGGTAAAAATTGAAAAAGACTCCATTTTTTATGAGGCCGGAGACGGAGACCCTTTCGGTTTTGAGAATATGGAAACGGAGATGACAAAAGACAGACAGCTTGAGCTCACCGCTGAAACCGGGTATCCCGACGCGCTTGTGCAGGCATGTCAGATTTTTGAGTCTTCACGGGCGGGAGACATTATTGTAAGTGCGAAGCCGGGTTTTGATTTAAGGGCGCGTTTTGAAATTCCCGAACACAGAGCTTCTCACGGCTCCATGGTGAAAGACCATATGTCGGTTCCCGTTGCGCTGAATGTGAAAACTGCGGACAGGCCCGCAAGAACGGTGGATATCTATCCCACAATTCTTGAGCATCTGGGTATTGAAACGCCGGAAAACATAGACGGCGAAAGCCTTATGGTTCGGAACACGGCGCAAGGCCGCGCAGCGGCCGGTTCATTTTGAAACCGCTTCGTGTATTTCTTTTCCCACACCCTCTTCAGACTTTGAAGTGGCAACCGCGATTTCACTTGAAACAAGGGAAAACGCATTTTCCATTATCTGTTTTTCACCGAAAGAGAGGTCTTTTTTCTTGCTTGTTTTGAATATGTCACGGAACACTTCGGCGACTTCAAAAATATCGCCGTTTTTTATTTTTTCGGAATACTCCTTGTGCCGCTTGTTCCATGCCTGTTTCTTTGATGTGGGTGACTGGGTCTTTTTCCGCTTCAAAACCTCAAAAACCTCAGGCACGCGGCGTTTGGAAATTATTTTTCTCATGCCCACCTTGGAAGTGTTTTCCACAGGGACCATAACCGTGATATCGTTTTTAAGAGTTTTGAGAATATAAAAAGTGTGTTTTTTGTCCGCTATTTTTTTCGTCTCCAGAGACTCTATTCTGGCTACTCCGTAAACGGGATAGACGACATTGTTACCGGGTTTGAACTGAACAGCCATTATCGAAAGGGCCTGCGGAAGCGGAGCAAGTCTAACAGCAGAAGGCGCGACGGTCAAATGCTGAAGACTGTGCGGATTTATGATACAATCGGGCTCTGAAAACAGATGCCTGAAACAAAGATAATAAGAAACTATACGGAAAGAGGCGCATCGTCTCATCTGATCGGTTCGTATCTGGAATCCGGCGGCTATGAGACCCTGAAAAAGGCGCTTTCAATGGAGCCGGAGGAAATCATTGAGGTAATAAAAAAGTCGGGTCTTCGCGGCCGCGGCGGAGCGGGCTTTCCAACAGGACTCAAATGGGGATTCATTCCGAAAAAAAGCGGAAAAACAGTCTATCTTTGCTGCAACGCCGATGAGAGTGAGCCCGGCAGTTTCAAGGACAGGGAAATTATTGAGCGCGACCCGCACCAGATGATTGAGGGAATGGTAATCGCGGCGCGCGCCGTCGGGGCGGAAAAAATGTATATCTACATCAGGGGTGAGATGCCGTACGGCGCGGGCATAATTGAAAACGCTCTGAAAGAGGCTTACGCCGGCGGCTATCTGGGAAAAAACATAATGGGCTCGGGCTTCAACACTGATGCGGCCCTTTTCAGAGGGGCGGGAGCATATATTTGCGGCGAGGAAACCGGAATGCTTGAGTCAATAGAAGGAAAAAACGGGGAGCCGAGACCCAAGCCCCCTTTTCCCGCACAGGTCGGGCTGTTCAACAGCCCCACGGTAATAAACAATGTGGAAACACTCGCCTGTGTGCCTCATATAATCAACGGAGGAGCCGGGTGGTTTTCATCAATTGGAACACCGAAAAACACCGGCACAAAGCTCTTCGGTCTCAGCGGATGCGTGAACCGCCCCGGGTTGTATGAGCTTCCTCTCGGCGTGTCGCTCAGAGAGCTTATCTATGAATACGGGGGAGGAATTCCCGGAGACGCCGAAATCAAAGCGGTCTCTCCGGGAGGCTCTTCATCCGCCATTCTTGCAGGGGATGAAATAGATATTGCGATGGATTTTGACACACTTAACGGGCTCGGTTCAATGCTCGGAACGGGCGGCGTAACGGTTATGGATGAAACGGTTTCAATGGTGAGCGCGGCGCGCAACATCGCACATTTCTACAGAGACGAATCATGCGGGCAGTGTGTGCAGTGCAGAGAGGGTACATGGTGGCTCGAAAAAATGCTTGGAAAAATTGAAGACGGCGCGGGTTCGGCCGAATATCCGGACATAATACTTGATGCGTGCTCGCAGATGAGGGGGAAAACCATCTGCGCCCTGGCAGACGGCTGCGCAATGCCCGTTGAATCAATTGTGCGCAAATTCAGAGAAGAGTTTGAAGAGGCAATTGCAAACGGCGGAGTGAAAAACGGAAAACTGGGAGAGTGGAAATAGTCTCCCGGTCTGGCTGGGGCGGGAGGACTCGAACCTCCACTGCCGGAGTCAAAGTCCGGTGTCCTGCCGTTAGACGACGCCCCATCTGCGTTGTAATCTACACAACCCCTCAGCGCGCTTAAAGGGTGTGCGTGAAACACCCGCCGGTTTTATTTCAGACAGTACGGTTTTATACCCCGCCCGCCTGCGGGCTCGTCAAACTTCAAAAACACAAAATCAGATGACAACAAAGTAAAAAAGTTATGAAAATTATTCCCGCGAAACGCTTTTGCCGGACTGCGGGCGGGGGCGGAATTATTTTCCCGAATGCGTTTTTCATACTATAACCATCCCTCAACGCCCCGGGCCGGAAAACACCGGAAGCCGCCCGCTTTCTTCACACGCTCAAATACTTCCGCGGCTTGAAATCCGTCCTCAAAAACTGAAAAGAAAGCCGAACCCGAGCCGGTCATCAAAAAAGGAACATTTCCCGCCTCCTCTATTAAAGAACGAAAGCGACCGAGTTCGGGATAAAGAGCAAAAGCCGCGGACTCAAGATCGTTTTCCATTTCAACCGCCGGATTTACGCGCCACATTTTTTCCCCGCGGGAGGGAAGTTCGCCATGCAGTTTCAAATCGTCCCATTTGCGGTAAACATCCGCCGTGCGGCACTCAAAACCCGGAAAGCAAACCACATAGTGGAAAAGAGGAAAATCCTCCAGATGTTCAATGCGCTCGCCCGCGCCTGAAATCCGGCAGGTCTCGCACCTGATAAAAAGCGGAACGTCCGAACCGACCATATACCCTATACGGCAAAGATCTTCGTATTCAAAAACTTCAAAAACACGGTTAAGTCCGACAAGGACGGCGGCCGCATTGCCGCTGCCGCCGCCGAGACCCGCGCCCGCGGGAACGGTTTTTTTCAGAAATATCTCCACCCCTCTCTCAATACGCGACTCTTGCAAAAACAGTTTTGCCGCAATATAAGCGGTGTTTTTTGCGAGCGGAAAGGCGCCGCAAAAGTCCGAATTAAGAACAACACTGCCGTGATTTGAAATACTGATATGAACCTCATCAAAGATGCCGACCGGCTGAACAAGTGAATCTGTGTTGTGAAAACCGTCATCCCGGACTCCTGTAACGCGTAGGTTAAGATTGATTTTCGCGGGAGAAAGGATTGTGAGCTCTTGCATATCCTGTGTTATTATGTTGCGACCAGACGGCTAAGTCCAATGTTTCCATTAATTGTCACCGTTTTTATTGCAGTGCCCATAATTGAGCTGGCAATTCTCATCAAACTGGGAAGCGTAATGGGAATATGGGAAACGGTCTGGCTGGTAGTGGCGACCGCCGTGCTCGGCGCGTCTCTTGCCCGCTGGCAGGGAACCTCCGTTGTAATGTCAATCCGCAACGATCTGAGCGGCGGAAGGATGCCGTCAAACTCAGTCATGGACGGAATTATGATACTGGTCGGCGCGGTAGTGCTGCTGACCCCAGGTCTGCTGACGGATATTGCGGGCTTTCTCCTCATTATTCCACAGACCCGCAGAATAATTAAACTTTTTATTCAAAAACGTATTGAGAAAAAAATGAACATAATAGACATAAGACCCGATTTGTGAGCCGGGAAACTAAAACTCATCTTCATCAAGACCCAGAGCCGCATTCACTATGGCGGCCGCAACGGCGCTGCCGCCCTTTTTTCCTCTTATGACGGCAAAAGGGGTCTCTCCCGCAGCCGCTTCAAGGCGCGTCTTGGACTGCTCAACATTGACAAAACCCACCGGCGCCCCGATGACGCCGAGCGGACTGAACGCCTTTGATTCCACCAGGGTGTCGGCAATCTCAATAAGAGCGGTCGGAGCGTTGCCAATGGCGAAAAGAGCGTCCGGATGTTTCTTTATGGCAACCCTCATAGCCGCCTGACTTCTGGTAATTTTCTCTTTTTTACGAATTGGCTCTGATTCGGGGTCGTCAAGATGGCAAAAAACCTTTGCGCCCTTTCTCTCAAGAAGCCGTTTTGAAACACCGGCGAAAACCATTCTTACATCGGTCACTATTTCGCCGCCGCAAAGACCCTCATTCCACTTTTCCATCGCCCCCTCCGAGCAATGAAAAAGAGTCTCATACTCAAAGTCCGCCGTGGTGTGGACGCACCGCCTTATCGCCCTGAGCGCTCCCGGGCTTTTTGAGGAAGAATGCCTCAGCAAACCCTCCACGGTGCGGAAACTCTCATCATAAATAACACGCGCGGGGTCTCCGCCGTCCACCCCTTTTTCGCCCCTCGGAGTTATCATCCTGTCTCCGACCGCAAATGTTTCCGAATTGCCTATTATCAAAACCGAGAACATATCAATCTCTTCCGGATTGAGACGCGCAAGTGTTGTAATGCAAGCGCTTTCGTCACGCCGCGAAACATTGCGGACGATTCCGACCGGGGTCAGGGGAGATTTTGACGCAAGAAATATCTCCCTGAGACGCGGCAGCTGCCAGTATCTTTTTGCGCTTCTCGGGTTGTGCACAACCGTAACAAAGTCTCCCTCCGCTGCGGAGAATATGCGTTTTTCTATCTTCCTCCACGGGGTCAGCAGGTCTGACAATGAAATTGAGCAAAAATCATGTCCGAGCGGAGCGCCAAGCCTGGCCGCCGCCGCTATGAATGCGCTTACGCCCGGAATCACCGACACCTCCATGCGGCACTGCGCTTTCAAATCTGCCTGATGAATAATTGACGCCATTCCGTAGACGCCGCTGTCTCCGGAGCTTATAATGGCGACATTTTTCCCGTCGCGCGCAAGAGAGATGGCAATCTCAGCCCTTTCCTCTTCCTCGGAAAGATCTTTTTCAATTCGTTCGCAGTTTTCAGAAATTAATTCTTCCACAAAACGGAAGTAATAACCGTAGCCGACCACGGCTTCGGCGCGGGCAAGCGCCTCTCTGGCAAGCGGGGTTATGTGACCCCCGGCTCCGGGACCTATCCCTATGACTGTTACGCTGCCGGGCATCTGTTCAGTTTTTTTGAGATTATAAACAGGGAAAAATAAGGAAATTCCCCGTTCTCAATATCCGCCGGATCGCCTGTTATAAAGTGCCCGGCGCCTCCGATGTCGCGGCAATAAACAAACTCCAGATTCTTTTCTTTTATAATATCCGCAATCCCCCCTGAGCGTGACGGCTTGACAACGACAACGGTTTCAAAGCTGTCAACCGCGCTCTCTATCTCACGGCGGGAAGACAAACCCGGAATCACCGCTATCTTATCGCTTCCGATACCAAGGCAAACATCCGAAGACACCGATGCGGCGGACAGAGAGGAAACGCCCGGTATCAACTCAAAACGCCCGCTGAAAACATCATCACATAAAATCTGAAACGCCGTGCTGTAAAGTGAAAGACATCCCTCACACACAATCGCAACATCAAGACCCTTATTCAAATCTCCAAGTAAAACTTCCCTCACGAGCCGGTATGAATAATCCGCCGTGCTTGTGCTTTTCATATTCACCTCAAAAGGTTTTGCCGTGCCCTCAAGCCCGTAATGTCTGATAATAGCAAAACAGCGGCTTTGCCCGGCGGCTCCCGCCTGCGAAGCCGCCGGGTAGTAAATCCTGTGCGAGCGGCGCAGCACATCAAGCGCCCTTACGGTTATTAAATCCGGAGAGCCCGGTCCCAGTGAAACTCCGCGAAGCCGGCCCGAAGGTTTTTGTTCATTTGTCGCTCCCATTCAAACCGCCTTCCGAAAGACTTCCCCTGACATGGAAATGGTGCCCGACCTGCTCCCTGCCCTCCTCCTGTTCAAAACCGACTATCTGCGTTCTGTATTTACAAAGCTGGCAATTCATGTTCGCACTCCCGGACTCAACCTCTTCAATTCTCTCATCAAGTATGTCAAGAATCAGGCTGTGCGCGCCGAACGGCCCGGTGAACAGAATTTCCTTGCCGGAACTCTCGCGGTGTTTCTCAATAAGCGAGTAAATTCTTTTCAAAAGCACGCCCGTGAAAAGAAAAACGGGAAGCGCCACTATCCTTGAGTGGGGGAGCAATTCAAGAAGTTCAAGGGTTTCCTCAAGACCGGGTTTTGTAACTCCTATGTAAGCCGTGCGGGAAAAACCGAAACCCATCCCCTCCTCAAGCATCCTGGCCATTTTTGCAACATCGGAGTTTCCATCCGGGTCTGAGGTCCCCCTGCCCACGAGAAGAAGACACGAGTCTTCCCTGGGATGCGGGGGGGCTGATCTCTCACACTCCTCTATCAGCAGACGGCACAGTTTGAGAAGTTGCGCAGACACGCCCAGAAAACTGCCGAAACGTATTCTGAGGTCATTATGCGCCGCCTGAATGGAGTTCATTTCAAACGGCATATCGTTTTTTGCGTGTCCGCCGGCAAAAAGAATTGCGGGAAGCGAAACTATGTCGGAGACCCCCTTTTCTCTCATTGAATTCACCGCAACATCAAAAGTCGGGTGCGCAAACTCAAGAAACCCGTAATCAACCGCCGTGTCGGGATGTCTGAGTCTCATCCCGCGAACAAGATCCTTGAACCCCTCCACCCCTTCGGAGTCCCGGCTTCCGTGTCCGCATATCAATATGCCTTTGCCGCCCGGGCGATTCAGCTTGTTATTTTCAGAGCTCAAAATTTCCTCAGCAGAAGATACTTGATTGGGGCTTTCAATTCCAAAACACCGCTTTCAAAAGAGAAGCCGCGACCACTGAAACAACCATGATAACATTGTTTATCCGCCGCGCCGCCGCAAAATCACGGGGGGTTATTTCCCTCGGGTTCTCCCCGATAAACGGTTTGCGAACAGTTTGTCCGCCATATGATGAGACTCCGCCAAAACGGCAATCCAGAATTCCCGCAAGCGCGGCCTGCGGGAAACCCGCATTGGGGCTGGGGTGGCTCCGTCCAAACCTGAACAGAAAAACAAAGGAACGGCGGCTCAATGCGCAAAGCGCCATCGCAAAAGCCGTCAGGCGGGCGGGAATAAAGTTTGCCGCATCATCAATTCTTGCGGCGACTTTTCCAAACTCCCCGTAGCGGCTGTTTTTATGCCCTATCATTGAGTCCAGGGTGTTAACCGCCTTGTATGCCATCATAGCCGGAACTCCTCCCAGCAGATAGAAAAAAATCGGAGCCACAACACCGTCAGAAAGATTCTCAGACATGGTTTCAAGGGTCGCGGTCTTAATCCGTGCGGCACAAAGTGTGTCCGTGTCGCGCCCGACAATCATGGAAAGCCGGAGGCGCGAGAGGGAAATATCACCTTTTTCAACCGCTGAAAAAACCGCCGCGCACTCCGCTATGAGACCTGAGCCGGCAAGACCGAAAAAAACGAACAATGACGCAAACACAATATATGCAAAAACACCCGCGGAAAGAGCCGCGTTTTGAAACTGCGTGAAAAACCAGAAAACACCCGTGGCAAAAGCAACCGCGAAAATCCCGCCTTTGGCAGCTCTTGCGCCTCCACGGTTGAGAAATTTCTCCGCGCGTGAAATAACGGCGCCGAAAAAACGGACGGGATTGGGAGGAATGCGGGGATCTGAAAAAAGAAAATCCGCAACACAGCCGATTATCAGGCAAAGAGAAACAAGCTGAGCGGAGTCGGATGTAAAGCCCATTTTCGGGTTTGGCAGCCCCTACGGGATTCGAACCCGTGTTTCCACCTTGAGAGGGTGGCGTCCTGGGCCGTCTAGACGAAGGGGCCCTCGCAAACAGAAGCGGTATTTTATACGGTATTGCAAAGGATGTGAAAACCGGAATTGAACAAGCGGTCAGGCCGCCATATCAGTCTCTGCGGCGGAATATGCCCTTGATGCCGCCTTTTTTGTCATCATTTTTATCCTTATCGCTTTTATCTTCATCGTCTTTGTCATTTGTACCATTCTTATCGTTTTTGCTGTTGCGAAGATAGGCGGGAGTTTCCAGGTCGGGAACTTTTTCGGTTTTCTTTTCTTCCTTTTCCTTGAAAAGGTCGCCCTCGGCGGAGCCGTTGGCTTGTTCGGGCGGGGCGGGCTTGGAATTATCAGGTGAGGGTTCTTGTGCTCCGGTGGCGATTATTGTAACTCTGACCTGATCTCCTATACTGTCGTCTTTTGTCCAGCCGAATATAAAGTTCAGGTCATTACTGGCTTTCTGCGTTATGTAATCGCACGCTTTTTTAAGCTCGTCCGTGCCGAAATCCGGCGGAGCGACTATGTGAAGCAAAACCCCCCTGCAGCCCTCAATGGAAAGTTCCCCGAGAAGCGGACTTTCAACCGCGGATTCGGCCGCTTTTACCGCCCTGTCCGAGCCCCCGGCGGAACCCGTTCCCATTATTGCCTTGGAGCCGTCCTGGCTCATTATCGTTCTGACATCGGCAAAATCCGTGTTGATCAGTCCCGGTGTGTTTATAATCTCCGTTATTCCGCTGACGGCTCGAAACAGAACATCGTTTGCGCTGTCAAACGCTTCAGAAAGCGGCGCGGGAGCTTCGCCGTCACACAGCTTATCATTGGGAACCACTATGAGGGTGTCAACCTCGCGTTCAAGTTTGACAAGCCCTTCACCGGCCTGCCTTGTTTTCCATGCGCCCTCAAAACTGAAGGGCATTGTGACTATTCCCACCGTCAGGGCGCCAACCTCTCTTGACACTTTGGAAACCACCGGGGACGCGCCAGTGCCGGTGCCGCCGCCCAGTCCCGCAGTGATAAAAACCATGTCCGAACCGTCAAGAGCTTCGGCTATTCTCGCCTTGTCTTCCAGCGCGGCGTCCTCACCGACCCCCGGAATGCCGCCCGCGCCGAGCCCCCGGGTTGAGCGGCTGCCCACCTGCAGTTTTACATATGCCTTTGATTTCTTAAGGTGCTGTGAATCCGTGTTGATGGCTACAAAGTCAACACCCTGCAAACCTTTGTCCGCCATGGAATCCAGCGCGTTGCATCCGCCGCCGCCCACGCCGACAATTTTTATTTTGGCTTTTAAGTACGCGTCAGGCGGAATAATTGTGAAAGTCGGCATGTTTCGGCTCCGGATTTGAAGGGGCTGTGACTAAAGATGTTCGTTGAACCATTGTTCCATCCATCTGCGTATTTTGTTGAATGTTTTATCCCCTCTTACCCTTATCTTATCAGAATTTCCATGATATTTTATTCCGTAATGTATCAATCCCACACCCGTTGAGTATGCGGGACTGAAGACCATATCGCTGTTGCTGTCAATCCCGACCGGAACCCCGAGCCGGGCCGGCATGTCAAAAATCTCAGACGCCAGTTCAACGGCTCCCTTCATAATAAGGCTTCCGCCGGTCAGTATAACCTTGGAGGTCGGGTTGCAGACCCGCACCGTGTCGGGAATCTCATCCCGCGCCAAAGTTAGTATTTCCACCATCCTCGGCTCTATGATTTCGGCTACTTCACACTGAGAAACAAACTGTTTGGTATTGTCCGAGCAATGAATTTCTATATTCTTGTCATCCGAAGCCAAATCGGTTGTTGCGACTCCGTAAGACTCTTTTATTCTGCGCGACTCAAGATCGGTGACGGAACTGAAGCGATGAGAGATATCTCTGTCAATATGGTCTCCTCCGAGTGTTATATTCTGAGTGTAATTGAGAGAGCCGTTGCTGAAAACCGCAATGTCGGTTGTTCCGCCGCCGCAATCAACAAGCACAACGCCCAAATCCTTTTCCGCCTCACCCAGAACAGCGGCGCTTGAGGCAATCTGTTCAAGAACGATGCCGTTCACATCCATTCCCGCTTCGCGCACACATTTGACAAGGTTGTTTGTTTCCGTCACCTGCCCGGTGACTATATGAAAATCAGTTTCCATCCTGCCGCCGTGCATACCAAGCGGATTGGCCACAGGCTCCTGACCGTCTATTGAATATCTGCCCGGAACAACGTGAATCAACTCTCTGTCGGCGGGTATTCTCGCTCTGGAAGACTCGGCAAGGCGCTTGATGTCTTCATCGGCAACCCTGCCTTCGGCCAGATTTACAACGGCATGGGCATTCTGGCTGTTGACATGTCCGCCCGCGATTCCGACAAAAACAGATCTTATCTCCACACCCGACATCTTTTCCGCTTTTTCCACGGCGGAAACGATACAGTCCGTGGTTTCCTCCATATCAACCACAATTCCCCTGCGGAGACCCGTTGAAGGATGGGTTCCGACACCCACTATATTTATACCGTCTCCGTTTACCTGCGCGACAATCGCGCAAATTTTGGTTGTCCCCAGATCAAGCCCGACAAGGGTCTCCGATTTTCCGCTGCTCACCCGCCAGTTTTCCTCAAATTGATTATTCCGACACCGTCTTTGCGCAGATTAATATACTTTGCCTCAAGACCTCTCGCACTGAGGGCGCGCATTATTCTTTCAAGTTTCTCCCACTGCGCCTCCAGCTCCGCCCCCAACTCTATTTTTTCACCCGTGCGCGTAAAAATCTCAAAACCCTCCCCGTCACGGACAACTATTTCGGATATATCCTCCCAGCCCGGAGCGGAAAGCGCGGAGCGTGAGGAATTAAGCGCAAGCACACCCTCGCGGACAAACCCCGGCGACGCGCTCAAAACCGGAAAATTCATTCCGTAAGGCGCAACCGGCGCGGGCCCGAGAATTTCTCCCGAATCATTAACATAAAAAAATTTTCCGTTCCGCTTTGCAAAAAGACAGAAAGGTTTTTTCTCATCAATTTTTATTGAAACTCCGCCCTTGAAATCCCTTTCCACTGAGACTTCACTTATCCAGGGGTCTTTTTCAAGAGACCCGCTCACGGCTCCGGGAAAAAGAAAAACCTCTTTTTTGGAAACTGAAAGCATACCGGTTCTTCTTAAAATGCTTTCCCCGGAAACCGCAACCGCGCCCTCAATTGAAACCCTGTCAATAAAAAGCGCCCCGTGCGCGAAAAAAAGCGCAGCCCCGCAAAGCGCCAGGGCGCAAACCGTTTTAACCGCCCGCCCGGTCAGAAGAAAAATTTTTCTTTTGCCCCTCAGATTACACAGACCTCTGTCTCAAGATTTATTCCCTTTTCCGCAAGAGCCCTGTCTCTGGCAATACTTATGAGACTGAGAACATCGGACGCCTTCGCGCCGCCTCTATTAACGATAAAATTTGCGTGAACCCCTGAAAACTCGGCGGCTCCCACGGAAACAAGTTTCATGCCCAGATCTTCAAGAAGCCGTCCGGCGGGGATGTCGGGGGGATTTTTGAAAATTGAACCCGTGCTGAACCGACTCACGGGCTGAGACATTTTTCTACGCTCAAGACTCTCTCTGACGATGGCGCGGCTTTGCAGTGAATTTCCGGGATAAAGCCGCAGCCGCGCACTCAGCAAAACCGAGCCGGGCGGAAGCCCTCCGTGCCTGTAGGCGGGGCTGATTTCGTCCGCCGTAATGTTCCGCTCCGCGCCGTCCTGCCATATCCGGACGCTTTCAATCACTTCTGCGGTCTCTCCGCCGTTTGCCCCCGAATTCATAAAGACCGCGCCGCCTACGGTGCCCGGAATTCCCGCCGCAAATTCAAGCCCGGAAAGAGCCGCTTTCACGGTCGTGTTCATTACCGCGGAAAGCGGCGCGCCGCATTCGGCACAAACCGTCTCGCGTTCAATCTTAAAATCTTTAAGGCGCCGTGTGCTCACAATCACTTTTTCCGCGCAGTTGTCTTTCACTATTGTGTTGGAACCCGCGCCGAGAACCGTAAAGGGAATTTTTTCCAAAAACAGCATGTTGAGAGCTCCCGAAAGGGCGGAGCGGTTTTGAGGAAATGCCATCAGGCGCGCTCTGCCTCCGACCCTCATCGTGGTGTAGGAAGACATCGGAAAGTCTTCACTGGTTTCACAGCCCAGATTTTTCAACGCTTTTATTAAACCGGTCATCTTAATTCATCGGCGAGAGCCTGTGCGCACCGCCAGACATTGCCGGCGCCGAGGGTGAGAACCACGTCCCCTTCGGTCAAATCCGCCTTGAGGCGTCTTACCAGATCCTTTTCACACGGGGCGTAAACCGCCCCCGAACCCCCGGCGGCCCTCACCCTTTTTACAATTTCCTCCGAAGTCGCGCCTTCTATGGGCTGTTCACCGGCGGAGTAAACATCAAGAACATACAGTTTTGAGAGCTTGCTGAGCACCTCAACAAAGCCGTCAAAAAGAAGATGCGTGCGCGTGAATCTGTGCGGCTGGAAAACCACAACGGGCTGCGATGAAAACGCCTCTTTGACGGAATCCACCGTAACCTTTATTTCTTCGGGATGATGCCCGTAATCATCAATAAATTTTATTCCCCCGACCTCATCTCTCAGCTGCATTCGCCTTTCAATGCCGCCGAAATCACAGAGGCCGAGTCTCACGGAATCAAAACTCATCCCCATCTCCATACCGACGGCGACCGCCGCCAGAGAGTTGACCGCGTTATGCCTTCCCGGAACCGCAAGCGCGGCGCGGCCGAGTTTCTTTTTGCCCGAAAAAACATCAAACTCCGCGCCGAAACCCCGTGTTTGAAAATTTTTCATCCGGAAGTCCGCATCGGGATTTTCACCGTAAGTTACGGCTCTTTTGGAAACCCGCTTTGCCATCATCCGGATATGAGGACAGTCAAGACACAGCACTGAGAGTCCGTAGAAAGGCGTTCTTTCAATAAATTCCATAAACCTTTCACGCAGGTTTTCCACCGTGCCGTAGTAGTCCAGGTGCTCACAATCAACATTGGTGAGAACAGAAATTGCCGGAGAAAGCATGCTGAACGAACCGTCGCTTTCGTCCGCCTCGGCAACCATTATGTCACCGCCGCCGTGCCAGCCGCTGCTTCCCAGAGCGGCTACCCTGCCGCCGACCACAACCGTGGGATCAAGACCGCCCGCGGTGAGAACGGAAGCTATCATGGATGTTGTCATGGTCTTTCCGTGGCTGCCCATTACCGAGACCCCGAACTTCATTCTCATAAGCTCGGCAAGCATTTCCGCCCTCCTGGCGACGGGGATACCCAGAGCCTTTGCCGCGACAAGTTCGGGATTTGATTCGGGTATTGCCGAGGAAACAACAACAACGTCCGAGGCGCCGACATTTTCCTCCCTGTGCCGCCCGCTGACTTTTGCTCCCGCGCTCTCAAGCGAGGCAAGGCCCGAAGAAGCTCCGCCCTCATCGGAGCCGGAAACTTCGTATCCCATGCTGATAAGAACCTCGGCAAGACCCCTCATTCCGGAACCCGCAATTCCAACCATATGTATCTTTTTGAATTTACCGTGCATGGCTACTTACTTTCAGAGGCGATAATTTCCATCTCGTCCACTATCCTCGCCGCCGCATTCGCGGCGGCGATTTTCGCCGCCGCGCGCGACATTGTTCTGAGCGTATCCCAGTTAAGCAACCTTTCCAGAGTTTCGGCAACCGTTTTTTGAGATAAATTTTTCTCCTCAATAACGGCCGCGGCTCCGGCCTCCCCCATCATCGCGGCATTTGCGCTCTGATGCCCGTCTGCGGCAAACGGATAGGGAACAAGAATTGACGGTCTGGAAAAAAGCGCAATTTCCGCAACCGCCCCGGCTCCGGCCCTTGATATTACCAAATCCGAAACGGCATACAAGTCAGCTATTTCAGGGTTGAAATCAAACACCTGAGCTCCCACACCCGCTGATTTATAAGCGGCGGCGACCTCACGGGCTCCGTGCGAACCCGTCTGGTGTATAACACGGACATCTCGCCCTGTTTGTCTTTTGAATTCCGCAATCCCGTCGGGAATAAAACGGTTCAGGGCGCGGGCTCCCAGGCTTCCTCCCAGAACAAAAATCGTGCGGACTGCGGACTGCGGAAAACACCCCGGCTTGCGGGCGCGCGCGGCCGCAACCATTGCCGGACGGACGGGGTTGCCGACAACCCGGACTTTACCGGGGGCGAAAGGCGCGGCGGAAAGCCCCCGCGGGGGCGAAAAAGACAGAAAAACTCTGCGCGCAATTCTGCCGAGAACCCTGTTTGCAAGACCTGAAACGCTGTTCTGTTCGCAAATGGCGACCGGAACTCCCAGAGCGCGTGCGGCCGCAATCGCCGGAAAAGACGCATACCCTCCCATGCCCACCGCCACATCCGGACGGAATTTTTTCAGAATAAAAAACGATTTGACGACGCCGGAAAGTGTGGAAAATGCTCCTGAAACCGCTTTTGTGACACCGCCGCCGGAAACCGGGGCGCCGCCGACCGCCTCAAAACGGTAACCCCGGGAAGGCACTATGCGGCTCTCAAGACCCTTTAGAGTTCCTATAAAAAGAACTTCATTTGAACAATCTCTTTTCTTGATTTCATCGGCAATTGCCAGAGAGGGAAAAACATGGCCGCCCGTGCCGCCGCCTGAGATGAGGACTTTCATTTCGGGTGGGACCGCGCCCTTGACACGGAAAGTATGACGCCGACCGCGCCGAGACTCACAAGAAGGGAAGTGCCCCCGTAACTGACAAACGGCAGAGTCAGCCCCTTTGTGGGAAGAAGAGACATGGCCACCCCCATGTTCAGCACCGCCTGAAAAACTATCAGAAGCGCGTAGCTCATAACAAGGTTGGACCCGAAACCGTCGGGAGCGGTAACGGCGATTTTCACGCTTCTGAACAGAAACACCACAAAAGCGGCGATAATAAGCATGACGCCTGCAAACCCGAGCTCCTCACCTATTATGGAGAGAATAAAATCCGTATGCGCCTGGGGAAGAAAAAACAGTTTCTGATTGCTTGCTCCGAGCCCCTGTCCGAACAGTCCGCCGAGGCTGAACGCCATCATTGACTGAACCGCCTGATAACCGGAATCAAAGTAGTTTGCCCAGGGGTCAAGAAAAGACAGAAGCCTTGTTTTTCTGTAAGGCTCAATCCAGACCGAAAAAACCACGAAGCACAACACGCCGCCGACAAGACCAAGCATATGGAGTATTCTTGCGCCGCCGAGAAAAAGCATAACTCCCATAACGGTGAGGATTATGAACGCCGTTCCGAAGTCCGGCTCCGCAAGTATCAAAGTGGCGTAAACGCCGCCGAGCAGCAGAGGAGGGATAACTCCTCTGGTGAAATTTGACATCATGCCGCTTTTGCGCGACAGAGCGTCCGCCATATAAAGGAAGAATATAAACTTGGCAAACTCCGAGGGCTGAAAATTAAAGCCGCCGAGCGATATCCATCTTCGTGCTCCGAAAACCTCTCTGCCCACACTTTCAAACAGAACCGCAATAAGAAAAACCAGACCCATAAAATAAGCGGGTATGGCGATTTTTTTGAGTCGCCTGTAATCCGTCATCGCAATCACCGCCATAACGGCAAGACCGAGAATCAGGTAGGCCGCATGAAGTTTGAAAAACCGCCAGGAGTCCCCCCGCTCTTCAAGAGCGTAAATTGAGCTTGTGCTGTAAACCATGAGCAGTCCGGCGATTGAAAGCCCGACCACCACAAACATAAGCGTATAATCAAAACCCGGAGAACGGCCGCCTGAACTTCTTAACAATTTTTTTAAACTCCCTGCCTCTTTCCTCAAAAGAGGAAAACATATCAAAACTTGAACACGCCGGCGAAAAAAGTATTGAGCCGCCCGGACGGGATTGCGACACGGCCGATTGCACCGCCTCTTCAAGAGAGTCTGTGACAACGGTTTTCGCAACCGTTCCAAGCTCCGCAAACATCGCGGCGCGCGACTCACCGAAAAGCACAAGCGAGGAGACCTTTTTTTCCACGGGACTGCGCAGAACGGAATAGCCGGTCCGTTTGTCTTTTCCGCCTGATATCAAAACAACGGGCGGAGAAAGCGCGGCAAGAGCGGCCGCGGTTGCCGTGGGATTGGTCGCTTTTGAATCATCGTAAACCCGTGCGCCCAGAATTTCGCAGACGAACTCCATTCTGTGAGACGGAGGGGAGAAATCTCTTGCTGCGGAGACGGTCTTTTCCGGGTCGCATCCGAGTATCGCCGTAACCGCTATGGCCGCCATAGCGTTTTCAATGTTGTGTTTTCCCTTCATTTTTGAACCGGAGAGGTCGTAGGCCCTTCCCACAAAAGAAACCACCGGGCCTTCGGCCGTAACGCAGCCTTCTTTTGATTGACCGGGGGCGGGATTGAAAAAAATCTTCTTTGCGCGTGCCGTTTCAACCATTTCACACACCCCGGCATCCGAACCGTTTGCAACCGCCCAGTCATCGCCGGTCTGGTTGGCAAATATTTTTTTTTTGGATTCAAAATAATCACTGTAGTTGGGATGAACATCAAGGTGGTTGGGAGATATGTTGAGCGCGACCGCTATGGATGGCTTGAATTCCGAAGTGGTTTTCAACTGAAAACTGCTGACCTCAAGCAGCGCCATATCGTAAAGATGTTCTTTGCCGACCGCTTCCATAAAAGGCGAACCGAAGTTTCCGCCAACAAAAGGCCTTTTCCCGCAGGACTTTAGAATGTGCGCAATAAGCCCGGTCGTGGTTGTCTTGCCGTTTGAGCCGGTAATGGCGACAACAGGAAGTTTGCAGAGCCTGAAAGAGAGTTCAACTTCTCCCATGACCGGCACTCCGGCCACCGCGGCCGCACGGACGGGCCCGGTGTCCGGCGAAACTCCGGGACTCAGAACAACGGTGCCGGTTTGCTTAAAACTGCTCTCACAGTGACCTCCCGCCTCAATTTGAACACCGAGGCTGCGGAGCTCACACACGGCCGGAATCTCCGATTGCGGCCTTATGTCAGTCGCCGTAACGACCGCGCCCCTGCGGGCGAGAAAGGATGCGACGGAAACTCCGGTCTTTCCGAGCCCGACCACGAGAAATTTTCCACCTTTTATACTGATCAATCCGGAATCACCTGACTTTCAAAGAGGCGAGAGCCATAAGCGCGAGCACAAAAGAAACTATCCAGAAACGGATGACTATTTGCGACTCGTGCCATCCCGTATTTTCAAAATGGTGGTGCAGAGGCGCCATTTTGAAAAGTCTTTTCCCTTTGAGACGAAAAAACAGAACCTGCAACAGAACCGAAACCGTTTCGGCGACAAAGATGCCGCCGATTAAAACAAGAAGCATTTCCTGTTTGGTAACAAGAGCGGCAAGCCCTATGGACGCCCCGAGCGCAAGCGAGCCGGTGTCTCCCATAAAAATACGCGCCGGATATGCGTTATGCCACAAAAATCCCAGACACGCCCCCCCCACGGCCGCGAGAAAAACCGCAAATTCACCGGCGTTGCGCACATATGGAATGTGGAGGTAGTCTGCAAGAGTCACATTGCCGGCCACAAAAGCGAGAATGTAGTAGGCGCCGATTGTAACGATAATGGAACCTATGGCCAGACCGTCAAGACCGTCAGTCAAATTGACCGCATTTGAAGTCCCTATGGTAACAAAAATTGCGAGAACGAAATACATCCAGCCGAATTCAAAAACCGCGGTTTTGAAAAACGGTAAAGCGACCGAAGTGAACGAATACTCCCTCACCGCCTCACCGGCCCTGATGTTCATTGTGAAGCCCCCATCCTGAATACCAAGAAAAATTAAAACCAGAAACACCGCGGCCGCGCTTTGAACAAGGAATTTCACACCGGCGCTCATTCCGCGCGAACGGGAAAGTTTCATCCAATCGTCAACAAACCCTATACACCCGAACACGGCGGCAAAACAAATTGAGAATATGACAACCGGTTCGGTCAGATTCCCCCATAAAAAGGTGGAAAGCATGACGGACAAAACTATGAAAAGACCCCCCATTGTGGGAGTGCCGGATTTGACAATGTGGTTGCGGGGCCCGTCGGGGCGTATTCTCTCCTTTATCTTTATGCGCTCAAGAAGCGCAATCACTCTGCCCCCCAGAAGCACACTCAGAAAAAAAGCGAACACTCCCGCTCCGAAAGAGCGGAAAGTCACATACTTGAATATGTTCAGCAAAACCAAGTCGTCTTTGAGAAGATAAAAAAGATGGAACATCCGGTGTGTGCGCCCGGGTTTTAAGAGCCGGAAATCCTCCGCACTATTTTCTCCATTGCCATTGCGCGCGAGCCTTTAATGAGAATAAAGTCGCCGGGTTTTGCCATTGCCTTGATTATATCAGCCGCCTCCGCGTGAGACAGAGTTTTTTCAAAATAAACTTTTGAGCCCGCGCCCGCGCGCATATCTTCGGCCATTTCTCCAAAACCTATAAGAACATCAACTCCGCACAGAGATGCTTTCTCGCCGGCCATACGGTGATACTTGCGGCTGAACTCCCCGAGTTCCAGCATGTCTCCCAGAACGGCTATCGCCTTCGCTCCTTTTTGTCCGGATTTTTTCATCTGAAAGAGTTCTTCCAGCGCGGCGTTCAGCGAATCGGGGTTGGAATTATAAAAGTCGTTTATCAAAGCGGCTCCGCAGGCAATCCGTGAAACCTGCATCCTCATCTCCGCGGGCTCAAACCGTTCTATTCCGCGCGCGATTTCATCTCCGGACAAACCGAGTGCAAGCGCGAGAGAAGCTGCGCACAGAAAGTTCATAACATTGTGCGCGCCCGCCGTGGGAGCGGTTACGGGGAAATTCCGCCCCTTTATTTTCATTGTGAAACTCACCGAACGCTCGGAGCCTTTGACGGCGGAAGCGGAAACCTCAGCCCCGGGCGAATTGATTCCGAAACCCGTTTTCATACAACTGACATCCGATGAGATTTTGCTCACAAGAGGGTCGTCCAGGTTGACCGCCAGATGGTTTTCCTCACTGAAAAAACGGAAAAGCCGCGCTTTTTCCTCAGAAATTCTCTCCCTGCTTCCAAACCCGCCAATGTGAGCGGTCCCTATGTTGGTAACCGCCCCCATATCGGGGACTGCGATGCGCGCAAGCCCGTCCATCTCACCGGGGCGGTTGATGCCGACTTCGGCGACGCAAACCTCACACCCCTCGCGCATCTCAAGCAGAGTGAGAGGCAGACCCAGATGGTTGTTGAAGCTTTTTCTGCTTGCGACCGCGCGCCGACCGGCGGATTTAAGAATGCATGAAAGCGCCTGTTTGGTTGTCGTCTTGCCGCTTGAGCCGGTTATGCAGACAACTTTCAGATCTTTGAAATTCTTTCTCCACGCAAGAGCCATATCCGCCAGAGCACGGGCGGTTGAGGGAACAAATATCAGATTTTCTCCGGGGCGGGCGCCCTGAAAAAGCCCCTTGCTCCGGTTCTCAACAACCGCCGCAGAAGCTCCGGCTTCAAATGCTGTGCGGACGTAATCATGCCCGTCTCTTTCCCCCCGCACGGCGAAAAAAAGACCTCCGCGCGGCAGGTCCCGCGAGTCAATTGAAACCCCCGTGTAGGCGGCCGGGAAAACTCCCTCCGCGCGTCCGCGCGTTGCCTTCAAAACAAAATCGTGTTCTATCAACCCGGGCCTTCCCTCCTCCGCAAAAAATCAGCCGCACACTTCCGGTCGTCAAAAGCAAAATTCTCACCGCCTATATCCTGATACTTTTCATGCCCCTTGCCCGCTATCAGAACAAAGTCTCCGGGAGCCGCCGAAAAAACCGCATAAGATATGGCCTCTCGTCTGTCCGTAATTTTCACCGTCTCACAAATGCCGCCGCTTATTCCCGACTCAATTTCCTCAATGATGGAAGCGGGGTTTTCGCTTCGGGGATTGTCCGAGGTCAAAACAACAACATCAGCGCCCTTGCTCGCAACACGCCCCATATCGGGGCGTTTACCTCTGTCTCTGTCACCGCCACATCCGAATACAACAAACATCCTGCCACGGCACAGCGGACGAACCGCCCTGAGAGCCCTCTCAAGAGCGTCCGCCGTATGGGCGTAATCAACAAAAACATCAACCGCGGCGCTCTGATTTTCCACCCTTTCAAGCCTTCCCGGAACGAACACGGGAGAGCAAAGCGCTGAGGCGACACCTTCGGCCGGCGAGCCGAGACACAGGGCCACCGAGACGGAGGCGAGAATGTTGGAAAGGTTGTAATCGCCTATCAGATTTGAATTGATATGCAGTTTTCCCCACGGGGTTTGCACCAAGGCTCTGATTCCCTTTTCGTCAATTGAAAATTTTTCCGCAAAAACATCCGCCGAGCGCCTTGCCGAGGAATAAGAAATCACATCGCCCGCAGCACAGTCCGCTATCTGAACACCGAACGGGTCATCAATATTGATGACCGCAAACTTGTTTTTTTTTGCCGCTTTGCTCAAGCAGTTCGGTAAAAAGTCTCTTTTTTGTCTCCGCGTATTGTTTCATGTCTCCGTGATAGTCCAGATGTTCCGGTGTTATGTTCGTAAAAACGGCCGCGTCAAATTCGCAGCCGGCAACCCTTTGTTGATTTATGGAATGGGATGAAACCTCCATGCAGACTCTATCCGCAGCTTCGTCGCGCATATATGAAAGAATTTTTTGAAGACTGGCGGCCCCGGGAGTTGTCATCACCGCCTCTTTTGAGAAAGAGCCGCACTTGATTTCCACGGTGCCGATCATTCCCGGTTTGTATCCGCAATGCTCCCAGACCGAGCTCAGGAGGTGGCAGACGGTTGTCTTTCCGTTCGTGCCGGTTACCCCGGCAAGCGCAAAAGACCGTGAGGGGTAATCGTGAAAAAAGCACGCCGCCCCGGCCGCCGCTTTTGAGTCTTGCGCAAGCGCGGCCGCAACATCAAGACCGGGCAGACGCCTCTGCGTTATAACCGCGCGGGCGCCCCTTAAAACAGCTTCGGGAATATAGTCATGGCCGTCTGAGACCAAACCCTTGACGGCGACAAAAACATCTCCGGGAGACACTTCCGATGAACGGTCGCAGACCCCCGTTATTGGAACACGCGGGTCTCCGGAGTAGATTCGGCAATTCACGGCGGCTGCAATTTCTTTAAAAGCGGCCGATTTCAAATCGGGTCTCCGGTGAAAGAGACTGAGAACTTTTGCCCTCTTTTTATGAGTTTGTCCGCCTCGGGCTCCTGCTTGACGGCAAATCCGTGGCCGGTGATTCTGAGGTCAAGTCCGGCGGTTTCGGCCCACTGTGCCACATCGCGGACGCTTTTGCCGAGCAGATCCGGCATGGGAAAAGAACGGTTTTGCAGTTGAGAATCTTCCGAAGCCGTCTGCATTTCAAAAATTCCGAGCGTTCTTTTTGCTATGGCGCCGAAAATCGGAGCGGCCGCCTGAGAGCCGTATTTCAACCTCTTTGGTTTGTTGACAACAACAACAAGAGCCATGCGCGGATTCTCAACCGGCGCAAAGCCCAGAAAAGAGGCTATGTAGGTGTTTTCCAGATATCCGGGCTCCCCGGCTTTTGCCACCTGCGCGGTTCCGGTCTTGCCTGCGACCGCGTATCCGCTCACGGCGGCCCTTTTCCCCGTCCCCCTCTCAACGGTCTGTTCCATTATTTCCGCAACTGTGCGGGCGACATCGTAGGAAATCACTTTTCTCTTAACCTTCGGAGTTTTTTTCACAATCCGGTTTCCGGACACATCAACCACGCTGTCAACTATATGGGGAACCATCAGGTATCCCCCGTTTGCTATGACAGAGGCCGCGACCGCCATTTGGAGCGCGTTCACGGTAAGGCCCTGTCCGAAAGATATTGTGGCCAGCCCGACCCTGCCCCACCGTTTCGGAGACGGAATTATTCCCCTGTGCTCTCCGGGAAGCATGGTTCCGCTTCTTGAACCGAAGCCGAAATTTTTCAAATATTTGTGATAAACACCGGCGCCGAGCAGTTCGGCTATTTTTGAAGAACAGATGTTGCTTGAAAAAACAATGGTATCAACAACCGTAAGCTCGCCGTGGGGTGAAGTGTCATGGATTTCCACACTTCCGATTTTGCGCTTGCCGTTTTCACAGTCAAAAACCGTGTTCTCTTCCACAACTCCTTCTTCAATCGCCGCAGCCGCGAGAAACGGCTTCATTATTGAGCCCGGCTCAAAAGCCTGCCAGACCGAAAGGTTTCTTTTCAGAATCTGCGAATAGTCGGAGAAACTGTTGGGGTCAAAAAACGGATAAGACGCCATCGCAAGTATGCGTCCGGTCTGAGGGTCCATAAGCACCGCACTGCCGCCTTCGGCGCCGGTTTTTTCAACGCCCTTTGCAAGCTCCTCCTCAACCACATACTGAATATTTGAATCAATCGTCAGATAAACATTCGCGCCGCTGGTCTGCTCAAGAAAATTCGGCGTGTGGAAAATCATTGAGCCTCCCCTGCCGTCTCTTTTCACTCTTATTCTCATGTCCTTTCCGGTCAGGTAATTGTCAAGCGCATACTCAAGACCCTCAATTCCCTTCAAATCCGTGTCTGTAAAACCCACCACGGGACCGAACAGATAGCCCTGCGGATAAACTCTTTTCTGCTCATCTATAAAGGCCAGGCCTTTCAGACTTGCTCTTTGCAGTTTTTCAAAGACCTCCGGGGAAATTTTTCTTTGCAGCCACACAAAAGACCTGTTCTTTTTGAGAGCGCGGGAAAGAATAAATTCGTAATCAAGCCCTGAAATCTCGGCAACGGCATCCGAAAAACTTTCGGGATCTTCTATGTCTTTCGGTATCAGATATGCGGAATGCGACTGTGTGCTTGACGCTATCAGGGAACCGGCGGAGTCAAAAATTCCGCCTCTTTTTGACTTTAAGGTCATATATCCGACCTGCTGTTTTTTTGCGTGGTTGAAAGCCTTTTCGGTATTGAGAAACTGAAGGTCAAGAGCCCTGTAGGCGATTGCCAGAAAAAAAATGCAGAAAAGTCCCACGCAGAAAAAAAGCCTTGGGGGTGAAAAAGCCTTTTTGTTTCTGAACCTGACCGGCGGCCTCATTTTAATCCCCCGACACCGCCCGGTTCCGACTCGTAAATAAAATCAGAGTGACGCGGCTCTCTGAATCCTCTTTGTTTTGCGGCTTCGCTGAGTTTTCTGCTTGAAAAAACCCTGTTGTAGCGCAGCTCCGCCGCCGCGACTTCATCAATAAGAAGGTTTTCCGCACGCACGTTTTCCGAAATTTCATATGCAAGAGCCACTTTCTCAACCCTGAAACGCATGTAACCGGCAAGAGCGGCGACAAATGCGACACAGGCTAAAAGGGCCTTGAAAAAAAAGGAAATCCTGTCAAACAGAAGCCCCCGCCGTCTTGTTTTCGCTTTTTGCCGCTCCACAGCCGCGCCTCTAAACCCTTTCCCCGACCCTCATTTTTGAACTCCGGGCGCGCGGGTTTCTTGAAATCTCCGAGGGAGACGGCAGAACGGGTCTGCGCGTAATCACTTTAAGGGTTTTTTCCTTTCCGCACCCGCACTGCGGAAGATCCGGGGGGCAAACGCAACCCGCGCTCATAAAATTAAAAAACCTTTTCACGACCCGGTCTTCAAGCGAATGAAAACATATCACCACAATTCTCGCCCCCTTATTCAGAAGAGGAACGGCTTTGTGCAGAAAAATCTCAAGATTATCAATTTCGCCGTTCACTTTGATTCTGAGAGCCTGAAAAGTTTTTGTCGCCGGATGAAGTGACGGCCGGTGAAACTTTGCCGGAACCGCGCCGGAAACTATGCGGGCAAGCTGCAGCGAAGTTGAAATCGGTTCTTTTTCCCTGCTTTTTACAATCTCCGAGGCTATCCTGCGGGCGAACCTGTCTTCGCCGTATTTTTTTATAATTGTGGCTATTTCCCGTGTGCTCATTGTGTTCACAATATCCGAGGCCGTAATCTCAAGATCCGTGTCCATTCTCATATCAAGAGGCTCGTCCGCGTTGAAACTGAACCCCCTTCCGCTTCGCGCTATCTGGCGGCTTGATATGCCGAGGTCGGCAATTATGCCGTCCACTCCGCTCTCTCCGCAAGCACTGACCGCATCCTTTATCCCGGTAAAGTTTGTGTTAAAGACCGAAACACGGTCGCCGAGATGCCCTAGACGCCGCTCCGCGACACGCGCCGAATCACCGTCCGCGTCAATCCCTATCAGCCGGGCGCCTTCCCCCGCGGAAGAGACTATTGCACTCGCATGCCCGCCCATTCCGAGCGTGGCGTCAACATAGACTCCGCCGGGGCGGGGAGCGATATGAAAAACCGCCTCCTCAACCATTACGGGACTGTGCGGAGTCTCGTCTGTTTGAGAAACGGGCGCGGTTTTCATCTGTCCTCTTCGGTTAGTATAATGCGTGCTGTTTGCGCAAGGCAACATTCTTATGCCCACATACTGAAAAAAACGGAAAATTTTTTGAGCGTTTTTACACTGAAACTGAAAAACAAAAGCGATAATGTTGTTTTCAACTCAATCGCCGGAGGATATTCCCATATCATCTGGGTCAGGACGGAAAACCCCGAAGACCCGGTCATCAGAGTTTTCACAACGCCGGATTTTGAGCTTGAGACCCGCGACATATTGGCCGCCATATCCGAAGAGGTTGATTTTGAATTTGTCGGCACGGAACCGGGAAAATGAAAAATTCCGCCGACACGGAAAAGACCATGCTGCGCAACTGGGGAATGGTTGGCGGGCTGACGCTTGCAAGCCGGATTGCGGGTTATGTAAGAGATGTTGCAATAGCTTATTTTGTCGGAGCCGGGCCTCAGAGCGACGCATTCTATGTGGCTTTCAGAATACCGAACCTCCTCAGACGGCTTTTCGGTGAAGGAATGCTGTCTGCTTCCTTCATTCCGGTTTTCAACGAACACATAAAGAAAAGTGGCGGCGCTGACGCGCGTGATGTGCTTTCGGCGGTGATGACCGCGCTGCTAATCGTCCTCGGGATAATAACCTCGGTGTGCATTGTGTTTGCACCGGAGATAGTGCGTCTGTTCGCATCGGGTTTTGGCGGAGAAACTTTTGAGCTTGCGGTTTCGCTTCTCCGGATAATGTTTCCGTATATTATCCTTGTGTCATTCGCCGCGGTCTCAATGGGGGCTCTGAATTCCGTCGGTCATTTTTTTGCTCCCGCAGTTGCTCCGGTAGCTTTTAATCTGGGGTTCATAGCCGCCATTGTTCTTTTTCACGACAGGTGGAATGAGCCCACGGTTGCGGCCGCGCTCGGAGTTCTTGCGGGCGGCATGCTCAAAAGCGTTGTAAACATACCGTTTTTGAAATCGCGCGGACTCGCCCCGGGGCTCGGCAGCATAGTCAGGCACTCCGCACTGCTGAAGAAAATGGGGTTGTTAATAGTTCCTCAACTGTTCGGAGTCGCGGTATACAACCTGAACATAATAGTGAACACGCAATACGCCTCGTATATGGAAAGCGGAACGGTTTCGTATCTCTACTTTGCGGAGCGGCTGACCGAATTTCCTCTCGGCGTCGGGGCAATAGCCATAGCGACGGTTCTTCTGCCGCGTCTTTCCCTGTGCGCGGCGGAAGATAACATGGAGGGTTTCAGGGAAACCTTCGGCGGGCTTTTGAAAATGACTCTTTTCATAACACTGCCCGCAATAGCGGGGCTCATCGCGCTTTCGCTGCCAATATGTTCCGTGCTTTTTGAGAGGGGGGAATTCACCGGCGCGGACGCGGTTTTTTCATCACAGGCGCTCATCGGATACTCGGTCGGGCTGTGGGCGGTGGCGGGAATAAGAATCATGGCGCCGGCGTTTTTCGCTCTTCAGGACACAAAAACTCCCGTCCGCGCGGCGGCGGTTGCTCTGGTGGCAAACCTGGCGTTTGGCTACCTGCTCGGTTTCGTATTCGGGCTGAAACACACCGGGCTCGCGCTTGCAAGCTCGGTTTCGGGAGCGGTCAATTTTTTCATTCTGCTTTATCTTTTGAAAAAAAGAGTCGGGCAGATCACGGGACGGGATTTTACGCTTTGGTGGCTGAAGGTGGCTGTGATTTCGGTTGCCTCTGCGATTTGCGCAAAAGTGATTTATGAAATTGCCGAAGGTTACGCGCCGCAGACGGCCGCTCTGGGAATTGCAATAGCAGCTTCGGCAACGGTTTTTATGCTTGCGGCGAAATTTTTAAAAATTGAAGAAGCGGGAAAATTGATTGGAATGGTGAGGGGAAGGTAATTATTTGAAAACTGCCATTTTATAAAACTCCAAAATTTTCCCCGCAGTATATTTTGATTTTTCAAGACCCTCGCATATTAAGTCAACAAGCTCTTTTTCCATAGACCCCATAGGCTTTGCTTCCCCGCTATTGATTAAACCTTCCATATCTTCAACAGTTTCAATCCTTGCATGTCAGTAAGCCACATAAATTTTTTGTCTCAAGAACGGGTGTTCACCTTTATTGATGATACAAGTTTTATCGTAGTTTCCGCTACGAGCAGAGGAGAAGCCCGCCAAGAGGATCTTTTCACAACTATCTTTCTCAACAAATACGGGATTTGTAAGTAAAACGAAAAGATGTTTCAAGTTTGGATCATCGTCTGTAGGCGTAGATAGCAGAAAAGTTGCTCCGCGCATTGATATAAACAATTTTCCGCTTACCTAATTAGAGAAAAACCTGTCTATTGAATCCTGAACTTGTATCTCTTTTTTTAACTCTTTCGCCTCAACTTCGGAGAATCCGAGAGCTTTGAAAAGAGTATCAAGTTCTATGGGAGAAGAAGAATCTCCGGGGTCTTGCCATTCGGGACAGTTTTCGTGAGTGTATTTAACCAGATCCCATTGGTTCATATTGCCGAACTGCTCCCAAACTGAATCCATAATCTCTCTGTCCGCCCTGCTAAGCTCAAACAAACACTCAAGACTAACTTCCGGCTTGACGGCGA
The DNA here is from genome assembly GCA_965198945.1 of Thermodesulfobacteriota bacterium. GTDB lineage: Bacteria > Desulfobacterota_D > UBA1144 > Nemesobacterales > Mycalebacteriaceae > Mycalebacterium. The sequence goes on along the minus strand of CBDAQI010000010.1, from coordinate 104,447 downwards.
CCTGATGATTTTTCTTTGTGGAAATCATACTGTCCCATCCACCGGGTTCGGACTGCTCAAATCCGTTAATCAGGTTTAAAGTGTCTGAAAGAACCGGGCCATGTTTCATTGAAACCATTAGGTCGCCTGACATTGAAAATCCGTTTTGGCGGAAACACTCCCTGTCGGACAGGTAGAGGAGTTTCATCAATTTCAAGTGAGGCATTGCCCTTCCTTCAGTTTTTAGAAGGAAATAAGCCGCCATCTCGGCCGCTTTAAGTTCATTGACTGATATTGTTAGAAAATCGCCCCTTATGCCATTCTATTTTAGTGCCTTGGATTTTTTTTCAAATTGAAGAATTACTAATTGGGTTTATATGCGTAGAATGGAAGTCATTATTCGCTACACTAAAAAAGCATAGCCCAAGAAAAACTGAAAGACCGCAAACGGAAATTTTCTCTTTTCAAAACTCAAAAAATCCAAGACTGAAGAAATAGCCCCTCAACTTTATCTTTATAATGAAATAAAACGTCAAAATTTGGTATTATCCAAACAATAAAATGAACGATTTTACATCCGTCAAAGAAAGTTTTGAGCGATGCGACAAGTCCGGCGCATTTTCTGAAACCTTTTATGATATTTTTCTTTCCAAATCCGATGAGGTTAAAGAGAAATTCAAAAACACAGATTTCGCCAAACAGAAAAAATTGCTGAGAGCAACTGTTAAAATTATGGCGACAAGAAGCAATGACGATAAAAAGAAATTACGCGTGCTGAATGATATTGGAAGAACCCATAACAGACACGGCTACAACATAGAACCGGAGCTTTACAAACTTTGGCTTGAGAGTTTGTGCGAAACCATAGCCATACACGACCCAGAATTCTCAAAAGACTTGGAGAAAAAATGGAGAACATTCATAAAATTCTCCATTGATAAAATCATCAACGATTATTAGTTGTTATTTGAAAAATCTACTGTTTATCCGCTTCCGGTGAAGCGTCTTTTTCTTCCGTTTTATCCACCTCTCCGGTTTCAGCGGCCGCTTGCGGCTTTGTTTCCTCTGCGGGAGCCGCATTTTCTTCTTTCTGAGCTACGGTTTCTTCCGCCTTTGTTTCCGCGGCCGGAGCTTCGGGTTTCTCCTCTTTTGACTCATTCGCCGCAGCGGCAGGCTTTTCCTCCGGCTCTTTTTTCACCTCTTCGGCGGGAGCGGTTTCCTCTTTCTTTTTCTCAGCCTGTTCACCGGACTCGGTTTTCGCTTCCGGTTTTTCCTCTTTTGCGGGCTCCGCGGCTTTCTCCTGCTTTGGCGCTTCGCTCTCTTTTACTTCCGCCTTGGCCTCGGCGGCCGGAGCTTCTTTCACAGACTGTTCTTTGTTTTTGTTGGGGTCGGGCGGAACCGGCACATCAAGCAACCCCTGTTCAACAAGAATTTCTATCTTGTCCCTACCGTTGAAGGGTTTTTTGCGTCTTGCGGTCTTTACGGCGTAACGCCCGTCTCCGCGTTTATAAATAATATGTTTTGTGGTTCTCTTTACGACTTTCATTGTTCCCTTTCTCCCTCGCGATACTCGGTTGGATTTGCTCCGGAGCCCGAAGCAGGTGCTAAATCTACAATATGGCGGAAACTATGCAAGCGAAAACGGTTTTTGTCTTGAAATCAACATCCAAATAAAGGACAATTGAGGCAAAAGAGAAAGGATTTCGCCGTCCCGCCTTTTCTGCGGGACGGCCGCAAAACCAATGAAAATACTTGTAATTCACGGGCCCAATCTGGGTCTTCTCGGTAAGAGAGAACCGGAAATTTACGGTAAAGAAACGCTTGATGACATCAACGCCGCGCTCTCGGCTCTCGCAAGGGAGATTGACCCCGAGGCGGAACTGCGTTTTTTTCAGAATGACTCAGAAGGCGAAATTGTGGGCGCGATACAAGACGCACTCGGCAAAATTGACGGAATTTTAATCAACCCCGCCGCATACACACACACAAGCGTCGCCGTGCGCGACGCCATACTGTCGGTCGGCATCCCAACCGTTGAGGTCCATATCTCAAACATCCATAAAAGAGAGGAATTCAGACACAAGTCTTTTGTCTCACCCGTGGCGGTCGGGGTCGTGTCGGGATTCGGCGGCACAAGCTACTCTCTGGGTTTGCGCGGGCTTGTTGCACATCTGAAAAATCTTGAGAATTGAGAAAATGCCGCCAAATGAAAAAACCTCATACTCGGAATACAAAGTCATCTCCATATCGGAAGGAATACTGGGAACGGTTGTGCTTGGCTCATCGGGCTTGCCGATTAAAAGGGTTGAGGAAGAGTTGAACAGACATGCGGGCGGGGGTTGGCAAGTTGTGTTTCAAGTGATTGAGAAAAAGCGCCTCTTTCTGTTCTGGACGCGCGAAACCATAATCATTACCTTTGCCCGATGATTTCAGGAGATTCAAAATGAAACCAAACTGGCTGATAAAAGATCAGTTTCCCGAACGCAGCACCGAACTCGCGCTTGAGGCCGGAGTTTCTCCGCTTGTGGCGCAGCTGCTCATAAACCGGGGGATAGAAACCCGCGAAGAGGCGGCGAAATTTTTTGAAAGCGACATCAGAAAGCTGCCGAACCCGTTTCTTATGGCGGGAATGGAAAACGCGGTCTCAAGAATAGAAAAAGCCGCCCGGGAAGCTGAAACAATAGCGGTCTACGGAGACTATGACGCGGACGGAATAACTTCCACATCGCTTTTGTGCGGGTTTTTAAGATCGCTTGACATTGACACCATCTATTTCGCCCCGCACAGAGTCAGAGACGGATACGGAATAAACGGCCGCGCCGTTGAGGAGCTTGGGCGGCGCGGCGCGACCCTTATCATATCAACCGACTGCGGTATAACGGCGGACTCTGAAGTGGAGGCCGCGAAAGGGCTGGGAATAGATTTTATAGTCACCGACCATCACCTGCCCGGAGAAAAAATCCCGGATGCGTTCGCGGTGGTGAACCCGAAACTGCCTCAATGCGGCTATCCGGAAAAAAACATCGCGGGCGTTGGAGTGGCTTTCAATCTTGCGCTCGCGGTGAGAGCGCGCCTGAGAGAAAACGGCTTCTTTGACAGGAGAGAAGAACCGAACATGGCCCAATATCTTGATCTGGTCGCAATCGGCACGATTACCGACAGAGTCCCGCTTTCGGGGACAAACAGGATTATGGTCAAAGAGGGAATTAAGAGAATGAAGTCTTCAAAAAGGCCCGGAATAGAAGCTCTCAAGAAAGTGAGCAGAATAAACGGCGGGCTCAATTCGGACGACATCGGATACAGAATCGGCCCACGGATAAACGCGGCGGGAAGAATCGGCGGACCGGAAGAGGCCGTGGAGCTTCTTCTGTCGGAAAACCCTGAACAGGCGCGTGACATGGCGGGCAGGCTGGACGAACAGAATAGAAACCGGCAGCGTCTCGAGCGTAAAGCCACCGAAGAAGCTATCTCAATGATAGAGCAAAATCCGGACGGCGCCGGAGCGGAATGCGTGGTGGTGTCTTCTGAAAACTGGCATCCGGGAATCATAGGGCCTCTTGCCTCGCGGCTTGTTGAAAGATACTCAAAACCCGCGTTTGCAATAGCTCTGGATGAAAACGGAACCGGAAAAGGCTCCGGCAGAACCGTTCCGGAAATCAACCTTCATGAAGTGCTGAAAAACTGCGGAAACACGCTTGAACGTTACGGCGGACACGCAATGGCCGCGGGAATAACCGTTATGAAACCACAGATAGGAGAGTTCCGCGAAGCCGCCAACCGCCACATAAAAACTTTGCCAATACCGGAAAGCGAAAAGTCCCGGAAAAACTTTCACATAGACACACGCATAGCCCTTGAAGATTTGACAATAGAGACGACAAAGCAGATGGAAATCCTTGAGCCGTTCGGAAGCCAAAACCCCAGACCGGTTCTGCTGCTTGAACGCGCCAGAATAGTTTCATACAGCGTCATAAAAGACGCTCATATCAAACTTTTTGTGGACGCGGGAGACGGAGAGGCCCCGCTTGAGGCGATGTGGTGGAACGCCGCCGGCAAGGATGAGGCGCGCGACCCCGTCGGTGAGGCGGACATAGTTTTCACACCGGAGATTGGAATGTGGAATAACAGAGAAACTTTTACGCTCAGGATGATAGACATCAGGCGGATATAATACTGTTCGTGCGCGCAAGGGGCGGAGATGAAAAAAATAACCATAATCGGAGCGGGACAGGTGGGAACGCTGATTGCCGAGGATCTCTCCCAGCAGGGGCATGACATCGTTCTTATTGAATGCGATCACGAAAAAGTCAAACACATTAAAGACCGGATGGACATTATGTGCGTTGAGGGAGACGCAAGTGAGCCGGCCGTTATTGAACAGGCCGCAATGGGCGAGTCTGACATTGTTCTTGCCGTTTCCGGCGATGACAAAACAAACATAATGTGCGCTGTGGCGGCAAACCTGCTTGGCGTTGAAACGACTGTCGCAAAAGTCAGAAAACCCGAATACATAAGATACTCTGAAATGCTTAAACAGGAAGGAGTCTTCATAGTCAATCCCGGGGAAATCATATCAAAAAACATCCTCGCGGCCGTAACCGAGTCTCATTTCTCGTGGAGCAACCGGAAAATTGCGGACGGGAAAATAGACCTGTTCAAGTTCAGAGTCGGGGAAAAAGGCGCGATTGTTGAAACGCCTCTGAAAAGACTTGAAATCTCTCCATGGATATTTGTGGGAGTGGCGCGCGAGGGAGAAATGCTCATCCCTTCGGGGGAGACGGTTCTTATGCCGGGAGACAGTGTTTACGCTCTGGGAGATATTTCCATGATTGAAAATCTGACCGAGGCTATGGAGCTTGAGGAGGAAAAACATACAAAGAGCGTAATAATCATAGGCGCGGGAAGGCTCGGCCGGCTGACCGCCTCAATGCTCCACAAACACGGAGTGGGTGTGAAAGTCATAGAGAGCAGCCCGCAAATCGCCGCGGAACTCGCGGACGAGGTGCCGGGAATCATGGTGCTCGGCGGAGACGCAACGGACGCCGTAATTCAGAAGGAAGCCGGAGTGGAGGCGGCGGACTATCTCATAGCGCTCACCGGCGATGACGGGGAAAATATTCTGGGCTCTCTCCTCGCACGCAGACTGGGAGTCAAAAGAACCATAGTTTTGTATACAAAACCGGATTATGTGGACGTTCTTGAAACCATAGGGATTGACACGGCAGTGAGTGTGCGCATATCGGTTGTGAATGAAATTCTGTCAATGCTTGACCTCGGCGGGGGAGCCGCAAAAACCATGCTTCTTGAAGAAGGACGCGGAGAGATAATGGAGTTTGTCGTGGAGAAGGATTCACAGATACTCGGAACCGCGCTTAAAAACGCGAAACTTCCCGAAGGCTGCATAGTGGGGGCGTGCATACGAAACAACGAGACAATAATACCGCAGGGCAATTTTACCCCGCAGATAAACGACAGAATAATAGTTTTCACCCTTCCCGAAGCGATAAAAAAAGTTGAGAAGGCGATTTCATAAGTGAATTTAAGATTCTGCCTCAACATACTCGGCAGTTTTATTAAAATTCTGGGACTGCTGATGCTTATTCCCACCGCCTGCTCGGCAATTTACGGAGAAGATGACATAACCGCGCTCGGCGTCTCGGCCGCAATCAGCATTGTTCTGGGTTTTGTGCTTGCAAGAGTGACTCGCGGAGCCGAAAAAACCGACGAAATAGAAAGGAGAGACGGTTTCCTCATCGCGTCTTTTTTCTGGATCTCCGCAAGCCTGCTCGGAAGTCTTCCGTATATGTTCTACGGCGTCTTTACAAATCCGGTTGACGCGCTGTTTGAAGCAACGGCGGGATTTACAACAACGGGAGCAAGCGTTATCACCAACATTGAAGCCCTGCCGCACGGAATACTTCTGTGGAGAAATTTCAGCCAGTGGCTCGGAGGAATGGGAATCGTGGTTCTGGCAATTGCCGTTCTGCCGAGACTCTCAATCGGAGGCGGCCGTCTTATGGCGCTTGAGGCGCCCGGGCCTTCCACCGAGCGCCTCACACCGAGAATAGCGGAGACGGCAAAAAACATCTGGCTTGTATACGTGGCTCTTTCGGTTTTGCTTGCGTTTCTGCTGGTTTTTTCGGGAATGACCGTTTTTGACGCAATCGCCCACTCTTTCAGCACAATGTCAACCGGCGGTTTCTCAACCCACAACGCAAGCATAGGACATTACGGAAGTCCTCTTATTGAGGGTGTCATTACACTTTTCATGTTTCTTGCCGGAATAAACTTTGTCATCCACTATTCGCTTATGAAGGGAAGATTCCGGGACTCCATAAAAGGAGGCGAGCTCAAGTTTTATTTTTTTGTCACGGTTGCGACAATCCTGATAGTGTCATTCAATCTCGCGGGTTCGGGCACATTCGGAAGTTTTTCCGAATCTTTCAGATACGCGGCTTTTCAGGTTGTTTCACTGTCAACGACGACCGGCTATAGCTCAACCGACTTCAATTCATGGCCCGCGCTGTCAATCATTGTGCTTATGGTTCTCATGATAGCCGGAGGGTGTTCGGGCTCCACTTCAGGGGCCGTAAAGCAGTCAAGAATTATCGTAACGGCGGGCAAATGCTATCAGGATCTGAGAAAACTGGTCTATCCCAACATTGTCTCTCCCGTGCGCTTTGACGGCAAAAAAATTGACCACTCCGTGGTTTCAAACATAACGGGCTTTCTGATTCTCTATGCGGCCATAGCCGCCGCCGGAGCCGCTCTTATCACCGTTTTTGAAGATACCAGTCTGCTAACCGCCTTTTCGGCATCGGTCGCCACAATAGGGAATGTGGGCCCGGGGTTTGACTCCGTGGGCCCGGCGGAAAACTACGCCGCTCTTTCATATCCCACGAAAGGGGTTCTGTCTTTACTGATGATAACCGGCAGACTTGAGCTTTATACCATACTTGTGCTTTTCATTCCCGATTTCTGGAGAAAATAGAATTGGATTTTTTTAACGGCTTTTCCGCAACACCGGAGTTGAGAACCGCCTGTGCGCTCGGCAATTTTGACGGAGTCCACCTGGGACACGGGAAAATCATTGCCACACTCAAAGACAAGGCGCGGCAATATGGGGTAAAGTCATGCGTGATAACTTTTGACCCTCATCCGCAGAAATTTCTCAGGAGCAAAACCGCCCATTTGCTCGTGCCTTTTGAGGAAAGGTTGAAACTGCTTGAAAAAAGCGGCATTGAAATCGCGGTGCGCCTTGAGTTTTGTAAAAGTTTGTCGCTCATGTCTCCGGAAAGCTTCATAAGGGAAATCATGGTGGAAAAAGCCGGAGTGAAAAGCATGGTTGTGGGACCGAGGTTCGGGTTTGGCAGAAACAGAAGCGGCAATGTTGATATGCTGAAAAAACTGGGCGTAAAATACGGTTTTGAGACGGTTGTTCTTGAGCCCGCGCGAGTCGGATACGAAAGGGTCAGCAGCAGCCGGATAAGGGAATTGGTTCTTGAAGGCCGGGTGGCGGAGGCGTCTGAATTTCTCGGATACCGCTACCACATAAGGGGTGTTGTGGAAGAGGGTGAAAAACGAGGCAGGGAAATAGGGTTTCCGACCCTAAACCTCAAAACACAGTGGGAAATTCTGCCCAAACCCGGCGTTTACGCAACCTTTACGGAGGTCAGCGGCGAGGGACGGTGCGGGAGCATAACCAACATCGGAATCAGGCCCACTTTCGGGGGGGATAAAACGGTGATTGAAAGCCATTTGATTGATATAAAGGGTGATTTCTACGGACGGGAAACGAACATTGAGTTTGTGGAAAGGGTCAGGGATGAAAAAAAATTCGCCTCCGCGGCTGAGCTTTCAGAGCAGATAGGAAAAGACATAGGGCGTGTCCGCTCAATTATTGAGAAAAACGGCGCGGAGCAACAACCGTGAGCGAGGAGACCACACTGTTCGGCATATTCGGCCATCCGGTGAGCCAGAGCCGCTCGCCCGACATGCACAACGCGGCGTTTGCCTCTCTTGGAATGAACTGCCGCTATGACCCATATGACATTGCTCCCGATGAGATCGCGGAGGCGGTTGAAGCGGTGCGCTCTCTGCCCCTGCGCGGAGTAAATGTAACCGTTCCGCACAAGCGGGCGATTATGCCTGAGATGGATTTTCTTTCTCCGGAGGCCGAACTCGCGGGTGCGGTGAACACGGTAAAAAATGATGACGGACATCTGTCAGGATACAACACCGACATTGAAGGCGCCCTCAAAGCGCTTGAAGTGGCAATGGGGTTTACGCCGCAGGGCAAATCCGCTCTCATCACGGGCGCGGGCGGCTCGGCGAGGGCTCTTGTTTCGGGACTTTGCATGAGAAAAGCGAAGGGAATTTTTATCGCTAACAGAACGCCCGGGAAAGCGCAAAAACTCGTGTGGGAATTTTCTGAAAAATTTCCTAAAATTGAAATTGAGAGTTGCGGACTGGGCGGCGGTAAAATTGAAGAATTTACGGGAGGGGTTGATATAATCATAAACTGTTCATCGGCCGGAATGGGAGAGAATCCGCCGCTTGACCTGCCGCTTGAAAAATTCGGCGGAAAATTCGGCGTTTATGACCTTGTCTACAAACCCGCTCTGACACCGCTTGTGAGAAAGGCGCGGGAGCTTGGAATAAACGCTGATTCGGGAATCGGCATGCTTCTTTATCAGGGTGTAAAATCTTTTGAGATTTGGACGGACAGGGAAGCGCCGATTGAAGTGATGAAAAAAGCCCTGGAGGAATTTTAGAAATGGCACAGTGCGCTCTGATGGTTTATGAAACGATTGATTCGGTGCCGGGAGGCAATGAATACTGGAGGGAATACATAAGATTTTACGAAAAATTCTGGGACAGACCGGCCTCTCCCAAATCAACATGGGGCGGAGCCGAATATGATGAATTCAGAAACTCCCTTGCAAACTATCTTGATATCGGAGCAAATGAAATAAGAGACTGTTTTTTTTCAAAAAAGGACGGGCGTTATTTTGTCTGCAGGCTGAGAGACCGGTCAAGTTTCAACATAGTTTCCTCCGAAGATTTCATTCCGTTTGAGTGGCTGATTGCATTTGATGAGGAAAAACGCGACTTTTTCTATACACACGCGGGTTTCGGTGCCGTTCACCATGATTCAATTTTCTATCCGGAAAACATAGGAACCGCCATGGAGAGAATCAGGACAGCGGAAAAAGTTCTGGAAAAAACGGGGGACATAGTTTCCAAATATCCCGAATTTGCCAAACTGAAAGATCTTCCCAGGAAACTGAGCGAAATGAACAGCTGGCTGCGCGGTTTTGACTCGGACGGGGAAATTGTTCTCAACTACGGTGAAATATGCTCTTTCATAACTCAGGATTCAATGAAAAACGAAAATTCAGTGGGCGATTTGAAAAGAATTATAAGCGGCATTGAAAAAGGCGATTTTGAAAAAGCGGAATCTGACTTGAGATTTCTAAACGCAAAATGGGCGGAGATAAGAGGGGCGATACAGAGAAGCGTGCAAACTTGAAGGAAGAAGGAAATTTTATCCTGACCGTTGTCTGCCCGGCGGGAAGCGGTATAGTCGCCGCAATAACCTCGTTTCTTTCTGAAAACGGCTGCTATCTTCTGTCACTGCAGCAGTTTGATGACGAGTCAAACCGCAAATTTTTTATGAGAACCGAGTTCCGGACTCATCCTGAAAAACAAAAAATTGGTGAAATCCGCCGGAAATTTCCCCGGGTCGCGGACAAATTCGGAATGAAATGGGAGATTCATGACCCGCAAAAACCGTTCAGGGTTTTAATTATGGTCTCAAAAGACGGGCACTGCCTGCAAGACCTGTTTTACCGCAGAAAAACCGGATGCCGAAAACGAAGGCGTCCGTTTTATTCATCTGCCCGTCAGCCCGGCGACACGAAAAAAACGGGAGAAAGAATTGTTGGAAATTATCGGGGAAACCGGAACGGAGCTTGTTGTGCTTGCCCGTTACATGCAGGTCTTGTCTCCCGAACTCGCCGGTGAGTTGCAGGGCAGGTGCATAAATATCCACCACTCATTTCTGCCCGCGTTCAAAGGCGCAAGACCCTACCATCAGGCGCACAAACACGGAGTGAAACTTATCGGCGCAACGGCGCACTATGTGACAAAAAATCTGGACGAAGGCCCGATCATTGAACAAAAAACAACCCGCGTTGATCATAACCAGACCCCCGAAGACCTCAAGCAAACCGGAATGGAAAATGAATGCGAGGCGCTTGCCAAAGCCGTCAAATATCACATTGAGCACCGCATATTTATTGACGGGGAAAAGACGGTTATTTTGTGAGATTGAAGAAATTTTAATTTCACAAGTAAAAAACTTTCAGAAAATATTTTCTCAATTCACTTTATAGTTGAGGTAATAAAGAAACGCAGTTTGAGACAAAAGAACGATTGCCTAATACGAAAATTATCAGATCACTTCGAGATTTAAGGACTATAAACAAAAGATGGAGAAAATCAAAAGGTGCAATTGAGAAAACTGGACAATAACATGACATGCAGGAAAAATTTATGGAAAATCAATAATTTGGCCATTCATTTCTAAGAAAAGAGGCGCACCTGTAAATGAAAGAGGAGAAATAGGTCCATAAAACATGAACGGAAACTTTTTATTACTTGATGGATCTATAAAAGAACGATAAAACTTTGCTCCTGATTCGTCGTTGATTATATTCTTAATTTGCGCGAATTCTGTACCACTTGTAAGACCATAACCAAAAGCAAATATTCTAATTTGATCTCTAATTTCCCTGTGAAGTGATTCAATAGTTTGAGTAATAAACATATAGCCAATTCCATACTTTCTGGTTGTGCGAACGGCATCAATAATGCTGGCAGTCAATTCTTTGATTTGTTGATCATAATTGTACGTATTTATAAAGCGATGAGCTTCGTCCAATACAACGAGACAATTTGCTTTTTTCCCATCTGCATAAAGTTTCGCTCCCTTTTCTTTAATAGAATCTTCAATGATTTTTACATACAATGCATGCAAATCATCCATTCCCCTTTGAGCCCCTCTCGCAGAAATGTTTAAAACAATTGTCTTGCCATTTTCTCCATTTTGAGAATTATTTTGCCTAACAACTTCATTTACTATCTCTCTGAGAGGTTTTTTCCCGGATTCTGAAAAAAGACTGCATATCACTTTCCAGATTTCCTTTCCTTTATTAGAAGAGATTGTATTTCTTATATTTTCTTTAATCTCATTTATTTTGGGTTTTGTACTATAGACCTGCTTCAAGGGTTCTCTTTCTTTATTTTCATTCTCATTAAGAAAATAATTAAGCAAATCCTCGTATAATTTTTCAGGATTCGTAGAGATTTTTAATCTTCCGTTATCTATACGAATGCTAACATATCTCTCTATAGCTTCTCTCATTTCTTCAAGTTTTTGCTCAGTTAAAATATCGAAAGCAATTTTGATAAAATTATAATTCAATAGAAGTTCACTAAAGAGTTTTGCATCATCAGGCAATGCAACTTCTTCAGGAACTCTATATTTTTCATAAGTCATTCCAGTTTTTAATATTTGCTCTTTAAAACTCACTTCGTTTGGCAACACATTATTGTCTTCGTAAAACTGCTCTTGCGGATCAAGAATCAAAATATTCATATGAGAACTATTGCGAGCATAACCTAAAATCATGTTAGCAGCTGTTGTAGTTTTTCCAGAACCCGTACGGCCAAAAACTCCAATATGATATGCATCACCATCTCCCCCTTCAGTTGGCTTGCCAAAGTGTTTGAACCAAAATGGCACACTGACATCGGTATCGTAAGAGTTTCCAAGAGAAACAAGTTCTTCATATTGCCTCACGAGTTTTTGCATGATCTCATTACTTACTCTTTTCACAGGCACACCCGTTGAAGGAGAATTTGCTAATTTATGTGCTTCTGCTTCTGATTGATTACTTGTCAGCATAAAACTGGATTGGACATTTATCCTAGCGATACGATTATCTGCTACACCACTTAAATTGGGAAGATTGCCATGTCTTTTTATAATACCTTTAAAGGATGGCTATTGGTGCCATCTGTTTTCTGTTGTAATTTCAGTTATTTGACCCAGTACAAACACATCACCACTGCCTTCTTTTACACAAAAACAAGCCAATTCACCCAAAAGTTTTTCCTTCTCGCTAACCTCAAGAACATCAACAGTTGCTTCAAAAGTGTCACTTGGAGAACCGACTGCTCCAAGGGGTTTCTGATCAGAATTCAGTAAGTCAATAATAGATTCGGGCACAGGCACAATACTTACTACTTAACTTGTCCTATATGGAAGAACAAAATCAAAATTTTTCTGGCTATGTAGCAGTTTATTATTGAAAATAGCCTGATTAACCGCTTCCATTCCAAAATAAATATTTTTGGCAATAATATCTGCTAAAAACTGTGGGTATGGCTCTCGTATTTCTGGAAAGATTATTTGTTTTTTCAAACTTCTAAGAAAAAACTCAAGATCTTTTTTACTTTCCGCAAGACTCTTCTTTAATTCAACTCGATGAGCCATAGTATGTTTCAAAGGTTTATAATAACAAAAAAACAAATTCGATTCGTGATCTTCCGTAATTTTGAATGGAGCAATTGCATCTTCAAGACGATTTTCAAGTTCCGAATTATTTACTCCGTCAACTGGCAAATTGCACTTTATATGAAAATCTTCCCACATTTTTTTATCTTTTGCTGATTGTCCCACAGAAACAGGTTTTGTATACTCATTTTCCTCAAGAAGCGTAGACATAAAAACCTTGTCATCGGCAACTATTTCAAGTGTTTGCAATTGAGAGTCTATAATCTCCCTTGAAGAAGAATATTTGGTAAGACTTATTATAGATTTGTCGGAAAAAGCAGAAGCGATAATATCCGGTATATCGGGAATGACTTTGTCATAGTTTTCAGACAGGAATCTTGAGAGGGCTTTCACGTATGGCTTATCAGCTCTATCTTCATCATTAGCACTTAACAAACTATTGAGCTTGAGAATAGCAGTTATATGAGAACCATCCATTATTCTGATTTTTCTGTCTGTCTCAGCCAGAATGCTTAATTCCATAAGGAACATCACACCTTGTGCCAATCTTGAATTAGCAACGTGGTGAGGTAACGCATCTTGCCATTGCTGATACTGTCGCGAGCCTTCAGGCCAATGAGTTGAAGATTCTTTTGAAAGACCATCTACTCCAACTGCAATTGCCAAAACAATGTCAGCACTTGCCTTATGTTCAATAATATTGGCACCATCAGTAGCCATAATTGATTCTGTAACATCGCCTCCAGAACAAGATATAATAAAGTCTTTATCTTTTAATAAACTCCTTGCTTTTTCTACTTGAGATTCATTGACTTCAATTGCATTTGCCAATTGTTTTGCAGTTTGAGGCGCTTTTTCAAGCATTTGCAACAAAAGATCTTCTGGCAAATATGCGTAAGGTTTTTTGTCCATAACTAAATATTCTTACTCGCAAGTTTCTCGCAATTTGCCAAATCTTTTAACAATTCATCAATATAATCTTCACCGGAAAAAAAACTTTTCTCATGATTGTCGACTCTTTTACAAGCCCACCTTTCTTTCCAGTAGTTTGTCAAATCTTCTATACTTCTTTGATACCAAACAGGCTTTTGCTCTTTCTGTATTACAGGTTTCAAATTTGAAACAAATGGAAAAAGGTATACAGCTCTTTTCATTCCATGCTCACAGCCGTTTTTGAAACCTAACAAGTTCATTGCTTTCCTTATATTTCTCATTTTAACAGAAGGACCGTTCCCAAAAGACCTTCCTGCCTTATAGCCCTGGTCTCTCAGATAACTGACAAAACTTTCGTAAAGAGTATTAGATATATGAAATGAACCACTTCCTCTTGTGTAGCCGATAAAATCACAGATTTTTTCCTCATTAAACTTGAGCCGATTGTAAACACTGCTCTTCCCATATGCACCCGTAGTAGTTATAAAAAGCAGATTTGCCGGCAATCTCCTTCTCAAAAGCAATGTTTGACTTTCATTATATTTTTTATTAAAAGATTCCCTAACCAAATCCGACGTCATCAGTGAAGCAACCAGTTTTCCACCTAAAAACCCATTGTAAGGAGGAAGTGAACCCAATCTTTGAGCAGAAAGAGATTGATTTACCCAGTAATCTCTTTGTTTGACTCCTATTGAAAGGTATTTGTCTCTAACACTCCAAGAAAGAAGAGGACTTTGTAAACCTATCAGACCAATCGGAGCGTCGTGATATTCATCCCATACAATAAACCTCATCTGTCTTCCATATGATTTTTCATATGGGAGGCTCCACCAAACAAGGTTCCACCAACGGAATAAACTTCCTTCTCTTGTTCCTGACTTTATTTCTAATAATCTGGGTTGAATTTTTGAGACTTCTAAACTTGAACTATCAAGAAGATGTTTTCTGGCTTCAGGCAAAAATGATCTTATAAAATCAAAATTTTCTCTAATTCTTTCCGCCCGGGAAAATTGATGCAAATATCGCTTTTTTTCTATATTATCTGTGTCAAAGCAAAACTGCCCTTTGCTAATCCTATACCCCTGACCAACAAGAACCTTCTTAACTTCCTTTCTTAATGTACTTTCAATTCTGTTCATACATTCAAGCCCACGATATAATTTTTTTCAAGAAAAGTCTACCAGATTCACTGGTTAACCAAACCCTCCAAAGCCCTTTCAAACTCTTCCGCTTTTTTCTGTCCTTTGTGCGTTTCCCCTATCATTTTATAGACGACATCGCCCTCTCCGTCCACGAGATAAAAAGCGGGCCAGTAGCGGTTGTTCATTTTTCGCCAGTATCTGAAATTATTGTCCATCATAACTGGATGAGCAAGTTTGAACTCTTTCACTTTCGCCTCAAGATTTTTTCTGCTTTTTTCGCGCTCAAACTCAGGCGTGTGTATGCCGACCACCTTAAACCGCCTGTCCGCGAAACGCTTTTCAATTCCGCGCAGCCACGGGAAAGAACGGTATGAATTCCAGCAGTCAAAAGCCCAGAAATATATGAGAGTTACCCCGCCCTTAAGATCTGATTTTTTCAGCGGCTTTGAGTTAATCCAGTCCTGCGGGTTTTTTGATGTGAATTCCGGCAGCGCCCTGCCATTATCAACCGCTTCCGCGGACAGTAGAGGAAAACCCGCAAAAACCAGCGCAATACAAAGAAGAAAAACTGTTCCGTTTTTAATTTATCCGCTCCTGATATTCGTTCTGCGAACCACCTCATCCCACGGCAACCAGAATACAAAAGCCGCAATCCACTGCGGAAAAGCAAGCCCCATCACCACCCAGAAACCCGCCATCATAAAAAACAGCCCCATGCCGATAACAACTTTCAAACGTCGTCCAAAAAATGCGAGCGGTGCCAACAGTTCAAGAAGTAAGGTGATTCCTGCAAGAAAAATTGAGATATGTTTCTGCGCAAGCATCAAAGTGAGCCAGTCAAAAAGCGGCTCGTGCCTCTGATTTCCAAGCAGTCCGGAAATAAAAAGGCCGGACAAGTTTTCTGAAAAAACCCATTCAAGCCCAGAATTTCTCAATTTTGAAAGTCCCGCGGCGCAGAAAAAGAAAATCATAAGCACCTGAATTAATTTGACGGGCCACCCGTATTCCCACGAAGGAGAAATGCGCTCGCCGCGACGAGATTTTATCAGCCGGTCCACCGAAAAACCGTCTCCGCAACGGGAAAAAGCCAGAATTGCGAAAACAAAAAGCACGATGGTTTCCATGTGATGGGTTTTGGAAAAACTGTTGGTCATTCCGATGAGATAGAAACCAATGACAAATGACAGAAATGTGGCTGGACGGGAGAAAAATCCGACCGCGCTCAAAAAAACACAGGCAAGCCAGACCAGTCCCAGAACCTTGAGGACAGCCGGGGAAAAAACCGGCAGGTTGAAAATATCAAACAGAAAAATCGGATGCCAGAGCTCATCGGGAACCAGACCCCAGTCTGCAAAATTTGCGCCGAGGTAATAAACAAAAATAAATCCGCAGAATAAAAACCTGCAAACCCCAAGCGCCGAAGCTTCCGATTCGGCAAAGAAAAAACCGAAAAAACGGTCTTTTAATTTTCCCGCTATTTGCTCCATTTCTCTCCCATTCCGGTTTTTGTTGAATAGATCAGAATTTTTTCCGTCTCGGCCGACAGCGGCGGAACATCCGTCCAATCATGCCTTATGTTGTAAAGTCTAATTTCAGAAAAATCATCCGGACCGCCATTGCGCTTATACTGCTCTGACAGATATTGAAAAACCGTTTTCAATTCATCTTCCACGCTTCCGGCGTTTTTTTGGTAAAGAAGTTTCGTTTTTATAAAACGCCTCACAGACTCGCCGTCTGAGAGACTTAGTTGAAGGGCGTCAATTATGCGGTTTATTCTTCTGTCATCCTTCTCCGCAAACCTGTCCCCATGGGTAATTCTGTCTATCCCTTTTGAAAGACGCACAATGTCAAAAGGGGCTATATCAGTGGCTCTCAGCTCACGCTCACCGTCTTTGGTAACAGCGACTATTTGTTTTGAATAGACAACGGAGGCGCCGGACGCACGGCTGAACATCGGGTAGTTGGACACGGGCCAGATGTCTGGAAGGGGAAACACCACATAAAGCCCCTGCAGTATCAAAATGGCGGATATAAACCTTTTTACGGATTTTTTTCTTCCATTCATAAGCGTTTTAACATATCAGGGAAGAAACTTGCTTTTTTCGTCTTCCGAGGGAATCCGGCAGAAATCCCACCTGCCAAACCATTTGTAACGGTTTGCGGCCACATGGCGGTAGAGAGCGTCTCTTATGAATTTGGGAACAAAAATAAAAATACCGGTCGCAGCCCATATACCCCCCAGTTTTGAAACAATTTTTATCGTGGCGTCAGAAGCTCTGTGAAACCCGTCTTCGTCCGCATAGACAATGTCCCACTGCTGAAAACTGTCGGAAAGAGCCGGAAGAAATTTCGCTGCGGTCTCACCCTGAAGCGGTGAAAAAAGAAATCCGTCTTTGCGGTCGCGCTTTATAATAAAATCAACAAACCCGTTGCATAAACCGCAGACGCCGTCAAAAAAAATAACGGGCTTTCCAAACTCCATAAAAACGTTTTTCAAGAAAACACCGCAAGCAAAATTCCCGCCGCGACCGCGGAACCGAGAACTCCGGCCACATTTGGACCCATCGCATGCATAAGCAAAAAGTTTTGAGGATCTTCCTTCGCGCCGACATCCTGCGAAACACGCGCCGCCATCGGAACGGCAGAAACGCCCGCGGAACCAATAAGCGGGTTTATTTTGTTTTTGGAAAAAAGATTCAGAAACTTCGCCTTCAGAACCCCGGCGGCGGTCCCTATGCAGAAAGCGACAACACCGAGCAGAAGAATTCCGATTGTCTCAATACTGAGAAACTCCGTGGCGGAAAGCTTTGAACCGACCCCGAGACCGAGAAATATTGTGGTTATGTTGATAAGGGAGTTCTGCACCGTGTCCGAAAGACGATCTACCACGCCGCACTCTTTCATAAGATTGCCGAACATAAAAAAACCGATAAGCGGGGCGGCGGACGGCAGAAAGAGAGCGCAAAGAGTGACCGAGATGAGAGGGAACATGATTTTCTCAACTTTCCCGACAGGCCTTAGCTGCTCCATCCTTATCATCCTTTCCTCTTTTGTCGTAAGAGCCTTCATTATCGGTGGCTGTATCAGGGGAACAAGGGCCATATAAGAATATGCGGAAACTGAAATCGCCCCGAGAAGACGCGGCGACAACTGAGAGGAAACATAAATGGCTGTGGGCCCGTCCGCACCTCCTATTATGCCTATGGAGGCCGCATCCGCAAAGGAAAAATCTATGCCGTCAACAAATCGCGTGAGTGCCAGCGCTCCTATCAGCGTGGCAAATATGCCGAACTGCGCGGCAACTCCGAGAAGTATGGTTCTGGGATTGGCGAGAAGGGGACCGAAATCAGTAAGCGCGCCGACTCCCATGAAAATTATCAGCGGAAAAATTCCGGTTTTTATACCCGCGTTGTAAACGTAGTTCAGTATTCCCCCCGGTTCACTTATTCCCGCGAGAGGTATGTTGGAAAGCACACACCCGAAACCTATTGTAACAAGCAACAGAGGCTCAAACTGCTTTGCAATTCCGAGATAAAGAAGCGCAAAACCGACGCAAACCATGATCAGCCGTCCGGGGCCGTCAATCCAGGAATCGCCTGAAGAGAAAAAGCCGTTAACCCCGGTTTCCTTCGCAAGATTGCGGAAAATGTCCATAAGACCCGGAAGCTGAGAGCCCTCGCCGAGAGCCGCAAAAGCCGGGGAAACAAAAAGCGCAAAAGCCGCCGCCATCAAGACTGCTGAAACGGCAAATAAATGTGTCTTTCTCATATCAAACGGCGCGGATTAATCGTCAATTCGGGGCTATGGTCATCAAAGCCTGACCCGATTCAACAACATCACCCACAACAACCTCTATTGAGGCCACAACTCCCGAACAGGGAGAAGAGACCGGAGTTTCCATCTTCATCGCTTCAAGAACAAGGAGAGTCTGGTTTTCCTCAACACTGTCTCCAACGGAAACCGACAGTTTACAGATATTTCCGGGAACCGCCGCGATAATCGGCATGACATCGCCTCCCGCCGGCGCGGCGGAAGCCTGAGCGGGGACATCCCCCCCTTCGCCAATCCCCACGGAGTAGTCTCTGCCATCAACCGCGACCGTGAAACCGCCGTCTTTTTCTTTAACGCGAACGGCGTATTTTTTGCCGTCAACAGTGGCGGTGAAGGAATCAGAGAGTTTATCCGCATCACCGGACACCTGCGGTTTTGATGCCTCGCCTTTTCTGACATTTACCGAGAAATCGCCCTTCAGAAAATCAAGCCCTTTGTTGCCGCTCGGGGTCGCAAGAGCTCCGACTATAAAAATGTTTTCGTCTGTAATGGGAAGGCCTTCTTTTTCAAGAACTGTTTTTGCAACCGGAATTCCCGGTTCAATCACCTCAAGAGGGTCTCCTTCAAAACGGGGTTTGCCCATCTGCTCTTCGGCGATTTTTACAACTTCGGGGTCGGGCGCAACGGGCGTGCGTCCGAAGTAACCAAGCACCATGTTACCGTATCCGTCCGATATTTTCTTCCACCTGCCTTGTGTAACATTTGCAAAGGCCTGCTGAAAATAGAACTGTGAAACCGGCGTCACCGAAGTGCCGAACCCGCCTCTTGCGACACACTCGGACATCTCTTCTATCACTTTCGGGTAGAGGTCAAGTGTATTGGTGTCGCGCATCATCATTGTGTTTGCGGTAAGCGCTCCGCCCGGCATCGGAGAAAGCAGAACCTCGGGCGAAATTCCCAGCGCTTCCGGAGGAAAATAGTAATCCGCCATGCATTCCTTGAAAATCGCGTTTGCCTCAAGGATTTTTTTCAAATCCACATCAAGGGTGAATTCGGTTCCCTTGAGGGCGCCGCACATGGAAATCATGTCCGGCTGAGCAGTCCCGCCCGAAACGGGGGATCTTGCGACACAAATGCCGTCACACCCGGCCTCTATTGCGGCCGTGTATTGGAGAACGCCCTGGGCGGCCGTCTCATGAGTATGCACCCACAGGACTGTGTTTTCCCCGACAAGTTCCCTCGCGCGTTTGACCGTGTCATAAACCTTCCGGGGATTTGATGTTCCCGAAGCGTCTTTGAAGCAGATTGAGTCAAAGGGAAGACCGGAGTCAAGTATTTCACGGACTTTGGAAACATAGAAATCAGAGTCGTGGGCGCCTTCACATCCGGGCGGAAGTTCCATCATTGTTACGACAACCTGATGGTGAATTCCCGCGTTTTTTATGCACTGTGCGGAATACTCAAGGTTCCTGACATCGTTGAGGGCGTCAAAATTTCTTATATGCGTTATGCCGTGTTTTTTGAACATTTTCGCATGAAGGTCAATCATGTCTTTGGGTTGAGCCGAGAGCGCAACCACGTTAATCCCCCTTGCAAGGGTCTGAAGATTGGCATCGGGACCCGCGGCTTTTCTGAAGCTGTCCATCATTTCAAACGCGGACTCCCCGCAATAGAGAAAAAGGCTTTGAAACCTTGCCCCGCCACCGGCTTCAAAATGTGTTATTCCGGCATGAGAAGCGGCCTCAACCGCCGGAATAAAATCTTTTGTCAGCACACGCGCGCCGAAAAATGACTGAAAACCGTCTCTGAAAGACGTGTCTTGGAAAAGTATTTTTTTCATATGCAAATACCCTTAACGGAAAACATTATCACCTGCCCGACCTGTAAGCCGCCACGGCCGCCGCAATGACCGCGGCTATTCTACCGTTCTCATTCTTTGTGGAAGAAACCGGCGGTCCGACAGGATTTTCGGGTAACCCGGCAAAAAAACGAGCCGATACTTTTATCATGACAAGAAGAACGGAGAGGAATACATAGACGACAAACATCCCCGCAAACATCAATTTCAGCCCTTCAAATACCATCGGTGGCGGTTGTCCGGAAAGTGGAATACTGTCAACATTTAACAGCAATAGCGAATCGTTGTCAAACTTGACCGACTCCCCCATTGTGGTAGTTTAGAGCGATTCGCCATGAAGAGAACTTTTCAGCCGCACAGAAAAAAAGCGATAAGAACCCACGGATTCCGCGCGAGGATGAGCACGGTGGGCGGTCGCCGCACTCTTAAAAGAAGGGTGCAGAAAGGCAGGTATGTTCTGACCGTCCAGTTCCGGTCAAAATGAATGGAGTCCGCGATGCAAGGCTGCGAAAACGAGAAAAACTTATGGAAAAAAATGAGTATGAGCGCGTTCTGAAAAAGGGAAAAAGGATCTCATCTCAAAACTTCTCTCTCGCAATGTTAAAAAACGGTCTGGGCTTTCCGCGCATGGGCCACACCGTTGCTAAAAAAGCGGTTTCGCAAGCCGTTTCAAGAAACAAAATCAAACGTTATTTCAGGGAGACTTTCAGACTGAACAAACACAGATTTGACTCAAACGATGTGGTTTTCATAGCAAAAAAGGATGTGTCTCACCTTTCTTTTCCCGCAGTAAGCGGAGAAATAATTGATATGATGGGCGGGGATAAATAATGGCCGCCCGTGCGGCCGGGAAACTGGCCGTTTTACTGATAGAGATATACCGCAAAGCCGTCTCCCCCATACTGGGAAAACGATGCCGCTTCCATCCGAGCTGTTCCGAATACTCGGCACAAGCAATCAAAATGCATGGTATGGGAAAGGGCGGAGCAATGGCTCTGCGCAGAATTGCAAAATGCCACCCCTTCCATCCGGGCGGTTATGACCCGGTGGGAGGGACAAGCGGAACAAAATGAACCGGTGAAAAAACATGAAAGATGAAAAACTCACCTTTAATTACATAGTCTTTGCCGTTCTCGCCCTGGGAATTATCTTCGGATATTCCAAACTGTTTCCTCCCAGACCGCAGGCCGAACAGGCTGCCGTGGAGAAAACTGAAAAACGGACGGAACGAAAGCAGGCCGCAACGGCGGCGGTTCCGGCAGGCGTCTGGGGAGAGCAAAATCCCTGGGACTCCGTGCAAACCGGCAAAACGCTGGAGATCCGGACACCTCTATACACCGCATTTGTTGACACTGCGGGCGGAACCGTCAAGAAGTTTCTTCTTCACAACTACTTTGAAAACCCCGGTGCCGAAACCCGGCTGAATCTTCTTGAGGTCTCGTCAACGGCTCCCGAAACGGCTTTGTCCGTTGAAAAAATAAAACTTGCGCCCGCAATACCTTTCAAATATGAGGGAGCAGAAGTTGTCAATGTTGAGGGGCTCGCAAGAGAGATAGCCCTCCTGTATGAAAAAGACGGCGTTAAAATTACCAAAAAACTTTCTTTTGCACCGGACACATATGTTATCGGAGGCAGATACGAGATAGAAAACAAATCCGGAGAAACCGCCGAATATGCAATCCATTTTCTTCAGAGAGGAGAAATAGAGGAGGCGCGATACGGGCCTGCGGACGCTCTTGTCGTCTCGCTGAACGGTGAAAAGAAACAGTTCAACGATGCCGGAGACAAAAGCGGACGTTCACTTTCCGGAAGAGTGGACTGGCTTGGTTTTTCAAAAAAATACTTCATTCTCGCTTCACTGCCCGAATCGGGTGAAACAACAGAGGTTCGCGCAAAAAACGACAAGGCGGAAAACATTGAGACCGCCTTTTCATATGGAAGGTTTTCGGTTCCCGCAGGCGCGATCTCGGTTCGCAAATGGAAATCCTACATCGGCCCCAAAGAGGAGAGCATGCTTAAAGCTGCCGGCTACGGGTTTGAAAATGCCATTGATTACGGATGGTTCGGAGGTCTTTCAAAACTCGCCGTAAAAATCCTGAACTACACAAACAGGATTTTCAACAACTACGGAGTGTCAATAATAGTAATAACAATTGTGTTCAGATTGATGTTTCTACCTCTCTCCATAAGGGGAATGAGATCAATGAAGAAGATGCAGAAGAAAATGGAAATCATAAAACCGAAAATAGATGCTCTGAAGGAAAAGTTCAAGGACGATAAAAAGCGCCAGAACGAGGAAATGATGAAGCTCTACTCAAGCCACGGAGTCAATCCGCTCAGCAGTCTGGGAGGATGTCTGCCGATGCTCGCTCAGGTGCCGGTTTTCATAGCCCTTTACTACGGTCTTCTGTATTCAATAGACTTGCGTCACAGTGATTTTCTCTGGATAACAGACCTTTCGGCTCCTGAGAAGGGGCTTTTCACCATACCCTGGACTTCCGTGCCGTTTAGAATTCTCCCTCTTGCAATGGGGGTTTCATGGTGGTTTTCAACAAAGCTCACTCCCATGACCGCCACGGGCGACACTGCCGCGATGCAGGCGAAAATAATGCAGTTCATGCCGGTGGTTTTTACGGTTGTCATGTGGGACTTTCCTTCGGGTCTTGTGCTGTACTGGACGGCAAGCAATGTGCTGAGTGTTGCACAACAGATATACATAAACAGGAGCAGTCCCGCTTAAAAAGGGGGAAAACAAGTAACAAAACTGGAGGAACGGGAAAATGAAAATGATTGAAAAAGAGGCTGACACGGTTGAAGAAGCGATTGAAGAAGCTCTTCTGGAATTGAGTGTCCGCAGGGACGAAGTTCAAGTTGAGGTTTTACAGAAACCAACAAGAGGCATCCTGGGATAGGCGGCAAAAAGGCAAAGATCAGAGTCATGGCGAAAGGCGGTGAAAACGGCGGCGGAACAACGGCTTACTTCCCTGAAAAAGTGCCGGAAGAAACCCGCGAGGCAACCGCAAAAATTCTGGACATTATGGGAATCCAACACTCCCTCAAAGTTTCGGAAACCGATTCTGCCATAGAGGTTGACTTGAATGTTGAAGAGTCCCAAGGCCTTTTAATAGGTAAATACGGGGAAACCCTCAGAAATCTGGAATACATTGTCGCGAGAATAGTGTCGGCAAAAACGGGCAAGCAGCCGGGCAAAGGCAAAAGAATTTCAATAGACATCAACAACTACAAAAGGGAAAGAGAAAAAGAGATTGAAAGAAAAGCTGTGGAAGCCGCAAAAAAGGTAATAGAATCGGGAAGGCCGTTCACTTTCCATAAAATGCAGGCATATGAAAGAAAAGTGGTCTATACCGCGGTAAAAGAAATGAAAGGCATAAAATTTGAGACAAAAGAAGACGGTAATGCAAAAAAAATCACCTTTCTGCCGGACTCACGGTAAAAACCCGGACGGTTGACGGTTTGCACGCCGGGGCGGAAAAATTTGTTGAAATACTCTCGCTTGCCGGAAACGGCGCGGTTCTCACCGGAGCGGGAATAAGCACCGAGTCCGGAATTCCCGACTACAGGTCACCCGGAGAGGGCATCTGGGAAAAAATGGACCAATCGGTGGTCAGTCTTGACGGATTTCTTCGCAATCCCGCAGCCTACTACTCATATGCGCTGGAGCTCTACCCGACCCGCAGTGCGGCAAAACCCAATGCCGGACATTTTTTGTTTTCCGAACTTGAAAGTCGGGGAGTGATAGGGGGAATCATAACCCAGAACGTGGACGGGCTTCACACAGAGGCCGGCTCACAAACCGTGCATGAGCTTCACGGCTCAATACGGGAGACGGTTTGTGTTGAATGCGGAGAGCACAGACCGATGGAAGAAGTGATGGAGAGGGTGAAGAATGGAGAAAAAGCCCCCGTCTGCGAGTGTGGCGGAATTCTGAAACCGAACGCGGTTTTTTTCGGAGAGCCGCTTCCGCGCGAACCGTGGAACAATGCGGTTGAGCTGGTTGAGAAATCGGATGTTCTTATAGTGGCCGGTTCTTCACTTGTTGTAACACCGGCGAGCACTCTGCCTCAAATGGCTCTGAGAAAAGGCGCAAAACTTATAATTCTGAACCTTATGGAAACTCCCTATGACGAATATGCAGACCTTATCATAAGAGAGAAAATAGCCGGTTTTTCCGGAGAAGTGGCAAAAATTCTCAAAAGCTGCGATAACTGATAAAAAGTAAAATCCGTTTTGAATCAGAAACGGAGACCCATTCCGATATTGAACGAAAAAGCCTGAGGATTCCAGTTATAGCCCAATCCGGTGTTCAGAAACAACCGGTCTGTCATTGTTATTTTGGCTTCGGTTTCAACCTCGGCGCCTTTTCCAAATTCATCCATCCACTCATATCCGACCGAAATAAGCAAAGACAAACGCCCCTGGTTAAGTTCGGCGCCGGTGGCAAGGCTCCATATAAGCTCGGTTTCCTTGTATTGATTCGTGTGGGAAGTCTTTACATTGGCTCTTGCAAGACCGAGAGAACCCGCTCCGAATAATTTGATGTTCGGTGTTATCCGTTTATATGCAACGGGCTTCAGGGAAGCGTCAAAGACCCACGATTTCAAACCGTTTGAAGATACCTGAGAGTATGAAGTCTCGGTAATAAAATCAACATGCTCTGTGTGGAACAAATCCGTGTCAATTTGAAATCCCTGAAACCTTTGGGCTCCGGACACCGCAGCTTTCCGTACGATTTCACCCCCGAACTCTTTTGAAATAAACTTTGCCGTCACAGAGCTCGCACCCAAAGACCCGTAGCCGGGATCCGTCTGTGCAACGGAGGGTGCGGTAAATGCAAGGACGGCCGTAAAAACCGGAACCAGTAATAAGATAAATTTCCTCATCCTGATAATCTCCCGTTAAGGATTAAAAAACAATAACCCGAAACTGAACACTCATTATAATGTAACAGACACCAATTAAACAAGGGAAAATTCACTTTGCGGAGAGCGGTCAGCTCTTCCCCTCCGTTTCCCTTCTCTGAACAAGAATAACCCATTTGCCCTTCTGCACAACCTCGTCCTTCTGATTCAGAACATCAAGTTCCCATATGAGAAAACCCATATTCGGCCTTTTGTGTTCGCGTTTTTCCGCAAGGCGGCGTTTAATTCTTATCGTGTCGCCAAACTTTACCGCACCGGAAAAGCGCCAGTCCTCAAGCCCCATGAAGGCGATTGTGGCAAGTCTGGGCATGGTAAACCAGAGACCTGAAGATATTGAAAGAACACACAAGCCGTGCGCGACGCGCGTTGTAAAAACCGTTTTTTTCGCAAACTCCTCGTCTATGTGCATATTGTTGAAGTCCGCCGAAAGACCGGCAAAATTCACAACATCAGCTTCGGTAACGGTTCTGCCGGTGCTTTCGTGCTCTTCACCCACTTCAATGTCTTCGTAGAAAATTTTTGACATAACTGATTTCCTCCGGGTTCCTATTTGACGGGACGGAACTTCGGAAGCGTCACCTCGTCGGTAACATCGTCAAAAACTACCTCAACTTCCATTCCGATTTTGACTTCATTCACATCACAGTCCACAACATTGGACATCATCTTTACGCCTTCTTCAAGCTCTATGAGCGCAACCACATATGCGCCGTCTGCCTTATAGGCCTTTGTGGGCCCCATATGATGAATGGAGAAGGTCCAGACTTTTCCCCTGCCCGGAGATTTAACCCACTCAATGTCAGAGCTCATGTCATCTCCCGGAGAAAAAGCCCTCGGATAAAAGAAAAACTTTCCGGTCTGTTTTGAGCGCGGAAGCATAAGACTGTGACTCTTACACCCGTCCCAAAACGGTTTTGTTTCCGGACGGAACTCCGGAAGAGGTTTTGCATATTTGTTTTCAGACATATCTGTAATTCCTCCTGATTAGTAAAAACCCGCTCCGCCCTGTCAATTGAGCGGCTGATTGCCGAGCAGTATTGTGCTGTGGGCGCTGACTATGCCGCCGTTTCCATGCACAAGCGCAACTTCGGCGCCGTCTACCTGCCTTTTGCCGGCGGAACCGCGGAGCTGAAGGGTCGCTTCAACAACATGGTGCATCGCACCGAGATGCGCCTGAGAGAGAAGACCTCCGTGCGTATTGACCGGAAGGTCTTTCCCGTTCTCCATTCTGCCTTCAAGCGCGAAAGGTCCGCCCTCTCCCGGTTTGACAAAGCCGAGCCCCTCAAGTTCAAGCAGAACCGTTATCGTAAAGCAGTCATAGAGGAAAGCGACATCAACATCGTCGGTGCCTATGCCCGCAGTGCCGAACGCCTTTTTGCCGGAGGCTTCAACCGCCCCGTATATCTGCCCGAGATCGTTGAGTGTGGTCAGATACTGATGCGAATATCCCTGACCCATTCCCCACAGGTAGGCAAGATTGTTTTCTATGCCCAGCTCTTTTGCCTTTTCCTCAGTGGTTATTATGAAAGCGCAGCCGCCGTCGGAAATTATTGAGCAGTCATATTTTGTAAGCGGCTCGGCGATTACGCGGGAGCCGAGCACATCCTCAATGGAAAGAGGATCTTTATTCATTGCATTTTCTTTGTCCGCCGCGTGTTTTCTCATTGTTGTGGCAACTGCGGCGAGGTGCTCCCTGCTGTTGCCGTATTCGTGCAGATACCTCTGTGCCGCAAGCGCATAGCCTCCGGGAGTGGTAAGCCCGTAAGGGAATTCAAACTCCGCGTGGCACATCTCTCTTATAAGCGCGACCATTCCCGAAGAAGAAATTCCGGAAAGCGTGTTGTCTCCCCTGACACACAAAACGACTTCGGCCTGACCTGACGCAACGGCCATGGCCGCTTCGGCCGCCATCCACACGGCCGTTGAACCGCCGACCGCTATTGATGAGAAAAATCTGGGATTCATACCGAAATAGTCCGCAAAAGTGGTGCAGTGCATAAATGTCTGCTCCACAAGCGAAAATGCGGTTACAAGACCGTCAACATCGGTTTTTTTGATGCCGGCGTCTTCTATCGCAAGTTTTGACGCTTCGGAAAGAAAGTGGAAAGAACTTTTGTCGGGAATCTTTCCCTGTTCAGTCTCGCCGACTCCGGCGATTACAATTTTGTGTTTTTTCAGAAGCTCGCGGGCTTCTTTCATACCGAGTTCACAACTCATTGGAATCAACTCCCCCCTTGTCTTGAATAAACAGGGTTTGTATAATACAAGGTGGGCGCGGTAGTTGTCAAACAGTCGCGCAGTGACCCCGTAAATGGCCATTTTAAGCGCTCAGGAAGTCCAGAAAAGGCTGAAAAATCTGTCCGGTGGGTGGAGAGCCGGTAAAAAAGCCATTTACAGAAACTTTACCTTACGGAACTTCTCGGAAGCCCTTGCTTTTGTAGTGAGAGTCGGAATTGAAGCGGAAAAAGCAGACCATCACCCCGACATCCTGATGCACGGCTGGAAGAAGGTGAAAATCACGCTTTCAACTCACAGCGAAGGCGGAATAACCAAAAAAGACTTTGCGCTCGCGGCAAAAATCTCAAAACTCGCGGAAAGCGGCAATGAACCTCTCGCGGGTTAACTTCATATCGGTAACCGTTGCGACTTTGGTGGCTTTTGTGGTGGGCGCCGTCTGGTATAACGAGGCGGTGTTCGGCGTAATTTTTATGGAAGCGGTCGGAATTAGCGAACCCGATGACACCCCTTCCAAACTGGCGGTTGAGTTTGGAAAACAGTTTCTTGTTTGCCTGAGTGTGGCGGCAATCGCCGCCGGTCTTGGTCTTCAAACCGCCGGAGACGCCTTCAAACTGAGTGTCCTCATCGGAATGGGAATTGTCGGAGCGGTAATATTCAGCCAGCACCACTGGGGCGGGATCCCAAAAGCCGCAACCGCTGTTGATTTGGGTTACGCTTATTTGAGCGTTTTAATTTTCTCCCTGTTTGCGTGTTTGTGGAGAAAGGCTTGAATAAAACAGGAAATGACCGTCTTTAATTAGGAGGAGGATAAATTATGAAACCGCGCATTCTTGTCTTTGCGGGTTCGGTCAAATCAGCATCAATCAATGAAAAACTTGTAAATGCGGCACGGCTGAAGCTGACGCAGTTTGGCGCTGATGTTACACACATCTCACTGCTTGACTATCCGATGCCTCTGGTCAATGAAGACTCGAAGGATAGCGAGGGAATTCCCGAAAGCGCCATGCGGCTGGGCAAAATTGTTGCCGAACACAGCGGCGTCTTTATCGCCAGCCCCGAATACAATTCATCCATCCCACCGCTTTTGAAGAACATGGTTGACTGGGTCAGCCTGATGTCATCACCGAACGCCGACCGGACCAACCCGTGGCACGGGCGATACATCGCTCTGGGCTCGGCTTCGGACGGCAGCCTGGGCGGTATTCGCGGCCTTTACCACCTGCGTTCGGTGATGATGAATGTCGGCGCACAGATAATCACCGAACAATGTTCCGTCAGAGGCGCATCAAGTGCTTTTGACGAGAACGGCCGGATACTTGACGAACGCACTGACGGAATGCTTAAGAAGGCCTGCAAGTCACTCATTGAACACTGCGGGCGGCACGGCAGCCTCTGACAGGGGCTTAAGTTGTAACCGTGATTCATGTGGGCTATGCAAGAAAAACCAGTTTTATAAAGTCATACAAATTTAGTCAACTAACTTAATTTATACAGATAGCTTATTAACTATTAATTTACTGAAGTGGTTCCCCGCTCACTTCCCGCAACATTTCTTAAACTTTTTCCCACTCCCGCACGGGCACGGGTCGTTTCTGCCGACTTTTTCGCCCGCCCTGCGCACGGGAGCCGCAACCTGCGGAGCGGGGGCTTCGGCCGGTTCGCCGCCGGATGACAAAAACACATCCTGCGTTTCGGGCTCCCGCTCCAAAGACGGTATATCCTCGTTGCGCGCCAGCTGAACACTGAAAAATTTGGAACAAACCTCCTCTTCATATGTCGCAATCAGATCTGAAAACATCTCAAAACCCTCGTTTTTGTATTCGTAAAGCGGGTTTTTCTGAGCGTAGCCGCGCAAACCTATTCCCTCCCTCAGATGGTCCATCGCAAGCAGATGGTCTTTCCATAAACCGTCAAGGGTCTGAAGCATTATGAACCTCTGAATGTCAAAAACGATTTCGTCATCACCGATTTCCGACTCTTTTTCCGCGTATCTGTCCGTCACCGCTTTGCCGAGGGCGCGATCGTCAATTTTTCTGTCACCGAGATTGAAGATGCTCCGCGCCTCTTTTGTAACAGCTTGAGCGTCTTCACCGGAGGCGGCGGATATTTCCTCTGAAAGGTCTTCGGAAAGTTTCTTCACTATCTCAAGAAAATTCTGTTTGAGAGCGCCACCGCCCTCAAGTATCCCGCGGCGCAGTTTGTAAACCACCTCTCTCTGAGTGTTCAGCACATCGTCATAGTCAAGAAGGTGTTTTCTTATATCAAAGTTACGGCTTTCCACCTTTTTCTGGGCAGACTCTATGACCTTTGTCATCATCCCGTGCTCCATAGGAACACCCTCTTCCCAGCCCACCATGTCCATGATTGAAGCGACCCTTTCGGACGCAAAAATTCTCATAAGCGGGTCTTCAAAAGATATGTAAAAACGGGACGAGCCCGGATCTCCCTGACGCCCCGAGCGACCGCGCAGCTGGTTGTCTATGCGTCGGGATTCGTGCCTTTCGGAACCGATTATATGAAGCCCGCCAAGTTCCAGAACCTTTTTCCTTCCGGCTTCGGAATCCGCCTGCGATTGCGCAAACGACTTTTTCTCACCTTCGGGAACAAATTCCGGGTTTCCGCCAAGAACTATGTCGGTTCCCCTGCCCGCCATGTTGGTCGCAATGGTAACCGCCCCCTCTTTGCCGGCCTGAGCCACTATTTCCGCTTCTCTGGCATGATTTTTAGCGTTCAAAACCTGATGCCCGATGCCCTCTTTTTTAAGAACGGCGGATATTTTCTCCGACTGCTCTATTGAAGTTGTGCCCACAAGAACGGGTCTGCCGAGTTTGTTCAATTCTTTTATCTCGTCACAGATGGCGGAGTTTTTCTCTTTCTCGGTGCGGTAAATCACATCGTCAAAATCATTTCTCACCATATCCCTGTGAGTGGGCACAATGGTAACTTCAAGCTCGTATATTTTCTGAAATTCAAATGCTTCGGTGTCTGCCGTTCCGGTCATTCCCGAAAGTTTTTCATACATTCTGAAATAGTTTTGAAGCGTTATCGTGGCAAGGGTCTGGTTTTCCTGCTCTATATCCGCTTTCTCTTTCGCCTCCACCGCCTGATGAAGACCGTCGCTCCACCGCCGCCCCTCCATGAGACGCCCGGTGAATTCGTCAACAATCACAACCTTGCCGTCTCTGACCATATAGTCCACATCCCTGTGAAACAGATGTCGCGCCCGCAGGGCCTGATTTACACAGTGAAGCGTCTCAAGGTTTGAGGGGTCATAAAGGTTTGCAATTCCAAGCGCGGACTCCACCTTTGAAATTCCCGATTCAAAAAGTTCCGCGCGGCGATTTTTCTCATCAACTGAAAAGTCTTCCTCTTTTGAAAGCTTTTCCACCAAATGGTCTATTTTGTAATAGATATCAGTTGAACCGCCCGAAGGCCCCGAAATAATCAGCGGTGTGCGCGCCTCGTCTATCAGTATGCTGTCAACCTCATCCACTATCGCAAAGAAATGTCCGCGCTGAACATAGTCTTCAAGCGAGAAACCCATATTGTCGCGCAGGTAGTCAAAACCAAACTCGTTATTTGTGCCGTAGGTAATATCGCAGGCATATGCTTCGCTTTTTGAGCATTCGGCAAGTTTGGTCTTAAAAGCCGAAACCGCTTCGTGATTTTTTCCTTCGGGCTGTTCCGGGTCTGCCCCTCCCATCCATACGGACATATTTTCACGAACCGCAGTCTGTGCGCTTTCAGGGTTTTCCCACTCAACGCGGTATGACCGCCCTGAGTTTATAACGCCCACCTGCAGGCCGAGCAGTTTATAAGCCGCTCCCATCCAAAGCGCGTCTCTGCCCGCGAGGTAGTCATTAACGGTCACCAGATGCGCGCCTTTTTCCGCAAGCGCGTTCAGATACAAAGCCGGAACGGCGACAAGGGTTTTTCCCTCACCCGTTTTCATCTCAGCCACCTCGCCTCTGTGAAGAACAAGCGCCCCGATAATCTGCACATCAAAGTGCCTCATACCCACCGCCCGTTTTGACGCCTCGCGCACAAGCGCAAACGCTTCGGGAAGCGTTTCGTCAAACGCCGCGCTCAAATCGCCTTTTGAAGCGGAACCCGAAACACGGGCGCGAAGTTCGGAGGTTTTTTCCGCAATCTGAGAGTTTGAAAGAACCGAAACATCAGCCTCAAGCGCGTTCACCTTTTCCACAACGGAATACATTTTCCGAACTCGTCTGTCATTGCTGGTTCCGACTATTTTTTTGAATACTTTGCCGAGCATTTCGGGGGTAGTTTATCACATCGGCGGGAGTGGGTTAGTCTGGCTTCCGGCGGACTAAGGCAAGAAAAAATGGAAGGCAAGCGACCAAGTGGCGAACAAGTAAGCGACCAAGTAGAATTAAGTTTATGGAGAGGGAAACGTATCCGCCTTATGAAATAACTTCGTCGGCTGGTGGGCTGGTGGAAAAAATCGGTGAATTTCTGGGAAATCTCTAAAGCCCGCAAAACCGGTTCGGGAAAGCTCCGTCTTAACAGGATTAACCGTATCAAAACGATACAGGGAAGTTTGGAAATAGAGGGAAACACTCTGACCGTGGGGCAGGTAGCCGCCGTCCTTGAAGGCAGAACCGTGCTGGCTCCTCCGCAGGAAATACGGGAGGTGCGAAACGCTTTTGCGGCGTATGAAAAAATACCGGAATTGACCCCGCACTCTCAAAAAAACCTGCTTGCCGCGCACAAAGTTTTGATGCTTGGACTTGTGGAAGAACTTGGATGTTTCCGTTCCGGCGTTGTGGGAGTGGGCGGTGCCGGCGGCATTATTCATATAGCCCCGCAAGCAAAGCGGATTCCCGTTTTGATGACAAGACTGCTGGGATGGCTTGAACGGACGGACGAACACCCTCTGATTGCCAGTTCAGTTTTTCACTATGAGTTTGAAGCGATTCATCCGTTTCAAGACGGCAATGGCAGAATGGGACGCCTTTGGCAAACTCTCATTCTGGGAAAATGGAACTCTCTTTTCAATTTTCTGCCGCTTGAGAGCATGGTTCGCAACCATCGCGCCGACTATTACAAAGCGCTAAACAACTGCAACAAAGCGGGCAGCTCAACTGAGTTTATTGAGTTTGCGCTAAAGATGATTGAAAGCGCCGTTTCAGAAGCCGCGAGCGACCAAGTAACCGACCAAGTAAAAATGCTTTTGAAAACACTCAAAACAAAGCCGCTCAGGGCGGGCGAGATAATGAAAAAACTGGGATTAAAACATCGCCGTTCTTTCAGCGACAGATATTTGAAACCCGCATTGGAGAAAGGGTTGATTGAGATGACACAACCGGATTCGCCGAGGAGCCCGACACAGAAATACAGGTTGACGGAGAGCGGGAGGATTAAAGGCGGAAATTGCTAAATCCTGTAACGGGACAAAGACTGATGATACGACCATCATTTTGGGCTTATAATATCTTTTTAAGTGCCTTGCAGAGCATTTTTAGATATTAGTTCATTATTATAATTGATAAAACCAATACGCATTAATATAAACTTTCTAATAGACATTTAATTTTCAAACAACCAAGAAAAGCAATAAGGTTAGACATCTTGTTTGAAAAAACTAAATAATCAAAAAATGACTTTAGAGCAATATCTTATTGTTTCCAAAAATTTTTAAGTAAAATTCAGGTTTTCAAAAATATTTACAAACTTTCGAATTGGAACTCAATACTTTCAAATACTCTTTTTGATTCTTTTCCTAATTCAAGAGATTTGCGGACCTTTTGACTGATCTGCTCAATGATACCGTCTTCCGGCAAAGCTACAAGAACATTTGACAAATCGCTATCGGAAACATTGGGAATAGCAGCACCAGTTCTGTAGATGTGCATCTGCTTGAGAAACATTTCGCTTTTCATAAAATAAAGCAAGTAATATAAGTCTATTCTGAAGTCGCCCAATACCCTGAAGCCATTTGTGCAAATACAACCTTCATGTTCTTCCGTTATCAAAGCCGTCGCATGCTTTCTTGTACCGACAGAATTGCCCGCAACTGCGGTAATTATATTGTCTTTTTTTAATTCATATGAGGCCCTGCTTGGCAGTTCGTGCTTCTTGTAAAATGTTGAGTTGACAATCGCAAATAAATTTGTGT
Source organism: Thermodesulfobacteriota bacterium (assembly GCA_965198945.1). Taxonomy (GTDB): domain Bacteria; phylum Desulfobacterota_D; class UBA1144; order Nemesobacterales; family Mycalebacteriaceae; genus Mycalebacterium. The sequence continues at coordinate 70,864 of CBDAQI010000010.1, read as the reverse complement.
CTACATCCGACAATTCAACATATTTAACATTCCCTTCGGAACCATTCAATTTTTTGCTCCCCAACTTTACTATTTCAGCTACATCCCCAAACTTAACGCTTTTGTTCTTTTCCAAAAACTTTATCACATTGCGGGTTTCAGGAGAGTAAAAATCATAATCAAATCGCCCATTCAGATTTTCAATATTGACAGAAAAAGAACAATTGGTTTTAATACGATTCCGCTTTTGAAAAAACTGTAATCCTCAACTACAAGAGATAAGTCTTCGTCCAATAAAGGATACCCATTTTTATTTGTGAGATCCGAACCGAATTTGTCTTTTTTATATAAGGGCGTTCCATTTTTATTGGCCTGATAGCCGAGTTTACTTATCTTGCTAAAAAAAACGGATAGTTTTTTATTTGATTCATAATCTTTTTTTGCAAGAATAAAAGAGATGTCTTAACCCCTGTTCCATATGTAATAAAAGTTCCCTGAGGCAGTTTTATAATAGCCAGAATATTAGCCTTTTTTTTAATGTAAGAACGTAAATACTGCAATGAAGGGTTTTCAAAATATCCATTGGGCAATACAATTGCCATTCGTCCGCCCTTTTTCAGTAGTCGCAGACATTTTTCTATGAAAAGAGCCTCTGTAGATTGCGAATTTCTTATTTCTTTAATTTTGTAATAATCACTGTCTGAACCTAACCACTTGTGTCCAAGGCCATACTGAACAAGGACATCCTTGTTTGTTATTTTTCCTCCAAAAGGAGGATTGGTCAGTATGACATCAAAGCCATCAAAAGAATTTCCATTTGAAAAACATAGACTTGCAATTTTTTCATCAAACGAACTAAGTGAATTAACACACGCGATATTAACTCTGGTGTTGGATTCAAGCAACATTTTCATTTTAGCAATCCGCGCAATGCTCTTATTGACATCAAATCCGAACAGATTTTCAGAGATTATATTTTTCAAATTCACATTTTTGCAGTTTGCTGCAATATATTTCAATGAAGAAATTAAAAAGCCACCACTTCCGCAAGCAGGGTCGGATATTAACTCAGAAGAATTAGGCTGAATAATATTGACACAAAAGTCAACAACAGGTTCTGGAGTAAAAAATTGACCCCTGCCATCTTTTTCTTGGTGAGAGAGAAATTTCTGAAATGCCAATCCTTTAGCATCTAAAGAAGAACCAGATAGAGAAACGGACTGGAGATTAGAGACAGTGAAACCTAGAGAAAGGTCAGAGAGCTTTATTTTGTCATCCACATCAAAAACTTCTCCAAACTCTTTTTTTGTTTTCTCAAGTAAAGAAGAAAATCGTCTTTGTAAACTCAAAGATGAACAGGACTGCTCAAGCGCTTTTATTTCTCCCGATGAAATATTAAATTTTGTATGGCTGTTTTTTTCATCATAAATTTTAACAAAAAGAATTTTTACTATTGCCTCAAGAGTTTGTTGGGAAGATAACCCATCATTGGCATAGATATAGTCATGTATTTTTTCAAACCGCCTCAGCAGATTATCATCCTTGAATAATTCTGATTGGAAGGGTGAAACTTCCACCCTTTCATTTGCGAATTTAGTCTTCAAGTATCACCATCCTGTTGTCTATCTGCATGTCATTTTCAATGACCGAGTCTTTCGCACTGAGAGTTTTATAGGCACGTCCAAAATCTTCCTGCCATTCATCCGCAAGGTCAATTTTCATTGACCCATCATTCTGAGGAAAAACAAAACCCATCACATAATTCTGCTGAAGGTGATTAGTGTCTTTTCCAGAAGATTCCAAATGTTTTGGATTAACAAAAAGAAATTTATGCTCACTGTATCGCAGAACTATGTCAACCGAAACCAGATTGAATTCATTTTTGAGTGGGGTAGCTTGTGTCCTGGCATTTGCTCCCGATTTTCCTGACACGAAGTGCGTATCAAGTAACATAACCTTGCTCATGAGATATTGGAGTCTTTCCTGAAACATATTGCCAACTTCATCACGGCTATAGATTTCAAGCCTCCTCATGGCTCTAAGTTTGTCTGTTTCTCTTGCAGGAGGATTACTTAAATAATCACGAATCTCGTCGTATGAGTACAGGTCGCATGAATATTTGCCACTAACCATTTCCGGAAGATTCTCTTCAATCCACCTTTCAATTTGGGGTTCAATCTGCTGATTAGGATCAATCCAGTGAATAACTTCGTGATGGTCGTAAAAGACCTTTTTCAATTTTTTGAGATTGTACAGTTTGTGCCATCGTTCCGCATTGGACTTGACACCCTTGGACTCAAGTACATACCAAGGACTCTGGCCATCCTCTCTGAAATAAAATCTCCATGATGGTTCGGGTGTTTTGTACCCTCCCACTTTTCTCTAATTCTCTTTACTTGAAAACCTAGAGATTCCAACTCATTTTTTAGAAGCAATTCTGTTATAGAACCACTTACATATCCTTGAGCGTTTGGACTAAGCTTTAAAGCCTCAAGAAAAACTTCTAATGTGGTTTTGAAAGTCTTGTCTACAAACCTTTGAAGTCTTTTAAATATTTTTATCGTCTTCATTCGGCTTGGAATATAAATAGATTGAAAAGAAGTAACAAATGGATGCTGAATAACAACACCTCAACGCCACTGATTCTATTGAAAGCTAAACCTAACAGCAAAACTAGGAATCTATTATCCCTCAAACCGCTTTCGCCAAATCAACCGATACAACCGCCGAATTTGCGGCTTTACTCGCGGTTATCCCTATCAATGCATCCATCCCGGATATGGTGGTTTTGTTATGCGTAACGACAAGCGTCTGGGAATTGCGGGAAATCTCTTTGATAAGCGAAGCAAACCTTCCCGTGTTTGAATCGTCAAGCGGGGCGTCTATCTCGTCAAGAATTATGAACGGAAGCGGGCGCACAAGACAGGCGGAAATTATGAAAGCAATCGCAGAAAGCGCCTTCTCGCCGCCTGAGAGCAAACTCATGTTTTGAGATTTCTTGCCGCCGGGCTTTACAAAAATATCTATGCCCGTCTCAACCGGATCATCGGGATTTGTCATAACAAGCCGTCCTTCACCGCCCTTGAAAAGAGTGGGAAGCAATTCGCGGAATTTCAAATCCACCTCCTCAAAAGCCTCGGTGAATTTCTCGGCGCTCTCACCGTCAAGCCGGGAAATGGATTTTTTCAAAGACGCGGCGGATTTTTCAAGATCTTCTATCTGAGTCTCCAGAAAATCGTGCTCCTTCTCCTCCCTCTCGTATTCCTCGGGCGCAAAAAGGTTTACAAGACCAAACCTGTCAATCTTCGCCCTTAAATCCGTAAAAGCCGCCTTTGTATCCTCAATATTAACAATACTGATTTCCTCCGCCGGAGGCATCTCCGCACCGCTTTTCTCAAGAACCTCGTTTATTTTCTCAGACACATATTCCATGTTGTTCTCAATCGTTCCGAGACTTATCTCAAATTCCCCGCGCTTCGACCTCGTCTCCTCAATCCGTTCGTCCAGTCCTTCAATCTGCTCGCGCAGATCACGGATTTTCAATAGAACGGCCGTACGCCCCTCTCTTATTTTTTCCACACCTTCCCGTCTTTTCTCCAAATCTGCCTCAAGGGCATCTATGCTCTGCCGAGTTTCCTGATATGAGTTTTCCAACTCACTTTTTTCTTCAATTTTTTCAGCAGTCTCTGCGGAGATTTCCTCAACGCGCGCGGAGATTTCGTTCTCCCTGACAACAAGACCCTCTATAGCGTGCGACGAGTTTTCCCTGCCACGCTCAAGAGAGGCAATTTCTATTTTCAGAGAACCGAGCCTGCCCGCAAGCGCACTTTCACGCGAATCAACCTCGGAGTTTTTCTCTTCAAGCCCGGCAAGGCTGTTTTTAAGATTTTCTCTCCGTTCACGCAATGCCTCAAGTTTTTCCCGGCACTCGTTGAGCCGCGCGGTTTTCTCCTGAAAACTATGAGACTCCCGTGTGATTTCCGCTTCCAGTTCGGCAAGTTTTGATTCTTTGCCCTCAATTGAGAAATTGAAACTTTCAAGATCTCTCTCAAGGGAATCAAGTTTTACTCTGTCCGTTTGTATAAGCTCGTCCAAAGCGCTTATCTTTGACCTGAACTCCTCTATGCGAACCTCAAAATTGCCTGACTTTTCAAGTGAAGATTTTATTTTTTCGTCAAGTTCCGCGACCTCAGCCGTAAGCATCTCTATCTCGGACTGTCTTTCAAAAACCCCTCCGGTTGTTCCCCCGCCGGAAACGGCTCCCGAACTGTCAAGAAAATCGCCTTCAAGGGTCGCAAAGGAAAGCTCCGGGCAGGAGGAGGCACATTCAAAAGCATCTTCAAGGGTGTCAACAACGTAAATTCCCTCAAGAATTTTCCGCAAAACTTCGGCGCCTCTGCCTTTCAGACGTACAACATCTGAAATCGGACGCGCTCCGTCCGGGGCGGAAAAAGCTTTTTGCGCACTCACCGAATCAAGCGGCATGAAGGTCGCCCTTCCCGCCGAGCTCCCGCGCAGCCTGCCGATTGCGTCCGATGCGTCACCGCCCGTGCCTACCAGAATCCAGCCGACCCTTTCTCCGAGTGCGGCTTCAAAAGCTTTGGCATACCGGGGCGGAACGCTCGCGTAGTCCGACAAAACGCCGAGGACGCCGCCCGCCCCGCCTTCAAAAAGAAGGCTTCTTGAGGATTCGGGAAGCCATTCAAACGATTCCCGGATATTGACAAGCTCCTCAAGACGCGAAGCGCTCCGGCTCCGCCGGTCTTTCAGCAGACTGATTTTATCAAGCAGTTTTTTATGCTCATCGCTGAAAGAACCGAGACCGCTTCCCAAATCCTTTCTCTCTTTTTCGGAATTTTCCTGGGCGCCTCTTATGCTCTTTATCTGAGAGAGAAAATTTTCCCTCTGGGACGACAAACTATTTTTTTCCTCAAGCAGGCTGTCTTTATGCTCCGACAGATAGCCGCTTCTCGCAGACAGTCTTTCAATCTCCGCCGTAAGCTCCCTGTAGGAAGCCTCGGTTGAGTCGCACTGCTCAACCGTGCTGAAAAAACTGTTTCTGACTTCCTCAATGCCGTCTTTGTCAACCCGCGTTACTTCTCTGACAGACTCAAGCTCAGACTCAACGCCGTCAAGCTCGGCGCGGAGTTCGGAAATATTGACGCCCGCACTTTCATCTTCGGAACGGATATTTGAAATTTTCTCTTTGATTTCGCGCGTCTGCCGCTCAAGCGAAAGCTTTTCACTTTCAAACATGTCCAGAAGCCCTTCAATATCGGTCTTTCTGCCCGCAAACAAATCTTTTGAAGAAACCGCGCCGCTTATCTTTTCCCTTGCGGCAAGTATTTCAGAGTCCGCCGAAGCCGCCGCCGATTCAAGACCCTGAGCTTCCCGTTCAAGACTTCTGAGACCGGCCGCCAGGGAGCTTTTTTCCAATTCAATATCCCGTGCCGAATTCTCAATCTCCGACTTGCGCGCCCGCACCTCTTCCAGTTTTACGGAGCTTTGTTCTTTCTGGGCTCCGAGCATAAGCAATTCAAGACGTGAGGCCCGCTCTGAAAGCTCGTTCAGTTTTTGCGCCTGTTCCGCCTGCCGCTTGAGGTTCTCTTTATGCTTGTGAGCTTCCTTGCTCAGGCTCTTTACTTTTTCAAGATTTTCCTCGGTCTGTCTGAGGCGGCTCCGTGTCTCCTTCCGCCGGGCTCTGTATTTCACAATTCCCGCAACTTCCTCTATCAGTCTGCGTTTTTCCTCGGGCTTGGCCATTATGAAGCCTTCAACCTCTCCCTGCCCGATTATTGAATTAGAACGGGCTCCCGCACCCGTGTCCATGAATATCTCGGCAATGTCTTTAAGCCTGCATGAAACCCCGTTTATTGAGTATTCGCTGCCGCCGTCACGGTAAACCCTGCGCGTTATGGAAACATCATCAAAACCGCGCCCCGGCACACCCGACAGAACCATGGTAACTTCGGCCATGCCGACCGGTTTGAGAGAAACCGTTCCGTCAGAGATTAAGTCCTCCGAAGTTTCCGCGCGAAGCATTCTCGGATTCTGCTCCCCGATAACCCAGCGCACGGCGTCCACAACATTGGACTTGCCGCAGCCGTTGGGGCCCACAATACCGTTTGAGCCCCCGTGGAACTCCATCCTGGTCTTTCTGTGAAACGATTTGAAGCCTGAAATCTCAAGCGAAGATATTCTCAAAGCCTTTTCCCCTTTGAAGCCGCTCCGGTCATCTGAGAAGTTCTCTGTTTTCTTTGATATCTGCCTTTGAGTAAAGAATCATCATCCAGTCGTTCATAACATCCCTGTCCGCGCCGCGTCCTTGCATATACTCAGTGGCTATGCGGACTTTATCTTGAACGGTTTGCGGCTTTTCCGCCTGTCTTTCAGAAAGAACGGCGACTGTGTGAACACCGTCCGAAGAAAAAACCATTTCCGCAACGGGGCTTGAAGGGGTTAGCGCGAACAGACTTACATCAAGGTTGTCCGGAACTTCAAAACGTGTGAAAAAAGGTGTTGTTACGGTTTCTTTTCCGAACTCTGAAGCAACGGCGGAGAGGTCTCCCGACGATTGAAGTTTTTTGAGAGCTTTCCGCGCCTCAGAGCGGCTGTCAAAAGAGATGTAATCAGCTTTTACCTTCTCGCCGGCAAAACTGAAAAGGATTTCCAATTCCAGCGGCGACCATGCCGACGATACGCTTGCAAGGGCGGCCATCTTCATAACAAGTTCTTCGTCCCTGATAGTCTCCTCAAAACTTGAAACGGTCATGCCGAGCTGTTGTGTAACAACATATTTGTAATACTCCGGGCCCGCAAAAACCCCGTCCGGGGAAAAGGACGGGTTAGCCTTCACTGCCGAGGCGACATTTTCGGGCAGGGCTCTGAAGCCGAGGGAGCGGGCTCCTTGAGCAAGCAGTTTTCTGTCAATAAGAAACGCGAGAGAAACCCTGTCTATGGCTTCCCTGAGCTCTAAGGGAATTTTGTCCAGATTTTTGGTCTGTTCGTTGAAAATCCGCCCTCTTACGAGATGATAATATTGAATTGGAATGGGCTCGCCGTTTACCTCAGCGGCGACTCCGCCCGACACTCCCTGAAAGCCGCCCGTATATCCCAGACCCACAATGAACGCGATCGCAAGAACTATCACAATTATTCTTGCAAACCACGAATTTCTGTTTTCTTTCAGGCTCGTGCCCATAATACCCCCGCCAAGCCCAACCTCTTGTTCATTTTATAAGCAAAAAAGCGTAAAGTCCAACAAAATAAAGGAGACTTATATACTTTGTTAGACGCCTTCTTGATTATTTTACAAGTTTACTGTTATGGTTTTCCCGCCACTTATTCGCTGGAAACCCGTCTGTCGGGTCTCTGATCAATACAACACTCTGTTTACAGGGAAACAGTCAGGCTTTCTCTTTTCAGTGAGTAAGTGGCAAGGCCCGGCGCCCACGCGCTGGTATGCAAGGAGATTTGGTTGGCAACTTAATTTGATGCTTGGAATTTTGAGTCCCCAATATTTAATGAACTTCATACCCTTCGTTCATTAGTTTGGTAAACAACTATCGGGGACTCTTTTTACTGTTATGGGAAAGCTTTTTGACAAAAAGCACTGTTAGTTCCGCAAAAGTTCCCTATTATTCGGCAATTTGAAAACACAGAGGAGAAATGGACACAACAAAAGCGGTTTCATGGAAAGAGGGCGAAAATTATTTCTCTCAATGTCTTGATTTTGGCGTTGCCAGTTGTGGCGATACGGCAGATCATGCTTTTGAAATGTTGCGGGAAGCCTGTAGAGTTGCTATTGAAAGACTAACTGCTTATCGCTCAGAAACAATACCTGTCGGCACATTGTTGGAGATTATCAAGCAGGCCGGCGTATACAAAGAAAAATTTATGAAGATTCCGCGTTTTAATTGGGCGGCTTTCTTACTCTGTCTTTTTTCTTCAGCTTCTTATTCCGAAACACAGCCTTTGCCACATCTTCAAGAGTTGCATTTATCGGTTCAATGAGTTTTGGCTTGTCGGAGCGTAAATCAACTCTCTGCATTTCAGGAGTTTGCCTTCGGTATTCGCTATAATCTTCGCCAGTTGGTTGATTGTGCCAAGCGTCCGCAGATTGTGCCGGCCCGCGAACTCATCCACATATTTATGCAAATGCTTATTGCTGAATTGATGATAAACACCGACATAACCGCTTTTGAGCATTGACCAGAAGGGTTCAACCCCGTTTGTATGAACCACTTGATATACTCACTCACAGAGTGACTGACCGCCATATGCTTAAAACCTTTTTTCAAGCCAGCGTAGCCATCCCTTTAAGGTTGGTTGCGAGAGAATAAATCGCCATGAGACACTTATTGAGAGGCAGATTGCTCTCCGCAAACACGGAACCCGTGCGAACACTGAAATGCTTGCTACAGTCTTTGCAGTGAAACGGCATCCTGCCGCTTGGCTTTGGTTGGCCGTAAACCGCCGCAATGCTGACAATGACGCCCGGTCCTGTCCCACCGGCTTTATTCAAAGAAAACAACAACCGCCTTCTCATCCGGGTCCCTGCTTATGAACTCGTAAACACTGATATTCTTTCTTTTGGTAGACATACAAAACAATATGCCCATCAATACCGGTTCAAATTACTGTTTGCCTAAAACGGTATATAAGCCCCAAACAAAGGCATTTTTTGTATATGCTTTCGTGGATGATTACCTGTCTCGGAGGTGGTGTGGGAGCGGGGAAGTTCCTCAAAGGCATGTCATCGGAAATTGTCAGACGCAACTGCGGAAAACTTTCCGTCATAGTCAACAGCGCGGATGATATAAAACTTTTCGGTCTGCACATATCGCCCGACATAGACACCGTAATCTACTGGCTTGCGGGAATCGCGGACAAAAAAAAGGGCTGGGGAATAAAGGGGGACACTTTCAATTTTATTGACGCGGCGGGCTCCCTCGGAAAGGAAAACTGGTTCAGAATAGGTGACCGCGACCTTGCCACACACATCATAAGAACGGAAATGATGGAGGGCGGGGAGCCGCTTTCGGGCGCGGTCAGGGAGATTGCGCGCCGTTTCGGGGTGGCTGAGAAGGCGGCAATAATACCGATGACAGATTGCGGGGTTCAAACATGGGTGCACACCGATTCGGGAGAGATGCACTTCCAGGAGTATTACGTCCGCAGAAAAATGCAGCCCGCGGTTTCGGGAATCACTTTCAAGGGAATTGATTCCGCAACACCCGCTCCCGGAGTCGCCGGAGCAATTGAATCAGCCCGGGCGATAGTGCTTTGTCCGAGCAACCCGGTAATAAGCATAGGGCCCATACTTGAAGTGCCGGGAGTGAGGGAATGTTTGAGAAAATCAAAAGCCGTTGTCGCGGCCGTAAGTCCGCTTGTGGGGGGCAAACCCCTCAAAGGCCCCGCCGACCGGCTCATGAAAGCCATGGGCCTTGAAGTTTCCTCCTTCCAGATTGCAAAGATGTATTCCGACTTTCTCAATCTGATGGTGATAGACCGGAACGACCGTGCCGAAGCAAAAAAAATAGAGTCCCTGGGAATTGAGACTCTTGTTACCGATACGATAATTTCAAGCCCGCAAAGAGCTGAGGGTCTGGCGCGGGAGTTAGTTGAAAAAATGGATTTTTCCTGTTAAGCTACGAGTCTAATTCTTTAAAAAAATGTTAATGACAAACAGAGGAACTCATTTATGCAGATAAGTAAAGCTCTTGATTATGCCGTACGCTCATTGACATATATGAGCAACAACCAGGGAAGAAGGTGCGGAATGAAAGAAATTTCCGATCACCAGCACATACCGCACAAATATCTGGCCAAGATAATGGGGCGGCTTGTAAAAAGGAGGATAGTAATTTCGGGACGCGGTCCCTCGGGCGGATACATGCTCGCAAAAAAACCTTCCGCGCTGAATCTCAGACATGTATATGAGGCAATTGAGGGAGACATACAAATAGTTGACTGTATAAATGAGGACGGCCCCTGTGCGCTTTATGAAAATTGTACGCAATTTCCAGTCTGGGACAAACTGCAGACAACCATGATAAGAACCCTTGAAAAAATAAGCCTTGAGAGTTTGTCCAAGGAAGGGGACCTCAGTGAGCATTGACTTTGAGGAACTCGCCCGGCGGGAATACAAATACGGTTTTTCAACCGATGTGGAACAGGATGTCGCGCCGAAAGGCCTCAGTGAAGATGTAATCCGCTTTATCTCAACAAAAAAGGAAGAGCCGGACTGGATGCTTCAATGGAGGCTGAAGGCATACAAACACTGGCTCGGAATGAAAGAACCGAAGTGGGCAAATGTAAAATACCCGCCCATAGACTATAACGAAATAATCTACTACGCAGCGCCCAAAAACGGAGAGCGCCCGAAAAGTCTTGATGACATAGACCCCGAGATAAGAAAAACATATGAAAAGCTCGGCATACCGCTTGAAGAGCAGAAGATGCTCGCGGGGGTGCAGAGTGAAGCCGTGGCGGTGGACGCGGTTTTTGACAGTGTTTCGCTTGTAACCACTTTCAAGGAAAAACTCGCCGCCGAAGGGGTCATATTCTGTTCAATTTCCGAAGCCGTTCGTGAGCATCCCGATCTTGTGAAAAAATACATGGGCTCGGTTGTTCCGCATTCGGACAACTTTTTCGCCGCCCTGAATTCGGCAGTATTCACAGACGGCTCTTTCGTCTATGTTCCCGAAGGTGTGCGCTGCCCGATGGAGCTGTCCACATATTTCAGAATCAACGCGGAGAACACCGGTCAGTTTGAAAGAACTCTAATAATCGCCGAAAAGGGAAGTTATGTGAGTTATCTTGAGGGCTGTACGGCTCCCATGAGGGACGAAAACCAGCTTCATGCGGCGGTCGTTGAGCTTGTGGCTCTTGAGGATGCCACAATTAAATACTCAACCATTCAAAACTGGTATCCCGGAGACAGCGAGGGCAAAGGCGGAATCTACAACTTTGTTACAAAGCGCGGAAGGTGTGCGGGAGCGGGTTCGCGCATATCTTGGACTCAGGTGGAAACCGGCTCCGCCATTACCTGGAAGTATCCGGGGTGCATACTTGAGGGAGACAACTCGGTCGGAGAATTTTATTCGGTCGCGCTGACAAACGGAATGCAGCAGGCCGACACCGGAACAAAAATGGTGCATGTCGGCAAAAATACAAGCAGCACAATAGTTTCAAAAGGCATAAGCGCGGGCAAGGGGCAGAACACATACAGAGGCCTTGTAAATATCGGGAAGCCGGCTGAAAACTCACGCAACTACACACAGTGCGATTCAATGCTGATAGGAGACCATTGCGGAGCTCACACATTTCCATATATTGAGGTGAACAACGCAACCGCTCAAATGGAGCATGAGGCGTCAACTTCAAAAATCGGGGAAGACCAGATATTCTACTGTCAGCAAAGGGGGCTTTCCGCCGAAGACGCCGTTTCACTGATTGTTAACGGATTCTGCAAGGAAGTTTTCAAGGAACTGCCTTTTGAGTTTGCGGTTGAGGCGGAAAAACTTCTCAGTGTAAGCCTTGAGGGCAGCGTCGGATAAACCTCACGGCGCGAGAACACAAAACACATTTCGCGGGAGAAAAAAATGCTTGAAATAAAAAATCTGCGCGCCGGCGTTGACGGCAGGGAAATACTCAAAGGGCTCAACCTGAAAGTGGGAGAGGGGGAGGTTCATTCAATAATGGGCCCCAACGGTTCGGGGAAAAGCACTCTTTCACAGGTTCTCGCCGGAAAAGACGCATATCAAGTGACTGACGGAGCGGTTGAACTTGAAGGGAAAGACCTTCTTGACATGGAACCCGAAGAACGTGCGGCCGAAGGGGTTTTCATGGCGTTTCAATATCCCATTGAAATACCCGGGGTTTCAAACGCCTACCTGCTGAGGGAGGGGCTCAATTCCATAAGAAAATACAAGGGTATGGAGCCGGTAAAGCATGTGGAGTTTTCAAAACTCGCCGCGGAAAAAATGAAAGATCTCGGAATAGACAGCTCTTTTCTTTCACGGCCCGTAAACGAAGGGTTTTCGGGCGGCGAGAAAAAGAGAAACGAAATTTTTCAGATGCAAATCCTTGAACCGAAACTCGCCATATTGGACGAGACTGATTCCGGTCTTGACATTGATGCGCTCAAAATAGTCGCCGAAGGCGTCAATTCCATGAGGTCAAAAGACAGATCTTTTATAATCATAACCCATTACCAGCGTCTTCTTGAATACATCGTGCCCGATTTTGTCCATGTTATGGCGGAGGGGAAAATAGTTAAATCCGGAGGCAGGGAACTCGCTTTAGAGCTTGAAAGCAGGGGCTACGGGTGGATTGAAAAATCCGCATAGGTGAACAAACAAATGTCATCAAAAGTTATAAAAAAAGCTGAGGGGCTCGCGGCTCTTTGTGAAAACGCCCCGAAAACAGGCGTTTCCTTTCTTGACGAAATAAAAGAAAAAGCCGCGCTCTCGGTTGCGCAAATTGAGTTTCCCACCGTAATGCATGAAGACTGGAGATTTACCAGCCTGAAGGGTGTGGCGGCTTCGTCATACGGCCTTGCCGGAAAAACCGAGATAAGCGGGCGCGACATCTCAGGCCGCCTGGTGGAGGGGCTCGGCGCTCCCACACTTGTGTTTGTAAACGGTGTTTATGAGCCCGCGCTTTCAAATCCTCAAGAATCTGAAAACCTTGTTGTTCTGCCGCTCTCAGAAGCCGCAAAAACTTATAAGGAGAAAGTGCGGGAACATTTCGGAAAACTTTCCGACTGCGAAAAAGAGTTTTTCACCGCTTTGAACACCGCGCTTTTTGAGGACGGGGCTTTTGTGCATATCTCCGGAGGCACGGAAGAGCGGACCCCGGTTTACGTTGTTTACGCGTCTGTCTGCAACGGGGCTGCGCTGATAAACAGTCCGAGAAATCTGATAATTGCGGAAGACGGCTGCAAGGCCAAAGTTATTGAGCATTATATATCAGTCGGGGGAGGCGGTTTTCTTTCAAACACCCTGACCGAAGTGTCCGTTGGGGCCGCCGGCACAGTTGAACACTACACTCTTGAATTTGAAGACAGAGACGGCGTCAACATCTCAACCCTTAATCTGCTTCAGGGCAAAGATTCAAACACACTGTCTCATTCGGTTCTTTCCGGCGGCGCGATTGTGAGAAACAACGTGCATCCGAAACTCTCCGGAAGCGGGGCCAACTGTCTTGTGAACGGTCTTTTCATGCCGACCGGACGCCAGCATATGGACAATTTCATGAAGGTTGAGCACGCGGCGCCCCACTGCGACAGCCGGCAGATTTTCAACGGTGTTCTGAATGAAAAAGGCCGGGGTGTTTTTCACGGAAGAATCGTAGTTCACGAGGGGGCGGTCAAAACGGACGCGAAACAGACTAACCGCAATCTTCTGCTTTCCGACACGGCGCGCATAGACACAAAACCGCAGCTTGAAATCTATAATGACGATGTCAAATGCACGCACGGGGCCACAATCGGGCAAATGGATGAAGACGCCGTTTTTTATCTACGCTCAAGGGGAATACACGAAAGCGATGCGCGGTCGGTCATTTTAAGAGGTTTCACGCGCGAAAGCATAGCGCAGATGACCGTGGAACCGATTCGCGGTTTTCTTGAAAAAGAGTCCGAAAGCTGGTTTGCCGCCGCGCTCGGAAAATGAAAAGATGAAAAAAATCGCCAATATCTCCGAAATAGCTCCCGGAGAAATTAAGTCTTTCATGGTCGGTTTTGATGAAGTGGCCGTCTGTAATGTTGATGGAGTGTTCTGTGCGTTCCGAGACCGGTGCAAGCACCAGGAACTGCCGCTTTCAGACGGGGAACTGGACGGAGAAGTCATCACCTGCGCCTATCACGGGGCGGAGTTTAATGTAAAAACCGGTGAAGCTCTCTGCATGCCCGCGACCGAACCGATAGAGATTTTTGAAGTCAAAGTGGAAAACGGAGAAATTTTTGTTGATGTTGAAGCCGGATGAAGAAAAATTTGATTTTGAATCCCTTACACACTACTCCGCTAAAACCATGTTGAGCGGCTGCTCATAAAATCCCGGTAGCGTTCTCCCCACTTGCGCAGCAGAAACTCCTCTTCCATGCGCGCCTGAACCGAAAGCACCACATAGTAAACCGTAACACTCAGAAGAGACACAGGATGAGGATCCGTGAAAAAAATTGAAACCCCCAGAACAATGGCAAACTGATAAACCGGATGGCGGAAAAACCTGAACAGCCCCCGGCTGACCAGTTCCGTTTCCATATCAGACCTGTCTTCTATGCCCATACGCCATGAATCGCGCATCTGAAGCAGCGCCGTGGAAATAAGAACCAGAGCAATACCGGCGAGAAAAACCCCCGCTATTCTTATTTCATACTTATAAGGCAGGGAAAATTCGTGAAAAAGAAAAAAGGGTGTGAAGTCAAAAACATAGAAAACCGCGCTCAGAATAAGCAGAAAAAATGAAAGAGAAGCCGCACGCTCGGTAAACGCCATGAGAGGATTTTTATCCGATTTATGGCGGACTATGGGGCAAGCGCCGATATTTGATCCAACCTTTCTGATAAGAAAGGTCATGACGGCAAAAAAGATAATCAGGTATGCGCCGACAATTATCCGCAGTTCCATGGGGAAATAATACATTGCGCCGCGCCGGCAAATAAGTGGAAAGCGGGAAAATTCCGCTACTGGTTCATTCCGCTCAAAAACTCTTTGTTGTTCTTGGTGCCGCGCATTTTATCCAGAAGGAACTCCATCGCCTCAACGGTGTTCATCGGGTTCAGCACTCTGCGCAGGAGCCAGACTCTGTTCATCTCTTCTTCAGTCAAAAGAAGCTCTTCTTTTCTTGTGCCGGAACGCTGAAGTTCAAATGCCGGGAAAATTCTTCTGTCGGCAAGTTTTCTGTCAAGATAACATTCCATATTGCCCGTGCCTTTGAACTCTTCAAAAATCACTTCGTCCATTCTGCTGCCGGTGTCTATAAGAGCGGTGGCGATGATTGTGAGACTTCCCCCCTCTTCGGTGTTTCTCGCCGCACCGAAAAACCGCTTCGGTTTCTGAAGAGCGTTTGCCTCAATTCCGCCTGAAAGAACTCTGCCGCTCGCGGGAGTTACCGTGTTGCTCGCCCGCGCAAGACGGGTAAGACTGTCAAGAAGAACCACCACGTCTCTTCCCTGTTCAACAAAGCGTTTTGCTTTTTCAAGAACCATATCCGCGACCTGAATGTGACGCTTGGGCGGCTCGTCAAATGTTGAACTCACAACTTCTCCCACAACCGACCGCTTCATATCGGTAACCTCTTCGGGACGCTCGTCTATGAGAAGAACTATGAGTTTGACATCGGGATGATTCTGTGTGATTCCGTTCGCTATCCTCTGAAGAAGAATGGTTTTCCCGGTTCTCGGAGGCGCCACAATCATTGCCCGCTGACCGAGTCCTATGGGGACAAAAAGATTCAAAATTCTGGTGCTGAACTCTTTCGCCTCATACTCAAGATCCAAACGCTTCTCCGGGTGTAGCGGAACGAGATTTTCAAACGGTATTCTTTCGTTGCATTTTGCCGGGGGCTCACCGTTAACAGAGTCAATTTTCAAAAGTGCGAGATTTTTCTCTCCGTCTCTCGGAAGGCGAACCTTTCCGCTGACCGTATCTCCGGTTTTCAGGCTTACCGAGCGAATCTGTGACCTTGAAACATAAACATCGTCGGGACCGAACAGGTAGCTGTTTGCCGGAGACCTTAAAAATCCGTATCCTTCCGAAAGTATTTCAAGAACCCCTTCGGTTTGAATGGAACCGTCTCCGCTCCCGCCTTTGGCCCGCATTATTGAATAAATCATGTCCTGGCGCGACAAAACGCTCGTGTCTTCAATACCGGCGTCCGAGGCAAGTTTGGTCAACTCGCTGTTGGATTTTTTTCTTAGAATTTCCAAACTCAAAACCTCGGCGCCCGAAGAACCATTACCCTTGCGTGAGGTTTCTATAGTCTGTTGCTGATTTTTAGACATAAAGAGAAACTGATAAGAAAGTTATTAAGTGCAAAATGCATGAACCGGGAAAAACCCTCAAAAGACCTTGCTGAAACCACTTCTTTTCTCCCCGGGAGGGAGAGAAACAGAACAGGAAGCTTTCCCTATCGCCATAATTCTACGGTAAAACAGTTATCTGTCAAGATTAAAATATGAAACCCAGTGCCGCGCCGGTTTCCGGTTGAAATCAGTTCCGCCCGGGTTTTTGCCAGTCCGGCAGCCGGTTCCTTCTGCAACAAGTTCCGACCTGTCAAAACAAAAAGCGGAAGAGGCTAAAAGAGTCTCTTCCGCTTTTTATCATTTGCGAGTTTTCGTTTCTTCTACTGGAAGAAGTAGGTGAGCTTCACACCCGCTCTGACGCCCCAGATGGAGTCAACTCCGCTCGGGCTTGTGAGTGCATAGTGGAACCTCAAGTCCCCTCCTATGTTCATGTTGTCTCTGAGAGGATATTCCAGCCCCGCCTTCACAAGAATCGGCCAGGCGGCTCCGCCGTTCACTTTGTCTCCGACATCGTAGAACATAATGCCCGTCCCCACTCCGAGGTTACCGGTCAGCGTTTCAGAACTGAAATTCGCAACCGCATAAACCGGAACCGTTATATGAAACAGTGTCGGGCTCTTGTCCAGATTGCTTACTTGAACACTACCAGCGGGGAGAGCCGTTGCCGTAGTGGCAACTGAAGGGAAAACACTTGCCAGAACGGGTCTTCCCGTCGGAATCGTAGTTACTGCTGTGCCATCTGGATTTGCAGTATTAACGGATGTTATGAGACTCGTCTGTGCTTCAGTCAACACAACGGTGTCAGAAGCGCCTAACTGGCGGAAATATTCAATCATAAACTGTTTGGTAAACTCTGCTTTCTCCTCATCGGTAAAACCACCATCATTAAGGGCCGTTCGGACTTGACCTTCATTGGCATCGTCCGCGATAACCCCCCCCCTACATTCGCTGTTCCATAAGCCGCAATAATTGCTTCTTTAACTCTGGAGGCATCATTATCATCGCTAGCATCTGCCCTCAGATTTGCGTCTGTGAACAAATCTAAGGCTCCATCAGCATCTGCCGGGTTAGCACCAACCCCGGTTAAACTTGCAAATCTAATTTGTTGTCCGGCTGTTTCGAGTCCTGACTCAACTCTGCCGGTGATGACCGTCCAGTCAGCAACGTTTGCGGCCTGCACCTGAGCCATAAGCGGGTTGGGGGGGGGTAGCGGGGTCAGCGGCGGCATCAATCGCCCTGTATTGCCTGTAGGCTTCTTCTACAAAAGCTCTGGCAAATGCGGCCTTAATTCAGCAACAAGCATTTGCAGAGGTATGTGGATGAGTTTGCCGGAAGGCACAACCTGCAGTCGCTTGACACAATCAACCAACTGGCGAAGATTATAGCGAATACCGAAGGCAAACGCCTGAAATACAAGGAGTTGACCTGTGCCTCGTAAACCAAGGCTCATTGAACCGATAAATGCATCTATTGAAGATGTAGGAAAGGCGATTGTGAAGTCCCCTAAAAAGAAAACCGATTCAGCAAACTCCGACAAATCTGCAAACAGGAAAAGCAAAAAGCGCAGAAATAAGTAGACATATTACTTGTTTTTGGCATTGTCTTTGGAACGGCGTCCCGCAATAAAAGTGTATGCCAGACTACCAAGTGTGGTTGTGCCAAGCACTGCCCCAGCTATAGCGTAGCCGAGTGCAACGAGACCGACACCGCCTCCTATTAACACAATACAAATCCAAAAAGCAAACTGTTGCCCTTTTTTCTCTACAACGAAATCATTGTCCAGCCTATCTTTTTCTATAGTATGCCTGTTGTTTTGTTCTTTTTCGGCCATTGCGATAACACGTTCCGCAAATCCTTTTTGAATTTTTTCATAATCTTGAAGCACTACGGGAGGCGGCAATGGCCCAGAAAACAACTGCTCAGTTCGTAATTCAACTTGCAGAGGAGTTAATTCACCTTGCCCTGAGGCAGGTTGGTTTGGTAAATGAGAAGTGTTTACTGGCGGCTTTTTAGTCAATGTCAACCCGACAGGTTTCGTTCCCAAACGCAATACTTAAGTCTGTAAAAACATTGTTCCAATCGGAAGCCAACCCTTCGGCGGGAGTTTTAGCAATATCTGATTTTTTATGACTTGAAGGGTAAATGCGGAAGGTATCAAACGCACTGATAATACTGTCAAAAGTAGATAAGGCGTGCGATTTCCTGCCCTCTATCAACTCTTCAAGGGTGGATACAATGGGATTTATTTCCTTGCCCTTGATTTCAAACAAATTAAGTTGCTCTGCTTTATTTTCTTTCATGGCTTGTTTCCCCTTTTGTTGGCATTCTTACTAACCATTAAAAAGCAAGATGATTATAGGCTCTTTTTTTACATTGCAAAGTAAAAAAAGTCCCCGACAGTGTTTACTGATAATGAACAAGGTGTGTGGTTCGTTAGAGGTGCTGGGCGCTCAATCAAAACATCATGCCGTCTTCATCTTTTGGCGGCGGAGGGGTGGTGTAAATTTCAAATTTCACCTCACTATCTCCCAATTGGCTTATTTTATCCTCTGCCAGCGCGTGGGCGCCGGGCCTTGCTACCAATTCAACCAGAGTTGAAGAAGCCTGAGTGTTTCTCTATAAGTTTCTCTATAAACAGAGTGTTGTATTTGTCAGAGACCCGACAGGCGGGGCTCCAGTTAAATTGGCAGCAAGCAAATGTTATAAGCCCCTAAAAAGGGGCTTGAATTTTCAACGCATATCAGGCTATAATAAAAAAGTTCGATGTGACTTTTGAAGAATTTTAGGAGGGTGTGAAGGATGATAAGGGTTTTATTATTTTTTCTGTTGCTCACTTTTGCGGGTTCTGCCGCAAGAGCTGATGAGCACACATTGGGAGATACGAAACTGCGTTTCGGCATAACGGGCGGTTACTACTATCAGTCTGCGGATTTGAAGAAGTTGCCGGGAAAGGCAACGGTAAATGTCGGAGCGGCAACGAGTCCAGTTAAAAACCTCAAAGGCGAGGTTACCGAGCACGGAATCTACATAGCGCCGAAGGCGGGATATTATTTTGACCGGACATCCAATCTGGAACTTGGGATTGAGATTGAGCCCGGATTAATGGTAAGTCTGAGTTCAGATGTTAAGGTCAAGGGCAACCCCAAAACACAGCTTGAAAACGACATTGAGGCGCAAGTCTTAGCGGCCAGTCTTAACTACACGCAGGTAAGCAGTCAAGATGAAGACACCTCTTTGAACCTGTTTACAGATGCAAAACTGGCGGCAAATCCCGCAGAAAACACTGAGGAGAAAAGAATTAGGGATGCGGTTATTGCGGCATATGATATTGCCAGAGAAGGTCAAACTGGTGCGGTTGCAATAGATCAAGCCACTGCACCGGATGCTATCAGAACTGCTCTGGACGATCTTGAAAATGACGCAAGAAAAGCCACTTTTGCTCAACAGTTTTTGGTTGCATATCTCAGTCAATTACGCTCGGCGGAAGCCGGGGGTCTGACTGTTAATGAACAGTTGACTTTCGCAGCTCTTGTTGATACGGCGGCAAAGGAAACGGTAATAGCCGCAGAACAGGAGGCAATCAGAACAAATACCTCGGCTCAGAACGCAGTCGGTATTGCTGTTCAGTTAGTAGGGGCGGTCAACACAGCGCAGGTTTTGCTTGAAAGACCTTCTGGGGGGGTTATTGGCGCCAATGCTGCTTTCGAAACGCTTGTAACAGGGTCGGACCAACAAAGCGTGGTAGGCTCGGTAAAGGTACAAACAGTATCAGCAACCGGCAATGCATCCGCAGCCGAAGATTTTGCGCAAAGTCTTAACAGTTTACTCGCGGGCACATCAATTGAATCCATAGGCATTAACGCAGCCGCGGCGACCAATAACGCACATATTAGAGCCGTTATGGCAAACACAGCAACCCAATCCATAGAAAATACACCACAACAAAATCAATTAGATACTGCGGGCCCTGCTTTAGTCTCTTTTGTTGAAGCGACACGGGTAAGCGCAACGGCGGCGGACCATGTAAATGCGGCGGCACCCGTTTTTGCGTCAAATGCGGCGGCGGCAGTGACAAGCGCAAATGCGGCAAACAGAGATTTGCCAGCCCGGCAGATTGTGACAAATCTTTTCCCGGGCTCCACTGCAACTCCCACGGGAGCGGTTCAGGTTAGCAATCTGGACAAAAGTCCGACACTGTTTCATGTGACGGTTCCTGTTTACGCCGTTGCGAACTTCAAGTCTGAGACGGTAACCGGAAATCTCGGAGTGGGAACGGGCATTATGTTCTACGACCTTGGCGACAAGGTGAACGGCGGGACAAGCTGGCCCATTCTTGTCAAAGCGGGACTCCATTATCCCTTCCGAGACAACATGAACATAGGAGGGGATGTCAGGTTCCACTATGCGATTGCGAAACCAAGTGATGTTGACTCCATTTGGGGTATCAGAGCGGGTGTGGCTTTTACCTACTTCTTTCAGTAACAACAAAAAACCAAAAGAGTAAAAAAGCGGAGGAAAGCGGGAAACCGCCCCTCCGCTTTTTTTCTAAAGTATCCTTTTTTGGCTTTTCAGTCGCTGATAAATTACCTTGAGAAAGAGTTTTGAATTTTCGGGCAAAATTGATGGGTAGACAGTTGGCGGAGAAATCGGACTTTCTAATTTGGTTGGTATCGGAATTGGAAATCCACAAGGCATTCTTGGTTTGTTTCAAGAAGAAAATCTTGCGGAAAACATCGTCCCCGTTGAAGTCAAAGTCGGGAAAATTGTAAACCCCGCTTCACCCCACTATCTCACTCACATCAAATATGCTGAAAAACTCAATTCCCTTATCAGTAAAAACCTTGTCCGATTCGGCTCTGCTGACAACCGCCATAACCTTTGAGACATCCGCTCCGGCGCCCCTGACCGCCTCAACGGCGCGCATAACCGAGCCGCCCGTGGTAACAACGTCCTCAACCATCACGGCGCGGTCGCCTTCGCGCAAATTTCCCTCAATCAGTTTCTGTGCGCCGTGCTTTTTCTCCTCTTTACGAACTATAAAACCGTGAACACCGGTGGGCTGACAAAGTGCGAGCATGGCTCCCACAATCGGGTCGGCTCCGAGCGTTGGGCCCCCTATGGCATTTGCATTTTTGTCTTTGAAAAACTCCTCAAGAAAAATTGCCGCCGCAAAACGGGCTCCTTCGGGATGAAGGGTTGTTTTTCTTGCATCTATGTAAAAGCCGCTCTTGGCGCCGGAGGCAAGTTTGAAATCCCCGTATCGCACTGACTGGTCAACCAATATGCGGCGCAGAGCCTCTTTTTCTTTTTTCAAAGTCATTGGAGAAGAAAACTACACCGCTTCGCCCTTTTTTCAATCTGTTATCCTGATCGGGAAACAGGAAAGAAATGAGAAACACATCCACAATGCTCGGAGCGGGCGCCGCCGCCGCGCTTTGGATAATCACCGGAATTTCCGGAAGATTTTCCGCCTTCCCTGAAAAAACCGCCGAAATGCCAGTGGCTTTTGTTGTTGTGCTTCTCTGTATGGCGGCGGTTTTATACCTGGTGGCAATCCGCACCGGAGAAAAAAGCGGCGGAGAAATATCGTTTTCCGCCGTTTTTGCAATAGGGCTTTTAATGAGAGCGGCGGGGCTGGTTTCGCATCCGGTACTTGAAGACGACTATTTCCGGTATTTGTGGGACGGCGCCGTCACCGCAAGCGGCGCAAACCCTTATCTTTTCTCACCCTCCGAAGTTGTCACCGGAAACGCCGGAGATTTTCTGAAATCGCTTGCCGGGGAGTCAGGCGGCATTGCCGGCCGCATCAATCATCCGCATCTGACAACAATATACCCTCCCGCGACACAGGCGTTTTTTGCGGTTTCACACCTTGTCTCCGAATGGAGCGTCACCGCCTGGCGTGTGCTTCTGCTTGCGGCGGACACGGCGACACTGTTTATTTTGAGACGGCTTGTCCGGGGCAGAGCGAATACCATGATTTACTGGTGGAATCCGCTTGTGGTTTTCACAATTTTCTTTTCGTGCCATCTTGAAGCGCTCCTGTTTCCGTTTCTACTCGCGGCTGTTCTCGCGGCGGAAAACAGGCGCGGATTTGCCGCCTCTTTTTTTCTGTCGCTCTCAGTTTCCATAAAAATCTGGACGGCGCTGTTAATTGTTCCGCTTGCGCGGATTTGGAGAGAAGACATGAAAAAAATGCTCTCTCTGTTCGCGGTCTTCGTCCCGCTTTCAGCCGTCATGCTTCTGCCCCTGATTGCTTCGTCTTCGGTTGAAAACTCAGGACTCACGGCTTACGCGCAGAGCTGGGAAAACAACAGCTCATTTTTCAGAATAACGCTTTTTGTCTCTGAAACCGTTGCGGAGATGTTTGGATTCCATATCGGACACGGCCAGTTTACGGCGAGGGTGGCGACCGCTTTTATGGCCGTGTGCGGGGCGGGATATGCTTTCTTCTCAAAAAGATGGGAAAGCGGAGACTTGGTTGGCAGGTGCCTTTTTGTGTCCGCCCTTTTATTCCTCATCGTTCCGACCCAGTTTCCCTGGTATTACTGCTGGGTGGTTCCGTTTTTGGCTCTGAGAAAAAGCGGGGCAATGTGGTCTCTTCTCTCCCTGACGGCTTTTCTTCCGCTTTACTACGCCCAATACGGGCTTTCCGGGCAAAGCGCTCTGCGGGAAGTGATTGTCTGGGTTGAGTTTGTTCCGGTGTGGATAATGATAGTGTTTGAAAACATGCGGACAAAAACATGAATTTTGAAAAGGAAACGGATATGGCTCTCAAAGCGGTTGTGCAAGCGTGCGCGGTCTGCGTGGCTGCGCGGAAAACAGATTTCAGCCCCGCGCAAAAACCGGATGGTTCGCCGGTAACCGCGGCGGACTACGCGGCGCAGTTTGTTCTTACAAAATCCATAAAGGAAGGTTTTCCCGGAGACTGTATTGTTGCTGAGGAAAAGCCCGAATTTCTCGGCGGAGAGCGGGGAGAGGACATTCTCGCCGGCATACTGAAGCTCACACCTTCTGTGGACACAAGCGTTTTTGAGGCGGTTACAACGGAGGCGGAAGCAGACCGTTTCTGGGCTGTTGACCCGATTGACGGAACGGCGGGTTTTGTCAGCGGAGGCCAGTTTGCGGTCGCGGTCGCCCTGATTGAAGAGGGGGCTCCCGTGCTCGGACTTCTCGGATGTCCCGGACTCGGATTCATAATGCTTGGATGCCGCGGGCAGGGTGTTTATAAAACCCGGATTGACGGCTCGGAGAAAAAACGCATCCGCGCCCCGGAAAAAAGTGGAGGAAAAATCACTTTGTGCGAAACGGCCCGGGGAACGTGCGAGGCATATACGGCTTCGGCAAAAGTTATGTGTGGCCTGGGCGGGCAAACTGAAACGGTCAGAATGGACAGCCAGTGCAAATACGTTCTGGTGGCGGGCGGGAAGGCGGACGTTTTCATTCGCGTTCCCAATTCCGACGGACGCAAGGAGAATGTGTGGGACCACGCGGCGGGAGCGGCGATTGTCTGTGAGGGGGGCGGGGAGGTGTCTGATTTTGACGGGTGCCCGCTTGATTTTTCAACGGGTCGGACGCTTGAGAGAAACAGGGGGGTGGTTGCCGCAGGGAGAGGGGTTTACAAAAAAGTTATGGAAGTGATAAAAAAAACGGGTTTGTAAAAAATAGTGGTGGAATTTCAAGCCTCTTATTGTGTTATTATTTTGGTTTAGACTCATCAAAAAACACCGGAGAGAAAAATGGCCGTAAGAAAAACAACAACCAAAAGACTAAGCAAACGTTACGAAGATGCGCTCAAATATCCTCTGTTTGATTCCATATTCAACCGGAGGTCTCGCAGGTTCGGGCTCGGAATGGAACTGCCGGAAACAAGCACACTCGGGTTCAAATCCGCATACAAACCCGTGACGCTTGAAGAGCTTGAAGAGGCTCTTCTTGTGTGGTCGGGAACGGGGTTGACCGGGCTGTGCCTCGCAGACCTGCCGCCTGAAAACGGAATTGACCTTCTGTGTCAGTGGACGGGCAGAACATGGCCGTCTGCATGTAACAATCACGGCACGGAGCTTTTCTTCACAAATGACAAAGGGCTTTACCATGTTGATGTGAAACATATGCTGCCCGAACCGGGTGAACTGGACATGTTCTTCAAAATGGGAAGGCAGAAACGCATTGACCGCATGCTTGAGCTTTACAGAAAAAGCATTGTCAGGCTTGAAAAGAAAAGAGCCGACCTGCCCGACAAAATGCCCGGACTTTTTGACTTCAACCAGTGGAACACAAACAAACCCGGAACCTCGGTCTTTATACCCGTAACCGACGTTACGGAGGAATATCTGAACCTTCTGCTTCTCTACTGTAGCAGCAGCTACGGGTTTTCCATCACGGACGATCTGACCGGAAAGCCCGCCGGTCTCAACAAATGGATAAAGAAGGGAAGAATCAAGGGCGAGGTGAAACTCTCGCTGTTTGACCTTGAGGTGAGAATTCTCACCGGTCTCAACGTTGAGCAGGCCTTTATATGCCAGAACATGAGCCTTGCATTACAGGCTCTCGGACTCGCCGGATGGACTTTTACCGGGCTTGTGCCCCGTTTCGCTCTCGGAGCGGCTCCGAATCTGTTCAAAGGCCTCGGATTCAGATTCATCCAGCCGAAACGCGGTTCCATCAATCCGCCGAACACAATTCCGGTCGGCAAAGATGGGGTTTTTGAAGGCTACTGCCCGCCCTATTACAAAAACATGGATGAGGCCATTGACGCTTTTCTGGAGCACAAGGAGTCGGCTTGGAAAAGCGACAAGCCGTTCCCCTACACCGAGCCCGACAAACACCTCATGCAGGCGCCAAAGCCCACCGAAACGACCATACAAATTGTCCGCGATGTGGCGAACTACATTTATGACAGATACGGAAGATTCCCGGCGTTTGTTGACCCGATGTATATGCGGCTTGTTTTTCAGGCGATGAACATAGACCCTGAATTTTATGACAAATACTACCCCAAAGGGTCTTACTCGGATGTGCATTTGAAGGCTTTTCTGGCCAACAAGCGGAAAGCGGCCAAACCAAAGAAAAGAAAGAAATGACTCCGGAAGAATTCGCGGCGAAGTCGGGAATTATTAAACAAAGACCGGCGGGTTAAAACAGAGACGGAAACCCGGAAGCCTGCCTCTCTCTTTTGACAGTCTGTAGCCGTTCACTGTTTGAATGAATCAGCTTCGTTTATAAAACTCCGGGTCAAAGCGTGAATTTGAAATATTGAATGGGACTTTAATTGAAGAGCGGCCGTATAAATGTCCCGCAGCTTCATATAAAAAATGACAAAAGAGTTTATATTTGTCGTAAGAAAAAAATGAAAATCGCAATTATCGGAAACGGCATAACCGGTGTTTCGGCGGCTTTGAGAATAAGAGAGCTCAAGCCTGACTGGGAAATTGTTATGATTTCCGGTGAATCGGATTTTCACTATTCGCGTCCGGCTCTCATGTATATCTACATGGGACATATGAGCTACCGGGATACAAAGCCATATGAAGACAGTTTCTGGAGGCAAAAGCGCATTGACCTTCTGCGCGGATGGGTGACGGAGATTGACACAAAAAACAGCCGCCTGCTGCTTCACAAAAAACAACCCGTAAGTTTTGACAAGCTTCTGCTTGCGGTGGGAAGCAAACCGAACAAATTCGGCTGGCCCGGGCAGGACTTGAAAGGCGTTCAGGGGCTTTACGACCTTATGGATCTGCGGGAACTTTATAAAAACTCAAAAGACCTCAAACACGCGGTAATAACGGGCGGGGGACTTATAGGGATTGAACTTGCCGAAATGCTTCACTCGCGCGGTGTTCATGTAACTTTTCTTGTGCGCGAAAGTTCGTATTGGAACCGTATACTGCCGGATGAAGAATCGGCAATGGTTAACCGCGTGATAGTCAAAGAAGGGATTAATCTTTGCCTGAACACAGAACTCGCCGAGATTACTGAAAACGGATGCGGAAGGGTGGGGGGTGGTTGTTACAAAAGACGGTCAGAGAATAGAGTGCGGATTTGTGGGTCTGACCGCGGGCGTGACTCCGAATAAAGTTCTTGCGGACGGTGCGGGAATAAAGACCGGAAGGGGAATACTGGTGGACAGGGGATTCAAAACTGACACCGAAAACATATACTGCGCCGGAGACTGTGCGGAAATCATAACCGGGCAGGAGCGCAACCTGCTTCAACAGGTCTGGTATACGGGAAAAGCTCAAGGCAAAGCGGCCGCAGAAGCTGTGTGTGGGATTGAGACGCACTATGAGCCCGCCACCTGGTTTAATTCCGCCAAATTTCTTGATCTTGAATATCAGACCTACGGACAGGTCAATCTCAAAATTGAAGGAGAAAAAAAACCTTTACTGGGAAAGACCCGACGGGCTCGCGGCGCTCAGGATTGTCCACAGAGACGGCGCCGCCATAGGTGTAAATGTTATGGGGCTTCGCTACCGCCACAAGGTGTGTGAAAAATGGATAGAGGAAGAACGCCCTCTTGACTACGTGCTGGACAATTTGAGCGAGGCAAATTTTGACCCTGAGTTTTATTCGCTTTATGAAAAAGAGATTGCGGGAACTTTCAGAGAGCAGTTGCGATGATGGACACAAAAACACTCTCATATAACTATGACGAGGAAACTCTGGGCTTTGAAGAGCCCGTGATTTATGAGCAAGAGCGGCTCGCAATCGGTGAGAAAATATGCCTGTCAATGGTTGGCGCGGGAATTCTGGCTCTTGTTTTGCAGATTTTGAGCGGCTCCGGGGGGTCGTGGACGGGCTTGCTGCTCACTTTCGGGCTCCCCGCCGTCGGAGGCGCCGGATATTTCTACCTTGCCTATAAAGAACGGAACTCCGGGCATTAAAAACAATGGAAATTACTTCAAAGATCTGAGTTCACGCGGAAGTCTCGGTTGGATAGCGGGAATTTTTATGACCGTATTCTACATATTGGTATATATGAGGCCCGCTCCGCTTGAAGGCGCGGTGAAGATAGTCTCTCCCACTCCATGTCTGGCTCACGGGCGGTTCACCCGGCCAGACCAGTCACTGGTTTCTCTACGGATTTGTCTACACAATAGCGATTCTTGTTTTCGGCGTAAGAATGATAATGCGCTACAGGCATAACCGTTACCAGCAGATACGCACGGTTTCAGTGATGTTTTTTCAACTTGGATTCGCGTTCATAATTCCCAATGTTTTGAAACTGTTTCAACAGCCGGAGTTTTATTTCAGCTACTTCTGGCCTCTCAAATACGATTATCTTTTTCCCGGCACGGTCTCATACATAACCGGTTCCGCCGGAGGTCTGGGAGTGTTTTTTATTTTCTGGGGAGCTGTGATGACATTTATTGCAACTCCGCTTTTGACATACAAATTCGGCAAAAGATGGTATTGCTCATGGGTCTGCGGCTGCGGCGGGCTTGCGGAGACTCCTGGGAGACCCGTGGCGGCAGCTTTCCGACAAATCAACAAAAGCCTGGAAGGTTGAGAGATGGATGGTTCACGGAGTGCTGGTTTTTGTGACTGTCACAACCCTTCTTTTGTGGGCCAACTCGGGCAACCGGCGGTGGAATTCTGGGCGGAATTTCACAGAAATTCTCAATGTGGTATGGGTTTTTCATCGGAGCGGTTTTTTCAGGGGTGGTCGGTGTCGGGTTCTATCCGATTATGGGAACAAGGGTTTGGTGCAGATTCGGTTGTCCAATGGCGGCCGGTTCTCGGAATTTTCCAGCGGTTTTTCTCAAAATTTAGAATCACAACAAACGGCGGTCAGTGCATGTCGTGCGGAAACTGCTCAACCTACTGCGAGATGGGAATAGATGTGCGTTCTTACGCTTCAGAAAGGCGAAAACATAATTCGCGCCTCATGTGTGGGTTGCGGAATATGCGCGGCGGTTTGCCCCAGAGGGGGTGTTGAAACTGGAAAACGGCGCGACATTTGCAGACCGTTACAAAGGCGCTGAAAACCCTTTCGGAGCTTTGCTTGAAGCCGTGAAAAGAGATAATACAAGCGGGATTTTTGAAATGCCGACAAAAGCTGGCGCGGTCAAGTTTGCTGAGGGAATGAAAGATATGAAAGTGAGGGGGTAGAAAAATAATTTTTTTGTTTCATTATTGGAATATTTGCCGCAATCTTCAACCAAACACCATAATTTCACTACCGGCAATATAAAAAAAAACTGATTGACAACCACCTGTGATTTCCGTTTTTCAACCCAGTTCCGGCTTTTTCTCCGCTCTTCCCTTTTCCCGTCATCGGCCGTGCAAGCTTGTCCTCATGAAAACTGGGATGGGGGAAGGGAATCCGGAGCAAGGCAATTCATGACTTAATAAAAACAATGCTGTCTGCCAGCGGAGAAAAGGCAACGTATTATTAAAAAGTTGTCCGGCGGACAAGCGGAATAAAACACCTTGCATTTGTATTAAAATCTATCCTCTGCAATGCGTTTTAATATAATACTGGAAATCGCTGATTCAGCATAAGCACAAAAAAATTGCAAAACTCTCTGGT
Source organism: Thermodesulfobacteriota bacterium (assembly GCA_965198945.1). Taxonomy (GTDB): domain Bacteria; phylum Desulfobacterota_D; class UBA1144; order Nemesobacterales; family Mycalebacteriaceae; genus Mycalebacterium. Next base: position 42,320 of record CBDAQI010000010.1, on the reverse strand, counting down.
TTGTTATAATTTGGGGTGCGGAGTCTTGCAGTTCAGTGAAGATAAGCGGATACAAATTTTTTTTTGCCGCTCACGGTTTTCCTGTTATCAGGATGTGCGGGCGGAGGCGGGGGCACGGCGATACGGGCGCCGGATTCCACACAGACTTCCGCCGGTTTTTCGCAGCGTGTAAGACAAATTGTTTCACAACCGAACCCTGCGCCTCTTCCTCCCTTACCCCCTGAGAGTTTTGTGCCATTGCCCGAACCTGTGAAGGCGCCGGAGTCTTTACCCATATTGGGAAGGCCGGTGGAGCGGGGAACTCCCGGTCCCGTAGTTTCGGTTGGCCCTTCTGAGAGCTTCGTGCCATTGCCGGAGTCTGTGAGGGCACCGGAGTCTTTACCTATATTGGGAAGGCCGGTGGAGCGGGGAACTCCCGGTCTCCGTAGTTTCGGATGAAGCCCTTCTGAGAGCTTCGTGCCATTGCCGGAGCCTGTGAGGGCACCGGAGTCTGTGCCTCTACAGCGTACTCCTTCGTTTTATGATTTGGGACCTGCCGTTCCCGGCAGGGAAATTGCCTGCCATCCTTCCCGTTTCTGGAGTTCTGATTGTCAACGCAGGAGAATTCCCGGGCTGCTTCCCTTATATGATAAGGTCTCGGCAAAAGTTCAACAAAGAAAAGATGCCCGGGAAACCATTACACCTTTCGGTATAATAGTTGACAGTGACTATAATCCGGCCGTCCCCGGACAAGATGACCAACATGCTACAAGGGTGCGCAAAGTAGCCGAAATAGCCACACTTCCGGATTTCCTTCAATTTTATGACAACAGAGCTTCCAGTGGCCGAAGTGTGAGTTTTGTAAACGAGCTGGCTGATGATTGCAGCCCCTCTGATAGCAGGCTGTTTTGCAAAAGGCCGGGAGCTTTTTCAAGAATAGTCAATATTTCCGGGGCACACCTTTTCAGATCTTCCGGTCAGGATAACCCTAGTGAGGTTGTGAATCTGATTGCTCCTGAAGCCGTGAGAGATTCCGAAGCTTTATTTGTTGTTGGCACCGGCAATTTTGGTCCCGACTCCACCAGACGGGACTTCGTAGCTCTTGATCATCACCCTATTTTACGACTTGAAACAACACCGGATCAGCCGGCACATCGGGCCGAAGCTTTGAGAGAGATTCATGAGATGACAGGGTCACTTCTTTTGGTTGCCGGTCTTGAGGATTCTTTCTACAGTCAGAACTACCTTCTTACAGACAGCAGAGGCTTGCCTCTGAAAAATACCGACGGTTCATTGCGTTACCGGAAGATAGAGCTGCGCAATGGCATTGTAGTAGATACAGGCTCAGGAGTCACTCCGGAAGCACATGGCAATTCAAACCGTTGCGGTGATGCAAGAGATTTCTGCGTTCTGGCGCCTTATGAGGTTACTGTTGTAACGGAAATCACTGATACTACAGTTTCCTACTTTAAAGTTCCCGGCACAAGTTATTCCACCCCTCTTGTATTTGGCACCCTTGTAAACATCCGCTATGTGTGGCCTCACCTTACAAACAGGCAACTTGTAAAACTTGCCTGTGAGACAGCCATAGACCTTGGAAACCCGGCTGTTAATGGTTGCGGTCAATTCTCCGTCTCAGCCATCTGGCTCCCCACGGGAGATCTTGTTGACCCAGCTGAATTGCTTCCCGTTGCCCGGGGCGACATAGCCGTATCCGGAGCATCTGTATCCGAACCCGTTGTCGTAAAGGGCTATGAAAACAACGAGTTTGCAAGAGACTATGAAATTTCAGTTCCCCTTTCCGCTTCATCTTCTTCCCTGCGCATAGAACCGTCTGTCTCCTGGAACAGTATAAAAAGCATGATTGACTTCCGCGATTCGGGTTATCTGTCAGTCCCCGTTGTGGACGGAGGAAGCGCCGCTCATCTTTTCAAAGGAGCTTTCTTCTTCATGAACGGGCAATACGGAGTGGGCAGAGCGGGCATATCGCACACGAGCGGATTTTCCGTTGCATTTGAAAGAGAGACGGATTCTTTTTTCGGCAGTGTTGGCAGCGGTTCCTATAGATTCGGAGACACGAACAAGGTGATAGCGTCATTTGACAGGTATTTCGGGTTGGGCGACACATATGGGATAGGAGTGGGAGCTGCTGCGGCATATGGAGAGGTTGATCCCGTGTATTCACTGATTAAATCAGCGAGGGGACATGCGCAGACGGCGCGAGTGTCATTTATGAGGCGGAAGAAGAATTTTGATGTCGGTGTGGAGTTTAACTACAGCACGGGGTTGAAGGGAGACATAACGGTTCAGAACAGGAACTATGAGTTGAATCCCGCTGATGAAAAGGGTGTTTTGTTTACAATGAGGTTTGTGATGTAGGGGATGCTTTTCTCTTCATTTCTGCATTTTCTCTGTCATTCCCAATTCTTTCCCCGTCATTCCCCTTTCTCCCGTCATTCCCGTGGAAACGGGAATCCAGTATTCCGACAAGTCCTGCCATAAACCCTCGGATTCCGTGTCAGAGGCAGAATGACTTGAAGGGAGAAATAGCATCTTCGCCTAAGCGCAAATGGAAATACGGACAACACAAAAGCGGATTCTAAGTTTTTTATCTGCATACACTTTTGGCGATTGCAAAAACATTTAATTCAATGCCGGATTATGTGTCTCACACAGAATAGCTAATAATGAAAACAATGATGCTCTGTCATTTCTAATACTGGATTCCCGTTTCCACGGGAATGACGAGAGCGAGAAAAGACGATTCTGTTTAGTTCCGTATTTTCTCTTTCATTCCCCTGAAAGATTGTCCCTGTGAAAACGGGTGGGAATCGTGGGCAATGCAGCAAATGACACTCAACAAAGGCAATGTTGTCTGCCGGTGGAGAGAAAACGACAACAAAGCAACTCTTTATTCAAAAACAACTTTGTGTCTGCGCCCCGGAGAACAGACAGAACAAAACGCTCCACTTTGGTGTTACAACTGACTTTCTACAATGTGTTTAATAAATACTGGATTCCCTCCCCCGTTTCCACGGGGACATGCTTTTGCGGGAGTGACGGGAGGGGAAGATTTCCACCCCATCTCCGCCCTGGTTTTCACTGGAGACATGCTTTCGTTGGAATGGCTGAGGGGTGTGGTAATTACGAAGGTGAGATTTTTGTTTCCGTCTCTATACTAATCACACCCATCACATGAAAATTGGGATGGGGAAGGGGGGCTGGAATCCGGTCAAATTGTAATTGGATTGCCCAAATCATCCTGCCGGTTGGCAACATTTTCAGTCATAAAAGACTCGTTTTTGACCTCCTCTCATCCTTGCATTTTGTGAAGAGAATAGCTCCGTAAGTGACTCATTGCACTGGTTTTTTCATTTTTCTTCCTCACAGAAGTTGTCAAGAAAGAACGTTTTTTCCTACAATGTTTTATCAGTTTATACAAGGAGGTAAAAACATGGCTTTAGAGTGCAGACTGAGAGGAATAACTGACACAAACACAATCCTGAATTTTGAATGCCAACCTTACTGATGTATTTACGCTCACTCGGGCGACGACACTTAATTGATGTAAAACCGGGGTGAGATACCAAGGCAGCCGTACTACGGGGTGGTGCGGGTTGCGGGTTCAATTTTGCGCTGTGTCTCCATTGGCGCGCGCTTGGTGAAATCTAAATTCAAAAATAAGGACGGTATATGCAATGAAAATCAATATGTTTTCACAGCGTTCTCTGGCCTCCGGTGAGGGGGCGGCCATAAAAAAATTTTTTCCGGAAAAGCATCAGGGGTTTCTCAACAATGCTGAGGAAAGGCGGGCTCTGATAAAAATCCGCGCGCTTTCCAATGCGGCACGCAAAACTAAAAATCATATTCTAAAAGCAATTATCAAGAAAAAAGAAAGCAGGGCCCGGCACGCTTTTATTCTCAGAAACACACCCCTGATGGTCAGGGTGTGTCAGAGCCATGCAAGCGAAAGGCTTTCTTTTGAAGACTCTCTGCAAGAGGGAATTTTCGGTCTTATGAAGGCAATTCAAAAATATGACCCGGAAAGAAAAAGCAAGTTTTCAACGATTGCGGCTTGGTGGATTTTATACTCTGTTCAGCACAGAATTCAGGACTGTGAAAAACATCGTGTTGTAAAAATACCTGAACACGCCGCACGGGCTGTCAGAGAATCTTTCAGACACAAGTCTCCGGACCTTGCGGGAAAAGTCTCTCAGGATATGCTTGCCGCCGCTCTGTCAAGTTACAGTTCCGTTTCTGAATTCTTTTCACAGGAAACCGGAGAGTTTGTCAGCATTGTTGAACAAATTGAAGACAACGCAGCCGCCAGCGGATTTGAAAAATACTCACGGCGAAGAGAATCGGAGATGGTGAGGAAAATCATCAATGGTCTTGCCAGCAGAGAGGCGACTGTCGTTCGTTTAGGATATGGAATTGGCGGCGCCGAAGAGCCCCTTACCTTGAGGGAAATCGCTGATATAACCGGCTTGAGCAGAGAAAGGGTGAGGCAAATTGAAAAGATGGCCATTGACCATTTGAGGAAAAATACTGTTTTGCGCATGAATGAGATTAAAACAAAGCTCTGACAGGGTTGTTCTGTCATATTCTCCAATTTTTCTCTCAAAGGGAGCTCCGTTTGCAATTTTACAGTGTTTCAAAAACTGCCCGGTCCCTTGCTTAACCTCCTTTTGTTTTTTAAGAACCGTTTTCCATCACTCCAGAAAATTCATCAATCCGCCCCTCGGCCGCGGCTTGAGAATTGAGACTCAATTATATTTCAGATGTTATTTTTCAGATTCATGCGTCCGCCGTTTCTCTGTGCGTCCCGCCTCAAGTGCGGAGTGAGACCATTAGTCAACGGATTTTTTCACTTTCTTGATGCGCTCACACATGCGGGTGCGGTATTTGGTTTCATTGTCCCAGACCGTTCTTTTCCAGTCTTCCATCCGGCGCGCCGAGTCGTCCATATCTCTGCGCAGACCCCGCACTTCGGCAACTAGCATTCCCGCGCTGAAAACCGTTGCGAAAGCAAAAATGAAAAACGCAATTATGTCAATTGATAGTTCATGCATTCCGACTCCTATTTTAGGAAAATTGTCAGTGTTCTGCAAAAAGTTTTAGAAATCGGTGTGATTAAGCAATTTTTTGTCTTTATCTTTTTTTCTTTTTATAAAGAAACAAACGCCATTTTTCCTCCGCTACTCCGGCCGAATCCATTTCGGCTCTTGCGAGTGTGAAAAAAAGGTCTGAAAGGCGGTTTATATAAGCGGGAATAACGGGATTTATTTCGTCTTTTTTCATAAGAGAGACGAGCCTGCGCTCGCCCCTTCTTATCTGTGTTCTTACTAAGTGGCAGAGAGCTGATATTTCATTTCCTCCCGGAAGCAGAAAATAGTCCGAAGGAGATGACATATTTTTCTCAAGTTCGTCAATCCATTTTTCGCAAAATTCCGCCCCGTCAACCGGAACGGGATTTGTGTTTTTTTTATGGGAATCGGAGGGGCGTGCCAGATGCGACATCATATCCATCATATCTTTTTGTATTTTATGCAAACCGTTTTGCCACCCGTGTTTCTCCGTGAGTTTTGAGCGCAAAAGACCTATGGTTGAATTTACTTCGTCAAGTGTGCCGTAGCATTCCACGCGAACATCATCCTTATCAACACGCCTGCCCCCGAAAAGCGCGGTTTTTCCGGCATCTCCCTTTTTTGTATAAATTTTCATTTACCCTCTCCTTATGTCACCGGCGCGCGCGTAATCCGCCCCGATGGCTTCGGAAAATTTCACCGCCGCGTCTATTTTTACAAAACCCGTTTCAGTGTCAACCACGGTTGTTTTTACAGTCTTGCCGATAGCCATTTTGAATTTTTTCACGGTGTCTTGAAAAGGGTCTTCTCCGCTTTCGCAGAAATTTATTCTCCCGTCCGTAAATATGAATATGGCCGATGAGGACGATTTTGCGCGACGTGTTTTTCGCAGTATTTTGCTGGCAAGCACAACGGCCGCGCCCATGTTTGTTTTCCCTCCGGTTTTAATTCCGGCGAGCCGTGTCGTCAGTTTTTCAGGGTCGTTTCCCGGAGGGTAAAAAATCCGCGCCCCGTTTCCGCAAATCGCTATCGCGGCAAATTCGGTGATTTTCCCCTTGTTTTCCATGGCCGTTTTCCCGATGATTTTTTTTGCATATGAAATTTGTTTTCCGGAAGCCATTGAACCGCTGGAATCAATAATGAAAATAAGAGACACTTTTCCGCGCCCCCCGTTCGTTTTTGGTTTGGGAGAGAAATTACCTTTTTTTAAGTAGGCGCGCACGGACTCATAAATGTTGATTTTTTCCGTTTTCCTTTTTCCTTTTCCCGCAGAGTCCGTTATTTTTTCCGGATAAAAACTTCCGCGCCTTGAGACGGGAGTCCGCAATGCCGGTTTCATTGCGGAAAAACTTCCCTCGGGAGGAAAAACCTTTTCATTTTGCTGATTTGAAACCGGATTTTCCCCCTTATGGTTTCCCGTTCCGCCGCTTGTCAGAGTATGGTTTTCAGTCCCGGAATTTCCGGAGTTTTTTTTCCCGTCCGCGGCGTCAGATCTGCGGTGTCTTAAAACAAACGGCGCCGTTCTATCAGCGTCGTCCGTGCTGACTTTATTCCGGCCTTCAAAAGCCGCAAGGGCTCGCGCCGATTTAACAATCAAAATATCCGCTCTCATTCCCTCAGCCCCGCTCTCAACCGCAATAGCGCATGATTTTTCAAAAATTTCATCCGGAATCGCCACCCTGTTAAGATTTTCCGTCGCATCCGTGATTTTCCGCCGCAGTTTTTTCTGTTCTTTTTCAAAAGCGGCGCGTAAAGTTCCGGGGCTGGAATCAAATTCCATTCTCCGCCTCGCCACCGTCTGTCTTGTTTCGGCCCCGGAAGGCGATTTCACTTCAACACAAAGACCGAACCTGTCCAGAAGCTGGGGTCTCAGTTCACCTTCTTCTCTGTTCATTGTTCCGACAAGCCGGAAGCGTGATTTGATTTTTCGTGATATTCCGTCTCTCTCAAGCATATATTCACCCGCGGACGCCGCGTCAAGAAGTATGTCCGTCAGGTAATCGTCAAGAAGGTTCACCTCGTCTATGTAGAGAATTCCTCCATGCGCCTGCTCCAGAAGGCCCGGACGAACCGACTCCCGTTTTTCATTGATAAGTTTTTCCAGATCAACGGCTCCGAGAACCCTGTCTTCTGTGGCGCCAATGGGAAGGTTTACCACGGGAAAACGCAAATCTCCGTGCGAAAGCATCTCTCCGATTGCGCGAACAGCCGTTGTTTTGCCCGTTCCTTTCTCACCCAGGGCGAGAACGCCTCCTATTTGCGGGTCAATCGCGCAGAGAATAAGAGCGAGTTTCAGGTCATCCTGTCCGCATATCGCCGCGAAAGGGAAAGTATTTGACTCTTTTTCAGACATTCGGCTTTTGAGGATACCACACTATTTCTCCGTCAGTTCCGACAAGCGCCAGTGTGAGAAACCCGCCGAGGCGTTTGGAGCAGTGTTTCTGGCACTGTTTGAGCAGTTCGCGGTAGAATGGCTCTTCGGGACGCAGAGGAAAAATTTCCGTAAGACGCACGGCGGCGTTCAGATTTTTTATTTCTTCCACCGTCTTTTTCCCGGCGCGGGCTTTTTTCGCCGTTTCCGCTATAAACTCCCTGTTCCAAAAGGTTTTTCCACTGTGTGTATCCATTTCTCCGGAAGCAAGTTTAACAGCTTTTCCAATCATTATGACAAGGGTCAGGTCTTGTATTTTATTCTTTTTGGTAGCGTCAAGCAGCCTGCCCACCCAGTTCCCGTATTGTATAAAAGCGTAGTCCGGCAGGTCGGGAAACTGTTTTTTGATAAATTTTTCACTTCTTCCTCCCGATGAGGCAATCAGATGAGGGGCCCGGTTTTCGGCCGCGATTTGAACCGCCTGGAAAATGCTCGCCACATATGAGGCGCTTGAGAAAGGTCTCACAATTCCGGTTGTGCCGATAATTGATATTCCGCCCCTGATACCGAGTCTTGAATTGAGGGTTTTTTTTGCAAGTTTTTCCCCTTCAGGCACAAAAACGGTTATTTTCGCCCCCGCGTTTTTCCGACCGCTTTTTTTCAGCAAATCCGAGACTTCACGGCTTATCATTTTTCTCGGAACTCTGTTTATAGCGGGCTCACCGATTTCCAATCCCAACCCCGGAAGCGTTATCTTGCCCACTCCTTTACCGCGCAAAAATGTTATTTTCCCCGTATTGTTTAGCATAACTCTGCTGCCTATTACGGCCCCGTGCGTAACATCGGGATCATCGCCGGAATCTTTAACCGTTGTGGCTGAGGCGCTGTTCTTGCTATATTCTGAATTTTTTATTCGGAAGGCGGCGGTTTTCCCGCCCGGGAGTTCAATTTCCACTTTTGTTATTTTTTTTCTTTCCAGAATGCTTAAAACCGCCGCCTTTGAACAGGCCGCCGCGCAGGCGCCCGTAGTGTGTCCGGTTTTCATTGTTTTTGTCTTTGCGGGCGGTTCCTCAAGGCACATTGTGAATTTCCCTTATTTTTTTAATCATCTGTTTCCGTCCTTTTACCGCAAAGGGGAAAACCGGTTTTTCCGGGCGTTTTATCACGGCTATTTTCGCTCCCGTCTCAATGGCGGCTTTTATTTTAATCTCCTGCCCGCCGCTTTCTCCGCTTTCTTTTGTTACAATTGATTTTATTTTGAGTTTTTCAAAAAACTTTTTTTCCTTTTTTATGTCGCTCCCCGGCATTCCGGTTATGAGCCGGTTTTTCGGAAAACCCTGTTTCAGGGCGAGATTGACCGAAGTTTCACGAGGCAGTATGCGGGCGTAGCAGAGGCTGCGGTTTTCCCACAGGGGTTTTAATTTTGAAAGCGTCCGAACTCCGCTCAATATGAGACAGCCGCCGGTTTGATTTTCAATTTCCCGCACTGCGCCGGCAAAATCGTCACAATAAACGGCAAGAGGGTGGTTTATTTTTTCCGGATATTTTCTCTCATATCTTATTACGGGAATTTTCATTTTTTCAGAAATCAGCGCGACGGTCTGATGCAGACGTCCGGCAAAAGGATGGGCGGCGTTAATAATAAGTTTTATTCCCTTTTTCCGGATAAATCCGGGAAGTGATTTTTCATTCAAATCCCCGTGAATATAATTGCAGAAAACAGACGGTTTGAAATCAGTTTCTATTTTGGTGGAATAAAAATAGGGCAGTTTTTCAAAGTCCAGGGCCGCCGCAGCTTTTTTCCCCTCAGTTGTTCCGCCGAATACAAGTATGTCCGTCATTTCAGTTTTGATTTTTCCGCACGGAACAGATGCCTCCATTCGGGATGATAAAGCCGCGAGCGTCCGCCTTCTTTTTTCAATGCGTCTCCGACCATGATTAAAACCGTTCTGGTCAATTTGTTTTCACGGACTATGTCCGCGAGTTCTTTCAGCTTTCCGTGCCGGATTTTTTCATCCTTCCATGTTACACGGTGTAGAACGGCCACCGGGGTTTCGGGCCCGTAATGCTCAAGCAGTCCGTTTTGAACTCTGCGCGCCGTTTTAGCGCTCAGGAAAATGCACATTGTGCATCGGTGCCGGGCCATTTTTGAAATGTTTTCTCTCTCCGGCATGGGAGTTTTCCCCTCTCCTCTTGTGAGAATAATTGACTGCGAAATATCAGGCGCCGTAAGTTCGGTTCCGAGTTTTGCGGCGGCGGCCTGAAAAGAGGAAACTCCCGGCACAACAACATATTTCATTTCCTTTTTTTCAAAAATTTCCATCTGTTCCCCGGTTGCCCCGTATATTGAAGGGTCTCCCGAATGGAGACGAACTATTAAGCCGCCTTTCTTGTAGAATTTCTCCATAAGACCGATCTGCTCTTCAAGTGTCATTGTTGCGGAATTTTTAATTGCCGCTCCGGGTTTGGCCTCCGCAGTGAGGTTTTCCGGAACAAGACTTCCCGCATAGAGAATCAGGTCCGCCCTTCTTATTAAATCCCGTCCCTCAACCGTTATCAGGCGCGGGTCTCCGGGCCCGGCTCCGACTATTGCCACAAGCCCCTCTCCGGCTGATTTCTCCCCCAGCGCGACCGCAAAGGTGTATTTTTTCCCGGATGGCAGGGTTATTTTTGTTTTTTCAACAACAAGTTTTTTAGCCCCAGCAAGAAAAAGAGCCGCCGGCTCGCAAACGCCGTCCGTTCCGGTTTTTCTCTTCACGACCCCAGACGGGTTGGGTTTCGGAATTTTTATCAGAGTTTTTTCGTCGTAAAACCTGATCGGAACTTTCAGTTTTTCCGCAAGCGCGGCAAACGCCCGCTCAGACTGTTTTATGCTTGCAGACGCAAGGCCGCATACATTGGCGGGTGAAAATCCGCACTTTTTCAATTCTTTTTCAAATGATTTCACAAACTCCTCCGAGTCTATTCCCCGCTGGCTTCCGAGCCCGACGCACAATGCTTTCCCGCGCGTTTCAGACGCCGTGGTAATAACCGGAGTCGCACCGATAATTTCCGCGGTTTTTTCCGCAAGCCGGTTGGCTCCGCCCTCATGGCCCGACAAAACGGACTGGGTGAAAAGGCCGTCTTCGGAAACGTTTATTACCGCCGGATCCGTTTTTTTATTTTTTATGTTCGGTGCTATGCAGCGCACGCAGATTCCCAGCGAACCGATAAAAATAAAGCCGTCATATTTTTCAAAACTTTCCTCCGTAAAAACTGAGATTGATTTGACGGTTTTGATTCCGGCTCCTTTTCTTGTTGAAACGATATCGGCCTTAATTTTTTCCGCCGCCATTTTTTCCGCAATTTTACGGGCCGTTTTGATTCCGGTTCCGGAAACCGCGACCAATGAGATTTTTTTCATAATTTCACCGCGCTTAAAATCTCAATACTTCCGGCGACCGCCGGGTCTTCAATTTGAAAACCGTTTTTCTCCGCCCGCTCGCGGAAAATGTTTCCGCTTTTCCCCGTAACGCTGTTGAGAACTATTCTTCCGCCCGTGCGGACGGTTCTTCCGAGAATTTTCATCATGTCTCCGAGCCGCCCCCCGTGCCCGCCTATGAAAACGGAATCGGGCGTGGGAAGTTTTTCCGGCGCGGATTCAAAAAAATCTCCCATGACGATTTTTATTCCTGGAGCGAAAAACCTTTTTGAATTTATTTCAATCAGTTTTTTGCAAAGCGGATTTTTTTCAAACGCCGTAACGCGCAGTCCGCAAAAACCCCGCCGCGCCTCCACCGAAACCGAGCCGGTGCAGAATCCTATGTCCCAGAAATGCTCGGCGGTTCCCAGTTCCAGACGCGAAAGGGCATATGCCCGCGCAAGCGGTTTTGTTATCATTCCGGGTTTTTGTTCAAGCGTTTCAAATTGTGCGCCCGGACGGATTTTTTTCCCTTTTCTTTCAAAAATAACCGTGCATGGCTGCCTGAAAACAGACTCCGCAGCCTCTCTCAGAGAAAGAAAACTTACTTTTTCGTCTTTTTCTCCGAGATTTTCCCCGACTACGCAGCCGTATTGCTCAAAGCCGTATTCAACCATGCGCCTTGCCGCCTCACGCGGAGATTTTAACGAATCGGTCAGAAGCCCTATGAGTTCCCCTCCGCCAATCAGAGCTCTGTCAAGTTCGTGCCAGTCTCTTCCGTGGACCGAGGCGCAGATTATGTTTCCGTAGGGAATAACCGCTTTGCGGCAAAGGGTCTGTATGCTGTTCGGAGCCGCAAAAACTTCAAGCGCGCACCCGGGGCGCAGTCGCAGGAGGGTTGAACCTATACCGTAGAAAAGCGGGTCTCCCGAAGCGAAAATCACAATGGTTCCCGCGCCGCGCTCAATGCGGTTGTCGTAAACGCGCAGAGTTTTTTCAATGTCTCCGTCTATGTCTATCCATTCGGAGTTTGCCGGCATAAACCGCCGCACTTTTTCAAAATGCCGTTTTGCGCCCGAAAAAACCCGCGCTTCTCTCACCACACTCTTCGCGCCGTCGGGCAGTGCCCAGCCCCCGGATTCGCAGAATACACCTATGGCGGCAAACTTCGGCCGTCCGTCGGTTTGCGGATTGTTTTGCATCACGATCCTAAATTATAAACCGTCAGGGCTCATAATTGAAAAACCCCGCCCGCTCTTATACTATCCTGCCGTGCTCTGCGTCCAGCAGACCCGCGAACGGTGAAAAAGGAACTGAAAAACGCAAAATCATCCGCACTTTTCAATCGCGCCAAGGGTCTTCTCGTCGGCGGTGTGAACAGCCCCGTGCGCTCTTTCGGCGCGGTCGGGGGGTCGCCTCTTTTTATTTCAAAAGCTTCCGGGGCTTTTGTCTATGACGCAGACGGCAATCGCTATACGGACTACATTAACTCATGGGGCGCTCTGATTGCGGGCCATGCGCACCCTTCGGTTTTGAAGGCGGCGGACGCGGCCGTGCGTGCGGGAACAAGCTACGGAGTATCGTGCGAAGCCGAGATTGAGCTTGCGGAAACTGTGCGAAAGTCTTTCAAATCGGTTGAAAAAATCAGAATGACAAATTCGGGAACGGAAGCCCTGATGAGTGCGGTGCGCGTTGCCAGGGCGTTTACCGGACGCGACCTGATTGTAAAGTTTGACGGTTGCTATCACGGACACGCGGATTTTCTTCTCGTAAAGGCGGGCTCCGGAGCCACCACTTTCGGGCATCCGGGCAGCGCGGGCGTGCCCAAATCTTTTGTGTCCAAAACCCTCACGGCGAAATACAACGACATTGAATCGGTGAAAAAACTTTTCGCCCGCGCCGGAGGCAAAATCGCCGCCGTGCTTGTTGAGCCTGTTGCGGGAAACATGGGGGTTGTGCGGCCGGTTCGGGGTTTTCTTGAGGGTCTGAGAAAAATCACGCGCGAGCACGGGTCGCTTCTGATTTTTGACGAGGTCATAACGGGATTTCGCCTTTGGGGAAAAGGCTCTGCGGGCTGCGGGGCGCAGGGACTTTTTCGCGTGATTCCGGACATAACCTGTCTCGGTAAAGTTATCGGAGGCGGTTTCCCGGTGGGGGGATACGGCGCACGGGCGGAAATTATGGACATGGTCTCGCCCCTTGGTCCCGTTTATCAGGCAGGAACTCTTTCGGGAAATCCGGTTGCGGTTTCGGCGGGCATTGCCACCATCAAAGCGGCCGGAGAGCGCGGACGGGCGAAGATTGAGCGGCTTGCGGCGCTTCTTGAGAAAGGCATAAACGCATCGGTGCGCCGCACGGGGGCTCCGGTTACGGTCAACCGTGCGGGCTCAATGTTGACAGTCTTTTTCTCTTCCAAACCCGTTACTGACTATGAATCCGCTCTTACCTGTGACACTAAGATGTTCGGTGTTTTCCATTCCGCCCTGCGCTCACATGGAATTCTTTTTCCACCGTCTCAGTTTGAGGCGGCGTTTGTGTCAACGGCTCATACGGAAAGAGATATTAAAAAAACCCTGAAAGCGGTTGACCGCGCGCTGGAGGTCTGCATGGGGGAGGGGCGTTGAAGAACAGTTGGATGATTTTTGCGGTTGTGGGGATTGAGGTCGCGGCTTCGGTGGCCGCCGGACTTCTTGCGGGCGATTTTCTTGACACAAAGTTCGGCAGCCGGACGCCGTATATGACTGTCGCCGGATTGATTCTGGGAACAATAGGCGGAATGCTCCTGCTTTTCAGAACGCTCGGGAGGTTCGGATGAAAGACCGCGGGCCTGAACTGTTTGTGCTGGGATTCTCATCGGTGGCCGCGCTTTTCGGGTTGGCATTTTTCGGCGTCGGTTTTGCGGTCGCCGCGGTTTGTGCCGGGATTTTGTTCGCGGCCGATGTCGCGGCTTTGCGGCTTATAGTTTCAGTGTTTACCGGTCGCGGCCGGGAGGGTAAAATGCCGGTCTGGCGTGTTGCTGTCCTGTTCATTTTCAAGATAGCACTGCTTGTCGGAATTGCCGTTTTTCTGATTTTGTTTGCAAGATTGGATATTTTAGGATTTACTACGGGCTTGACCGCCGGTGTGGCCGGAATAATCGCCGCCGGTCTTTTGGGAAAAAGTGGAACATTTTAGTTGGTTTTCATTGCTGGGGCTTGGGGACTTTGACCACATAATGGGGGTGCTTCTTGTTCTTGCCCTGCTTGTGGTTGCGGGTGTGCGTTTCAAGAAGAGCATTGCATCGGACACTTCCGACCTTCCTTCTGAAAAGGTGTCTTTCAGAAACTTTGTGGAGTTGATGGGGATAGATTTTCTTCTCTCAATGCTCACAAACATTCTCGGCTCGCGTGAAAAAGCGAAGATGTATTTTCCCCTGCTTGCGGGCTCGTTTTTCTTCATTCTTTTCTGTAATCTGCTCGGAGTGGTGCCGGGCTTCCTGCCGCCGACTGGAGTGCTCAACACAACTCTGGCGTTCGGGATACTTATTTTTCTGGTTTATAACTTCTACGGTTTTCGCGCTCACGGCGCGGGTTACATAAGGCAGTTTCTCGGTCCCGTTGCGTTTCTCGCTCCGCTTATGCTGATCATTGAGATTGTCAGCCACGTAGTGCGGCCGGTTTCGCTTTCCTTGCGTCTTTTTATGAACATAACCGGAGACCATATGGTTATGGGTGTTTTTACGAATCTGACCCATTTCATCGTGCCCGCAATTTTTATAGGGCTCGGCATATTTGTCAGTTTTCTTCAGGCGTTTATATTTACGGTGCTTTCCGCCATCTATATCGGACTTGCGGAGTCACATCACTAAAGATTTTGGATATTTACAAACAAAAACCTTACATAAGGAGGAAATAAGATGAAAAGGTTTGTTTTGGTGGTTGCCGGTGCTTTGGTTGCCGGTGTTTTTTCTTTCGCCCCGGATGCGGCCGCGGCTGCGAGCGGAACCGGAGACCTTGCCAAAATGGGCATAGGGCTCGGTGCGGGTCTCGGAATCGGGATAGCGGCGGCGATAGCCGGTCTCGGTCAGGGACGGGCCACGGCGGCGGCGCTTGAAGGAATTGCAAGAAACCCCGGAGCCGCGTCAAAGATACAGACACCGATGATCATCGGTCTCGCTCTTATTGAGTCGCTCGTCATTTACGCGCTTCTCATCGCTTTCCTGCTTCAGGGAAAAATCTGATTTCTCTTAAGACAGAAGAATAAGTTCCGTGAAGGGAGCCGGACAACAATCCGGCTCCGCGCGGTTTGTTTTTGCGTTTCTGATTTTCCGGATTATTTCTTGCCGCCAATATCAGACCACACTGCGAACTCGTTGCCGCCCGGTTCTGTGAAATGAAACCGGCGGCCGCCGGGAAATGAAAAGACGGGTTTTACGATGTAGCCGCCGGCCCGCAGAATTTTTTCCATGGTCTTTTCCAAATTTTCGCTGTAGAAAACAAGCAGCGCTCCCCCGCTGCCGGTTGATGAGCACATCTCCGATTTGAAAAATCCGCCGTCCAGACCCTCGTTTGAAAACGCCGTGTATTCGCCTCCGTAATCCTTGAACTTCCAGCCGAAGGCCTCGGCAAAAAAGTCTTTGGTCGCCGAAAGATTCTTTGAGGGAAACTCAACATAGTTAAATTTTTCGTGTTTTTTCATATCACCGCGGCGGTGGTCCGGCGTTGCGGATTCCATTTGTTGAGCGGGTTTCCCAACGGTTGCAGTCCGCCGTATATTCCCCTTCACAAATTCTTTTGCTTGCTTTTTGCCTTTGCAGTTTCTGAATAAACAATACCTGACTTGCAATGAAACCTGATATTATGCCGCTTAATCCGGAAAAAGATATCTATTTGTCTTTCCGTCATTCCACTTTTCCCCCGTCATTCTCGTGAAAGCTTGTCCCCGTGAAAACGGGGGTGGGGACGGGTGCGGGAATCCGGCATGGAAAGGAGTCTGTTTTGACGCCCCGGACTTCATTTTTGTTTCTATGGTTTTGAGGTTTCCGTCAGATAGTTGCGGGTAATTGTGATTGCCGTGAATACCGGATTGTTCTTTCCGGTGGAATGGCGATGGACGGGAATCCGGCTTTCATGGAATAAAGTTTTCCCGGTTCGTCTGTTTGGTTTATACTGAACCTCCGTCTCCATTACCTTTTGCATTCGGATATGCTTGTACAAAAATGACCTGAATGGTGACGGAAATAACGGAAAACTTTCAAATGAATAAGAACAAAGAAACTGAAAAAAACTCAATAGCGCAGCACATTTCAAATCCCGAAGGCGACATATATGCCGTTTCGGGGCTGCCCGAAGAAGTTGTGGCGGTCATTTTCGCATATGTGAGCAGAAGCCCCAAGAGCTTCAAAGAAAACATAGCGACCGTTCTTGAAGAAGAGATGCGCGGTAGAGACAGGGCACAGAAATTTCACGAGAAATGGGTTCTGAACTACGGACACGCTTCGGTTGCCGAACATGCGGCCGTCCATCTCGGCATTGAGAGAGTTTCACGTCTTTTCTCTTCAATACTTGAGCTCTGTGGTGAGCACCTTTCATTCACCGAATACTCACAGAGATATCAGAAGCCGCGAAGAGGAGATTTTGTTGTGCCGCCTGAAATAGCAGATTCACCGAAGCTGGCGGACCGGTTTTTGTTTGTTTGCGACTCGCAGTATGACACATATGAAAAACTGAATGCGGAAATTTTCCGGTTTCTCAAAAAAACAAATCCTGACACAAGTGAAAATGCGCTTGAAAAAATCGCTTTTGAAGACGCGCGCTACGCGCTGAACCTTTCCGCAATGACAAGCCTTGGGATGACGGCAAACGCGCGCGCCGTTGAAGACTGCCTTGTGGAACTGCTTTCCTCTCAGTATGCCGAGGCGCGAATTCGGGCTGAGGAGATGAAACATGAGGCGCGTTTCGGTGTTCCCACGCTTGTTAAATACGCTTCGGAAAACCCTCACATAACGCAGAGGCGTAAAAGTCTCGGAGAGATTTTTTCTCAGAAATTCCCCGACCAGTCCGACTGTTCTCCGCCGCAGCCGCCTTTCGTCCGTCTTGCGGAGTGGACGGGAGCGGACAAGAGCGACCCTCAAGCGTCAGCGCTCGGTAAAATCACAGGAGGTCTCGCCTGTGAGTCCGGATTTCCCGGCGGCGCCGAAAAACTTTCCCCAGTGCAGTCAGAGCGCATTTTCCTGTCGGCGATTGAGGGTCTCGGCGTATATGACAATCCGCACAACGCGCTCAAACTTGTGGGTTATTCGGCGGATTTTGTTATCAGCGAGGCCTGCTGGCACCAGCTTCTGCGGCACAGAAAGGTTGAATGGTTTGCCGCGGAGCCGTCCGTTTCTTCGGGCGTAACGGTTCCGCCGAACATCAAAAATGCGGGGGCTGAGGGGCTTCTTATGGAGGCGGTCAGTCTCGGCGGGCGGCTTTTTGAGGAGCTCGCAGACGCGGGCTTTCCGCAGGCGGCCGCCTATGCGGTTACCAACGCGCACAACAGAACGGTCAGGGGAAATTTTAGTCTTTGGGAGTTATACCACCTCATAAACCTGAGAATGTCCGAAGGGGCGCAGTGGGACATCAAACAGACGGTTAAAAAACTCACCGACGAAGTCGCAAAGGTTCATCCGCTTTTGGTAAAGCCCGCGCTTGAAAGGCTGGCGCAGAAGAAATGAAACGGATGAGATAGGGAACAATTTATCACCGCCCTCACCTTACTGTTATTTCCCTTCCCCCGTCATTCCCGTTCCCTCTCTCGTCATTCCCTTTCCCTCTCTTGTCATTCCCGTGTAAACGGGAATCCAGTATTCGTATTCACACCAAAGGGGACTGTCAGTGGCGTCTCGCGGAAGCCGCACGACCTTAGAAAACAGAAATGAAATCCGGAAGTTAAAGGCATTCTCTTTGCTATACTGGATTCCCGCTTTTGCGGGAATGACGGGAAAAAATGGCCTAGTCCGTTTCGCTGACCTCAACCTTCGCGCCGCCTTTTGAAAACATGATTTTCAGTTTGTCGCCCTTTTTCAGGACGGCGGAATCGGTAACGGGCTTTTTATCCGCCCCATAGACAACCGAATATCCGCGTGCCAGAACGGCAAGCGGGCTCATCCCGTCAAGACGTGCAGCAAGAAAGGAAACCTCTTTCCCAGCTTCTGAAACCCGCAAGCGGGCAGCGCGGGTGAGCAAATCGGAAGCCCCGTCAAGCTCCATAGCCGCAAGAGAAACGGCGCGCCGCAGCGCAATGCCGAGACGATTTTTCATCTCAGAGAGACCGCCAATAAGGTCCGCCTTCACCGGAACGGCCATTTCTACGGCGGCCGAAGGGGTGGCGGCCCTCGCATCGGCCGCAAGGTCTGAGGCGGTTGTGTCGGTCTCATGCCCTACGGCGGATATTACCGGAACCGCGCACGAAGCGACCGCCCTTGCGACAATTTCAGTATTAAACGCGGAGAGGTCTTCGGCGGACCCGCCGCCGCGCGCTACTATGATTGCGTCAACTTCCGCTCCGCGCAAACGTTCAAGGGCGGAGGCGATTTCAACAGGCGCGGCGGCGCCCTGAACCGAAGAAGGTGAAACGGTTATTTCAGCGTTCGGAAATCTGACTTGAGCCACTTTTACAATATCCGCAAGAGCCGCCCCGCCCGGAGAGGTTACAACTCCGATTCTGCGAACGACTTGCGGCAGAGATTTTTTCCGTCCGGGCGCGAAAAGGCCTTCGGCTTCAAGTCTGGCGAGCAGCTGCCTGAGCGCGAGCGCTTCGGCTCCCGCGCCTCTGGGTTCAATCGTAATAACATTGAGATTTACCGTGCCGCGCTTTTCATAAAAATCGGTCTGGCAGCGGCACAAAGCCTTCATTCCGTTTTCCGGAACAAAGCCGATTTTAAGCGCGGACTGCCTCCAGCAGACGGCGCGGATTTCGCTATTTTCATCACGCAATGTGAAATAAAGATGCCCGCTGTGATGCGCTTTGAAATCGGTTATCTCTCCCTCAACCCAGAAAAAACCGCCCGCGCCCTCTTTTATCGCGGCGCCGATAAGGGTGTTTATTTCACTGACGCCGTAGATTTTTTCACGGGTAATGTCTTCAAATGAGAGGAGTTTTCCGGTCAATACTGATGACCCTCTTTTTTTGCAAAACGCATATTGGCTCCCCCGGTGTCCGCATCATCAATATTTGCGCCTATCAGGTGAGAGCCTTCAAGATTCGCGTCTCTCATGTTTGCGCCCGAAAGATCTGTTTTTTCAAGATTTGCCCCGTAAAGATTTGCACCCGAAAAATCCGTATTTTTGAAAACACAGCCTTTGCAGAAAGCGAGTTTCATACTTGCGCCCGAAAAATCCGCGCCTGAAAGGTCTTTTCCCGATATGTCTGCCCAAGAAAGGTCGGGAGTCAGACCGGGATTTTCCGCCCTCCAGCGATTCCATTCCGCCACGCCTTTTTTCACTTTTTCAACATGAAGAGAATTTGCCATTATTGCACCAGAAATTTTTTTCTGAAATCTTTATTTACACGATTTTTTGCTTCCCTTAATTTTGGCAGTCCCGACCGCGTAAGATTTCTCCATATAATTCAACCACCGGTTCTTTAGATTAATTGATAGTTTTTCACAGGCAAAGAGTTTTTAGCACACACGTAAAAAC
This sequence comes from Thermodesulfobacteriota bacterium, assembly GCA_965198945.1. Lineage (GTDB taxonomy): Bacteria > Desulfobacterota_D > UBA1144 > Nemesobacterales > Mycalebacteriaceae > Mycalebacterium. Next base: position 22,823 of record CBDAQI010000010.1, on the reverse strand, counting down.
ACCGATTTCACAACTGATTTTCGCGCCGGTTTTTTTGACCGTGTTGCCGCTCCCTCCCCGTCATTGCCGTGCAAGCATGTCTCCGTGAAAGCTTGTCCTCATGAAAGCATGTCTCCTTGAAAACGGGGATGGGGACGGGGGGCGGGAACGGAAATGACTATGGAAATAGAGAAACGGAAATGGAGAGGGAGACTTTTTCCGTCATTCCCTCAAAAGCGGGAATGACGGAGGAAGAGAAAAACTGCCAATAAGGAACGCGGCAAAAGCCAAAAACTCCACATTTTCTTCTTGTCTGACGCGGGGCGAATATGCTTTATTTTTCTTTCGCAGTAACTTTTTCCATCACATCACCCTGTTTTATTGAGTTGACCACATCCATACCCCCAACCACACCTCCGAAAACCGTGTGGCGGCCGTTCAGATGCGGCTGCGGTGAATGCGTGATGAAAAACTGACTTCCGTTTGTGTCAGGCCCCGAGTTTGCCATTGAAATCACCCCGGCGGAATGAACAAGCGGATTGCCTCCGGTCTCGTCCTCAAACCTGTAACCGGGCCCGCCCGAACCCGTTCCGGACGGGTCGCCGCCCTGTATCACGAAATCCGGTATCACACGGTGAAAAGAAACACCGTCGTAAAAACCCTCATTTGCGAGAAAAACGAAATTATTGACCGTTTTCGGAGCATGTTCGGGATAAAGCTCAAGGGTGATGACTCCTTTGTTTGTCTTCATCTCCACAACATAGATTTTTGCCGAATCAATCCGCATCTCCGGCGGGCTGTCCCACTGTTTTGACATTGTTTCTCCTCCCTGTTTGTTGTTTTTATTTTCAACCGCCTCGTCACTAAAGCCGCTTGAAGGCAATACTGACAAAAACGCAAGCAAAAATAAACAGATAATGTTTTTTGGACTCATCATTATTTAAGCGACTATAATACACTGCGGCGTAGCAAGTCTCTAAAAAATCTCCGATACCTTAACGCGGTTTTTTGAATAAAACTCAGCCGTTTCACCCTCCGGCGCCCGGTCGGTGAAAATATGAGACAGCCGTCCTCCGAAAGCGGATTTGTCGTCTTCATCTGAGATTTTGCGCGCAATTCCGCTAAGAGTTACCGAGTCAAAAAAAGCCACCGTGGGCATAACCTCAACCATATCCTCAAACAAATCTTCTTCGCTTTCCGCCGCCGCCGAACGGGCGGAAACGCACAGAGAGAGAAAACGCGCTACGCGCGAAAACATATCCGGACGCGGAAGATGGTTGAAGGTCTGCGAGCCCGCTCTCATGGAACCGGAAATTTTTTCAAGACCGGAACCGAGCATATCCATAAGCCCCTTATGAGAAAGGGCCTGAGGGTCGCCGTTTCCGTTTTGAAACTCAACCGCGGCCGTGTGCGGCGCAACAGCGGAAAAAATCGTATTAAGCTCGTCCGTCATCTTCCTGCTTTTGAGAAAACCGAACTTGAGAGCCGCGCGGAAATCCACAACCGCATCTCCGGGTTTGAAACTCCCATTGTTTGCATGAAAAATCGCTGTCTCCGCGCCTTCCGATATGAACCTGAGAGCGCTCTCGCGGCTGTCCGCAAACGCTGTTTTTACCGAAGCGCAGGCTGAACCGTTAGCGGGCAGGCACGAAACGGCAACGCCGCCGAGCATAAAGACCGCCGTTTCAGACACAAGCCCCCCATATCCTCCGCACGATTCAAAAAATGCCCTGTCTCCGGCTTCAAAGCCGGAACCGGTGAGAAAAGCGGCGACGCTTCTCGTGTCGCTCTCAAAATCCTTCCAGGTTATCTGTTTCCAGCTGTGGCCGTCTCTTCTCTGAATAAGAAGTGAAGAACCGTTTTCAGAAACCATATTTTTGATAAGTTTTGTCAATGTGTCGGGAAGCATTGAAACTCCGGCGGACTCGGCGGCTTTTGAGCGGTATAATATACGAGAGAGCCCTTATTGAAAACGGCAGCCCCGGCTAATGTGCGAAATTAAAACCGAGATAGACCCGAAACATTTTACCACCCCGCTTTTCAAAAAAGCCCAAGGGGTCGTGCGCTCGCTGAAAAAAGCCGGGCACTCGGCTTTTATGGTAGGCGGATGTGTGAGAAATATGCTCTGCGGGCTTGAAGCCGGAGATTTTGACATCACGACAAGCGCCGCCCCGGAACAGGCACGGAAAATTTTTCCGCACTCCGTGGCCGTTGGGGAAAGTTTCGGCGTGGTTATTGTTACCGACGGCAAAGACAGTTTTGAAGTGGCGACATTCAGAAAAGACTTCAACTACAAAGACGGCAGGCATCCCGAAACCGTGTTATTCGGAAACAGCGAAAAGGATGATGTGGAAAGAAGGGATTTCACGATTAACGGCCTTCTGCTTGAACCGGAGACCAGAGAGATTTTTGACTATGTGGACGGACGCGGGGACTTGAGAAAAAAAATTATAAGAACCATAGGAGACCCCGGGCGGCGGTTCGCGGAAGACCGGTTGAGGATGCTTCGCGCCGTGCGTTTTGCGGCCGGGCTGGGATTTGAGATTGAAAAGCGGACTTTTGAGGCGATAGTGGAAAACTCGAGTTTTATAGAGGATGTGAGCGCCGAGAGGATACGCGATGAGATTGTAAAAATTCTCACGCGCCCCAATTGCGGACAAGGGCTCGGTCTTTTGCGCAAAACCGGTCTTCTTGCCTTCATATTGCCTGAAGCGGACGCAATGGCGGGGGTTGAACAGCCGCCGGAGTTTCACCCCGAAGGCGATGTGTTTGTTCACACACGGATGGTTCTGGAAAAGCTTGAGGAAAACACTCCCGGAAGGTCGTGCGAACTCGCGGTCGCGGCGCTTCTTCATGATGTCGGCAAACCGCCCACTTTTGAGAGGAGCGACAGAATCCGCTTCAACGGACACGACAGAGTCGGCGCGGCGATGGCAAAAAAAATCTGCCGGCGCCTGAAATTTTCAAACAAACAAATTGAAAGAATATCCGAGCTTGTGCGCCACCATTTGAAGTTCAAGGATGTGAAGAAAATGAGGCAGAGCACTCTCAAGCGTTTCCTTGGCATGCCGTATTTTGAAGAGCATCTCGCTCTCCATCTGGCGGACTGTCTCGCAAGTCACGGAATGACCGACGCATTTGAATTTACAAAGGCAAAAATTGAGGAATTCGGCGAGGAGGAAATCAAACCCGCGCCGCTTCTGAACGGAAGAGATCTGATTAAAATGGGTTTTGAGCCGGGACCGCAGTTCAAGACAATTCTTTCCGAAGTTGAAGAGGCTCAGCTGGAAACCCGCCTTCAAACAAAAAAGGAGGCGGCCCGGTTTGTGAAAGAGAAGTGGCAAGGCGATTGAATTTGTAAAGCCGCGCGAACAACCCACACCGCCGTTCCCGTTTAATTTCCCCGTCATTTCCGTGAAAGATTGTCTTCATGAAAGCATGTCCCCGTGAAAACGGGGATGGGGACGGGAATCCGGCATTCCGGGCAAGGGGATTACCCATGGCGTTTCAAGGGAACCTCATAACCGCAGGAAACAAAAATGAAGTCCGGAGCGTTATACCAGTGTGATCTTCCTCACTTCCTCCAGCAGGCTGCTCATCACAACCGCCGGGTTGCCGTAAAGCACGGCGTCAACATAACCGTCTGCGGCGCTCTGGTGTGCGCTTACAATCGCGGTCTTAACACCTCTCTGGCGAGCCTGTGCCGGAAAAGAAGCAACCGGCTCCTTATCAAGAACGGCGCCGACACAAACCAGAAGGTCGCATCCGTGAATCTTTATCCAACCCTCACGGATTTCCCAGTGCGGAAGCGGCTGTCCCGGAAATGACAGAGGAGGCTTCAGCATCCCGGTGCGGCAGACCGCGCAGGATGGAATTTTTTCACCCGCGCGCGACATTGAAGTCAGAACGTCCATCATTCTGTAATCCTTCCCGCAGCTCAGGCACTGCGCCCAGTGAATTGAGGAATAAATCTCAAGAATATTCTCCCCGCCCGCCTTTGTGTGGAGTCCGTCAACCGCCTGAGTTATAATGCAGTCAACCGTGCACAGAAGAGAAATGCCATATATCGCTTTGTGTGATTCCGATGGCTCGGCGGCGGCGATTTTCGGATAAAACTCTGAAATTTTCGCCCAGTATTGCTCTCTGACCTCTTGTTTTTCCTTGAAATCATTTATGTCAGGGTTGAATTCAAGCGAGCCCGCATCGGGGATGCCGGCTTCAAAGGTAAGTTCGGGGCCGGTCAGAAAAACCGTCCGCCGTGCCTCCGCAAGCCACCCGGCAAGCGCCTCAAGCGCGGTGATTTCCCCTTGAGGATTCATTTGGTGATTGTAATTGTCGGTGAGGTTGGGTGTCAAACACGTGCTCTTTCCGTTAAAATGCGGAAATGACCGCAAAACCGCTTCCCGACAAAATAACCGAATTTAGTAACTCCACGCTGCTCATAGAGTGGAATGACGGACACGAGAGTATTTACCTCTATGACGATCTGCGGCAGCAGTGCCCGTGTGCAACCTGCCGCAGGCTCAGAAGCAAAAGCAGAACCGGAAAACTGCCTTTCAAAAAAAGAATCGCTCCGGGCTCTGCGGATGCGGGAATCAGGCCGGCAAAAATCAGCCGGGTAGGGCTCTACGCGCTCCAGTTTGAGTGGAACGATAAACATGACACTGGTATATACACATTTGAGTTTCTGCGCCGGCAGTGCCCGTGCGAAAAATGTGAGACCGGGAATAAGTGAGAAAAACGGAGGGTTTGTTTAGTTTCCCCGGCGATTCCCGTTCCTTCCCCCCTGCCATTCCCGTTCTTTCTCTTGTCATTCCCTTCCCCTCTCGTCATTCCCGTGTAAACGGGAATCCAGTATTCGCATTCACACCAACGGGAACTACCAGTGGCGTCTCACGGGAGTCTCACAACCTTATTAAACAGGAATGGAATCCGAAGGATTAAAGGCATTCTCTTCGCTATGCCGGATTCCCGTCCCCATCCCCGTTTTCACGGGGACATGCTTTCATGAGGATAAGCTTTCACGGGGACAATCTTGCGCGGGAATGACGGACAAAGGAAGGAAATGACCAAAAAGAAAGCGAAAAGACGGGAAAATCGCCTAATCAACAATGAAATCACTTAAATAATGACTCGGCGGTTTTTTTATGGCACAATACACCGGAGAAAACAAGACGGAGGCGCAAAATGCCCGCCAAAACCAAACCCCGCAGAAAAATACGCAATCTCAAACACTCGGTAACTTTCAAACGAAAAAGCCCTTTTGATGTGGAGTGGTATCTGAAGGAAGACAGAAAAAACTGGGTTCTTCCCGAAATTCTTAAAAATCAGGCGAAAAAACTGGGCGACAAGCCGTTTTTGCAGTTCGGCGCGGAAAAACCGCTCAGTTTCAAACAGACAAATGCGCTTGCCAACAAAGTTGCGAACACGCTTGCAAAAAACGGAATTAAAAAGGGTGACAAGGTCTCCGTTCTAATGCCGAATTCAGACGATTATGTGATTGTATGGTTCGGAATTCTCAAAGCCGGAGCCGTTATGGTTCCAATTAACACCGCATACAAGGCCGATTTTCTGCAATACATAATAGATTCATCGGATTCACGGCTGCTGTTTATCGCGGAGGAGTATCTTGACAGAATGCCGCCCATTGCAAAACGCTTGAAAAGTCTTGAGAAAGTTGTGGTCTGGACTCGGTCGGGCTCAGGCGATTTTCAAAAACACGGTTTCAGATTCAAAAATATGAAATCCTATGCGGGATTTCTCAAAGGCGCCCGTTCTTCCGAGCCTAAGGTTGAGGTTTTTTTCACCGATTATGCCCGTCTGATGTTCACCTCCGGCACAACGGGGCGCTCAAAGGGCGTTATGCGGCCGAGTGCGGCGGACTACAGCAGCGCGAGAAACTGCGCGGAAATAATGGATGTGGGGCCGGATGATGTGTATTTCACCTGCCTGCCGCTCTTCCATTCAAATGCGATGGTGATGACGGTTTATCCCGCTCTGATCAAGGGCGCAAAAGCCGTTGTTGAGGAAAAATACAGCGCAAGCCGTTTCTGGCGCTGGATGAATGACTACAAAGTCACCCGTTTCAATACTGTCGGAACGGTCTCATATTTTATGTGGAACACCCCGCCCGTTCCGGAAGAAAAGACGCATTCGGTCAGTCTGGTTCTCGGCTCTCCCGCGCCGCACGACATAATTGAAAAGTTTATGAAAAGATTCAATATCAAGTTTATGGAGGGTTACGGGCTCACCGAAACCGGGCAGTGCACATGGATGCGCCCCGGAGAGCCTTTCAGGGTCGGGTCTTGCGGAAAAGAGGCGCCCGGCTATGAAATCAAAATCGCCGACCCCGAATCAGACGAAGAGCTTCCCCGCGGCGAAGTGGGGCAAATAGTTGTGAGACCCCGGATTCCGAACATCATGCTTCACTATTACAACAAGATGCCCGAAAAAACCGTTGAGGATTTTCGCAACCTGTGGTTTCACACCGGTGATGCGGGCTGGATGGATAAAGACGGCTACATATATTTTATGGACAGAGTAAAAGACTACATACGCAGAAGAGGCGAAAACATAAGCTCCTTTGAGGTTGAAAAGGTTGTCTCGTCTCACCCTCTGGTTGCCGAATGTGCGGCTGTGGGAGTGAAAGCCTCGGCGGGCAAACACGCGGAAGACGAAGTGATGATTGTGATTGTTCCGGAAAAGAGCGCAAGACCCGACCCCGTGGAAATCGTAAAGTTTCTTAAGCCTCTGATGCCGGCCTTTATGATTCCGCGTTTTGTAAGGTTTGTGAAGTCGCTTCCGAAGACCGGAACGGAGCGGGTCAAAAAAAATGAGCTTCGGGAAAAGGGCGTAACAAAAGACACCTGGGAGGCGAAATAAGTGAGAAACCTTCAGTGCGAGAGATTTATAGGCGATTTTGCTGAGGGAGACGTCTACCACCACGGCGCGGTTCAAATCACGCCGATGCGCAACAGGCAGTATGTGAAGAAATTCGGAGACGGGGAGGTTCCGGCAAACTCGCGTCTTTCAACGGCGCTCGGATATGTTGACCCCGATGCCGCGCGCAAAGAGAGGGAGCTTGGCATCAAAGATTCCGCCCTTGTCAGCAGAGGGTTTCTTTTCAACACCGGGTTCGGTCTGAGCGTTCATGACATCTCTTTCAACGCAGTTGCAAACCTTTCATATTCAAATCTTGTTTTCGGCGCTCCGGTGTTTGAGGGAGACACTGTTTCCGCCGAATCAAAGGTTCTCGGTGTTGAGTTCAGAAAAGACGGCGCCACAAGCGGTTCGGTTCAGGTTGAAACGCGCGTTTCAAATCAGCGCGGCGAGACGGTTTTGAGCTATGTCCGTCAGGTTCTTGTGCGTGCGGAAAAGGGCGTTGTCCACGAAAAGTCAAGCACGGTTAAGACCCAGCCGCGGGAGATTGATCTGTCAAAGGCGGTTTTGCCTCTGCAGCTTAACCCGGGCGCGGTGTCCGCAAATTTTTCCGGCGATGCGGGAAGAAGTTTTGAATCTTTGGGTGAGGGCGAGGTTCTTGAGGGCTTGTTTGAAAAGGGGATCACTCTTGCCGATTTCAGCTGGCTTCAAATTGCCACGATGAATGACGCCGCCGTTCATCACACACCGTCATCGGTTTTCATCGGATACGGCGGAGCCGTGAAGGCTCTGTGCGAGGGCGCGGTTAGCGGTCATTTTCCGTTTGCTTTTCAGCTTGGCATGAATTCCGGAGCGCACAACGCGCCGACCTATCCGTCTGACATCGTGCGTGAGATGTATGCGGCCGCTTCCGCCTCTTCGGCGGGTTCAGCGTCCGGTGAGCGGCGGTCAGTGGGCGGAGCCGAACTGAACCGCCCCGGAGACGACCACGAACGAATCAGGGTGCGAGCCGAGGTTCTGAAAAAGTCTGAAATCCCGGGCCGTGGTGATTTCGGCGCCGTAACAATCCGCCTCACGGGCGAAAAGACTGTTACGGACGGGGGTATGAAGGCTCTTGAGGCGGCCCGTTTCGGCGGTATGGACGCGATTTTTGAGGAAAACGGGAAAAGGTTTCTCCGTGTTCTGACGCTTGAGCAGGTTTTAGCCGTGCCGGGCGAGAGAAGTTTGTGAGCCGCGGCTTAATCACAACGGCGGTTTTTTACTCTACGGCCGCTCTTATATTTGTCTTGACAATTTTTCTCCGCCCTTATAAATTCTGGGGATGTTTCGGCTGAGGAAAGGATGCGTTTCACCTGAAGCTTCTATTTTACTTCTCAGTAAAAAAGTCGGAGGAACTGACCAACAATGAGAATTTTAAGTGCCCTATTCATTATTTCCGTATTCACTTTTTCTTCTTTAAATCTGCATATCCAAGACGCGCAAGCGCAGTCCATAAACACAGGAGGCACTTGTAGTATTGGTGAAGTTGCTACTAAAACGCTCTTATGCGTAGGGACGGCAGCGGATGCGGGTGGTCTTGAATCAACAGCTGTGGGTCGGCAAGCCTCTACAACCGACAGTTCAGGGCGATCAGTGGCTTTTGGTTTTAGATCAAGAGTTGAGGGAGTAAATTCAGCGGCATTGGGGGCATATACGAATGCACTGGGTGCAAACGCTTTGGCTGTGGGGAGTTATGCGTCTGCAAATGAAGCGGGAGCAACGGCTTTGGGTCAGGGTGCGTTAGCTAGCCATCGTTTTTCAACGGCTTTGGGTCACAAAGCGCAAGCCAGAAATTTATATTCAGTGGCTCTGGGCTATGATGCCCGGGCGACACACCACAATTCCGTTGCAATAGGTACCGCTTCACGGACGACTGCCGCCAGTCAAATAGTTCTTGGAACCTCCACGCACAGAGTTGTTGTTCCGTCACTTGTGAACCCTGGCGACGATACAGGCCTTGTCAGAGTAGATAGGAGCGGGCAGCTTTTCCGCATAGAGCAGCTCACAAGCGAATATCTTTCCGCCGATTCCGTAACAAGTGCAAAGATACAAAACAACACAATACAGATTGATGACATTTCCCCCGCCGCGAGGCAGGCTCTTCGAGGTGGAGGCGGTAGTCCGTTCGTAAAAATCGGCAACTTATCTGACACTGCAGCTTTTGCAGGCAGTAGATCGGTTGCGGTTGGGCAGAATGCAAATGCGTCCGGTGAAATTAGATCGGGTCCTCCTTCTTTTGTGGGGCGTGCAACCGCCGTTGGTCATATTGCAAGTGCGTTGGCCCAAAATTCGGTGGCTGTGGGTTTTAAGGCGAATGCGTCCGGCCAAAATTCGGTGGCTGTGGGTGCGACTGCCTTTACAATGAGAGGGCGTGCAACGGCAGTGGGTTCAGATTCCAAAGCAATTGGCACAGCTGCGGTAGCTCTAGGTGCGAGTGCGAATGCGTACGCAGATACTTCAGTGGCAGTGGGTACTAATGCGAGTGCGGTCTCCGAATCGTCAATCGCCTTGGGTCATGGGGCGAATGCGTCCGCCGCTCGGTCAATGGCTTTTGGCGAGGATGCGTTGGCATCTCACACGGATTCCGTTGCAATAGGTGCCGGAGCGCGGACGACTGCTGCCCGTCAAATAGTTCTTGGAACCTCCGCGCACAGGGTTGTTGTTCCGTCACTTGCGCGCTCTGGCGACGATACGGGCCTTATCAGAGTAAATAGGGACGGGCAGATTTCCCGCATAGAGCAGCTCACAAGTGCCTATCTTGCCGCCGACAGCGTAACGACGGCAAAAATTCAGGACGGTGCGGTGACGAGACAAAAACTTGCCAACGATTCCGTAACAAGTGCAAAGATACTTAATAAAACCATACTGTTTGAAGACCTGGCTGACGCAACGGTGATTGCTTTAAGGCCTCCGTCTCAGAGGTTTGTGAAAGTTTCGGCCAATCCCTCTGATAAAGAGGCGTTTGTGGATGGTGAAGCCTCAATTGCAATCGGAGAAGGCGCAAATGCCGGACAACAAAGATCAATAGCAATCGGGCAAAACGCTGCCGTACTAACACCGGGCGGGATAGCTATTGGAAGGAACGCCAATGTAGGGCCTCTCGCGTTTGTCGCCTCTGATGACCCCTTGGGAAGGGGGCCGTTTCCCGTCATCAAACAGCAGGCTCCGGTCATCATGGGAGGAAATGCCATGGCTATGGGTGATAACTCAGCCGCACTGGGAATAAATGCAACGGCTTACGGCTATCGTTCAATGGCGATAGGCGCTGACACAACGGCGCTGGGCGAAAATGCGGCCGCAACCGCGCCGGGGGCGACGGCTGTGGGCCAGAAAGCGAATGCGGCGGGCTTGAGATCGGTTGCCGTTGGCAGGCTCGCGCATGCGAAAGATGAAAACTCACTTGCCGTTGGTTATAAGGCGAATGCGGCGGTCAGCCATTCCATTGGGATAGGCGCAGATTCAATTGCTTCCGCCACAAACGCGGCGGCCGTGGGTGAGGAAGCCGCGGCGCTGGGAGAAAGATCAACAGCGCTGGGTCATGCGGCAAATGCCCGCGAAGAGGAGTCAACCGCTCTTGGTGAACGTTCGGATGCATTTGGAGTAGGCTCAACGGCAGTGGGTCAGGATGCGGAAGCAACCAGTGATAAATCAACGGCAGTGGGTCAGTTTGCTCATGCCGTAGCCGAAAATTCAACGGCAGTGGGTCAGGATGCGGAAGCAGTCGGTGTAGATTCAACGGCAGTGGGTCGGCTTGCACATGCAATGTCAGCTAACGCGACGTCACTGGGACAGGGTGCGAATGCCGGAGCCACCAATGCGACGGCTTTGGGTCAGGGGGCTGAGGCAATTGCTAAAAGAGCAACTGCCGTAGGTCAGGGAGCACAGGCGACCTCTGAAAATTCAACGGCAGTGGGTTCGCTTTCGCAGGCGACGACTGGTGTGAAAGCTACGGCCTTGGGTCATTTTGCGCGCGCCGTCCAGGCAAACACGACAGCTTTGGGTACGGGCTCACATGCGAGTCATGTAAACGCGACGGCTTTGGGACAGGGTGTGCGTGCGGAGCAGGTCAATACAACGGCTCTGGGTCAAGATTCGCGTGCAAGTGGCATAAATTCAACGGTTGTGGGTCACGAGGCCGCCGCAACTTCAGCCGCCGTAGACTCAATTGCCATTGGTCAAGGCTCAAGGGTTGAACAAGTTAATGCGACTGCTGTGGGTCAGTCTGCGCGGGCGACCAATGTAAATACGAGCGCCTTCGGTAGAGGAGCGGAAGCAACAGGTTATAACTCAACGGCTCTCGGTCAGAAAGCCGAAGCAAGCGGCATTGACAGTTTGGCCGTGGGACACAGGGCCACCGCTTCGGGAAGAGATTCAATAGCGATAGGTGTGAACGCAAAGGCGACGCATGAAGCGTCAATAGCGATCGGACGAAACGCCGAGGCCGTTGCACACAACAGTGTGGCAATCGGAAGAAATATAAGAGCGGCCGGAGAGGGTTCATTTATTGTGGGTATAGACGGCAAGGCTACGGGGCTGGGCGCGCATTCAGGCGGCAGAGGCACTCAGGCGACCGGAAACCACTCAACCGCCATAGGTTATCACGGTGAAGCGGCGGGTGAAAATTCCTCAGCTTTGGGAGCCCTTTCGTTTGCTTTGCAAACCAACGCAACCGCCGTAGGTCACAATGCGGCCGCCATTGAGTTGGATACAACGGCTCTTGGTCAGGGTGCGAGTGCATCCGGTGTAGATTCAACGGCCGTGGGCCAGGGTGCAAATGCGTCCGGCGGATTAGCAACAGCGCTGGGTCAGGATGCACAAGCGAGCGGCGCTGCTTCAACGGCCTTGGGCGAGGCTTCAAGGGCTTTGGACTCCAGCTCAACGGCCGTGGGTCATGATGCCAGAGCCACCGCAAGAGACACAACTGCGGTAGGTGCTTTTTCAAGAGCAAGCGCAAGGGATGCAACGGCTTTGGGTTGGGACGCGGAGGCGTTGGCTGAGAAGTCAACTGCTCTGGGTACCTCGGCAGAAGCGTCAACAGAAAACTCAACGGCCGTGGGTTACCTTGCGGCTGCAAGAGGAACGGATTCTACTTCAATAGGAGCATTTTCGGCGGCATCGGGTATAGACTCGTCTTCTTTCGGTCAACAGTCAGTTGCGAGCGGCGCAGCCTCAACGGCTCTCGGCAGGAGTGCGAGTGCATCCGGTGTAGATTCAACGGCCGTGGGCCAGGGTGCAAATGCGTCCGGCGGATTAGCAACAGCGCTGGGTCAGGATGCACAAGCGAGCGGCGCTGCTTCAACGGCCTTGGGCGAGGCTTCAAGGGCTTTGGACTCCAGCTCAACGGCCGTGGGTCATGATGCCAGAGCCACCGCAAGAGACACAACTGCGGTAGGTGCTCTTTCAAGAGCAAGCGCAAGGGATGCAACGGCTTTGGGTTGGGACGCGGAGGCGTTGGCTGAGAAGTCAACTGCTCTGGGTACCTCGGCAGAAGCGTCAACAGAAAACTCAACGGCCGTGGGTTACCTTGCGGCTGCAAGAGGAACGGATTCTACTTCAATAGGAGCATTTTCGGCGGCATCGGGTATAGACTCGTCTTCTTTCGGTCAACAGTCAGTTGCGAGCGGCGCAGCCTCAACGGCTCTCGGCAGGAGTGCGAGTGCATCCGGTGTAGATTCAACGGCCGTGGGCCAGGGTGCAAATGCGTCCGGCGGATTAGCAACAGCGCTGGGTCAGGATGCACAAGCGAGCGGCGCTGCTTCAACGGCCTTGGGCGAGGCTTCAAGGGCTTTGGACTCCAGCTCAACGGCCGTGGGTCATGATGCCAGAGCCACCGCAAGAGACACAACTGCGGTAGGTGCTCTTTCAAGAGCAAGCGCAAGGGATGCAACGGCTTTGGGTTGGGACGCGGAGGCGTTGGCTGAGAAGTCAACTGCTCTGGGTACCTCGGCAGAAGCGTCAACAGAAAACTCAACGGCCGTGGGTTACCTTGCGGCTGCAAGAGGAACGGATTCTACTTCAATAGGAGCATTTTCGGCGGCATCGGGTATAGACTCGTCTTCTTTCGGTCAACAGTCAGTTGCGAGCGGCGCAGCCTCAACGGCTCTCGGCAGGAGTGCGAGTGCATCCGGTGTAGATTCAACGGCCGTGGGCCAGGGTGCAAATGCGTCCGGCGGATTAGCAACAGCGCTGGGTCAGGATGCACAAGCGAGCGGCGCTGCTTCAACGGCCTTGGGCGAGGCTTCAAGGGCTTTGGACTCCAGCTCAACGGCCGTGGGTCATGATGCCAGAGCCACCGCAAGAGACACAACTGCGGTAGGTGCTTTTTCAAGAGCAAGCGCAAGGGATGCAACGGCTTTGGGTTGGGACGCGGAGGCGTTGGCTGAGAAGTCAACTGCTCTGGGTACCTCGGCAGAAGCGTCAACAGAAAACTCAACGGCCGTGGGTTACCTTGCGGCTGCAAGAGGAACGGATTCTACTTCAATAGGAGCATTTTCGGCGGCATCGGGTATAGACTCGTCTTCTTTCGGTCAACAGTCAGTTGCGAGCGGCGCAAACTCAACGGCTCTCGGCAGGAGTGCCGAAGCAAGCGGCATTGACAGTTTGGCCGTGGGACACAGGGCCACCGCTTCGGGAAGAGATTCAATAGCGATAGGTGTGAACGCAAAGGCGACGCATGAAGCGTCAATAGCGATCGGACGAAACGCCGAGGCCGTTGCACACAACAGTGTGGCAATCGGAAGAAATATAAGAGCGGCCGGAGAGGGTTCATTTATTGTGGGTATAGACGGCAAGGCTACGGGGCTGGGCGCGCATTCAGGCGGCAGAGGCACTCAGGCGACCGGAAACCACTCAACCGCCATAGGTTATCACGGTGAAGCGGCGGGTGAAAATTCCTCAGCTTTGGGAGCCCTTTCGTTTGCTTTGCAAACCAACGCAACCGCCGTAGGTCACAATGCGGCCGCCATTGAGTTGGATACAACGGCTCTTGGTCAGGGTGCGAGTGCTCTCGGCCTGTTTTCAACGGCTTTGGGGCAGGGCGCACATGCTATAAACATCCACACAACGGCCGTGGGTAAGGGCGCGAATGCGAGCGGCGTAAACTCATCGGCGTTCGGTTATCTTGCCAGAGCCAGCGCCGAAAATACAACGGCCGTGGGTGTGAGCGCGAATGCTTCGGGGTCGCATTCAACAGCCGTTGGTGTAAGCGCCAGAGCACAAGGCACAAACACAACGGTCGTTGGTGAGGATGCTTTCTGTGCTGATGCAAACGGAACGGCCGTGGGGCATGGAGCTTTATGTCAAAATACGGATTCAACGGCCATAGGGCAGAACGCCTCTTCAACCGGATTGAATTCAACGGCCGTGGGTCAGGGCTCCAACGCCTCCGGCGCAAACTCAACTGTTCTCGGCAGAAACGCGCGTGCGAGCGGCGCAAATTCAACGGCCCTCGGTCAGAATGCAAGTGCAAGCGGTGATGACAGTTTGGCCGTGGGTCATGAAGCGAACGCATCCGGAAGAGATTCAATAGCGATAGGTGTGAACGCAAAGGCGACGCATGAAGCGTCAATAGCGATCGGACGAAACGCCGCGGCGGATGCCCACAACAGTGTGGCGTTCGGAAGAAATATCAGGGCGACCGCAGAAGGCGCGTTTGTCGCGGGTATAGACGCAAAGTCAACCGGACTGGGCGCAACCGCATCCGGTGTCAACACTTCCGCCACGGGAAGCCTTTCAACGGGTATCGGTTATTTCACCGAAGCATCGGGCGATAACTCATCGGCTTTCGGAGCCCATTCGTTTGCAAACGGGGCCAACTCAACGGCGCTGGGTGTAAATTCCACAGCGGACGCATACAGAAGCGCGGCGCTCGGAGCGGGAGCCTCGGTCAGGAGAGACGGCACACAGTCATTCGGTGACACTGCGGACGGTCGTGATTACACACTCGGAGACAGTTTCGGCACCGGCACACCGGCTGAAGCTGATTTGAACTACAGATACACGGGGCTTGGTCTTTATGAGGAAAAAGCTTACTATACAGCCAACTCTTCGGAAGGCACTGACGGCGTACCGACATACATAACACAGATGGAGCATGATCCCGCCCTTGGCAGATTTGTGGAAAGAAAAGACCGGGGCGTTGAAGCCGGCGGAGCCACGAGAGTGGCAACAGTTCTGCCGGACGGGACTCTGCAGACCGCGGACTTCGGTTTTGACGGGATTGACGAACTCATAGGAAACACGGAGGGTCCTCAAACGCTCAGACAGAAAGTGAGAACCGAAAGAAACACGGTCGCTGCGGTTGATACTTCATCTGACGCCGCCGCCAACGCGGCTCAACTGTCCTATCTTGCGGCTCTGGATGCCTACCTTGAGAATGACCAGATTAAAGATAACAAGGAAATTGAAGAGGAGCGCGACTCTTTGAAAGACTTACAGAACAGTTTTGCAGAAGAGACAAGCGTAGATTCCTACACCCAGCAGCAGGTTGAGAGTATTCTCTCACTGCGTCCCGCGCCTGACCCGAACGGTTCGCTGCTCAGACAGACCGCTTACTCATATGAAGCGGTCGGAGCTTCAGACTTCCAGAGACAGCGCTGGGCGGATACTGCGGATACGAATAATCCTCTGGGTGACAGGTATGTGTCTCTTGCCGACCAGGTTACTTTCAAGAGAGACCCCACGGCCTACCAATCTTTGATACGGACCGAAGTCGTGCAGGGGGAGAATGCTCTCGGTGCTCGAAGCAGGCCTTCCGCCGACCCGAACTTTTATGAACAGCAACAATCTGACGGGAGTTGGGAAGTTACGATAAACCGCACCGGAAACCTTTATGAGCAGAGAAACTACTATGTTTCACAGCGCATTGCAGGTTTTGATGTGGATGGTGTTCTCGGTACGCGCGTTGACTTAACTGACACAAACACTGGCCCGGATGGCTTAACTCCGGCCCAGCGGATCAGGAATCTGATCAACACATATGATGGAAACGGGGACGGATGGCTTAGTCGCGGTGAGTTAAGCAGGGGCATTGAAAGAATTGCCACCGTGGAAGAGAAAATTGCGGTTTATGAATATATCTCTCAAAATTCACCCGCATTACAGCAGGGCTACGCGGCGCAAATTGACAGTGAAAGCAACCTCAGAGAGATGCGGCTGATAGATGAGTATATCGTGGCCGGAACCGAAGATACCGACCAGAGACGCATAAGGAATGTGGATGAGTTCCTGACCGAGGCGGGGCAAAACCAGCTGACCTCGGCCACTCTGGAAGCCCTTCAGGAAACACCGCTCGGAAGCGAGCCCATCAGATACGGCGACCTCTATGAGCGCAACGCCTGGGTTCAGGACAAAATTGACGAGCATGACGCGGCCATCGCCAAGCTTGGCAGAGGCATAGCCATGGCGGCCGCTATAAAGTCAACTCCGGTTGAGCCCGGAAAGCGGATTGGTCTGGATATAAACTTCTCCGAATACGAGGGTGATTACGGAGTTGCCGGCAGTGTGGGAATGAGGCTGACCGACAACTTCCAGTTCCACTTCTCCGGGGCGACAACTAATGAGTTTGACGAAAGGCTGTTGCAGACCGGTCTGAACTTCCAGTGGTAAGCTGCGAGAAACGGCGGGGCTTTGGGCGGTCCCGGTAAAGTCGGATTTAATGGGAGTGACGGGAGTGGACTTTCCCGTCATTCCTTTTAGACCCTTCCCGTTTTTTTCTCCTTGATTTTCTTTCCTCTCCGTCATTTTCTTTATTTTTTCCGTCATTCCCGCGCAAGCGGGAATCCGGCATAGCGAAGAGAATGCCTTTAATGTTGCAGATTTGATTTTTATTTTCTGCGGTGTGGGGCTACCGTGAGACGCCACGGGTAATTCCTGTTGCCGTGAATACTGGATTCCCGTTGCCACGGGAATGACGAGGAGGGGGCTTTCTCCGTCATTCCAGCGCAAGCTTGTCCCCGTGAAAGCTTGTCCTCATGAAAGCATGTCCCCGTGAAAACGGGGATGGGGACGGGGACGGGAATCCAGCATAGCGAGGAGAATGCCTTTAATGTTGCAGATTTGATTTTTATTTTCTGCGGTTGTGGGGTTTCTTTGAGACGCCACGGGTGGTTCCCGTTGCCATGAATACTGGATTCCCGTTGCCACGGGAATGACGAGGAGGAGACTTTTCCCGTTATTCCCGCGCAAGCGGGAACCCGGCATGGCAAAGAGAATGCCTTTTATCTTTCCGTTTTCCCGAAAAACTTTGCGATGATAATTCCCGCTTCGTAAAACACAAAAATCGGAATAAGCAGAAACATCATTGAGGCGAGATCGGTTGTCGGCGTGATTACCGCCGCGAGAACCGAACCCGCAAGATAAGAGTATTTCCGCGCTCCGCCCAGAGTTTTTGCGTTCACAATGCCGAGCCGCGAAAGGGTAAAAGCAACCAGAGGGAATTCAAACACAATCCCAAACGCCAGACACATCGTCAGAAGAAAAGACAATGACTGTCCGAGAGAAGGCATCGCACGGACGAAATCAGACGAATTTTCTCCGAGCAGAAAATCCATAGCCCGCGGAGCCACCTGTGAGTGGCAGAAGAAAACTCCCGTGACAAAAGAAACGGTTCCGAAAAAAACAAAAAACGACAGCCATTTTTTTTCAGTCTCACGCAGACCCGGCGCTATGAATTTTCGTATTTTGTATAGTATGAAAGGCATTGCGGACATAAAGGCGAAGAAAAGTGAAACCGCCACCAATGCCGCGAACCCCTCGGAGGGTTTTGTGAAAATGAGAGTCTGCCCGGGCGGAAGAGCCGAAACTACGGGTTCGGTCACCAGCCTGAGCAGATCAAAGCGCAGAAATGCGTAAAAAGGGAAAAATAGCGCCGCAACAGCGATAAAACAGTGCAGAATAACCGTTCTCAATTCGGCGAGGTGTTTAAGAAAAGGGGCTTTTGCTTCGTCAGTCATCGCAAGCCGGCCGGGTAATTGACAAAAAAGGAGAGTTTACGCATACTATACCCCGTTTCGCCCGTTTTACCATCGTGAAAATACTTGTTACAGACGGTCTCGCCCGGGAAGGAAAGAACATTCTGGAATCCGCTCCCGGCGTTGAGGCGGATATACGCGAAAGTGTTGACCCCGAAGAGCTCAAACGCATAATCAAAGAATATGACGGCGTCGTAGTGCGCAGCGCGACGAAAATTACGGCGGAGGTGATTGAAGCTGCGGCAGGCTCTCTCAAGGTTGTCGGCAGAGCCGGAATAGGGGTTGACAAC
The DNA here is from genome assembly GCA_965198945.1 of Thermodesulfobacteriota bacterium. Lineage (GTDB taxonomy): Bacteria > Desulfobacterota_D > UBA1144 > Nemesobacterales > Mycalebacteriaceae > Mycalebacterium. The sequence continues at coordinate 4,666 of CBDAQI010000010.1, read as the reverse complement.
GTTGATGTTGACGCCGCAACTCGGAGCGGGATTGTGGTTATGAACACGCCCGAAGCAAACGCCATCACGACGGCGGAACACGCGGTTGCTCTTATGATGTCTCTTGCCCGCGGAATTCCCCAGGCGCATATCTCCACCGCATCGGGCAAGTGGGAACGCGGTAAATTCAAGGGAATTGAGCTGTTCGGCAAAACCCTGGGCCTCATAGGGCTTGGTAACATAGGCAAACTTGTCGCCGAGAGGGCGGCGGGGCTCAAAATGATTCCGGTCGCATATGACCCTTTTCTCACACCCGAAGCCGCGGCGCGTGCGGGTGTCAAACTCGCGCCGCTTGACGAAACACTTGCGCAGTCAGATGTTATTACCATTCACGCTCCTCTCACCTCACAGACAAAAAACCTCATAAATTCCGAATCCATAGCAAAAATGAAAGACGGGGCCATTCTGATCAATTGCGCGCGCGGCGGCATTGTGGATGAGGAGGCGCTCTCACAAGCCGTTTCAAGCGGAAAACTTGCGGGCGCGGCGCTTGATGTGTTTTCATCCGAGCCTCCCTCTGCGGACAGCCCGGTTCTGCAAAACTCAGGCAAAATGGTGCTTACTCCCCACCTCGGCGCCTCCACGCGCGAGGCGCAGGAAAAGGTCGGCGCGGCAATCGCCCGGCAGATGGTTGATTTTTCAAACGGAGTCGTCAAAAACGCGGTCAACATGCCCTCTCTTGACGCTCCCGAGGCGGAGAGGATGGGCCCTTACATTGCTCTTGCTGAAAAACTCGGCTCTTTTCTCGGTCAGACATGCGGAGGCGGGCGCAAAATAATTGTTGAATACGGCGGCGGAATGGCGGAATTTGACACAAGGGTTCTGATGCTTTCCGTTCTCAAGGGATTTCTCTCCCATGTGATGGAGGGTGTCGTAACATATGTGAATGCGCCGGTTATTGCGGCGGACAGAGGCATGGAGATTGTTGAATCAAAAACCACGGCATCGGGCGATTACACTAACCTTCTGACTGTTACCGTTGAGTTTCCCGGAGGCGCGGAGAGAAGCGTTTCGGGCGTGATATTCGGAAAGCAGAAACCGCGTTTTGTTACCGTTGACGGCGTTTCACTTGACGTTGCGCCTGAAGGAATTCTGCTTATAAGCGAAAACCATGACAGGCCGGGTCTCATAGCGGGGATGTGCGGAATAATCGGCGACGGCGGAATCAACATCGCGCGCATGCATTTGGGGCGCGAGAGCGTGGGAGGCAGGGCGGTTGTTTTTACAAATGTTGATTCTCCGGTTGATGGGGAGCGGATGGAGAGGATTCGTTCGCTTGACGGGATAATTTCAATAACTCAGGTAACTCTTTGAGCGGCGCTAAAAACATATTGCTTCCCCAGGGGGTGAAAAATTTCGTCCCGAGTGAGGCAGGCGGCCTGAAAAATATTGAAAGCGAGTTGCTGGATGAATTTTTCAAGTGGGGTTACAGACTCGTCATAACTCCGCTTTTTGAAAACCTTGAGACCATCAGCACGGGATTGAATGAAAAACTTAAATCCCGGATTATGAAGTTTGTTGATCCCTCAACGGGCGACGTTGTGGCCCTCAGACCCGACATCACGCCTCAGATAAGCAGAATAGTCGCCACGCGGCTCCGAGGTCTCGGCGATCCGCAGCGGCTGTGTTATTCGGGCAGGGTTGTCAGATTTGAACAGCGGTCAAGCGGCAGAGAGAGAGAGGTTTTTCAAGCCGGATGCGAATTTGTCGGGATAAAAGACATCGCCGCGGATGCGGAAATCATGGCGCTTGCCGTGAGCGCTTTGCGGCGCGTGGGTTTTGCTTCGGGTCTTATGCTTGACATAGGGCATTCCGGGGTTCTGAAAGAGATTGAGAAGCTTTGCGGCGCGCAGAGCAAAGCCGTTCGCGCCGCGCTTGAGAAGAAGTCTAAAAAAGATCTTGCGGACGCGCTTGCTTCGGCCGGTCTTCCCGCCGCCACAAAAAAGGCCGTAACGGCCCTGAGCGAGACGCGGGAAGTTGAAAAAACGCTGAATTTTATGGGAAAAGTTCCCGGATTGAGACCGTTCGCGGCTAAAATTGCAAAAATAACCGATGTGCTCGCCGAGTATGAGGTCGGGTGTGAAGTGTGTGTTGATGCCTGCGATGTCCGGGATTTCAACTACTATACGGGGGTGACTTTTCAGATTCTGCATGACAACGCCCCCTCGCCTCTTATTGCCGGCGGCAGATATGACTCTCTCATAAAACGTTACGGATATGATACGCCCGCCACCGGTTTCGCGGCTGACATTGAGTTAATAGTAAAGGCGTGTTCAAACGGCGGAGTGGACGGTCAGGCGGTTCATTTTATCGTCATACCGGCAAAACCGTCTTTGAGAAGAGAGGCAATCCGTGTGAGCCGCTGGCTCAGGTCAAACGGGTTCCGGGTTATAGCGGAAAGCCGCCCCGGGACTTCGCTCAAACGTGCGGGCGCGCCTCCGGCATATGGTGTCATCACCATAGACAGCCCCACAAAACTGCGTCTTGTTGAGTCCAATAAAAAGACCGTCAGGCGGTTTTCAAATCTTGAAGAGCTGATAGCCGGAGGAATCTGATGCCGAATTTTGCGGTGGTGGGGATGCAATGGGGCGACGAGGGCAAGGGCAGAGTCGTTGATCTTATTGCGGAAAAGACAGACATCGTGGTTCGTTTTCAGGGAGGAAACAATGCCGGGCACACGATTGTCGCGGACGGGAAGAAGTTTGTTCTTCACCATATCCCTTCGGGCATTCTGCGTGAGGGCAGGGTTTCGGTAATTGCAAACGGCGTCGTCATTGATCCCGGCGTTCTGCTCGGTGAGATTGACTCCTTGCGCGCGGCGGGGCGCGATGTTTCTCCCGCAAACCTGAAGATCAGCGGACGCGCTCATGTGATCATGCCTTATCACACGGCGATAGATTCTTTGCGCGAGGGCGCGGCGTCGGTGAAAATCGGAACCACCAAAAGGGGAATAGGGCCTGTCTATGAAGACAAATTTGCCCGCAGGGGCGTTAGGGTTTCAGACCTCCTTGACGGTAACAAACTCGCCGCGCGTCTTGACGCCGTTCTTCCGGAAAGAAACCTTTACATAACAAAAGTGCTTGGCGGAGAACCCGCACGCCGCGATGCGGTTCTCTCCCGGTATTCGGAATACGGTGAACGTCTCGCGCCGTTTGTGGAAGACACGGCGGTTTTTCTCAACCGGGTTGAGTCTTCGGGGGGCGGGATGCTTTTTGAGGGCGCGCAGGGAACTTTGCTTGACATAGATTTTGGCACCTACCCATACGTAACCTCCTCAAGCGCTTTTTCCGGCGGAGTGAGTCCGGGTTGCGGAATCAGCCCGCGTTCAATAGATTTTACGGTCGGGGTGGTGAAAGCATATGCGACCAGAGTGGGTGAGGGGCCGTTTCCGTCTGAAGACACGGGTGAAGACGGCATTGCAATGGGAGAGAGAGGGGCGGAATTCGGAGCGACAACCGGAAGGCGCAGAAGATGCGGATGGCTTGACATGGTTGCGCTCAGGCATGCGGTTCGCTTAAACGGTGTGTCCTCGCTTGCCCTCACCAAAATTGATGTTTTGAGCGGTTTTGAAAAAATTAAGATCTGTGTTGCATATAAAGACGGGGGCGAACGGAGAGATCTGTTTCCCCAGAGTCCCGAAGATCTTGAAAACTGCGCTCCCGTTTATGAGGAGATGCCCGGATGGAAACAAGACATAAGGGCGGTGCGGACGGTGGACGGTCTTCCCGGAGAGGCGCGGGATTTTATAGAAAGGATAAAGACGCTTGCGGAAACGGATATAAGCCTGATTTCGGTTGGACCTTCACGGGAGGAGGCGATTATCATTGAAAACAGTCTTTTTAATTGAGGCGGGCGCACAGATTACCGGTTCAGTTTCCCGATGAGCGGTGAGCGCATAACATATGAGGTTGTTTTTGAGAACGGCGAAGCGGCGAGGCGCCTTTTCGGGAGCCTTAACGCCAACCTTGTAAAAATTGAGAATCTTTGCGGCGTAACGGTCAATTCGCGCGGCTCCAACCTGCTTATAACCGGGCCCGAAGACAATGTGGCGGGCGCGAAGAATCTTGCCGGCCAGCTTTATGAACTCATAACCGAGGGCTACATGATAGAACCCGGAGACTTTGAAACGGGGGCGGAAATTGTTTCCTCAAAAGGGGGCGCCATAAGAGACGTTTTTCTCTCCGGCCCCATAGAGATAAAAGGCAGAAAAATCTCGCCCAAAACCGTGTGTCAGCGAGAATACATCAGCGCAATGAGAAAGAACACAATAGTTTTCGGCACCGGGCCGGCGGGCACGGGGAAAACCTACCTTGCGGTCGCAATGGCTCTTTCAGAGCTTTCTGCGGGTGGCAAGGGCAGAATTGTCATAACAAGGCCGATGATTGAAGCCGGAGAAAATCTGGGTTTTCTCCCCGGAGACCTTGAGCAGAAATCCGATCCGTTTCTGCGTCCGTTTTTTGACGCGATTTATGAGATTGCCGGAATGAGCGCCGCGCGCGCCATGATAGAGAGAAAAACCGTTGAGATAGTCCCGCTCGCCTATATGAGAGGGCGCACTCTCAGCGGGGCGTTTGTGATTCTTGACGAGGCGCAGAATACGACTTCGACGCAGATGAAGATGTTTCTC
>CBDAQI010000009.1:0-4779 GCA_965198945.1 Thermodesulfobacteriota bacterium | reverse complement strand
TTTGAGATGAGTTGGTACAGCATAATGAAAACTGTCTGAAATAAGACCGGGGAGGATTACTTCAATCGTGTGCGGCATTTGGGAAAAGTATAGCAGGAAGAGTCGTTTTCGTTATTTTTAAGAACATTTTGTTACTGCGAGAATAGGGATAAAGAAAAGTATAAGTATCCACCAGTCCACCTCCTGACTCTCCGACCTCCGTTGCTGTTGCCTCTGTATGGGGGTACGTTGCTGAAAAGCGCGACTGTCTTTGTATTTGTAATGAATGCGCTGTTGCAAAGTAAGGAACGGTAAAGGCTCCAAATCCGTATAATGTTTGAAATAGTCATGACGCTTGTCGCGCAAGGATTTCAGCAATGCCTCAAAACTTGTGGCTTCGGTACGCGTTTGAAATGGACGTGATTTCCAAATCATCTTTGGCTCGCTACCCGCTGTGGACAGAACTTCGTCTGCCCTGTGTACCTTAATCCGTTGACTGAGATTTCCTGTGTGACCAACATTAATGTCCATAATGGGTATCAAGAACATAAACATAGAATTTGGACGTTCCTTTTCTATAGTCAACTTCCTCCAGTTCGGGCAGTACCTCAGGTTCATGCCACCCCTCAATTTTATTTGTCCGATTGCAACTGTAACACCGTCTATATGGCTTGCTAATGATCTCGCCACAATCAACACAACTATTGTAGTTTTCCAACATTCTGCAATTGACTTTTTTTAATCCCTAACCCTCATATCCTTCATTCCCTTAACAAACTTGACCGCACTTATACTTGTCGGCGTTTCAAGAATCCCGCTTGTTGTCTCTTTTCACGGCTTCAAGCAAAGTCCCGAACGGATTTTCAGCGCCTTTGTAACTGTGAATTCTGTGTGAATTCCGAGGACCCAATACTTAATTCACCTTTTCTCATTCACTGTATCAGTTTGGTTATTTAATCAATACCTTTTAGCTATTGCAATAATTGTATCCCCCAAACCACTGGATTATCAATGCTGGATTTCCACCCACATTTCCACGATGGAGCGGAAAAAGCTACAATTATGGAGAGAGCCGTAACAACTTGGCAGTGCCCAAATAGACTCCACTCCCTTCTTCCTCAAAGTCATACTTCGGCACCGTATTGGGGGGATGTTAAATTACAGAAAAGAAAAAACCGCCTGATCAGGTTTTGCTTTTCTTCCGGGCAAACTTCCGAGGTATCTCAAGCGGCTCAACGCCGAAAAAACTTCGTGCCTCATCCGGGGAAAAACCTCCGTATATGACGCTCCACATGCCTAATATTTTATGCATGTCTTCTGTGTCATATCCATGCTTTTTCAGTTCTTTAATAGCCTTACGGCTGATTTGCCGCACTTTGTGCTTCTCAGCCTCTACTGAAGTGCGGAACTTCTTTACAATTTCCGTGATTGGCGGTGAACTTGAACTCATTTTCCTGTTCCCGCCAAATCTGCTCCGGTTAAACGAAAAAATTTCACACAACAGCCGGAGAACAATTCTGTTGTTCTGAACACACCGTATTCAATATTCATTTGTCACCTCCTAATCAAAGCGGGTTGCGGACAAATTATGCGTTCGCTCCGCTCGCAGGCATGGTTTATCCAGTCGCAAGCCTGGGCCGCGTAGAACCCGCCGGAACCGTCAATACATCCACGGGGCTTTGCCGGCAAAACGAGCGGCGCTTGTTTGACGTTCCCGCCCTTGAAGATTCCCACACACCCTGAAACAAATAATGCTAACATAAGGGGCGGTATCAATTTCCACATATAATTCCCCGTATTTTGTTCAAATTACCGTTTTTGGATGAATTGCGGACTTCCGTGAGCCGGTGTTGGCACACCGATGCGGTCTGTCTTGCCGTAAACTCAACCGAAAGAGCACAATCGCGCACTTGGCGGCTGATGATTTTGTTTGCCTTGCGGGCCGTAGTCCATCCGCCGAGTGTTACTCCCCCGAGAAAAATAGGCACGACGATGATGAGCAAAGCTCCGCCGAGCAGAAAGGTGGATTTGTGAGATCCTGAAAACCCGACAGCCCAGCCGACTATTTTTGAAAGAAAAGGCATTTAAACCCATTATAGGGAAATAGATTCTTTCTGTCCGGTTTTTGGAATCCTGGGACAATACTTAATTCATCTTGTCTCAGTCACTGTATCGTTTGTCTACTTCAATAACTGTGTTACTCAAACCGCCGGATTATCAATTCCGGATTCCCGCCCCTGTTTACACTTTTCCATCTAATGTTTCTGCACCAAAGCAGCAAACCGTCAGTCCCGTGTAAACGGGAATCCAGAGTCTTTTGCAATTTTTTTGACGGCTTTGGTTTTCCGTTTGTGTGTGAAGTAAGGGCTGTGCAAAGAATGATGTTTTGTCATATTTAATACTGGATTTCCACTTTCGTGGGAATGACGGGGTGAATGCTATGGGCACAATTTCACAAAGCAGCAAAACATCATTCCCGTCCCCGTTTACACTTTTCCATCTAATATTTCTGCACCAAAGCAGCAAACCGTCATTCCCGTGCAAACGGGAATCCGGAGTCTTTTCTTTTGTCAGTTTTTTGGCGGCTTTGGTTTTCCGTTTGTGTATGAAGTAAGGGCTGTGCAAAAGATGGTGTTTTGTAATGTTTAATACTGGATTTCCACTTTCGTGGGAATGACGGGGTGGATACTATGAGCACAATCCCACAAGGCAATAAAACCGTCATTCCCTTGTAAACGGGAATCCAGAGTCTTTTTTCAGTCTTTTTGGCGGGGCTGGTTTTCCGTTTGTGCGGGAAGTAAGAAATATGCAAAGGATGATCTTTTGTAATGTTTAATACCGGATTCCCACTTTCGTGGGAATGACTTGGGTGAGGGCGGGAATAACAGGAAGAATCGCAAATGGTTGAGAAAGGCGCGGGTTCGAGAAGAAATGGGAATTAAGCCCGCTTCCATCCAAACCATTGAGGAGATCAATAGGTTCAGTTTCTGAACTGGAAGCGCGCCCGAGGGGCATTTTCCGTTTTTTCAAAGTTGCCGCACGAGTGTCATTACCGTGTCCTCACTTCGCGTATCGGATTGAAGTCCGGCACATCAAGAAATCCTATGGATTCCCCGTCCAGCGTGTAGCCGTCGCTTATGCCTATATTTGATATTTTTAATTGTCCTCCCTTTTAATTGACATATCATTCATAAAGCCTGAAAACCCCGTCACCGCAGGAGGCAAAATGCCTCCGGCAGCGGGTAAAAACACGGGGTCTCCGGCAAAGAGCGGAAAACGTTTAGGACCGAATAGGCACCCAACGAGGGGTGATCACACGAGCGAAGTTCCACTGCAACCGGGATCTTCCCTGGGCCTGCAGTGTTCTCTCCCGTCTTGTCCTGATTCCCGCAATCGGCACATCCAACTTTATAAAACCGATGGATTCACCATTGAGGGTAAAGCCGTCCCAAATGTCGTCGGGCGGGGTGGAAACGGCATCAAAACCTGACACATAATTTCCTGCTATTTTTTTCGGAGTGGTGTCAAAGTTAAACACCATTGTCCCGAATGATGTTTTCCACGGCATTTCCGGCGCAGTTTTTATAACATCAAGGTTGATTACCTCAGACTCGCGCGGCACATAACTCATGTAGATTGGATGAGTCTCTGTTGCCGTTGTCCCAGCTTCCGGCAGAAGTTCATCCCAATATGTTTGAGACTCACCCCCCACATATGGCTCTGAATCATCCGAAGAAGTATGATTGAGTCTGCAGACGTTAAGGCGAAACCACCTGTGAACAATCTGACCGACCCGGTATGCAGTATTTCCAGACCACTTTCCACGGAAAAGGGAATTGTGCTCATACAGTTCCCATGAACTGCTCAATTCACCATCCGGAGGCGCGGTGAGAGCATCAGTTGACGAAACAGATGTGTGCCCCCGTGTGCATCTGTATAGTTTGTCCACGGATTCACTGTCTTCGGTGAAAGTCATCATTACCATATCGTGCAGGTTAGTACCGGGTATTTTCCTTCCAATTACCGCGATAAAACAGATTTGCTCTTTCTCGTTCCTGTTTTGTTGATTCGCTTCCGGTATCCACCTGAATCGGATCGGTGTTTCTGACAAGCAGCATCTTGCTTGTGCTTTTCAGTCTGGGAATTCTCACCTGAGGGAAAGGATGCGCCTGTCCGTATTCAACCCTCAACGGCTCCGTCAAAAGGTTGGCGCTCCAGTCACTCTTGGCAACCGCATTTGCCGCGGCTACGGAAACAAGCTGCACCTGGTTGATGGGAACCACTTTTTGAACATTTTGGATACCATCATGGGGTTGGCTTATTAAGATTTTACCCTCGTTAAATCCGTTTTGACCGGGCAGGGTTATGGGAAATGAAATTGACGGACAGTGTCCCTCTTCACTCCCATCTGGAATTATCGGCGTTAGGCCGCCGCTTATATCTATGGTTGACATTTTTAATGTACTCCTTTGTGTTTGTTTAGGAAACTCCGCCACCGCGTCGTTTCCCTTTTGACTCATTAGAGGACATTTCAAAAAAAGCGGCAAATTCAGAACGGAGAAAACTGTTGAAAATGGATTTCAAAACGGCCGAACTGTGCCCGAAGAGCGGGTCCGCCGCGCCGGAACTTTAATTGCCAAAGCCCTTTAACTGAGGGAGTTTCGGCTTAACCGGAAGCAATTTTCTCCGGGTTTGGAAATGGCGAATCAACTGCGGAAATTTTAGTTAAAAAATTTTTTCTTCCATTGTCAATTTCACTCATATTGCGCTCCGTCACATAACTTTCAGGAAGTCCGCAAG
>CBDAQI010000008.1:0-13402 GCA_965198945.1 Thermodesulfobacteriota bacterium | reverse complement strand
ATAAATGTAATAAATTTTTTTTTGAAATTGTTTTTGTTAAAATTAAATTACTTTTTAATTTGTTTTTATCATTAATCTACAAACCTTCACTCATTTTCAAAACTGACTATGTATTTCATCGTATAGTAAAAAATATTTTTTTCTCTTTCAGGTAAGACGTTAGAAAAGATGCAAAGGAGTAGTAGCCAGGTTGATATTCTGATGCCGGTCTATAATGCGGGTGGTTATATCCGGGCGGCGATTGAGAGCATTCTGGCGCAGAATTATGGCGACTGGCGTTTGTTGATCCAGGACGATGGATCGACGGATGATAGTCTGGCTATTGCCCAGCAATATGCTGATGGGGATAAACGGATTGTCTTATTGCCGCCTTTTGCCACCAACAAGGGGACGGGGGCGGCGTGTAACGCTCTTTTGGCTGCGGTTACCGGGGATTTTGTGACCTGGCAGGATGCGGATGACCTTTCGAGATCTGATCGTTTGCAGCAGCAGGTGGATTTTCTCAATGGTCATGAGGAATTCGGGGCGGTGGGGACCGGTATAACCCGAATTGACGCCGGGGGTCGCTCTCTGGGGGATGAGAGTTTTCCGCAAGACCCGGACCATCATCGGATTGATCCTGAACTTGCCTGCCCCAGCGTCATGAGCCGCCGTGAGGCGGCGTCTCATGCGGGTTTGATGCGTCATGACGGGGGCGAGGGTGCCGATGGGGACTGGTTGTTGCGGATGGCCGAGCGCTATGCCATCACCAATATCGACCCGCCTTTATATATGTATCGTCAACATGGTACCAGCATCATGGGGTCAAGGGGAGCTGTTTGTTTTCGGTTTCGGATGCTGGCGCGGTATGCGGCGCGGATGCGTCGGGCGGGTCGGGCCGATCCGTTGGACGCCCTGATTGACGATAGGGTCTTCCAGGTTCCCGGGGATGATTTTTTCTGTGAGCATCTTGAAATCAAGCCCGACGAGAAGGTGCAAGCTCTGCGTTTTCCTTATGGGGATCAACCGCCTTTGGTGAGCGTCCTGATCGCGTATTACAATGGGGAGCGCTATTTTAGGGCCTGTCTGGAGAGTTTAGCGGCCCAAAGTCATCGCAATTTTGAGATTGTGGTGCATGACGATGGTTCGGCGTGTCCGTTATCGCGCCAGGCCATTATTGATGTGGTGGGGGATCAGATTCCGGTCAGCCTGGTGCGCTCTGAGAAAAACCAGGGTCTGGGGGTGGTCTGCAATCATTTGATATCCCGCGCGGGGGGGCGTTTCTGGCTCTGGCAGGATGCCGATGATCTCAGCCATCCCCATCGCATTGAAACATTATTGCTTCATTATTCGCACCCCCCAATGCGTGGCGGTGGGAAGCGGTTATATCAGTCTTGATGAGGATACAGGGGAAGAAAAAGAAGTCATATTTGCCAATCGAAATGCTTTTATCGGCGGTGTTTGTTATGCAGCGGCGTCAGCGACCTTGATGATGCGGGGTGATATTGCGCGGAAAATCGGCGGATATCGTCCCGAACTGAACCGGTATTTTGAAGATGTGGAGTTTCTGGCGAGACTGACGTCTCATGGTTCGGTCGAAAACATCTCCGGGGCTTTTTACACTTATCGTCAGCATAGCCGACAAATAATGGCAGGCAGTCGTCATGAAGAGCTTTACCGTATCACGTGCTATTTTCTTTCTGTTTATGGGTTACGACCCGTTTACATTCATGAGCCGCCCGGAACAAAAAGAAGCCCTTGATCTTGCCGTTAAAACGCTTTCTTTATTAAATTATCTGAAACATTTAAATAATAGAAAAAATCGTGTAGGAAGAATATTCCGCAAATTAACTAGTAATTCCAGCAAAAATATAGAATATGATATAATTTCCCAAAAATTAACCGGCTATGGTATTTGTATTGATGATCAATTTCTTGATAAGATAGAAGAGTTTAGAAATCTGACTATATTTAATAATTTTTGTGTCAATCATATTTGTTTATTAATGTTTTCTATTTATAAAAATAAAAAACAAATAGAAAATTTTCTCGATGATTATAAAGCGCTTGGTTCAAAAAAAATATATCAGGATTATACCCTTTTTCTTGATCAAAGAAAAAAAATGGAGTTAGAGGGCCCGGGCCCTCATCGGACAAGCCCGGGGGTCGGGTTGATATTCTGATGCCGGTCTATAATGCGGGTGGTTATATCCGGGCGGCGATTGAGAGCATTGTGGCGCAGAGTTATGGCGACTGGCGTTTATTGATCCAGGACGATGGATCGACGGATGATAGTCTGGCTATTGCCCAGCAATATGCTGATGGGGATAAACGGATTGTCTTATTGCCGCCTTTTGCCACCAACAAGGGGACGGGGGCGGCGTGTAACGCTCTTTTGGCCGTGGTTACCGGGGATTTTGTGACCTGGCAGGATGCGGATGACCTTTCGAGATTTGATCGTTTGCAGCAGCAGGTGGATTTTCTCAATGGTCATGAGGAATTCGGGGCGGTGGGGACCGGTATAACCCGAATTGACGCCGGGGGTCGCTCTCTGGGGGATGAGAGTTTTCCGCAAGACCCGGAATGTCATCGGATTGATCCTGAACTTGCCTGTGCCAGCGTCATGAGCCGCCGTGAGGCGGCGTCTCATGCGGGTTTGATGCGTCATGACGGGGGCGAGGGTGCCGATGGGGACTGGTTGTTGCGGATGGCCGAGCGCTATGCCATCACCAATATCGACCCGCCTTTATATATGTATCGTCAACATGGTACCAGCATCATGGGGTCAAGGGGAGCTGTTTGTTTTCGGTTTCGGATGCTGGCGCGGTATGCGGCGCGGATGCGTCGGGCGGGTCGGGCCGATCCGTTGGACGCCCTGATTGACGATGGGGTCTTCCAGGTTCCCGGGGATGATTTTTTCCGTGAGCATCTTGAACTCGAGCCCAACGAGAGGGTGCAGGCTCTGCGTCTTCCTTATGGGGATCAACCGCCTTTGGTGAGCGTCCTGATCGCGTATTACAATGGGGAGCGCTATTTTAGGGCCTGTCTGGAGAGTTTAGCGGCCCAAAGTCATCGCAATTTTGAGATTGTGGTGCATGACGATGGTTCGGCGTGTCCGTTATCGCGCCAGGCCATTATTGATGTGGTGGGGGATCAGATTCCGGTCAGCCTGGTGCGCTCTGAGAAAAACCAGGGTCTGGGGGTGGTCCGCAATCATTTGATATCCCGGGCGCGGGGGCGTTTCTGGCTCTGGCAGGATGCCGATGATCTCAGCCATCCCCATCGCATTGAGACATTATTGCTTCATTTATTCGCACACCCCCAATGCGTGGCGGTGGGAAGCGCCATAGAGTTGCATTATCCGGATCAAACCAGAAAAAGTTATTTATTTTTTAAAAACGCTTTTATTAACAGGATTTGTTTTCAGGGAGCTTGTGCAAGCTTCATGATGCGGGGTGATATTGCGCGGAAAATCGGCGGATATCGTCCCGAACTGAACCGGTATTTTGAAGATGTGGAGTTTCTGTCGAGACTGACGTCTCATGGTTCGGTCGAAAACATCTCCAGGGCTCTTTACACTTATCGTCAGCATGATCGGCAGATCAGCCAATCCAGCCGATCTCAGGATTTGTATCAGATCACATTGTCTTTTCTTGCTTTGGCTGGATTACGACCCGTTTACATTCATAAGCGCCCGAAACAAAAAGAAGCTCTCGATCTTGCTTTTAAATCATTGTCTTTTTTAAAAGACGTAAAAAAAATCATGAATGAAAAAAATAATATAAATTATGATCTTATTGATAATAAAATAAAATTTTATAAATTTTTTCTCTATAAAAATACAAATGACAAAAAGTATATAAATTATTCTGGTTTATTAACTTATAAAAATAAATATACTCATAATGACATTCATCTACTTATAATTAATGTATTAATTTTTAATTTATACGACTTAAATTTTTTTAATATTTTTCAAAAATATAAATACCATAAATGTAATAAATTTTTTTTTGAAATTGTTTTTGTTAAAATTAAATTACTTTTTAATTTGTTTTTATCATTAATCTACAAACCTTCACTCATTTTCAAAACTGACTATGTATTTCATCGTATAGTAAAAAATATTTTTTTCTCTTTCAGGTAAGACGTTAGAAAAGATGCAAAGGAGTAGTAGCCAGGTTGATATTCTGATGCCGGTCTATAATGCGGGTGGTTATATCCGGGCGGCGATTGAGAGCATTCTGGCGCAGAATTATGGCGACTGGCGTTTGTTGATCCAGGACGATGGATCGACGGATGATAGTCTGGCTATTGCCCAGCAATATGCTGATGGGGATAAACGGATTTCTTATTGCCGCCTTTTGCCACCAACAAGGGGACGGGGGCGGCGTGTAACGCTCTTTTGGCTGCGGTTACCGGGGATTTTGTGACCTGGCAGGATGCGGATGACCTTTCGAGATCTGATCGTTTGCAGCAGCAGGTGGATTTTCTCAATGGTCATGAGGAATTCGGGGCGGTGGGGACCGGTATAACCCGAATTGACGCCGGGGGTCGCTCTCTGGGGGATGAGAGTTTTCCGCAAGACCCGGACCATCATCGGATTGATCCTGAACTTGCCTGCCCCAGCGTCATGAGCCGCCGTGAGGCGGCGTCTCATGCGGGTTTGATGCGTCATGACGGGGGCGAGGGTGCCGATGGGGACTGGTTGTTGCGGATGGCCGAGCGCTATGCCATCACCAATATCGACCCGCCTTTATATATGTATCGTCAACATGGTACCAGCATCATGGGGTCAAGGGGAGCTGTTTGTTTTCGGTTTCGGATGCTGGCGCGGTATGCGGCGCGGATGCGTCGGGCGGGTCGGGCCGATCCGTTGGACGCCCTGATTGACGATAGGGTCTTCCAGGTTCCCGGGGATGATTTTTTCTGTGAGCATCTTGAAATCAAGCCCGACGAGAAGGTGCAAGCTCTGCGTTTTCCTTATGGGGATCAACCGCCTTTGGTGAGCGTCCTGATCGCGTATTACAATGGGGAGCGCTATTTTAGGGCCTGTCTGGAGAGTTTAGCGGCCCAAAGTCATCGCAATTTTGAGATTGTGGTGCATGACGATGGTTCGGCGTGTCCGTTATCGCGCCAGGCCATTATTGATGTGGTGGGGGATCAGATTCCGGTCAGCCTGGTGCGCTCTGAGAAAAACCAGGGTCTGGGGGTGGTCTGCAATCATTTGATATCCCGGGCGCGGGGGCGTTTCTGGCTCTGGCAGGATGCCGATGATCTCAGCCATCCCCATCGCATTGAAACATTATTGCTTCATTTATTCGCACGCCCCCAATGCGTGGCGGTGGGAAGCGGTTATATCAGTCTTGATGAGGATACAGGGGAAGAAAAAGAAGTCATATTTGCCAATCGAAATGCTTTTATCGGCGGTGTTTGTTATGCAGCGGCGTCAGCGACCTTGATGATGCGGGGTGATATTGCGCGGAAAATCGGCGGATATCGTCCCGAACTGAACCGGTATTTTGAAGATGTGGAGTTTCTGGCGAGACTGACGTCTCATGGTTCGGTCGAAAACATCTCCGGGGCTTTTTACACTTATCGTCAGCATAGCCGACAAATAATGGCAGGCAGTCGTCATGAAGAGCTTTACCGTATCACGTGCTATTTTCTTTCTGTTTATGGGTTACGACCCGTTTACATTCATGAGCGCCCGGAACAAAAAGAAGCCCTTGATCTTGCCGTTAAAACGCTTTCTTTATTAAATTATCTGAAACATTTAAATAATAGAAAAAATCGTGTAGGAAGAATATTCCGCAAATTAACTAGTAATTCCAGCAAAAATATAGAATATGATATAATTTCCCAAAAATTAACCGGCTATGGTATTTGTATTGATGATCAATTTCTTGATAAGATAGAAGAGTTTAGAAATCTGACTATATTTAATAATTTTTGTGTCAATCATATTTGTTTATTAATGTTTTCTATTTATAAAAATAAAAAACAAATAGAAAATTTTCTCGATGATTATAAAGCGCTTGGTTCAAAAAAAATATATCAGGATTATACCCTTTTTCTTGATCAAAGAAAAAAAATGGAGTTAGAGGGCCCGGGCCCTCATCGGACAAGCCCGGGGGTCGGGTTGATATTCTGATGCCGGTCTATAATGCGGGTGGTTATATCCGGGCGGCGATTGAGAGCATTGTGGCGCAGAGTTATGGCGACTGGCGTTTATTGATCCAGGACGATGGATCGACGGATGATAGTCTGGCTATTGCCCAGCAATATGCTGATGGGGATAAACGGATTGTCTTATTGCCGCCTTTTGCCACCAACAAGGGGACGGGGGCGGCGTGTAACGCTCTTTTGGCCGTGGTTACCGGGGATTTTGTGACCTGGCAGGATGCGGATGACCTTTCGAGATTTGATCGTTTGCAGCAGCAGGTGGATTTTCTCAATGGTCATGAGGAATTCGGGGCGGTGGGGACCGGTATAACCCGAATTGACGCCGGGGGTCGCTCTCTGGGGGATGAGAGTTTTCCGCAAGACCCGGAATGTCATCGGATTGATCCTGAACTTGCCTGTGCCAGCGTCATGAGCCGCCGTGAGGCGGCGTCTCATGCGGGTTTGATGCGTCATGACGGGGGCGAGGGTGCCGATGGGGACTGGTTGTTGCGGATGGCCGAGCGCTATGCCATCACCAATATCGACCCGCCTTTATATATGTATCGTCAACATGGTACCAGCATCATGGGGTCAAGGGGAGCTGTTTGTTTTCGGTTTCGGATGCTGGCGCGGTATGCGGCGCGGATGCGTCGGGCGGGTCGGGCCGATCCGTTGGACGCCCTGATTGACGATGGGGTCTTCCAGGTTCCCGGGGATGATTTTTTCCGTGAGCATCTTGAACTCGAGCCCAACGAGAGGGTGCAGGCTCTGCGTCTTCCTTATGGGGATCAACCGCCTTTGGTGAGCGTCCTGATCGCGTATTACAATGGGGAGCGCTATTTTAGGGCCTGTCTGGAGAGTTTAGCGGCCCAAAGTCATCGCAATTTTGAGATTGTGGTGCATGACGATGGTTCGGCGTGTCCGTTATCGCGCCAGGCCATTATTGATGTGGTGGGGGATCAGATTCCGGTCAGCCTGGTGCGCTCTGAGAAAAACCAGGGTCTGGGGGTGGTCCGCAATCATTTGATATCCCGGGCGCGGGGGCGTTTCTGGCTCTGGCAGGATGCCGATGATCTCAGCCATCCCCATCGCATTGAGACATTATTGCTTCATTTATTCGCACACCCCCAATGCGTGGCGGTGGGAAGCGCCATAGAGTTGCATTATCCGGATCAAACCAGAAAAAGTTATTTATTTTTTAAAAACGCTTTTATTAACAGGATTTGTTTTCAGGGAGCTTGTGCAAGCTTCATGATGCGGGGTGATATTGCGCGGAAAATCGGCGGATATCGTCCCGAACTGAAGCCGGTATTTTGAAGATGTGGAGTTTCTGTCGAGACTGACGTCTCATGGTTCGGTCGAAAACATCTCCAGGGCTCTTTACACTTATCGTCAGCATGATCGGCAGATCAGCCAATCCAGCCGATCTCAGGATTTGTATCAGATCACATTGTCTTTTCTTGCTTTGGCTGGATTACGACCCGTTTACATTCATAAGCGCCCGAAACAAAAAGAAGCTCTCGATCTTGCTTTTAAATCATTGTCTTTTTTAAAAGACGTAAAAAAAATCATGAATGAAAAAAATAATATAAATTATGATCTTATTGATAATAAAATAAAATTTTATAAATTTTTTCTCTATAAAAATACAAATGACAAAAAGTATATAAATTATTCTGGTTTATTAACTTATAAAAATAAATATACTCATAATGACATTCATCTACTTATAATTAATGTATTAATTTTTAATTTATACGACTTAAATTTTTTTAATATTTTTCAAAAATATAAATACCATAAATGTAATAAATTTTTTTTTGAAATTGTTTTTGTTAAAATTAAATTACTTTTTAATTTGTTTTTATCATTAATCTACAAACCTTCACTCATTTTCAAAACTGACTATGTATTTCATCGTATAGTAAAAAATATTTTTTTCTCTTTCAGGTAAGACGTTAGAAAAGATGCAAAGGAGTAGTAGCCAGGTTGATATTCTGATGCCGGTCTATAATGCGGGTGGTTATATCCGGGCGGCGATTGAGAGCATTCTGGCGCAGAATTATGGCGACTGGCGTTTGTTGATCCAGGACGATGGATCGACGGATGATAGTCTGGCTATTGCCCAGCAATATGCTGATGGGGATAAACGGATTGTCTTATTGCCGCCTTTTGCCACCAACAAGGGGACGGGGGCGGCGTGTAACGCTCTTTTGGCTGCGGTTACCGGGGATTTTGTGACCTGGCAGGATGCGGATGACCTTTCGAGATCTGATCGTTTGCAGCAGCAGGTGGATTTTCTCAATGGTCATGAGGAATTCGGGGCGGTGGGGACCGGTATAACCCGAATTGACGCCGGGGGTCGCTCTCTGGGGGATGAGAGTTTTCCGCAAGACCCGGACCATCATCGGATTGATCCTGAACTTGCCTGCCCCAGCGTCATGAGCCGCCGTGAGGCGGCGTCTCATGCGGGTTTGATGCGTCATGACGGGGGCGAGGGTGCCGATGGGGACTGGTTGTTGCGGATGGCCGAGCGCTATGCCATCACCAATATCGACCCGCCTTTATATATGTATCGTCAACATGGTACCAGCATCATGGGGTCAAGGGGAGCTGTTTGTTTTCGGTTTCGGATGCTGGCGCGGTATGCGGCGCGGATGCGTCGGGCGGGTCGGGCCGATCCGTTGGACGCCCTGATTGACGATAGGGTCTTCCAGGTTCCCGGGGATGATTTTTTCTGTGAGCATCTTGAAATCAAGCCCGACGAGAAGGTGCAAGCTCTGCGTTTTCCTTATGGGGATCAACCGCCTTTGGTGAGCGTCCTGATCGCGTATTACAATGGGGAGCGCTATTTTAGGGCCTGTCTGGAGAGTTTAGCGGCCCAAAGTCATCGCAATTTTGAGATTGTGGTGCATGACGATGGTTCGGCGTGTCCGTTATCGCGCCAGGCCATTATTGATGTGGTGGGGGATCAGATTCCGGTCAGCCTGGTGCGCTCTGAGAAAAACCAGGGTCTGGGGGTGGTCTGCAATCATTTGATATCCCGGGCGCGGGGGCGTTTCTGGCTCTGGCAGGATGCCGATGATCTCAGCCATCCCCATCGCATTGAAACATTATTGCTTCATTTATTCGCACGCCCCCAATGCGTGGCGGTGGGAAGCGGTTATATCAGTCTTGATGAGGATACAGGGGAAGAAAAAGAAGTCATATTTGCCAATCGAAATGCTTTTATCGGCGGTGTTTGTTATGCAGCGGCGTCAGCGACCTTGATGATGCGGGGTGATATTGCGCGGAAAATCGGCGGATATCGTCCCGAACTGAACCGGTATTTTGAAGATGTGGAGTTTCTGGCGAGACTGACGTCTCATGGTTCGGTCGAAAACATCTCCGGGGCTTTTTACACTTATCGTCAGCATAGCCGACAAATAATGGCAGGCAGTCGTCATGAAGAGCTTTACCGTATCACGTGCTATTTTCTTTCTGTTTATGGGTTACGACCCGTTTACATTCATGAGCGCCCGGAACAAAAAGAAGCCCTTGATCTTGCCGTTAAAACGCTTTCTTTATTAAATTATCTGAAACATTTAAATAATAGAAAAAATCGTGTAGGAAGAATATTCCGCAAATTAACTAGTAATTCCAGCAAAAATATAGAATATGATATAATTTCCCAAAAATTAACCGGCTATGGTATTTGTATTGATGATCAATTTCTTGATAAGATAGAAGAGTTTAGAAATCTGACTATATTTAATAATTTTTGTGTCAATCATATTTGTTTATTAATGTTTTCTATTTATAAAAATAAAAAACAAATAGAAAATTTTCTCGATGATTATAAAGCGCTTGGTTCAAAAAAAATATATCAGGATTATACCCTTTTTCTTGATCAAAGAAAAAAAATGGAGTTAGAGGGCCCGGGCCCTCATCGGACAAGCCCCGGGGGTCGGGTTGATATTCTGATGCCGGTCTATAATGCGGGTGGTTATATCCGGGCGGCGATTGAGAGCATTGTGGCGCAGAGTTATGGCGACTGGCGTTTATTGATCCAGGACGATGGATCGACGGATGATAGTCTGGCTATTGCCCAGCAATATGCTGATGGGGATAAACGGATTGTCTTATTGCCGCCTTTTGCCACCAACAAGGGGACGGGGGCGGCGTGTAACGCTCTTTTGGCTGCGGTTACCGGGGATTTTGTGACCTGGCAGGATGCGGATGACCTTTCGAGATCTGATCGTTTGCAGCAGCAGGTGGATTTTCTCAATGGTCATGAGGAATTCGGGGCGGTGGGGACCGGTATAACCCGAATTGACGCCGGGGGTCGCTCTCTGGGGGATGAGAGTTTTCCGCAAGACCCGGAATGTCATCGGATTGATCCTGACCTTGTCTGTGCCAGCGTCATGAGCCGCCGTGAGGCGGCGTCTCATGCGGGTTTGATGCGTCATGACGGGGGCGAGGGTGCCGATGGGGACTGGTTGTTGCGGATGGCCGAGCGCTATGCCATCACCAATATCGACCCGCCTTTATATATGTATCGTCAACATGGTACCAAGCATCATGGGGTCAAGGGAGGCTGTTTGTAGTCGGTTTCGGATGCTGGCGCGGTATGCGGCGCGGATGCGTCGGGCGGGTCGGGCCGATCCGTTGGACGCCCTGATTGACGATGGGGTCTTCCAGGTTCCCGGGGATGATTTTTTCCGTGAGCATCTTGAACTCGAGCCCAACGAGAGGGTGCAGGCTCTGCGTCTTCCTTATGGGGATCAACCGCCTTTGGTGAGCGTCCTGATCGCGTATTACAATGGGGAGCGCTATTTTAGGGCCTGTCTGGAGAGTTTAGCGGCCCAAAGTCATCGCAATTTTGAGATTGTGGTGCATGACGATGGTTCGGCGTGTCCGTTATCGCGCCAGGCCATTATTGATGTGGTGGGGGATCAGATTCCGGTCAGCCTGGTGCGCTCTGAGAAAAACCAGGGTCTGGGGGTGGTCCGCAATCATTTGATATCCCGGGCGCGGGGGGCGTTTCTGGCTCTGGCAGGATGCCGATGATCTCAGCCATCCCCATCGCATTGAGACATTATTGCTTCATTTATTCACACACCCCCCAATGCGTGGCGGTGGGAAGCGGTTATATCAGTCTTGATGAGGATACAGGGGATACAGGGGAAGAAAAAGAAGTCATATTTGCCAATCGAAATGCTTTTATTAACAGGATTTGTTTTCAGGGAGCTTGTGCAAGCTTCATGATGCGGGGTGATATTGCGCGGAAAATCGGCGGATATCGTCCCGAACTGGACCGGTATTTTGAAGATGTGGAGTTTCTGGCGAGACTGACGTCTCATGGTTCGGTCGAAAACATCTCCAGGGCTCTTTACACTTATCGTCAGCATGATCGGCAGATCAGCCAATCCAGCCGATCTCAGGATTTGTATCAGATCACATTGTCTTTTCTTGCTTTGGCTGGATTACGACCCGTTTACATTCATAAGCGCCCGAAACAAAAAGAAGCTCTCGATCTTGCTTTTAAATCATTGTCTTTTTTAAAAGACGTAAAAAAAATCATGAATGAAAAAAATAATATAAATTATGATCTTATTGATAATAAAATAAAATTTTATAAATTTTTTCTCTATAAAAATACAAATGACAAAAAGTATATAAATTATTCTGGTTTATTAACTTATAAAAATAAATATACTCATAATGACATTCATCTACTTATAATTAATGTATTAATTTTTAATTTATACGACTTAAATTTTTTTAATATTTTTCAAAAATATAAATACCATAAATGTAATAAATTTTTTTTTGAAATTGTTTTTGTTAAAATTAAATTACTTTTTAATTTGTTTTTATCATTAATCTACAAACCTTCACTCATTTTCAAAACTGACTATGTATTTCATCGTATAGTAAAAAATATTTTTTTCTCTTTCAGGTAAGACGTTAGAAAAGATGCAAAGGAGTAGTAGCCAGGTTGATATTCTGATGCCGGTCTATAATGCGGGTGGTTATATCCGGGCGGCGATTGAGAGCATTCTGGCGCAGAATTATGGCGACTGGCGTTTGTTGATCCAGGACGATGGATCGACGGATGATAGTCTGGCTATTGCCCAGCAATATGCTGATGGGGATAAACGGATTTCTTATTGCCGCCTTTTGCCACCAACAAGGGGACGGGGGCGGCGTGTAACGCTCTTTTGGCTGCGGTTACCGGGGATTTTGTGACCTGGCAGGATGCGGATGACCTTTCGAGATCTGATCGTTTGCAGCAGCAGGTGGATTTTCTCAATGGTCATGAGGAATTCGGGGCGGTGGGGACCGGTATAACCCGAATTGACGCCGGGGGTCGCTCTCTGGGGGATGAGAGTTTTCCGCAAGACCCGGACCATCATCGGATTGATCCTGAACTTGCCTGCCCCAGCGTCATGAGCCGCCGTGAGGCGGCGTCTCATGCGGGTTTGATGCGTCATGACGGGGGCGAGGGTGCCGATGGGGACTGGTTGTTGCGGATGGCCGAGCGCTATGCCATCACCAATATCGACCCGCCTTTATATATGTATCGTCAACATGGTACCAGCATCATGGGGTCAAGGGGAGCTGTTTGTTTTCGGTTTCGGATGCTGGCGCGGTATGCGGCGCGGATGCGTCGGGCGGGTCGGGCCGATCCGTTGGACGCCCTGATTGACGATAGGGTCTTCCAGGTTCCCGGGGATGATTTTTTCTGTGAGCATCTTGAAATCAAGCCCGACGAGAAGGTGCAAGCTCTGCGTTTTCCTTATGGGGATCAACCGCCTTTGGTGAGCGTCCTGATCGCGTATTACAATGGGGAGCGCTATTTTAGGGCCTGTCTGGAGAGTTTAGCGGCCCAAAGTCATCGCAATTTTGAGATTGTGGTGCATGACGATGGTTCGGCGTGTCCGTTATCGCGCCAGGCCATTATTGATGTGGTGGGGGATCAGATTCCGGTCAGCCTGGTGCGCTCTGAGAAAAACCAGGGTCTGGGGGTGGTCTGCAATCATTTGATATCCCGGGCGCGGGGGCGTTTCTGGCTCTGGCAGGATGCCGATGATCTCAGCCATCCCCATCGCATTGAAACATTATTGCTTCATTTATTCGCACGCCCCCAATGCGTGGCGGTGGGAAGCGGTTATATCAGTCTTGATGAGGATACAGGGGAAGAAAAAGAAGTCATATTTGCCAATCGAAATGCTTTTATCGGCGGTGTTTGTTATGCAGCGGCGTCAGCGACCTT
>CBDAQI010000007.1:0-7710 GCA_965198945.1 Thermodesulfobacteriota bacterium | reverse complement strand
TCAGAGGATATGGTGATTACAACCATCTTTCGGTTCGCAGTGCGGCGGCGGCCATAATGGACAGACTTTTTTCCTGTGAATTTTGATTTGGAGAGACTGCAATGAGCGAAATAATAAGAGAATTTGAAAAACCGTCAATCAGAGATGACATTCCGGCTTTTCGTCCCGGAGACACCGTTGCGGTTCACTACAACATTCTTGAGGGTGACAAAAGAAGAAACCAGGTGTTTGAGGGAACGGTTATCAGCCGTAAGGGAGGGGGGTCAAGAAGCACCTTTACGGTCAGAAAAGTTTCATACGGAGTCGGTGTTGAAAGAATTTTCCCCGTCAATTCACCCCTTATAAACAAGATTGAAGTCAAACGCGCAGGCAAGGTCAGAAGAGCCAAGCTCTATTATATGCGCGGCCTTTCCAAAAAGGCGAGCAGGATAAAGGAAAGGGTCAAAGGTTAGGGACGCGGCGCTCTCCACCGATTCACCTCCGTGTCTTTTCTTTCCTCCGTTTCTATACGATTGATTGTATACCGCACACGCTCAAACGCCGTGTAGGTTGAAAAACCGAGCAAGGCCAGAAGGGCGATTTTAATTCCGTAGTCTCCCCCGCCGAAACCCGCAAACCGGGCGAGAGTGTCAACGATGAAGTTCAAAAGGGATCCTATTCCCAGATAAACCACTCTTTCGGTTCTCTGCATAACGCCCATACTGCAATCTATTCCCAGCCCCTCTGCGCGAGCCCTTATGTAGCTTACGAAAATGGACGAACCCACCACGAGGAGTATCACATAGATAAAAAACGAGTCGCGCAGATGGCTCATAATTCCAAGATAGATCAGCAGCTCCGCCACCCTGTCAACCGACGAGTCAAGAAAAGCTCCTCTTTTGGAGGAGACATTGAGAAACCTTGCGAGCCGTCCGTCAAAAATATCCGCCGTTGAGCCGGCAAGAAGAAAAACTCCGGCAAGGAAAACCCAGCCCAGCGAAAAAAACAGACCCGTCAGACCTGAGACAATTAGGGTCGTATAAGTCAGCGCGTCCGGGTGGCATCTTTTGCTTATCAGATAGTCTTCAATGGGTTTTATAAGCATAAGCCAGAGAATTTTGACGCTCCGTCCTAGAATCTTCGTCCCTTCGGGGCCCCTGCCATTTTTGCTTCTGCTGAATATTTCCTTGTCGGTTTCCGTGCTCATTTATCCGTTCCCGCCTTTTACATTCTTTCCGGCGCCGAGACTCCGATGAGTCCGAGACCGTTTTTCAACACTATTCTTACACATTCGCAAAGAAAAAGTCGCGCAGAAGACAGTTTCTCATCATCCGTAACGATCCTGTTTGAATTGTAGTATGAGTGAAAAGCGGCCGCAACCTCCTGAAGATAAAACGCGATTTTATGGGGAGACAGAGTCCGTGCGCTTTCACTCACCGCATCGGGAAATGACAGAAGCAGCTTGGTGATTTCAACCTCCGCCTCAAGCGTGAGCAGCCCGATGTTGTCCGCCGCCGCATTCACTTTCCGTTCGGCTGCGGTTCGTCTTATGCTTTCAATGCGCGCATGAGCATATTGGACATAGTAAACGGGATTTTCATTTGAGTGTCTGCAGGCAAGCCCAAGGTCAAAATCAAGATGGCTTTCCGCCGCTCTCATAAGAAGAAAAAACCGCGTTGCGTCCGCACCCACCCTTTCGGCCACCTCCCGCAGTGTTACGTAACTGCCCGCTCTTTTACCCATTGACACTTCGCTGCCGTTTTTCACAAGGCGGACAAACTGTATGAGAAGAACTTCAAGCGCCGAACTGTCAAGACCGGCCGCCTTAACTGCTGATTTCATTCTCGCCACATGGCTGTGATGGTCGGCTCCCCATATATTCACGAGTTTGTCGCAGCCCCTTGAAAATTTTTCCCGGTGGTAGGCTATGTCTGCGAGAAAATAGGTCGGAGAGCCGTCTTTTTTTATCAGAACCCAGTCCTGGGAATCTCCGTATTCGGTTGATTTGAACCATTCGGCTCCGTCTTCGGTCTTAACCGCATCCACGGCGCGCAGTTTTTGCATCGCTTCGTCAAGCATGGTTTTGCCATTCCTGTTTTGCGAGCGCAGCAGCTTCGTTTCGCTTGTCCAGTTGTCAAACTCAACCCCTATGAACTCAAGGTCTTTTTTTATTGCGCCGAGCAGTTTTTCACAAGCCGTGCGTCCGCAGAAATCCGCGTCCGTTTTTTCCGATTCCGCCGCCTCGTTTTCAAAAATTTCACGGGCTATTTCCGAAACATATTCCCCCGCGTATCCGTCTTCGGGAATTTCCGCTTCGGCGCCGAGCAGTTTCAGCACTTTTGCCCTGACCGATTCCCCGAGCATGGTTATCTGCCTTCCCGCGTCGTTTATGTAAAATTCCCTCGTAACTTCCCATCCCGCAAAATCAAGCACATTTGCCAGAACATCCCCAACAACGGCGTTGCGCGCATGCCCGAAATGCAGGGGTCCCGTGGGGTTTGCGCTTACAAACTCAATCAGAACGGTTTTGTCTTTCTTGCCGCAAGAACCGAAAAACTCTTTTTCCTCCCCTATTTCGGGAAGTTTTGATAAAAACACGGAAGGTTTTACGAATAAATTGACAAAACCCGGCCCCGCAACCTCAGTCTTTTCAAATATGTCCGGGCTGTTTTTTTGAAGGGAATCAGCAATTTGTCCCGCAAGTTCCCGCGGGGCGGTTTTCGCACTTTTTGAAAGAATCATCGCGGCGTTTGTTGAAAAATCACCGAACTCTTTCCGTTTCGGAATTTCTATTTCAAATTCAAAGCCGTCCGGGGTTTGGCCACGAGCATCAATGGCGGCCAGAACCTTTTCTCTTATTTTTTCCTTCATCGGATCTTTATTCCGCCGTGAGGCCGTCAAGGTGCGAGGTGTCATTGATTGAGCGGACGATATAGTTCCCGTTTTCGTACATAATAACGCTCTTTGACGCTTCGTTTACACTGAATTCCCGGAAACGCGAAATCGGAGTTCCGCTGAATTTGCAAAGCATTGAGATGATTGTCAGGTTGTGGCTTACGACTACAACCTGAGAGCCGCGCCATTTTTTTTCAATGGTTGAAATTCCGTTCATGGCTCTTTTCTGAACCTCTCCAAACGTTTCTCCGCCGGGTATGCGGAAGTTTTCCGGATCTTCCCTCCACATGCTGAGTTTATCTGAATGCTTTTCCCTTATTTCCGAAAACTCAACTCCTTCAAAGTCTCCCTGGTGCATCTCTCTGAAGTCCTCATTCACGCCCACTTCAAGCGCGTGATATTTTACTATTTCCCCTGCGGTTTCATTGGCTCTTGTGAGCCCGCTTGAGAAGATGGCTTCAATTTTGTTGTTCTTCAGACTGCCGGCGAGTTTTTTTGCCTGCAAAATACCGTTCCGGTTGAGAGGTATGTCGCTTGCCCCCTGGCATTTCTGCAGCCTGTTCCACTCCGTTTCCCCGTGTCTTATCAAAGTCAGAAGCATTTTCCGGAAACGCGCCGGTTTGAACAAGCGCATTGGGGAATTTACACTACCCGCCGCAAGTATTAAAATCCGGAGGACGAAAACATGAAAAAAATCGCCGCCATACTGATTGTTTTTCTTTTCTGTTCGGATGTCCGTGCGGAGGGTTTTGATTACAGCCCTCATTCGGTCATTGAAGAGAGCTTTTATGTTGTTCCGCACGCCAACAGAGATGAGTTTCTGAAGATTTACAGAACGCGCCTTTTTCCTTTCTGGGAGGAGATGCGCAGAATGGGGGTGATCAGAGGAAGATACAGAATGTTTTCCCAGCGCCTTCACACGGCAAAACCGGTCTGGACTTACAAAACGGTTGTTTATTTTTCCGACTACCGGGCGGGCGGCAGGTGGCTTGATATCCGCGACGAGGTTTTTGAGCGCCTTTTCCCCGGAGAGGGCGGATACAAGGCGGTGCGCGCGAAGGTGGACGGGCTTCATCTGAACACCGGACACTGGGATGAGTTCATCCGTGAGATTCCGCTCAAATAAAATCAAGAAACAAACAAGCCGTTACAGAAGGTTTTTTTGTTTTTCCGGCGTCTCAATTCCCAGATGCCCGCACGCAAACGCGGTGGCTTTTCTTCCCCTCGGGGTTTTTTCAAGCAGGCCCTGCCGCAGCAGAAACGGCTCGTAGACCTGTTCAATAGTGTCTTTGTCTTCGCTTACCGAAGCCGCTATTGTTTCAACTCCGACGGGACCCCCGCCGAATTTGAGGATTATTGTTTCAAGTATCGTTCTGTCCAGCCTGTCCAGCCCGAGGTCGTCAATCTCAAGCATTTCCAGACATGCGCGGGCTTCCTCCGGCCCGATTTTTCCGTCTGATTTTACTTCCGCATAGTCACTGACCCTCCGCAGCAGCCTGTTTGCCACACGAGGCGTTCCGCGCGACCTGCCGGCGATCTGGGCGGCCGCATCGGGTGTTATTTTGACTTTCGTTATCTTTGCGGAGCGTCTGATTATCATCTCAAGTTCTTTGTCGGAATAGTATTCCAGCCTCAGTTCCATTCCGAAGCGTGAATGGAGAGGTGATGTTATAAGGCCGGTCCGGGTTGTCGCTCCTATAAGTGTGAACTTGTCAAGGTTGATTTTCATTGACCTTGCCGACGGTCCCTCTCCGATTAGCAGATCTATGCTGAAATCTTCCATCGCGGAGTAGAGGTATTCTTCAACAACTCTGTTTGTCCTGTGTATCTCGTCTATGAACAGAACGTCTTTTTCTTCAAGACTTGTAAGAATGGCCGCGAGGTCGCCCGTTCTCTCAAGAACCGGCCCGGAAGTCTGGTGCAGTTTTGCTCCGAGTTCGCAAGCCGCTATGCGCGCGAGTGTGGTTTTGCCGAGCCCGGGCGGCCCGCAAAGCAGCAGGTGGTCCGCCGCGGTATTTCTTTTTCTCGCCGCTCTGATGAAAATGTCCATTTTTTCCCTGGTTTTTTCCTGTCCGAGAAAATCCGCAAGGAATTCGGGACGCAATTTTTCCTCATTTGCCGGGGCGTTTTTGTCATCCGGTATGGTCTGCGGGCTTGTAATTCTCTGTGTTTGTTCTTCCATAATTTCCGGCCGCGGCCCGTTTTATCTTCTCATAATGCTCAAAACATTTTTGACCGCGACTTCAATGCTTTCAGATGATTGTGCAATCTCCTCAATTTCATTTGCCACTTTTTCTATTTCCGTGTTCTTGAATCCGTAGTTTTTCAGAGCGGAAACTATGTTTTCCACCTCCCGTTTTGCGCGGGGCGGCCGGGCGGAGACGGCGGAAACTTTCCCTTTGAGTTCGTTCATGATGGTCGCCGCCCTTTTCGCGCCGAGTCCCGGAATTTTTCTTTTGTCCAAATCACCTTTTATAACGGCTTCGGTGAGTTCTTCGGCCGTAATTGAGGCGAGTATTTTCAGAGCGGCGCGCGGACCGATGCCTGATATGCCGAGCAGTTTCCTGAATATGTCTTCCTCAAATGACGATGAAAATCCGAACAGCTCAAGAGCTCCCTCTCTTGAGTTGACCGAAAGGTGTGTGTGCACGATGAGTTCCGCTTCACCTCCCTCGTCCGGCAGTTCGCTCAAGGTCCGCGCGGACACAATGACGCCGTATCCCACCCCCGATGTTTCTATCACCGTGAGTTCGGGATTTTTTTTACGAACTTTTCCTTTCAGCAGGGAAATCATCCTTACTGAAAAGTCTCCTTCGCGGGGATTTGCGCGGACCGAAATCTGGAATTTTCCACCGGTTTGTTATTTTTATGTTGTTTATATGGCAGATGGCAACCGCGACAGCATCGGACTCGTCCGTGCTGTCAAAATTTTTTCCGCCCGTAAGCAGAGACAGCATTTTCTGCACTTCCTCTTTTGAAGCCCTTCCGTTGCTTGTAACGGATTTTTTCACCGCCGTGGAGGAATACTCATAAACGCATATTTCCCTTCCGCCCGCCGCCATCAGAACCGCTCCGCGCGCCTGACCGAGGTGAATGGCGGATTTCACGCTTTTTGCGACGAACACTTTTTCTATGGACATGCAAGTCGGGGAAAAATGCTCAATTTTAAGCGAGATTTCTCTGCCTATGATGTGAAGCCTTTCATGGATCGGCAGGTTGGTTCCCGGACGTATAGCGCCGCTTTCTATGAAACGGAATTCCGTTCCCTCCCGCTCCACAATTGCGTATCCGCAGGATTTTGAGCCCGGGTCAATTCCCATGACCCTCATTTATGATTGTCTGCTCAACTGTTCAAGAATTTCTTCGTCTATGTCAAAGTTTGCATAAACATTCTGCACATCGTCACTGTCTTCAAGGGTTTCCACAAGCTGTATCATCTTGTTTGCCTCTCTGCCTTCTATTTTTACATTGTTCTGCGTAATCATGGTCACATTTGCCGCTTCATATTTGAAACCCGCCTGTTCCAGAGAGTTTTTCACATCCTCAAAATTTTCCACCGATGTTATCACCGCCGCTTCTCCGTCTTCGCTGAGAACATCTTCGGCGCCCGCTTCTATGGCGGCGTCAAAAAGTTTTTCTTTGTCGGTCTCTTTTGCGAAGTCAATTCTCCCCTTCATCTCAAACATCCACGAGACGCATCCGTTCTCTCCGAGGTTCCCCCCGTGTTTGCTGAAGATATGCCTTATATCCGAAACGGTGCGGTTTTTGTTGTCGGTGAGAGCTTTAACATAAACCGCGCTTCCTCCCGGCCCGTATCCTTCATAGAAGACCTCTTGAAAATCCGCTCCTTCAATGTCTCCGGTGCCTCGTTTTATGGCTCTTTCAATTGTGTCGCCGGGCATGTTGTTTGTTTTCGCAAGAGCGATGGCGGTTCTCAGGCGCGGGTTTGAGTCTGCATCTCCGCCACCCTGCCTCGCCGCAACGGTGAGTTCGCGTATCACTTTTGTGAAAGTTTTACCGCGTTTGGCGTCAACGGCCGCCTTCCTGTGTTTGATGTTAGCCCATTTTGAGTGTCCGGCCATAATCCGCTTTTCCTTATTGTATACAGCTACCCTAATTTTAAGACAGGGCGGCGGTTTTGGCAAGGGAAACAATTGGATTTCCGGTCTGCGTGTCAAGAATGGCTTTCTTAATTTCACCGCCGCAAAAATTTCTCCGTTTTCCATCCTGACTCCAATACCGGAGCGATTTTGTCCGCTCCGTTTTTATCTTCGGCGAAAAAACCCTCTTTCAAAACCGGAGATGTGCGGGGTTGATTGACTTTTCAAATGGTTCCGCATATTTTGAAAGTCTAAAAGGTGGCAAAAAATGTCCTGCACTTTTAACAGCTCTTGTGTTTCTTCCCATGCGCCTGCTTTTTTCCGCGTTGGCGCGTGCTGTTCCCGCTGTATGTGATTTTGTGCGCGGTTTTTTTCTTTATTTCTAGCCGTAAGGCGTTTTGAAAATATGCGTTTCAGTCCGTTTCCCCGGTCTTCCGGCGGAAGCGCGGGCGGTTTTTGTCTGCCGGTTATTTTGAGAAGGTTTTTGATATGGAGACGGTTTTTATAGTCGCCATAGTTCTGTCGGCGGTACTTGCGGCCAACATCGGCGCAAACAATTCCGCCGCCGCTATGGCTTCCTCATATGGAGCGGGCGCAAGGACGAAAAAACAGGCGGTCTGGCTCATAGCGGTTTTTGCCGTTCTCGGTGCGGTTACGGCCGGCTCGCCGGTTGTTGAGACGATGGGCAAGGGAATAGTTCCGCCGTCAATTTTTTCTTCGGACGCGGTGCTCACCG
>CBDAQI010000006.1:0-29196 GCA_965198945.1 Thermodesulfobacteriota bacterium | reverse complement strand
TAAAATAGCTAGTTTTTCCAAAAAATTACAAAAAAACTCCAGCGGCTGGGGACTTCACCCCTAGAACCCCGTAGCCTCCGGCGTTTGGGGGCTCCTCTCCCAGACCCCCTGCGATATCTTTGACTTACAATAGTTTACTCAACACATCTCCCAATTCAGACATTCGCACTTTTCAGCGTTTGATTTAAAGGAGGTGAAGCATCCAGCTGGGATTATGGGCAAACATTAAAGAAACATCTAAAACACTTCTTCGCTAAATTTCAGCTTTCTACGATTTATCATTTCTGAGTAATTTCATTTCAAAGTTGGGAAATCTCCCCGACAGTGTTGCCAGTTGAAATCCAAGTTTCTAGGAATTGGGATATACTATTTAAATTTTAGAAGTATTTCTGTTGTAACACTAAATCATGCATAAGTCTGGCATTCAGGAGCTTTCAAACCAATGTGAAAGATTGCAATGAACATTATTTTAAGAAAAATGAAATTTTAACTGGCAACACTGTTAGAAGATTTTTTTACTTTGAAATCAAATATCTCAGAAACGCTAAGACGTAAACTGGCAAAACTTGGTGAAGATATGTTTTAGATTATTCTTTATTTTTTGCACATAATCCCAGCTGGATGCTTCACCCCCTTTAAGTCATCTCCTTCAGCAAATCCTTGGTTAACTGCCAAACCAGGCCACGGCTACTGATCTTCCATTATACGATATCTTTGCCCCCCAAAAAAGTACCTCTTTTCGAAATTTTTTGGTGACGTCATTGCAAGGGATTTGTGATTTGGACCCCTAATCAAAAATCCTGGCTATGCCTACGGAGTCCAAACCCTTTGGACCCCCCCTTATTCGCCATCGTTCCGGGTAACGCAATCGTAATTATCAGTCTTCGTACCCCCTGAAAAACTCTATCTGAAACGCTGGCCCTAACCCTTTCCAAAAAAATGTTCGGAAAACTTTTGCCTAATGTGACAATCTAGATTATCTATATCATGGGTGCCTAAACTTTTTGAGGAAAGAACCGCAATGACTTCTAGCGGGCTGCATAATCAGTGCCGGCCAGAAAAAAAAGGTTTTTAGTGAGAGTTGTTAAAAAAATGGCGGAAATTTAAGTAAAGACCCCCAAAAAAATTGATTAAATTTTGTTCAAATTTTAGGTGGTGTCCAATCGAAACGAAAAAAAAAAATTGACTTGGTTTCTTGCAAACTATCTTTGCTAGTTCATCTCGAAACCACACGCGGCCGCAAAATCTTTTTACACGGGCTGCATGCGCCCGCGAAACGGGGTTTAGGGAGCCCTGATCTGGATTGTTGTTGTAGTGCATATTTATCCTCCTGACCTCCTGTCACCGTATAGCGTCAGACGCTAAATATTGGACGATCCGCGCTCTTTTTATTGCAATGACTACTCAGTGGTTGGAGGAATCCGCACCTGCTAAGGAGTTTTTTGTGATCCAATGTTCCTGTAAATTTTTTTCGAATTCTGGTCCACTAAATTTGCTATTTGTTCGAAGACCCAAGCAGAGAAAATCATCGTAAAGCGTCTTATCTTAGGACGCAACAACGTGACCAGGGTTCCGGTTTGAGACCATGCAATTAGAGTCGTCGTACAAACGATGCCTTTACCCTCTCGGCCATCCTGCCGACAATTGGGGATTTGGACCACTGTTCCTTCTAAGCTGTGCGCGTGTGTGCGTGCACACAGATTTCAGAGACTGCGTACGCGCATAAATTTGCTGCGTGCAGACATCTTGTTGTTGATCACAAAAGAACAATAATAAGACAGACAATAAACTTTTCGGGCACAAAAACCACTTCAATTCAGGTTGAAGACTTTCTTTTCTTGGTCTTCACGTAATTTCAGACAAAAACACCGCGGTAATTCTGGGTGAATTCCCTGAAAAAGTGCGCACACGCCAAAATTTCTGCGCAAAAAGACCAGAAAAAATTAAAGCGAAAATTGATTTGGATATATAAATAGCGTAGATTCGGACGTATAAAAATGCAGACGAAAAAGCACATACTTTTTTACGAAAAAAATACGTACAAAAGCGGACTGTCGCAGTTCCTGCTTCATCCAGTGGCGATGTGGAAAACTAGCATGGAAGTTACCACAAATGAAAGATAATTGGAATCGATAGCTTTATAAGTCAACAGATCATTGCTCACTCGAGGTTGTACAACCGAGCCGGTTAACCGCAATCGGAGCGCGCTCTCTTTTGACACGCCACACTGGTGACCCCGACGTGATTGGATGGTCGGCGCTCGAGACGACGTTAGCAGGCCCCTTCCTACCACTGCTTCCAGAAAGGGAGAAGTGTGTCGCAGTTCCTGCTTCATCCAGTGGCGATGTGGAAAACTAGCATGGAAGTTACCACAAATGAAAGATAATTGGAATCGATAGCTTTATAAGTCAACAGATCATTGCTCACTCGAGGTTGTACAACCGAGCCGGTTAACCGCAATCGGAGCGCGCTCTCTTTTGACACGCCACAGGACGAAAAAAGGATACTAAGGTGTAAATTCCAGAGGTGGAGTCCTCGAGGACACATTTTGAAGTCCTTGGCCTCGAAGCCTCAAGTCCTCCAAAACTGGCCTGTCCTAGGCTCGAGGGCAGCACTATTTTTGAACCGCTGAAATTTCGTTGGAAAACGCCAGAAACCTCGCGGAAAATCTGCAAAGACCTTTTTTTTGGTTTCCTTAAGTAGAGATTGCCTGAAAAAAAATTTTTTGAAGACGTTTTTTGCCTGAAAAAAAATTTTGAAGACCTTTTTTTTGAGATCGAGTGAAAAAATTTTTTCAGGACCTTTTTTTTTTTTTCTTGAGAACACTAGCGTCTGTGTCCTTGGTCCTTGGCCTTGGCCTCGAGAGGGTCTGTCCTTGGCCTTGGCCTCGAAATTTTTTTGTGTCCTTGGCCTCGAGTCTTGTGTCCTCGACTCCACCTCTGGTAGGCTGGCCATTTTTTCGAAATGCAAAAACGGGACGCTTATTGCAAGCTGCCAACACGACGCTATGCTAAAGTTCTATATGATACACGTAAATCACACTATGTAAGTACAGTAAAGTACTGTGCATTTTAGATACAGTGAAATTGATCTTTTTTGGCAAATCACCAGTTAGAGCAGCCCGATGGTACTAAACACACAAAAAGAAAACGAATTACGGTTGATCAACAAATCAAATAATCATTGATATTTATCTATGCCTAGCACCTTTTTCAATAGCACAACGTTTGATTTTATGTTCTCATAAAATTCGGTACATGTCAAATCAATGTTACTTTCGCACACGAAGAGAGCTTTGACATTTTTTTCGTGCGTACTGCTTCTGTCATCAGACCACATATTTTTCATGATTGAAAAAATTCTTTCAACCGGAGCTGATGTTCCTGGTACGCAAAATACAAACTCGACCAGTTTCTGAAAGTTTGAAATGGGAATGTCTTTATCCTTGAAAGCCTGTAGCAATTGGGTCCACTTTAGCTCATAAGATGTGGTTGTATTTTTCCATCTCTCTTTTCTATCGCTTGCAGAGTTGTAGTTTTTCACTCCACAACGTGCTCGTTGAAAAGAGCGTCAATATCGATTATTTGCTTCGCAAACATGAAGTTGATCTTTTCCGCTGATGCAGATACAGGATGCCAGGATAAATCTTCACTTGAGTTTAGCCAAAGATGAGGTGTCACACCTTCGTAGGCATGTCGATAAACATCCAGGTATGATTCACATTTCTCGTAAAAGCATGTAGTTTGCTTAAAAAAATTTTGCATTCACGTCTCCATCTTTCTCAAGCTTTTCCAATACACACTTTGCTTGGTGTAGAACAAAATTATTAACTCTTTTTTCGTGTAGGTTTAACTTCAATTCTGTGAGAATAATCGCTACATCCACAGCACTCGTCTTTTGTCTCTCCAACTTTAACATTGTTTCGTTAAAGTACTGTACTTCAGCTGTCCATAAACGAAGCACAGATAGAGTTCTTGGGTTGGATTCTCAAAGCATTGGCGATTTATAGTTGGACAATGTTCTTGTGAATTAAAGTAGCTTTTCAATGCTTCAAACAACTCAAGAACCCTCACTAAAGCGGGTAGCAACGACAAAAATCTGGTATTGCCGTTCTGCAAAAGTCATTGGTACTCAACATGAGCAAAATCGCAAAACTCTTTAAGTTCGGAAACCCCGAACAGTGTAAATATGAAAGAATTTATAAATTTTTACGACAAGGCTTTCTACGCATACTGGCAAAGTATTCACAGCATGCTGAAGGCAGTTGTGTACGATGTGACTTGTACATCCGATGCCTACAAGGTGTCGTTTAATGTTATCCTTAACTTTATAGAATGCATTATTATGTCCTCTTCTATAAACACCGCCAAAGTTAGTGTTGCAGTTGTCCGCACAAAATCCAATCAATTCATCTTTAAGTTTTGTTTAGTCTAGAACTGAGAGCAGGTATTCACTTAATAGTTTAGCTGTTTCTCCGGGAACCGATTTAAATTCCAAAAGTTTTACCTTAACGCCACTTTCTGGTAAAAAGCAGCGAACCACAATCGGCACAAGTTTCACTTCTTTCATGTTGGACGCATCAATTGACACAGTGATTAAGTTAATTTGATCTAACTCTTGGTGAAGTTCTTCAATACACATCGGGGCAATGACCTTAACAACTATAGCTTCACACTTAGTTTTCTCTAACGAGAATTTAGGTTCAAACAGTTTTGAGACCAACTTGGTTGTACAATCAGAACTTCTGAAACTTTGCCCGTGAGTAGCAGTATAAGCAAAAGTTGCTTCTTTAGCAGCCAAAGCTAGAGTAGCAACGGAGGCGGAGCCAACATCTTTGAAAAAAGAAGTCACTAGAGATGAGGATGCAGCTGCTTCAACAGCGGCTTGGTGCTTTTTGCTACCTAAATGGTTATTAACGTCTGCACGTCCACCATGGACTATATTGAACATAGAGAACCATAATGATTGCACAGCACTTTACCATTTCCAGTGTCTTTCAGATAAGGAAATTCTCGCTTCAACTCAATTGTAACGTTACATTTTCTTTTGGGCAAAATGTCTTAATAGTAAAAATTAATCCAGTTACTGTTACGTTACGCTGTTACATCAACTTCTGTCAACTTTTACCGAAAAAAACAGCTAAAGTTTTTAATGACAAAAGTTTTTATTGGCTCGTGTTTGCTGAGACTAGGTTAAGTTTTTAATGACAAAAAAACAGCTAAACAGCTCTGTACCTTCTCCTAACAGCTCTGTACCTTCTCCTTAACAGCTCTGTACGCTGCTTTAACCATCCTGCACCTGCGTAAAGTAATGCTAACGTATCTGTAGTGTAGCACTCGGTCTGTGACGCCATAAAGCTAAGAATTTGTGCCTTTCAAGTTATATAGTATAACAAATGGCTCGTTTGTGTATCGTTGACATACTGTATTAATAAAAGCAAATTTTTAATCAAAAATTCCGGGACAAAGTGGTAAACTGGGCGGGACACCGGGACCAAGGCCTAAAAACGGGACTGTCCCGGCCAAAACGGGACGTATGGCCACCCTACCTCTGGTAAATTCACCTTAATACTTTTTTAGAAAATTTTGGAATTACTATATTTGCGTTTGAAATGAGAGTTTTCAAAAATTAATGAGCCTATTACCATTTTGTTTATACATTAGTAGTAGTAGCAGTAGCACTAGTTGTAGTTGGTTCTGGGCTCAGCGGAAGAATATGTTTCTGGTTACGACCGACCCAACATTTTCTACACTATAAACATAAACGAGTCCGGCGAGGCGAGGGGGGCTCTGCTTGATTTTATCAATGAAAAACACAGTGGCGACAGTGGGATTGTTTACTGTATGTCTCGCAAAGGCGTGGAAAAAACCGCCGCCTGGCTTTCCTCAAAAGGGCTTGCCGCAATTTCTTACCACGCGGGAATGACCGGTGAGGAAAGGATGAAAACCCACAACCGCTTTCTGCGGGAAGAAGCGGTCATTGTAGTGGCGACCGTAGCCTTCGGAATGGGTATTGACAAACCCGATGTCCGCTTTGTGGCGCACTTGAATCTGCCGGGAAGCATTGAGTCATATTATCAGGAAACCGGCCGCGCCGGACGTGACGGTCTGCCCGCGAGCGCCTGGATGAGTTACGGGCTGCAGGATTTGGTGATGCTGATTCAAATGGTTGATAAGTCTGAAGCCGATGAAGAGTTCAAAAGGACTGAACGTTCAAAAATCAACTCCCTGCTGGGGCTTTGTGAAACTTCTGGATGTCGCAGAAAATCGCTGCTCGTATATTTTGGTGAAGAATATGAAACCCGGTGCGGCAACTGCGATAACTGCCTCGCTCCCACCGAAACATGGGACGGAACCGTCGCCGCACAGAAGGCTCTTTCGTGTGTTTACCGCACGGGCAAGAGGTTCGGTGTGGGCTACCTTATAGATGTGCTGCTCGGAAAAGATACGGAAAGGATAAGGAATTTCCGGCACGACAGTCTGAAGGTTTACGGAGCGGGAACTGAACTTGACCCCGCGCAGTGGCGTTCGGTTATCAGACAGCTTGTCGCCGCGGGCGCGCTTACTCCGAAATCAGACGGCTACGGAGGTCTCCGCCTTACGGAGAGGGGAAACACTTTGATGCGCGGAAAGGGAAATATGTTTTTCCGTAAAATGCCGGACAGGCAGAAGCCGGGAAAACGGAGAAGGGAGTATAAGCGGTTACGAGTCTCAAAAGCCGTTGGTGAGGCGGACATGCCTATTTTTGAAAAGCTGCGGGAATTGCGTTTGCGCCTTGCAAGGGAACAGGACCTTCCGCCGTATATGATTTTTCATGATTCAACCCTTGCCGCAATGGCAAATGAAAAACCGGCTGATTTGCTGCAAATGTCTTTTATTCCCGGTGTGGGCCGCACGAAACTTGATAAATATGGAGACGAGTTTATTAAGGTCTTGAGAGAGTTTCAAAACACGGATTAACTCGCGCATTAACAAGTCATTTTTGAAACGCGGAATTTTTGGTTGTTGACATCCGCTTAAGTCTTGGATGAGCTTCTGACAGCTTACTATTTGAAAAGAGCCCCGCTCTGTCGGGTCTCTGTGAATAAAAGACCCTCACGGGAAATAAGCGGAACTTTCAAATCTCTTTTTGAATAGTAAGCAAGGTCCGGCTCCTTATTTCCGAGCAATAAAAAGTGGGAGGAGGAGATTTCAAAGTGCTAACTAATAAATCTTTCTTGTATGTGACAGTTGTGGTTGCCGCTATATTGTTTGTATTGGTTTTAGCATTATCCAAGGATGCCGGTGCTCACTTTTTTGGATGGTTTCATGCACATGCAACCAGATGTGTTTTACCCGACAGTTTTAATGATTGGGATTTGCTTCCGGATGGTGTTTGTCCCTTAGTGGTGCCTTTGTATATTGGTGACAATTGCTCCTGTTCAGCCGCCCCGAATTATCTGGGAATTGCCCAATAGCATCATCCTGTTTGTAGAGAGTTATTTCAGAATATAGCCTATCGGCATGGTTTGGGATTCGTTTTCAGTTTTATAGGAAATATGGCTGGACTATAAGCTTTTTCGGCAGTCCCGGAGGCGCGATACTTAACTTGTTTTAGCGCCATGCATACGGCCGGTTATTTTTCAGTCAGTATTTCGTCAGCGTAATCACTTTTTATAAGGGATTAATCCATCGCAGTCCGGGAAATCTGCCAAAGTCCGCGTCATTGGAATTAACCTTGGCCTGATATTCTATTGCAAGGGCGGCGATGTGCGCATCGGTTACAAGATTTACTCCGACTCCGTCGGCATCCAGATTTTGACGGAAATATTCCAGATGCCTCACCCCCGGATTAATTGGGATTATGTGTTCGTATTGAAACCACGACTTTATATGGTCAACCGCCGATGAGGCGGATATGGGATTGTTAAAACACCGGGATGAGTCGCCAGTCTCACAAATCCGGCCGATACCGCCCACGGCATGCCGACCGGCCTGTCGCCGTTGACGGTTTTTTCCCACCAGAGTTTTGCTTTTGCATGTTCGGGCGCTCCGATGTTGTATGCGTATACCAGCAGGTTGATATCAGGCACTATAATTTGGCGCGTTTTGCAAATTCTGCCGTTCCCATTTCGTCATTCAGCTGATTGAGTTTTTGCGGATATATTCCGGTGACGAGTTTGCTGCGGTTGGGAACAACCTTGAACTTGGGAGAGCGCCTGCTTCCCGGTCGGGGACTCATGCCTCTGCGCACCGCCTCATTTACCACTTGTTTGAATGGCTTATTACCAAGACGACTTTCCTTTTTCAGG
Organism: Thermodesulfobacteriota bacterium; assembly: GCA_965198945.1. Lineage (GTDB taxonomy): Bacteria > Desulfobacterota_D > UBA1144 > Nemesobacterales > Mycalebacteriaceae > Mycalebacterium. Next base: position 20,906 of record CBDAQI010000006.1, on the reverse strand, counting down.
GTCTTCATCCAGTGTCAGTGTTGTTCTCATAAAGACATCATAGTATATTGATGTGCTGATGTTAATCTCTTTTGCTTAAGTCTGATTTTGAGTTCAATTCAGACGTCAAAGTAGAGAATGAATTCCTGCGGAACGGGTCTCAGCCTGATGGGATTGACCTCGTTTTCCATTTTGTATTCCACCCATGTCCGGATCAGGTCTTCGTCAAACACTCCGCCCTTGAGCAGAAAATCATGGTCCGCATCAAGAGACTTAAGAGCATCCTCAAGAGAAGAGGGGACGGAAGGTATGTTCTGCAGTTCTTCGGGTCCGAGGGCATAGATGTCTTTGTCCATCGGGTCTCCGGGTTTTATTTTATTTTCAATTCCGTCAAGCCCCGCCATGAGCATTGCCGAAAATGTCAGATATCCGTTGCATGAAGGGTCGGGAAATCTGCACTCAAGCCTTTTTGCTTTGGGGCTCGGGGAATACATTGGTATCCTCACCGCCGCGCTTCTGTTTCTCGCCGAATAAGCAAGATTTACCGGCGCTTCAAAGCCCGGCACGAGTCTTCTGTAGGAGTTTGTTGTTGAATTGCTGAAAGCGCATATTGCGCGGGCATGTTTCAATATGCCGCCGATATAATGCATTGCCGTTTCGCTCATCCCGGCATATCCGTTGCCTGCGAAGAGCGGTTTGCCTTTTTTCCACAGCGATTGATGGATATGCATTCCCGAACCGTTGTCGCCGAAAAGGGGCTTGGGCATAAATGTTACGGTTTTGCCGTTTTTGCGGGCGACATTACGGCAGATGTATTTATACCACATCATCTGGTCGCCCATTGAGAGCAGAGGGGCAAACTTCATGTCAATTTCAGCCTGTCCGCCCGTTGAAACCTCATGGTGATGGGCTTCAACCACAATGCCCAGGCTCTGCATGACCGAAACCATTTCCGCCCTCAAGTTGTGGTGGCTGTCGGCCGGAGGGGTGGGGAAATATCCTTCTTTGTGCCTGAGTTTGTATCCGAGATTCGGGAAATCATCACTCCCGGAGTTCCATATCCCCTCGTCGGAATCCACAAAGTAGTAGCCAGAATTTGCGGTCTGGTCGTAGCGAATATCTTCAAGAATGAAAAACTCAAGTTCGGGACCGAAATATGCCGTGTCAGCCACTCCGGTGCTTTTCATGTAGGCTTCGGCTTTTGCGGCAATGTTTCTCGGGTCGCGTGAGTAGGGCTCTTTTGTTATAGGGTCAACTATGTTGCAGAGAACCGCCACTGTGGGTCTCTCCATAAAAGGGTCAAGTTTAACCGTTGAAGGATCTGGCACGGTTAGCATGTCGCTTGCGTTAATGGTTTTCCAGCCCCTGATGCTTGAGCCGTCAAATCCCATTCCCTCTTCAAAAGTTGAAGCGACAAATTCGCTTGCGGGAACGGTGAAGTGCTGCCACATTCCGACAAAGTCAAGAAAGCGCAAATCAACAAACTCGGCCTTGCTGTCTTTTATGAGCTTGACCGCTTTTGCAATCTCCGTTTTGTTTGATTTTATGCCGCCTTTGGGAGCGGCTTTTTTTCTTTGTACTGCCATTTTTTATCTCCTTAATTGAAAAATAAATTTTTTTAGTTTTTTAGATTGCGTCATTTCCCTGTTCCCCCGTTCTTATTCTCACGGAGTTTTCAACGGGGATTATGAATATTTTCCCGTCTCCTATTTTCCCGGTTTTTGAGCTTTCTTTTATTACCTCAATAACCTCTGAAGCCATCTCGTCGGTAACAACAATCTCAACTTTGACCTTGGGAATAAAGTCAATTACATATTCGGCTCCGCGGTAAATCTCGGCATGCCCCTTCTGCCTGCCGAACCCCTTGACTTCGCTCACCGTCATCCCCTGAACCCCAATATCTTTCAAACCCTCCTTCAAATCCTCAAGCTTGAAAGGCTTTATTATCGCTTCAATTTTCTTCATTTAAGGGACGCACCAGCTTTTGATTTCCGCGGCGCAGTTTACATAACCCCTTACCCATCGTCAAATACACAGTGCGGCTTCGAGGCCGTGTCACGGGTATAATACATCCAATGAAAAACCTCAAAATCGGCTATGAATTTAAGAATCCGGAGCTTCTTCAAACCGCCTTTATTCACCCTTCATACAGAAATGAAAAAGGAGGCGGTGTTGACAATCAGCGACTTGAGTTTCTCGGAGATTCGGTTGTCGGGTGTGTGGCCTCGGAAATTCTCTGGAATATTTTCCCCGATTCGGATGAAGGAGAACTCTCCGTCAAAAAAAGCGCAATTGTCAGAGGAGAGAACCTTGCCGGTTACGCAGAAAAACTGGGTTTTGCGGGATGTCTCCTATTTGGCAAAGGCGAGAGCAGGGCGGGCGGCCGGAAAACTTCAAACCTTGCGGACGTTTTTGAGGCTTTTGTCGGAGCGGTTTTTCTTGACGGAGGTTATGCGGCGGCGCGTGAAATTGTTTCGGTTTTAATCATGGGGAACAGAGAGGAATGGAACGCCGCCACTGACTGCAAATCCGAATTGCAGAGGGTTTTTCACAAAAAATTCGGCACGCTTCCGGTTTATGAAACTCATGAGACGGGACCTGAGCATAACAAATATTTTTTCAGTGAAGTTGGAGACGGTTCCGGAATATTTGGCAGAGGACAGGGGAAAAACAAAAAACAGGCGGAACAGCGCGCCGCGGAAGAGGCTTTGGATTTTTTATAATTTCCCGCGGATTTAAATATCCCCGATTCTTAAAATTACGGTCGGGAGTTTCGTTATTCGTTTTTCAATCTCATTGGCCGCCTTCTTCATATTTTTTTCCTGAGCTTGTCGTGTTGTTATAACAACGGGAACTTTTTTTGCCGAGCCGTGAGGTTTCTGAATTACAGAATCTATGCTTATTCCGTGCTTTCCGAGAACGGCGGATATTTTTCCAAGGATTCCGGGAGAATCCTCGGCCTGAAATCTGGCGTAGAACCCGCTTAAAACATTTTGTCTCGGAACCATTTTCAGGTTTTTCGCTCCGCCCGAAAAACTTCCCGCAGTATTCCAGGTTCCCGCTCCCTTTGCTATCCTCACAACATCGCTTACAACCGCGCTTGCGGTCGGCATCATTCCCGCTCCCATTCCGTAGAACATAGTCGGGCCCACCGCGTCTCCTTCAATATGCACCGCGTTAAACACGCCTTCAACCGCCGCGATTTGTGTTTCTTTTCTCACAAGGGCCGGGTATACGCCCGCTTCCACGCCTTCTCTTGAAATTTTCGCCGCGGCGAGCGGTTTGATTTTATATCCGAGCTGTTCCGAATATGAGATGTCATCCCGGGTCAAACAGTCCGCTATTCCCTCAATTGTGAGGTCTTTCAGACTGAAAAGTTTTCCCCAGGCGAGCGCTATCATTATCAGAAGTTTATGTGCCGAGTCCGTTCCGTTTATGTCAAAAGACGGGTCCGCCTCCGCATATCCCTTTTGTTTGGCGTCCGCAAGGGCTTGTTTGAAAGGTTTTTTCTCTTCGGACATTGTGTGCAGTATGTAGTTTGAAGTGCCGTTCATTATGCCTTGGATTGACAGTATGTTATTGGCGCAGAGTCCCTCTCTGAGACTCTGTATCAGAGGTATTCCGCCACAGACGCTTGCTTCAAATCCGATAAGGACTTCATTGGCCTCAGCGGCGGAAAAAATCTCTTTTCCTCTGACCGCGAGCAGGGCTTTATTTGCGGTAACCAGGTGTTTGCCGTTTTTTATCGCTGCAAGCGCGAATTCACCCGCGGTTGTCGTCCCGCCGATGAGTTCAATAATGATGTCAATTTCCGGGTCGTTTATAAGTTGATACGCGTCTTTTGTAAAAAGATTTTTCGGTATTTTGACGGGTCTTTTTCTGTTTGGTTCTATGTCTGCAATAAGTTTAATTACGGCGTCAACGCCGGTTCTTTCACGAATAATTTTCCGGTTGCGCCGTATTGTTTCATAAACACCGCATCCGACCGTGCCCGCGCCTATGAGACCGATTTTGATTTTATTTTTCATTGTGTAAATCTCTCTTGTTTTTTCTTTCATTGTTCCCAATAAAGTGGGAACCTGTCTATGAATATGGTTGATTATATCTACAAAAAATGTTGCAACGAAAATATTAACTTTTTTAATCTGTCTTTGAACCATACATATACATACGGAGAGTTTTCTCTATAAACGAAAGTCAAGGTTCAAATACATAGGGCCAAAGGAGAAAGTATTGATATGAAATTCTATGGAAAGCTTTACACACGGTGTGAAGGCATAATTTCTTAATGTAAATAAGCCGGCCAATCAAAGTGATTGAAGGCTGTCAGGAAGGCGTCAGTGGTTAATGTGAATTGAGTATTGCGCCTCCAACTCCCCAAAATTTTGTCTTGAAATAAGGACACACCTTGAAAGGTTCGTTTCTCTGCTCGGTCAATTGAACTTGTAGACTGTCAATTCCTCGCGGTACTGAGAGACGTTGTTAAGGGATTAAACCTGGATTGCTTTCCAGCTTACTTAGTGAAAAACAGTGACTAAATAATTTTTGAGATGAGATTTGAATATAGTTTTTATTTCATAACAACTGTCTACGATAATAACTTGTGTGCCACACAGCACGCAGGAAGCCGGTTTCCTCCTAATCAATCTCTTCCAACTGACTTAACTCATCCTCGCTGAACAGCCGGGAAACGGTCATAAATCTGAGTCCAAGAGGAATTTCCAGCGAAAAACTGGAGCCTCTGCCCTGGGTAACATCAACTGTTATGTGCATGGTTTTATAGTAAGAAAATTGTTCTTTGGCCATGTAAAAATTACAGCCATGAATTGTTCCCAGCAACAAGTCCCGACTACCGATGAGAAATTCTTTTTTTTCCAAACACATCGGAGCTGATCCATCACAGCAACCGCCGCTTTGGTGAAAAATCAGCTCGCCATGCTGCTTGCGAACCGTGTCTACCACATCCGCAGCTTTGGGGGTGATAGACACCCTACTTATGCTCATATTTGATCTCCATAGACGAGCACACTCTCCTGAAATGACAGTATCACGTCCTCTTAGAAAAATCCCAAAGGTTGTTTGCTATAGGACATCAGCATGTTTTTGGTATGACGATAGTGATCCAACATCATTTTATGCGTCTCGCGGCCTATGACTGATTTTTTGTAACCACCGAAGGAAGCATGAGCAGGGTAAGCATGATAGCAGTTGCACCATATACGACCCGCCTGAATGCTTCGTGCCGTATTTTGCATCTGGTGAAGGTCCCGAGTCCAAACACCTGCTCCCAAGCCGTACATTGTATCGTTTGATATTTCAATTGCCTCCGCCTCATCTTTGAAGGTGGTTACGCTGACCACCGGGCCGAAAATCTCTTCCTGGAAGACACGCATTTTGTTGTTGCCCTTAAATATGGTGGGCTTAATGTAGTAACCATTGGGATAAGCATAATTTTTCTGACTAGGAGGGGCAAGAATATCACAGGATTCTTGGAACTACCTTTTTATAGGGGCTAGTTTTGCCATTTATATTGGCATTGCCATTCGCTCACGCGTAAGTTCAACAAAGCAATATTATGTTTCGGGCGGATCGGTGTCAGCCTTTGCCAACGGGATGGCTACTGCGGCTGACTGGATGTCAGCTGCCACGTTCATATCTATGGCAGGTATTGTTGCGGCATCCGGTTATGATGCGTCCCGTTTTTTAATGGGTTGGACCGGCGGCTTTGTCATATTGACCTCCCTTATGGTTCCTTACTTGCGCAAGTTCAACAAGTTCACGGTTGTTGATTTTTTGGGGGATCGTTTTTATTCCAACTTTGCACGTTTTGTGGGGATTATTTGTGCCATATTCATCTGTACGACCTATATCATGGGTCAGATGCGGGGTGTGGGTCTGGTATTTTCCCGTTTGTTTGATATTCATGTTTCAAGCGGTGTTTTAATTGGCGGCGGCATTGTTTTTATTGATGCGGCTCTCGGCGGGATGAGGGGGATTATCTATACCCAGGTTGCACAGTATTGTGTTATGGTGTTTGCCTACACTATTCCCGCCGTATTTATTTCAGTTTTGTTGACAGATGTGCCGTTGCCTCAGCTGGGCCTGGTGAGTGAATATGCGCCCGGGGGCAATGCTTCGGGAGTTTCGTTGCTTCAGAAGCTTAATGAATTAAATGTTGAGTTGGGTTTTGCACAGTATACCGATGGATCATTGTCCCAATGGAGTTTGTTTTGTATCACTGCGGCATTGATGTTTGGGACGGCAGGTTTGCCTCATGTTATTGTGCGCTATTTTACCGTCAGTGATGTTAAGGCAGTGCGTCAAACAGCTTGTTGGACGCTTGCTTTTGTTGCTGTCGTTTACCTTACAGCGCCAACAATTGGCGCTTTTGCGAGAACAAACTTTATTACCACAGTGAATAATGTTTCCTATGCCGAAGTTCCTGACTGGTTTAAGAACTGGGAGAACCGCGGCTTGATTGCATGGATGGATAAAAATGACGATGGTATTATTCAGTATCGCAGTGGAGCCGTTTTTGAAGAGAAAACACCCGACCGGCAAGAAAATACGGCAGGTGAGCCTGTTGTAGGCGCTCATGGTCAGCGTTTGTTTAACAATACCCCTGTGAGAGATTCCGGCAATGAGGTGTATTATGACAGGGATATTCTTGTGATGGCTAATCCGGAGATGGCGGGCTTGCCTTCGTGGGTCGTTGCTCTGGTGATGGCCGGCTGTGTTGCGGCAGCGTTATCTACGGCGGCCGGATTGATTCTGGTGCTATCTGCTTCCATATCCCATGATTTGATGAAGAAAATTGTTAATCCTCAATTAAGCGAGAAGAAGGAGGTGTTTTATGCGCGTTTGTCATCGTTTGCGGCAGTGGCCGTAGCCGCTTATTTTGGTATAAATCCTCCGTCTGCATTTGTGGCCAAGACTGTGGCGTTTGCTTTTGGCCTGGCAGCCTCATCGTTTTTTCCCACTTTATTGATGGGTATTTTTTCCAAGCGTATGAATAAGTATGGGGCCATAGCAGGCCTGGTAAGCGGTATGTCATTTACCCTTGGCTATATTGTTTATTTTCAGTTTATGACAACGAGCAAAGATTATCTTTGGGGTATAACGCCGGAAGGTATCGGCTTTTTGGGGATGTTTGTGAATTTCATTGTGGCTTTTATAGTCAGTGCGGTGACACCGCCTCCTCCAAAGGAAATTCAGGAAATGGTGGCGGATATTCGTATTCCCCAAGGAGCAGGAGATGCGACGCACTAGTTATCAGAGTGGCTGAGGACGGCGATTGCTCCGACATAATGTTTATTGAAATATGGTTTAAGCCTGTTTCGTGGCTCTATTGAAACTCAATCCCTTCTTGTTCACCGTAATTTTTACCGTTTCTCCCTTTCCAAATTTATTTTCAAGAAGCAGTTTGGCAATCGGGTCTTCCAACTCTCTGCGTATAACTCTTTTAAGCGGTCTTGCGCCGAACTCCGGATCATATCCCTTTTCGGCAAGTTCTTCTTTGGCCTTTGAAGACACTTCAAGTCCAATCTCCTTTTGCTCAAGGCGTGAACGCAATATTCCAATCTGAATTTCAACGATTTTTTTTATTTCCTCTTTTGAGAGGGGTTTGAAAATTATCGTCTCGTCAATTCTGTTCAAAAACTCCGGACGGAAATTTTCTCTTAACGCCTGAGTAACAGCCTCGCGCATTTTTTCCTCGTCATCAACATTTTCCTGAATCGAAATACTTCCGAGATTTGAGGTCATTATGATTACACAGTTGCGGAAATTAACCGTTCTTCCCTGTCCGTCGGTCAGTCTGCCGTCATCAAGTATTTGCAGCAGAATGTTGAAAACATCTCCGTGAGCTTTTTCAATTTCGTCAAGCAAAACAACCGAGTAGGGGCGTCTCCTTACCACTTCGGTCAGTTGCCCGCCCTCATCGTAGCCGACATATCCCGGAGGCGCTCCGACCAGGCGAGAAACCGAATGTTTTTCCATGTATTCGCTCATATCTATGCGGACAATGTTGTTTTCATCATCAAACATAAACTCGGCGAGCGCACGTGCCAGTTCCGTTTTCCCGACACCGGTCGGGCCGAGAAAAATAAGTGAACCGATGGGTTTTGAAGGATCTGAAAGCCCGCTTCTTGACCTCCGGACGGTGTTTGAAACAGCGGTAATTGCTTCGGTCTGTCCTACCACTCTCCGGGAAAGGTTTTTCTCCATTCCGAGAAGTTTTTCCATTTCCCCTTCAATCAGCTTTGAAACCGGGATTCCGGTCCATTTGGAGACAATCTGCGCTATGTCAGCCGCTCCCACCTCTTCCGTCAGCATTTTGCCGGGCTCGCTTTCTTTCTCACCGAGCTTCAGTTTTTTCTCAAGCTCCGGCAGTTTCCCGTAAAGTATTTCCGAAGCCGCTGACAGGTTCCCTTCTCTCTGAGCTTTATCCGCCTCGGTTCGCGCCGCGTCTATTTCGCGTTTGATTTTTTTTGTTTCCGAAACGCGCTCCTTTTCCCTTTCCCATTTTACCGTGATTTCTTCCAGGCTCTCTTTAAGATTTGAAATCTTTTCCTTTATTTGGGTGATTTTTTCGTTTTCGGCATCCTCTTTCTTCAGACTTTCTTTCTCCATTTCAAGCTGCATAAGGCGGCGTCTCCGCTCGTCCACTTCAGCGGGCATGGAGTCAATCTCCATTTTGATTTTCGCGGCCGCTTCATCAATAAGGTCAACCGCTTTGTCGGGAAGAAACCTTCCGGTTATGTAACGGTGGGAAAGTTTGGCGGCCGCTATGAGCGCCTCATCTTTTATTCTGACTCCGTGGTGCGCCTCGTATTTTTCATTGAGCCCGCGCAGTATGGAAATTGTGTCTTCAACGGACGGTTCATCAACGTATACCTGCTGAAATCTTCTCTCAAAAGCTGCGTCTTTTTCAATATTTTTTCTGAACTCATCAAGAGTGGTGGCGCCGATGCAGCGCAGTTCCCCCCTGGCAAGAGCGGGTTTCAGCATGTTTGAGGCGTCCATTGCTCCCTCCGCGCCTCCGGCTCCCACAACAGTGTGTATCTCGTCTATGAACAAAACTATTTCTTTTTTTGAGTCAGCAACTTCAGATAAAACGGCTTTCAGACGCTCTTCAAACTGTCCCCTGTATTTTGCCCCGGCGACCAGAGCTCCCATGTCCAGCGCGACAAGGGTTTTATTCTCAAGTCCTTCGGGAACGTCTCCGTCAATAATTCTCTGCGCGAGCCCTTCCACAATGGCCGTTTTCCCGACGCCGGGCTCGCCTATGAGGACGGGGTTGTTTTTTGTGCGTCGCAAAAGAACCTGCACAACGCGCCTGATTTCCTCGTCTCTTCCGATAACGGGGTCAATTTTCCCCTCGCGCGCCATTTCCGTGAGATCAGTGCCGTATTTTGACAACGCTTGAAATGTGTCTTCCGGAGATTCTCCGGTAACTTTCTGTTTTCCCCGTAATTGTTCAATAGCTTTTTCCACTGATTCTTTGCTGATCCCCGCCCGTGAGAATTCATCCGCAAGTTCTCCGGAGGCTGAAGAGACGGCCCCGATGAAGAGGTGCTCAGTGCTGATGTATTCATCCCCGCGAGACCGCGCGGAGTCTTCCGCAACCCTCAGAGCGGCGCGCAGTTCCGAGCTTGGATATTCTTCGCTTGAGCCCTCAACCGCAGGGAGTTTTGCAAGGTCTTTTTCCGCCGCTTTAATAATTCCGGCGGGGTTCACCCCAGTTTGCGCAGAATTTCCGATGGTATTGACCCGTCGGACACAAGAGAGACCGTCAGGTGAGGCAGGTCTATGGACTGGTGTTTTCTCCGCAATGCCTCCTCGCGGGCTCCCGCAAGGGCTTCGCCTGCTTTGACTGTGAATTTGCCGTTTTTCATTTTCGTATATATAAAATAGGAACCATCTTCTGTGTTTCAAGTTTTTTCTTTTCATTGTTGATTTGCCCCCCCGCTGATTGTTATTATAGAAGCCTTATGACTAATTTCAGATTTTCTTTTTTAGCTTTCTTTTTTGTCTTTTCCGCTTCGTTGTTTCTTGGAGCAGACGCTTTTTCCGAGCCGCCCGTTAAAAGTGTTAAAGGCGGTTCATTGTTCAATGGTTTTTACGGCGGGATTGACGCTTCTTTTGTCTCAAACGAGTCCAAGGGAACTATTGGCCCCATTATGGTGTCCGTTGCGGGACAGCCAGCGCAGCCTCAGGGCCCTTTCTCTTTTGGCGGCACTGATAAACTTCCGGGAGGTTCTCTTTTTGCCGGTTACGGGATGACTTTGAAAAGGGTTTTTCTCGCAGTTGAGCTTGCCGGAAGCTACGGCAGTTATGACAACACCAAAGCGTTTAGCAGTCCGAACTTCACTTCCGACATAGACATTACCGAGGGGTATTTTGGAACATCGGGGCGTTTGGGTTTTCTTTTGAAAGAGAATCTGATGATCTATTCAAGTGTTGGCTGGGGAAGGAGTTGGGTTGAAGCCAAAGGCAAGGTTAGCAACATTGCCATTCCAAATCCGCTCGCGCCCGGAAATCTTCCGCTTCCTCTCAACCAACCCGTTAAAACCGATGTGACTTTTGACGGCGTTTCATTCGGTTGCGGAATTGAATATGCGCTTGGAGAAATAGTCGGAATAAAAGGCATAAGAGCCCGTCTTGCATATTCAAGGCTTGAACAGGGAAAAGAAAAATTTTCATATAACACAGCGGGACTGGAGACGAAGAATCTGGCTGAGGGAATTCCGGGAGTTCCTCCCGTTATAATAGACCAAACGAGCATACCCGTTCAGGCGGATGCGTCCGCGAATGTGTTTTCTCTGGGACTTTTATACAGTTTGTAAAATAGAGAAGCGTTTTGCGTTTCCAAGATATGAAAATCTGTTTGGCAGTTTTTATTGTCGCGGTTTTTGCGGTCGTTTTGCCGACGGATGCCGCCGCTTCTGCTCCGGCCCTTAAGCCCGCGGATTTTTATAAAGACGGCGTTGATGTTTCAAAATACCTTGTCAGCGAAAAACTGGACGGCATCCGCGCTTACTGGGACTGTGAAAAACTCATTTCCCGACAAGGGAATGTGTTTGCCGCCCCGCATTGGTTTACTGACGGGTTCCCGCCTGAGCCGATGGACGGAGAGCTGTGGGCGGGCAGAAACAGTTTTGAAGAGACATCCTCAATAGTCCGCCGCAAACAGCCGCATTCCGGCTGGAGAAAAATCAAATATATGGTTTTTGACCTTCCCGGGCACGGAGGCGAGTTCCAAAAGCGGTATAAAAGACTGAAAGAAATTATCGCAAAGTCCGAGTCTCCGTATCTTGGAAAAGTCAAGCAGTCCGGAGTTCGCAGTGTCAGTAAGTTAATGGCAAGACTTGACGGTGTGACAAAAGCCGGCGGGGAAGGGCTGATGCTGCAAAAAAAGGATTCTTTTTATAAGACCGCCGTGGGAGGTGATCTTTTAAAACTCAAAAAATTTTATGATGACGAAGCGATCGTGGTTGCCCATAATCCCGGAAAGGGGAAGTTTAAGTGAATGCTGGGAAGTTTGACAGTGGAAACTCCGGATGGCGTTCGCTTCAAAATCGGCACGGGATTTACCGATAAGGAGCGTAAAAAACCTCCTCCCATGGGAAGTTTGATTACCTACAAATACAGGACTCCGGGAATGAGTTTGAATTCCGTTTCGCCTCCCATGGGAAGTTTGATTACCTACAAATACAGGGGATTCACAAAAACCGGCAAACCTAAATTCCCGTCTTTCTGGAGGGTCAGGGAGGAAAACTAATCTATTATGGGTTAGGTTCTTTTACGCTTTTCCCATTGCCTTCAGCTATTATTGCTTCTTTCCGATAAATCTCAAGGTTGTCCGCATTGTATTCAGGTTTCAGTTTGACTCTGAGAAAGAACAGGTCTGTGATTTTCCATTCTTTCAGCATCCATTTTTTTCTCCTTTCTTCAACTATTGAAAAACCGCATAAAAGATGGCGGGCATTATGTGTAATTTTTGAATTTGCTGTTGGCTGGTAGAAAAAATTTCTTGCCGACCCTTTGCTGATGTTTTCCACTCGTGAGACTTTTACCTCCAGGTAGGAAGGCCTTTTTGCATTCCAAATCAGCAAATCCGGGTATCCTTGAGCGGAAGCAGTCTTTTTTAATTTTGATTTGGGTTTTTCAGTTTTTATTCCGTTTTGAATTAAGTTTTCCTGCAAAATTGTTTCAACTTTTGTGCTCACATCATTAGGGCGGTTTGCAACAACAGGCTTTTTTTCTGTGTCTGTGACAGTTTGCATACAAGATTTGGAAAGAGCATCTATCAGTTTGTGGTCTTCTTCCTCAATGTAAGGAATCAGTTCAAAACCTGTCATCGCCTCAATTACGACCGGGAAAGGAAGTTTTTCCATCGGTTTGAGGAAAATTTTCGCCGCTTCTTTGATTTGCTCAAGCTGTTTTTTCTCTCTTTCTCCACACTTCATTGTTTTCTAATTTCGTTCAAAAACCAGTATGGATTCTCTTTGCATCACGTTGTATAAGCCGTAGATCAGCTTGTCCACATTGTGAAGCAGACGAAATCCAAGATTTTCAAATGTCCCGATACACTTTTCAGATGTCCGGACTTTATTACCGTTGACAGTGGCATCTCCTATCACAATTACGGCTTTGCCCAAAGGTTTCAAAACACGCGCCATTTCTTCGTAGGCTTGTTCCATATCTTGTTCGTAGAGCTCAATTTTTTCTCCACCCACTCCTCTTACTCCTATAAAATCCTCCCGGATTTTCTTCAAGTCATATCCGAGTGACTCAAGTGAATGAGAGTCATTCTCCACATAGTTGAGCGCAAGAGAGTAGGGCGGGGAAGTTATAATTCCATCCACACTGTTGTCAGGCAGAGGCAGTCTGCGGGCGTCCCCTATTTTAATGTCTGCGGGTGTTGGTGATATTCCCGTTTCCTTGCAACCGTCTTCCATAAGTTGGATGCTCTGAATCATTTTCTCCCTGTTTTGGGCGAGCATTTTATCAAAGTTCCGCTTACGTCTTGCACTGTCACTTGTTGCTATCATTTTCGCAAGCAACTCAAAGCTTTTTGCCGGGTTTCTCAGTTCATTTCTTATCTTATAATCAGCCGCCTGTTCCTGAAATAAAGAAGCCTTCAAATAGGATTTTTTAATTTTTGGAAGATGGTGAAGCGCATTTGCTTTTACTTTTGCTATTAGCACGCACAGTGGAGATATGTCAAATCCAATAACTTGAAGGTTCATAAGAGCTCCTTCCACTGCGGTTGTCCCGCTTCCAACAAAAGGGTCAAGCAGAGAATCTCCTTCTTTCAGTCCGATTATATTTGCAAGCGCCCGAACCATCTGGGGGTGAAATTTGCCTTTATAAGGGTAGAACCAATGAGTGATGTATTGGTTAAAGGCACGTGTCAGGTTGTATTGCGTAAGCTGAGCATAAGCAGATGTCACTCCATCCACACTTCCTATGTATGCAGAGTGCCGCAGTATATCTTCGGTTTTTGAATTGCTTCCCACAGAAAAGGAACGAAAATCGGGAAGAACTTCCGCTCCCGGACACAGGGATTCAATTTCCAAAGATGCAAGATGAAGCTCATAAAGAAACTGAACATTTGGCAGAAGGGCAAGATTGCTTTTTTCTATTCTTTGTGCGGCTTGAAGTGGCATTATAAGCCTAATAAAACCTTACCCGCTCTCCGCAATTTTGATGAATTCTTCCCACTTCATCTTCTTTCCGTTTCCTGATGAAGTTTTTCCCTTGCACCACTCAAGGCCGGTTTTGCTGACTATTAAATCTCCCAGCTGTTTTTTCCCATCCGGGGAACGGATGGTTATTTCCATTCCCTTGTTTTTCACTTCCATCTCAACTGGGTCAAGGTTTTTAATGAAAACTTTCATCTTGCAGTTTCTCCTTTCAGAGAAAAAGTTTTTTCGTACTACTTGCCCAAAATACTCACAACACAGGTGATTCCGTCCATTGCCGGCTGGGCTCCTCCCATTGTCTCTATAAGACCGACTTTGGCGTCTTCCACCTGTCTCTTGTCCGCCTCGCCTCTGAGCTGACGCACGATTTCAGCGGTTTGAAGAAGGCCGGTCGCTCCGACGGGATGTCCTCTTGAAAGAAGACCGCCTCCGGGATTCACCGCAACCTTGTCTCCGCCCACCCATGTGCTTTTTTCCTCAATCAGCCGGGCGCCTTCGCCTTCTTTGCAGAAACCGAGCGCTTCCGTAACCATCATTTCAGCGATGGAGAATGCGTCATGAATCTCACACACGTCTATATCTTCGGGGCCGACCCCCGCCTGTTCATATGCCAGATTCGCGCTTCTTGAAACATTTTCCGAAGGAGCGCATGTCAGGCCGGTGGGGCTTGAGTATTTACCGGACTGAGAAATACAGCCGAGAACCTTTATAGGTGTCTTTTTCGCCAGTTTTTTCACCTGATCCCCGCTTACCAAAACGGCCGCTGCGGCCGCGTCTCCAACCGGGCAGCACTGATTTCGCGTGAGCGGGTCTGCAATCAAAGGAGAGTCCAAAACACTTTCAACCGTTTCGGGCTTGGCAAACTGTGCGTCCGGGTTCATTGCGGCATGGTGTCTGCTTTTTACGACGACTTCAGCAAGCTGCTCTTTTTTAACACCGTATTCGTGCATATATCTGTTTGCGCGCATGGCGTAAAGCGCCGGCATTCCCATTCCCATTGCGACCTCAAGATCATCTTCCTCAAGCGGCAAAGGCCCGCCGGAGAGAACCTTGCTCAAATTCTCAACTCCGAGAGCCAGAGCTATTTCAGCCTGTCCGTAGGCGATTGTTCTCCACGCTTCCCAGAAAGAGAGGGTTCCGCTTCCGCATGCGCCCTCCACATTAATAGTAGGCTGTCCGACGAGACCGATTTCCTTCATGGTTCTCTGTCCGACACCCATTCCCTGATATACATGCCCGCAAAAAACTATTTCAATTGAACGCGGATGTATTCCGGCGTCCTGTATGGCGGCCCATGAGGCCTCACGCCCCAGAATATGCGCGGCTTTATCGGGGAACCTTCCGCAGGGGGTATTTCCAACTCCCAGAACATACACTTCTCTCAAAGACATAATGAACTCCTTTCTAAAGTTTTTGTTTCGTTTGGCATGAGCCTTTTCCTAACTATAATGTAAGCCGAGGCGGCGTGTCAATTCTTGACAACACGCCCGACCCCCAAGTAATATGATTTCAAATCGGCGGTTTTTAGAAAGGCCGCTGTGTGAGAATTTTCCAAAGGGGGAAAAGTAAATTATGGCCAGCAAATTAATACTGGACGATGTTCCCGAGTCAAGCTCGGTGAAAGTTATGGACGCTTTTGACGCTATGGGCACGCGGCGTTCCATAAGATGGTATGAGCCCGATGCGCCTGTTGAGAGATGGAAGATACAGGCGATGCTTGAAGCCGCGAGGGTTGCGCCTTCGGCGGGTAACTTCAACGGACAGAGGGCGATTGTTGTTTACAGAGATGAAGACCCTGAAATCTGGGAGTTTATTTCAGACTGGAGTCAGATAACGACCCAGATGGCTCCGGTTCTTATCTTCTGGTGCTACGACCTTGCAAACTATGATGTTCAGGGTCAGGCAATTCATGACCTTTTGAGGACGGGCGCTCTGGACAAAGCGCACGGATGGGAATATGACAGGGTTTCCGGCCTTTTTCCCCTTCCGGCTCTGCTTCCTGACGCCGTTCTGCACCGTCTCGCGGCGATTGACCTTGGAAACGCCATACAGAACGCAATGATTGCGGCTACGGCTCTCGGTCTCGGCACCTGTCTCAACGGAGCCAGCGGCGGAGCGAGAAGGAACACGAAAGCCAAATTCGGTCTGCCCGACACATATGTGTTCAGTTGGTTGATGACGGTCGGCGTTCCTGCGGAAAGCATGGATGGAGGCGGAACGCGTTCGCGTCCTCCGTTTGAGAACATGTTTTTTGAGAAGAAAGTTGGACAGGGTTTCAAAAGAGACCCGAAAGCCGTGAGCCTTCTTGAAGAGTTGAAACTTCTTCAGGCGCCGGGCCCGCTTCCGGGACGTCTTGAGGAAATCAACCGTCTTACCAAACGTTTCGGTCTTGGAGATGAGGCCCTTACGGACTGGAAGTTTGAAGAGTCAACGATGGACGACCCCAAAACGGCTATTGATAAACGTCTTGAGTCTCTCAGTGCCGAGGATGTTGCCGCATCCGTGTCGGACGACATCAAGGTTGACTTTGAGTTGAAACCCACGGTCAAAAGAGAGGTGCTTGACAAGTACCGCCAAGAGAAAGGAATCGGCGACGCCGACTGATTTTCTCTGACAGCAAATTTTATGGAGGAATAAAAAATGGCTGAAATAACACTTAACATTCCTGACCCCATCTACAAAATCATTGAGCAGAGGGCGAAGGACACAAACAATCCGAATGGTCCGCAGGGTGTGATTATTGCCAATCTCGCTCTGATTTTTGGCGCTGCGCAGTACAAACCTGAGAAGTGGCTGAAAAACCAGACCAACGACCAAGACCTGTCGCAACCCTGGTAATTAAGTCGGAGATAAGTTGAGTTAAAAAGAGGTGTGGAATTTTCATTTTCCGCGCCTCTTTTTTATTGGCAATATCTAAAAATTAGTTACAAGGTGTGAAATGTTTTTTCTCTTGCAGTATTTTATTCAGGGATTCTTGATAGGTTATCTTTTCAGAAGAAAAAGTCAGGAGCCCTGCGGAAAGTTACTGACTGCAACTGTTACTTTCATAGTTGTGTTTGCCCACTTCATATTCTTTTATGAGTTTGAAGGTTTCTTTGGAAATGTGTCGCTTCTTTTATCTTTGCTTTGTGGTTGCGGGTCATACCTTGCTTTAAAACTATCTGTAAAGTTTACATCTTTTGTAAAATCTTATCACATAGCATATATCCTTCTTGTTGCTCTGATATTATTCCGTATTCAAGATGCGTTTACGTATGATTTTTTTGAATTTCTTGAAATGTTGAGAGATTTTAATCATGAGTCTTAACAGAGATTTTCTTGGTAGAAATTTTGGAGAAAACTCTCACCTTGTGACGCAGGATGAGATAACAAAATATGCGGCGGTTATCGGTGGAGCGCAAAACTCCGCTTACAGCAACGGGATTGCTCCGCCGTCCTTTCCCGTGATTTATGAACTTCCGGTGCTTGAGCAAATCTGGAGCGACCCGGAGCTTAACGGCGGTGAGGAACAGGCAAAGAAAAATGTGCTTATGCTTGTTCACGGCGACCAGAAAATGGTTTTCCATAAACCGCTCCGCGCCGGAACGGAGGTGTCTTTTTCGGCTCATATTGCCGATATTCAGGACAAAGGTTCGGGAGAGGTTCTCGCGCTCCACACTGAGAGCAGGGCGGACGGCGAACTGGTTTGCAAATCAGACTGGGGGCTTTTCGTTCGCGGAATTGGAAGCGGGAAAAAGTCCGGCGGGAGCAACAAACCGTCCCGAAAACCCGTGGCTGAGCAGGCCGTGCCGGAAATCGTTTTCAAAGATGTGGTTGAGATTCCGGCGGACATAACACCGCGTTATGCCGAGGCCTCAAATGACCGCAACCCGATTCATCTTGACGAAAATATTGCGAAAGGCGCGGGTCTTAAGAGAATTGTAGTTCACGGGCTTTGCACCATGTCAACGGTTATGCAGAAAATAATAGACGGGCATCTCGGCGGAAACCCGGAGCGGCTGAAAAGTCTTTCCGTTCGTTTTTCCGCTCCAGTTTATCCCGGAGACACGCTTGAACTTGAGTGTTTTGACGCGGGGCGGTCTGCAGTAAAGTTCGAAGCGGCGCAAGAGGGCGGAATGAAGGTAATCAAGGGCGGCTATGCCGAGTTCGCATGAACCATCAGAAAAAAGACCCACCCGACAAACCGACACCGGTTTTTTTGGTCCTGACAGTATTACCTGGCGCATAAACCGCGAAACCACGGTTCTTTTCGGCGGCGCCAAAGCTCTTCTTATGCATGCCGCCCATCCTCTTATTGCGGCCGGAGCCAGACAGACGGGCGGATATAAAAAAGATCCCTGGGCGCGGCTTCTCAGAACTTTGCAGCTTCAAAACCTTGTAACATTCGGCACAAAATCCGAGGCGCAGTCGGCGGCGGACAAAATAAACCGCCTTCACAAAAAAGTGAACGGAATTGACCCGGTAACTTCCGGGCGTTATGATGCATTTGACCCGAAGCTGCTTTTATGGGTTCATGCGTGCCTTGAGGTTTGTTCAATTGAATTTTATGAAATGACTGTCCGTCCTCTTTCTCTTGAGGAAAAGGAGCGTTATCACAATGAAGCCAAAACGGCGGCGGAGCTTGTTTTGCTTCCGAAAGAAATTATTCCCGAAACCCTTGAGGGGTTGCATGATTATATTGATTCCGTTCTTTCAAGCGGGGTTTTACGCAAAACCGATGTTTCCGAAGAGGTTGCCGCTCTTTTGAGGGGAAGACCGCCCGAGTGGACGCACGCTCCGGTCTGGGGTTTCATCTCTTTTGCGGCCTTTCAAACTTTGCCCGGCAGTTTAAAGGAAATTTACGGTGTAAAAAGCGGCCCTGTGCGAAAAGCGCTTTTGGATTTTTCGTTCAAAACACTCTCGCTTTTCAGACCGTTGCTTCCTTTCAAAAACAGGGTCATCCTCCCCGCCCGCATTGCCGAAAAAAGAGTCGCAACCGGCGAGAGTTTCAGAATGGAGGACTATTTGTGATTTTTACAGAGCAATAAAAGCGGTTTTGCACAGTTTCCGGAACACTTGTAACCGTATTTCCCTTTCTCTCATTTCTTCCGTAATTTTCATGCTTTCCCCGTAAGTTTTCCTTCTCCGTCATTCCCGCGAAAGCGGGAATCCAGTATTAGGACATCTGTAAAAATCTCTGATTTCTTGTCAGGCACGGAAGTCACAAGCAGGTAAAAACGGCCGTTTTTTGCAAGAAACGGTTCAGCTTTTGCAGAAAACCCCTCATCCCTTTCATCACTTCACCCCCGTAAACATTGGTCTTTATCTTTTTTCATATTTTTTGGTCAGAGGAAATAATTTTTCCTATAATGCAAGTAAATCCCAATTATGGATTGCCCGGCAAACGGGCCGTCCAAATCTACAATAAGGAGGTATCAAACCTTATGAATATAAATTGGAATTTAAGAAGTGTAAACACCGGGCAAGTGGATTTGTCCACCGAAGGTTCTTACCAAAATGTTGGCAGCTACACTGTTCCTGAGAACAAGATGCTGCTTATTACGGCGCGGCTGAACTACACGCGCCAGGAATTTGCTCCGCCAAGCTCTTCAGCTGTTGAGACGCAGAGTTTTGCGAGTATGGTTTCATCCAACTTCCTGAGAAACGGGGGTGTCAGATACTTTGATCTGGAAGATGGAGAACTTACTTCAGCAAATGTTGAGCGGCGCGATTTCAATATCAAGCTGATGGTGAAAGCGGAAGGCGGCAACCATCAGTTGAAGGTTCTGTTAAGGAGTGAGTCATCTTCTCCTTCCAACTTCACCGGAGGAAGTTTTGAAAAAGGGAATCTCGCCTTGTATCGTCTGAACAACAGCATGACGGTGCAGGTTTTTGAGGTTGGTGTAACTGCTCAGGCGGAAGTGGCAGACGTTTCTGTAACTTCAATCAAACTTGCCGATGGAGCGGTTACTTCCGGGAAGATAGGAGCCAATGCGGTAACTTTCACAAACATAGAGCCGGGAGCTGTGGGCGAATTGCAGCTTTCGCCCGGAGCCGTTGGGGTTGGCAAAGTGGTTCTTAACGCTGTGGAGTCCGGCAACATAGCGGACGGGGCTATAAGTTCCATACACTTAGCCCCCGGAGCTATTACTACGGGGAAGATAGCTCCCAACGCTGTGGAGTCCGTTAACATAAACCCCGGAGCTGTTACGCCCGGAACGATAGCCCCTAATGCTGTGGGAAGTATACACATAGCCCCCGGAGCGATTGTGACGGGGAAAATACCGGAATCTGGGATTATAGAGACCAACATTGCCGATGGAGCTGTTACGACATCTAAAATCGCAGATGGTGCCGTTACCACTCCGAAACTTGCTGACGGTGCCGTTACTCAATCCAAGATAACTGATGACTCCGTTGGTCTTGCGCAGCTTGCGCACGGCATGGCGAACAAGTTTCTGGGTTTTGATGAAAACGGCATTCCGGTGGAAAAGGAAGCGCCTGTATCTTCAGGTTCAAATACCGCCGCCCCTGGTGTTCTAAAAGGAGTTGCGACATTTCCTCATCAGCATCAGACCGAAGTGACGGGATATATGCAAGATGTGGAGATGTATCCGGAGAGTGAATTTACCGGAAGAACAAGACCTTTGGATGCGCGAATGCTACGTTCATTTAACTGGGGGACGAAAGCCATAAGTGCGGGTGGGGGTATAGGTCCCACTTTTGAGGCGAGCAAACCCGCCAATGCGGACAACTCTAGCACCACGTCTCTGAGGAATGCTGGCAGCAACCTGGGTTTTCCTACAAATGCCAACAGAACTTTCTTCTCTCTGAACGGAAAATTCCGCATAAGGTGGGTACTTTCTATCAGGCGTGTTTTCTTACGTTCAAGAAGTGGAAGCGAGAGGTGCAACCAGTTTTTAATGAAAGTAACCGAAGGTTCGGATGATATACTTATTGACAGCTACGAGGTGGACTTTTCTTCCTCAGGCAGTGCCACATTTCAAACTCCGATAATAACATTCACCAATAATGAAGTTTATTATCTGATGTGGAGATTTTTTGCAGGCGAATCCATCTCTTGGTCACTCAATTCATACATAGAATTGGAGAAATTTTAAGAACCGGTTTTATGAGAATTAGAGGGGTTGTGTCCGCCAAAATTGAATGGGGAGGTTTTGCCTCCCCTTCAATTTATTCGGACGATTTCATGCACGTTATCTCCGTCATTCCAACTTC
>CBDAQI010000005.1:0-98458 GCA_965198945.1 Thermodesulfobacteriota bacterium | reverse complement strand
CGTTGAAACAAAAAGAAGAGTCTCTCCGAGGTCATAGATGTCTCGCACTTTTCCCCTGAGGGCGGCGAGGCGGCGCCTTTCAGATTTGTTTGCTCAACCGCGCTCTCACTCGGCACTTTCGGGCTCTCCCCCGGTCTCGGGAGTTTTCTGCGGCGGTTGTTTGTTTTCGGGTTCGGGGAGGATTTTATATACCCTCCAGTAGTCAGCCACGACTCCCTCGCCTTTGAAAAGTTTTCTGTCTTTTTCCATTATGGGTACGATGCCCGGCGCCTTTTTAATTTCTTCCAGCATCTTCACTTCCCCCTCAACTCTGGGATCATTCCTTACAATGATGAGGTCTGCGCCGTCAAACGCAAACGGTATGGATTTTGCGGGATTTTTCATTCGCCTTTGAAGAATTTGTAGTAGGCCGCAAATCTTTGCGGGTCATTGTGGTAAAGAAACAGGTTGTTCATCCCCGACACGTAGTGATTGTCTCTGTTGAAATAGAAAAGTCCCGGAAAGTCGTCCCAGGGGGCTATTACAACCTTGCCTTTTTCCGTAAGGGCTCTGATCACTTTGCCCATTTTTTGATATGGGCGGGCGGCACGGGCCACGGGGGTCGGCTTTAATTTGACGCCCCTTTATGAAAGGCAGTGAATAAACCAGAAAAATAAACGCAAAAACTACGGGCACAAAAGGCCTGATTTTGATTTTCATCTTGGGGATTGTGAACCCGCGCGCGATATGGGCAGGAATATGATAGGCACCATCGTCGTCGCCAATACGACGAAGGTTTGCGCGAATTTCATTCCTCCGAAAAACGGCATCAGGGCAAACACGAAAACCGCAATGAAAGCGGCTCCGGTTACATTGTTAGCCCGGTTTTGTCCCCGCATGTAGAAAACGGATGCGGCTATTGTGATAGCAGCATTCCCCCGAGAAAGTGCTGAAGCTGAAGCCGGTTTGGTATCTGCCATTCCGAGCCGAAAAAGTCTCCCGCTTTTATGAAATCAGGGCGTTCAAAAACGGTTTTAAGTTCTCTGAATATGTGCGACAGGTTGTCGGGAAAAAACGGAGTCACAACCATTCCGAGCGCGACTCCCGCAAAAAGCAGCAACGGTGTTTTAATTTTGAATTTGCCGTCAAATATCAGATGCCCGGCGAACCTGCAGGCCGCAAGAGGCAGCATTATTATGAAACCGACATATGTGTATGCCGAGAGCAGGCCGACGAAAAACGCCCGGCGTCTGTTGTCTGACCACAGCGCGTCAACTATCCAAGGGAAAATTATTGAGAAGAGCGTGATTCCCTTAAGAGCTATTGTGTGCCACAGCATATTTGACGAAACGGTTATTCCGGAGAACCGTCCAGATGGCCGCATTTGAGACTTTCCATTTTCTCAAAAAGAAGTAAAACGAGGCCGCTTGAAGGAAAGCCATTACCATTACTGAGGTTTTGAGAATCACGGTCGGGTCGGAGGAGAATCATTTTTCCGATTATTCCGAGCAGTAGATGCTGCATCAGATATACGTTTGGGAAATTTTCACCGAGCACCGTGTATTTGAGCCAGGAAAGTCGGACAGCCATCCGTTTTCCATGTAGCTTAAAGCGACCCCCATATGGTAATAGGCGTCCGGATTGACCCAGTATCTTTCCCAGAAAAGTATCTTTGCGAGAATGTAAATCAGAACGTATATGGGTATCATTCTGACAAATACGGTCAGCAGCGCTTCCGTCAAAAACCCTGATCGGTTCCCAGCCCGACTTCGCCGCTCTTTCAGGTCCCGTTTATATCTCTCATATCAAAAAGGGTCGTTGTCATGGAAAGCGGACTAATCCGTGAGCCGCTTTTCCTCGCTCCACCTTTGGAGCGGAACCTCAACTGTGCGCGTCGCGTCGCCGGCCTCAAGTCTGCCAATTATTTCAACATTCAAAACCCCAGCGCGATATAAAAGGCTCATCAAGCGCTTTTTTAAGGGCGGAGGTGGTTCTGAAGAACTTCACTCCGCACTGTGAATCAAGAATGCGTCTGGCCAGAACAAACGATGAAATCAGCGAGAAAACCCGGCTTAAGAATCCGCGCATGGCGCTTCTTGATATATTTGCGGACTGGCGCGAATTGCGTGTTCCGATAGCCGCATTTGCCTCCCCGTTTTTCTCAAGAGTCTTGAAAACCCGGGCCACTTCTGCGGGCGGGGTCGCAAAATCAGCATCGCAAAATCCGGCAAACTCCGAGCCGCGCTCAAGAAGCGTCTCTCATACCCGCGCGCACGGCTTCGGCTTTGCCCATGTTCCGTCCGAGTGAAATTACTCTTATCGCGTTTGATTTTGACGCTATTTTTTTGAGAAGCCCGGCTGTGCGGTCTTTTGAACCGTCATCAACAAGTACGATTTCGGCGTTTTTGCCCAGCAGTTTCAGGCACTCAAGAATGTGTTCCTCTGAAAGCCGTTTTTCCTCGTTAAAGCACGGTATGATAAGTGATACGCGCGCTTTTTCCTCAGAATTTTTCATTTCCGCTTTTGTTCCCCGGCGAAGTATTTTTGAAGCGTCTCAACCATTTTACTTGAGCCCGCAAATATCGGAGTGGTCTGGTGTATTGATGAGCCTCAATGTCAAGTATGCGCCGGCCTCCCGTCGGTTGAAGCGCCTCCCGCCTGCTCAACTATGAATGACAGAGGATTGCATTCGTAAAGCAGACGCAGTTTTCCGCCCGGATGATTGAGTGTTGGCGGATACATGAAAATTCCCCCTTTGAGCATGTTTCTGTGACATCGGCCACCATTGAGCCGGTATACCTGCATGAATGAGGCCTTCCGGTTGCGGCGCATATTCGGCGCAGTATTCAATAAATTTTTTCACCCATGCCGGAAACTGTGAATGAAGACCCTGATTTACGGAGTAGAAACCGGCCGAAGCCGGTATTTGAATTTGCGGATGGGAAAAGGCAGAACTCTCCTATTGAAGGGTCAAGGGTGAAGCCCGTCCACGCCTCTGCCGGCGGTGAATACAAGCATTGTTGAAGAGCCGAAAATTACATACCCAGCCGCCGCCTGCTCTTTTCCGGCCTGAGAAAGTCTTCTCACCGCACGGGCCCGGGCAGGGTGATTTGCGTTTATATATGGAAAATATGACACCCACCGTAACGTTGAACATCAATGTTTGAAGACCCGTCAAGCGGGTCTATGGGCGATAACATACTCGCCGTTTTCAGAGTTTTCTCCGCTGAGACGGATCATTTCGTCATTTTCTTCAGACACAATTCCGCAGCACTCTCCGCCCGCTTCAAGAGTTGAGATGAACCTTTCATTTGCAAAAATGTCCAGTTTCTGAGTCTGGTCTCCGTGAAAGTTTTTTTTCTCCGGTTCCGCCGAGAATGTCCTGGACGATTCCCGCCTTGTTAATCTCTCTGTGCATAAGTTTTGCAACAAAAACTATTTCTCTCAAAATTGTAAAAACCCCGCCGTGGAATTGTTCAACTCCGAAAGTGGAGATTATGTGTTTGTTGAGTGTTGTTATTTTCATTTTTCTTCCGACGGACGAAAATCGCCGTATTTTTCACCGGCGACATTCAGCACGGCGGCCGCTTTCGGGTAAAGAACCGACTGTTCCGCTCCCCTTTGCTGTTTTCGCTCACCCGCTCCGCCGCAGACACGGCAAGAACCGCGGCGGCGGATATGACAAGAGCGCTTATACACGCATCCGCCACTCTGAAAACGCCCTCTCGCGCCGGGAATTTTTTTCAGCATTCGTCCCGATGTTAGAAACGCCAGGAACACAACGACAAACACCGCGGCCCCCGCAGCCCACTTATTACCGACAAATCCCGCACGGGTCAAATCGCCCGCGAGAATATAACCGACTCCGGCGGAAACCACCGCCGCGGCGAAAGGCAGGGAGAGCCCGAGAATGCCGCGCCCCGTGATTCCGGCGGCAAAACCTATCAGAAATGAGCCTCCGATTAATATATCAACCCAGTTCAAAAGTTCACCGACGCTCCAGGCAAAGGGCTCACAAAAGCCGTACTATTATAGCATTTTTGACTTGAAAGTTTTTTATGAAGATAATAACCAGACCGATGCAGACCCGAGCGGCAACTTATTCTATCATAGTGGATGACATGCGCCTTGTTGAAGAGGAACTTGAGAAAAACTGCGACTCTTCCGTGGACCTTGTGCGCACAATATCTTCATACATAGTCGGCGGCGGAGGCAAGCGGCTGCGTCCGTCCGTGCTTTTGCTTTCAAGCGGTCTCTGCGGTCTGGACAGCGGCAAAAACAGAATAGCGAGCGCCGCCGCAATGGAGCTCACACACATAGCCTCGCTTCTTCACGATGATGTTGTTGACAACGCCTCAATGAGAAGAGGGCGCACATCTTCAAACGGCGTGTGGGGAAACAAATGCTCGGTTATTGCGGGTGATGTGCTTCTCATACGCGCTCTGAACCTGATACTTTCATGCGGAGACCATCGTATCGCCCGGATCTACTGCGCAGCCGCAAAGAGGGTTATTGAAGGCGTCATGATGGAAATTATGGGCAAAAAGAAAATGATGGAGGTGGATGAGGGCGCGTGCATGCTTATAATCCGGGAAAAAACCGCCTCTCTGATTGAGGGGTGCGCGGTTATGGGAGCTATTCTTGCGGGCTCGGAAAACAGTGAGACCGAAGCCCTGCGCGGCTACGGTCTCAATCTCGGCATGGCTTTTCAACTCACCGATGACGCGCTTGACTACTGTTCTTCGGAGAAACATCTCGGCAAAGACACGGGTCTTGACATAAAGGACGCTAAAATGACGCTGCCTCTTCTCAAAGCAATTTCAAACGCTCCTCTGACGGTTCGGACGGATTTTGAAAAATTTCTGCGCTCATTTGAGCCCGAAGATGACGGCACGGTTCCGATAAAAAGCTTTGTCGCAGACTACCGCGGCGTGGAAGACACTTTTGAAGAGGCTAAAAGCCACATAACAAAAGCGAAAAAGGCGCTCTCTTTTTTCCCCGACGGGTGCTACAAACAGTCTCTGATTACGCTTGCCGATTTCGTCGCCGAGAGAAGTCACTGAGTCAGAGACCGTCCAGCCGGCTGTTCTTTTTTGAAGATCAGAACGCCTCCCCTGCGAAGGTCTCCTGACACGCTCACCGGGCTGAAAGAGTGCCAGAAAAGCTCCGGTCTCCAGACCGGAAAGGAAAGACCGTTAAATTTCTTTACAATCGTGTAATAGTTTGTTTCGCCTCCGAAACTGAAACGGGCGCGGGCTCCCACGGCAAAACTGCCCGTCATTTCAACGGCCAGTATGCGCCCGGGTGTTCTTTTTTCAGCGGGCCCCACGACCACCACCCAGTCCGGAACGTATTGCGCGGCCGTTCTGATTTGTACGCCGTATTTGCGTAAAATTTCATCGGACAAATGGTAATCTCTTCCGTAAGTGCAGCAAAAGAAAAACTTTTCGCCCAGATACCACATTGTGTTGTAGTGTGACCAGGTGGGAAGCACGCTTATTATCTGGTTTTTTTCGCCGTTTTTTTCAAAAAACGCGGTCATTTCATCAATAAAAGTCGGATATTTGCCGTGAAACTCCCGAATCATTCCGGGAAGCGTCCACTGTGTGTAAGTGTTCTCAAAAGAAAATATGTTCACGCTTTTGCTCACGGGAACGGGCAGGTCGCTCAGGCGGTAGGGCCTGTTCAGAGGAGGGAAGTTCTGTATGCCGAACGGGAAAGTGAACAGGGTTGTATTCAAAATGAGGAAAATAAGAACTATTCCCGCGGTACGGGATTTTGAAAGCGTCTTAAGGCAGAAGGACGCCGTTGCGACCGCGAAAAAAGGAAAAGCATTGAAGAAAAAGCGCGTGGCGGCGTATTGATCATATTCCTGCTGCGGTGAAAGAACAGCGCACACAGCGACCGTTGTGAGGCCAAGCGCACCATAAAAAAGGGCAATTCGCTCATCTTCACCGCTTCTGCGGGCAAATCTTTTCACCGCAATCCACACAACCCACAAAACCACGAACCAGGGTGCGAGCCCGCCTATGTTTATAAACCTCAGATAAAGGGGCAGCAGGGATGAAATTCGTGAAAGTCTGCTCTGCTCCTGGTAGTAGATTGAAAAAACATTTGTTCTGACCTCAAAATCGGGCGTTATGTAGCCCGATGCGAAAAGATAAGACACGCAAACGGCCGCAAGCACGGCTATTAAAAACCAAAGATGCCATTCGGGTTTTCTCCATTCGGCGTGAAAAATCAGATGGCATATTCCCAGAGCTGTAATGAAAGACAGCGCGGCCACAAAATGCGTGAAAAAAAGCAGCCCCGCACAAGCCGCCGCCGCCCATATGCTCCATGGGAATATATTCCGGTCGCGGTGCCGCTTGATATAAAGACGGTAAAGCCAGAAAGCGAGAACCGTGAACAGAAGTGCCGGAGCGTAGTAGCGCATCTGCCGGATATGGAGCAGGTAGACCGGCGAGAGAGAAAAAATTGAAAAAGCCGCCAGCCGTAAATCGTTTCGTGGTGTTTCAAGCCTCAGCAGAGCAAGAAAAACACCCAGACACGCAACCCCCATAAGGGCGAAAAGCGCCCTGCCTCCCATCTCGGAGATTCCGAATATTTTGAAAGACAGCGCGCCCGTCAAAAGGCTTGCGGGCGGAAAAGTGTTCTCAACACTCTCATTCAAATACAGCCCCGCTCCGTAGTCATGGATGTTCCGCCCGTCCCATGCGAACGGCCTCCCGTTTTCAACTATGGATTTTGACATCCAGGCCGTTTCAACTTCGTCGTCCCAGAACTTCACATTGCCCAGGCCGGCAAACGACATATACACGGCAAAAGCGGCCACAACCCAGATTAGCCAACCGCTTGCGCTCCGGGCTATGTTTCGCATTTTTCACTTGCTTCGGCCGCCATGACAAACGCGTCGCGCCCGCTGCCCCGGTAGTAGTTTTTCCGGACGGCAAGTTTTTTGAATCCCATGCCCGAATAAAGCATGATGGCTTCTTTGTTGTCGGAAGCGACCTCAAGCAGTACGGTTCCCCGCACGGAGTTTAGAGCGTCACGCAGAAGCAGTTTCGCAAGTCCTTTTCTTCTATGGAGAGGGTGAACCGCAAGTTTCAGAATTTCCGTCTCATCCATGAAAGTCCGGGAAATCCGGTAGGCGATTACGTTTCCCGTTCCGTCTCTTATGACCGCCGAGGTGCGCGCAAAATTGCCGGACAGCTCATCTTCAAAAGCCTTCCGGGGCCAGGCGTCGGGCCCGAAGCACATCTCTTCCATATTGAAAATTGAGTCAATGTCTTCCATGCGGACTTTTTTAAGCACTTTCCTGAGCCTCTTCACTTTTCCGGAGAAGAGATTTCATTATTTCCGCCGCCGCCGCTGAGATGACCGTTCCGGGACCGAATATGTGCGACACCCCTGATTCAGTCAGAAAACCGTAGTCTTTTCTCGGTATCACGCCCCCGGCCACCACAATTATGTCTTCGCGTTTATATTCTTTCAGTTTTGACACCACGCGCGGGATCAGGGTCTTGTGACCCGCGGCGAGGCTTGATATGCCCACTATGTGGGCGTCTTCATCAACCGCAAGCCTTGCCACTTCATCGGGCGTGCTGAAAAGAGGTCCGATTTCAACCTCAAACCCCATGTCTGAAAAACTTGTCGCAATTACCTTTGCTCCCCTGTCATGACCGTCCTGCCCGGCTTTTGCAATCAGAATTCTGGGTCTCCTGCCGTCAATTTTCTCAAACTTTTCGGTCAGACGCCGAGCCTCAACAAATCTCTGGTCTTCGGTGATTTCAGACGAATAGACGCCCGATATTGTCCGCGTGACCGGTTTGTAGCGGCCGCAGACCCTCTCACATGCATATGAAATTTCTCCGAGCGTCGCCCTCAGGGCGGCCGCCTCCACTGCGAGAGCGAGAAGGTTTCCCTTTCCGGTTTTTGCGCATTTTGTAATTTTTTCAAGCGCCGCCATGACCTTTTCCGAGTCACGCTCTCTTCTGATTTTGGCAAGGCTTCTTATCTGTGACTTTCTCACCGCAGTGTTGTCAATTTCAAGCACTTCCATCTGTCCGTCGTCGCTTTGAACAAACCTGTTAACTCCCACTATGGTTTCACGGCGCGAGTCTATGGCCGCCTGTTTTTTCGCCGCAGCTTCCTCTATTCTCATCTTCGGAAGGCCGGTTTCAATAGCCGCGGCCATTCCTCCGAGTTTCTCAACTTCTTCAATCAGCTCCCACGCCCTTCGTGCTATGGAGTCTGTCAGACTCTCAACGTAGAATGAGCCGCCCCACGGGTCTATGGCCTTGCACACACCCGTTTCCTCCCTTATGTAAAGCTGGGTGTTGCGGGCTATTCTCGCGGAGAAATCAGTCGGAAGCGCTATCGCCTCGTCAAGCGCGTTTGTGTGAAGAGACTGCGTTCCGCCCATGACCGCCACCATTGCCTCCGTGCAGGTGCGCACGATATTGTTGTAGGGGAACTGTTCGGTCAGGCTCCATCCCGAAGTCTGGCAGTGGGTTCTGAGAGCCAGCGATTTAGGATTTCCCGGCTTGAATTCGCTTATGAGTTTCGCCCACAGCATTCTTGCGGCCCTCATCTTTGCGATTTCCATAAAATGATTCATCCCGATTCCCCAGAAAAACGATATTCTGGGCGCGAAGTCGTCAATTTTCAGTCCGGCCCGGATTCCCGCACGAACATATTCAAGGCCGTCCGCGAGAGTGTAGGCGAGTTCAATGTCGGCGGTGGCTCCCGCCTCCTGCATATGGTAGCCGCTTACGCTTATTGAGTTGAACCTCGGCATGTTCTTTGATGTGTATTTGAAAATGTCGGAGATGATTCTCATTGAGAATCCGGGGGGATAGATGTAGGTGTTTCTGACCATGAACTCTTTCAGTATGTCATTCTGAATTGTGCCGCTCAGAGTTTTTTCGCCCACTCCCTGCTCTCTCGCGGCGACTATGTAGAAGGCCATCACCGGCAGAACCGCCCCGTTCATCGTCATTGAAACCGATATTTCATCAAGCGGTATGCCGTCAAAAAGTTTTTTCATGTCAAGCACGGAGTCAACCGCGACCCCGGCTTTGCCCACATCGCCAACCACCCTCTCATGGTCGGAGTCATACCCCCTGTGCGTGGGCAAATCAAACGCGACCGAAAGCCCCTTCTGCCCCGCGGCGAGGTTTTTTCTGTAAAACCTGTTTGACTCTTCGGCCGTTGAAAATCCCGCATACTGTCTCACCGTCCAGGGACGCACCGCATACATCGTGGAATAAGGGCCTCTCAGAAAAGGCGGTTCTCCGGCGGCGGCTCCGCGCATATGTTCAAGACCGTCAGTGTCTCTGCCGGTGAAGATGTTTTTAACCGCGATCCCCTCAGGGGTTTGCCACACTGAACTCTCAGGAGTTTTTACCGCCCCTTTTTTGTTCCGCAGTCTGATTGATGAAAAGTCCGGGCGTTTCACTTTGCTCTCCCGTCTCTTTTGCCTGCCCCCGCCGCTTTTTGCATTTTTTTCAGCGTTTTGAGAATATTTGAACCGGCATGCACGAATTCAAACACCCCGGCTTCGGAGCATTTACGGCCGCTTTCCTCGTCAAGTTTGCCCGCAATAACAACAACCGGATTTTTTATTCTCTTTTTGAGAGCCCTCATAAAAGGCGGTGAGAAGCTCGGGTATGCCGCGTTTTCCGAACACAGCACGAAAATGTCAGCCCCGCTTTCAGCCGCCCGCGCCGCGCCGCGTGCAGGTGTGTTGAAAACACCGCCGTCTCTGATTTCAAATCCCGCCGCCGCGAAAAAATTTCTCACAAACACGGCCCTTGCGCTGCGCATGGCGGGGTCTCCGGTCTGCACCAGAAAAACGGAGAGGGCTTTTCCGCTTTCACGGGCATGTTTTTCAGTTTCAGCCCTGATGCGCTCAAAATCTCTTGCCGCGCCGCCCGGTTTTTCCGTCTTTAACCTTTCTGACAGACGCTCATTCTCAATAGGGTATTTGTTCACTCCTATCAGCGTTTCCCGGCCCGCGGCAATTCTTTCCGCTCTCTCCCGTGCGCTGCGCTCAAGACGCTCTGCAATAAATCCTTCGGATAAGCACTTGAGAAATCCGCCCCGCTTTTCAATCTCAAGAAAAAAACTCAAGGCCGCGTCCGCGAACTTGTCAGTCATCGTATCGGTGTAGTAGGATCCCGCGCACGGGTCGGCAACTCTGTCAAGCTTGCACTCTTCTTTGAGTATGAGCTGGGTGTTTCTCGCCACCGTTTGTGACTTTGCCGAGGTTTGGAATCTTCCGTCAAAGGCCGTTATTGAAAGAGAGTCGCACCCGCCTGAAATCGCCGCCATCGCTTCACCGGTCGCCCTCAGTATGTTGACTTCGGGGTCGCAAACGGGCTTGTTCACCATGGATGAGGAGGCGTGAATTTTCATCTTTCCCCCTGCAGATTTGTCAAAACGTTCCACTATGTGCGCCCAAACGGCGCGCACGGCGCGCAGTTTTGCAATTTCCACAAAGAAAAGAGAGCCGACCGAAAAATGAAAAACGATCGCTTTTGCGGCGGCGCCAACCGGGACTCCGAGGTTGCCAAGCATGAAAAGGTATTCAGCCCCAAGCGCAAGCGAGAACGCCGCTTCTTCAACGGGGGTCGCGCCCGAATTGTGAAAGTTTGAGCCGCAGACCCCGATCAGGCCGTATTCCGGAAGAGATTTTTCAAAGCGCGGCAGCAGCCGTGCGAGCCGTTTTATTTCGCTTTTCCCTCCGCCGCACCCGACGGGGTCGCACAGAAAAAACCCTTGCGGTTTTTCAGCGCCTGATTTTTCCGCAAATTCCGCAAACAGCTTCAACTGTGCGGCTCCGCCGCAACGGTCATCAAAACAGACGCCGGTTTTTGAAAGGTCGGTTTTTGAGAGAAGTTTTGACAAATCACTCCGGGTTTTGATCTTCGCCCCTCTGAACATAATCCAGTCCGCTCCGCCTTTCTCCGCATCCCGGGCGAGATTTGCGGCGCGCGTTGCCGAAACCGGCGGAATGTCCTCGCACACCTTCCATTCCGCCTCCGCACGGGTGAAAGGGAATCTGCCCGGCGCGGGGGCCGGTGAAAGACTCAAATCCCCGGTGTCTTCTTCGCAATAGAAAGGGTTGACTGAAATGCCGTCTCCGGGTTTCCAGACAAGCTTTTCATAGTCTCCCCCCCTGAGTTCTTTCTCTATGTTAAGTTTCCACTGTCCGGCGGAAACTTCAGGGAATATCCCGGAGAAGTTTTTTCCCGGATTTTCCGTTTTTCCGAAGCGTTTCACAGCGGTTAAACATAATTAAAACCCGATTCTTTTTCAAAAGCCGGATTGCGAAAAAGTTCTTGACATTTGAAGTCTCCAATATATTATCAGACCCCGATTACGGATCAAAAATTCCGGTCGGGGAGATTATTGTTTTGACTAAAAGAGTGCTGTATATTTTTGCCTTGGTTTTCGCCTCTTCACACGGAGCGGCTTTTGCGGATTCCTCTTCGGCTGTTTCTCTTACGGGAACGGTTGCGTTTTCCAGTTCGCTTTCCATCATTGTCCGTGAGTCTCTTGAAGCCTTTCTCATAATCGCCGCAATGATCGCGGCTCTTTCGGCCATGAATGAGAAAAAATCCGTCAAGTTTGTGCATATCGGATGGATGGCGGCTATTGTCGCGGGGTTTGCAACATGGTGGGTTAGCTCCACGTTGGTAAGAATTTCGGGCGCTCAGGCGGAGATGATAGAAGGGGTGACATCGCTGCTTGCGGCTGCGGTGCTTTTTTACGTAAGCTACTGGCTTATCTCAAAAGTGGAAGTGGAAAAGTGGAAGGAATACATAGAATCCAAGGTAAAGCTGGCGGTCGGAAAGAGCGCGGCGGCGATGGCATTTGTCGCATTTCTTGCGGTTTACCGCGAGGCGCTTGAAACCGTGCTTTTTTATCAGGCTCTTATTTTTCAGGCGGGGTCTTCCGCCGGGGCGGTTTTGTGGGGTTTTGTTGTCGGCACCGTAGTTGTAGCCGTTTTGTCAATTGCCTTGTTCAAACTTTCCGTGCGTCTGCCGATAAAATACCTTTTCTCAATTACCGGGCTTTCTCTTTACGCGCTTAGTTTTATGCTCATAGGAAAGGGGGTTCACGAACTTCAGGAAGCGGGCGTAATATCTGAAACTGTGGCGGATTTCGTTCCGCATCTCAGCGCTCTGGGCATATACCCGACATATGAGTCTTTTCTGCCTCAAACCGTTGTCATCGCGGCTATTGTGTTCGCCGTATACAAGGTTGCTTCCGCCGCCTCCGGCTCTTCACCGAAGAGCACTTAAGTTTGTATGGGTGTGATTAAAACGTTTTCATCATCTTGCGGTTGATTTTTTCCGGAGTGCGTTTAAGTTTGCACGGATATGATTAAAACGACCGTTTCGTCAATTGTTCCCCCCGATTCCTCCATATACAAAAAGGCGCTAGAGAGATGCGACTCGCTTATAAAGCCTATCGGCAGCCTCGGACTTCTTGAAGACACGGCGGTCAGGGTTGCGGCTGTTTCAGGGAAACTGCGTCCGAGAGTCAGGAAAAAAGCGGTTGTGGTGTTCGCCTCAGACCACGGGGTCGCATCCGAGGGTGTGAGCGCATTTCCCCCGGAAGTTACTCCGCAGATGGTTTGGAACTTCATTAACGGCGGAGCCGCAGTGAACGTTCTCGCGCGCCATGTGGGGGCGGATGTTTTTACCGTTGATGTGGGAGTAAATTTTGATTTTCCCGAAGACTGCGGTGTTATTTCAAAAAAAATATCAAAGGGCACACGCAATTTTGCCCGCGCTGCCGCAATGACAAAACGCCATGCGATAATGAGCGTTGAGGCGGGAATAGAGACCGCTTTTGAACTTGCCGAAAAAGGGTATGAAATTGCCGCCCCGGGCGATATGGGAATAGCAAACACCACTTCCGCCGCCGCGGTGATTTGCGCATGTTACGGAGTTGCTCCCCAAACTATTGTCGGCGCGGGCACCGGGGTCGGAAACCGGGGCGTGAAAAATAAAACCGCAGTTGTTTCACGCGCTCTGGAAAAACACTTTTCCGGTGAGCGTCCCGGGGCATTTCAAATACTGCGCAAGGTTGGAGGTTATGAGATAGGCGCGATAACGGGCATGGTGATAGGACTTGCCGCACGCCGGATTCCGGTGGTTGTTGACGGTTTTGTGGTGACGGCTGCCGTCTGCCTTGCGTGCGCAATAGCTCCCGCAGTGAAGGATTATCTTTTCTTCTCGCACAAAAGCGCGGAGAAGGGACACCGTAAAACCCTTGATTTTCTCGGCGCATCCGCCCCGCTTGACCTTGGGATGCGTCTGGGCGAAGGCACCGGAGCCCTGATAATGATCTCCATTATTGAGGCTGCGGTAAAACTTTTCAACGGCATGGCCACTTTTGAAAAGGGCGGTGTCAGCCGTTCCGGCGCTTGAGCGGCTATTTTACTTCGCAATTGACATTTCTTTTCGTTATTCTTCTGCAAAATGGAAATTCACCGCTTTGAAGCTGTAAGAAACGCCGTTCGCTTTCTTACAATATTTGCCCCGGATGGTTCCACTGCCGGGATCACGAAAGACTCCGCACGCGCAGCCATGAGGTTTTTTCCGGTTGCGGGTCTTGTGGCGGGAGCTGTCAGTGCCGCCGTGGTCATTTTTTTGTCACCGTTTGTGGAATCGCGTCTTCTGCTCGCCGTGTTTGCGATTGCAACTCTTGCGCTTGTAACGCGCGGTCTGCATCTTGACGGCACAGGAGACTGTTTTGACGCTCTCAATTACTTCGGAGACAGGGACAAAGCCCTCGCCGTTATGAAAGACAAGACTCTCGGAAGCTTCGGAACGGCGGCTATAGTTTTCGTGGTTACGGCAAAAATTTTTGCTCTCGGTTCGGTTTTTCCCGGCGCTTTTACCGATGCAGTCGTGGCGGTTCCGGCCGTGTCGCGGTTCGGTTCGGTTATTGTTTCCCATTTTTCCGGGGATGACGGCTCCGCCGCGAAAGGGCTCGGAAGCATGTTCAATTTCGACGGTGACGGCGGGGTTCTTGCGGGCGCGGCGATTCCGGCGTTTCTAATACCTCTGCTGCTTTGCGGACTGCCGGGAATTTTGATTGCGATTGCGGTCTCCGCCGCGGCTTTTGTTTTTTGTATTTTTTTCAAACGCGCTTTCGGAACCCCCAACGGAGACGTTCACGGCGCGGTGATAGAGATGTGTGAGGTTGTCGGATTTATGGTTGCGGGCGCGGTTCTTTGAAGCTGGGATGCACTTCATTTGTTTATCCGGCGGACATGGTCTCAAACGCGGAAAGACTTGCCGGACTTGTTGAAGATATGGAGCTGCTCATATTTGAGTCCGTTAATTCTCCGCTTCCCTCCTCCGCTGAGATATGCCGCCTTCTTGAGCTTTCACAAAGAGGGAATTTTTCATACACGGTTCATCTTCC
The DNA here is from genome assembly GCA_965198945.1 of Thermodesulfobacteriota bacterium. Lineage (GTDB taxonomy): Bacteria > Desulfobacterota_D > UBA1144 > Nemesobacterales > Mycalebacteriaceae > Mycalebacterium. Next base: position 84,031 of record CBDAQI010000005.1, on the reverse strand, counting down.
GATTGACATAGACGTTTGCTCAAGCGATGAATCTTTCAGGCTTTTTTCAGTGCGGATGGCGGAGAAAATAACAGCCCTTACGGCTCCGCTGAGTCCCTACGGGTATGTGTTGCATCTTCCCGGGGGCGGGAAGGGCGGTGAGCAATGGACCGAAGCCGCCTGCAAATCTCTGAGCCGTCTTTGTTCAACATGCGGACAAGTTTTTTTTGTTGAAAACCTCACATACCCTTTCACAATACTGGAGCCGGTACTCAGGCGCTCCGGTGTGTCCCTGTGCCTTGATATCGGTCATGCAAACGGTGCCGGAGACGACTGGAGGGACATATACCGCAGATTCTCCGACAGGACGGGGATTGTTCATTTCTATATGAACGCTCCGGATTCGGGCAGGCACCTGTGTCTCAGCAAAGCGCCGCGCGGATTTGTATCAAATGTTACGCACGAGCTGCTTTCAAGCGGATACGAAGGGATTCTTACGATTGAACTGTTCAGTGAGCGCGATTTTTTTATTTCAAAAAGTATAGTGGAAAGGGAGATTGCCGGTTGGGCGGCAAGGTAGTTATTACGGGCGGGATCGGAAGCGGCAAAAGCGCAAAGGCGCTTGAAATAGCGCACGCCCGCCCGCAGTTTTCAGACCGCGTTTTTATTGCCACCGCCACGGCGTTTGACGATGAAATGAAAGAGAAAATCAGGCGTCATAAACAAGAGCGGGGAGAAGAATTCAGGACTGTTGAAGAACCGCTTGATGTTGCGGACGCGCTTGGGCAATTTTCAGAAAACCCCCGCTGCTGCGCCATAGTTGACTGTCTGACCGTGTGGCTTTGCAACCTGTTTCAAACCGCTTATGCGCGGCGCCGTTCAATGAAAGATGATTTTATTTCCGCCTTCGGTAATTTTCGCGGACTTCTCATAGTGGTCACAAATGAAACCGGAATGGGCATTGTGCCGCCGGAAAAGCAGACTCGCGATTATGCTTCGGAGCTTGCCTCCCTGAACAAGAGAGTGGTTTCTTTATGTGATGAGGCTTATCTGCTGGTCGCCGGGGCGCCGGTTCAAATCAAGTAAATTGAAAGATCGTTCGGATGTCTCAAATTTTCCGCATACCCTTCCGTCTGTTGTCAGGCGCGCGCGCATATTGACAGCCAGTTTCTCGTAACAAAAAATCTGCCGTTCTCACTGCGGCCGTGTTCCCGTATCGCGGGGTCAACGGCGTTTTTCATGGCTGCGGAAGCTTCTTCAACCGGGTAGCCGCCCAGGGCTCCGGCCGCATATTGCTGGAAAGAACTGATGTGTTCCCACGCCTCTTTGCTCAAATTTGCCGCAAATTCGCTTGCTTCCACAAGTTTGAATCCCGCGGAAAGCACAATTTTCTCATAATGCTCTCTCGGATGAAAACTCGCCGCTTCAGCTCTTTTATGTTCTTTTTCTCTTTTAATTCCGCGCTCACGCAGACTCTGAACCGCTTTTTTAACCTGTGTCCGGTAAAAGGAAAGAGTGTCCTGCGGTCTTGAGCCCTCGTAGAAGGCGGTGTTGAAGAAAAGCCAGCCTCCTTCTTTCATTCCCCCTCTGATATTTTTCAGGCTTTTAATCTGCTCTTCTTTTGTGAGGTAGTGTATGCCGTTGCCCCAGATGATGACATCTATGGATTTTTTCTCAATTTCGGCATCCTGCACTTTGCCTTCAATAAAACTCATTGCCGCCGCCGTGTTCCTAAGTCTTTCCGCAGTTTTTCTCAGCGCCTCGGAAGACTGATCAAGAAAAACTATTTCCGAATACTTGAAGTGTTCCGGTATCTTTGAGATGAACAGCTGAATCATTGTGCCCACACCGGTTGCTATGTCCATTATTTTTTCAACCCGTTCGGTGCCGCGGTCTATCATCATGTTCACCCAGCGCCCTATTATTTCGCCGTTGACTTTTCTGTATTCTTCGGTTTCGGCGAAGGGTTCGTAAATATAAATTTCTTTTTCGCTCATTTTTTCCTCCGTGGGTATCCCCGTATTATAACCTATAAAGTCTTTTTCCGCCCGTTTTCTGAGTTCCGTTTTTTACTGAATACTCGTTATTTCGGGCTTGTAGTCGCTCACGATTATGGGCGAGGCGTGGTGAATCAGCATAACCCAGCGCCCCGAGTCTTTTCTGAATATGTTTGTGGACTGTGAGATATTGAATGTTACCGGTTCTCTTTTTATGTAGGTCATTTTCTGTATGCAGGTTACCCATGCCATATCACCGCTTATTTCAAGTGACATGTCCGTCAATTTGATGTCCACCTGGTCTTCGGGATTGAATATGCTTTTCCAGCTCTGCATTATAGTCTCCGAGTTTCTCATTATCGCCCAGCCGGGATGAACGCAGCCCGCTTTTTCGTTGGTCAGCCACACCTGCTCCATGGCTTTGATATCCCTTGTTGCGAGAGCGGAGTAGAAGTCTTCATTGGCTTTGAGGATTTCATCTTTGTCTGACATCTTTTTCAGATTCTACCCGATTAATCCGGAGAAACTTTTCAAAAAGCCGGTGATTTCACCCCATAAATTTGATACATCGTTGTATGTGGCAATTATCATCAGAGTTATCAGCAGGGAGAATCCTATTCTGTGGGCCGTTTCAACGGCGGCGCGCGGAAGAGGTTTTCTTCTGATAGCTTCAACAGTGAGCCAGACAAGATGTCCGCCGTCAAGAACGGGTATCGGAAGGAGGTTTATAACCGCCAGATTCACGCTTATAAAAGATGCGAACATCAGCAGGCTGGCTATGCCCTGCTCCGCCATAGAGCCCGACATCTTTGCAATGAAAAGCGGGCCCGCGACGGTTTTGCCCAGATCTCCGAGTGAAACCTCGCCTCCGACAAGAGAAAAAACAAGTCCGAAGAAAAGCGACACGACCTGTGCCACCATAGCCGCCGCGCTCTTTACCCCGCGGCTGACCGATTTGGTCAATCCGAATTTTTTCAGTTTCTGCTCTCTCTGCATTGTTATTCCTATGGCGGCGTTTTTGGTTCCCGGCGTAACAACCGGAACCACTGAAGTCCGGACTGTCTCACCTTTTCTTATCAGAGTAAAAGCAGTTTCCCGCCCCGGACTGTTTCTTATTATTTGCGCCATCCGGTCCCAGTCACCCACTTCTTTGCCCGCGACCGCGACTATCGCGTCTCCGGGTCTGATGCCGGCTTTGTAGGCGGGGTAGCCCTCCGTTACGGAGCCGACAACCGGTTTGCGCTCCTCTGCTATAAGTTCCGGCCATATGGCCGCCGCCGGCACTTGAGTCTCAAAGGTGCGTCCGTCTCTTGAGAAAGCAACCTCAACATTTGTTTTCGTGTTCTTGCGCAGAACCCCTGACACCTCGTTCCATGTCCCGACCTTTTGCCCCTCTACGGACATGATCTTGTCGCCTTTTTGAATCGGGCTTTTCCCGGCGCCGTGCGGAGCCCCGGCAACCACGGGCTCGGAATCAATATATGCAGGCACGTATACACCCGCGATAAAAGCCGCGGGAATAAGAAGAAAAGGCAAAACGAAGTTCATAATAGGCCCGGCCGCCACTATTGACATTCTGCGCGGGACGCTTTTTTTTGAGAATGAGCGCGGATACTCACTCCCGCTATACGCTTCAATTTTCTCAAGTTCCGTGTAGCCGGCTTTTATTACAACTTCGGAGTTTTTTCTTTTGACAACAATTTCGCCGTGGGCAGCGAGGCCGTGCAAAGATGCCATGACTGCGCTCCAGCGCGAATCGGCCGCAACATCCTCTCCGTTAATGGAAACTATCCTGTCCCCCTTTTCAAAGGGGCTTTCCCCGGTTTCCGGAATATTTTCCACGATAATTTCCGGGTCTTCGGACTCTCCGGTCATATTCACATACCCCCCGAGGGGCAGCAGGCATATTTTGTATTCGGTTTCGCCGCGAGTGAACTTGAACAAAGCCGGACCGAAACCGAGAGAAAACTGCTCAACTCTCACTCCGCACCACTTTGCGACCGCAAAATGGCCGAGTTCGTGGATGAACACAAGCAACCCGATGGTAAAAAGAAACGCCGCGATTGAAATCATTTTTCCATTTCCGCCATTACGGATTCCGCCTTTTTCCTGGCGAGACGGTCCGCCCGAAGAATACTTTCCACAGAATCGGCCGGCTCAACCCCGCCGCCGTCCATGACAATTTCCACAACCCTGACTATGTCTTTGAATTTTATACGATTCTCCAGAAAATACCGGACGGCCTCCTCGTTTGCGGCGCTCATTACCGCGGGCATTGTCCCTCCCAGTTCAAGCGCGCGGAGAGCCAGCGCAAGCGGGGGAATTTTTCTCATGTCCGCTTCTTCGAAAGACGCTCCGGAAAGCCGTCCGGCATTGAGGGGTTTTGTTTTGAGAGGAAGCCTTCCGGGATGGGAAAGCGCATATGCTATCGGCAGGCGCATATCGGGCTCACTCATCTGACAGAACAGTGAGCCGTCAACAAATTCCACGATTGAATGGATTATGCTCTGCGGGTGAATCCAGACTGATATTTTTTCCGGCGGAACATTAAAAAGCCACCGGGCTTCAATAACCTCAAACGCTTTGTTCATCATTGTCGCAGAGTCTATTGTGATTTTGTTTCCCATTTTCCAGGTCGGGTGGCAGAGCGCCTCGGCCGCGGTAATTTTTTCAAGAGTTGCCTCGTTCGCGCCTCTGAACGGGCCTCCCGATGCCGTTATAATGAGTCTTTTCACTTCTCCGCCCGCTCTTATTGACTGAAAAATTGCGCTGTGCTCACTGTCAACCGGAATGATTTCCGCGCCGCCGCTGCGAGACTGCTCCATTAAGATCTCGCCCCCGGCCACAACCGCCTCCTTGTTTGCGAGCGCAACCCTTTTGCCTTTGCCCAGCGCTGTGAGGGTGGGCTCAAGGCCCGCGCATCCCACTATTGCCGAGACAACCGTTTCCGATTCGTCTCCGGCAATTTCACAAAGCCCTTTTTTCCCGGCGAGTATTTTTATTTCCCTTCCGATGGTTTTTCCGAGTTCCCGCGCCTTCTCTTCATTGAAAACGCAGACTGTGGAAGGGGAAAACTTTTCCACCTGCTCTTTCAGAAGTCCGGTATTTGAATTGGTGGAGAGAGAACAGACACTGAATTTTTCGGGAAATTGGTTTATAACCTCAAGCGCCTGAGTCCCCACTGAGCCGGTTGAGCCTAGGATTGATATTTTTTTCAAATTTCGCCCGCCTTTATTTGTTTTTACACTCCGCCCGCGCGGGCGGAGTGAGCCCGAATCTTCTTTCACGGCCCATGTATGCTTCAACCGCTTTTTTGAGGTGGCGTTTTCTAAAGTCAGGCCAGAGAGTTTTTGTGAAATATATTTCAGTGTATGCGGACTGCCAGAGAAAGAAATTGGACAGTCTCATTTCTCCGCCGGTTCTTATTAGCAAATCCGGTTCCGGCAATCCCGCCGTGTGCAGATTTGCCTCCACGGTTTTTTTTGTGATGAGTCCCGGTTTGATTCCGGAAGCGGCTATTTTTTTTGCCGCTTCAACAATTTCTTCTCTTCCCCCGTAACTGAGAGCCAGGGTCAGCGTTCCATTTCCGCCTCCGCGCGTTTTTCTGACGGCCTCATTCAATGTTTTCAGAGCCTTTTTCGGAAGTCTGTCAAGCCGCCCGACTGCGTTGAGACAGATGCCGTTTTCAACAAGATTTTCGCTTTCAAGTTCAAGATACCGCTCAAGAAGTTCCATGAGGCCCCGCACTTCCTCCTTAGGGCGTCCCCAGTTTTGAAGGGAAAATGCGTAGAGGCTCAGGTGTTTGACGCCAAGTTCAAATGCGGCCTCAACGGTGGCGCTCACAGATTTCATTCCGGCAAAATGGCCGGCTATTCTCCGCATTCCCTTTCTGCGCGCCCATCTCCCGTTGCCGTCCATTATTATGGCGACATGGCGGGGAACCGGTTTCATTTCATTCATGGGGAAGAGGTTTTTTTGCTCTCAACCAGAGCCCGGAAAGTGAAAACCGCAATGGATGCCACCGCTGTGAGAGCCAGAAGAACTATAAGCGCCAGCGGATAGAGAAGCGCCAAAGCACAATAGAGCCCGGCTCTTGCCGGCACGGATGCCCCGGATATCATTTGCGGTATTGTGTTTGAGAGGATGTCCAGATAGTTTTCCACAACATCCGTGATAAGTTTTGCCATTTGGCGGTAAATCTATATGCTTGTGCGAAATGACACAACCGCAGACGGTTTCTGGGCGGGCGTTATAAATTGGGACTGATAAGAAAGATAAGGGAAAAGGCCGACCCCTGGGCTTCCAGACTGGAGGAGCCCAGAAAAGTGAGACGGGATTTTGAAGTCGGACGAGACACCGGCGACGAAGACAGTGAGGTTCGCAGGAAAAGGAAGATGTTCGGGAAAGTTTTTGACTCCGGCAAACCCGAAACATCCTTTCCGCGTTGACTTTTCCGTCTTTTGGCTTTAGAATTGGGCAAATGGTTCTTATGCTGAAACGATCTGCTGAAGGGGAGAAACTGTGCCGGGCATAATAGTTGGTTCAAGTGAGAGCATAGACAGCGCTCTTAAACGTTTCAAAAAACAGATTGAGAAAGCGGGCATCGTTTCGGAAGTCCGCAGAAGGCAGTTTTATGAGAAACCCAGCCAGAAGAGGAAAAAGAAGGTTCTGGTTGCCATAAAGCGTATGAGAAAGTCACGCTGACGCAAAGCGCGTGACGGATGGAGGTTAGTCCTATGGCGGCTTTCATCTTTTGCAGTGAGAATGGCGGGAGTCTCAACAGAGGACCTCAAAAATAAGGTCAGCATAGTTGAAGTCGTAAGTGACTATGTTGCTTTGAAGAAAGCGGGCTCGTCACACAAGGGCTTGTGTCCGTTCCACGACGATAAAAATCCTTCACTCCATGTTGATGACGAAAAGGGCATGTTTTACTGCTTCAGCTGCAGAGCGGGCGGTGATGTATTCACTTTTCTGCAGCGCATCAAGGCTTGTGACTTTGAAGAGGCGCTACGCGAGGTTTCGCAAAAAGCGGGGGTTGAGGCGGAGCTGTTTGCGGGACGAAAGTCATCAAATGAAGACCTTTTTGAAATAAACAAAGCGGTGTGCGGGTTTTTCCGTGATTCACTCTCATCCGACCGCCCCGAATCCGGGAAAGCTTTTTCCTATTTGAAAAACAGGGGAATTTCTTCCGATACGGCCGAGCATTTTTCAATTGGCTACGCACCTCTTTCGGGCTCGGCAATTCCGGCTTTCCTCTCAAGCCGCGGCTACTCGTTAAAAAAAGCCTCACGCCTGGGTCTGGTTTCCCTGAAAGACGGTTCGTCCGAGCCTTACGGCAGGTTTCGCGGGCGTCTGATGTTCTCCATATTCAGTCCGGACTCACGGGTCATAGGGTTCGGTGGCAGAATATTGGATGAAAACGTGCGCGCCCCCAAATATCTGAACTCTTCGGAGTCCGAAGTTTACAGAAAAAGGCGTTCTCTCTACGGCCTTGACAAAACAAGACAGGAAATAAGAAAAAGCGGGACCGCGGTGCTTGTTGAGGGTTATACCGATCTCCTCTCCGTTTATTCGGCCGGAGTGAAGAATGTTGCCGCGTCTCTGGGCACATCTCTCACGGCTGAGCAGGTCGGGCTTCTCACGAGATACGCGGATGAGGCTGTGATTTTATATGACGGGGATTCGGCCGGAATGGACGCTTCGTTTAGCGCGGGAGAGGCGTTTATGGCAAAAGGCGTTATTCCCCGCCTGGCCCGGCTTCCGGAAGGGTTTGATCCCGATTCGTTTTCAAGAGAAAAGGGCTCCGAAGCGCTTCTGGCGGTTATCCGTGACGCCGTTCCGCTCACGGGGGTTCTTATGGATGAGGTTTCATCAGCGCTTTTAGAAAAGAGGGTTTCCCAGTCTGTGGCCGCTAAAAAGCTTATGGCCATTGTTCCCATACTCGGAGACTCGCCCGAGGTGGGACCTTATATCAGGGAGGTTTCCCGCAGGTTCGGATTCAGGGAGCGTGATCTTTATTCAACGGTTTCTCTGGCGGGCGGAAAGCCGTCTCCGGTTTCTCACCGTTTGACGGAAGAACCCGTCCCGCAGGGACCGGGTCCCGCTGAGATGATGCTGCTCAGAATTGTGCTGAAATTCCCGGACATGGCGGATTTTATATGCGGGGAAGATGTTATGAAACACATTCCCGAGGGCCGCATCAGAGAGATAATTTCCTCAGTCCGCGCCTCGGGCATAGCCGGTGCCGCTGGGGCGCCTTCGGTGTCTGAATCAGCTGATCTGCTTTCCCGCGCCCACTTTACCCTTGAAGAGATAGACTTTATTGATGAGGGCAACGTCAGGGTTGAGGTTGAAAAGTGTCTTTTAAGGCTCAAACTGGACTGCATAGCCGCTGAGTTGAAATCCGTAAGAGAGAGTCTGAGGTCTATTGAATCAGCCTCGTCCGACCGTGACCGTGAGTATGAGCTTATGAAACACTACAGGGATTTGCTTTCACAAAAAAAGCTTCTGATGGAGGGACTGTGATAGATTCCAAAAACAAAGCGGCTGAAGTGAACTGGGTTGGGGACGAATTCTACGGACAAGAGCCGGACGAAGCCGTATCTGAAGTGAATTTGAACGGTTCCTCGGAAGGAGACCCGATACGAACCTACCTTCAGGACATCTGTTCCCATCCGTTGTTTACAAAAGATCAGGAAATAGACGTTGCGAGAGCGCTTGAGGAAGCCAAAAAGAAAGTTGCGCTTTCAATTGTCAGTTCACCTCTTATGATCATGGAGTTTTGCAAAGGCGGCGCCCCGGAAATTTCCGACCCGGACCAAAGGGTGTCCGTGAGCACCCGTTACAAAATGATGTTTGGAGACTTCAACAAGTGTGTTGAAATTGGTCGGGAACTTAGAAAACAGATAGATAAAATAAAAAAATCGGGCGGCACTCTGCGTGAGCTTTCACGCAAAAAATCACGCAACGAAAAAGAAAAAATTAAAATCCTCAAGGAGATGAACCGTCAACATAATATTCTTTTCAAACGTTGCCTGGAATCAACACGGGAAACAATATCCGGAATTGTCTCCGATATTGAAAGGACTACCGCCTCAATTCAGACCGCACGTTCAGCAAAACGCAAAGGACAGCTTGAACAGAACCTCTCAAGGCTTCGCAGACAGCTTTCACCCCATACCGGAGACGATCTTCCGTCTCTCCTCAGCGCCCTTGATTCCGCATGTGAACATGTTGCCCTGAAAAGAAAAAAACTTGTGGAAGCCAATCTCCGCCTTGTCGTGAGCATAGCAAGTAAATACAGAAACCGGGGCCTTCCGCTTCTTGACCTTATACAGGAGGGTAATATCGGGCTCAGACACTCGGTTGATGTTTTTGAATACCGCAGGGGGAACAAGTTTTCCACACACGCAAGTTGGTGGATAATGCAGGCGATAACACGCGCAATTGCCGAACAGTCAAGGGTGATTAAAATTCCCGTTCATATGGTGGAAAATGTCAGCAAAATATACAAAACAAAGCGGGTTTTATCGCAGAAAATGAAGCAGAACCCGTCAATTGAAGACATAGCCAAAAACCTTGAGCAGACACCCGGAGAAGTTTCAAAGACCATAAGACTCGCCAAAAGCACACTCTCTCTTGACGCCTCCATAGGCGGCAGTGAAGACAGCACCATAATGGACTTCGTGCAGGACGAGCATCCGAGTATTCAATCCTCCGATATAATTGAGAACAAAGAGTTCAAAACCCTTATTCACAATGCGCTGAAAGTTCTCAAACCCAACGAGCAAAAGGTTATCCGTATGCGTTTCGGTATCGGAGAGGCAAAAGAGCATACGCTTGAGGAGATAGGATGGCAGCTTGGAATAACAAAGGAAAGAGTCAGACAGATAGAAGTTAAGTCTCTGAGCAAACTGAAAAAAAACAGCAGGAAGTCCCAAATCCGTCTTTATGCTGATTGACAATTCCGCTTTCTGTGATATTTTTGGCTCCGAATCTGGGTGGCTATGCCAAAGAGGAAACACCCGGCTCCATTCCGAACCCGGAAGTTAAGTTCTCTTGGGCCGATGATACTGCCCCCTTCGGGGGTGGGAAAGTAGGTTGCCGCCTTGGTTCTTTCGACATACCGACGTATTCCCTATGTCTCCGGTCTTCACAGTATCCGTTTTTGTTTCGGGCGCCGGAAGAAATCTTCAGGCAATTATGGACGCCGCAATAAAAGATGTTGTTATTGCGCCGGTCGTGTCTGACAATCCGCACGCACGGGCGATTGGAAGAGCTCGTTTGGGCGGATTGCCGGTTGAGGTTGTTGACCGCTCTTGTTTTCAGTCAAGCGCGGATTTTGAGGCGGAAATCATTTCCCGTCTGCTGCAATACGGTCCTGACTTGATAGTGCTTGCCGGTTTTATGAGAATACTGTCTCCCGGTTTTGTGAAGAGGTTTTACGGGAAAATAATCAATATTCATCCGTCCCTGCTGCCGGATTTTCCGGGCATGGGAGCCGTGAAGCGCGCTCTTCATTCCGGGGTGAAGAAAACGGGCTGTACGGTGCATTTTGTTGACGAGGGAGTTGACACGGGCCCGGTAATAGCTCATTCAGCGGTGTCTGTGGAACACGGTGACACTGAGCACACTCTCGCTGAAAAAATACACCGTAAGGAACATCGCATGTATCCTGAAGTAATAAGGCTTTTCGCCGCCGGGAAGATAAAACTTGTGGACGGAAAAGTATCCGTCAATTAGCTTTCAATCCGGCTAATCGGGGGATTTTAAGGTTCTTTTTACCGCTTCCGCCACCAGGGCTGTTTTTCTCATCAGGTCTTCAAATTTTTTCGGTTTCAGAGACTGCCCTCCGTCGCTGAATGCTTTTTCGGGCTCGTTGTGGACTTCAACCATCAGCCCGTCAGCGCCTGCGGCGACCGCAGCCATCGCAACTGGGGTAACGTAGTTCCAGTATCCCGTTCCATGGCTCGGATCCGCCACTATCGGAAGGTGGGTCTTTTCTTTTAGAACCGGTATGGCGTTCAGGTCAAAAGTGTTTCTCGTCGCCGTTTCAAAAGTTCTTATTCCCCTCTCGCACAGTATTACGTTCGGGTTTCCTTCGGAAAGTATGTATTCCGCGCACATGAGAAACTCGTTTATGGTGGTTGAAAGCCCTCTTTTCAGCAGAACAGGCTTTTTTGATCTCCCGACAACTTTCAAAAGTGAGTAGTTCTGTGAATTTCTGGCGCCTATCTGCAGAACGTCCGCATAGTCTTCAACTTTGTCAATGTCGCTTGCATCCATTATTTCCGTTACAAGAAGAAGGCCGGTTTCTTTTTTCGCCTGCATCATCAGGTCAAGCCCTTCCTTGCCCAGGCCCTGAAACGAGTAGGGCGATGTTCGCGGCTTATAGGCGCCGCCCCTAAGCATTTGTGCGCCGGCCGCCTTTACTGATTTTGCTGTTGTCATTATCTGCTCTTCGCTCTCAACCGAGCAGGGGCCGGCTATGACGCTGATTTCCGTGCCGCCGATTTTTGTATCTCCCACGGCTATTTCCGAGGTTGTGTCTTTGATTTCACGGCTTGCGAGTTTAAAGGGTTGAAGAATCGGGACGACCTTTTCCACACCGCCGAGCAGGGCAAGGTTTTCCCGGTGAGCGGCCTTGTCTCTGTCATCTCCCACAACCCCTATTACCGTTCGCAGAACCCCTTCTATCGGATGAGCTTTATAGCCGAGCTCTTCAATTGAAGATATAATCCTGCTGATTTCCTCCGCCGTGGCGGAGTTCTTCATTACCACTATCATTTTTAATTCTCCCGCTTAACTGGAATTAACACTATACCACAAAGGCAAAAGGTTATAAGTTGCGAATTCTCCCTCTTCCTTGACTTGCGCCGCCGCGCTTTTACAATTACGGATGAGGGAAAGGTTTAATGTCATCTTTGAAAAACGGCAAAGCCTCAAAACCGGAAAAAACAAAAGACCGTCCTTGGATAATGCGCACTTATGCGGGGCATTCAACGGCAAAGGCTTCAAACGAACTTTACAGAAAAAACCTTGACAAGGGCCAGACCGGTCTCAGCGTCGCGTTTGACCTGCCCACCCAGACGGGCTATGACAGCGACAGCCCCCTGGCCGAGGGAGAAGTCGGCAAAGTCGGGGTTCCCGTCTGCCATATTGAGGATATGGAAGAGCTTTTTGAAGGCATACCGCTTGAAAAGATGAACACCTCAATGACCATCAATGCCACCGCCGCATGGCTTCTTGCCCTATACATAGCGGTTGCGGAAAAGCGCGGCTCGGATTCATCCCCGCTTCAGGGCACCACTCAGAACGATATAATAAAAGAATATCTTTCACGTGGCACATACATATTTCCGCCCGCGCACTCAATGAGGCTCATTTCCGACATAATCGCATATTGTTACGAAAATGTGCCGAAATGGAATCCGATAAACATCTGCAGTTACCATCTGCAGGAAGCGGGAGCCACCCCGGTTCAGGAGATCGCCTATACGATATCAAACGCCACGGCCGTGCTTGATGCCGTAAGGGAAGGCGGAGCGGTGTCTGAAAAAGACTTTCCGCAGCTGGTCGGCAGAATATCGTTTTTTGTAAATGCGGGAATCCGTTTTGTGGAAGAAATCTGTAAACTGCGGGCACTTGCCGAGATTTGGGACGATCTTACGGCAAAGAGATACGGTGTCAAAGATGAAAAATTCCGCAGGTTCCGCTACGGGGTTCAAGTCAATTCCCTCTGCCTGACCGCCGACCAGCCTGAGAACAATGTGGCGCGAATCATACTTCAGATGCTTGACGTTACGCTTTCAAAGAACGCAAGGGCGAGAGCAATTCAGCTTCCGGCCTGGAACGAGGCGCTTGGCCTTCCGCGTCCCTGGGATCAGCAGTGGTCTCTGCGTTTTCAGCAGATACTCGCTTTTGAAACCGACATTCTTGAATATCCGGATATTTTTGACGGCTCAAAAGTTATAAACGCCAAAGTCAGAGAACTTAAAAAACAGTCGCTTGCCGAAGCGAAAAAAATAGCCGCCATGGGAGGAGCCATTGAAAGCATAGGCTATATGAAAGAAGGGCTTGTCGCCTCAAACGCAAAACGGATGGCGGCCATTGAATCGGGTGATGTTATGCGCGTCGGTGTGAACTGTTTTACCGAGACCGAGGATTCTCCGCTTACAAAGTCGCTGGAGACCTCAATACACAAAGTTTCCCCCGCACTTGTGAAAGAACAGATAAAACGGCTTGCCGCTTTCAGAAAAAAAAGAAACTCCAAAAGGGTGGAAAAATCGCTCCTCGCCCTTTCCCGCGCGGCGCGAAGAGGGGAGAATATTATGCCGGCCTCAATTGAGTGTGCGCGTTCAGGCGTTACAACGGGTGAGTGGGCTGACACTCTCAGAAAAGAGTTCGGTGAATACAGGGCTCCCACAGGCGCCTCCGTCCGGACGGGACGCGGCACAAAGCCCGATGATGAGCGGGATGTAATGGCTCTTGTCCGGCGCATAAAAGAGAAACTCGGCAGGCCCCCTAAAATTCTAATCGGAAAGCCCGGTCTTGACGGACATTCAAACGGCGCCGAGCAAATTGCCGTTCGCGCAAGGGACATGGGTATGGAGGTGCTGTATCAGGGGATCCGTCTTACCCCGGAACAGATAGTAAGCGCCGCCGAGCAGGAAAATGTTGATCTCATCGGTCTGAGTATACTTTCGGGCTCTCACAACACAGTGGTTCCGAAAATAATGAAAATGCTCAAAAGCAGAGGGATGGACGATGTGCCCGTGCTTACGGGCGGAATAATACCCGATGAAGATGTGGAAAAACTCATAAAGTCCGGCGTGAGCAGAGTCTATACCCCGAAGGATTTTTCTCTGACGCACATAATGAATGACATTGCGGACATTGTTTTTGAAAAGAGCGCTTGCGCTTGAGTGTTCTTATCTGTATTCCGGTTTAGAGTAATCGCCGTCAATCATCTTCTGGACGGGATGTCTCTTATCTTTGAGTTTGTCTTTTGCGAAATCCCTCTCACGTCTTTCTTTTCTGGTCTGTAAATGAGTGTGGGAGAGTTTCAAAACACCTCCGTCCGAACTGCTTAAAACAAGTTTTGAGTCCGGCAGGTTCCACGACTTTACCCTGAAGGAAAAAACCTTTTCTTCAAGGTCGGGCTTGCCGTAAATGTCATATACGAATTTTTCAACCGCAAGCACGTCATCCGTTTCCGCATCTTCAATGATAATCGCCACCGACTCAATTCTGTCCTTAAAAAAAGAGATTCTTGTTTTTGATTTTTCCCCCGTTGAGGCTATATCCACAGCCGCTCCTTTGAAAACCGACTCTTTTCTCGCGTCTTTGTTTTTTCCTTCCTCAACAACCTCAAGACCCGTTTCCGCCGCTCTGGCAAAAGCCTGTTTTGAGGAAATCATAAAGTCAAAACCCAGCAGCGCATCAGCGCGTGCGTTTGCGGCGCAGAACAGCAGGACGAAAAAAGCACAGAAGGCTCCCGGAATCTTATGTCTTGATGGCCCGGAGGAAAAACTCATAGTGTGCTATAATAACAGAGATTTTATGATTGATATCAAAAGCCATATACGGGACATCTACGACTTTCCCAGAAAAGGCATCTGTTTTCACGATATAACCCCGCTGCTCCAGAATGGCGCGGCTTTTTTAGAGGCGGTTGACTGTATGCTGGATTTTGTAAAAGACGTTGAGTTTGACACAATAGCCGCGATAGAATCAAGAGGGTTCATTTTTGCGTCCGCCCTTTGTTCAAAACTCGGCAAAGGCATGGTTTTAATAAGAAAAATGGGCAAACTGCCCCACTCAACCCAGGGGGAGTCCTACGATTTGGAATACGGAACGGACTCGCTTGAAATTCACAAAGACGCCGTTGAGAAAGGGGAAAAAGTTCTCATTGTTGACGACCTGCTTGCGACCGGAGGGACGGCAGAAGTATCGGGAAGGCTTGTGGAAAAAGTCGGAGGATTGGTTGCGGGCTATCTGTTCCTTATTGAACTCACCGGGCTTCAGGGGGCGCTGAAACTTGAAAAACCGGTTTTTTCAGTCGTTCAATTTGAGGTCTGAGACGATCACAAATGCTCATCAAATCCCAACTGGAAGTCCGGACCGGCGGCGGTTCGTATCAAATTAAGATAGGCCGTGCGCTTTTCTCCCTTCTCGCCTCCGATATTGCCGCAATTTCCGGCATAGACCGCTGGGCCGTGGTTGCGGATTCCAATGTGGCGCGCATCCACGCTCCCGCTCTTATGCTTGAGTTGAAAAAACATATCCGCCGCACGGAGCTTTTTGAGTTTCCTGCGGGCGAGAGCGGAAAAACTAGGGAAACGAAACAAAACATTGAGGATATGATGCAGAACGCCATGTTCGGAAGAGACTGTGCGTTAATTGCGCTCGGAGGGGGTGTTGCCGGAGATCTGGGCGGTTTTGTGGCCGCCACATATTGCAGAGGCATACCGTATATTCAGGTTCCCACGACACTTGTCGCCTGTGTTGACAGCGCGGTCGGCGGGAAAACCGGTGTTGACACACCGGCGGGGAAAAACCTTATCGGCGCATTTCACCAGCCGGCCGGGGTTTATGCCGACATATCCCTTCTCTCAACACTGGAAACCCCGGAAATAATTGAGGGGGTTGCGGAGGTCATAAAATACGGCGTTATAAAAGACCCCGAACTGTTTGCGTTTCTTGAAAAAAACATGGACGCGATCCTCAAGGGCGACGAGGATATGCTTTTCCACATAGTGGAGAGGAGCTGTTCAATAAAAGCCGATGTTGTGGAAAAAGATGAGAGAGAAAGCGATTTGAGAAAAATACTCAATTTTGGACACACAGTGGGGCATGCCGTTGAAAAACTTTCCGGCTACTCAATTTCGCACGGCCGGGCGGTTGCCATTGGAATGGTGTCTGAGGCGCGGATATCTCAGAAAATGGGCTTTCTTTCCGACGCTGAAACACAGAGAATTGAAAACCTAATCAAAGCGGCCGGTCTTCCGGCCCGTGTGCCTGATAAAATTGAATCCGCACGGCTTTTTGAAGCCATGAAACTTGATAAAAAAGCCCGCTCCGGAAGGGTGGAGATGGCTCTGCCCCGGCGAATAGGGGAAATCACGGAGTCTGCCGGGCGCCATTCCATCGCGGTTGATGAGAATCTGTTATGAGTCCGCACCGTTCCGCTTCGTCTGCGGTGTTTGATGTGTCGGAACACATTCCCCCGATACGGGGAGAAACGGTTTTTGGCAATTCAAAGCCCCTGACACTGGATATCGGGTGCGGAAACGGGGAGTTTCTGCTTGAACTTTCGCATCTGATGCCCGGTTTCAACCACATCGGGGTTGAAATTAAGACCGGAAGGTTCAGAAAAGCCGTAAAAAAAACCGAGAAAAGCCGCGCGGAAAACCTTAAATTTATCCATCTGGACGCCTGTTTCGCAGTTGCCTGTTTCGCACGCGAGTCTCTTTACCGTGTTTATATCAATTTCCCCGATCCATGGCCCAAGGACAGACACCTCAAACACAGAATCATCAACGGCGATTTTGTTTCTCTGCTCGCCTCGGCGCTGGCCCCGGGCGGTTTTGTTGAAATAACCAGTGACCATGAAGGCTACATTGGCTTTGCCGGGGAGGTTTTCAGCCGTTCCGGAAGGTTTCAAAGCGCGGAGTTTCTTCCGTGTCCCGCCGGCAGGCCCGAAACCAGATTTGAAAAAATCTTCAGACAGAGAGGGGACAAAATTAAGTATCTGGTCTGTAAAACAAGTCTCGAATCAGCCGCTGTGTATTGACAAAGCAAGTCGTTCAGGTTTCATATTGCAGTTTTTCCCTTCTTTATCGCGATTGGAAAATACATTAAACATTCAGAATTAACGGGAGAAAAGACGTAAATGCCTTTATGCACAAGTGAGCACGATGAGATCAGACAATCGGTAAGGAAATTCACGGAGGAGAAAATCTTTCCGATTGCCGCGGAAATTCACAATGAAAACAGGGAGATTCCGCCGGAAATTATAAAAGAAATGGGGAATTTGGGGTATTTCGGCATGATATTTCCCGAAGAATACGGCGGAGTGGGGATGGACTATATGAGCATGGCCATAGTGGCGGAAGAGTTGAGCAGAGGGCTGCTCGGCGCCGGAAGCGTTATGACCAGAAACATAATTACCGGAACGCTTCTTCAGAACGGCGGAACCGAGGAGCAGAAGAAAAAGTTTCTTCCCGGTCTTGCAAGCGGTCAGCTGATGTCCGCCGCCGCTTTTACCGAGCCCGACAACGGTTCGGATTTGGCCGGCATCAAAGTGGGAGCTACAAAAGACGGCGACCATTACGTTTTGCACGGGGAGAAAACCTGGTGTACTTTTGCCAACCGTGCGGGTGTGCTCGCCGTCCTTGCGCGCACTGACCCCGATCCTTCCAAAAGACACAAAGGGCTCAGTATATTTCTGGTTGAAAAAGAGCCGTCGGAGAAACTGGATCATCCGAACATTTCGGGCGGCCCAATTCCCACAATCGGTTATCACGGAATGAAGTCTTTCACGGTCAGTTTTGACGAGTGCAGGGTTCCGGCGGAGAACCTTCTGGGTATGGAGGAGAGCAAAGGTTTTTATCACCTTATGACCACCTTTGAAGCGGCCAGAATCCAGACTGCTGCAAGAGCGGTCGGAGTCGGGCAGGCGGCTTTTGAGGAAGCGATCAAATACTCAAAAGAACGCATGCAGTTTGGACAGCCGATAGGTGACTTTCAGATAATAAGGCACAAACTTTCCCATATGGCGGTTGAGCTTGAAGCCGCCCGCAACCTGACATATGTTGCGGCTGAGAAGAAAGACAGCGGCAAACGCTGCGACCTTGAAGCAGGCATAGCCAAAGCCAAGGGAGCCGAAATGGCGGAGTTTGTAACAAGAGAAGCGATGCAAATTTTCGGCAGTTACGGATATTCTTCGGAGTATCCCATGGAGAGATACTGGCGGGACGCCAGAGTGTTCAGCATTTTTGAGGGCACAAGCGAGATACAGCACGAAGTAATCGCCAGAAGACTTCTGGAAATCTACTGAACCGATTTTTAAAAGATAAGGAAACAAGGAGGAAAAAATGTTTATATTGGAAAATGGTTCAAGAATTGTGGTTCCGAGAACGGAACTTACTTATCCGGGGCACAACATGAAACTTCACTCAAATGCCGCCGATCCCGTGAAGGCCCCGGTTGACCATGTAATGGCAGACCTTGAAGACGCATGTCCATATGATTTCAAGGGAGACAAGAGCAGAAAGACCATGGTTGAGGCGCTCAACACCCTTGATTTCGGCAAAAAGGTTATAACGGTTCGTCCCAACAATGTGCGCTCTGATTTTTTCAAGGGAGACCTTGAGGCGGTTATGAGCGGAGCCGTGGACAGGTTTCACGGAGTGATTGTTCCCAAATCAAACGGTCCCGAAGACATCAAAATTGTTTCAGACCTGCTGGACAAACTTGAAGAAAAACACGGTTGGAAAACGAAGGTTGCCATAGAAGCGCTGATAGAACGCCCGCGCGCGCTGAAATACGCCTACGAAATTGCGACCGCTTCCCCGAGAATGGCGGGCCTTGTTTTCGGCATAGCAGACTACGCGGCCGAGCTCGGTCTTGACCCCGACCTTTTGCTGGACAGGCAGAACGAGATTTTCTACTATGAGAAAAAAGCCGTTGTCACCGCCGCCAAAGCCGCGGGACTTCACGCCATAGACAACGTTTATTTGAGAATATGGAGAAAAGATGACAGTCCCGAAACCGTCAAAACGGTTGAGTCCGGCCTTGAGAAAAAGTGCCGGGGCTCCGCGGAAATAGGAATGGACGGGACATGGGTTATCCATCCCCAACAGGCGGAGACGGCCAACAAGGCCTTCAGCCCCACTGTGAAGCAGCTTGAAGAGGCAAAATATCAGTTGGACTTCTACCACAAGCAGGGCGGCGGAAGCATGTTTGACCCCGAAACCGGTCAGATGGTTGATGAGGCCACCGCAAAAATAGCGCTTATGCGCATTTCAAAAGCCCTTAATGCGGGAATGGTTAAGAAGGAATATGTTGAAACAATGGCTGAAAAAAGTATGTCAATCACAGGATATGACATACTGGAAGGACAGTAGATAAATTTCGGTCCGTTTCCATTGTTTTAACGGGCACATATGCGCGGACTTGCCGTTCCATTACTTCTGATTTTTTTTCTGTTTCCCTTTTCTTCCGCGACGGCGGCCCGGGAAGCGGTAATATCAAGCGTTTCAATTAAGGGAAACGGCGTCATTTCCCGTAAAGACATAGAGAGCGTGATCTCGGAAATCGTTCCGGAAAAAAAGTTTTTTTTCCGCAAACACCATCCTGATTTTGACAGATTTACCGTTGAGAGAAACATTGAATATCTGCGTCAGTTTCTTGCGGGAAACGGATACTATGATTCTTCGGTGGTCTGGCGTACACACCCGAGCGCAGACGGCCGGGACCTTGATCTGAAGATTGACATTCAGCTCGGAAGGCCCGTAATAGTTTCCGGAATAAAATTTAACATGGAAGGTGACATTCCCTCCGAACATGTTTCCGGGATAATCAAGTCGCTTGAAACCGTGCCGCTGGAAGAGGGTCGGAGATTTTCCGTTCAAAGATTCAAGAAAGCCAAAGGTGTCATTAAAAACACTTTGGTGGAGATGGGATACGCCGCCGCGTCCGTTGATTCAAAAGCCGAGATCTGGCGCAGGGAGAGACGCGCCATGGTTACTTTTTCCATTGTCCCGGGACGCATCCATATTTTTGGCGACATAAATATAAGTGTGTCCGATAAAAATCTCCGGGACCTGGTTGCGGACAATATTTCCTACAAAACCGGTGAGCCCAGTTCTCCTTCAAAGCTGTTTGATTCAAAAAGGCGTCTGATGGGACTCGGATATTTTGACTCAGTTTCCATAACTTCCGAGACTGACAAAGAAGCGGCGGTGGTTTCCACGGTTGTTGAGACCGTGAGAAAAAAAACCATGACGCTTCAGTTCGGAGCGGGCGCCGGAAGGGTGGACGTGGTGCGCGGCCGCGTGAAGCTTAAAAACAGAAATTTCCTCAATCTGAACAGGGTTCTTGAAATCTCGGCGGGGGCGTCTTTCGCCTCACAATGGGCGGCCGCGGTTATCAATCAGGCCGGGTTTGCCGGAAGGAATTCAAACCTCGCTCTGGTTTTTGATGTGCGCAGAGACGATTATCCCAGTTACGAGGCGGATTTTCTGATTTTTTCCCCGGAAATTCTTAAGAGTTTCTCAGACGGTCTTTTTTCCTTCGGTTTCACTCCCGCTTTGATTGATTCAAAAATAAAATCGCAGGCGGGCGCAACAGACCTTACCAGAGGGTTTGAAAACATCTTTCTTGTAACACTCGGGGGGTTTTTTGAATTTAACGGAACTGACAACATTCTTGATCCCTCAAACGGTTTTACCGCGAGTCTGGATTTGGAGATTGCGGGTGAGTTTCTGGGCTCTGACGAAGAGTATTTCAAAACGGTTTTTGAAACAACGGGCTATGCGGATTTGGCGGAAATAGTGTTTGCAAAAAAAATTCAGCTGGGTTTTATAGAACCGTTTGGCCGGACCCGCCGCAAAAATGTCCCCTTATTCTCAAGGCTTTTTGCGGGCGGCAACAAAAGTATGAGAGGTTTTGCTTTTCAGGAACTCGGTCCGATAGACCGGAATAAAGACCCGCTGGGTGGAAACTCTCTGATAACAGGCAGTTTTGAAATGCGATTCCCCATTAGGGAGAAACTCGGAGGGGTTGTTTTTCTTGACTACGGAAATGTTTTTTCCAGAAGTTTTGATTACGATCTGGATGACCTGAAATACGCTATTGGAGGGGGAGTCAGATACAAAGTTGTGGGGGTTCCAATAGCGTTTGACTTCGGTTACACACTCAACCCCAATCCCGCGCTGAGAAGATATCAGTTTTTTCTGGGTGTGGGACAGGCGTTTTAGCGTCCGCCGCGGCACCGTCTCGGCGGACGGGGATATCGTTTAGGGCCCGCAGAGAAACCTTTTTATGCTGCGCGCCGCCTGCCCTATCCTTTTTTCATTTTCCACAAGCGCGAGCCGCACAAAACCTTCGCCGTTTTTCCCGAAACCCACTCCCGGGGAGGAAGCCACTCCGGCCTTTTTTATCAGCATCTTTGAGAATTCCAGCGAGCCCATTTTTTCAAATTGCGGTGGCAGCGGCGCCCAGACAAACATTGTCGCCTCCGGGGGGGCAATCTCCCACCCGGCCTTGCCGAAAGACCTGATGAGCTTGTCCCGTCTGGATCTGTATGTTTCTCTCACTTCGTCAACGCACTTCTGGGGGCCGTTCATTGCCAGAATCGCGGATATCTGTATCGGCTGAAAAATTCCGTAGTCAAGATAGCTTTTGATTTTTTTCAAATGAGACACAACTTCGGTGTTCCCGACCATAAAACCCACCCTCCAGCCGGGCATGTTGTAGGTTTTTGAAAGAGAATAAAATTCAACCGCCACATCCTTGGCCCCTTTGACCTGCATTATGCTCGGAGGAGTGCGTTCAAAACAGATTTCCGCATATGCAAGATCGTGAATAACCAGAATTCCGGCTTCACGTGCGAAATCAACCACCTTTTCAAACAACCCAATATCCGCCGTTTTTGTCGTGGGATTGTTTGGAAAAGAGATTAAAACCGCTTTGGTTTTTCTCTTGTTCCCGCGCAAGGCTTTTTCCATTGAGCGGACAAAAGTGTCGGGGTCGGTGTCAATGGGAACTTCCAAAGGGGCGCCTCCGGCTATTGTTACCGAGTAGGGGTGTATCGGGTAGGCCGGGGTCGGCACTATTACACGGTCTCCCGGTGAAAGAAGGCATGTCATAAGATGGGAAATTCCCTCTTTGATGCCCATTGTGGCGACCGCCTCTGTTTCCGGGTTCAAGCTTACTTTGAACTTTCTCTTATACCAGCCGCAAACGGCTTTTCTCAGGTTGGGTATTCCCGCAGACATTGAATAGCGGTGATTGCGCGGCTTTGCTGACGCTTCCATGAGTTTTTCAACTATGTGGTTCGGCGTGGGGCGGTCCGGGTTTCCCATGCCAAGGTCAATTATGTCTTGCCCCCTTGCCCGTGCGTCTTTCTTGAGTTTGTCAACCGTGCTGAAGACGTATTCGGGGAGGCTTTCTATTAGGGGTGATTTCCACCTCCCGACCGAACCTTTCATATCAGAGCCATTATATTTTACTGCTCTTGAATTTCAATCATTCTCCCGGCCTTTCCCGCTCCGCTTTTGCCTGTTAGATTTGTTGCGCCTTTTGAGGTTTGCGGCGGTGAAAGATACGGGAACAAAAAAAATCAGAGTTACGCGCCTCAAGCGCATGAAACGGGAAGGGCGCAAAATAGTCGCCATAACCGCATATGACTGGCCGGTCGCGTCCATTGTTGACCCATATGTTGAAATTGTTCTTGTGGGCGATTCTCTCGGAAATGTTGTTCAGGGTCTTGAGAGCACGGTTTCTGTCACCATGACAGAGATGATATACCACACCTGCAATGTCGCGCGCGGAGTGAAGACGGCGCATCTTTGCGTTGATATGCCTTTTCTTTCTTATCAGACAAGCGACTACGATGCCGTGAAAAACGCCGGCCGTCTTGTAAAGCAAGGCGGCGCGGAGTCTGTAAAAATAGAAGTCGGAGCAGGCAGATACACAAAAACCGTTGGCGCCGTCACCGATGCCGGAATTCCCGTTGTGGCTCATGTTGGCTTGTGTCCGCAATCTGTGAACCTGCTCGGCGGATACGGGGTTCAGGGACGGACTCCCGGTTCGGCAAAAAAGATACTGGAACTTGCGCTTGAGTGCGCGCGGGAGGGCGCAGTTGCCCTGATTGCCGAATGCGTTCCGCCGGAACTTGCATCCCGCATAACTTCGGAGGTTGAAATACCGGTTATAGGAATCGGTTCGGGCGGCGGGTGCGACGGACAAATACTTGTTTTTGATGATATGGTCGGTCTTTCCGGGGGGGAACTTCCAGGATTTGTAAAAAAATACTCTGAAGCCAGAAAGGTTTTTATCAACGCGACCAAAGAGTATGCGGGAGAGGTCAGAAATGGTTTGTTTCCCGCTTCGGAGGACGGGGAAAAATGAGCCCGCCCGCGGTCATAAGAACTGTTGAGGAAATGAGGTCTTACTCATATTCGGCGCGGAGAAACGGGAAAAAGGTGGCGCTCGTTTCGACAATGGGGTCTATACACAAGGGGCATTTGCGTGTTGTGGAGAAAACTTCGGCACGGGCGGACACTTGCGTGGCAAGTATTTTTGTCAACCCTCTCCAGTTTTCCGCCGGTGAAGACTACGACGGATATAAGAGGGATGAGGAAGGCGATATTGACAGGCTCTCCGCCGCCGGGATTGACGCGGTTTTTCTCCCGTCGTCTGAAGAGATATACCCTCCGGGTTTCCAAACCTCGGTTGAGGTTGAGGAGGCGCAGAAATTTCTTTGCGGCCTCTCAAGACCGGGTCATTTCAAGGGAGTGGCAACGGTTGTGGTCAAACTTTTTAATATCGTCAAACCGGATGTGGCCGGTTTTGGAGAGAAGGATTTTCAGCAGCTTGTCATAGTAAAAAGAGCGGTCAGAGACCTCAACCTTGATATTGAAATAGTCTCAGTCCCAACTGTCAGAGAAGATACGGGTCTTGCCATAAGTTCAAGAAATGAATACCTTTCAGAAGAGGAGAAACAGAGAGCGGTTGCGATTTCACTTGTTTTGTTTAGAATGAAGCGGCTTTTTGAATCGGGAATCCGCCGGAGCGCGGAGATCTTGAAGGATGGACGGGATTTTCTTGCCGGAGAAGGGATAGATGTTGACTACCTTGAGATTTGTAATCCTGAAACCCTCGTTCCGATTGAAAATCCGTCACGGGGAAGTCTCGCGGCCGTTGCCGCAAGGGTCGGTAGGGCGCGTCTTATAGACAACATAAGGTTTTGAAAAAGGAGACTCATCATCAAAAGAAGTTTGCTTAAATCCAAGATTCACAAGGCTGTCGTTACCGAAGCCGACCTTGAATATGAAGGCAGCCTCACCCTTGACCCAGTTCTTATGGAGGCGGCGGACATTCTTGTTCACGAGAAGGTCTCCATATTCAACGTTACTAACGGGCACAGGTTCTTCACATATGTCATAGAGGGCGAAAGAGGCACAAATGCGGTATGTGTCAACGGGGCGGCGGCTCACCTCGCCCGTGAGGGGGATTCACTTATCATAGCGTCTTTTGCTTCATATAATGAGGAAGAATGCAAAAACCACAACCCCAAGTTTGTTTATGTTGATGAGGAAAACAACATCAAATATGTCAAGCATGAGGTAAGCGCGTTTACAATACCGGAGGTCGGCAAGGAACAATAACTCTTGAAATTTGTTTTTTTTAGAGAGATAATTGGCACAGTTTGATGGCTGGTTTTTAACGGCTGTCGTTTTTATACCTTTCCGATTTTATTTAGTTATTCGTTTTGGAGATTATTGAATGAAAGCTATTATTCTTGCCGCGGGTCTGGGGAGCAGGCTGCATCCTTACACCGAATATGTTCCCAAATGTCTGCTCAATGTGGGCGGCACTTCAATACTTGAGAATCAGATAAACCACATAAGAGACTGCGGCATAAATGACGTTGTCATAGTGGTCGGTTTCGGTTTTGAGAAGATTGAGTCTTTTCTTCGCAGTTATGACAGCCTTGGAATGAGAATCAAAACTCTTTACAACCCGTTCTATCAAACCACAAACAGTCTGGTTTCTCTGTGTCTGGCGAGAGGTGAGATGAATGACGACCTCGTAATAATGAACGGAGACGATATTTTTGAAATAGACATTCTTGACAGCATGATCAATTCAAGGGGGGAAAGCATCGTGCTGCCGGTTAAAAAGAAAAAATCCTATGACAAAGAAGACATGAAAGTCAGAATGGAAAAAGGCTGCGTGTCTCTTGTGACAAAAGATATTGAAGACCATATAGATTACGAATCGGTCGGGGTGCGCATATTCAGGGGCACCGGAGTTGAGATGATAAAAAGGGCTTCGGAAGAGGAAATGCGCGGAGGGAACGTTCGCCAGAAATGGTATGTGTCATGCATACAGAGACTTTTGAATAAAGGTTACAAAATAAGGCCTTTTGACATAGGCGATATGTTCTGGATGGATGTTGACTATCCCAAAGATTTGTTTGTGGCCAAGAACAATTCAAGAAAATTTGTGTTCAGCGGCGGAAGACGTTCTTACTTTGCCGGAAAACCTCTAAAGATAGTGTCTTCGGGGTAGCACTCTGATGAAAGACGCTCTGATTCTGTTTTGCGGGACGGGCCTGCGAGGTGAATCCCTGGATGAATTCCTTGAAATTTCAGTGGGCGGCCTGACACAGCTCCGCAGAATTGTCCGTTCATGCCTGAAGGCAGGAATCAAGAATATAACAATTGTTTCAGAGGAATCTGAATCCGTGCTCAGAGATATGCTTCCCGAATCCGTTTCAGGGAAGGCGAAAATAAACTTCTCCGCACCAGGCACAAGTCTGAGCGGCCGTGCACCCGAAAACGGATTCATGATACTGCAGTCAAACCTGTTTTTTAAGCCCGCTCTTTTGGAGCGGTTTGCCGTTGAAAAACCTTCCGGCGGAGGGGCGGTTTTAATGCAAATTTCAGAAGAGGATTCTTTGGGGGAAAAATCCACAAAACAGCTGGGTGCCGTCATAGTTGAGCACGAAGCCGTGGCGGATCTTCTTGAAGATTGTGATATGTCCAGATGGTTCGGGCGCTACAGAAAGGAAGGGGTGAGAGAATACGAAGTTGCCCCGGATTTCTATGCCATGAACCTTGAAACAACTCCGTCGTCTCTTTCCGGTGCATGGCGTCTTTTGTCTTCAAGTGTCGGCAAAACATCAACCGGATGGATAGCCAGAAATATCAACGGCAGGCTCTCTCTGCCCATAAGTTCATGGCTTGCGCGTGAAACATCGCTTACTCCAAACCACATAAGCGTTCTGACGAATATTCTGGCGGGCGTGCCGTGCATCATTTCATATCTGGCGGGCTATCCGTTTCTGGGCGCGGTTTGTATGCAAATTGCCGCTGTTCTTGACCGTTGTGATGGCGAGGTTGCAAGGCTGAAACTCATGACAACCAAAAGAGGCGAGTGGGTTGACACCATAAGCGACCAGATTACCATAGCGGGTTTTGTCATAAGTGTCCCGGTCGGCTACTACCTGCATGGTGACAATCAGCCTCTGGCTTTGTGGCTGGGGGTTGTTAATCTTTCAATTTTTCTTTTCTTTCTAGTTTGGACTCTCTTTTTCATTTCCCGATATGTGGATTCCGGGAGTCTGGTTTCATACCACCGTATTGATGAATTTATGGCTGGGGGGGAGCTTTCGCCGGTCCGGCGTTTGATGGCTTTTCTGCGTCCGGTTATGAGAAGAAATTTCTACTCTCTCGCTTTCGTTTTTTTCGCGGCGGTGGGTGGATATTTCCCGGTTCTCATTGTTACAACGCTCGGTCTTGCGGGCATATTTCTGCACCAGATTGAGGATATTTTCAGAGTCAGAAGCACTTTTTTCAGCAAAAAATCTTAAAATTTCTTTGTATTTTTACGATAGATTTCAAGCTCCTCCCTTGTCTTGCCCATAAGAGAGAAAACCCCTATCAGATTTACAAGCGCCATGAGAAATATGAGCGAATCCGATATGTTCACAACGGATGACAGACTGGATGCCGAGCCGATTATTACAAAAACGCAGAATATTATGTTAAAAGCGTTTTTATTTTTCCGTGTTTCTCCAAACAGAAATGTCCAGGATTTAAGTCCGTAATAGCTCCAGGATATCATTGTGGAAAAGGCGAACAGAAGCGCCGCGAAAGCCAGCACATAAGGAAACCACTGTATTGAAGAGGCGAAAGCGGCCG
The DNA here is from genome assembly GCA_965198945.1 of Thermodesulfobacteriota bacterium. Lineage (GTDB taxonomy): Bacteria > Desulfobacterota_D > UBA1144 > Nemesobacterales > Mycalebacteriaceae > Mycalebacterium. The sequence continues at coordinate 57,117 of CBDAQI010000005.1, read as the reverse complement.
ATGTGATTTCAATCCCCCCGAGACTCCCCTGTGTAATCTGGTATGCCTCCGTCAGGACTATTACAAGAGAAGTCATCGTGCATATAACCACCGTATCTATGAAAGGCTCAAGGAGTGCGACGATGCCCTCGGTTGCGGGATAGCGTGTTTTTACCGCGCTGTGTGCGATTGCGGCCGAGCCGAGCCCTGCTTCGTTTGAAAATGCCGCTCTTTGAAATCCCCATATCATAACTCCCAGCATTCCGCCCTCAACCCCTTCCGGAGTGAATGCGCCCCGCACTATGAGACCAATGGCTTCGGGAAGCCGGTCAATTTCAAGCGCTATAACGGCGAGCGCCGCTCCCACATATAAAACCGCCATGAAAGGAACCACTTTTTCCGTTACGCGTGCTATCTGCTTTATTCCGCCGATTATTACGAGACCGAGAGCAAAAGCCAGCCCTATTCCGAAGAACCATCCTGACAGGTCCGCAGATTCTCCGGCAATCTGTCTGATTTGAGTAAACGCCTGGTTTGCCTGAAAAATGGAGCCTGCGCCGATGGCCCCGCCCACACAGAAAATGGCGAACAGCACGGCAAGAACTTTTCCCAGGTTCTTTCTCCCAATCTCTGCAAACCCTCTTGACAGGTAATACATAGGTCCTCCGGATACGGAACCGTCCGGATTTTGTCTGCGGTATCTAACCGCAAGAGTGCATTCGCAGAATTTGAGTGACATGCCGAGAAACCCCGCAACGATCATCCAGAAAGTCGCCCCGGGGCCTCCTTTTGAAACGGCTATTGCAACACCCGCTATGTTGCCCATCCCGACCGTCGCCGCGCATGCGGTTGCCAGCGCCTGAAAGTGCCCGACTTCTCCCGGAGCTTTTTCGTCTCTGTCTTCTTTGCCTCTTACAAGCGCTATTGCTTTTCGGAAAGCTCTGATATTTATAAATTTGAAATAGACTGTGCATATTAAAGTTGCTCCGACGAGCAGGGCGACAATGAGTTTTATTTCCGCGCCGAAAAGCGGAACGGAGTAGAAAACCCACTTCAGCATAAAATCTGCGAGCGGTTTTACGGCTTTTTCTATGGATTCATCAATTCCCGCATGGGACACGGAAGGGTAAAAAAGTAAGAATAGAGTTACGGGGACTGAAAAAAGTTTTGAGGTGAACATATTTTACATATGAATTAAACGGCAATACTCATGTAAGCGTTTTATTTTGTAGTATGGACCTAATTTGCAGTCCACACATTTGAATAGTTATAACACCTCTAAAACGGCGGGGCAATGAGAGTTTCGTAGTTACCGCATTTCCTTGTCATTACCGCTTCTCCGTCATTCCCGCGAAAGCGGGAATCCAGTATTAGGACATCTGTAAAAATCTCTGATTTCTTGTCAGGCACGGAAGTCACAAGCAGGTAAAAACGGCCGTTTTTTGCAAGAAACGGTTCAGCTTTTGCAGAAAACCCCTCATCCCTTTCATCACTTCACCCCCGTAAACATTGGTCTTTATCTTTTTTCATATTTTTTGGTCAGAGGAAATAATTTTTCCTATAATGCAAGTAAATCCCAATTATGGATTGCCCGGCAAACGGGCCGTCCAAATCTACAATAAGGAGGTATCAAACCTTATGAATATAAATTGGAATTTAAGAAGTGTAAACACCGGGCAAGTGGATTTGTCCACCGAAGGTTCTTACCAAAATGTTGGCAGCTACACTGTTCCTGAGAACAAGATGCTGCTTATTACGGCGCGGCTGAACTACACGCGCCAGGAATTTGCTCCGCCAAGCTCTTCAGCTGTTGAGACGCAGAGTTTTGCGAGTATGGTTTCATCCAACTTCCTGAGAAACGGGGGTGTCAGATACTTTGATCTGGAAGATGGAGAACTTACTTCAGCAAATGTTGAGCGGCGCGATTTCAATATCAAGCTGATGGTGAAAGCGGAAGGCGGCAACCATCAGTTGAAGGTTCTGTTAAGGAGTGAGTCATCTTCTCCTTCCAACTTCACCGGAGGAAGTTTTGAAAAAGGGAATCTCGCCTTGTATCGTCTGAACAACAGCATGACGGTGCAGGTTTTTGAGGTTGGTGTAACTGCTCAGGCGGAAGTGGCAGACGTTTCTGTAACTTCAATCAAACTTGCCGATGGAGCGGTTACTTCCGGGAAGATAGGAGCCAATGCGGTAACTTTCACAAACATAGAGCCGGGAGCTGTGGGCGAATTGCAGCTTTCGCCCGGAGCCGTTGGGGTTGGCAAAGTGGTTCTTAACGCTGTGGAGTCCGGCAACATAGCGGACGGGGCTATAAGTTCCATACACTTAGCCCCCGGAGCTATTACTACGGGGAAGATAGCTCCCAACGCTGTGGAGTCCGTTAACATAAACCCCGGAGCTGTTACGCCCGGAACGATAGCCCCTAATGCTGTGGGAAGTATACACATAGCCCCCGGAGCGATTGTGACGGGGAAAATACCGGAATCTGGGATTATAGAGACCAACATTGCCGATGGAGCTGTTACGACATCTAAAATCGCAGATGGTGCCGTTACCACTCCGAAACTTGCTGACGGTGCCGTTACTCAATCCAAGATAACTGATGACTCCGTTGGTCTTGCGCAGCTTGCGCACGGCATGGCGAACAAGTTTCTGGGTTTTGATGAAAACGGCATTCCGGTGGAAAAGGAAGCGCCTGTATCTTCAGGTTCAAATACCGCCGCCCCTGGTGTTCTAAAAGGAGTTGCGACATTTCCTCATCAGCATCAGACCGAAGTGACGGGATATATGCAAGATGTGGAGATGTATCCGGAGAGTGAATTTACAGCGGGGACAAGGCCCTTAAGCTTGGGAACATCGCGTTCCTTCAACTGGGGGAATAGGCTGAAAAATTTCGGTCAGACAATTACCCCCAGTTTTCAGGCGACCAGGCCGGCCAACACTGATACCAACACGAGTTATCCCATAACTCCAAACAGGACTTTCTTCTCTCTGGACGGGGATTTCCGCATAAAATGGCTGGTGTCTCCCAGTGTTGGTTTTCCTTCAGGGAGTGTAAGAATTGGAGGTGAGAGATATCTACAGTTCTTGGTGAAAGTAACAGCAGGTGCAGACGATGTGGTTATTTACAGAACCGAAGCGGCAGGCTTCAGCGGGGGCTTTAATGTTCCGCACCTCAAACTTGAAACTCCGATACTGGAATTCAATAGCTCGGATATTTATTATCTGATGTGGAGGATGGAGAACGGAGCTTTTACCAACTGGAGGATGAGTTCCTTTGTAGAGCTGGAGAAATTCTAATAACCATTTTGGCTGGTTAGTCCGTCTTTTCTGCAGTCTGCCGCTACAATTGAATGGGGAGGTTTTGCCTCCCCTTCAATTTATTCAAACGATTTCATATACGTTACATCAGTCATTACCGCATTCTTTTCTGTCATTTCCATTTCTTTCCCCGTAATTCCCATTTTTTTCCCAGTCATTCCCGTGGAAACGGGAATCCAGTATTCCGACAAGTCCTGCCATAAACCCTCGGATTGTGTGTCAGACACAGAATGATTTCAAAGGGAGGAGCTATGTCTTCCATCTATTTCCATATTTTCTTTGTCATTCCCGCACTTCTCTTCCCGTGTGCGGAAGTAAACACCTTTTCTTGGCGGCGGAAACATTACAGAGCCTAATCCAGTCCATTGATTTGACGACCGGTTACCCTGTCTCCCCCACTCGTCAAAAAACTTTTATTATGTTAACTCTTTTCATCTTGACAATCTCTGTTTATTCAAATAGTTATAACACCTCTGAAACGGCGGATTAGTCGGTCCGGGTTCCGATTTTTCCTGAAAAGGGACTCCAAAGTTGCGGGATTTGTTAAAACGGAAGGTGCTGAATTGACTGAAAAAACCGTAAGCAAGAAGAAAAAAACACCCGCCGGAGGTGGTGGGGCTCAAAAACTGTCCGCGAAGAATAAAACAGGAGCTGCGACAAAGAAAACCTTTTCCCGTAAAGCGAAAACAGAAAAATCAAAAAAAACAAAGTCTGTGAGTTCCTCTAAATACGGAAAACGTTTTCTTAACGAGATGACAAAAGAGCTTCTTTCAATGAGAGAGAGCATTTTGAAGGATGTTTCGCGCTCAATGGAGAATCAGACCGAGCAAATAGACCTTGATGTGGGAGATTTCTACGACAAGGCATCCAGCGACAGAGACAGGATTTTATCTCTGACCTTTTCTGAAAGGGAGCGTAAGAAACTGGGTCAGATAGAAGAGGCGCTGCGGCGCATACGCGAGGGAACATATGGAATCTGCGAAATGACCGGTGAAAAAATCGGTGAAGACCGTTTGCGTGTTATGCCTCTGGCACGGTTTAATATTGAGGCCCAGGAAGAGATGGAGAAGGCCGGCTGAGTTTTTTCAACTCCTTTCCGCAGGGCGGCTTTACCAACCCTCTGTCCGTTATGATACAGTCTATATTTTCTGCGGGAGTTATATCAAAAGCCGGATTGATTATTTTCGCGCCGCCGGCTGCGGTCTTTGTCTTTCCAATGTGAGATACCTCCCTTCCGCTCCTTTCTTCTATGGGAATGTCTTTTCCCGAAGCACAATTCATATCAACGGTTGACCACGGCGCGGCGACATAAAACGCGACTCCGTGGTGCTTTGCGAGAACCGAAAGCTGATATGTTCCTATTTTGTTTGCCACATCGCAGTTTGCCGCAATTCTGTCGGCTCCCACGATTACGGCGTCCACGCCTCTGTTTTTCATGACAAACCCCGCAGCGGTGTCGGTTATGACGGTAACCGGGATTTTTTCATCCGTAAGCTCCCAGGCCGTAAGACGCGACCCTTGAAGCAGGGGGCGTGTTTCGGATGATATGACATTTATTTTTTTTCCGGCATCCCGTGCCGCTCTTAAAACCCCCAGAGCCGTCCCGTATCCGGCGGTTGCAAGGCCGCCGGCGTTGCAGTGTGTCATAATGGTTGCGCCGTCTTTTATGAGCGGTTCTCCGGCCTTTCCTATTTTTTTACAGAGGTCCAGGTCTTCTTCACATATTGCCATGGCTTCGGCTTTCAGAATTTCAGCAATATCTTCCGGGGGCATTTCACTGTTTGCAAACAGCAGTTTTTCCATCCGCTCAAGAGCCCAGAAAAGATTGACCGCCGTCGGACGAGTCTGTCCGAGGGTCTTGTGAACCTTTGACATTTTTTTTAAAAAAGCCCGCTTCGTAAGCGCTTTCTTGTTTTCCGCGGCTCCGAGGGCGAAACCCATTGCCGCCGCAATGCCTATTGCGGGAGCTCCTCTTATTGCCATTGAACATATTGCTTCGGCAACCTCTTTATGGGTTGAGCATTTCAGGTAGGTTTTTTTTCCGGGCAGTTTTCTCTGGTCAAGCATAACCGCCTTGCCGTTTTTCCATTCAATTGTTTTGAAGGGCATTTGATGTTTTATTCGGTTTTAGTTTTGTTTTGTGCGTCGGGAGGAATTTTTGCGAGAAGCTCTTCCGATTTCCGCGCCGCTTCGGTTTTGGGGAAATTGTCCGCGAGGTAGGTGAATCTGCGCCGCGCGGCTTCGTAGTGTTTGCGTTTCAGATAGAATTTTCCTATCTCAAGTTCGTTTTCGGCCACAGTTTCAGCACAGTCGTTTATTTTTGACAGCGCCTCACTTTTCAACTCCGAGTTCGGATAATATGAAAGGAATGACTGATACCAGTAGATGGCTCTTTTACACGGCTGCTGGTCTCTTTTGTATGAATTTTTCAGCCTGTAGAAACTTTCGGAAAGCCGGTACATCGCCCACTCCCGGTTTTCATTGCCGGGGTTATCAGATATGAATTTTCCATACTGGTCAGCGGCGCTTCTGTATCTGCTGGCATCAAAATATATGTCAGCCGTTTTCAGAGACGCCACGGGCGCGTAGGGGCTGAAAGAATGCCTTAGCTGAAGTTCTTTGAGCATTTCAAGGGCGTTGTCCCGAGAGCGCGAACCTTTTTCCGCAATTTCCGACGCCTCGGTGAACATCTGTTGTGCGGACATGTTTGAGTAGTCGCGCTTTGATCCGCATGAGCAGACAACGAGAGTGAGAATGGCAAGCAGAGGAACCGTTTTTTTCAGCATTTTATCGCCCTAAATATCAACCATTGGAGCCCGCAGTCAAGTTTTTTGGCTCACTCCTTCAGGCTGCCGTGTCAATAAGAAGTTTTCCCCCGTCAACATTGACGCCTTTTTCAAGGGATTGGTCAAGTTCGCCGCCGCCGATTTTCAGAATATACGGAGTGATTTTTCCGGAAAGCGCGTAGGTTGAGGTTCTTGCCGCAAGCGACGGGATGTTTGTCACGCAGTAGTGGATTATCCCGTGCTGTTCATATACCGGATCTTTATGGGAGGTCGGGCGGCTTGTTTCGGAGCACCCTCCCTGGTCAATTGACACATCCACAAAAACGGAACCGTTTTCCATCCCGGCAATTGCTTCCCCGCTTATGATATTCGGAGCCCTGAGACCCGGAATAAGAACCGCACCGACAACAAGGTCTGATTTTGCACACTCCTCATTTATCAGGGATTTGTAGGACGGCAGTGTTTTGATCCTGCCTCCGAATTGTTCATGAAGCATGGTGAGTTTTGCCTGATTTTTATCTACTATCGTAACTTCGGCTCCCATGCCGAGCGCAACCGAGGCCGCATTCCGGCCGACGGTTCCGCCTCCCACAACCAGGGTTTTCGCAGGCCTGACTCCCGGAACTCCCCCGGGCAGAACTCCTTTGCCTCCGTTGTCTTTCTGGAGAAAAGCGGCTCCCACCTGTGCGGAAAGTCTTCCCGCTATTATGCTCATCGGTTCAAGAAGCGGCAGAGAGCCGTCTTCTGTTTGCACGGTTTCAAAAGCTACCGCCTTTGCTCCCGAAGCCACAAGCGCTTCCGTCAATTTCTTGTCCGCGGCCAGATGGAGATAGCAGAAAAGGATATGTTTCTTGTTGATAAGCGCGTATTCGCTTTTCTGCGGTTCCTTGACTTTGACAATCAGCGACGCCTTCTCAAAAATTTCCGGCGCGGAGGCCGCAATTTCCGCTCCCGCGGCCGAGTATTGCGCATCTGTTATGCCGGTTCCATCTCCGGCGCCTTTTTCAACGATTGCCTCGTGCCCCGCTTCCACAAGCGTGCGTATGGCGTGAGGGGTCAGAGCGACTCTGAATTCTGAAGTTTTTACCTCTTTGGGAATTCCTATTTTCATGGTGTTTTGTTATTTAAGCGTTTCTCCCGGCACAAGTGCGACCACTTCAAGCTCTTTGATTTTTGAAGTGAGTTTTTTAAGTTCTTCGGGGGTGCCCGTAAGCGGTGGAAAAGTTGCGTAGTGCATAGGTATGACAATTTCCGGTGACAAAAACCCGCAGGCGAAAGATGCTTCAAGCGGAGACATTGTGAACAGGTCTCCTATGGGGAGAAAAGCGAGTTTCGGCGCGTATATCTCTTTGATTAGTTTCATATCGCTGAAAATGTTGGTGTCTCCCGCATGATACATCCGGTATCCGTTTTCAAGCTCAATTACAAATCCCGCCGGTTCTCCGCCGTATACCGTTGTGCCGTTTTCTTCGCTGATTCCGCTTGAGTGCTGGGCGTGAGTCATCACGAATCTGACACCCTCAACGGCCTGTCCGCCGCCTTTGTTCATCGGGCAGCAGTTTTCAACGCCTTTTGTTCCGAGCCAGGCACAGATTTCCCAGTTTGCCACCACTTGAGGTTTATGCTCTTTTGCGATTTCAACCGCATCGCTTATGTGGTCAAAATGCCCGTGTGTTATAGCAATGACATCAACTTTTTCAATTTGATGCAGTTTTTCCGGACACGCCGGGTTGCCTTTGACCCACGGGTCTATCAGCACCGACTTGCCCCCCGGGGTTTTAATCAGAAAAGTTGAGTGTCCGTAGTATGTTATTTCAGTTCCGTCGGTAAATTTGCTCAAGCTACCTTTCCTCCCTGCGATATGTATAAAAGCAAATTAACCGCGTGTTTTTTCATTGTCAAAGCGGAGAGAGCCGGGATTTCAGATTCGGTTTTGTGTTATCCTGTATCTTCTTGTTTGAACGGGAGCTGAGTTAATGCTTGACTGGAAATTTGTTGAAAAAAATCTTGATGAAGTAAAGAAAAAGCTGTCGTCGCGGGGTTTCAGATTTGATTCCGCGGCTTTGAAAGCCCTTTTTGACAAAAGGCGCGATGTGATTTTACAGGTTGAGGAGTTTGAGCGGATTCGCAATGAAGGCTCGCGTGAGATGGCTGCGCTCAAAAAGCGGGGAAACGATAAAGAGTTTGCAGAGCTTTCCGACAAACTTAAGAATGTTTCCGGGAAAGTGAAATTGCTCAACGCCGACCGGACCGGTATTGAGGAAAAAATAAAAACTGAGATGCTTGGAATCCCCAACATTCCGCATCCCGCCGTTCCGTCCGGTTCCGGCGAAGACGATAACGTTGAAGTGAAAAAATGGGGCGAAAAGCCCGAATTTGATTTTAAGCCGCTGCGCCATGACGAAATAGGCGCAAATCTCGGCATTCTTGACCTTGAAAGGGCGGCTAAGATAACCGGTTCGCGTTTTGCTTTCTATTTCGGGGCGGGCGCGCGTCTTGAGCGCGCACTGGCAAATTTTATGCTTGATGTTCACACAAAGGAAAACGGCTATACAGAAACGCTTCCGCCTTTTGCCGCAAACACGGCGAGTTTGACCGGCACAGGCAGTCTGCCAAAATTTGAAGAGGATCTTTTCAAACTGAAAGGCACGGATTACTATTTGATTCCGACTGCCGAGGTGCCGGTTACGAACATATACCGTGATGAAATAATTCCCGGCGCTGACCTGCCAATTAAATACGCCGCATACACACCCTGTTTCCGCAGTGAAGCCGGTTCCTACGGAAAGGATACAAAGGGCATTATGCGTCAGCATCAGTTCAACAAGGTTGAGTTGGTAAAGTTTGTGCGTCCCGAAGATTCTTATGATGAACTTGAGACATTGACCAAGGATGCCTGCGGAATCCTTGAGCGGCTCGGTCTTCATTACAGGGTTGTAACGCTGTGTTCAGGGGATTTGGGGTTTTCTTCGGCGAAAACATATGACATAGAGGTCTGGCTTCCGGGTGAGGGCGCATACAGGGAGATTTCCTCATGCAGTAATTTTGAGGATTTTCAGGCGAGAAGGGCGGCAATCAGGTTCAAAGACGGGAAGAAAACGGCTTTTGTTCACACACTTAACGGGTCAGGTCTTGCAATTGGTAGAACCGTTGTGGCGATACTTGAAAATTATCAGCGGAAAGACGGGAGTGTGAAAATTCCCGACGCTCTTGTGCCTTATATGGATGGGGTGGAGAGGATTGAGTGCTGATTGTTCGCCCTTGATTTATTATCGCTCTATGATTCGCTTCGGGTAAACCGTAATGGAAATTATCTTTGCCATTGTTCCAATAGCGGTTTTTTACTACTATAAAAGAAAGAGCAGATGCCGGGAGGCAGAGTGCTTTATTGCTAAATTTGAGGATATTGAGCAAAAACTTAAAAGAGAGGCTAGTGGCGAATATCTAAACAGGAAAAAAGCTGAGAGACAACTTGCTGAGGCAGAATTCAGTTGTTTTCGTAATTCATTTTTTGATTTTATTTTTCTGAAAGCAAATTTGCGAGCCAAATTCGGGAAAGCAAAGCGTTTGCTGGAAAGCAGAGCCTTTATAGATGAAATCAACGAAAGATTTGTTGAAAAAAGACTTGTGCAGTCAAAAAATTTTTTTGATGGTCTGGGTTTGACAGAATCTCAGCGGCTTGCAGTTGTCAGAGACGAAGATGCTAATTTAGTTAATGCTGGCGCGGGTTCGGGAAAAACTCGAACAATTCTTGGCAAGGTTTCTTATCTTCTGAACCAAAAAATTGCAGAGCCGCAAGAGATTCTTATTGTCGTATACAACGTAGATGCGCAAAGAGAGATTGAGAAAAGATTAAAAAAAGAAATAAATTTCAGTATCCCTGTTTATACGCTTCATGCCCTTGGGCGCAAAATTGTAGAAAAAGTTCAGGGCAGGTCTCCGAAAGTAAGCGGTCTTGCTAATGATGCCAAGCCTTTTTTTGAAAAAACGTTAAAAAATATGTTTGAAAATCACCACCAAAGGGATTTGTTTTCTCAATACTTTTCCACTTATCTATTTGAGGGAGATCCAGAAGAAAATGTGGAAGAGAAAATTGAGTATTTGGAAAAGAATCAATATGTTGCAGGGCTGAAAAGCCTTGATGGCAAAGAACTTAAGAGCTATGAAGAAGTCCAAATAGCAAACTGGCTGATTCTCAGCGGGGTGAAATGGGAATATGAAAAAAAATACCCATGTCCAGGGAATTATCGTCCGGACTTTTACCTGCCGGACTACGATTTATGGATTGAACATTTTGGTATAGATGAGGATGGCAATACCGCTCCCGGAGTCAGTAAAGAAAAATACAGTGCAGGTATTGACTGGAAAAGAAAAACTCATCGCGAAAACAATACCAAACTTGTAGAGACTTATAGTTATGAGGCAAGACGGCAAGACGGACTGGTGAATGCCCTTGAAACAAAACTTTTTCAATATGGAGTTGAAAAAAAACCTGTTTCAGGACAAGACATTGAGAAATTTATCAAGCAGGGTTCCACTCCTATTCCAAATTTTATCAAATTGATAGACCAGTTTCTTTCTTTGTGCAGAGAGAATTCAATTTCCGGAGACTATCTTAAGTCTCGGGCAAATTCTAATAGAGATATTGTGTTTTTGGAATTGTTTGAATTTTTCAGAGACAATTATGAGCGAGAACTCGGCAAAAATGGTGAAATTGATTACACGGATATGATTGTTGGCGGAACCCAATGTTTGAAACGGGGTGAGTGGCGGTCCCAATTTAAATATATTTTGGTGGACGAGTATCAGGATATAACACTTGCAAGGCTAAAAATGCTTTTGGAGCTGCGGGAGCAGGTTAGAGATGCAAGGCTGTTTTGTGTTGGTGATGATTGGCAGTCAATTTACTCATTTCAGGGGGCTAACGTAAATTTAATTACGCATTTTGATGAGTATGTCGGCGCAATGTGCCGTACTGATTTGAACGAGACTTTTCGCTTTTCTCAGCAAATTGCTGATTTTAGTAGAATTTTTATTACAAAAAATCCAATGCAGTTAAAAAAAGAAGTCTCTTCCAGAATAGACTTCAATAAAAAAGCAAAACCAATAAGAGTTATTCAACATGGCCGGTCAGCAATACAACGCAAGAAAGCTTTGCAATATGCAATTGATAGAATTTCTCTTCAGAGTCAGGCCAGTAAAGAATGCCTTGTTTTGGGGCGCTACAAACATTCAAAGCCCGCTGACTGGAACGAATTAAAGAAGGAGGCTGAATTAAAAGGTCTTTCCATAGAATTCAGCACTATCCATCAGTCCAAGGGCATTGAGAAGGATTGGGTTATTATTCTTGGCAATGAATTTGACGTTAATGGTTATGGTTTTCCTTCCGGAATACAGAATGACCCTGTTCTAAATATGGTTCTTGAAGAAGATGTAATGTTTCCTAATGCGGAAGAAAGACGATTGTTTTATGTGGCAATTACCCGCGCACGGAAAGGAGTTTTTCTGCTTGCCCTTTCAGAGGATCGGTTTTCTCCAAAAAGAACTCTTTTGAGTGGAATGTCGGTATTTGTGAAAGAGATTTTGCAAAGCAAAGTTGAAAGAGAAGAAAAAGAGGAATTAGAATATGAGCCATATGTCAGTCATTTCAAAATATAAATACACCTAACCCTAACTAATATATTTTTCTTTCTCCTCAAGAAGCGAGTTTATGCGTGAAATAAACTTATATGTGGATTTCTGAATGTCAGCGAGCATTTTTTATTTTCCCGTCCAAATTTCCACATTGAATTCAATGAATTTCCCCTTTTGCTCTGTTCCAGAGCCACCCGCATAATTCCGCGGGCGGAACCGCGTAAGTTTTTGGTTTTAATAAATATGTTTCCTCTCCGGGATAAACCACAAAACGGTGCCGGACATTCAAATCATCACAGGCTATGTCAAATCCCTTTCGCGTTTTCGGGTTTGAAGACAGTTTTATATCAATGGCAATTTCAGGAGTAATGCCTCTGCAAAGAAGCAAGTCTATCTCAGCTCCGGCCTGGGTTCTGTAGAAATACGGATAATGGCTTTCCCTTGAACTGTTTATCAGATTCTCAATTACAAACCCCTCCCAGCTTTGTCCGCAGATGGGATTATTGAGCAAATCGTCTTTTGTCTTTATATTCAAAAGCATATGCAACAACCCGGAGTCTCGTATGTAAATTTTCGGAGACTTCACAAGACGCTTTTTTGTGTTTGTGTGCCACGGCTGCAATCTTCTCACAAGCAGTAGATCCACGAGAATATCAAGGTAGCGTATGACGGTTTTATCACTGATTCCCAGACTGCCGGACAACATGGCGGAATTCAAAATGCCGCCCGGATAGTGGCAGAGCATCATCCACAAACGCCTCATTGTTTCAGCCGGAATACGAAAGCCGAACTGCGGAATGTCTCTTTCAAGGTAAGTTGTGACCATACTGGAACGCCAGTTAAAACTGTCTTGCTCATTACGTTTAAGACTTTCCGGGAATCCCCCTTTCAGCCAGAGCAAGTCGTGAAATTTTTCGTCCAGTTCCAGCAAATTGAGAGAAGCAAGCTCAACATGAGAAATTCTTCCCGCAAGACTCTCGCTCGTCTGTCTCAGCAGGTCCGGCGAAGCGGAACCGAGAAAAAGAAATTGACAGTTTTCCCGTCCAGCACGCCTGTTACGGTCTATGATACCTCTGATTTCAGGGAAAATTTCCGGCAACCTCTGAACCTCATCCAGAATAATCAGATTCTCCGCATATTGCTCTGTAAAAAATTGAATGTCCTTTACCTGCTTAAGGTCCCGGGAATTTTCCAAGTCCCGGTAGACTGCTTTGAAACTTTTGGAAAACTCTTTTGCAAAAGTTGTCTTTCCAATCTGCCGCGGCCCCGTCAGCACTACAGCCGGATTTGTGGTCAGCAATTCCAAAATGATATTTTGTAAATATCTGTCAAACATCCTTGAAAATCTACCATTTGATAGTAGATTTTCAAGGATGTTTTGTCGGCCAAGTTTTCGTATGCTATGCTTTAGGTGGAAAGAGGAAGTGTATGGAGACCGCCCCCTAAACTTCCATAATGTCTTTTTCTTTCTTTTGAAGAATTGAGTTTATACGGGTGATAAACTCATCGGTGGATTTCTGAATGTCGCTGAGCGTTTTTTTGCTTTCGTCTTCGGATAACTCGCCCGCTTTTTCCATGGCTTTTATTTTTGTGTTCAAGTCTTTTCGTGTCTGCCTTATTGAAACACGGTGGTCTTCCGCCATTCTGGCGGCGACTTTTATAAGCTCTTTTCTTCTCTCTCCGCTCAAAGGCGGAATGGAAAGCCGGACCGTTTTGCCGTCTCTCACCGGAGTGAGTCCGAGGTCTGACTGATTCACTGCTTTTTCTATTTCACCTATCACCGTTTCGTCCCATGGCTGAATTAGAATCGTTTGCGGGTCGGGAGCGTTGATTGAAGCAATTTGATTAAAAGGCATCTTTGCGCCGTGGTAATCAACCTCAAGCCCTTCAACCAGACCGGTTGAGGCCTTGCCCGTCCGCAGTTTTGACAATTCGGACTCAAGAGCCGAGAGAGTTTTGCTCATCCTGTCCGAAGTCTGTTTTTTTATGTCCGCCGAAGTTTCGCTCATTTTGGGCCGTTCCAAACTTTTGTTCCTATTTTTTCACCGCTTATAACCTTATTTATATTTCCCGGTTTGAACAAATTAAAAACCACTATCGGAATACCGCTCTGCATGCACAGGGAAATTGCGGTCGTGTCCATCACATCAAGCTCTTTCTGGATAACATCCATATAGCAAAGCTCGCTGAACATCTTTGCATCTTTGTGTTTTTTCGGGTCTTTGTCATATATGCCGTCAACCTTAGTCCCTTTGAGCACAACGTCCGCGCCTATTTGAAGAGCCCGCAAGCTCGCAGCGGTGTCCGTTGTGAAGAACGGATTGCCCGTGCCCGCCCCGAAAATCACAACTCTGCCTTTTTCAATATGCCGCAGAGCCCGGCGTTTGATGAAAGGTTCGGCAACCTGCTTTATTTCAAGGCCGCTCTGCACCCTTGTGTCAACTCCCTGTTTTTCAAGAGAGTCCTGAAGCGCTATCGCGTTTATAACCGTTGAGAGCATTCCCATATAGTCCGCGGTGGAACGGTCCATACCACGCGCACTGTCGGAACTGCCTCTGAAGAAATTGCCGCCGCCTATTACAAGAGCGATTTCAATTCCGAGCGAGGTCAGCTCTTTAAGTTCGGCCGAAACTTTGTCCAAAGTCTCAGTGTCTATGCCGGATTCGCATTTGCCCTGAAGGGCTTCACCGCCGATTTTCAGAAGAATTCTTTTATAGAGAGGTTTTTTCCGGTTTGACGGCATGGGGGGCGGGGCTCAATCAAAAGACTCCCCGAGCTGGAATCTGGTGAATCTTCTGACCACTATGTTTTCACCCGTTTTGGAAATCGCTGATGAAACAAGGTCGGCGATTTTTGTTTTCGGGTCTCTTATATAGTCCTGTTCAAGAAGGCAGACCTCTTTGCAGAACTTCTCAATTCCGCCTTCAACAATTTTGTCAATTATTTTTTCAGGCTTCCCCGACTCTATGGCACGGGCTTTGATTATTTCCTTTTCCTTCTCAAGAACCTCTTCGGGAATTTCGCTCCTTGAAGTATAGAGAGGACCCGTCGCCGCGATTTGCATTGTTATTTCTTTTGAAAGGCTTGAGAATTCCTCGTTTCGCGCCACAAAATCGGTTTCACAGTTGAGTTCAAGCATAACGCCGATTTTTCCGCCCGGATGGATGTATGAGATTACAAGCCCTTCGGGCGTTTCCCTGCCCGATTTTTTTGAAGCCCGCACCGCGCCTTTGATTTTGAGAATCTCAATCGCCTTGTCCATGTCGCAGGACGCTTCTTCAAGGGCTTTTTTGCAGTCAATAAAAGAGGCGCCCGTGCGGTCTCTCGCCTCTTTCACCATTGTTGAAGTAACTTCGGTCATCAGACCTGTTTCCCGCCTTCGTCTTCAGGCTTCGCCGCCGCCCCGGACCCTGCCTCTCCGCCGGGAGTCTCGCTTGCGGCCGTGTTCAATTTTCTTTCATCTTCCTGTTCTTCGTCTTCACCAAATTTCTTAAATACATACATTTTTTTCTCAACAATCGGGCCGTCTTGCTGTTCTTTACACTGCTCTCTGCGTTCCTCTTCGGGCATGTCTTTCACAGTTTCTTCGTAGACCTTTCTTCCTTCGGCGCACGCTTCGGCTATTTTTGAAGTGAACAGTTTAATAGCTCTCATTGCGTCATCGTTGGTCGGTATTACATAGTCAATTTCAGACGGGTCGCAGTTTGTGTCAACAAGACCGACTATTGGTATTCCAAGTTTTCTCGCCTCTTTGAAGGCGTTGATTTCCTTTTTGGTGTCAACAATGAAAACGGCGTCGGGAAGTCTTTTCAGTGACACAAGACCGCCCAGAAGGCTTGAGAGTTTAGCCTTTTCCTTCCCCAGCCTGACGACTTCCTTTTTCGGGAGCAGCTGCATTTTGTTTTCTTTTTCAAGTTTTTTCAACATATCCATATATTGAAGCCGCGAACGTATTGTGCCGAAATTCGTCAGGGTTCCGCCGAGCCACCGCACATTGACATATGGCATCGCACATTTTTCACTTTCTTCCCTGATTATTCCGCGAGCCTGCTGTTTGGTTCCCACAAAAAGAACCGTTCCGCCTTTTGATGTGAGGTCAAAAATGAACTGGTAGGCGATTTTGAAAAGCCCCACCGTTTTTTGCAGGTCAATTATATGGACGCCGTTGCGGACTCCGAAGATATGTGATTTCATCTTGGGGTTCCAATAACTTTTCTGATGTCCGAAATGGGCTCCGGCTTCAAGGAGCTGTTTCATATTCAGTTCTTCGCCGCCGGTTTCAATTTCCTGAGTCTCTTCGCTCATCAATTTCTCCTTTGCCACTGTCCGATACGGAAGCGCAGGGCAAATTTCTACACAAATGCGGAGTTTTTATCAAGTGTCCATCTGTTATAGTTTGCCGAAATGGCAAATGCGCATACACATCTTTTTATAATAAATCCCGCTGCGGGAAAGCGTGATTCAAGCGATTTTGCCGGACGAATATCTTCTTTCTGCAGCTCAAAAGGTGTCGGCTTTGAAATTCGTCTTACACGCGCCCCCGGAGATGCGGCAAACATTGCTTCCGAGGGGCTTGCCAAAGGGTTCTCCCACATTATTTCCGTCGGGGGAGACGGGACTTCAAGTGAGATTGCGGGTGTGATTGCGGGAACGGAGGCCCGTCTCGGCGTAATAGCCGCGGGAAGCGGAAACGATTTTCGCGCCGCGTGCGGGTTGCCACTTTCTTTCGGAGACGCTCTTGAAGCCGTTGTTTCAGGCGGATGTATAAAGGTTGACACGGGTCTGCTTGACGGCCGGAAATTTATCAACGGTTTGGGAATAGGAATGGACGGAGCCATAGCATCAAGGTTTCCGCAATACAGGTTTCTCGGAGGTTTCGCGGGCTATCTTGCCGCCGCCTGCGCGGAGGCTTTCTCATTTGACGGATTTGAGGCGCTTTTATCGCTGGAGGGCTCAAAAACCTCCGGGCGCTGCATTCTTGCCGGAGTTTCCAACGGACACAGTCAGGGCGGATTCAAAATTTCTCCCGCCGCGCGCCCGGGTGACGGCCTCCTTGATTTTCATTTTGTAAAGGATATGTCAGCCCCTGTGCGTCTTATACGTCTGGCATCAGTCATTGCCGGAAAAGCGGACGGCGAATGGATCATGAGAATCCAGTCAGACGCCGCGACAATTGAGACGGAAAAAGACCTTCCGGCGCATATTGACGGCGAGCCGTTTATTTTACAGGCCGGCAGGCACGAGATTTCCATTCACAAAGGGGCTCTCAACTTGCTTTGCCCGCAGGGCGCCATTTCTTGAAACACCGGGGCGCAGGGTGTAGTCTGAACCGATAATGCTAAAAGGTTTAGCCGCCGTTTTTTTTTCTTCGGCGGCCACTTTATTTTTCGGTATTACAGGAGTTTTTCTTTCCCTTTTTGCTCCGGGCTATGTTATAAGGCTTGCGGTGCGCCCGTGGGGCAGAGCCGTGCTTTTCTGTTGCGGAGTGTCCTTTGAAATCAGGGGGGTTGAAAATATTCCGTCCGAACCGTCAGTTATAATGTACAATCACCAGAGTTCACTGGACATTCCCGCTCTTGTGGCCTCTCTGCCGGGAGAATACAAACTGGTTATGAAAGACGAGGTTCTGAGGATCCCTTTTGTCGGATGGGTTTCAAAAATGACGGGACATTACTTCGTCCCTAGGGACGGCGGAAGCGGGGATTCCAGACAGTTAAAGTTTATGGCACGCGGAATTCGCAAAGAAAAACATACGATTGTGCTCGCTCCTGAGGGAACGCGCAGTGAAAGCGGGCGGCTGCTTGATTTCAAAAAAGGCGGCTTTCTGCTCGCATCTCTGTCCGGTTCTCCGGTTGTTCCGATGATTATATGGGGCGGAAAGAATGTTAAGAGAAAAACCGACCGTATATTGAAAACGGGTGAAAAAATGTCCGTTGAATTTCTGCCTCCGGTTTATCCGGCGCAGTTTCCCGGCGGAAAAGAGGGAAGGGAAGAGATTGAGGGTCTCGTGAGAGATGCAATGCTGAAGAAAGTGGATGAGCGCCTGCGGGATGAGGTCTCCGCCCAATAAATTATCAGGGGAAGGTGAAATGAGCCGGAAATTAGCAGATATTGACCTTAAAACGATAGTTTCCCTCACGGGAATGCCGCGGTTGCGCAATTGCGCAAACCCGATAGACCCGAATGAAATGGCTTCAAATGTGCGGGTGTCTTTCCGTCCCGTTCCGGGCCGGTACGGGGAGGAGAGAATTAAATCTTTCTCCGGCAAACTCAAAGACAGTCTTCAGCGGATTGGCGTTACCATTGTGCCGTGGGAGGAAGCGACCGTTCAGGATAATGCGTTTGGCATTATCTCCCGCATTTTCAAAATCAGAAGGGTCAAAAGAGATATAAACGCGGTTGTGGATGTCAAAAGAAGTCCTTCAATACTGCGCAGGGCGCTCAGTGCGCTTGCGGAATGGATTTACGGGATTGTGAGAAAGCCCGGAAGGTCGGTCATGGAGATATTGAAAATAAGCGGCTGGGCGGATGACTTTACTCAGAAGTATATTCAAGACCCATTCAGCACGCAGGTCATAACGATTGTGCCTCTTGAAAAGGAGTTTGAAAACGAAGAGACAACCTACGATGTGAAAATAGAAATCGGTTTAAGCCACCTCATCGGCACAATGTCTGAGATCGTAATCGGCGTTTCCGATGAGAATTTCGCCATAATCAACATGAACCTGTCCGATTCGGTTTACTCGCACGGCCAGCTTGACGGTTTTGTTCTGAATTCGCTTGTGCCGAAGATTTACGCTCCGATAAAACCTCCGATACTTAGCAGGTTCAATATAGAGGATTATAATCCGGCGGAAAACCCCAACACCGAGGCACTTGCAAATCTCGGCAAAATGGTCAGGCCGACCGGTCTTTTCCCCGAAGGATACAAATTCAGCGAGCGCATACGTCGCGTTTCTCATCGTGATGTGCTCAGCAACATACTTGACGGCAGAACGGGTGTTTCCTACGGTTTTATAGCGATTGTTGAACCGCCCGTATACGAGGGCCCCAAAGAGGTTTCAGCCGAAGAGTGGGAAGCATTTTCCCGGGTTTCGGGCCTTACGGATGTGAGGGAATCGGAGTCCGGCAGGTGGTATGTGAAGATTAATGTGGCGGGCGCTGAGAGTTTCAGACAGGTTCCGGACATTTGGACGGTAACTTCCCGTTCGGGTTGTGACAAAACAAATCTTGATCCGATGACCGATATTGTGCGCATAGGGATTATCAAAGGAAAGCTGCACCTTCAAATTCCGGCCGGAATGGATCTTTCGCGCCGCGACATCAGACCCTCTTTTGACACTTTTGTAATTCTGGCGCAGGCGTTTTCATTTGCCATTTACATGCCCGAAATGGTTGAAAAAGACGGTATTTCCGTCTTGCATTTTCACGGCTATCCGTCTCCGCAGTGGTTTGAGAACGGAGAGTTTTGCGAAGGCGCGGAAAATCCGTCTCTTCCGTGCGGAACGGTTGAGGCGGCGCTTTTGAACTACGCGGCCGTATACAAAGTGGCGGACAATCCCTCCGCCGAACGAGACATGAAGCTTTTGTGTCTGGTTGAAAGCGACCACGGAGTTAACATAGTCGGCGCGGACAGAGACTATATGGTGGGGCGTCTTATGAGCGGCGCCGAGCGCGGAAGCATACTGCTTGGCGGAAAATATCTTCCCATGCTGAAAGAGGAAGCCAAACCCTCCGCCGCAGCGGTTTCAAATCCTGTATAATTTCCCCAACCGGAGGGCTGGCAGAACGGCTAATGCACCGGTCTTGAAAACCGGCGTCCTAACGGACTTGGGGGTTCGAATCCCTCGCCCTCCGCAGTTCTCTTATGAGGGAATCTCATCACTCTCATACCGGCGGTTGTCACAGTTCCGAATCTTTTGACTACCTTTTCTGGGGGTGTCTGTCTGCGGTGGTTTTTCTTTATGCGGCGGATTTTTTCTCTTCACAAAGTCCGTGGTTCAGTGATTTGACCTTTGCAGTGCGTGAAATAACGGTCACGATTCTGCCCGGAGTTGCCCTTGGCGTTGTTTCAATAGCTTTACTGTCTCTTGTGCCTCGTGAGGCGGTTTCTTCCATTCTTGGCAACGGCTCAAGTTCCCGCGGTATTTTGCGTGCAGTTTTTGCCGGAGTATTTTTTGATGTTTGCAATCACGGCATAGTTCTGCTTGGCATGAAGCTTTATGAGCGCGGCGCGAGCATGGGGCAGATTGCGGCTTTTCTTCTGGCGAGTCCCTGGAACTCACTTTCACTCACCTTGGTTCTCATCGCGCTTGTGGGTATATGGTGGACGGCTGCTTTTGTTATTCTTTCAATGGCGGTGGCGTTTATGACGGGTCTTGTTTTTGTCAGTCTTGAAAAAAAATCCGTTCTGCCGCCCAATCCCAACACTGTCAGTCCCGTGTCCGGAGGACTGAAAATGGTTTTTTCATCACTTTCAGAGATACGTCTGAACAGGAACACAGCCTTGTTCCTCGTCAAATCCGCTTTCAGGGATTCAAAACCCGTTTTGCGCTGGCTTCTTCTCGGAGTGCTTCTCGCTGCCGTCATAAGAGTTTTTGGCACACACATAGGCTATGAAGAGCTTTTCGGTCCGACCCTTGCCGGACTGGGGCTGACCCTTATAGCCGCTGTGGTAATTGAGGTTTGCTCCGAGGGTTCAACTCCCATCGCGGCTGATTTGCTGACGCGCGCCCATGCGCCGGGCAATGCGTTTGCTTTTCTCATGTCGGGCGCGGCTACCGATTACACCGAAATTATGGCCGTGAAAGACACAACCCGCTCGTGGAAACTGTCTCTTTTTATTCCGCTTGTGGCGGTGCCGCAAATTGTTCTGCTTTCGGCAGTTTTGAACGGCTGGTTCGGGGGGTAGGTAGGGAAGTTCTTAATATTCTGCATAAAAATAGACGGTGGTTTGGCAGACAAGTGCTCCGGTCAACTTTTATCGGGTTCCCGCGCTTGTGAACTAAACTGAGAAACCGTGTATTGAGTCAACCGTAATTCCAGTGCCCGGTTGCGTTTTGAGCGGTTTGTATTGATAAAAAGTGTTACCGTTTATGGTAAAAGAGTTTACAAGTATGAAGGGTTTCAAATTGTTGGCTTTTGAGTTGAAGTCAGATTAAAGCCCCTTGGAATTTTGTTGTCTGATATACTGTTGGAAACATCAGATTCCATTACTAGTAGTGTGGAAGTTGATGATTTGATTTAGAGATGGTTTCAAACTTAGTAAAACAGCGTGCTCCACGCAATCGCACTATTACTTTGGATGACAGAGAGCGAATTAGATATAAAAAGCGTTTTGTTCAAATTGGCGGTTCGGTCTCTGTTGATGATGTTTTGAACAAAACAATAAACCAAGACATTTTTGAAGTGCTGGATCATCTGCCCGATAGTTTTATTGATGTCGTTTTTGTAGACCCTCCTTACAATCTAAACAAAACATTCAATCTCACAACTTTCAAAGAAATGGAGTCGGAAAAATATGAGAAATGGCTTGACTCATGGGTCGGCAGAATGGTTCGCCTTTTGAAATCAACCTCATCAATCTATATTTGCGGAGACTGGAGGTCATCGGGCGCGATTTTCAATGTTGCCGGAAAATATTTTGAGATTCAAAATCGCATAACCTTTGAACGGGAAAAAGGACGGGGAGCAAAAACGAATTGGAAAAACAGCTCCGAGGATATTTGGTTTTGCACAATGTCAAAAGATTATCACTTTGATGTTAATGCCGTAAAAGTAAAAAGAAAGGTCATCGCTCCATATCGTGATGGTTCCGGCAAAGCGAAAGACTGGAATGAAGAAGGAAACGGCAGATACCGCCTGACATATCCCTCAAACATTTGGACCGACATTACTGTTCCATTTTGGTCTATGCCAGAAAATACCGACCACCTGACACAAAAACCTGAAAAACTCGTTGCGAAAATCCTTCTTGCAAGTTCAAAGCACGGAGATGTCGTTTTTGACCCTTTTCTCGGTTCCGGCACCACATCGGTTGTGGCAAAGAAACTGGGAAGAAACTATGTGGGAGTAGAGATAGATGAACTTTACTGCTGCCTTGCTGAGAAACGCCTTGAAATGGCGGAGTCAGACAAAACGATACAAGGTTACTGCAACGGTGTTTTCTGGGAGCGGAATACGCTCAATGAGCAACTGAATGGCAACGGCAAGAACGGCAATAAATCAGAAAGCCAAATGCCGTTATTTAGTAACAAACTTCCATAATGTTGAAAAGTAAAATTTTCTATACAAATACCCACAAAGAGCTTGAAAAAGAAATCAGAGAATTTCTTAATGAACAAGCAGATTTCCTTTCCTCCAGAACAATCAACAGTCCCCGCGCTGTTGGTGACGCAATAGAAAATATCATTGTCGAAAATTTTGGTAGGATTTTGGGAGATTTATCAAAAGAGTATTCTTCACAATTTGCGCGGCGTGCTATGGCAGATCTTGTTTTTGCCGACAGGGACGATTTCTATTACGTTATTGATGTTAAAACTCATCGGCTTGATACAAAGTTTAATATGCCGAACCTCACATCGGTTGAGAGACTGTCACGTTTTTACGAGGATGATAAAAATTACTTCTGTATATTGAAAGTGAATTACAGAATAGAGAATTTGAAAATCCTAATTGATAAGGTCACTTTTGTCCCGATAGAATTTGTTTCTTGGGATTGTCTCACACTTGGTGCGTTGGGTTGGGGACAAATCCAGATTGCCAATGCCAATACTGTTACTCTTACCCCAAAAAATAAGCGTAAAAACTGGATGATTGAGATGTGTGATAATCTTCTGGATTTCTACCCAAAGGAAATTCTCAAGATCAATGAGCGTATAAAACACTTTAAGGGGGTAAGAAAGTATTGGCAGGAGAAAAACGAGTAGGTACGCGAAAAAATAGGTTGTCAATATATTTGATTAAATCTTCTTGTTCTCAACATGAAGAAATTCTCAAAGATTTTGAAAGGTTAAGAAAAGAGGAAATTCAATCTTTTTCTAAAACTGCAATAGGGGTTTTGTACTATGCGGATTCCGAACAACATTCTCCCCTATGGGTGCAAAATTTCTTTTTCGGATCATCATTGCTGGATACCAAAGACAAGATAAAAATATTTAATTCCAGTCCAAAAGCAGTATTTCTTGTTAAGTCCGAGAACAGGGTTTTCGCTTTGTGTTTTGGATATGGTTATACAATGTTCAACCCCGGAGTTTATGAAGAAAGATTCGGGTTGAAAGTTGCTCTTAATTCTATTAATTCAGAAAATCTTCGGAGCATAGATAAAAAAAGCATGGCACTAACTCCCAAGATTTCAAAAGAACAGATTACTAAAGAGGGTACATTTGGAGATTTTGGTGTAGATATTGAGCAAGATTTGATTCAAGGAATCACTGGAAAATCAATTTATGATGATTTTGGTCAAACTGTCTCTGGAAAGGATTCGCTAATCGTTACGGTTAATATAAACTACTTATCTATACAAGAGTTTCTTAGTGAATGTTACAAAAGATACACGAGAGATGATTACAAGAAAGATTTTGGTTGGATTGATTATTCTTTTGAAATTAAAGATTCTGAAATCGTTCAAAAATTAGATGAATCACTAGTTGAAAAAATTAAGAATGAAGATTTTGACAAGACGTGGATGTCAATTCCGGAAGTCATAGAATGGGAAAGAGTTTCTGAGTTCAAGCTTGGCAAAAAGAAATCATTTGGGGATGACATTCATTTACAAAAATATGTTTTTTTTCTTTCTGAAACTCAAAGGGAAATTTCTCTGAAAACTTTAAAGACTCATTCAATTGACGCTATAGATTCTTCTTCCGAAAAAGCTTTGTACTCGTGGGGAGTTTACAAATGTTTGTATTGCGAAGTGAGGAAAGAGGAACAAACTTTTATACTCAGCAATGGCAAGTGGTATGAGATTAATGTTGATTTTGACAGGGATATTTCTGATTTTTTTCTTTCTTTTATCCGGCAAAATTTAGATATTGATTTGCCAGATTGTAATTCGGCTGAACATGAAGGTCACTATAACGAGAGAGTTTCACAAGAAATGGGTGATTATATCTGCAACATGGATAGAAAACTCATAAGTTGTGGCGGAGTGAATCAAAAAGTTGAATTTTGCGATTTGTTTTCAACAAACAAGCACTTAATTCATGTCAAACATTATGGGTCCTCGTCAGTTTTGAGTCATTTGTTTGCCCAAGGTCTTATTTCTGCGGAGTTATTTTTGAATTACGAAGTGTTTAGAGAGAGATTGAATGAAAAATTGCCTGAGGATTTCAAATTTGACCATCCTGAAAATAAACCAGATGTGTCTCAGTATAAAATCGTATTTGCGATAATTAGCAAATCTCAGAAGTCATTAGATATACCTTTTTTTAGCAAAGTGAATTTAAAAAATATTGTAAAAGAATTAGAGGGCTTTGGATATAAGGTTTTTATAAAAAAAATTGCAACAAATTAATCTCTCAAATTTCCTCAAACACCTTCATTAAACACACGCCGCTTTTGCGGCAAGTTTTCTCCCTGCAGCAATTTCATATAATCAAAGTTCAGTATTTTCGCAAGTTTTCCTGCGATTGCTTTTCTTATACATTTTTTCTTGCTTGCCAAATCTTCCCGCTTCACCCAATAAAAACGACATGCTCTTTTTCAATTTCACTGTGAAAACTTTCCGGCAGTCTCGGATGGAATGGTAGACTCGGTTAACGCTTCTTTGAGCGCTAAAAAGTTGTCATAATCAACGGGGATTAGGTCTTGTGTTCTCAAAACCAAATCTAAATCGCTCCCTTCGTGGCTTCTGCCGTTTGTCCTGCTTCCATATGCCCATACCTCAACACCGGGAAGGTGTTGCCTGATAAGGCGTTCAATATCCTTTTTATGCCTTTCCTTTAAATCCAATTTTGCAGTCATTTCTCTCCTTCTTCAATCATTTTTGACAGAGATTTCGCGTCTTCAACAAAAGAAGGCAGAAGTTTCAAAGTTTCGTTGGCAAACTTTTCACCGTAATTGTGCGCCGTGTCATTGTGGTTGTCGCGGTATTTCATCCAACGCTCGCAAGTCTCCGAATCAATCAGATTGTGCTTTGCCGCATGGCGAAAAACATCCTTAAAGTTCAAATCGTCCGCCTGCCTGTTTGTCGCAAAATACACGCTTATACGCTTTTTCAGCAGTTTGCCGCTCTGTTCAAAAAATTAACTTAAATTCCTTAACGCACCCGGCGCAGTGGAGTTCGTAAAGTTCCTTATCGTCTCCGCCTTGCAGACGCTCAATACCCGTTTCAAGAACTCTGATGCACTTGTTAAGATAGTTAACATCTATTGTCATTCTTTCCACATCTCTTAAATACTATAATAATTTCCGGTAATCAAAATTAAGCGTTTTCGCAAGTTTTTTAGCAAGGGTTTTTCCTATCGGGCGTTTATTGTTTTCCATTTCGGAAAGATGAGTTTGGCGTATATTGGTTTCTTTTGCCAATTCCGCCTGGGTTAAATCCAGCCGTTTGCGATAAAACCGAAGGCTGAAACCCGGAGTATCGGCGTAATCTCCGATTTCCTTTCCGGGTTCCCGCAGGAGCACGGACGCGGGAATAAGTTCCTCTCTATCACTGTAAACTCTTTCCTCATCTCTATAGTTGTCCAGAGCGGAATGAAGTGTTTGTTTCAGCCGTGCGGAGTCAATCTTTTCAAAAGGTTCCACAACCAGATTCGCCAAGTCATGGTGAATACTCAACTTCTCGCCCGTTTTTATGTCTTCTTCGTCTTTTATGCGGCGCTTCTCCAAATCACCACGGTCAAATTTCAAGATTTTCGCCAGTTTTTCCTCGGTGGCTTTGTCTATGGGGCGTTTGTTGTTCTCCATTTCAGAAATACGTTTTCTGCTTAAATTCATCAGTTTTGCCAGCATCTCTTGAGTAAAATCCCGGCGTATCCGATATATCCGAAGGTTGTAGCCGGGGGTGTCGTAAAAATCACCCGCTTCCCGTCTAACTTCACGACGGAATATTGAGGCCGGAATTCTCTCTTCGCCATCCAAGTAATTTTCCAAAGCGGAAAGAAGGGTTTTTTTCATTTTTACGGAATTAATCTTTTCAAAAGTCTTTACAACCAAATCCCCCAATCCATGCTGAATTGTCAGTTCTTTACTCATCTGTAAGTGTCCTTGCGATGTCCCACATAAAATACTTCAATAGCCACAATCTTCTCTCTTATAAATCTGTAACGCATTCTGTAGCGATAATTCAGGCGGAGGCGATACTCATCATCGCCGGTTTTCCGAACATCCCAACCTTTTAAGTTGACGCCCTGCCGTGTCAAATCTTCCATTGCATCGTCCGCCAGCCCTTGAATTTTTTTCGGTAAATTTACTAACTGTTTGCGGGCGTTCCTTGTTAGATGAATATTCCATTTCTTCATTACAATATCCCATAAATTGGTATATTGTCAAACCGGTTCCACAAACACTTTCATTCATTTTTCCAAGATTTTGCGGAAGAATTTAACAATTTCTCCGGTTTTTTCTTTTCCATAGTTCCGAAAAACTGCGTCTTGAAACACAATCTTGTTCATTTTTCGGACCGGCTTGGATATCTTGTTTGACTATTTTGTGCACAAATTGGGCACTGACAGTTTTGTAAACAAATGAGGCTGAGTTATTGCGGACGAAGGATATGATTTTATTTTTTCCTGAAATTCAGAGTTGGCGAAAGCGTTGCGAAAATGCTCAACAGATTCCCAAACGGCATAATTCATAAAGACCGTGCTGCCGGCGATACCGCGATGCAGTTGGGTGGAAATGTAACCCGGCTGTTTCTTCATCCAGTTTGCATCATCTTCCCATGCTTTCATGAGAGCGGGAATATCTTTCTCGTCAACATTAAAAATGTTAACAAGCACAACGGGCGCCTCTTCAGTCTTGATTTGTTCAAAGATGGGCACTTTAATATCAAGCGGTTTGAGTTCAGACATTTTAATCCTCCATAAATTAATTGAACTTGACCTTTGCAGTCTACAATTGCAATTATACACGGATTCAAGACGAGAAAAGGAATAAACTTGACAGTCGGAAATAAAGGTAAAGCGAATTGGAAAAGCAGTTGAAGAGTGAAAAATGGGTGTTTATCCGGATTCACGCCCGTCCCCGTTTTCACGGGGACATGCTTTCATGAGGACAAGCTTTCGCGGCAATGACGGAAAACTCTGCAATAACAGGACGAATCGGGAGCAAATGTAGAAAAATGTAATGAAGATTGTAAAATCGTTTAAAAAAATTTGAAGTTTCAGATAGTAGAATCTCTCACATTTCTTCAAACACTTTCATCAACCTTTCCCCGCTTTTCCGGGCAAATTTTACAATCTCTTCAGACTGTTTTTCGTTCAATTCCTTCTCCATAATCCTGATTGTGCGCTTAATAGCCCGCGCGTGCGCCGGGTCTTCCTTTGCGTGAACAACGACAAACCGCTCAGGCATTTTCTCCGGAACAACCGCATCCTGAAATAAAATCCCGCTCGCGCCTTCAAACAGATATGAATGCCCTATAATCGCGGGCGGAAACTCACGCGCTTTTTTCAGCAGTTCACTTTCCCACTTCTCCGCCTTCGGAATTTTTGCGTTTTTTTCACCGAGGTCTCTCAAATCCTCAAGCGCCAACTCCGCATGTCCAAGCTCTCCCGCCGCGCAGGAGCCCAGCCGCCCCGCAAGGTAGGCATCTCCGGTTTCACCCGCGTAAATTGCCGCAGTGTTGACCGCCCTGTGGCTGATCTGCTCTACAAAACAGAAAAGTCTCAGCAGTTTCTTATACTGAGATTTACTCAAATTTCCCGAAACAAGCGCTTTTACTTCAGTAAGCTCTCGCGCCTCGGACAAAAACAGGTCAATCTCGCGGTCAAGCAGCGTTTCAAGTTTTTCCATATCAGCCTACCTCCGTTAATGAATTACCCGCGCCGGTATGCGGATTGTTTTTTCCATACTCGCTTATATCTGTTACAATAGCCCTTCCACAAAGCGCCCGTAGCTCAACTGGACAGAGCGTCTGACTACGGATCAGGAGGTTGGGGGTTCGACTCCCTCCGGGCGCGTTGCTTTTCGTATTTTCTCAAAACCCACTCTGTCGCAGAAGTCCCCGAACGCCTCGCCGCTCTCACCGCTTTTTCTGTAGAAATCTATGAAGCCCGCTATTCTGTCTGCAAGTTCTTCATCGGGAACCATTTCCTCATAGAGCGTGTTCAGCCGTGTCCCCTCAAAGTTCCCGCCCAGATAGATATTGTATTTACCGGGAGATGCTCCGATAATCCCTATCTCCGCAACCGGCGGGCGCGAGCATGAATTCGGGCACCCGCTCATTCTGATTTTGATTCTCTCGTCGGCCGTATCCCATCCGTTCCAGTTCCGAAATCAGAGACGGCATATACCTCTCGGCTTCGGCGAGCGCAAGTCCGCAAGTCGGCAGAGCCGGACATGCCATTGAGTTGAGACGCAGTTTTGAGTGTTCATCCTCTGTCCTTACCACCGCTTTTTTTCAGACGTTCTTTGATTTCCGCAACATTTTCTTCTCGGATGTTTGAGAGAATTATGTTCTGAAGCGCGGTCAGCCGGACTCCCAGACCGAACTCTTTTACAATCTCCCTTATGCAGGTTTTCTCCTTGCTCAACTCCGTGTCTTTAATCCTGCCATTTTCCACAAATATTCCGACATACATAAGTCCGGGGCTGTTCTGCATGTGCCACCCAAGGTGATTTTCCGGCTGGCGGAGAGAGAAATCAGTAACCGGCGCGAGATTGAATCCGACCCTCTTTTCAATCTCAGCGCGCACTTTGTCAATTCCCCATTCCTCAACCACGTATTTCATCCTCGCATGCTTGCGGTTGACTCTGTCTCCGTTGTCTCTCTGAAATTCAAGTATGGCTTTGAGCGTTGTATGGATTCTGTCTTCACTGACAAAGCCGAGCGGGTCGGCGAGACGGGGAAAAGTCTGCTTCTGTTTGTGATGGCTGCCGAGACCGCCTCCCACAAGGACGTTAAAACCTTTGAGTTCTCCGTTTATTACGGGAACTATGCCTATGTCATTTGTGTGAACATCAACTGAATTGTCATGCTCTTCGGCTATGCCGATTTTGAACTTACGCGGCAGATAAGATTTGCCGTAAAGAGGTTCAACATCTTCGTTCCCCCCCCCCTCTTCTTTTGTCAGCATCTCCCCGTCCATCCATACATCGTAGTAGGCGCTTGTTTTGAATGAGAGGTTCTCTGATATTTCTCGCGCGAGTTTCTGCGCATTAAATGCGTCCGTGCCGGTTATATCCGAAACGGGACCTGACATTGTGTTTCTGTTCACATCGCCGCACGCGCCGTTTGTCGGAACAAAATTTTCATTCAGGTGCATCATCGTGCTTTTCAGATTCTTTTTCCCGATTCCATGAAACTGTATGGTCTGCCGTGTTGTGATTCTCAGTGTTCCGTCCGCATACCGGTCGGACGCTTCGCAAAGCGCCTCCCACTGCCGGGGTGAAAGTTCTCCCCCTCCGGGGTTTTTGGTGCGAACCATGAACATATACTTGCGTTCTTTTCCCTCTTTTTTAAGCCGCTGGCGCAGGTCGCGATCGTCCTGCTGGTATATGCCGTGAAACTTGAGGAGCTGGTAGTCCTCATTGGAAAAATGCGAGTCATCGCCCGCAAGTGTTTCGCTGATGGTTCCGCGCAGGTAGTTGCTGCTTTCTTTGATTGTTTCTACTTTGGATTTCTTCTGTTCAGACACCTTCGGCTTCTCCGGAAGCGTGATTATAACTGAAAATCACTCGTGCGGTTTTGCGGTTTTGCCTGCGTCCGAGTAGCATAATGACCTTCAAAATGGCTGACAAAACCCCATACTTATGACCGGCGACCGGCCGACGGGCAGGTTGCATCTCGGACATCTTGGTCGGCTCACTTGAGAGCCGTCTGAAGTTTCAGGAAAAGTATCAGTGTTTCTTTCTCGTCGCAGACCTGCATATGCTCACCACGCATTTTGACAAGACGCGCGAGGTGGAGAAAAACACCATTGAGATGGTAACCGACTGGCTTTCGGTGGGTATGGATCCGGAGAAATCATTTTTTTACATTCAGTCACAGATTTCCGCCATATCGCGGCTTTCGGTCATTCTTTCAATGCTCTGCTCGGTTCCGCGCTGCGCCAGGATTCCCACCCTCAAAGAGAAAATCCAGGACATGGGTGTCGGAGAGGCTTATTCTGTCGGGCTTCTCGGATATCCCGTGCTTATGGCTTCGGACATACTGATTTTCAAGGCGACAAAGGTTCCCGTCGGCGAAGACCAGCTCAGCCACATAGAGCTCACTCGTGAGCTTGCGCGAAGATTCAATTCGCTTTACGGAGAAACTTTTGATGAGCCGGAGCCTGTAATCAGCAAGGTTTCGCGCCTTACGGGAACCGATGGCGGACGAAAAATGAGTAAAAGCCTGAACAACTGCATCTATCTTTCCGATTCGGAAAAAGAGGTGAACAAAAAGGTCGGTGGTATGTTTACAGATCCCAAACGCATAAGGGCGGATATTCCGGGCACGGTTGAGGGAAATCCGGTTTTTGAGTATCACGACGCTTTCAATCCCGATAAGGCCGAGGTTGATGATTTGAAAGAACGTTACCGCAAGGGGGCGGTCGGCGATGTTGAGGTGAAAAAGAAACTTGCAAAGGCGATAAACGCGGTTCTGGAGCCGTTCAGAGAGAAAAGGGCGGAATTTGAAAAAAGACCGGATGATGTGAGAGATATTCTCCGGAACGGAACCGCAGGGGCTAATGAGTATGCAAATGAAAATATTGAGGAGATAATTAAAAAAACGGGTTTGTTCATACCGTGAGCAATGTTAACTATGGAAGGAAATTTTAAGAGAAAGACACACTATTATTTCAGGAGGAGAACAATATGCCAAAAACATTTGAAATCGGGAGGCTTCCCGAAATCGGCGAAATGCCGGAGAAAATGAAAGCGTGGGTAATCCGCAAAGAGCGGCACGGAGAGCCGATGAAATCCTTTCAGGAGGAAGAGGTTCCCGTTCCCGTGCCGGGGCCGGACGAGGTTCTTGTGCTTGTTATGGCTGCGGGCGTCAACTTCAACGGGGTCTGGGCGGGCCTCGGAGAGCCGATTTCCGTGCTTGATATTCACAAACAGGATTTTCACATTGCCGGCAGCGATGCGGCGGGAATCGTCTGGGCGGTCGGCTCAAATGTGAAAAGCTGGAAGCCGGGCGATGAGGTTATCATTCATTGCAATGTGGAAGACCCGTCTCACGGAAACCGCACTCAAACCGCGGGTGATTTTATAACATATGACCCGATGGTGAGCGCCGGAGACCAGATTTGGGGATATGAGACCTCCAAACGGTTCTTTCGCGCAGTTTACCTGCGTGCAGGCGCAGCAGGTTCTTTCAAAACCTGCTCATTTGACATGGGAGGCGGCGGCTTCATATGGTTTGTGTTATTTCACGGCTTACAGGATGCTTGTTTCCCAGTGCAAAATTGAGCCCGGAGAGCTTGCTCTTATCTGGGGCGGCGCGGGAGGCCTCGGGGTTTTCGCAATTCAGATCTGCAAAATGATGGGGGCGGACTGCATAGCGGTGGTTTCTTCCGAAGACAAGGCGAAGATGTGCATGGAGCTTGGCGCGAAGGGAACCATAAACCGCAGGGATTTTCCGAAACTGATGTATTCAAAAGACGAAAGCCCGGAGCGCAAAAAAGAGCGGCTGGACGACACAAAGAAATTCGGCAAAGCAATTTGGGAGATTATGGGAGAGAGGAAAAATCCCAATGTTGTTTTTGAGCATCCCGGAGAGGGAACCTTCCCGACAAGCGTTTTTGTCTGCAACCGTTTCGGGCGGATTGTAATCTGCGCAGGAACAACGGGTTATGACTGCATGTTTGATGTGCGCTATCTGTGGATGCACCAGAAAAAAATTCTCGGCTCGCATTTTGCAAACGCCCTTGAGTGCATAAGGGCAAATGCTCTTATTCACAGGGGGATTATAAACCCCGTGATGTCGGAAGTTTTTGAATACAAAGACATTCCGCTTGCGCACCAGAATATGTATGAAAACAAACATTCGGGGAAAATGTCGGTTCTTGTACAGGCTCCGAAAGTTGGATTGAAAAATCAGCAGGAGACGAGGAAGGGGTAGGCAAACGAAACTTTTTTCCGTGTCGGGGCAACACCCTTTTAAGATTGATCCTTTAAGGTGAATTATGAATCCAAGAGTAAAAGAAGTTGCCCCAACAGAAGATTACAAACTGAAACTCACCTTTGATAATGGAGAGCAGGGTTTATATGACTGTTCGGATTTGCTTGATTTCGGAGTTTTTAAGGAATTGCGGAATAAAGAGTATTTCAAAAGAGCGACTGTTCTGGACGGAACTGTTGTCTGGCCCAATGAACAGGATATATGCCCCGATACGCTTTATTTGGATTCGGTCAGGGATGACTCTTAAGCAGACGTCAAATTAAGTCATCTTTTTATTTTCCCGATTTTGTTCTGTTATCGTCTTTGCAAAGCATTTGGCAGTTTTCCGCAACCGTTTTTCCGCCCTCATGCCATGGGGTAATATGGTCGGCTTCCATTTCGTTTAATTCAAATCTTTCTCCACACTTTGCACAAATTCCCTTTTGTCTTTCGTAGGCTTCCCGTTTCTGATTTGGACTGAAGGCACGGATATTCAGATGTTTTTCTTTGCTGGTTAAGAGATATTCATAAATGCCTTTTTTAGCAGTTACGTCTTCGTCTTCCATTAGTTTGGCAATTTCTTCTTCCAATTTTTTAGAGTCAAATTTTTGGTCTTTAAACTGCTTGTAAAGAAAGCCCCACTGAATACCTTTCATTTCTTTACGATAGTTTGGAAACACCGCCTGCACCCAATTGATGACAGCCTGAAAATAAAGCCATAGTTCATTGGCATTTGGCTCGTGTTGGTGTGTGCCCATATAATTTTCTATCTCGTCTTTGCTAATCCATTTGATAGCGGTTTCCAGATAGTCCTGACGAATGGGCGAGCCAGTTAAATAATCGCTTCCCATTCCATAAGCCGCACATCCGTTTTTGCTGAAATAGCGCTTGGCATCGGTTACCCATAAACCCGAATAAACCGCATTTTTTAATTCCTGGTCGGTTAGTTTTTCGCCCGCTATGTTGATGGTTTTGAACCATTCCAATTTTTCGCTGTCGGTGCCGTTGCATTGGTAAATCATCAGCTTGTAATTCAAAATCTGTTCTTGCTCGTCATTTTGCAAGTTGTGAAAAAAGAGACCTTCAAAAGAAAATTCTCCTTTCACATATTGGCAAATGGAAATGGTACGCTGTTGCCCGTCAATAATTTCAAAATTCCCATCTTCTCTAACCGCCCAATACATTACATTCAAAGGAAAATCCTTAGCGATCGTATCAATCACCGCATTTCGTTGCTTATCTTTATAGATAAATTCTCTTTGATAAGGCGGGCGAATGTCCAGTTTGCCGCCGTAAGCCACTACGCCGCTTTCCTGTTTGTCTTCATAACCTTCAGCAAGTTCTCGGACAGTGATTTCTTTTAGTTGTATTTTCATTTTTTCTTTTCTTTTTTAATGGTGTGCTTGATTTTAATCATCGCCAAGTTTAATTCAATGGTGGTCTCGCTGCTGGTATCGCCGGCAAATTCCTGATTGAGAATATCACTTATCAGTTCTCCGCTTTTTCTGATGAGGTTTTTCTGTTCGGCTTTATCTTTTTCTGTCGCCAGTGATTTTGCCACACGGCTAAACTCTCGTATTTTTGCAAATATTTCAATAATTTGTAAAGTGGCCTTTGTGGCCTGCTTTGATTTAAGGATAGTTGCCAGCATGTATAAGCCCTTTTCGGTAAAGGCTTTGGGAGGCTTTACCTTGCCTCCCTTTGAAGTCGCATTTTGCGACTTCAAAGATTGCCGTCCCTGATGGTCTTTTGAAGTTACATTCTGTGATCTCAAAAATTGCCACTCTTTTTGTGCTAAATCAAGAATATATCCCGGAGGAAATTTATCCCTATTTCTTTGTACGGCTTCATTAATTCTTTTTGTTTCCACCCCATAAATAGTAGCCATATCCCTATCCAAAATGACTTTATGCCCTCACAGTTCAAAAATAAGCGATTCTATATCGTTTAATTTTGTTCTTTTGTTTCATGCTTCTATTCGTTTCTTTCATTTTCTTGCAATCTGTTTTTTCACCGGATTTTGTCAAGTTAGAAATATAATTCTCCTTCACCTTTATCCAATCAACACATCTTCCAACAGCCCGCGCACACGGTTGTTTTCTTCCGTGGCTATTGCCACAAGCGAGTGCTCCTCTCCCTTTTGGATGATGTGCATACTGCGGATATTAATTCCGGCGTCTTTGAGTTTTCCCGAAATTTTTGCGAGCGAACCGGGCTTGTTCTCCAGTCTCAAAACCAGGGCGTCTTCCGACACGGCTTTCAAACCCGAATCGTTCAACGCTTTGAGCGCTTTGTCGTAATTGTCGGTTTTCAAAATCACTGCTCCGTGCGATTTTGACCCGCTTGTGTCAAGCCGCTCAATGTTAATGCCTTTTTCAGACAGAATGCGGCTTATGTCCGCTATCGCTCCTATTCTGTTGCCGGTTACCACAACTATCTGTTTCATTTTTGCCCAGACTCCGTTTTTTTGTTTTTTATTTTAAGGTCACCGGCCACTTCTTTTACAAGAGTTTTGATTTTTCCCCCGCCCAGATGCGTCAGAGTAACTATGTGTGATATGTCTTCTTTTGACGCAAGCTGCCATTTTATTGCCGTTTTTTCCGACGGCCGTGGAAAAACAACAATCGGTGAGTTTTTATTCCTCCATGCCTCCACACCGTTTTCCCGGAACTCACCTACCGCAAACTCCGCCCGCGCAATTGAGTCTCCTACCAGTTTTCTGAGCCCCCCCGCGCCGTATCGTTTAACCGCATACCACATCGTAAGCGGAGCAAAAGCGTTTCTTGAGCCCGCTATGGTCGTGTCAAGCGCTCCGACATACTCAATGCTGCGCGCGATTGTGTTGACTTTGTCTTTTTTTGCAATGACAACACCGCACGGAAAAGGGTTTCCTATCATTTTGTGTCCGCTAACCGCAATGCTGTCTATCCCGGTCGGAAAACCGAAGGGCGGGGGATTTTTTACAAACGGCAGTATCATTCCGTGCAGAGCGGCGTCGCAGTGTATATAGGAATTTGTTATGGCGAATTCGGAGAGGGTTGAGCGGATTTTCCCGATGTCGTCAACTGCTCCGGTCATTGTGGTGCCGGCGTTTGCCATTATAATCGCCGGGCGGTCTCTGTGAATCCGTATGGTTTCTCTTAAGTCTTCATAATCAATCTCGCCGTTTTGAGAAGCTCTTATCATTATGTATCTCATATTGAGCATTCTCATTATTTTGGAAACACTGTAGTGCGTGTCTTCCGAGAAATAGACCGTGGCATCCGCTCCCATCAGCTCCCTCGCAATATACAGGCCATACATGTTTCCCTCGGTTCCGCCGCCGGTTAGATATCCCCACCAGTTGTCTTCGGGCGCTTGTGTGATTTTCGCAAAGAACCCCACCATTTCGCGCTCTATTTCGTGTGTGTTCACCCTGAAGTTAGTGCCGCCGAAGGGGTCGCCGACGTTGTTGATGGAAAATTCCAAAAACCTGTTCAGTTCCGAGTAGTCAAAAGTCATATTGCAGGGGTAGCCGGCGTGTGTTTGCCGCGCTTCAGTCAGGTCCCGGTAGAGTTTCTCCAGCCGTTGTTTGTCTTTTTTGCCGAGAGGTTTGGGATATATGCCGGCTTTTCCGTTTTTCGGGCGCACGGTTCCGGAGGGTTTCTTGCGGTCTGCGGTTCTGCTCACGTACTATTTCTTATCATATTTGTCCGGGTTCTTCACTTTCACCGGCTCTCAGAACAGTTCTGACAAGTCGTTGATTACATGGTCGGGTTTATGAAGAGATTTCTCCGCTTCGGTCCGCGATGAAATCCCGGTAAGTGTAAGGACGGTTTTGATTCCGGCATTCTTTCCGCCTCTGATGTCTGTTTTCAGGCTGTCTCCGATTATCGCCGTTTTCTGAGGCGGTGTGCCGAGGGTTTTCAAACACATTCTGAAAATACCGGGATGCGGTTTTCCCGTGATAACCGGTTTTTTGCGGGACACTTTTTCTATAGAAGCGGCAAGGGCTCCCGTTGCGGGCATAAAACTGCCGTCTTCGGCCGGATAAACGAAGTTTGAATTTGTGGCAAGGAAAAGCGCTCCATTTCTGATTGCAATGCCGGCGGCGGCTATGTGATTGTAATTGAAGCCCGGATGTCCGCCGATTATCACAACATCGCATCCGCCTGAAACCT
This sequence comes from Thermodesulfobacteriota bacterium, assembly GCA_965198945.1. Taxonomy (GTDB): domain Bacteria; phylum Desulfobacterota_D; class UBA1144; order Nemesobacterales; family Mycalebacteriaceae; genus Mycalebacterium. Next base: position 20,983 of record CBDAQI010000005.1, on the reverse strand, counting down.
CACTCTCCTTTATAATACTTACGCCGGTTTTTGCAATCTCAGACAGCAAAGGAGCGCCGCCCGAAACAAAAGCCTTTGTTGACTCGGGATTTTTGAATTTCCGTCTGATGAAAAGCGCGGTTGAGTCCGCCGATGTTACAATCTCTTCCGCACGCGCCGGAAACCCCGTTTTTTGAAGTCGTTTAGCCCAGCCGCGGGGTGTGAACCGGGCGTTGTTTGTTACGAACAGGAAAGGTTTCCCCGTTTTGCGGAGTCTGGCAACAGAAGAGGCGGCTTTGGGCGCCGGTTTCGTGCCGGAAACCACCGTTCCGTCAATGTCTATAAGAAAAGCGTCAAATTTTTCAAAGAGCCGCAAAGGGTTTTCCTTGTTAACGCCTTTCTAAACTTCTCCCCACATGGCGCGGGCGAGACGCGCCCGGGCTTCGGGATCTTGAGATGAGGAAACCAGAGCTATTTTTTTCTGTTCATCGTCCTGAAACATTTCAACCCCCATAAACTTGAGAATTCCGGAGGAAGCCTCTCTGAAGCCCTCATAGAATTTTTCGTCTTCTCCGGAAGCTCTTACGGTTTGAATGTCCAGAAACAGAGCGACCGCGACGAACTCCCTGGCAATTTTAGTGTCTATTTCAAGTGTGTATTCCGCAAGAGGCCCACGCAGCATGAAATTTTTCCACTTGTCAACCGCTTTGTTGAACTGCTCTTCGGTCATTGTGTCTCCCCCGTTGGAATCTCTCCGGCGAATTCTCTGTTCAAAATATCGCTTGCCGAAACAATATTTTCGCGTCCCGCTTTTCTCCCGGCTTCCACGGCTTTGCCGAGCGCGGTGCCCGGTTTCAATGTGGAGAGTTTGAGAAGCATTGGGAGGTTCACGCCGGTCAAAACTTCAATTTTTCCGGGGTCAAGAAAAGTGAGGCTGACGTTTGAAGGCGTTCCGCCGAACATGTCCGTCAAAATTACCGTATCATGCCCGCCGCCCTTCAGATGTTTTTTTATCTCTTCAGAGAGCATTTCAAAACCTCCTTCCGGGAAAAACGAAACTCCCTCGGTTTTGACCGCCGGTCTTTCGCCGAGCACGAACTCAACAGTTTTTATCAACTCAAACGCGAGGTCCCCGTGTGTTACGACCAGTATCAGCTCCATATTACTTTTTCCTGATATCCCTGTGCACAACCTTTATGTTTTGAACCGGAAAGGCGAGTTTTTCACCAAGCCCTTCGGCCACTGCAACAGACCTGTGCCTTCCGCCCGTGCACCCGATTGCGACATTCAAATACAACTTGTCTTTGCCGGCGTATTTCTCGACTACAAAATCAATCATGTCCGACGCTTTGTCAAGAAACACGGACGCATTCCCGTCCGAGAACACAAAATCCCTGACTTTTCCGTTTCTGCCATCCAGCGGTTTCAAGCGCGGCGTGAAATTAGGGTTGGGAAGCATGCGAACATCAAACACCATATCCGCATCGGGCGGGTACCCGTGTTTGAAGCCGAATGAGGTTATGTTGATGCGGGGGCCGCGCGTTTTGTTCAGCACACGCGATGAAAGAATTTCTCTGAGCTCGTGTGGGTTGAGCCCGCTTGTGTCAACAACGGTGCCAGCTTTCTCTCTCACATCCTCAAGCATTTCACGCTCTCTGCGGATGCCGTCCGCAATGTTTCCGTCTCTCGCAAGAGGATGGTTCCTGCGCGTCTCGCCGTAGCGTTTCACGAGCGTTTCATCGGAGGATTCAAAGAAGATGATTTCAAGTTTTGCTTCGTTTTTCAGTTCCGCGGCCGTCCGGGAGATTTTTTCAACCAGATTTCCCCCCGGCGTTCTTGAGTCAACGGCGACGGCAAAAGGCCCCGGATGTTCTTTTACAAAAGACCCTATCAGGTTCGTTGGCATATTGTCCGTGCAGGTAAACCCGTGGTCTTCAAGCGCGTTTAGAGCCGTGCTTTTGCCCGCGCCCGAAAGACCGGTGATTATAAGCAGCCGCTTCAACTGTTTCTCCGCTTTGAGTCGGGTTTGATGCCGGGCATTATTTCAGTCAGGCGGTCAAAGGCGCTGATTCCGCTTGTTTTCAGGATATGGTTCCGGACGGCGACTTCGGCGAGCGTGGAGAGATTTCTTCCCGGTCGCACCGGAATATTTACAATGGGCAAATCCACATCAAGGATCTTGATCGTTTTATTTTCCGTTCCGAGCCGGTCGTATTCCTTTTCCTCATCCCAGAATTCAATGTTTATTACCATGTCAATCGGGTGGTTTTCCATGACGGAGGTTCTGCCGAACAGGTCTCCTATGTTGACTATTCCCACACCTCTTATCTCCATCATATGTTTTACGCTTTCGGGTGCCGCGCCAATAAGGTGAGCGCCCACTCTTTTTATTTCAACAACATCATCCGAGACGAACTTCCAGCCCCGTCCCACAAGATCAAGCGCGCATTCGCTTTTTCCCACTCCGCTGTGTCCGGTTATAAGGGTTCCGGTTCCGTGAACCACCACAAGTGTTGCGTGAAGGGTGGTGAAAGGGGCGAGACGCCACTCAAGTATCTCTCCGAGAGTTGACATAAGCGCTTCAAGCGGGATATCGCTTTTCAGAACCGCGACGGATTTCCCGTTCATAAGAGATTTGAAACGGGGTTTAATGTTTATGCCGTCAGACACAATGAAGCATGGTATGCGCTGTTTTTCAAACTCGTCAGTGAGTTCCTCCAATTCTTTCCGGGACAGTTTTTCTATGTATAAGCATTCGGTTTCACCAAGCACGTAGACATGGCCCGAATCAAGTTTCATGGGCCTTTCCGTCATTCTGAGACCCGGTTTACGAACGGGCGCGGAGGTTATGAAAGAATCAAATCCGGCTTTGCCGCGAACCTTGCCCAGTTTGAGATTTGAAAACCATTTTTCATTCAGTTCACCGACGCTGACCTTCTTATCCTTTGTCATTGCCGTGTTCTTCCTCAACAAGCATTTCAAATATTTCTTTTTTTGAATCCGCATTGACAAGCCGCTCGCGCAATTCATGGTTTTTGAGGGCTGAGGTTACTCCGGCAAGCAGGTTGATGTATTCGTTCACGCGTGAGTCGGACGCTATGATGGTCATGAAAAGATGGGTTGGTTTTCCGTCAAGAGAACTGAAATTCACTCCCCCGGAGCTTTTCGCGAAAACTGCAACGGGCTCGGACAACCCGTGCATTCTCAAATGCGGCACGGCAACTCCGTGATCAAGAGCGGTGCTGCATATCTGCTCTCTTTCAAGCAGCATTTTCAATAGCGTATCCGAACTAAGAGAGGGTGAAAGACGCGCGGCGGTTTCCGATATTTCTTTCAAAACCCCTTTTTTATCGGTCGCCTTGAGAGACTCTATTATGGCGTCTTTGGTCAGCACATCTGCTATTTTCATGACGGTTTTCAGTTCGGCGGCTTCAGGGAACTATCAGAACAACCTTCTTGTCTCTCTCGTAGACGACGTTCATTTCCTGTGTTTCGCTGTTAATAAAAGCGAGGAATCCCTTTTCAGAAGCTTTTACCTGAAGGGCCGCCTCTTCAAGCGACATGGGTTTTGCCGCAACGCGCTGAACTTTTACCGGCGGAATTTGCGGTTCTCCCGCTCCGTCTGTGCCTGAGTTTCTGCGCCTTGAGGAGATTCTTTTATCTCCCTTGCGTCTTAGTTGTTTGACAACGGCGTCCATAACGCTGTCTATTGAAGAGGTCAGGCTGTCCGAGGTTGCGCTGGCTGTCGCCGACAGTTTTGTTCCCACAACAATAACCTCGGCCGTGTGTCTTAATTTTTCCGATGAAAGCACGGCGCTGACGGCTGCATCCTCGCCCCGCCTGTAAAGGTATCTTCCTATGCGGGGAAGTTTTGAAAGCATGTAGCTTTTCATTTTTTTCGCCGTTTTCCTGTCACTGATGTGTCTTGTTGTTATTTTTATGTTCATCAATTCACCCGTTTTGCGCCGGAAAACCCCATGGCCTGGAGTTAACCATCCGCTCTTCATATAAGTCTATGAATCCGCCCTGTCGCAATGTTTGTGATATGTCATCAAGCCCCTCAAGAAGAGTTCTTTTCCTGAACGGATCAAGGTCAAAATTAAGGTCCGTCCCCTCTCCGGTTATTGATTGTTTTTCCAAATCCACCTCCAGACTGAACCCCGGGTTGTTTCTCACGGCTTCAAAAAGCTTTTCCACTTTACGGCGGTCAAGTTTTACCGGGAGAATTGAGTTTTTGAAACAGTTGTTATAGAAGATGTCCGCAAAAGAGGGAGCTATTATCACCCTGAAACCGAACTCTCTGATAGCCCAGGGAGCATGCTCACGCGAGCTTCCGCCACCGAAATTTTCCTTTGCCAAAAGCACGCCCGCTCCTTTATATCGCTCTCCGTTCATCTCAAAATCCGGGTTCGGGGTTTTCCCGTCATCAAGAAATCTCCAGTCATAAAAGAGGAATTGTCCGAACCCCGTTCTTTCTATTCTTTTCAGAAACTGTTTGGGAATTATCTGGTCTGTGTCAACATTGGCGCGGTCAAGGGGAGCGACAACGGCTTTGATTTTTGTGAATTTTTCCATTCAGTTTTCCCACTCTCTTATGTCAACAAAATGGCCTTCAATGGCCGCGGCTGCGGCCATCGCCGGACTTGCCAGATGAGTTCTGCCCCCTTTTCCCTGCCGCCCCTCAAAGTTTCTGTTGGAAGTGCTTGCGCACCTTTCGCCCGGAGCCAGAATATCGGGATTCATTCCCAGACACATGCTGCATCCCGATTCGCGCCACTCAAAGCCCGACTCTTTGAGGATTTTGTCTATTCCCATCTCTTCGGCCTGTTTTTTAACGCTCTGGGAACCGGGAACGACCATTGCCCTGACGCTGTCCGCCACCTTTTTCCCCTTCACCAGATGCGCGACCTCAACCAGGTCTTCAATTCGGGAGTTCGTGCATGAACCGAGAAAAACTCTGTCAATTTTTATGTCGGTTATCGGGGTTCCGGCCTTAAGACCCATATATTCAAGAGCTTTTTCCATCGTGTCGCGCATGGCCTCATTCTCTTCGTTGTCGGGGTTTGGCACGGCCCCGCTGATTTCAGCCACCATTCCGGGGTTTGTTCCCCATGTTACCTGAGGCGCAATCCCCGCGGCGTCCATCACGAGGGTTTTATCAAAAACGGCGTCTTTATCAGATGAGCACTCTTTCCATTCCTCAAGAGCTTTTTCAAATTCCCCGCCGGACGGAGAGTAAAGTCTTCCCTTTACGTATTCAAAGGTCTTTTCGTCCGCCCCTATCATTCCCGCTTTTGCGCCCGCCTCTATTGACATGTTGCACACGGTCATTCTTTCTTCCATTGAGAGTTCTCTGACCGCCTCCCCGGCATACTCAATGGCATAGCCCGTCGCCCCGGCGGTTCCTATACGTCCTATGATTGCAAGAATAATGTCTTTTGCCGTGATGCCCGTTCCCCTTTTGCCCTCAACCCGTATCTCAAAGGTTTTCGGCCGTGTCTGCCTGAGGCACTGGGTCGCAAGCACATGCTCAACTTCACTTGTTCCGATTCCAAAAGCCAGAGAGCCGAACGCGCCGTGGGTTGAAGTGTGGCTGTCGCCGCACACTATCGTCATTCCGGGCCTTGTAAGGCCCAGTTCCGGACCTATAACATGGACTATACCCTGAAGATCGGCGTTTTTGTTTCCGGGCGCTATGTCAAACAGAGAGATGCCGAATTTCCGGCAGTTTTCTCTCAAAGTCTCAATCTGCCGGGCGGATATATTGTCCGCTATGGGTTTGTTCCTGTCGGTTGTCGGAACGTTGTGGTCCATTGTGGCAAATGTCAAATCAGGCCGGCGGACCTTCCTGCCCTCAATTAACAGTCCTTCAAACGCCTGAGGGGATGTTACCTCGTGCACCAGATGCAGGTCTATGTAGAGAAGGTCGGGCTGTCCGTTTTCGCCTCCGGCGACCAGATGTGAATTCCAGATTTTTTCAAGAAGTGTTTTACCGCTCATTTCAGATTTCAGAACCCCTTTGTCCAACTTGAATTTTATCCAGAATTACCTTTCCCGCAAACACCGCTTTTTTGCCCAGCTCCTCTTCAATTCTCAGCAGGCGGTTGTATTTTGCGGTTCTTTCGCCTCTGCACGGTGCGCCCGTTTTTATCTGTCCGCATGCGGTTGCCACAGCTATGTCTGCGATGGCCGGATCTTCGGTTTCACCCGAACGGTGAGACACCATGCACGAATAACCCGCGCGCCGTGCGCACTCCATTGCATCAAAGGTTTCCGAAAGGGTCCCTATCTGGTTTACTTTGATGAGTATTGAATTTGCCGCTCCGAGTTTGATTCCCTTTTCAAGCCTCAGTCTGTTTGTAACAAACAGGTCGTCCCCCACAATCTGAACGGAGTGTCCTATGCGGTCCATAAGCTCACTCCACCCATCCCAGTCGTTTTCGTCCAGAGGGTCTTCAATTGAAACAAGCGGCCAGTTTTTCGTCCATTTTTCATACATTTTTATGAGCGCCCCGGACGAAATTTTTTTGCCTCCGATGCGGTATTTACCGTCCGAGAATAATTCGCTTGCCGCCGCATCCATCGCCACTGACACTTGCCCGCCCGTTTTATAAATGGCTTTTTCCGCCGCCAAGACTATGAATTCCATTGCGCTTTCATTTGAGCGCAAGTCCGGGGCGAAACCCCCTTCATCTCCGACTGATGTGGCAAGCCCCTTTGATTTCAGAAGAGATTTGAGACTCTGAAAAATTTCAACTCCCGCGCGCAGAGACTCGGAGAAGCTTTTGAATCCGTGCGGCACAAGCATGAATTCCTGAAAATCCAGATTGTTGTCCGCGTGAGCGCCGCCGTTGATTATGTTCATAAAAGGAACCGGAAGAGCGGGGCGTATTTTCCCGTTCAGCCGGGACAGATGCAGATAAAAAGGTACTTTCTGTGATTCGGCCGCGGCCCGTGAAGCCGCAAGCGAAACGCCCAGAATCGCATTTGCTCCGAGCCGTGATTTTGCTTTTGTTGAATCTTTTTCAATAAGTTTCCGGTCAATCTCCCGCTGGTCGCGCGCGTCAATTCCGGATACGGCTCTTTTGAGTATCCGGTTGACATTTCCAACCGCTTTGAGAACACCCCTGCCTCCGTATCTCTTTTTTCTTGATGAATCTCTGAGTTCACGCGCTTCAAATTTTCCCGTTGATGCGCCGGAAGGCACGGCCCCTCTTCCGAATGAGCCGTCTTCGCACAAAATATCAACTTCAACGGTGGGATTTCCCCGTGAGTCAATAATTTCTCGCGCCTTTACTGTTTTAACTTTTGCCATTTTGTCTCCGGATCATAAAAGATTTTCTGGATTATATCATGAAACGGTTTTCGCCCCCTCTGTAATTTTCACGATTATAGAGTTTGGCAATAAAAAGACCTCTTCGGATAATTTTCACCGCTCCTTTCAGAAAGTGATTTGTAACTTCCCTGTCGTGTCACGACTAAAACGAAAAGTTCAGAGTAGTGATTCATAATTCTGTATCCTAAAGTAGTTTTGATTATTATTTTGTATCTATATGATTCTTAATCCGTGATAATGTATATATTATTCTATATCATTTGCTTAAATTGATATAGAATAATACATCATGAATTATAAAAGTGAGAATCTCATCACACAGGCTCGCGAGGTGCGTGAAGCATCTGGCACCAGCCAGAGGGCACTGAGTGATAGAGCCGGCCTGACCCAGAGCCATATTTCGCAGATTGAGGGCGGCAAAATAGAGCCTGGCCTGTCGAGCTTTATTGACATGGCGCGTGCTCTTGACCTTGAGCTCATACTTGTGCCGAAGAAACTTGTGCCCGCTGTGCTGGGCCTCGTGAAGGCTCAAGCTACGCCTGCGGTGCGCATCCGTGCCGACCGGTCCAGTAGCAGGCGTTTTGCACGTGCCGAACGCCTGATCAAAAAGATGAAGCAGCTTTATGGAAGCTCCGCAGAGCTTGATCACATTGAGGAGTCTCTATCCTTCCTGCGCCGTATGAAGTTAAGCGATCAACAAATGCGGCTGGTGCGCAAGGTGGTCGCCCGGCTTGAGTGCCACCGGGGCAGGCCGCAGGCTGTCCCCATTTTCCGTGACATTGCGCACAGTCTGCAGAGTCTCCTGAATTCAACTGCGCATGGAGATTCTACCGACGACTCCAGGCCCGCTTACATGTTGGATGACGAGGGCGGCGATGCCTGAAGTGTCGGTACTTGATGTTCAGTTGCACGGACATTCGATCGCCACCCTGACCCGTATGCAGGGAGATCTAACTATTTTTGCTTTCAACGAGCAGTATGTGAACGACACCGCACGCCCAACTTTAAGTCTCTCCTACAAGGACAGTCTCGGCGGACTGATCACCAATTCCCAGCCCACACGGCGCGTGGTGCCGCCCTTTTTTTCGAACCTGCTGCCTGAAGGGCGCTTGCGCCTCTATCTGGCAGACCGCGCCGGGGTCAACCCGCAACGCGAGTTCTTCCTGCTTTGGATGCTGGGTCAGGATCTGCCCGGTGCTGTGTCTATCCACCCGATTGAAGGCGAAGCCATGCCTCCGGGCGTGCCGGAAGTTTCCCCGGACAGTGTCCGGACCAATGCATACCGCTTCTCACTTGCCGGTGTTCAGCTCAAATTCTCGGCGATAGAGAACCGTAACAGACGCGGTGGTCTCACCATTCCGGCGGAAGGGGTCGGTGGCTCGTGGATAATTAAGCTGCCCTCTCAACAATTTTCGGGTGTGCCCGAGAATGAATTCTCAATGATGACACTCGCAAAGCTGATAGGCATGGATGCGCCCGGTATCAAACTTATAGACATTGATGCCATCGCCGGCATGCCGGAAGGCATTGGCGAACTTGAGGGACAGGCCCTCGCCGTCAGCCGCTTTGACCGCACGGCGGAAGGAGCTGTCCACGCCGAGGATTTTGCGCAGGTATTTGGCGTCTTCCCAGACAACAAATATAAGCGTGCGAGCTACGCCAATATCGGCCGCGTTATTGGCGCCGAAACCGGCGATGCCAGCACAGCCGAATATATTCGCAGACTTGTCTTTTGCGCCCTGATAGGCAATGGCGATATGCACCTCAAAAACTGGTCGCTGATCTATCCCGACAAACGCACGGCGGCTCTCTCACCGGTCTACGATCTCGTCTCCACAATCTCTTATGTCAAGGGCGAGAATACGGCCGCGCTTAACTATTCGCGTACCGGAAAAATGGCTCAGTTCAGTGCTGACGAGTTGCGCCATCTCGCCGCTAAAGCGCTTCTCCCGGAAAAACTCGTCATAGACACCGCAACAGAAACCGTGCGGCGTTTCCGGGAGGTATGGGAGATGGAAAAAAACAACCTTCCATTAGCAGCAAATATTACCAGAATGATTGATGCGCATGCGCCGACGGTCCCACTTTATGGGGATTTGGCGTGATAACCTATGAAGTCATTGTCAGGTTATTTTTTCAACCGTGGCCGCACAAAAATATTTCAGACTATCTCACGCGGTCACCTTATCAGCAGTCATTCCAGAGAATGAAGGCATCTTTTCTTGTGGTTGCGGCATTGGTGCTAAGGCGGTGAAGTTTCGGATGGCGGAGCGTCCCGTTGCCAACTGCTTTAAAAATTTCTTTGCCTCCGTATCTGCTTTTTATTGATGAGTCTCCGAGTTTTTCTGTGCTTTTACGGTGATGATTTTTGCCATTTTTGCTCTTCCGGAGGCTGGAATATTTGTCAGATTACCCTATGAAACAATTTTCACTTTGCCCGTAATTTCCACAAATATGGAGTTTGCAACAAGAAATCCTTTTGCCGTCATTTTAACGGTTCCGTTTGAGACGCTTAAAAAACCGCCGTTTTCAAGTTTTTCAATAGTGTTTTTGTCCACCGAGACGCTGAATTTTTTCTCGGCAAGCCGCATGTCAATGCCCTCGGCAAGGCGCAGCCCCATCATCAAACAGTCTGTAAAACCCGTTTCCGCATCATTTTTTTTCCTTTTGGATACAATTCCGCGCCCGGCTTTTCCCATATAAATTCCGGGACTCCGGGGGTTCGCCCACCTCAGGCCGAAAGGCGCGTCTTCGGTGGTCAGATGTGAGTGGGCGCCCGCGCCGAGACCGATGTAGTCTCCCGAACGCCAATAGTTTATGTTGTGTCTGCACCGGCCTCCCGGCTCCGCGAAACTTGAGATTTCATACCTTTCCATTCCGCGCGCTTCCATTTCTCTCACGGCCCTCTCAATCATCTGTGTGGACTGTTCCGTTGAAGGGAGCGGCAGCTCGCCTCTTTTTGCAAGCGCATAAAAACGGGTTCCTTTTTCAACTTCAAGATTGTAAACGGACAAATGGGTTACCCCGGTGTCTGCGGCTCTTTGAATGTCTTCTCCAAAAGTTCCGGGAGTTTCTCCCGGAGCCCCGGCTATTATGTCCAGGCTTATATTTCCGACTCCCGATTCTTTGGCATTTTCCACCGCCTCAAAGCAGCTCTCCGCCTCGTATCTTCTTCCGAGGCTTTTCAATTTTTCCGAAGAAAAAGACTGAACGCCTATGCTTACACGGTTGACACCGGCCTCCCGGTATCCTTTTAGCCTGTTGGTCTCGGACGATAAGGGATGAGTTTCAATGGATATTTCGGCGTGTTCTGAAATTGCGCATTTGTCCGACAGAAACTCAAGCGTTTTTTCCACGGACTGTACAGTGAAAAGAGAAGGCGTTCCTCCTCCCATAAAAACGGTGTCAATCACATAATCTGACATCAATCCGGGCATTCCGGCGACGGTGTTTTCATACTCCCTCCGCAACGACTCAATATATGTTTTTTCATCAAATCCCTTTTGCTCCCATGCGTTCAGGTTGCAAAAAGGGCATTTGAAATCACAGTAGGGAAAGTGGACGTAGATTGACAGGGGTTTTTTCAGTGCGGCGGGTTTCCTTTTCATGGCGGCTTTATAATTTAACAGTATCCGGCGGCGCTGGTTTTTTGCCCGCTTGCTTCGGAGGTTTTCTTCTGTAAACCGCGTTTAATCTTTGTTATAATGAGGCCACCCTTAATAAAAACCCCGATAAAATGCATTTTCCGCTTCCAATTAGCAAATTTCCGGTTTTTCAACTAAATAGTTTCAGGCGCGTATTCTCCGTTTTTTTTCTGTTTTTATTTTTTGCCGTTTCCACACCGGGGCTTTTAAGAGCAAAAAACCTTTCGCTTGAAGAGGCCGAGGGTATGGCGGTTGAGTCAAGCCTTGAAGTCAGACTTGCCGGCACCGATGTCAAAATACACGAGGGTCTGCGCAAAGAGGCGGCGGGAGCATATTATCCGCAAGTCTATTCCAAGCTGGTGGCGCCTTTTATCGGGCGCGAGTCCGGTTTTTTTGCCGACCAGATAATCTGGGATTTCGGCCGTACAAAAAACCGTGTTAAATCGCAGGAAAACCTTATTGCGATGGCCGGTTTTTCAAAACAAAACGCCGCGAATGAAGCTGTCAGACAAGTAAGGAAGGCTTTTTACAGGGTTTTGTTTGAAGAAGCCCACCTTATTTATGTGGAGAAAAACCACCAGCTTGCGGTTATGAATCTTGAAAGAAGCCGTGTTCTTGAGAAAAACGGCCGCATATCGCCGCTTGACCTTGCCCAGCAGGAGTCGGATGAAAAAAGCGTCCTTTTTGAATTAAGCGGTGTAAAAAACCGTGTTCAGAGCGCACGGTTTGAGCTTTTTCAACTTCTTGGAATCACGGACGGAAATGACATAATTCTTGAGACTCCGAAGGATGGGGAAAGCGTTTTTCCGCCCCCAGAAAAGATTGTTTCAGAGGTCTTAAAAAATAATCCTTCCCTGCTGGGCCTTAACGAGCGTTTGAAAAGTTATGAGTCCGACATGGCCGCCGCACGCGCCGAATTTCTGCCCGTGTTCTACGGAAGAGTGGCTTACAGATTCAAAGGCGAGGGTGCTGAGACCCCCGCTTTTATAGCCGGTGCGGGAGCAACAATACCGATTTTCCAGGGCCTTTCCCGTTTCGGCTCCCTGGATAGAACGCGCGCGGCATATCAAAGAGCCGAAATACGGATCGCGCTTGAAAAACAGCGTCTTGAACGGGAAATCAGGAGACTTCTTCTTAATATTTCTCATGCGGATTCAAACATAGACTTGAGCAAAAAAAATCTCGACACGGCGGAGAAAAAACTGATACTTGCCCGCGAGAAAGAAAAAATCGGCGCATCTTCAAAACTGGATCTTGTTTTTGCCGAGAAAGAATATGCAAAATTTTACCTCCAATACGAAGAATCCGTGTATAATAAAAGGTTGTTGCTTGTGGATTTGAAATTTCTCGCCGGTCAGGTTGTGACCGGGGGCGGCAAGGGGGAGATCCAAAGTGAGGAAAATCAATAAACTTTTTTCCGCGTTTCGCGATTTGAGCTTAAAATGGCGGGTTGTTTTTATAATAGCGCTTGTGGCCTGCGCCTGGGCGCTTATTTCCGATGAACAGTCCGTTGAATACAAAACCGAGAGAGCTTCGGTTGGCAGTGTAATTTCCACAATAACGTCGGTCGGCAACTTAAAACATTTTGAAGAGGCGGAGATACACAGCACCATACCGGGAATTGTTACCGAGGTGTTGAAACAGGAGAGCGACCCCGTTGAGGAGGGTGATGTCCTCGTCCGTCTTGACGCGGCCGTGCTTAAAGCGCGTTACGAGAAGGCGCGCGCCGAGTTTGAAACGAAAGAGGCCGATTTTAATTATCAGTCCGAGCTTTACGAAAAACAGCTGACTTCGGCAAATGACTACAATCTGGCAAAAATAGCCGTGGAGCATGCAAAGGCGGAATTTTCCGAGGCGGCAAAAAAACTCAAAGCCACGGAGATAAAATCCCCCCTGAAAGGAACCGTAATTTACCGCTCCGTTGAAGAGGGACGATCTGTTGACGCCAAAGGCGGAATGCTGATGAAGGTTGCGGGTATTCCCGATAAGATGAAACTTCTGGTTCGTGTAGGTGAGGCGGACATAGGGAGCATTTCTGAAAACCAGCGCGTTCATTTTACCGTCTTAGCTTTCAAAAATCGCGGTTTTGCCGGCGAGATAATTTCGGTGCCTGAGGCGCCGGTTGAAGGGCCGGGCGCCGTTACTTACGAAGTGTCCGCCCTTGTTAATAATCCGGAACATATGTTGAAATCCGGAATGATTGCGGATGTTGTGGTCAAAACCGCTCAAGTTGACGATGTTATCCGCATTCCGACTGCGGCTCTGCGTTTTCTTCCCTCTGACGGCTCCGCACACGCCGCTTCCGGCTCTGCGGTCTGGGTAAAAACCGCTGAAGGGCTGAAACGAGTTCCCGTTACCGTCGGAGAGAGTAATGAACTCTACGCCGAAGTTAAAACCGGCGGGCTGTCAGAGGGAGATGAGGTTGTGGTTGGAGTTGTTTCAGACGGTCAAATCGGCGGCGATTCTTCAGGCATGACTCTTCCTCAGCCGAAACGTTTCTGATTGGCTTTAGATATATGCCGTCCGCTCAAGAGCCCGTAATATCCCTTTCCGGAATTGAAAAAACCTATCTGTCCGGAGACACCGCCGTTCATGCTTTGCGGGGCGTTTCTCTTGAAATTCTACCGGGGGATTTAATGGCAATTATGGGCTCTTCCGGGTCGGGGAAAAGCACTTTGATGAACATTCTCGGGCTTCTGGACACTCCGGATTCGGGAGATTATCTGTTTGAGGAGAAGGAAGTTTCCTCAATGTCTGCTGACCGGCTTTCAGAGATGAGACGAAGGCGCATAGGGTTTGTTTTTCAGAGCTTTAATCTGCTTCCGCGCTTAACCGCGCGAGAGAATGTGGAATTGCCTCTCATTTACGGCGGGCTGCCCGTGAGGGAAAGGCGGGAGAGGGCCCTTAAAATACTTGAATCCGTCGGTCTTTCCGACAGACAGAGTCACATGCCTTCACAGCTTTCAGGCGGTCAGCAGCAAAGGGTTGCCATAGCGCGCTCCCTTTGCGCAAGCCCGGCCGTCATTCTTGCCGATGAGCCGACGGGAAACCTTGACAGTAAAAACACTTTTGAGATTATGAATCTTCTTCAAAAAGTGAATGCTTCCGGCACGACAATTGTTATGATTACCCATGAAAATGAGGTTGCGGACTGTTGCCGAAAAGTTGTCAGAATGAAAGACGGAAACATATTATAAAAACCGCCCGCGATGAAACATCCCCGTATATTCATAGACAAAAAAGGCAGGTGGTTTCAGGACGGGATTCCGATAACCCACAGATGGACATACCTTGAAAACAACCGCAATCTGCGCAATGGAAAAAACGGGGGTTTTGAAGTTGTTGAGGGCGATGTCGTAATTGAGGTTGAGGTTGAGGATACTCCTTTTGTTGTGGTTTCCGCAGATTTGACCGATGAGGGCATGATAGTGGGAATCAATGATGAAACTTCGGAAATTCTCACCGAGCAAAGCGTTCTCAGCGTAGATTCTAACAATGTTCCCTATGCTCTGATTAAAGAAGGGCGTTTCAAAGCGCGTTTTCTCAGCGGCGTTTATTACTCCATAGCTTCTGCGGCAAAGCCGATATCCGGGGGCGGGTTCGTTGTTGAATGCGGAGGGAAAATCTACAGATTTTTGCCCGAAAGCGTTTCTTGAATGTTCCCCGCTTAAGTATAAAATTGGGTTTTCAACCGGAGAATTCTTTTGAAAATAGGAGTAATAGGAACGGGATATGTGGGACTGGTCACCGGAGCATGCCTTGCCGACAGCGGAAACTATGTTGTCTGCGCCGATGTGGACAGGAGAAAAATAGAATCACTTGAAAAAGGTGTTACTCCTTTTTACGAGCCTAACCTTGACGAGATAGTCGCCAAGAACATCAGGGACGGGCGGCTCGCTTTTACTGACAACTCTGATGAAGCCATCGCCGGGTCGCAGATTGTTTTTATAGCGGTCGGAACTCCCCAGACCGAAAACGGGTCTCCCGATTTAAGTTTTGTTTTTGATGTGGCAAAACAGTTCGGGGGGTTGTGCGGAGATAGTTACAAGCTGATAGTGACCAAAAGCACCGTTCCTCCCGGAACAACTGAAAAAGTCGGAGACATTGTGCTGGAAAACGGCGGAAGCAACTTTGATGTCGCTTCCAATCCCGAATTTCTGAAAGAAGGGTCGGCCGTGAAAGATTTTCTGAGTCCGGACAGAATTGTCATAGGAACAGACAGCGAAAAAGCCGAAAGCCTTCTGCGGTCTCTCTATTCGCCTTATATGAGGCGCGGTGAGAGGCTTATATCAATTTCCATACGTTCGTCCGAGATTGCAAAATACGCCTCAAATGCGATGCTTGCAACACGCATATCTTTCATGAACGAAATGGCCGGTTTTTGTGAAAAAATGGGGGCGAGTGTTTCACAAGTGCGCTCGGTTATGGCGGCCGATGAGAGGATAGGCGACAAGTTCCTCTATCCGGGAGTCGGATACGGCGGCTCATGCCTGCCCAAAGATGTAAGAGCGGTTATGGGAACGGCGGCTGAAAACGGCTTTGGCATGAAAATCTGCTCCGCGGTTGATGAGGTCAACACCCTTCAGCGCGAGGTTTTTCTGGGAAAAATCAGAAGCCTTTTCCCGGAGGGGCTCAAAGGTGTCAGGATCGCTTTCTGGGGCGTGTCTTTCAAGCCCAATACGGATGATATAAGGGAATCTCCGGCAATCCACATAATGCGGGAACTCATAGGCGAGGGGGCGGATGTTAAAGCTCATGACCCGGTTGCTTTTGCCGGGGCCGCAAAAGAGTCCATTCCGCCGGATGTGAAAAGGGCTCTTACTCCCTACGATGCGTGTGAAGGCGCGGACGCGCTTTTTATAGCCACGGAGTGGAACGAATACAGACAGCCCGATTTCGGCAGACTTCTGTCCTTTATGAAATCTCCCGTTGTTGTTGACGGGAGAAACATCTATTCCCCGGAGAAAATGAGGCAAATGGGGTTCCGGTATTTTTGTATCGGAGAGCCGGACGGTTCCGGGGGGCCGGGTTAGGGATGGATTTTGTTGTAAGCGGTTGTGCGGGATTCATAGGCGCGCGCGTTTGTGCCATGCTGCTCGAAAGAGGTGACAGGGTTGCCGGAGTGGACAACCTGAATGACGCATATGACCCGGCTCTTAAACTGAGACGCCTTGAGAGCCTTTCGGCATCGGAAGGTTTTTCTTTTCAAAAAACCGATATTGCGGACTCAAAACGGATGGGGGAGTTTTTTGCGGGTCTGGAAAAAGATTTTTCTCCGCAGGCTGTGATAAACCTCGCCGCGCGCGCGGGGGTAAGAAAAAGCGCCGTAATTCCCGCCGAGTATTACAAAACAAACGTTACGGGCACTCTGAACCTGCTTGAGATATGCCGGGGGCGAGGCATAGAAAAGTTTGTTTTTATATCCTCCTCAAGCGTTTATGGAAACGGAGAACTTCCTCTGGTGGAAGCCAAATCCCCTATTGACAGGCCTCTTTCTCCTTATGCGGCTTCAAAGTGTGCGGGCGAGGGGCTTTGCCATTCCTACCATAAAATTTTCGGTATTGACGTTTCCGTGCTCAGGTATTTTACCGTTTACGGGCCCGCGGGCAGGCCTGACATGAGCATATTCCGGTTTGTTCGCGCCGTTGCGGAGGGTGAGGAAATTGTGATTTACGGAGACGGAACTCAAAGCAGAGATTTTACATTTATTGATGACATTGCGAGAGCAACACTGCTTTCGGTCAAGAATGTGGGTTTTGAACCGATTAACATAGCGGGCGGAAACCGGGTGGCTCTCAATGAAATTATTCAGATGATAGAAGACGGTCTCGGCAAAAAAGCCGTTTTGAAAAAAGAGCCGATGAATCCCGCCGATTCCGTGGCAACCGCGGCTGATATATCAAAGGCGGAAAGAATTCTCGGCTGGAAACCTGAGGTTGAAATTGAAGAGGGGGTAAAATTTTGCATTGACTGGTATCTTAAAAACAGGGATTGGGCAAGCCGGATTGAAATGCCCGAAATTTGAATGGAGGCCGCAAAATGGCTAAATCTCTTGTAATTGTGGAATCACCCGCAAAAGCGAAGACCATCAAAAGTTATCTCGGCGAAGGTTATGAAGTTGAGGCGTCCGTCGGCCATGTTGTTGACCTTTCCGACAAAACGCACGGCAGACTCGGAGTTGATCTTGATAACGGTTTCAAGCCCGACTATGCGGTCATAAAGGGCAAGCAGAAAGTGCTTGATTCTCTGCGCAAGTCCGCCAGAGGAAAAGAAACGGTCTATCTTGCCACAGACCCGGACAGAGAAGGTGAAGCAATTGCATGGCATATCTCTCGGCAGTTGAAACTCGGCGACAGGGCCCGCAGGGTTTTGATACGGGAAATAACAAAAGAGGGCGTTCTTGAAACCTTCAAAGAAAGCGGGGAAATCAATCAGGCGAGATTTGAGGCGCAGCAGGCGCGGCGCATTCTGGACAGAATTGTCGGCTACAAAGTGAGCCCTCTGCTCTGGAAGAAAATAGGCGGCAACTTAAGTGCGGGAAGGGTTCAGAGCATTGCGTTGAATTTTGTCGTCAGGAAAGAGCGTGAAATTCAGGCTTTTAATCCGGTTGAATACTGGAAGATTGAAGCCCGTCTTCTCATGGAAAACGGTGAGTCATTCAGCGCCGCGCTTCGCAGTTTTCAAGACTCCGGGGATGAAATTCCAAATGAAGAAAAAGCGCTTGAGATTGTAAAAACGCTTGAAAATGAGCGTTTTACGGTTTCATCGGTTGAGAAAAAGAAAGTAAATCTGAAGCCGCCGTCTCCTTTTATAACGAGCACATTACAGCGTGAAGCGTCAACAAAGCTCGGCTTCACGGTAAAGAAAACAATGAATCTGGCCCAGCGTCTCTACGAGGGAATTGATCTCGGAGAGGAAGGCCCCGTGGGTCTTATAACCTATATGAGAACTGATTCCGTGCGCCTCTCTCCGCGCGCCGTTGATGAAGCCCGCGCATTTATCAAACAAAAATATGGCGCTGAGTTTGTTCCGGCAAAGCCCAATGTGCGTAAAGTCAGCAAAGACGCGCAAGACGCTCACGAGGCGATAAGGGTCACTTCAATTTCAAGAACACCCGAAGACATGGCGAAGTTTCTGGAAAAAGATCAGGCGCGTCTTTATGAACTGATATGGAGAAAGTTTGCCGCAAGCCAGATGAGCGTCGGGGTTGATGAAAAAACAACGGCGGACATCAGTGCGGGTGATGCGGTTTTCCGCTCCACGGGAACGGTTGAAGTATTTTCGGGATGGAGGCTGGTTTCACCTCCGGCCCGCAAAGAGGAGGACGAAGAGGATATACTGCCCGGACTCGTCGCGGGTGAGGGGCTCCAATGTAAAGAGATTGTTCCCTCTCAGCATTTTACAAAGCCGCCCGCCAGATACAACGAGGCCTCTCTCATCAAAGATCTTGAAAAAAAGGGCATCGGACGCCCCTCAACATATGCTTCAATACTTTCCACGATTCAGGAAAGGCAATACGTGGCCAAAGACAAAAGAGCTTTACTTCCCACGCAGCTTGGTTTTGCGGTTAACGACTATCTTGTGAAGGATTTCCCGGACATTATGGATGAAAAATTTACCGCGCAAGTGGAAGAAAGGCTGGACGGGATTGAACAGGGGGGCGAACGGTGGGACGGATTGCTCAGTGATTTCTACTTTGGTGAGCAGAGTGGTTTGAAAAAGAGGATTGAAAGCGCAAATGAGTCTTCAAACGAGGTTCAGAAAACCGATATTGAATGCGGCGAATGCGGCGCGACTATGGTGATCAAAAACAGACGGCGCGGCGGAGGCGAATTTCTTTCCTGTTCAAACTATCCGGAATGCAAGAACGCTTCGGATTTTGAGAGGGTTGACGATAAAATAGTGGTCAAGCAGGCTGAGAAGCCTGAAGAGACGGGCATTGTTTGCGACAAGTGCGGCAAACCGATGGTCATAAAGAAGCGGCGTCGTGACGGCGCTGAGTTTTCTTGCATGTTCCGGTTATCCGGGTTGTAAGAACGCTTCAGATTTTGAGAGGGTTGACGATAAAATAGTGGTCAAGCAGGCTGAGAAGCCCGAAGAGACGGGCATTGTTTGCGACAAGTGCGGCAAACCGATGGTCATAAAGAAGCGGCGTCGTGACGGCGCTGAGTTTCTTGCGTGTTCCGGTTATCCGGGCTGCAGAAACGCTTCGGATTTTGAACGTCTTGAGAATGGCGGAATCAAGCGGGTTGAAAGGAAAAAAACCATCTTCCCGACAAAAAGACCCGGGTGTCTGATATAAGAATTCTTATTGATTCGTTAAAAAATCTTGAGTCACGCCTCTCAGGCGCTCTCGGCGGCGGACCCTCATATTTTGCAAGGTTCCGGGGAGGGTTTGAAGGCAATATAGATTCCATTATTCCGCAGAATTTTTTCGGTTTTGCCGCCGGAAGATTTTGCGGACCTGCAGTCGCTCAGGGATCTGTTCCGGGGGGTTTGACGACCTTTCAGACTCCCGGAAAAAAAAAAGTCTTGCAAGCTTCCCATAGACCGTATAAGCGCTTTTGTGTCTCGGTTTGATAATGTCTCGCATCTAAAACCGGCCCGGCCCCGCAGCCGCAAACCCTTTACAGCCCGGCAGACTCAATCAAGGGGGTTGGATCTTCATTTTCTTCCTTTCTCGCAAAAAAAGGTATTCATACGGTCTGCGACGCTTTGTTTTACTTCCCGTTCAGGTATGAGGACAGACGGCATATAAAGGGGTTTCTCAGGCGACTCCAAACAGTTGGCAAACGGTTGCCGGCAGAGTGGAGTCCGCGCGAAGAACACGGCGCGGCTCAGGCGCACAGTTTCGCGTTGTTCTGAAAGACGGGCGCTCACGCCTTGACCTTGTCTGGTTTCATTTTGACGAGAGGTATATGAGGAGCAGGTATAAGAGTGGAAAACTTGTTCTGGTGAGCGGGGATGTTCAGTTTGACACCCGACGCCGGACACTGCAAATTCTGCATCCGCAGCCTGACGGCATAGAGGTTCTTGACAAAGCCGACGAGGCTGAGGGAAGCATCCACATAAACCGTATAACCCCGTGTATTCACTTACCGAGGGACTCAGCAGCGGCGCGTCCGGTCAATTATTCATAACGCCGTGGGCCTCCGTGCCATTCTGACGGATGCTTTACCGACCGGTTGGCCGAAGGGCTGATTCCGCTTGATGAGGCATTGGGCGAGATGCACTTTCCGGAAAAGTCCGGCATTTGTCCTGATTTTTCACGCGCCGCATGGGAACGGGGCGAAAAAGACAGGGAGCTGCCCGCTCCGAGGACGGTGGCTTTTTTTGAGTTTTTTCTTTTTCAGCTCGCAATAGGGATTGCCGGGAGCAGGGGCGATGAGGCGGGTGGAATTTCTTTCGAGCCCTGCGGAAATATCTCACGCCGTTTGGCTGAGGCATTGCCTTTCAATCTGACTTCCTCACAGAAGAAAGCGTTTGCGCTGATAAATTCCGCGATGGAGAAGCCCTCCCCGATGAATATTCTGCTTCAGGGAGATGTGGGCGCCGGCAAAACGGTTGTGGCCGCGCTTGCAATTGCAAAGGCGCTTGATTCCGGTTTTCAGGCGGCGATTATGGCTCCCACGCAAATTCTTGCGGAGCAGCATGCAAGGGTTATTTCCGGATATACGCAAAGAATAGGGATAAAGCCCGTCCTACTCAAAGGCGGCGACCGTAATTCCCCGCTTGAGGATGTGGAGAACGGCGCCGCGCGCGTCGTGGTTGGCACGCACGCTCTTATTCAGGACAGGGTCAAATTCAAGAAACTGGGGATTGTTATCATAGATGAGCAGCATAAGTTTGGTGTCGCACAACGGGAAAAGCTTAAAGAAAAAGGACGCCGCCCCGATATTCTGGTTATGACTGCCACGCCAATTCCGCGCTCGCTTGCCATGACCGTTTACGGAGATCTTGAAGTTGCGGTTATAGAAAAGCCTCCGCGAGGCAGAAAAAAGGTTGAGACTTCCGTGCTGTCATG
>CBDAQI010000004.1:0-141229 GCA_965198945.1 Thermodesulfobacteriota bacterium | reverse complement strand
ATCCGGCGACGACAAAGTTGGTTCCCGATATAAGACGGTTCGTAGCGCGTGTGATTCCGTCAAGAGTGCTTTGCCCGGTTCCGTAACGGTTGTCAAAAAAGTGTTTTGTTTTGGCATCGTTCACGGCTATTATCGGGTATTTGAGCTTGCCCTGGGAGGCAAGGCTCTGAAGCCTGATAACACCGGTGGTAGTCTCCTCGGTTCCGCCTATGACATCTTTGTATAAATCCGTTTTGTTTTTGTGTATTTCCGCGGTAATGTCCGCACCGTCATCCATTGTAATGTGAGGCTTCATTGAAAGAACGGCTTTTATGTGTTTGTGAAAAGTGGCCGTGCTTTCACCTTTGACCGCGAAGGTCGGAATTCCATTTTTAACAAGATAAGCGGCGACATCATCCTGTGTGCTGAGAGGATTTGACGCGCAGAGACTGACCTCTGCTCCGCCGGCTTTGAGCGTCGTCATAAGATTTCCGGTTTCGGTTGTAACATGCAGGCAAGCTGCAACTCTTATGCCTTTGAGAGGTTTTTTCCGGGCAAATTCCTTTTCCACGTTTTCAAGCACCGGCATTTGCTGAGCCGCCCATTCAGCTCTTAGTTTTCCCTCGCGGGCAAGTTTGATATCTTTTATGTCACTCTTCATTTTTCTCCTCTCTTATTTTCCGAAAGCCTTTTGCAGCCCTTCGGTTTTGTCTGTTTTCTCCCATGTGAAACCGCCCTCGCCGCAATCGCGCCCGAAGTGACCATATGCGGCCGTGGGTGAATATATGGGCTTCAGAAGGTCAAGGGTTTCTATGATTGCGGCGGGTCTCAAGTCAAAGTTTTCTTTGATTGCGGACACTATTCTACTTTCCGGCAACTCCGATGTGCCGAAAGTGTTCACCATAATTGAGACGGGTTCGGCAACGCCTATGGCATATGCGAGCTGAACCTCGCACTCTTTTGCGGCTCCGCTTGCCACAACATTTTTGGCTATGTAGCGCGCCATATATGCGGCGCTGCGGTCAACCTTTGACGGGTCTTTTCCTGAAAAAGCCCCTCCCCCGTGACGCGCCCAGCCGCCGTAAGTGTCTATTATAATTTTTCTCCCGGTAAGGCCCACATCTCCCATCGGTCCGCCTATGACAAATCTGCCTGTCGGGTTCACAAGCACTCTGGTGTTTTTTGTAAAAAGAGAATCATCAACCACCGTCTTTATGACCTCTTCCAAAACACCTTCATAAATTGTTTTGTTATCCGCATCGGGGCAGTGTTGAGAGGAAATAACCACCGTATCAATTTCAACCGGCTTTCCTTTTTCATATCTGACTGTCAACTGAGACTTTCCGTCCGGTCTCAGGAACGGCAGAACTCCTTCTTTCCTTGCCTGAGAAAGTTTTTTTGAAAGCTGATGAGCGCACATTATCGGAAAAGGGAGAAGCTGGGGCGTGTCGTCATTCGCGTAGCCGAACATAAGACCCTGGTCTCCCGCTCCCTGTTCTTTTTCGGGACCGGAGTTAACACCGGCGGCTATGTCTTCGGACTGCATGTCAGTTGCCACCATAACCGAGCAGGTTTTTGCGTCAAAACCCATTGAACTGTCGTTATATCCTATGTTCTCTATCGTGCGCCTGACCGTTTCTGGAATATTAACGGAACTGGAACTCGTTATCTCGCCCGATACAATCACGAGCCCAGTTGTAACAAGAGTTTCGCACGCAACCCTGCTTGCAGGGTCATCCCCAATCATTGAATCAAGCACGGCGTCAGATATCTGGTCCGCTATTTTGTCGGGATGTCCTTCGGTTACGGACTCCGAAGTAAAAATAAAATTTTCACTGCTGTTCATGGCATAAAATAAAAGCCGCTTCGCGGCTCGGCACAAAACATAACCGCCGGAAAATGAATTTCAAACAAGAATCTTTGATATCCTTGTGTTTTTGTCTTCTTCACTTTCTTCAAAAGACCGGGGAATACCGCCGCCTTTCAAAACGGCCGGTCGGGAGGCAACCTTTTCAAACCATTTGCGCAGGTTCGGAAAATCCGAAATATCAACACCCGCTCTGCCGGACACGCTCACCCAGGGCCAGAGAGAAATATCGGCAATTGTATATTCTTCACCGGCCATATAAGGACTCCGGGAAAGGCGGTTTTCAACCACTTCATAAAGTCTTTTTGTTTCATTTGTATATCTGTCCACGGCGTAGGGGATTTTTTCGGGAGCATAGTGCCGGAAAACATGCGCCTGCCCCTGCATTGGCCCCACTCCCGCCATCTGGAACATAAGCCACTGTATGGCAACGGATTTACCCGCCTCATCAACCGGCAGCAGTTTCCCGGTTTTGCCGGCAAGATAGAGAAGAATGGCGCCCGATTCAAAAACTGCAAAATCGCCGTTTTCTTCATCAACAATGGCGGGTATGCGTCCGTTGGGATTTATTGATAAAAATTCCGGGTTCTTCTGCTGTTTTTCATCCAGGCGGAGATTATGAACCGTGTATGGAAGGCCGGTTTCTTCAAGCATTATTGAGATTTTTCTGCCGTTCGGAGTGGCCGCGGTGTAAAGACGAATCATTGACCGGAGTGTTTTCAACGAATAACTTTTATAAGTCGGCTTTCAGCTCCGAATCTGCCCAGCACCCTTCTGCCGGAAGAGTCAACCAGCTCAAGACGGAAAGTGTATTCTCCGGTTTCAAGCCCCTCAACAAAAGCCGGCTGCCAACTGTCAAAAACGGATGAGGCGACTATTGAATCATTGTCCATCCGGTCTCCTTCAAAGATAAACAACTCAACCTTATATCCGTCAGGGCTGAGATAAACATTGTGAAGATAAAAATCAACCATGATCCTCTCAGAGTCTCTGCCGGAATATAAACCCTTCGGACGGCTGTAAATCAAGCCGGGCTCGGAATGCTTGAGCGGATAATCCATATTGAAAGAAGTTAAGACGCTGAAGTTCAAAACTTGTGACGCCCCGGCAGACTTGATGCCCTCATGATAGGACCGTGAAGGAAAAACAACGAGAGTATGGGGGCCAGTGCTCAACCCCTTCAAGACAATCGGTTTTGAAACGTCATAAATGGCCTGATAGGGCTTGTTGTCAACAATAAGGTGGACATGCTGCCCTTCTCCGGAATTTGCCACCAGGGTTCTTCGTTTCGTGTCAGTTTGAGCCCCCAGTTTGTAATCACCCGTAACCTCAAGTTTAACTTGGGGATTCAGTGAAAAAACAGATTCACCGTCTTTCGGTGAAATGACTCTGACTGCGGCGTCAATCGCGGGAGACCTCGGCACTTTAACAATTTGAACCTCCGAGGAGAAAACAGCCGCTGGAGAAAAAGATACAGAGAGAAAAAACACCGAAAAGAACAGTATTAACCTCATAATGTTCATTTTAACACATAAAACATTCTCCAAAAAGAAGGAATTTTGAAAAACCTTTTTGCCCGTGTAGCTTTCTGAGCTTATGAGCAAAAACCGCCACTCTTACGACACGGGGTCTCTTGATATCCCCGCACGCCCGCGCAGAAACAGAAAAACCTCCTCAATCCGCTCTCTTGTCAGGGAAACCGGGCTTTCGGCAAAACGACTGATATATCCGCTTTTTATACTGGACGGAGGCAATGATGAAAAAATAGATTCAATGCCGGGCAGAAAGCGGCTCGGAAAGAGCGGTTTGCTGAAAGAGGTTGAGCATTCGCTCAAAAACGGAATAGAGTGTTTTATGCTTTTTCCGGCAATTGAGAAAGCATTAAAATCCGGAACGGCAAAAGAAGCGACAAATCCGCGCGGTCTTGTGCCGGAAACCGTAAGAAAATTGAAGAAAGAGTTCCCCGGAGCAACGGTAATAACCGACATCGCACTTGACCCCTATTCAAGCGACGGGCATGACGGGCTGGTTTCGGCTTCGGGTGAAATACTCAATGACGCAACCGTTGAAATTCTTTGCCTTCAGGCATTATGTCATGCGAACGCCGGAGCCGACATTGTGGCGCCTAGCGATATGATGGACGGACGGGTTGGTGCCATAAGGGAAGCGCTTGATGAAAACGGCCATACAAATACTTCAATACTTTCATACACGGCGAAATACGCTTCATGTTTTTACGGCCCGTTTCGCGGGGCATTGGATTCGGAACCAAAGTCGGGCGATAAAAAAACTTATCAGATGGACCCGGCCAATGTGAAAGAGGCGCTCAGGGAGCTCAGGCTTGATGAAGCAGAAGGCGCGGACATTGTGATGGTAAAACCCGCGAGCCACTACCTTGATGTTATAAGCGCGTTCAGAGAATCAACCGATCTGCCGGTTGCGGCTTATCAAGTAAGCGGGGAATACCTGATGATAAAATCAGCCGCCGCAAACGGGTGGCTGAATGAACGGGACGCAATTATGGAAAGCCTGCTTTCAATCAAACGCGCGGGAGCGGACATGATAGCAACCTATTTCGCGCCCGAAGCGGCGAGATTTTTGTCCGGCCCGTAGAATTCCACAAAAAAACTCACTTTTCCAACCGGCTCTATATGATGCGGGATTTCCGGAGCCACAACACCCGGAGAATTCTCCGACAGCTCCACCTCCGCTCCCACAGTAGGAATGCAATATCTGAGTCTGCCGGATTCAACTATAATTTTCGCCCAGACACCCGCTTTTGTTGAATGGCCCCTCTTCAGCCCGTCGGGAATGGTGTCATGACTGAAAACCGGAGATTTGAAATATGAAATAAAACCTTCGGGAATTTCAAACCTGTCGCAGTGAACACAGTCAAACATCGTGCCGATTGTTTCCTCACGGCCTTTATGTGTTAAAACCCAGGGACGATTTTGAAACGGCGGATTGTGTCTTACATGAATAGTGTGCCCGCAACCCAGAGACGCAACCCAGTCATCTTTGTCATCAAGATTGAACTCAGTAACGGGTCGTTCCATTATGGTCTCCCACTTCAGGGATTGACTACAACCTTTCCAAACTGGCCGCTTGTTTCCAGAATTCTGTGAGCTTCCGCAAGTTCTGAAAGCGGAACCGTTTTTTCTATAATGGGTTTTAGCGTTCCATTCACAACCATACCAACCGTGTCTTCCAGAATACTTTGAGGGGAGTTGAAAACCGTCACACCGACAATTGAAATATCCCTCATAATCACGGGGCCTATGGCAAACTTCTCCACAACCCCTCCCCCCACGACCCCAACGAGAAGAAGCCGGCCGCCGGGCTTGAGAATTTTCATATTCTTTTCCCAGTGAGACGCCCCTACGGGATCAAAAACAACATCAACCCCGCCCTTTATAACGCTTGAAAAATCGTCTTTTTTATAATTAATAACTTCATCCGCGCCGAGAGACTTGGCTTTCTCAAGTTTCTCATCGCTGCTCGCGGTGGCAATTACTTTTGCTCCGAGATTTTTTGCGACTTGAATTGTGGCGGTTCCGGTTCCGCTGCCCGCGGCATGTACAACAACAGTTTCACCGCTTTTCAAACCTCCTCTGTTAACAAGTCCGTAAACCGCCGTAACATAGCAAATCGGCAAAGCCGACGCCTCGTTATATGAGAGACTGTCGGGAATTTTGCAGATGTTTGCGGCGGGAACACTCGTATATTCCGCAAACCCTCCGTGCCTGTTAGCCCCGATAACACTCAAACCCTTCTCCCCTCTGACCGCCGGATTCACAACCACACGGTCTCCGGCTTTGATTTTTTCTCCGGCATTTGCGCCGACTTTCTCTATCACTCCCGATATGTCTATTCCGCCAATGTGCGGAAGGTCAACCGGACGAGGAGATTTTCCGGACCTCAAACGTGTGTCCAAAGAGTTCATGGCACAGGACTTGACACTTATCAAAACTTCATCCGCGCCGGGCGAGGGAGTTTCAACATCCTCATATTTGATTACATCAACATCTCCGAATTCATGATAAATACCGGCTTTCATCTTATTCTCCTTTCGTCAAAAATCTGGTTTTTAGAATACAGAATTATTTTTTCACAGCAAAATCAGGCGAGGAAAAATCAGTTGTTTTTCCCGCCTCCGAGAGCCCATAATACTTCGGCAACGGAAGTTTGCAAAGCCCACAAATCGTATCCGCCTTCAAGAAAAAAAGCGGCCGCTCCTCCGTAAATCTCAGCCGCGAGGTTTTGAACCTCTCCGGCAAGAATGCCAAAACACTCGCTTGAAAGATTCATGCCCGCAAGCGGGTCGGCTTTATGAGCGTCAAAACCCGCGGATACAAGAATGATGTCCGGGTTATATGAGCGTGCGGCGGGGGCGAGACGATTTTGAAATATGTCCACATACAACTCATCAGTCTGCCCGGGAGCCAGCGGAACATTTAGAGTGGTTCCCTCGCCCCGCCCTTCGCCGGTCTCTCGTGCGGTTCCGGTTCCGGGAAAAGCCGGGTGCTGGTGAATTGAGAAATAGAAAACATCACCCCGTTTGTAAAAACTGTTCTGTGTTCCGTTGCCATGATGGACATCCCAGTCAATTATCATAACGCGCTCCGCAGAGTGTTCTTTGAGAGCAAACTCCGCCGCGACGGCCACGTTGTTAAAAATACAGAACCCCATCGCCCGGTCATGTTCGGCATGGTGTCCCGGAGGGCGGCAGAATGCGAAAGCGGTTTTGCCTTTGAGCGCTTCACCGCAGGCGCAAATTGCCGCTCCGGCGGAACGAACCGCGGCTTTGCATGACCCTCCCCCGGCTCCGGTGTCAGCGTCGAGCTGTAACAAAGGCTTTCCATCAGTCTCCAACACGAACCTGACATAGTCTTCTCTGTGAACCCGCGCGAGCTGTTGCTCTGTCGCGTCTTTTACGGGGAGGTGTTCAACAAAAGGCGCGACGCTTGCCGTGCCCAGAAGGGACTCTATCGCAGTGATTCTTTCGGGGCTTTCTGGGTGCATGGGGCCGTTTTCGTGCGCCTTGCAAACACCGGAATCTATAAAAACAGCCGTTTTTTCCATTACCTTACAAAGTATAACCTTCAAATGCCGATACTTTACAAAAACCCGCGCTTTGTTATAATTGCTCCCCTGCCCGGAGAAAAAAATGAAAAAAGATATTCATCCCGAATACAGACCGGTTGTTTTCAAAGACCCGTCTTCAGGTTTCGCGATCCTTACGAGGTCAACAAAAGAATCAAGTGAAACCATTGAGTGGGAAGACGGCAATAAATACCCGCTTGTGACGGTTGAGATATCAAGCAGTTCGCATCCCTTCTTTACGGGAAGAGAACAGCAGTTCGCCAAGGAAAGCCGCGTGGAAAAATTCCGTAAAAAATACGGCGCGACTGAAAAAAGCGGCTGACACTGGTCACAGGTTTGACTCTTTCAGGTATTTTACAACATCAGCCTGAATTGATTCATCAACCATTTCACGCCAATCGTTTTGGTCATTTTTGATTGAATCTCTGATCTTTGTTGCGGAAATCCATCCGATGTTTTCGGGCGGAAAAAACTCATTCATTTCATAGCCAACCCCTCTTCCCCAGTTCACTGATTCAATGTCGGGAATTTTTATCACTTCAACATCGTCTCCCTTGCTTTCGTGATACTTGCGTATCATGTCAATCGTCTGCCCGGTTGTGAACGGATTTTTGGGGTCGGGCGGAATATCCCTGACCATTACCAGACACGGAACGCCTTTGTCCAGTTTCTGGCGCACAAGACTTATGTGCCCCTGGTGATAGGGCTGATACCTTCCGATAAAAATAGCTCTTTTTGACTTCGCGGGCTGAATGTCAAGGTGTCCGTGATTTGTAAATTTCCATTCGGGCATTGCGTTTCTCCTTGTGAAATAAGGTTATTAAAGACCCAATTCTACATTCGGTTCAAACAAGTTTCAAAAAAGCTCCGAACACCGAACCCGCAAGCCGCCGCATACCGTCTCCGTAAACCCCCATGCCGCGCTCAATTTCCGCTTCGCTGACACCGGCAACATCAATCTCCTTCTTGTTTTCCTCTCTGGCAAGCCAGTCTCGGATCATTTTCTCGTCCGTTTCAAGATGAAACTGGAGAGCATATGCCCTCCTTCCGTATCTGAAAGCCTGATTCGGGAAAGCGTCCGAAAATGCGAGACTGACGGCTCCGCGGGGAATTTCAAAGGTGTCTCCATGCCATTGAAAAACCTTTTCTTTTTTGGCAAACAGACTGAACAGGGGGTCTGCAGCGGCTTCATCCGTCATGCGAATATCATGCCACCCTATCTCTTTTTCCGCGCCCGCCAAAACCCGCGCTCCGAGAGCGGCGGCCACTATCTGAGCACCAAGACATATTCCCATCACCGCTCCGCCGTTTTTTATAAACTCGGCCGCAAAACGGATTTCAGAATCAAGATGGGGATATTTGTCATCTTCATAAACATTCATAGGACCGCCCATAATAACAAGAACATCGTAACCGCCAGTGTTTTTGGGAAAGGAATCTCCCGCTTCAAAATCAATTGTTTGAACTTCAAAACCGGTGCTGAGCATCAGGTCGCCGAAAAACCCGGCGGACTCGTGGCCCACATGCTGAAAAACAAGAGCTTTCATAAAACGGTCTCCGTTTTTCCTTCCGTGTGACCCAGAAACCTGCCGGGCGCGACACGGTCTCTCACTAATTTTTTCAGTTCAGCAGCCGAAGGAAATCCGCCGTTTTGTTCTCTTGACCAGACCGTTTCATCACCGACAAAAACTCTGAAAACTCCGCCCGAAGAAGGCGCAAGGGCAAGCTCTTCCACTTCGTCCGGAAATGTGGAAAGCAACTCCTGAGCCATCCAGCCCGCCCTGAGAAGCCAGCCGCATTTGACACAATATTCTATTTTGATTTTCACCTATATTTCCGGCTTTAGTGGCTCCGGCGGAGGGATTCGAACCCACGACCTAGTGGTTAACAGCCACCCGCTCTGCCAGCTGAGCTACACCGGAACTGTCAAAGATGTGTTAAATTATACATCCGATGGAAAACAGTCAAGAAAAGATAAAGGACGAAGGGAAAACACGGAGAAAAAATAAGAAATCAAAGTCTTCGGCAGCCTCCTCGGCTCTTGCTCCCGCCTCGCCCCTTCAGCGCTATGTGGCGGAAATATCTTCCAACCCCGTTCTGTCGGGAGAAGAGGAGCGCGAGCTCGCCGTTCGTTACAGGGAAACGGGAGACATAGACGCCGCGCGCAAACTTGTGGCCGCAAACCTGAAATTTGTCGTAAAGGTTGCCGGAGAATACAAAAATTACGGCATAGGCGTTATGGACATTATCCAGGAGGGCAATCTGGGTCTTATGCATGCCGTAAAACGGTTTGACCCGACAAAAGGCTACAGGCTGATTTCATATGCCGTCTGGTGGATAAAGGCTTACATACAAAAACACATAATGGACACATGGAGTCTTGTCAGAATAGGCACGGGCAGGGAGCAGAGAAAACTTTTTTATAAGCTGCGCTCCGCGAGCAGCAAAATGAAAGGGGAAAAACAAAGTGTGGCGGACTCTGAAATCGCCGGTGAACTCGGTGTTTCAGAAAAAAGCGTTTCGGAAATGAAAATGGTGATGGGCGCAAGAGATATGTCTCTTAACTCCCCTCTTAATGACGAAGGAGAGCAGGCGCATCTGGATTTTCTTGAAGACAGTTCGGAAGCCCAAGACACCGCGTTTGAACGCGAACAAACAAAACGGATCGTCCAAGCGCGTATCGGGGAGGCGCTTGAAGAACTCGGCGAGAGAGAAAACTATGTGGTGAGAATGAGAATTCTGAGCGAAGAGCCAGAAACGCTTGACACGATTGGAAACAAATTCGGTATTTCAAGGGAAAGGGTCAGGCAGATAGAAAAGACCGCACTGAAAAAACTCAGAAAAATTTTTGAAAAACACGGGATTGAGCCGACCGGCCGTCTGTAATTCTAAATAGACTTCAAAATCTCCGCGGATTTTTCAATCGCTTCCGAAATTCCCGCGGGTTTATCGCCGCCCGCTTGCGCAAGCGCGGGCTTGCCGCCTCCCCCGCCTCCCACCAGCGGCGCAATTTCCTTAACAATTTTACCGGCATGGAACCTTCCCGAAAGGTCTTTGGTAACACCCACAAGAATAAAAGCCTTTCCGCCACGCTCCGCACCGAGCACGGCAACTCCGCTTTTGATTTTCCCGCGGATTCCATCCCAGGCTTCTCTGAGTTCTTCAGGTCCCGAGTCCGGAATCTGAAGAGAGAAAAATCCGACACCTCCTATGTCATCCGCTCCCGAAATAACATCCTTAATCCGGTCTGAAAGCTCCGTTTTTCTGAGATCTCCGAGCTTCTTTTTCAATTCTTCGTTCTGTTTCAGAAGTTTTTCAACACTCTTGCCAACATCGGGCGCACCGACTCCGAGAATCTCTGCCGTTTGCGCGATTCTCTTTTCATTTTCCAGAACTCTTTCAAGCGCCGCCCGTCCGCACACGGCCTCCATTCTTCTCACTCCCGCGCTTGAGGCTGAATGCGAGACAATTTTGAAAATTCCCGCCGCGGCGGAATTTTCAAGATGAGTGCCTCCGCACAGTTCAACGCTGTAATCACCTATTGAAACAACCCTGACTCTGTCGCCGTATTTTTCCTCAAAAATCGCGGTCGCGCCCTCTTTCAAAGCATCCTCATATCGGACGTCCGCCCGTGTAATGACCTCGCCAGCCGCTCCTATTTTTTCATTGACCGCAAGTTCAATCTCTTCAATTTCTTCAGCGCTTATGCGGGAATGATGAGTAAAATCAAACCGCAGTCTGTCAGGAGCCACAAGTGATCCGGCCTGGGCAATATGGGAGCCCAGCCTGTCTTTCAAAACGGAGTGCAGTATATGCGTGACGGTGTGATGGGCGGAAGCGGCGCGCCTGCGGTCTTTATCAACAAAAAAGCGCACCGTGTCTCCCGCGGATACGGCTCCCTCTTCAATGACGACACGGTGGCTGATTATTCCCTCCGCAGGTTTTGTCGTGTCAATAACCTTTGCGGAAAAGCCTTCGGCGGTGAGGGTTCCCGTGTCTCCCACCTGCCCTCCGGAACTCGCATAAAAAGGCGTTGAATCCGCAACAATATCCGCCTCACCATCACTGTCCGGAATGCTCATGAAAACAACTCTGCCTGTGCCTTCGGTCATTCCATAACCAGTAAAATCGGTGGAAAAACCTTCGGCTACAAGAGTGGAGTAATCAGTCGCGGCTTCGGCGGACTCTGTGGAGCCGCCCTTCCATGATTCCCTGGACTGTTTTTTCTGCCTCTTCATCTCCGTCTCAAATCCCTTTTCATCAACGGATATGTTTCTTCCCCTGAGCACATCCTGGGTCAAATCAAGCGGAAATCCATATGTGTCATAAAGTTTGAAAGCGGCTGCGCCCGAAAGATTCTCTCCCGGAGAGAGTTTCTCCACTTCGGTTTCAAGAATCTCAAGCCCTCTGTCCACGGTTTCAAAAAATCTTTCTTCTTCGCTTTTTACAATCTCTGAGATAAAAACGGATTTTTCCGCAAGTTCCGGATAGGCGTCCCGCATCACTGCGGCCACCACATCCGGGGTTTTATAAAGAAACGGCTCATTCATTCCGAGGTTTTTTGCATGGCGCACGGCCCTTCTTATAATCCTTCTCAATACATATCCCCTGCCTTCGTTTGACGGGAAAACCCCGTCGCAGATAAGGAAGCAAGCCGCGCGGGCATGGTCCGCAATAACGCGCATGCCGCTGTCAGCCGGATTTTCCCCGGCGCCGTATTTTGTTTTTGATATTTCCTCAATGTATGAAATTATCGGGCGAATCAAATCGGTCTCATAGTTGCTCGGCGTTTTTTGTATCACGGCTGTCATTCTTTCAAGACCCATTCCGGTGTCTATGCTCGGGTGGGGAAGAGCAGTCATTTTGCCCGACTCATCTCTTTCATACTGCATAAAAACAAGGTTCCACAGCTCAAGGTAACGGTCACAGTCGCAGACCGGAGCACACTCTTTTGTCCCGCATCCGGCTTGTTTACCCTGGTCTATGAGAATTTCGGAACACGGCCCGCACGGCCCCGTATCACCCATTGACCAGAAATTGCTTTCATCTCCCATCCTCAGAATACGGGATTCGGCAAGGCCCGACTCTTTTACCCAGATAGCTGCCGCTTCGTCGTCGCTGTCATGCACGGTGATCCAGAGTTTGCTTTTGGGAAGTTTGAAAACGTTCGTCATTAAATCCCATGCAAAACGCACGGCATCTTCCTTAAAGTAGTCGCCAAAGGAGAAATTGCCTAACATTTCAAAGAAAGTGTGGTGGCGGGCGGTATATCCGACATTTTCCAAATCGTTATGTTTGCCGCCGGCTCTCATGCATTTTTGTGATGAAACGGCTCGCTTGGAAGGGAATTTTTCAATTCCCGGAAAAACATTCTTGAACTGTACCATTCCCGCGTTGGTAAAAAGCAGTGTCGGGTCACGGGCGAAAACAAGCGGAGAGCTTTTTGTTCTTTTGTGCCCCCTGTCTTCAAAGTAGGAAAGAAAAGTTTCCCTTATTTCGCTTCCTGTCATAATGGCGCCCGTCCGGTGGGTGGCTGGTTAGTATAACCGAATGAACGGTGGCGGTCAGCAGAATAATTTGAGAGAGTTGAGGCTGGAGCCTCTCAGTTTACGCCGCAGGTGCAACGACGGAAACGGTGTTTCTTTTGCCTTTGCGGAATTTCACAACTCCGTCCGCAAGCGCAAAAAGTGTCCAGTCGCGTCCGGTTCCCACATTTTCTCCCGCATGGAAAGTTGTCCCTCTTTGTCTGACAAGAATGTTTCCGGCTTTGACGGACTGTCCGCCGAATTTTTTAACGCCGAGCCGTTTTCCCGCCGAGTCTCTTCCGTTTTTTGAACTTCCGCCGCCTTTTTTTGTGGACATTGTTTTTTACCCCGTGTTCATCCTTTGATGTCGGTTATACGAACCGAAGTGTATTTCTGCCGGTGCCCGGCCTTTCGTCTGTATCCTTTGCGTCTTTTGAACTTAAAGACGGTGATTTTAGTACCTTTTTTCTGAGCCAGGATCTCGCCCTTGACTTCCGCACCCTCAACAACCGGAGCCCCGACTTTCGCTTCACCTTCACCGTCAGAAACCAGCAAAACATCGGAAAATCCCACCGAATCACCGGCGCTTCCGGCGATTTTCTCAATATCCACAACATCCCCCGGCTTGACGAGGTATTGCCTGTTTCCTGTTCTTATTACTGCTTGCATTGTTACTACCCTGCGCGAAGCAGGGAATTATGCCATAGAAAGGGGCGGAGTGTCAAACGGTCAGCCGATTTTCGCAACCTTGTTTTGAATCTGTATGACCACCAATGTTGCATGTGTAATGACTCGTTGGTTGATTTAGCCAGATTTCATGAAACTGAAGCCGCTCATATTGTGCCGATTGTGCCGAAAAGATGCTCTGGCACGGATGATATTAGAAACGGGCTTGCCCTATGCCTGCCGCAAACATCACTGGGCTTTTGACAGAGGAATGTTTTGTATAGACAAGAAATATTGCATTTTGGTTCCAGAAAGAATCGTAGAGATAAAAGAAAATTCATCACTTGCCGCCTATAAAAGCAAACAGATTAGACTCTCCACCCACTCAAAAACTTTGCCAGATCCTTCATCTTTAGAGTGGCATAGAAATAATGTCATGGTTGAATACTAATAACCTCTCCTTATTCGAATAGCCTCTTCAATTGCATTAGACAAATGCCTTGAAATCCAATCATATTTTTCTTTGCTGTTCAATCCCTGAGGATTGTAACACTTAACTATTGAAGACATTTTTTTGCCAGATGTAAAAGTAATGAAATCAAAAGGATTCTTTCCCTGAAAAGATAATTGACCTTCTTGGTCTTTCAATCCATGAATGTATATGCCGACAACACCCATATTACCATTCCATGACTTGCGTATTTCGTAATCAATCCATTTTCTATCTGCAGTATTTGTTCCAACGAGAACAACAGTGCATGACCTATATTTCATCTGTTCGTTTATCCATCTTTTAATCGAATTCTCACCACCTTTCTTGATTTTCTCCCAATCATTATCAGAAGCAGGTTCATTCCCTTCAACAACACCTATATTGCGAACTTGTGAGGCTCGCCAACTATCCGGTTGGTAATGAAAACTGTAAAAAACTTGCCTCTTTGGTGCCATCTCTAACCTCCCATTATCTTCCAACCTGCTGGGCAGACTTCTCTATCCAGTCGCCGAGGTTCTCATATCCATTATCGTCAAACCAATCATAAATTTTGTAGTCATCACCACTATCATCTGATTTGCTTAATCCGAGAACAGCACCCATGAAAGTCAACGGAATGGTAAATTGAGGAAATACAAGTCTTGCAAGCCACAACCCTACACCTCCGCCTACAAAAGCTTTTTTGACTTTTGCTCCGAAATTTTCTTCTTTGTTAAACTCTTCAAGCATATTTTCCCCTTGTTTATCAGTTTTCCCTTCAGGGTTTTTCAAGTTATGAATGAGTATTCCAAAAAGTCCGTTTCCTTTTTCAATGCTTTTCTCTACTTCATATTTCACCCACTTGCTTTTGTTTGTTTTGCTACCAATCAAAACACAAGTAACTGATGTGCCTTTCATTTGTTTGTCTATCCAATTTTTTATTTCTTTGTCTGAATGTCTTTTAACTTTTTCAATTTCAGCAACGTCTCTAAATCCCGCAATCTTATAACTTCTTTTTGCAACCCAACTATTACGAACTTGATTTGCTCTCCAAACATCATCCCAGTCAAAACTGAAAAACACCCTTCTCATTGTTCAATAACTTCCTTGATACTTGAGAATAAAAAATACCCCTGCCACAAACAAAATCTCAATTCCATAAAACATGTTCAGCGTTACTGAAAAAATTGAAGATAACCAACTACGTCTTGGCTTATCTGAATGTTTCTTGCCAAGAGTAATCATCCATAAAGCAAATAAAACCCAACTGTTTTCATGCTTCATCGGATTCATTTCAAAGTCTGTAATTTTTCTCTTTCTGAAGTCGTTATAGACATCACGAAACAAACGCTCTTGCCATAAAAAATATCCGTCTAAAATCCAAAAGCCGATTACGGGAATAAGAAATGCACAGATAAACCAATAAGTTTGAATTTCATTTCTTGTTATGAAAATTATCCCACCGACCAGCAAGGTCATACTCCAACCTTTGATTAGAAAAAAATCATGACTCAAGCGGTTAACAACACCTTGAATCATTTCAAGATGTTTTACTACTTGTGATTTGTCATCCATCTTTAACTTCCTTTACTATCTTGTAATCGCCAATGTTCTCTTTTATACGCTCAGCAGTGCAAAGGTATTTGTCCTTATCACTTATTAAATCAGACCACTTGACTGAGTAAATATAGCAAGAATCTCCCTTATAAACAGTCCCTGAGGGATGATTCAGACAGCCTGAATAAGTAGGGTTTTTTTGATTAAACATATTATCTCTCATAATTTGAAAGAGAGTGTGAGTTTTCAGAAGTCTGCAATGACAGGACTGACAAGTATTTTCCTCAAGATAGTAAGTGTAAGATGAGTTTCCATCTGGCAAAACAATTGCTAGCGTAGCATTTGTTTTGCTTGTGCGGTCATTCCGAGTAATTTCCTTAAGAGAATAGGCAATTTCCCAGGGTATCCATTGGTCGCTGTCTCTTTGGGCAGGGTCTTTGATCTGCGGAGAAATTAAAATGATGGTCATGCTGGAGTCGTATATTTTGTCCCTCAAGTGAGATGCAATAGTCTCATCTTGAAAATCACTCAAATCTTCATCTCCTTCTCCCTTGTAAATTTCATCTCCTTCAAACAATTCAATTAGATTGTCAACATATACACGAGCAGTTGTTTCGCCATTTAAAGGATGGACGTCACTATCACTATGTTTATATGACATAAAGATTTTTCTTGCCATTTCAAATTTCTCCTATTGCTCACAACAGACGAAACTCGTCTTGCCCGTTCTGCGGTTCAAATTTTTTCTTTATTTGATCCACCGCCTTCTCAAGATATGAAACCTCCTTGTTTATTTGTTGTGTCTGGTGCGTGACATAGATAGGCACGGCCTCCCGGTCTTTACCGTTTATTCCGGCCGTCCCGGATTTTCCATTTCGCGGCACTTTTTCCGCAGTATCAGTATTGTAAGATTTCCCCTTAAGCCCTCCCTGACCCGGAAGACCTCCTCTGCCCCCCACGGATGCCTGAGAAATTAAAGAAAGACGATCAGAGTAGGCTTGGGGGATTTGAACAAAAATATTGGAAGGCAGTCCGCCGTTGCCGCCATCGCCGCCATCGCCGCCATTTCGTCCCTGTCCGGCCTGGGCAAATATCCTGAAACGTCTGTCCCGAAAATTTGTTAATTTGTGTATCGTTATATTCGCCAACTGCAACATGCCGCCGTTTTGTCCGTCAGAACCGTCTTCACCACGAAAACCGTTTTCACCATTTTTTGGTCGGGGCTTATGAATACGGCTTTGATCACAGTCATATAATTTTTCAATATCCAAGGGGCCAAAAATGCTCGGAACAACATCATCAGCGGGATTCACTTGATTTTGGTTTCTGCCATCAAATCCGTGTCTGCCGTCTTTTGCCTGAAGGAGGCGAACACTGCCAAGCCCTGAGTGTTTCGTTCCGAAGATATCAACACTAAAATCATGCATTCTCCGGATTTTCATTTCAGGATAATCTTTCTTGGATGAAGACATATCCAGAACTATTTCCCCACAGTGAAAAACAAGCACATTGCCGTAAATAACAATTCTTGCTCCGGGTGCGACGACTAGTTTATCAACATGAAGATAGGTATATAGTTCCTTTTCGGGACTTATCTCAGTCCAGTCTTTGTGGTTGTTGCTTATATCACAGGTTTGATTTTCCCATATGGTGTGTTCCGGAAGGCGAATAATTTTCAGCTGTATGGGAAAATGTTTTTTAAGCTGGCGGGCATCCTTTTCATGAATTTTTCCACCCGCAAAAACATATTCTTCACATCTGTCGTGCATCCCAATCGGCAGGCGACTTCTTATTCTGATGTTTTTTGAATTGTAATAAACGCTGCTGCGTTTTTTTCGTATTTCATCGTTTTTCGGGCCAAGTAATTCTTTTGCCCTTTCAAGTGTGGGAATCTCTTCGTGGTGGACCCCATAACCCCAGGGGCCGGATTTTCCCGCAACAGAGTCGTATAAGAATTCCATTAGTCAATTCTGATAAAAAACTTCATAACGAACCGGGAAATCATGGAGTGTAATGAAATACGATATTGCCCGGAGCGCCCGGTCTTGTTCCGTCCGCGCCCTTTTTACCTTTTTCACCGTATTTTCCCTGTCCGCCGGACGACCCGTTGGTCTTATGCTTGCCTCCCGCACCGCCCGTACCGCCATCGCCGCCGACTCCGGCCCGGCCTTCGTCGCCTCCGGAACCCAGCGGCGCAGTTGTGCTGACTGTCTGCAGATAATTCTTGTCTTTTATCGGGAACGTAATTGTGATCGGGTTGCCCGAAGCGCCATTGCCGCCGTTGCCGCCGTTGCCCCCATCACCGCCGTCACCGCCATCGCCGGCCTGGCCCCCGTCGGTGCCTTCGCAGCCGGTGCGGCAACCATTTCCGCCATTGCCGCCTGTCTGTCCAATCCCGCCGGCGCCACCCGCGCCCGAATAAGTGCTGACAACAAAGTTTGCGGTTTCAGTATCAAGAATGACAACATTAGCCGTACCGCAAGAAGGACAGAAAACGGGCATCTCTTTGGATTTGTCTCCCATATCAGCAATAGAAATATTGGCCGGCATGTTGGGCTGGCCGTCTTTTCCGTCTTTGCCGTCCTCCCCCGGAAATCCTTTAAGACCATTATCTCCTTTGCCGCCATTACTCGCACCAGTGCATATGCCCGGTGTGGGGGCACTGCTGTCATGACCCGCCACAGCGGGGGAAGTGTAATGCTTGCCGGGATTGCCGTCTGCGCCGTCCGAACCTTTCCGTCCAAAAACTCCGACATGATAAGGATTGGAACTGCTCTTACCTGTTATGATCAACTTATTTGCATTTATGCTTAAACTTGTAGTGACAGCTGTTATGGAACCACCGTCAAACGTTAATGTGTCGGCATTGATAATTTGCGGAGAAGCCGAAGGTCCAAAAACAATGTCTTTGTCAATCACCACATTATGTTCCGAAACTGCTTTTGCTTTGAGAGGAAAAACTTTGTTTATATATTCCACGGCAAGCCTGGATAAAGGCTTTCTCATTTTTACTTTGACGGGGAAAATTTCTTTTACATAGCATGAGCCGTAAACGTAATCCGCCAATTCTCGCAGAACATCCTCGGAAGAAGATTTTGGCAGGCTGTCTGAGAATTGTTTTCTTAGCTCTTCTGAAATTCCGGCGGCGAAAATTTCTCCAAATTGATCTATCGTTTGAATAGTGATGTGGGAGCCGCTGAGGTCACTTGTGCCACGGTATCCGGCCTCTTTTATAAGACTGTCCAATTCTTTAAAGGTCATTTTTTCTCCAAAATTCGAAATTATTGAGGCACAACATATATTAACGGTCTTCAAAGTCAACAATTTTACAAACATTTTCTCGTTTTTTACCTGTTAATAAGACTGTTAAAAAAAGACCTTTCAGATTGTATGACGGCTATGTTTTAAGGATTGCTCACCGATTTACTGAGCCTGTCTTTAGGACTGTATGAGAAAAAGAGGCGCCATTACTCTTTTATGAAAGTGACGCAGACAGAAAGAAAAATCGCGTGGGCCGGTCTCACCCTTCAAGCTCAACGTTCCAATACGAAGCGTCAACAAAGTTCACAAACGGTTCCCACTCTTTGTAGCGTACGGCGCGCGCATACATTCCCGCAAAAGGGCCCCATTGGGGTTCAACCGGTTTTGTCAGCAGCTTCATTCCGGCCTGCTCCGGGGTTCTTCCGCCTTTTCTGCGGTTGCAGGAAGCGCATGAACAAACAACATTGTTCCATCTGCTTGTGCCTCCGAGCGCACGGGGAGTTACATGGTCAATTGTAAGATCGCTCTTCGGAAAAGCGCGACCGCAGTATTGGCACTTTCCGCCGTCTCTGCGAAATATGTTGAAACGGTTGAATTTCGGACGCTTTCTGTAAAAACCGCCGTAACGGAGAAGAATGATAACCCTGGGCGCTTTTATGATTTTTGTAACCGTTCGTATGTAGTCGCCCTTCAGACCCGCAGAAGCGGCGGCCGAAATATCTGCCCAACTGTCAAAATCAAAAGTCTCATATTTCTCCGAAACGGCTTTTGCCTCGCCACAGTAAAGCATTATGAACGCCCGCCTTAAATTGGTTACGGAGACGGGCAGGTAGTTTTTGTTTAAAACAAGAACCGGAGAACCCAACATTACGGGGAAGTCTACAGTCAGACAAAAACTATTACAAAAATCAAAGACATGTTTGAAAAAAACCGGGTTAAAAGATATAAATGTCTTTTGAAATGACATTCACTCAGCTTTTCTTTTTAAACATGGCGCTATGCGTCTGTTTTTTTATTTCAGTTTTTCTGCTTGAAAAATCAAATACGCGGGCGGAAAAAACTGCGGACGAAAAAACCAGGGAAAACAAACGCTGATGTATCCCGAACTGCTAACGGTTGGGAGTTTTTCAATCAACTCTTTCGGTGTGATGGTGGCTCTCGCATTTCTATCCGCATACCTCATAACGGCCCGTGAACTGAAGAGAAAAAACGCGCCTCCGAAACTTGCGGAAGACATGATTTTGTGGATAGTCATTTGTTCGGTAGCGGGTGCAAAACTTTTTTTTCTGCTGCAAAATTTCACTTTTGAGCAACTGGCGGCAAACCCCTCCGAACTTATTTTCTCCCGGAACGGACTCACTTTTTACGGCGGCTTTCTGGGCGGACTTGCGGCCGGAATTTACTGTGCGCGCAAACACAAAGCGGGTGTCTGGAAAACCCTTGACGCCACCGCTCCCGCACTCGCAATCGCATATGCGATAGGAAGGGTCGGCTGCCTGCTCGTCGGTGATGATTACGGAACGGCGTCTTCACTGCCCTGGGCCATGGCTTTTCCCGACGGCTACCCGCCCGTATATCACACAGTTCACCCGACACAAATATATGAAACACTTTCAATGACCGGAGTTTTTATAATACTTTGGAAACTGCGCCGTAGACCCGCGCCCGAGGGGTGGCTTTTTGCCGTTTACATAACACTTGCCGGGATTGAGCGATTTTTCGTTGAGTTCATCAGAACAACAACTCCGAGCCCGATAGACGGACTTTCCGTCGCACAGGTTCTGGCTTTCGGACTGATTGTTTTCGGTGCGGTGCGGCTTTTTATGTTTTCGCGCCGCCGTCGTTCATAAACCCCGGGAAACAAATTCACGCAGACATTTTTCAAACTCACGGTTCTCTGCGGCAAGACCAACCGTAACTCTGAGGCAGCAGGAAATGTCTCCCTCCGGAAAATTCCGGACAAGAATGCTTTTGTTTATCAACTCGCAGTGAACTTTTTGCGCGGCGGCGGGGTCCGGAAACCGTATCAGGAAAAAATTCGCATCACTTGGAAAAACCTTTATTCCGTCAATGGAACGCAGAGAATCAAACATTTTTTCGCGTTCGGCGACTATGATTCTCACATTTTTTTCAAACGCCGTTTGGTCTTCAAAAAAAACGCGCGCCGCGGCCTGAGTAAGGGAATTGATATTATAAGGCAGTCTTATCTTTGACATCTGAACGGCAAGTTCGGGTCTCATAAGAAGAAAACCGAGGCGGATGGCCGCCAAACCGATTTTTGAAAAAGTCCTCATAACGGCGAGGTTTTCGTATTTTTCCATGAGATCAATATGTGTTTTGCCGCAGAAATGAAAATAAGCTTCATCCACAACAACGAGACCGGGGGCGGCGGCTATGACTGACTCCACTTTTGCCTGAGATAAAAGATTGCCCGTGGGACTGTTGGGCGAGGCAAGAAAAACAATATCGGGATTATGCAATTTTATTGAGCGCAGCATCGCCCTCTCGTCAAGGTCAAAGGCGCCGTCAAGACTTTCATGAAAGACATTTTTGCCGAGATTGGCGGCGGTGAGCGCATACATTGAAAAAGTGGGCGTGGGAACCAGCACATTTTCGGAAGCCCCGCAAAACGCGGTGAGCGCCATCTGTATTAACTCGTCGGAACCGTTGCCAAACACTATGCCGCCAGGAGAAACTCCGGTCTGTTCTGAAATGACGCCCCTCAGCCATTCGCAGTCGGGGTCGGGGTAGCGGTTGAGTTTTACACTCTGTGCCGCGGCAATAATCCGCTCACGCACTTCCGCAGAAATATCAAAAGGGCTTTCGTTGCCGTCAAGCTTGATTCGGCACTCTGGTCTTGAAGCATCGTAGGCGGAGGAAGCAAGAACTGTCTGCGGAATGCTGTGCAGAATTTTTTCAATATCCGCCATGGAAATCCCTATTTAGTCTTGCCGAGTCTTACCTTTACGGAAAGAGCGTGGGCCGAAAGACCCTCGGAACACGCAAGGTTTATTACCGTGTCCGCAAGGTTTTCAAAACCTTTTGAAGTGAGTTCGGCCACACTCGGGGTTTTAACAAAATCCGCCGCGGACAGAGGAGATGAAAATCTCGCCGCGCCGCCGGTCGGCAAAACGTGGCTTGAACCGCAAATATAGTCTCCAAACGCTTCGGTGGAGCGGGTACCGAGAAAAATTGCCCCCGCGTTCCTGATAAGACGCAAGACGGAGCGCGGTGATTTTACGCAAATTTCAAGATGTTCGGGCGCGACCGCGTTTGCCACTTGCGCGGCCTGATTCAAACTTCCGACCGTAAAAATTCTTCCGTTGCGCCTTATTGAGGCAAGCGCGATTTTTTTTCTTTCAATCCCGCGAGCCATTGAAAGAAGAGCTGATTTAACACTCGCGGCGTAGCAAGGGGATGTTGTGGCAAGTGTCGGAGAGGCCATTTCGTCATGCTCGGCCTGGGCCAGCAGGTCCGCCGCCACCCACTCGGCCGGGCAGGAACCGTCCGCAATAACAAACACTTCACTCGGCCCGGCCATCATGTCTATGTCAACCTCGCCGTAAACCAGTTTTTTTGCAATTGTCACATAGATATTTCCGGGACCGACTATTTTATCCACCCGGGGAACGGAGCGGGTGCCGAAAGCAAGCGCGGCGACCGCCTGGGCCCCGCCCACTTTGAAAATCCGTTTTACGCCGGCAATCCCTGCCGCGGCAATAACTTCGGGATTCAGCTCACCGCCGGGACACGGGGTCACCATCACAATTTCACTCACGCCCGCAACTTTTGCGGGAACAACCGTCATAAGAACGGTTGAAGGATAAGCGGCTTTGCCGCCGGGAATATAAACGCCGGCACTGTCAAGCGGTCTGACCGCCCACCCAAGTCTGTTGCCATATAAATCTTTGTGTTCGGCGGGGCGCGGCATCTTTTTCTTCTGATAATCCTCTATGCGGCGGCGGGCTTTTTTCAAATCCCTGATGACCGAGCGCGAGACTTTTGCTATCGCCTCGGCCGTTTCTGAAGGCGAAACCTCAACCGTGCGCGCGGAGAGCAGAGCGCGATCAAATTTTTTTGTGAGAGAGAAAAGAGCCGAGTCGCCGCGTTTTCTGACACTTTCAATAATTTCAGATACGGCGGCGACGGTTTTCGGATTGAAAGGCGAAGCCGCTTTACGGATCCGGGCAGTCTCTTTCTCAATGTTTGCGGAGTCTATTTTTATTATTTTCATATCGCTTCCGGCGCTTCAATCCTCTTCGTGTGCGCCCTCTCCGAATCCGCTTTCAACAAATTCGGATATTTGACTGACGGCGTCCAGAACATCATCGCCTGAAAATTCAATATCTATTTCCGTGCCTCTGGAGGCGCCCAGGGAAAGTATTCCCAGAATGCTTTTCCCGTCCACCTCGCAACCGTTTTTCACTATCTTTACACTTGATGAAAACCGGTTTGACAGTTTTACAAAACCGGCGGCGGCTCTGGCATGAAGACCGAGAGTGTTGACTATTTTGAAAGTTTTTCTAACAGAATTCACTTGGATAACCCGCGAATATTAAAATAAATCATACACAATATAAGGGGAAACCTTTAAACGGGGGTCTGGAACGGAGCGGCGTGTCAAGTTAGACTGTGCGTTATGAGATTTGCCGAAATATGCGACAAAGTTAAAAAAGGTGAAAGAATTGACTCCGGGGAAGCGGCGGCGCTTCTTGAAAAGTCGTCCCTTCCGCAGCTCGGTTCGCTTGCCTCTCTGTGCAGACAGAGAAACAACCCCGGGAAAACTGTCACTTTTGTGTGCGACACAAATCCCAACTACACAAATGTGTGTGATACGGAATGTCTTTTCTGCGCTTTTTGGAGACAGCCGGGCGCATTTGATTCCTACACGCTTACGGTGGACAAACTTATTGAGATGATGAAAACATCCCGCCATAACGGGGCGACCACCGTTCTGCTTCAGGGCGGACACAACCCAGAGATCGGGCTCGGCTATTATACGGAAATAGTCAAACGGGCGTGTGAGGAAATTCCGCAACTGCATCTCCACGCTTTTTCCCCGCCCGAAGTGGCGGCAAT
Organism: Thermodesulfobacteriota bacterium; assembly: GCA_965198945.1. Lineage (GTDB taxonomy): Bacteria > Desulfobacterota_D > UBA1144 > Nemesobacterales > Mycalebacteriaceae > Mycalebacterium. Next base: position 117,720 of record CBDAQI010000004.1, on the reverse strand, counting down.
AGCCAAATATGAAAATATGAATTCCGAAGAAGTCCTGCAAAAACTCTGGGACGCGGGTCTCAGAACAATGCCCGGCGGCGGGGCGGAAATCCTTTCAAACAGAGTGCGAAAAAAGATAAGTCCGCTGAAAATAGATGCGGACAGATGGATTGAAATTGCGCGGCAGTCTCACAAAATCGGTTTCAAAACCACGGCAACAATGATGTTCGGACATTTGGAAAGCGATGAAGACATTGTTGAACATCTTTTAAGAATAAGGTCTTTGCAGGACGAAACGGGCGGTTTTCTGGCTTTCATACCGTGGATTTTCAAACCCACAAACACCTTCCTTGAGCGCAAAATCAAAAGTGAAGCCGGCGGAGAACGTTACCTGCGCGTGCTTGCGGTGTGCAGAATCTTTCTTGACAACTTCCGCTTTATTCAGGGTTCATGGTTCACTCAGGGATTCAAAATCGGTTCCGTATCAATGCATTTCGGGGCGGACGATCTCGGCGGCACTCTGTATGAGGAAAACGTTCTCAGATGCGCGGAAAACAGAACAAAGGCGAGCGCGGAGCAAATTGCCGACATGATAAAGAGCGCGGGCTTTGAGCCCGCTCAGAGAAATACTTTCTACGAAATTATATCCAGATTCTAAATGGCGGAAAGAATACAGAAACTGCTCGCCGCCGCGGGAATCGGTTCGCGGAGGAGCGTTGAGGAGTTGATAAAATCGGGCGCGGTGGAGCTCAACGGCAAAGTCTGCAAACTCGGGGATAAGGCCGAGCCTGAAGACGCAATAACGGTGGACGGCGTGAAAGTAAACTGCGCCGGGGCGCTTGAGGAAAATGACCGGGTAATTATCTACAACAAAGCGGTCGGCAAAATCGTAAGCCGGAGCGACCCGTTAAAACGCCCGGTCGTTTTTGACGACCTGCCTCCCTTGAAAAATTCCAGATGGGTTTCCGTCGGCCGGCTGGATATTAACACCTCGGGACTGATGCTTTTTTGTTCGGACGGCTCTCTCGCGCATAAACTTGCGCATCCTTCAAACGGAATTGAACGTGAATACATTGTGCGCGTAAGGGGAAATACCGGGAAAGAGACCGTTGAAAAACTCCTTCACGGATTGCCGCTTGACGGCAAAACCGGATGTTTTGAAAGAGTTACGGCGCTTAATTCAAAAGACAAAAGCAACAAATGGTTCAGGGTGGTGCTAAAAGAGGGAAGAAACAGGTTTGTAAGGCGCATGTGGGAATCATGCGGGTGTTCGGTAAGCCGTTTGATGAGAGTGCGTTTCGGAACCGTCAGACTTCCGAAAAAACTGTATGCCGGACAGTGTCTGTTTTTAAGCGGAAAACAGAAAAAACAACTTTATAAAGCGGCCGAATCCCTCACGGAGAAGCCGCAACCCGCCCTTGAAAAACCCTATTTCACCCTTTCAACATAACTTCCGTCTCGTGTGTCAACTTTTATCATATCACCCGGATTGACAAAGAGGGGAACGTTCACCTTCGCCCCGGTTTCCAAGGTCGCCGGTTTTGTCGCGCTTGCGGCGGTGTCACCCTTTACACCGGGCTCGGCATCGGCAACTTTCAATTCAACAACCACTTTGGGAAACTCAATTCCATATGCTTCTCCGTTGATGAAATTGACCTGAATTTCCTGATTCTCACTCAAGTAACCCGCCGCTTTGCCGACCTGATCCGCTGAAAGCTCACGTTGGTCGTAAGTCTCGGCGTCCATAAAATGATAGAAATCACCGTCTGAATAAAGAAATTGCATGATTCTTTTTCTGATGTCGGGAGTATCAAATTTGTCGCCCGAACGAAACTTTTTCTCCTGCACGGCGCCCGTGACGATGTTGCGCACTTTGACCGTTACTATGGGGCTGCGCTGAGCCATTTTTGAGTGCTGATACTCAATTATCTCCCATACTCCGCCATCCATTTCTATCTTCATTCCTCTGTGGAAATCACTTGTTTCAACAACCATTTATTTTATTCTCCGTAAAAGGTGAGACTACTTCCTGTTGAACATCTTCTCAAGACCGCCGTAGGTTATATTGACCGCAACGGGACGGCCGTGCGGACAAAAATGCGGAGACTCGCATTTGTCCATATCGGACAGAAGGGATTTCGTCTCGGTCTCGGCCATTGTGTATCCGGCTCTTATTGACTTGTGACACGCCATTGTGGCAAGAACATCTTCAGTTTTTTTGTCAAGCTCTCCCGGAATTTCCGGACAACCGGACTCATCCAACCGGGCGAGAGTGTCAATAAAAAGGTCTTTTGCACTCATGCAAGACACAAGCGAGGGAACGGACTCAAGCCTGACCGCATTTTCTCCGAACATCTCCGCCTTAAGGCCCAGATTTTTCATCTTGTTCTCAAACCTGGTGAATAAAGCCGCGTCTTCGGGGCGCATTTCTATAATCTCCGGAATCAGAAGCTTCTGCGCAGTCAAACCGCCGTCATTTCGGTAACTGTTTCTGAATCTTTCAAAGTTGACCCTTTCATGCGCCGCATGCTGGTCAATAACAACAAGACCCTCCCTCCCCTCACATATTATGTAAAGATCTCCCGCCTGACCCAGAACCTTGAGCTGTGAGAAAAAACCCTCTCCGCTAATATCGCCCATTGGAAGCCGGTTTATGGTTTCCGGAGAGTCCGCGGAGTAGGACGAACCGGAACTCTCCTTGAAATTTCCTCCGGAAGAAGGGCGCGCGGAGCCGGAAAAATCAAACCGTTTTTCAAATCCGCCCGCACCGTCAGTTTTTTCGCGCAGAAAAGTTTCCACCGATTGCCGCACATTCTTCTCGCGGCCGGTCATCCAGGGAGCCGTGGACAGAAAAGATTTTATGGCGTCCATCAGGACTCCGGCAACTTCGCGCGGAGATTTGAAACGAACCTCGTGCTTTGTGGGATGAACATTGACATCAATATTCTCAGAGGGAACGCTGATAAAAATGACTCCCTGGGGATAGCGTTTTGCATCAAATGTGCGCCCCAGAGACTCCATCACAACTTTGTTCAAAAACCTGTCACGCAGATACCTGCCGTTTACATAACAGTAGAGCCGCATCATTGAAGAAAACCCGTCCGAAGGAGAACAAAGAAATCCGACCACTCGGGCCCCGCCTTCTCGGCCCGACGCTTCAATGGGATACAAACTGGTTCCTCCGAGAACCTCTCTGACCCTGTCTTCAAAATCGGCCGGAGTGAAACGGAACAAATTTCTGCCGTTGTGAAGAACCTCAAAATCAACTTGATGATTTGCCGCGGCGAAAGACCTTATTACCGCGGCGCATCGTGAAAGTTCGGTCTGGTTTGTTTTAAGGAAACTAAGACGCGGACGAGTGTTGTAAAAAATGGAACGCGCTTCAACGGTTGTCCCAACCGGGCAGCCGGTTTCTTTAACACCTTTAATTTTTCCGCCCTCAACCGCTATTGCAGTTCCGACCTCTTTATCCGCCGGGCGGGTTGTGAGAGAAAATCTTGACACCGCCGCAATGGACGGAAGCGCCTCGCCCCTGAACCCGAAAGTCTTTACACGGGCGAGATCTTTCTCATCGCTTATCTTGCTCGTGGCATGCCGCTCAATACAGAGAAGAGCATCGTCGCGCGACATGCCGCAACCGTTGTCGGCAACCTTCACAAGACGTTTGCCGCCCGAATCAAGCGTGATGGAAATTTTGTCCGCTCCGGCGTCAAGTGAGTTTTCAAGAAACTCTTTGAGAACCGAAGCCGGTCTCTCAACGACTTCACCGGCGGAGATTTTGGAAATTAATATATCGTCAAGTAAACGTACGGGTGCCATCAAATTAATATGCGAGCCAGTTGAAAACAGTAATACCTATAAGCGCGGCAACCGGAACAACAACCGCCGCAATGGCAAAAACAACATAAAAAAACAGTGTGGATGCGGCGTTCTTACCGTATACATCGGACGACTGTTCTTTGATTGAACCAAAAAGAGATGAAAAAAACCCGCCGCCGTTCATTGCCTGGACTGTCCTCTTTCGGCTCTGGCCGCCGCAAAGGTGTCCACGATTGAATCAATTGAAACTGCTACAAGTGTTACAATCTCAATCGTACCTCTTGAGCAAAGCTCAACCGACACCTGACCAACGGTCTCATTGTCAGGGGCCTCAACTATGTTGACAAAGTCGTAATGACCGAGAGTGGCATACTGCTCAAGAACCTTGACCCCGAACTTCTCAAGCTCTCTGTCAACTTCCTTGATTCTGCCGGGCCTCTCTCTGACGGTCTTTCTCCCTTCCGGAGTTAATTTGCTGAGCAGGATGTAAGTGTTCAATTCAGGTTTTCCCGGTGGTGTGGCTTTTCTCTCTTAATTGTATAGTGTCTTTGCCTCTTGACAAAGAATTAAAATGAAAAATCTCTTTCTGATAACCCTTTCATTGATTTTTTTTGCATTTTTCCACAATGAAGTGGCGGCCCTGCCGCGCATTGGCATTTTTAGCGGAGATAAAAAGCCCGACATAAGCGTTGAGAGTTTCAAATGGAAATCCGGCGGAGCCGTGAGAAAAGCGGTTTTTTCCGAGGTAACCCTTAAAAACAATGATGATAAAGACTTTTCCTCCGTAACCCTGAAGGCGCGTTTTTATCTGTTCAACGGGAAACCGGCGGGCAGCGCGCGCGGCAGAATAAAGAAGGGGCTGAAAGCCGGAGAAGTAAAAACTTTCAGCAATGTGCGTCTCGGAATTATGAATTTTAATATGGACAGGGTTGAGCTTGAAGTTGCGGGAGCGGTTGAGGCGGAGGGTTCAAAACCCGGTCATCCGCTTTTGGTCAAGAGTTGGAACTGGGAGGCCGGAACCCAGGGAGTCGGAGCGGGAATAATTGAAAAAATAACCGTTGAAAACCCCTCATCCACACCATATGGGAGAGTGAAGTTTCTAATAATACAGAGAGAAACGGGCGGAGACAGAGTCGGTTCAAGTTCGGCAAGAATGAACAAAATAGCTGAGGCGGGAACGGAAACCGTTTATGAGAATATAAATCCGGGGTTTTTACATCCTTCTGCAAAAGAGATTGAAGTTAAGATAATCTCCGCGGAACCGGTCTCACGGAAAAGAGCCGCTCTGATGAAAGTGGAAAAAAACACCCCGGAGGAAAACTACGCAGCCGACCGGGAATCGGCCGTTCCGGGTTACGACATTGAAATAGAAAAATTTGAGTGGGGAAGCGGTATGGCGGGTTCTGACGGCACCATAAAGTTTCTAAGGTTGAAAAACAGAAGTTTACTCAGCTACCGGGAAGTAACCATGACCGTGGAATTTCTCTCCGGAAAAGGCGGCGCAAGAATATCAAATGACTTCAGAATAAAGAATCCGCCGCCGCCCGGTGAAACCAGGGACTACAGAAATCTGTCAGTGGGACTTATGAGCGTTTCCCCAGACAAAAAATCGGTAAAAATCCGTGTAAAAGGCGGCAGCCCCGCCCCGCATGAAAAATAAATCAGTCCAGAACCAGGGCTTCTTTCATAATATCCGCAAGCCCTTCACTGAAAGATTGTGCTCCGCTGAGCGGAATTACTATGCAGGAGCGCCCCCCGCTGATTTCGGTTATGCGGACATATTTGCCTTTGTGGTTTTCTTTCAGGTCAAAAAAGAACTTTTTCTGTTCTATGTTTACTTGCTTGGAAATATAGTATTTCTCAAAATCATCTCTGTTCATCTCAAATCACCCCCACAGAAGTCTGAAGACGGGCTTACAATACCAGTGGCAAAGAAAAAATCAAACCGGTTTGGCATGAACGGGAGACGGATTTATATTTGTTACAATGGCCAGACATAAAATAGAAATGCCTGAGAGATTCATCTTCTCCACCGATATTGCCGTCAGGATCAGCGACATAAACTATGGAATGCATGTCGGGCACGATTCGTTTCTGACGATAGTCCACGAAGCGCGGGTAAGGTTTTTCATAAGCCTCGGAGCGAGTGGCGAAGGAGATGTGTTCGGCAAAGGAATAATTCTTTCAGAAGCCGCTCTTTCCTATTCAAATGAGTCTTTCTACGGAGATGTGCTGAATATCAGAATAGGATGCGGAGAGCCCTTGAAATACGGGCTGGACCTCTTCTATCTGCTTTCAGAGAAAAAACAAAAAACGGAGATAGCAAGGGTGAGAACCGGGATTGTGTTTTTTGACTTTAAGAAGAAAAAAGTGGCGCGTGTGCCGAAAAAATTTGCACAGGCCATTGCGCAACCAAACGCGTAAGAACGGCCGCCCTTCTATTTTTTCTCTTTGCCGTCCGGAATTCTCAGAGTCATAAAAATATTCCCCCCGCTTCTGCGTATAAGAAACAGGGAGCGCTTCTTTTTCTCAACTTTTTCAGTCGCTTTTTCATAATCCGCAACAGACTCTATCGTCGCGCCGTCAATCTCAATTATGAGATCTCCCGCTCTTATGCCTGAATCCAAGGCGGGACTGTTTCTCCGCACTTGAAAAACCATAACTCCGCTCGTCAAATCCAGACGGTAACGCTTCGCAAGAGCGGGTGTAACCTCCGACACAACGATTCCCAGAGAGGAGGCTTTATTTTTTTCTTCTCCGGACCGCTTTTCAGTCTGTTTGGATCCCGGAATATCGGCCTCCATTTTGGTTATTTTGATATCCAGTGTTTTCTCTTTTCCCTCTCTTATAACAACCGCTTTTACTTTTGTTCCGGGTTTCAAATTGGCGACAATTATCCGAAGGTCCGAAGACTGTTTCACATCTTTTCCGTCAAACTTTACTATCACATCACCGGGCTTCACTCCGGCATTGGAAGCGGGGGAGCTTTTGAAAACCTCACTGACGAGCGCCCCCGCGGCAGTGTCAAGCCCGAGGTTGCTTGCAAGGTCTTCGGTAACTTCCTGTATTGAAACCCCTATCCAGCCTCTGATAACTTTTCCGCTTTTCTTCAGCTGAGTGACGATTCCCGACACCATATCAATCGGAATGGAAAACCCTATTCCCTGTCCGCGCGAAGCAACGGCGGTGTTAACAGCAATCACAAGACCCCGCAAATTAAAAAGAGGGCCGCCGCTGTTGCCGGGATTTAGAGGAGCGTCGGTCTGTATGAAATTGTCATATGCTCCCATGCCAAGAGACCTTCCTTTTGCGCTGACTATTCCCGCGGTGACCGTATAGCCGAGACCGAGGGGGTTTCCTATCGCAAAAACCCATTCTCCTATTTTTAATTCTTCAGAGCTTCCCAACTGAACGGGAATGAGTTTTTCACGAGGCTCTATCTTTATGAGCGCAATGTCTGTTTTGGGGTCGGTGCCAACCACACTCGCCTTGTATCGTGAACCGTTTTCAAGCGTTACCTCTATCTCTTCGGCATTGGCCACAACATGGTTGTTGGTTACGATGTGCCCTTCATCGTCAATAATGAATCCCGAGCCGAGGCCGCGGTTTCTGAATTCCTGTTCGGGCATGCGACCGAAAAAGTTTTCAAAAAACTCCTCAAAAAGATCCCTGTTTCCGCCAAACGGAAATTGCGGAAAAGGCCCGGACTTTGAAACGGTTGTTGTGCTTATGTTGACAACCGAGGGTTTGTGTTTCTCAACAAGTTCCGCAAAAGACGGAAAACTGTTTTTTTCAAAATCTTCGCTTTTATCTTCTTTGGCGCTCCGGCTAACATCCGGGTTTGCTGAAGGTTTTTCAGGTTCTTCATTTTCTTTTTCAGATTGCTCAGACTTGCCCGAATGGACGGCATAAATTTTTTCTTCCGCGGAAACGGGTGGCGGCGCAGAGGAACCCCCCGGCCGCTCCGTGGAAAAACCGCGCAAAATTAACAGGGCAAGGACAAGCCCCGCAACCGCAAGCAGAATAAAACTTGATTTTTTCACTTTTCAAACCTCACTGTTTTTTCTCCGTTTTGCCAAGTCGGGGCTCCAGAAGGAACAAGATTTTTTCCGCGACATCTTCGGGGCGGCGCCCGTCAGTTTCCACTGTCAAATCAGCTTTTTCGTAAAATTCCATCCTGTCCGCAAAAAGCTCGGCCGCTCTTTCAAAAGGATTGTCCGATTTCAGAAGCGGACGGACGGATATGCCCCTCTCGTTTTCTTTTGAAATTCTCATCATAATGGTTTCAAGTTTTGCCTTCAAGTATACGGTAATTCCCGACTCTTTCATTGCCCGGCGATTTTTTTCCGCAATCACGACACCTCCGCCGGTGGAAATGACCATGGCGCCGGGAGAGGAGCAAATCTCGGCCAGCATTTCGGATTCAAGATTCCTGAACCCCGACTCGCCGAGCAAAGACATTATATCTTCAATTTCACACGACTGACGCTCACGGATCATTGAATCCATATCAACAAAAGGCACACCGAGAAGCCTCGCAAGAACCGGACCCACTGTGGTTTTGCCCGCGCCCATAAATCCGGTCAGAAAAACTTTTTCATCAAGACGGCTTTTTTTCAAAAGTCATCAGCCTCTCAACATACTTTGCAACAATATCACACTCAAAGTTTACTTTGTCTCCGGCGGACAGGCTTCCAAAGGTCGTGTGGGAAAGGGTGTGCGGTATTACATTAACGGAAAACAGTTCGCCCTTAACATCATTTACGGTCAGGCTCACGCCGTTTATAGCAATGCACCCCTTGGATGTCACATACTTCATAAAACCGCCCGGCAGTGAAAAACTAAATTCAACCGAATCACCGCGGGGACGGGTTGATTCAACGGTTCCGACCCCGTCTATATGGCCCGTTACTATGTGCCCGCCCATGAGTCCGTCAGCGGCGACAGATCTTTCAATGTTCACGAAAGACCCCTCGGATATTGATGACATTGTTGTTTTTGAAAAAGTTTCCCGTGACGCCTGAATAAAAAAAGCCCCGGACTCAAAAGACACAGCAGTGAGACAGACTCCGCTCACAGATATACTCTCACCAATGGCTAAAGACTCAGGCTTAATTGCCGAGGGCTTTATTCCGACAAAAGTGTCAGCGCCCGGTTGCACCATACTAACCACACCCGTGTCTTCAACTATTCCCGTAAACATTTTTCCGCCGTCCCTGTCTCAGTAATGTTATCACAAGCGCCGCCGTACCGACCGTGATAAAAAAATCTGCAACATTAAAGGCGGGCCATCGCAATATTTCACTTCCGAACCAGTGAATCTCAATAAAATCAGTAACATACCCGGACGAAAACCTGTCAATTGAGTTTCCGACCGCGCCGCCGATAATCAAAGCCAGAAAAAACCTCCCTTCCGTGTTCCTTCTTAAAAAAATTGCGGCAAAAAAACAGCGCCGCGACAAGAGCTCCTCCGAAAAGCACAAACCGGGCAGTGCCGCCCAGCCCCTGAAGCATTCCAAACGCAATGCCGGTGTTTCTGTAATGAACAATTTCAAGGAAAGGCAAAACGCTGTAAGAAGACCCCGGAACAGTCAGCTCCGCAACAAACATTTTTGAAAGTCTGTCAAGGGATAAGACAGCAAAAACGGTTAAAAAAAAACCTGACGATTTTTTCCGGCAGTCATTAAAATTTTCCTCCCGGCTTTTCGTGAAAAAGGCATATTGAATTAACGCAATAACGTTTTCCGGTCGGTTTTGGGCCGTCATCAAAAACATGTCCGAGATGCGCGCCGCACCTTGCGCAAACAATTTCCGTTCTTCTCATCCCGAAAGAAAAATCGTCTTTGTAAGCCACGGCTCCGTCTCTGATCGGACGCCGGAAACTTGGCCACCCGGTGTGGGAATTGTATTTGTCTTCTGAGGAAAACAACTCAAGCCCGCAGCTTGAGCATCTGTAAACTCCCTTTTCATAGAAACTGTCGTATTTGCCGGTGCCGGGATACTCCGTTCCGACTTTTCTGCATATTCTGAAACGTTTTTTCTGAAAGAACGGCGCGCCAGTAACTGTCCGTCTTCGCTTTCCAGTCAACATCTTCAGGGTCAATTCCGGCAAGGTGAGCGGGTTCTTTCTCCTCCGCAAAACAGCCTGAAGCGGCCGGCAAAAAAAGCAAAAGCGCAAGCGCGGAAAAAAGCAAAAAGGTTTTTGGAAGCAAGCCTGAAAGCCCTTTCAATCTATCCCCACAATCACAAACTCTCTCATGCCCCCGGGAGCCGCAACCTTTATTTCGTCTTCAATCTCCTTTCCCACAAGGGCTCTTCCAATGGGTGAGGTTATTGAGATAAGGCCTCCTTCCGGGTCAGTCTCATCCGGGCCTACGAGCTGATATTTGTTTGTGTCGCCGGTTTCAATATCCTCGACCGTAACGGTCAGACCGAAAACAACCTTTTCTTTGTTGGTAATCCGTTCAGGGTCTATAACCTCGGCAAGTCCTATCTTCGCCTCAATATCTTTGATTCTGCCCTCAACCATTGACTGTTTGTTTTTTGCCGTTTCATATTCGGCATTCTCTGATAAATCACCGAGTGAGCGAGCATACTCAATCTGTTTTATAATATCGGGACGCTCAACATTTTTAAGGCGCGCAAGCTCTTTTTTGAGTTTTTCATAGCCGCCCGGCGTAATAGGAATTCTGGAACTCATAACTTGACCCGTAGACGATTCTATCAAATTGAACCCGGATTCTCAAAATCCTGAAGAGCGTTAACCCCAAGGGTCTGTCCGCAAATTTCCTCTATGGCTCCCGTGGCCGCCTTTGCGCCTTCAATGGTTGTAAAGTAGGGAATTGAGTTCACAAGGGAAGTGCGCCTGATGGAAAATGACTGAAGCACCTGCTCCTTGCCGGTTGTGGTGTTAATAACAAGATGAACTCCGTCATTTTTCAGAATATCAACAATATTGGGTCTTCCCTCCTTGACCTTTTTAACCGTCTTGCAGAGGACTCCTGTTGCGGACAAAAAACGCGCAGTTCCCGAAGTGGCTACTATTTCAAATCCGACGGCGCCCAGTCGGCGCGCAACATCAACCGTTGTATCATTTTTGTCTTCATCACGAACGCTTATAAAAGCGGTTCCCGAAACCGGAAGAGAATTACCCGCCGCAATTTGAGATTTGGCGAAAGCCCTTTTGATATTGGCATCCATACCCATAACCTCACCGGTGGATTTCATTTCGGGACCGAGTATGGTGTCCACCCCGGAAAAGCGGAGAAAAGGGAAGACCGACTCTTTGACGCAAAAAAGTTTCGGCTCAATCTCTTTTGTGAATCCTATTTCTTCAAGCGTCATGCCGGACATGATATAAGTCGCCACTTTGGCAAGCGGCACACCGATTGCCTTGCTTACAAACGGAACCGTTCTGCTCGCTCTGGGGTTGAGTTCAATTATGAACACCTCACCGTCTTTGACCGCAAACTGCACATTTACAAGCCCGCGCGCATCAATTCCGAGGGCAAGAGCTTTTGTCTGGGCGATTATCTCATCAACGGTCTTTTTATCTATTGAAACGGGAGGCGTTATCATAGCGCTGTCGCCGGAATGAACTCCCGCCTCCTCTATGTGCTCCATCACCGCTCCGACAACAACCGTTCTGCCGTCACAAACCGCGTCAACATCAACCTCCCCGGCATTTTTCATAAATTCATCGATGAGTATTTGGCCGGTTCTGAGAAACCCTCACCGCCTCGCTGATGTAGCGCACAAGGTCTTCCCTCTTGTAAACTATCTCCATAGCCCTGCCGCCAAGAACATATGAGGGGCGCACGACAACCGGATAGCCTATTTCATCCGCCCTGCGAATCGCCTCATCGGCGCTTCGCGTTATCGCCCCGGCCGGCTGCTTCAAACCAAGTTCCGAAACAAGTTTGTTAAACCTCTCTCTGTCTTCAGCAAGGTCTATGCTGTCCGGGGAAGTTCCCATGATTTTAACCCCGCGCCTTTCAAGCGGAATCGCAAGATTGAGCGGGGTCTGGCCGCCAAAGTTCACTATCACGCCTTCGGGTTTTTCCCTGTCAACTATGGAAAGCACATCCTCAAGGGTCAGCGGCTCAAAATAAAGCCTGTCCGAAGTGTCGTAATCGGTGCTGACCGTTTCGGGATTGCAGTTAACCATAATGGTTTCATACCCGCGCTCTTTCATTGCAAACGCGGCGTGAACACAACAGTAATCAAATTCTATGCCCTGACCTATTCTGTTCGGGCCGCCGCCGAGAATCATAACTTTCTTTCTATCGCTTGCCGGAGCTTCACTGTGCGGGTCATATGAAGAGTAGAGATACGGTGTGTAAGATTCAAACTCTGCGGCGCAAGTGTCAACCATTTTGTAGGAAGAAACAATGCCGAGTCTCACACGCTCCCGTCTTATTTCGTCTTCGCTTTTGCCCGTCAAAGAGGCAATCGCCAAGTCGGAAAAACCTTTTTCCTTTGACTGTCTCAGAACTTCGGAGGAAGGAACTGAACCCTCAAAACTTTTGATGATTTTTTCCTGTTCAACTATCTGAAAAATATTGCGGAGAAACCACCGGTCTATTGAACTGAGCCGGTAAATTTCATCTTCTTCAAAACCCAGACGGAAAGCGTCCGCTATGAACCAGAGCCTGTCGGGGCCGGGAGTGCTGAGTTTCTGCCTTACGTATTCGGGGTCATCCGTTACCGGGCTCAGAAAAGAACGATCAGTCTCAAGAGACCGGACGGCTTTTTGCAGTGATTCCTTGAAAGTTCTTCCCATTGCCATAGCCTCGCCGACTGATTTCATCTGAGTTGTAAGAGTGGAAGAGGTTTCGGGAAATTTCTCAAAGGCAAATCTGGGAATTTTTACCACAACGTAGTCTATCGCGGGGGCTCAAAAGAGGCCGGAGTATAGCGGGTTATATCGTTTGAAATTTCGTCAAGCGTGTATCCGACGGCAAGTTTCGCCGCTATTTTGGCTATCGGAAAACCTGTTGCCTTTGAAGCTAGAGCCGAGCTCCTTGACACCCTCGGATTCATCTCAATCACGATAAACTCTCCGTTCTCGGGATTGACGGCGAACTGTATGTTTGACCCGCCGGTTTCAACACCTATTTCTCTTATGACTGATACGGAGGCGTCTCTCAGGCGCTGATACTCTTTGTCTGTAAGGGTCTGGGCGGGCGCAACGGTTATGCTGTCTCCGGTGTGAACACCCATCGGGTCAAAATTTTCAATGGAGCAGATAATCACAACGTTGTCATTAAGGTCTCTCATCACCTCAAATTCAAACTCTTTCCAACCCAGAACCGACTGCTCAATCAGAATCTCACTTATCGGGCTGGCGTCCAGACCGGCTTCAGCATACGAGGGAAATTCTTCTCTGTTATAGACGATGCTTCCTCCGCTGCCGCCCAGTGTGAAGGAAGACCTTATAATCGCCGGGAAACCCACTTTTTCAACCACTTCCCAAGCCTCGTCCATATTTCGCGCAAGGCCGCTCTCAGGCAGACCCAGCCCTATTTTGAGCATAGACTTTTTGAACAATTCCCTGCTTTCGGCTTTTTTTATCGCTTCGGGGTTTGCCCCTATAAGACGAACGCCGAACTTTTCAAGAATCCCGTTTTCAGCAAGATTGACCGCCGTATTGAGGGCGGTCTGCCCTCCAAGGGTGGGCAAAAGGGCGTCTGGCCGCTCTTTTTCTATTATTTTGGCAACCGTTTGCGTCTCAATGGGCTCTATGTAGGTGCGGTCCGCAACCGAAGGGTCTGTCATGATGGTCGCGGGATTGCTGTTTACAAGAATTGTTTTGTATCCGTCATCTTTGAGCGCCTTGCAAGCTTGAGTGCCTGAGTAGTCAAATTCACATGCCTGCCCTATGACAATCGGACCGGATCCAATAAGGAGGACGCTTTCAATATCAGTTCGCTTCGGCATGGCAATTTCAGCCCAAGTTTATACCGAAGAAACAAAACTAACCGCAACCGGCCGGACAATGTTCAAAACAAATAAAACCCACTCACTGCACACATCAAACACTCCCCAGCAAGTTAACCGAATCACTTAACATGCCAAAACAAAGAATACGCTTCAAATCTAATTTATAACATCTTGTAATCATTATAGAATTTGATAGATAAAGCAAAATGTAAAACAGAAAAAAACTGACTCGGAACACCAGTTTTTTGCTTCTAAAACAAGTATAAAAAATGGGCGCAGACTGCCTTGCCGGAGGGTATCTCAACAACAGGAACTGTCAGTGAGAGAAGTTGAATCAAACGAAGAATTTCCGCAATCGGCAAAAAGTCCGAGGCGTTCCGTCATATCTCCGAAGAAGTCAAAATACTTCGCGAACCTTGTTTTTTCAAGCATCATAAAAGTGTTCGCGCAAACCGGGAAAACCCTTCCCTTTTCAAACCCGTGTCCGTTGTCCAAATCAAACCGGAAAGGAAAACCGGGAATGCCGCCTTTATAGCGAACCGCCTGTCCGTAGTCTTCACATGCGTCTTCAAGTCCGTCAATTTTGAAAAGACGGTATGTTATGGAAGCGAAACTTGCGTTACGGACAAGAGCGAGGGCTCCCTCATCACCTATTTCTATTGTTTTTCCTTCAACAACCCGGCAGTCCGGAAAACCGGCCTTTGCGGCTATGCGGCGGAAATCCTCCGTATAAAGGGCGCCTCCGAGACATTCTCCGTAGAGAACGGGGTCTTGCGCCGCTTCAGGGGCAATGCGCCCTGTCGGCATACACGTCACTGAAATAGAATTCTCCTCCGGGCTTCAAAGCCCTGTAGACCTGCTCCAAAACGGCGTTTTTGTCCGGAGAAAGATTTACAACACAGTTTGAAACCGCAATGTCAAACTCCCCCTCCGCTATTGCGGCGTCTTCAAGCAGCTCTATGTATCCTTTTTTGAAAGACACATTGGGTTTTTTGTAGCCGAAAATTTCAGTGTGGTAGTCAATATGGCGATTTGCAACCTCAAGCTGCTCATCTGTCATATCAATTCCGACAACCGAGCCGCTCTCGCCCACAAGTTTTGAAAGAATAAAAGCGTCACGCCCCGAACCCGAGCCGAGATCAAGAACCTTCATCCCCTCAAGCAGGGGCGGAATAACCGAACCGCAACCATAGTATTTTGAAACCACTTCCTCGTGAATCTGTGAAACAATGTCGGTCATTTCCCCGTCAGGCTCCGCGCAACAGCAGGAGTTTGTCTTCAAATCAGCCGAGGATTTGAGAACTCCGCCGTAATAGTTTTTAACAAGAGCGCGAACCCTGTCTTTATTATCAGAATTGTCCTGAGTTATCCGCATTATCGTTTCTCCTTAATTCACGATTTCAAACGCCAAAATCAAAAAAATTGGAACTTACAACGGCATGCCGCCGCTTCGCTTACGCCTTTTCCCGCACCGTAAATATGCCCGCCGCCCTGTTTGAACTCATCAGCCTTCTCTTTAAGACCCAATTCAATGGCCTCTTTACCTGAAACGCCTTGTTTTTCGGCATAATCGCGTATCTGCCGGGTGATTTCCATGGAACAGAATTTCGGCCCGCACATTGAACAGAAATGGGCGCTTTTTGCGTTGTCAGAAGGCAGCGTTTCGTCGTGGTATTCCCGTGCGGTCTCAGGGTCAAGTGAAAGGTTGAACTGATCATTCCAGCGAAAATCAAAACGCGCCTTGCTGAGAGCATCATCCCTTATGCGCGCGAGCGGATGCCGCTTGGCAAGATCGGCGGCGTGGGCGGCTATTTTGTAGGCGATGACCCCGTCTTTAACATCCTGTTTATCCGGCAGCCCCAAATGCTCTTTCGGCGTAACATAGCAAAGCATCGCCGCGCCGTGTCTGCCTATTTCCGCCGCGCCGATTGCTGAGGTTATATGGTCATATGCGGGCGCGATGTCGGTTGTAAGGGGGCCGAGCGTGTAAAACGGCGCGTCTGAGCAAATGTCAATCTCTTTGTCAACATTCTCCTTTATCAGGTGCATGGGAACATGCCCGGGACCCTCTATCATCACCTGCACATCATTTTCCCAGGCTGTTTTAGTAAGCTCACCGAGCGTTTCAAGCTCGGCAAACTGTGCTTTGTCATTGGCGTCCGCAAGAGAGCCGGGTCTGAGTCCGTCTCCGAGAGAAAACGCCACATCATATGCCCTCATTATTTCGCATATATCGGCAAATCTCTCATAAAGGAAATTTTCCCTGTGGTGCGAAAGACACCACTTCGCCAGTATTGATCCGCCGCGCGACACAATTCCCGTCAGCCGACCGGCGGTAAGCGGTATGTATCTGAGCAGAACCCCGCCATGAATTGTAAAATAGTCAACCCCCTGTTCGGCCTGCTCAATCAGCGTGTCTCTGAAAATTTCCCAGGTAAGTTCCTCAGGCTTGCCCGAAACCTTTTCAAGAGCCTGATAGATTGGAACAGTTCCGACGGGAACGGGAGAGTTTCGTATAACCCATTCCCTTGTCTGATGAATGCGTTTTCCGGTGGAAAGATCCATTATGGTGTCCGCCCCCCAGCGGCAGGCCCAGACGGCTTTTTCAACTTCATTCTCAATGCTTGAAACGACCGCGGAGTTGCCTATGTTGGCGTTAACTTTGACAAGAAAATTGCGGCCGATTACCATCGGCTCGGACTCCGGATGGTTAATGTTTGAGGGAATTATCGCCCTTCCCCGTGCGACTTCATCGCGGACAAACTCGGGCGGCATACTCTCTCTTATCGCCGCATATTCCATTTCGGGGGTAATAATTCCGCGCCTCGCATAACTCATCTGAGTCACGCAGCGGCCGGATTTTGCCTTTAAGGGACTTTTGGCACTTCCCGTGAAAACTTCCTTCTCTCCCGGCTCGCATATACAAGAGGAACTGAAAGATTTGAGACGCTCAACGTCGCCTCTGTCTTTTATCCATTTTTCTCTGAGAGGTTTGAGCCCCGAACGCACGTCTATTTCTTCACCGGGGTCGGTGTAGGGGCCGCTTGTGTCATATATGACAACCGGAGGATTCGGGATACCGTTTGTGTCCTCAAGGCTAATCCGCCTCATGGCAACCCTGACATCGTCGCGGAGTTTTCCCGTCACATATATTTTTTCCGAAGCCGGGAAGGGGCTGCGGTCAATAATTTGAAGGGATTTTTTTCTGCCGGACATTGAAAGCGCTTCGCCTGAAGGCAAATATATCACAAAGCGGTGTTTTTTAGAAAAGAGTGTAGAATTTCCTCCAAATGTCAGAAAAAACCGTTCTTGCGATAGAATCATCATGTGATGAAACTTCCGTTTCCGTCGTAAGGGGGGGCGGAGAAATTTTGTCAAACGTGGTTTCGTCCCAGATATCGCGTCACAAACCCTTTGGAGGCGTTGTTCCGGAAATTGCTTCAAGACAGCACCTGCGCGCAATTATTCCCGTTATGGACGAGGCGATTAAAACCTCCGGCATGGATTTTGAACAAATGGACGCCATAGCGGTAACCCGGGGGCCGGGTTTGCTCGGATGTCTGATGGTGGGCCTTGCTTCCGCCAAATCCTTATGTGTTGCATTGGGCAAACCCCTTGTCGCGGTTGACCATCTGGAGGCACATGCAACCGCCGTAACGATAGAGCGGGACATGAATTTTCCTTTCATCGCTCTTGTTGTGTCGGGAGGGCACACGGCGCTCTATGTCGTCAAGAGCAGCACCGATCTTGAAGCCATCGGAGCAACCCGTGATGACGCCGCGGGCGAGGCTTTTGACAAGGCGGCAAAAGCCCTGGGGCTCGGTTATCCCGGAGGCGTGGAGATAGACCGTCTGGCAAAAAACGGCGACCCTGAAAAAATCCGTTTTCCGCGTCCTCTTTCCGGGCGTGACACACTTTGGTTCAGCTTCAGCGGTCTTAAAACGTCTCTTGTCTATAGGGTTGAGAAAAAGGGAATCCCCGCGAGCGATGAACTGCCTGATGTTTGCGCCGGTTATCAGGAAGCGATTGTTGATGTTCTGATTGAAAAATCGCTTCTTGCGGCGGAGAAAACCGGAATAAAAAACTTTGCAATAACAGGGGGAGTTGCCTGCAATTCAAGACTCAGAGAAAAATCCGCGGAGGTGTTTGCAAAGGAAAATATCAAACTTGCAATTCCCTCTCCGGAGCTCTGCACTGACAATGCGGCAATGATAGCAGCGCTCGGCTTTCACAGGCTGAAAAAAGGTCTGACGGCCCCACTTGATATCCGGGCGTTTTCCACTTCAAGAATAAAAATCAAACGCGGAAGCGCGGAATTTCAAGAAGTTTGAAACTCTAATCCGCCTTCAAAAACATACCCTCTCTTCTCGGGTCTGCGCCCCCGCGGACCCCGTTTTCCGTGAACTCAATGCCGTGAAGTCCGCTCACAAGTTCGGTGACTTTGATTTGGTGTCCAAGTTTTTCAAGCGCGGGGGCGAGATTTTCAGATTCGGTGCCAATTTCCAATTCAGTTTTCCCGTTGCGGTTTGAATAGTTCGGAAGGCTTACCGCCGTTTGAACATCAAGACCCCAGTCAATAACGGCTACAATCGTGCGCGCCACATAGTTTATTATCCTGCTTCCTCCCGGAGAACCGATTATAAGGCGCGGCCGCCAAAGTTCATCAAAAACAATCACGGGAGACATTGAACTCCTGGGTCTTTTCCCGGGCTCAACCCGGTTGGCTATCCGGCAGCCGTTTTTGCCAAACTCTGAAAAAGAAAAATCCGTCAGCTGATTGTTCAGCGCAAACCCGCCCGCCATCAACCCCGAACCGAAAGCGCTCTCTATGCTTGAAGTCATTGAAACTGCGCCGCCCCATTCGTCAACAACGGACAAATGAGTTGTTGAGGGAAGCTCAAGAGCTGTGTCACCGTTCCGGGCGGCGCATCCGTCTATCCCCGAAGACGCTTCGCCCATTTCAGCCCCCTTATCTATGAGACGCGAACGCTCTTTCAGATAGCCGGTATCGGTCAGTTTTGCCACGGGAACGGCATGAAAATCAGGATCTGCCATGTGAACGTCTCTGTCCGAATATGCAAGACGTGCGGCTTGGGTAAAAAGGTGCGCGGCCCGGACCGACATCGGTTGCAAAGACGCCATATCAAAAGGCTCAAGCATTTTAAGGATTTGCATGACTGTCAGGCCGCCTGAAGTCGGAGGCCCCATGGAACAGACGATGTATGAGCGGTACCCGCCGCAAACGGGTTCACGCTCCACGGCTTCATAGCGGCGGAAATCGGAAATTGAAAGAAGCCCGCCCGCGCCCTGAACCCTGCGGACAATATCATGTGCGGGAGACCCGTAATAGAAAAAGCGACCTCCTTTTTCCGCCACAAGAGCGAAAGTTTCAGCCAAATCGTGATTTTTCAAAACTGAACCGGCTTTAACGGCTTTCCCCGATTCAGAAAAGAAGTAAGCTCGTGTTTCGGGATATTTGAAAAGAACCTTTTCGCGGTTTTCTTCAACCATCTCCGCAAGACGCGGAGAGACCGTAAACCCGTTTTGCGCAAGTTTCATTGCGGGCTCAAAAAGAGTTTTCCACCTAAGCCTGCCATATTTTTCGTGCGCTTTTTCAAGCATGGCGAGCAGGCCCGGAGTTCCGACGGAAAGAGCTCCGGAAGCGGCTTCATTCCATTCAATGGGCTTGCCGCTGTGAAGGAAAAGCCCGCCCGAAGCGGATAAGGGAGCGGTCTCTCTGCCGTCAAAAGTTGTAAGTTTTTTTGAGGCATTGTCCCAGTGAAGCATAAAACCTCCGCCCCCGATGCCTGAAGACTGGGGCTCAACGAGAGTTAGAACCATCTGCGCGGCTATCGCCGCATCAACCGCGGAGCCGCCTGCGCGAAGAATTTCAGCGCCCGCGCGAACAGCGTAAGGGTTGGCGGCGCTGATCATTGCGGCGCCCGGGCGGTTTTCTTCCGCAATGGAACAAACCGCCGCGCAGATAACGGCAAAGAAAAAACATATTTGAAGAAAAGCCTGCCGGAGGTCAGATTTCATAATCAACAACACGTCTGTCGGTCGCAAGATTTTTAAGAAACTCGGCAACTTTTACATGGTCGGGATGTTTCTGGTAGACGGCAAGCGCTTCGGCATTTTCAAACTCTGAATACAAAACAACGTCGGAGGCCGCTTCCGAAGGATTGAAATTCACTCCCGCTTCAATCTTCACAATTTGGGGTATCTTGTCCGCAAGCCCCTCAAGCATTTCCTTAAGCGCCGGAGCATTCTTCTCCTGTTGTCTCAGTCTCCACATAACAATGTGTTTTAACATTGCCTTTCTCCTTGTTGTTTTTTTGATTTCACCAGCAGCCACAGCCTCCTCTTTGTATTCCTTCCCCATGAGGGCAGAATAAAAACAAAGTTACCTGTAATAACCGAGCCGGTGTTTGAAACAACAGTAAAACCAAATTTTCCTTCCCTTTCATTATTTATGACAACACGCCCGCTCTCAACAAAATCCAAACCGGAAGCGGGCTGGGGTTCTCCCCCCGCATCGGGTACAGCCTCAATGGCGAGCCGCCTTTTTCCCGCTTCAAAAGGGACCGGAAAAGGCACAATCCAAGCCCTTTTCCCTATAATGAGAAAAAAATGCGGCTTTTCCGTCTTTTTTTCATACAGAAGAAATTTTTCCATTTTTGAGAAGAATTATCACAAGCCCTTTAAGAGTAAGCAAGCGGTCGGTCTCGGAAAATGTCTCGCATTCGTCCAAAAGAATCTTTGAGAAACCGCCCGTGGCAACAACGCGCGGATCAGCATTCATGGCTGATGACAAAGCCCGCACCATTGCATCAACCATCCGTGCGTAGCCGAACATCGTTCCCGATTTTATGCAGTCTTCAGTATTTGAGCCCATAACGGAGGAAGGAAACTCAAGCGGTATTTGGGGAAGAGCGGGCGCGTCAATGACAAGCGCTTTACGGAAGGAATCAAGCCCCGCCGCTATTGCGCCTCCGGTATAAACTCCGTCGCCCGATACGCAGTCAAAAGTGGTGGCGGTTCCGAGGTCAACGGCAATGCACGCCCCACGGGTCAGAGCAAACAGTGAAGCGGCGTTTGCAAGTCTGTCAATTCCAAGGCCGCCGGGGTTTTGATAAGCAATTTCAAGACCCGTTTTCATTCCGCATTCGGCAATAAGAGGAGTGAGTCCGAAAACGGATTCAACCGCCACGGCTGCGGTTTGCGTAAAACGGTTCTCCACGACGGAACCGATAATAGCCCCGGTGAGGGAGCCCCCGGAAATGCGAGAAAGGGCATCGGCAAACGTGTGAGAGTCCGACAGCGCAACCTCAACATATCCGCCGACTTCCCAATGCCTGACATGCAGATCGCATTTGTGAAACACGGCCGCGCAGATGGCCGTGTTGCCAATGTCAACCGCGATGAAACTGTGCCCGCTGTTTTTATGTTCAGACAAAACCGTATAGATTTTAACATTATAAGGCGCTTTACGGTTGAGAGCCTGCGGGGTTTGTCAAAGCGCCGATTTTTTAATGAGGGAGCTAAAAATGTCTGACAAAAACTCAGTTTTTGATGTGCGTGTGGTGGAAAGAAATATTGCCGGGGGTGTTATCTCAGAGAGTGACTTTGAAGAACATATCAAAGAGATTAATGACTCAAGCGATAATGCCGAATTTGTTACATCCGGCGAAGAAGAGGAAGAGGATAAAAATCAAGAATAAACATGATGCAAAAATGGGAATACAAAATTGTGCCTTTGAGAAGCCTTGTTAAGGATTCCTCAAACCATGACATAGATGTTTCGTTTGAAGAGGGGAAAGCGAGAGCGGAAGAATCCCGAAACAAAATGGAAAAAGAGCTTAACAAACTCGGAGAAGGCGGTTGGGAGCTTGTCTGCTCATATGGAGAGTTTGTGCTTTTGAAGAAAGAAAAATAGAAACTGCAACCTTATTCCCACTCAATAGTCCCCGGCGGTTTTGTGGAGATGTCATAGACCACCCGCCCCACTCCTTCAATCTCATTGATGATGCGCGTTGAAGTTCTTTCAAGAACTTCGGGCGGTATTTTCGCCCAGTCCGCCGTCATGCCGTCAGTGCTTGTTACCGCCCTGAGCGCAATAACATTGTCATATGTTCTCTTATCTCCCATAACACCAACCGTGCGCACGGGAAGGAAAACGGCAAACGCCTGCCAGATTTCATCATATATACCGGCCTTTCTTATTTCATCAATGTATATGGCGTCTGCGCGTCTGAGAATATCAAGCGCTTCGGGCGTAACCTCTCCGAGTATTCTTATTGCAAGCCCCGGCCCCGGAAACGGATGACGGTCAAGAATTGCAGAGGGAAGACCAAGGTGTCTGCCGATATTTCTCACTTCATCCTTGAAAAGTTCGCGCAGCGGCTCAACAAGCTTCAAGTCCATCCTCTCGGGCAACCCGCCCACATTGTGATGGGTTTTTATAGTAGCGGCGGAACCCGGAACGCTCGCACTTTCTATCACATCGGGGTAGAGAGTGCCCTGAGCGAGAAAATCCGCATTTTTGACCTTCCCCGCCTCGCGCTCAAAAACCTCTATAAACTCATTGCCGATTATCTTCCTCTTTTTCTCCGGGTCTGAAACCCCCCTCAGTTTTTCAAGAAAACGCTTTTCTTCTTTGACGCGCTTAACCTCAATGCCGGAACCCGCAAACATATTGACAACCTCGTCCCCCTCTCCCAAACGCAAAAGACCGGTGTCAACAAAAATGCAGAACAGTGCGCCGCCCACCGCTTCGCGTAAAATGGCGGCCGTTACGGACGAATCAACCCCGCCCGACAGAGCGCATATAACGCGCGATCCCCCGACACGCTCCCGGATATTGCGGACGGTGTTCTCAATAAATGCTTCGGGTGTCCAGGATTTTTTACATCCGGCAATTTTGAAAAGAAAATTGGAGATCATCCGACCCCCCTCGGGAGTATGAGCCACTTCGGGGTGAAACTGAGTGCCGAATATGTTTTTTCCGCCGTGTTTTATCGCGGCAATCGGGGCATTGGAAGTTTGTGCCGTGACAATAAAACCGGCGGGCAGGCGCGAAACTTTGTCACCGTGAGACATCCAGACATCGGCCGAAGGGGGAAACCCGGAAAACAAACCGTCTCTGAGGGATATTTCAATGTTCGCAGGGCCGAACTCCCTTTTGCAGGACCGCTCAATCTCCCCTCCGAGGATATGAACAAGAAGCTGCATGCCGTAACATATCCCCAGAAGCGGCGTGTCTGTTTCAAGGATGGCGGCGTCAAGAACGGGGGCGCCGTCGTCCCACACGCTTGAGGGTCCTCCGGAAAGAACTATTGCGCTCGGTGATATTTCACGGACTTCATCCGCCGTGATTGTGTGCGGTCTGATTTCAGAAAAAACACCCTGTTCACGGATGCGGCGCGCTATAATCTGGGTGTATTGGGAACCGAAATCAATTACAAGAACGGTCTGCTTCATTCGGTTTTCCGCTACTCTATTCTGTAGTTCGGGGCCTCGCGGGTAATGATTACATCGTGAACATGCCCCTCTCTGTGACCCGCATTTGTTATTTGAACAAATTTTGAATATCCGTTGAGCTCTTTTATTGTGCCGCAGCCCACATAGCCCATGCCGGCCCTGAGCCCCCCGACTATCTGATAAACAATACCGCCGAGACTGCCTCTGTATGGCACCCTGCCCTCTATGCCTTCGGGAACAAGTTTGCCCGCTTCCATAACTTCTTCCTGGGCGTATCTGTCGCGGCTTTCCCCTTTGCGCATCGCCTCTATTGAGCCCATGCCCCTGTAAACCTTGTAGGTTCTACCCTGAAATAAAACAACCTCTCCGGGAGCTTCATCAGTGCCCGCAAACATATTGCCCATCATCACTGACGATGCTCCAAAAGCAATCGCTTTGACCACATCTCCTGAGAATTTGACACCGCCGTCCGCTATTACGGGAATTCCGCGCCTCCGCGCAACTGAATACACTTTTGAAACGGCTGTTATCTGGGGCATTCCGACTCCGGCGACAACTCTTGTCGTACAAATTGAACCGGGGCCCACACCCACCTTCAGCGCGTCCGCTCCCGCTGTTATGAGAGATTTGGCGGCCTCGGCGGTTGCTATGTTCCCGGCAACAACTTCAAGGCCGGAAAAATTTGACTTAATCTCACGGACGCTTTCAATAACCCTCTTTGAGTGCGCATGCGCCGTGTCTATGAAGATAATATCACATCCGGCCGCCCTGAGCTTATCAACTCTTTCGTCTCTGTCGTCTCCGACTCCCACCGCCGCCGCGCACCTGAGTCTTCCAAGACCGTCTTTTGACGCGCCCGGAAATTTCCTTATCTTCTCTATGTCCTTCATTGTTATCATCCCCTTGAGACGAAACTTTGAGTTCACAACGGGAAGTTTTTCTATGCGGAACTTATGAAGAAGATCAGTGGCTTTTTCAGTTGTAACCTTTCCCTCTCTGACTGTCACAAGCCTTTCTTTGGGAGTCATTATTTCTTTGACCAGACGGGACAGCCGTTTTTCAAACCTTAAATCGCGGTTGGTTATCATACCGACAAGAACTCCGCCCTCCTCAGTTACGGGAAGACCGGTTATGCCGTTTGAGGTCATTATCTCAAGAGCTTCCTCAGCCGTGTGTGACGGACGCACCGTAAGAGGGTTTACTATCATTCCGCTTTCATACTTTTTTACTTTCTCAACCTCGGCAACTTGGGAGTCCGTATCAAGGTTTCTGTGGATTACGCCAATCCCGCCTTCCTGAGCCATAGCTATTGCGGTTTTTGACTCGGTAACAGTGTCCATCGCGGCGCTGATGAGGGGAATTTTCAGTTTGATTGATTTTGTAAGAGAGGTTGAAACATCAACCTCCGCAGGGAGAACTTCTGAAAAAGACGGAACAAGGAGTATGTCATCAAATGTAAGGGCTTTTTCAAACTCATTATCCACCATATAAAATCACCCGATACCGGGAAATGTTCGGTTACCGCTTCTTTGCGCCTTTTGAAACTTTTTTCTTTGTCTCAGCGGAGGAGATTTTCCGGAGCTTGGATACGGGTTTGGCCTTTGAAGCGGGAGCCGGAGTTTTCTTTATGTCATTTCCGGATGTTTTTGAATTGGCGGCCTTTTTTGGGACTGAGGATTCACCGGACACAGGCTGTTTTTTTTCTGCGGACGCAATTATGGGTTGTTTTGAAGTGAAAATATCAACAACCTTGTCACGCAATTCCGGATGGGCAACCGTCAGCTCTATTTCAATTTCCTGAGTTTTTTCACCAATCACCACAAACACAGGAACTATTCCTATAAAAGTCGTATTCTTTCTGTCACCGTCAACTTTCTCAAAATCAAGAGCGTTCATGAGTTTTTTGGGGAAACTCTGCAAAAGCGTCCGCCCAAGTTCAATGCTTTGCTGCGGAAGAAGGCCGTCCTGGCTTATGCTGATTTTTACAGTGGTAGACTTCATCTGATTAAAATTTATACTTCAGTCTACCAAACTAAAGAAGATAAAGCAAGGACAAGATAAACGCGGCTTGCGGAAAAAAATACTGGCGTATAAAGTTTATCAAATAAAACTGTTTGGAGAAAAATTTTGAAATGAGCAGGGAAGTTTTTAAGAAGCTCCAGAAAGAGCTTGACAAGCACATCATAGGACACAGGGAAGTAAAAACCGCGTTATTGCTCGGCATTTTATCAAGGGAACATATCTATATTGAGGGTCCCCCCGGCACCGCAAAAACCATGCTTTCAGAGATTATAGCGTCTTGCGCCCATCTCAAATTTTTCTTCTACCAGCTCCACAGAGACACGCGTCTTTCAGAGCTCGTGGGAGACATGGTAATATCAAAAGAAGCGAATGAAGACGAGGAAATAATACGGCAGAAAATAGTAAAGGGCGGGATACTCACCGCAGAAATCTGCCTGCTTGATGACATATCGCGTGCTCCCGGAGAATCGCTGAACGTGCTTCTGCGAATACTTAATGAAAGAAAATTCTTTCAAGACTCCCTTCCCCTGATGACGGCGATTGCCACAAGCAACCCGACTGCGGACGAATACTACAACGAGCCCCTTGACCCGGCCAATCTTGACAGGTTTGTGATTCAAATAAAATCGGTCGGAACTTCCTACAAACGCGACTGGGAAACCGCGGAAAAAATTATTTCTCTATACTCTGGAAGGGATGAGAAAATCAAAGTTCCCAAGCTGCTGGACAGAACTCTGCTTGACAAACTTCACGAACAGGTAAAAACCACTCCAATCCCCAAACAGGTTCAGCAGGGGCTGAAAGAGTTCATACGCATTCTTGTTGAAGAATTCGGTCTTAACGAGACCAACTCGCTTATTTCCGACAGGACATTTCTTGTAAAAGCGCTGAAAATAATCAGGGCTCATGCGGTTCTTGAAGGAAGAAAATCATGCGTGATGAAAGACCTTGAAGTGCTCAAATACATAACCGTTTTTCGCATTCCGCCCGAAGTCTATGCGCAGATGGACGCAATCCTTGAGCAAATCATTGCTAAAAAAAAACCCCGGACGAGCTGAAACGTCCGCAGAATGAACAGGAGCCGGAGCCTCTTTCAGAATTTGACAAAGACCTGCCCGAGAACGAAAAGCAAAAAGAAGAAATGCCCGATGAAGACTCCGACAAGGAAGCCGAAGAAGAGCATGACGCCGCCCGTGAAACCTTTTTTCAGGTTTTAGAAGACCTTCAGGAACAGAAAATGAGCCCGCCCGAAGGGATGGACATCCCTTCAGATCCCAGGGGACAGCCCGACCAGGGGCCTGAAGAAGACGAGCATAAAAAGCTTTCGGAGAAAACCACATCAAGCAAATCAACCCGCGCCGGTGATGTGGATGAAGCCGTAGCGGCCTCATACAGAAACTACGAGACGGCAAAAAACATCAAAACGATAATGAGAGCGCTGGAGGGCAGTTTCCAGAGAAGCATGGCGACAAAAACCACCCATCCCGGCGGAATGCCGAGAAAATGGAGAAAGACGAACTCTTTTGAGCTTGAAGACACTGATCCGGCGGAATTTTTCCTCTGGTCTGACACATCCTCGCCGAGTCTGCCCCGTGTGCAGATGAGGGAGAAAGAATCAACCGGAGGGGAAATCGCCATTTTACGGGATGTGAGCACCTCAATGATGGGAACATACAGCGAATGGGCGTCATCGGTTGTGCGCGGAGTGGTGGAACTTGCCAGAACAAAAAACATGAGGGTTGGCTACCTTGAGTTCAACCACAACGCAGACCCCTACAAAAGGCATGCGGGCAGAAACAATTTTTTCACAAGAGAGTACCCGTGGCTCATGAATATGGCTGAGTCAACAGACTGCTCGGGAAACACAAACTATGAGGAAGCCTTGAAAAATGCCGTGGTTGAGTTCAAAGGTCGCGGGCGCAGAAACAAACATATTCTTTTCATAACCGACGGCATTCCGACCTCCGGCGACATATCCTTTGAAGACGATGAACAACCCGTCCAGCAGCCCCGTCCGCGCAGCGAGAAAAAGCAGCTCGTGGAATACCTTAATTACGGGGCGCCGCACCGCACTCAGCAAGACTGGACGAAACCGCGACCCCTGCGTGAAACCGTCAAAAGAACGCAGCGGCTTGGAATTCGCATACATTCAATTTTTATCGGCTCAAAAAATTACCCGAAAATTCTTCAGAGAATTTCCGAGGAAACCGACGGGGCTCAGTTCGTCGCATTCAGAAATGACAAAAGCATTATGCAGGTTGAGCGCAAAGACAAATTCACCTCTGACTATTCCCGGAACAGTGAAAATACCGAAGACAGTTTTGACCCTATTAAAGCGGCTTTTTCCCGCCGCATTCAAACTGTCAGGGGAACACTTTAGTTTTTATTTGCGGACAAAACAAGATTGTCACGATGTATGACTTCGTCCCCGTATTTGTAGCCGAGAATTTTTTCAATATCCGAGGCTCTTGAACCGCTTATCCTTTTTATCTCATCAGATGAATAGGAAACCAGACCGCGGGCAATTTCCACTCCGTCCGGGTCAACGCATCTGACCGAATCACCTCTGCCGAACCGCCCCTTCACATTTTTCACTCCCGAAGGCAGAAGGCTGCCGCCGGAATTTCCGACCGCTTTTGCGGCTCCCCCGTCAAGTTTTATCTCTCCGCTGGGTTTGAGTGTGTGGGCAATCCAGTGTTTTCGCGCGCCGAGTTTTTCCACACTCGGAAAAACCACCGTCCCGATTTCCTCACCGGCAAAAATTTTCCCGATGTTTTCAAAATTTCTGCCGTCCGCGATAATCGCCGGGATGCCAAAAGCGCAAACTTTTGCCGCCGCCTGAAGTTTGGTTTTCATTCCGCCCGTTGTGGTTGCTCCCGAAGTGTCTCCGCCATTTTTTTCAATCGCCTCTTCTATGTTATCTATTACGGGCAAAAGACACGCATTTGAATTTTCTTCGGGATTGGTCTCATAAACGCCTTCGGTATCGGTGAGCATAAGCAGCAAATCCGCCTCAACAAGTGTGGCCACAATCGCCGCAAGATTATCGTTGTCACCGAACATTATCTCTTCAACCGCAACTGTGTCATTTTCATTGACAACCGGCATGACTCCCATTTCCAAGAGTTCGTTCAAAGTGCCGCGGGCATTGAGAAAACAGCGCCTTGAGGAAAGTCCGTCCTGCGTGAGCAACACCTGAGCCACGGACAAACCGCTTTGCGAAAAAGCCTTCTCGTAGTTGCGAATCAAATCGCTCTGCCCGCAAGCCGCAACGGCCTGTTTGCGGCGCATTGATTCAGGTTTTGAGTCCAGACCGAGTTTTTTCATCCCTGCGGCAATTGCGCCCGAAGAAACTATGATGACTCTGGTTCCCGTTTTGCGCAGAAACGCAACCTGCCGTGCGACACCCGCAAAAACACTCTCGTCAATCCCGGAGTCGGAAACCAGCATACTGCTGCCTATCTTTATGACTGCTGTTTTAACCCGTGAGACAAATTTTCTTTCTGTTCCGGACATTTGCGAAATACCAAAAAGCACACCGGTGCTGATTGACAGGCGGGCGGGCAGGTGATATTTTCCGCTTTTGCGGTCAAAAGTAAAATACTGCGGGAGTAGCTCAGCCGGCCAGAGCATTTGCTTCCCAAGCAAAGGGTCGCGGGTTCGAATCCCGTCTTCCGCTCATTTACCAAACTCAAGTTGACAACAAAAAAAGTGAAAGATACCTTTATGCCTCATCTTCGCGGGTGTAGCTCAGCTGGCTAGAGCGTTTCCTTGCCAAGGAAAAGGTCACGGGTTCGAATCCCGCCACCCGCTCATTTACCCATACGAACAAATCCGGGCTGAGACTCAATTCTTCCGACCCATTTTGAAACTTCGGGATACGGTGAAATGTCAATTTCGCCCTCATTTGCGAGCGAAACATACGGATAACAGGCAATATCCGCGATTGTGTAGCCGTCTGAGAGAAATTCTCGGTTTTTCAGGGCGCCGTTCAAAATCTCAAGAGCGGCTCTGCCTTCTTTCCGTTTTTGCGTGAGAGCGTCTTCATCAACCTTTTCCGCAGCAAGATATTTTGTCCAGAAACGCGCAAGCGCGAGCGAAGTGTCCAGAGTTGTTTTTCCGAATACAACCCACTGCGCCACCTTACCAAAAGCCTCGGGATCTTCGGGAAGATAAGAGTTTGGCGCGAATTTGCGGGCAATATAGAACAGAAGCGCGTTTGATTCCCACATAACAAAATCGCCGTCAACAAGAACCGGAATTTTGCAGTTGGGATTGAGTTTTCTGAATTCGTCAGTCCGGTTCTCACCCCTGAATATGTCAATGTTGATTTTCTCAAACTCCGCGCCGAGATGAGACAGCAGAAGTTCGGCTTTATAAGCGTTGCCGGAAAGGGGATGTGTGTAGAGTTTCATTTTTGTTTTTTCCTTTCTAATTCGCCAGAATATTCAGGATGGAATCTATTTTTTTAATGGATTGAAAAATTTTGTTAACTGGCAAAAAATCCTCTATCTCGTTCGTAAACCTTAACTCTTGAATTAAATCTTCATACAAATTGACCAGAAATAAAAAGTTCACAACCTCTTCTCTTGGAGACAAATCAGCGGAGGTTTGAAAATTATTGGATTGGACTTCTTCAATATAAGCCGAAAAAATTTTCATTGCCCCAACAAATGCCTTCAGTTCATTATTTGAGGGTTGATCCAACCTCGCATAAAAATAGTCAAGTGAATACATCAACTGGGCGTGCTGATAAGAATTCAAATCCTTGGAGCAGAGGCTTGTTCCGTAAACCAACCACAGAGGAAGATTATCAGGATATTTGCCAATGTTATCCAGAATAAAACAAGACCTGTAAAAACCTTCCATTGTTCTGGGAATAATTTTGAATATTTCCTCTCGGTCAACAACCGCTTGCAATTCACTGGAAAATTTCAGTTTCTCTCTGGCAATAAAAACCGACTGCTCATCCAACAGTTGATTCTTTTTGTTTATTGAATCAACTATTGGAACCAAGCTTTCATCGCTCTCAAAAATTTCTTTAAATGAAGCGGCAGGAATTCTAAAAGCGGGCCTGCTACCCCAAGCTGGAACACTTTCTTCCCTGCCATTTTCCATAATCCACTTGGAAGTAAACAATGCAAATTGACAAGAAGGTTTGATTATGTAAAAAAATAATCTGTCATTATGAGGCAGCCTTTTATTCTTACCTCTTTGTTTTTTGCCGACTTTTGAAACTTTGAAATCGTAAAAATCCAAATCGGCTCTGTCTGTATATTGAAATTCAAGGTTGTATTCGGAACCATTTACAAAGGCTTTATAGTCCAGCTCACCTGACACAGTTCCCCCTTTTCTCAAAAACCATATGTGGGAATCTCCCCCGCTTTTGACTACTTGAACATTTTCAGTTTCGTACATTCTCTTGAGTTTCTCTTCAAGCCACTCCCTTGTTTCCAACTCAGCTATAGCTTTCTTCTTCATATCCTTGCGATATTCAAGATAAGTTCTTGATTTAATATCGCTTGACTGTGCATAGACTCCTCTGCTATCAAGGAGTTCTCTCATAGAAGCCGATTTTTCTCCTTATTAAGCTCACTCTTTGCATGATTAAGAAAATCCTTATTGAGTTCACATCCTATACCATTACGACCCTCCCGTGCAGACGCAATGAGAGCTGTACCAGAACCGCAGAAAGGATCAAGGACTGTTTCACCGACAAAACTGTATGCTTTTACAAGACGCAACGGCAATTCAATAGGAAATGGAGCTATATGTTTACGATTGCCTCCACTCTTTTCCGGTTTCATAATCCACACATCGGAGTTTTTTAGAGACAACCAAAAATCTTTTGTCAACTTGGACTTATCTTTCAGTTTTTTTGTCAAGTGAGAGTATTTTTTGGTTCCCGGCTTTGCAGGTTTGTCAAATTCAAGAATAAATTCATGCATGTTGTTTATAAGAATACCACCGGGATAAGGGTAAGTTCCAAAGTGGGCACGAACACCGTTAGTCTTCTGCCAAATTATATCTCTCTTGAAAACAAACCCTATTTCCTCACATATATCAATCGTCTTTCCTATTAGATTAAGTGTCCTAAAACTACCTTTGTGTCTTACAGGTAGATTCATTATGTTTAGAAAGAACTTCCTGCCCGCTTGCAGAACCCTGAAAACCTCACCCCAAACTTTTCCTATTTCGGTCAGCCACTGTTCCAGTTCATGTATATTGCCCAAATCATTTTTGCTATCCTGGGAATACATTTTTGTATTGAAATAGGGAGGTGAAGTAATGGACAAGTGGACAGATTCATCGTCAACCTTGCTCATCCTACGAGAATCTCCGAGATAAAGAATCTGCTTTGTTTCTTCAATCTCAATTACAGTTTCTGTGTCAATATGCTGAAAGGGTTTGTTACCTATCATCGGAACAGCTTTCTTTATATCCTTGATGTCAAATCTATATTGACCACTTGTTGATTTATAACTCTTCAAACTTTTTGAGCGCACAAGACTGTGAACATTCTTAACGGTAGTTCCCAAATATGAAGCAACTTCCGTCACGGATAAGTAAGACCTGTTCTTATAATCTTTCATTTATAGTTACTCCGGGTTCCATAAATTTTATACTGTGAAAATACCTTCACTCCTTGATATACCTTTCAAACTTCCCCTTAAGTGTATTCTCTCCGAGAATGGAGTTCAGGGTTTTTCTGTCGGGAAGCGTATATGTCACAATGGCTCTTGCCGAGTCTCTACCATTTTTCCCTTTAATTGCGGCTGAAACACGGACGGTTCTGTCTTTTTGCTCAAACACTTTCGCGCGCGCGTCAAGCGGGGCGTCAAAACCGACCGGAGCGAGATAGCGCAGGTCAATCCGGGTTGTAAGGCCGAGCTTGCCCACTTTGTCAAACATTGCCCAGAAGGCGAGTTCATCAAGTATCGCGCACTGGATCCCGCCGTGAAGAATTCCGGGAAATCCGTTGAAATGTTTTTCGGGAGTGAGTGTTGTGAAAACCTCACCGCTTTGGTCATCTGCGTAAAACCTCAGTTTCAAACCGAGCTCATTTTCCGGATGGCAGGCAAAACAGTTGTTGCCCGGAAGGTATGTAAAAACATTTTCTATTTCGCGGCGCAATCCCGCCTCAATCCTCGTCAGTTTCCGCCGCCTCATCAGCGCCGTTGGCCGTTTGTGAAACAGCTTCATCTTTCTCAATATCAGGGTCTTCTCTCTCAACAACCTTCGCCGCAGCCGCAATGGTTTCACCCTCGTCAAGACGTACTATCCTTACGCCCTGGGCAACCCGCCCGGTGCTCCTTATCTCGCTCACATTGACCCTGATTACTTTTCCGGCGGGGGTGGTTATAAGAATGAGCTGCGTTCCGTTCGCAACCTGAAAAACACCGACCACTTTGCCGTTTTTATTTGTTATATCAACGGTTTTAACTCCCTTGCCGCCGCGATTTGTCCGCCGGTAATCGGAAACGCGCGTCCTTTTGCCAAAACCCTTTTCGGTAACCGTCAGAATCTGCGCCTCGGGATTTTCAACGGTTTCAAGACTCACCAGGAAATCGTTTTTGTCCAGCCCCATTCCCTTCACTCCTGCCGCCCCCCTGCCCATCGCGCGAACCTTCTCCTCTTCAAAACGGATTGCCTTGCCTTCGTGTGAAGAGAGAAAAATCTCACTGCTTCCGTTTGTTATGCGCGCTGCGACAAGTTCGTCTCCGTCTTTTATGTTCAGAGCGATTATTCCGCCCGAACGCGGACGCGAATACGCCATCAGATTCGTTTTCTTAACAATGCCGCGCCGTGTGGCCATAAGAATAAACTTGTCTTCCTCAAACTTTTTCACCGGAAGCACGGCGGCCACTTTTTCACCCTGGCCGAGGTTCAGCAGGTTAACCATGGCCCTGCCCCTTGCGGTTCTACCGGCTTCGGGGATTTCGTAAACTTTCAACCAGTGACACCTGCCGTGATTGGTAAAGAAGAGCACCCGGTCATGGTTTGAAGCCGTAAAAAGGTCTTCAACAAAGTCACTCTCACGGGTGGTCATTCCCTTCTTGCCCCTGCCGCCCCGCCTCTGGCTGCGGTAAATGCTGAGAGGTGTGGTTTTTATATAACCCTCGTGGGAAATTGTTACGACCATATCTTCATCTGATATGAGGTCTTCCATTGAAATCTCTTCGGCGTTTTCAATTATCTCGGTTCTTCGCGGGTCTGAATATTTCTTTTTTATCTCTTTCAGTTCATCGCTTACGATTTCCATGATGAGATCTTCACTTGCAAGAATCTTTCTGACCTCGGCGACAGTCTTCAGAAGTTCGTCTCTCTCTTCAACAATTTTGTTTCTCTCAAGAGCGGTGAGCCGCTGCAGTCTCATGTCAAGAATCGCCTGTGCCTGAATGGCGGACAGGGAGAGTTTCGCCATAAGACCGTTTTTGGCTTCTTCGGGACTTTTTGAAGCTCTTATAAGTTTTATGACCTCATCCAGGTGGTCCAGAGCCGTTTTCAAACCCTCAAGGATATGGAGCCGCGCTTCGGCTTTTTCAAGATCAAACAGGGTTCTGCGTATTACGACTTCCCTGCGGTGCTCTATGAATTTGGCAAGAGCGCTTTTGAGAGGAAGGATCTCCGGCTTGCTGCCGACAAGCGCAAGCATTATCACACCAAATGATGTGTCCATCTGGGTGTTTTTGTAGAGTTGGTTGAGTATTACCTCGGCATTCTCGCCTCTTTTAAGTTCCACTACAAGGCGTATTCCGTCTCTGTCAGATTCGTCGCGAATGTCGCTTATTCCTTTTATTTTGTCTTCTTTGACAAGGTCAGCGATGCGCTCTATGAGCCTGACTTTGTTGACCTGATAAGGAACCTCGCTTATCACTATCAGGCTGCGATCTCCTTTTTTCTGTCTCTCTATGGCGGCTCTCGCCCTGATTTTGATTATCCCTCTTCCGGTTTCGTATATCTGTTTTATGGGAGCGCTGCCGTGGATGAATCCTCCGGTCGGGAAGTCCGGACCGGGGAGGTGTTTCATAAGCTGCGCGGTAGTTATATTGGGGTCTTTTATTTGAGCCGCAATAGCGTCAACAAGTTCGCCGAGATTGTGCGGGGGAATGTTTGTTGACATACCGACGGCAATTCCTGCGGAGCCGTTAAGCAGAAGGTTGGGCAGACGCGCCGGAAGAACAACCGGCTCCTCGTCTCCGCCATCGTAGTTTGGAACAAAATCAACCGTGTTTTTGTCAAGATTATCCAGAAGCTCTCCCGCAATTTTGTCAAGACGGACTTCCGTGTAGCGCATCGCGGCCGGCGGGTCACCGTCCATTGAGCCGAAATTTCCCTGCCCGTCAACAAGCGGATATCGCATTGAGAAATCCTGGGCCATTCTCACAAGCGTGTCGTAAATTGCCGAATCGCCGTGAGGGTGGGAATTTACCCATCACTTCCCCGACTATTCGGGCGGATTTCTTATAAGGTCTGTTCCATGCGTTCCCGGCTTCGTGCATACCGTAGAGAATGCGTCTGTGAACGGGTTTCATTCCGTCTCTGGCGTCGGGCAGCGCTCTGCCCACAATCACACTCATTGAATAGGAGAGATAAGACTCCTTCATCTCATCTTCAATGCTTGCGGGAACGAAACGGGATGTGTCTTCTGCCATATTTTGAAAACCGGAAAAGGTTTGGAATTCCTTTACTATATTACAAATACGGAGCTTAATCAATCAGCGGTTTGTTTCGTGCGCCCATTCAATTTTCCCGGCCGAAGCGTATATTATTGCCTCCAATGCCTGACCTTTCAAAAATCAAACCAAACCGCAAAAAAGCCGTTCTGCTTGCCGCAAAACAGTTGCCCGAATTGGTCTGCGATGCGGTGAACCTTGAAGGGGTGAACTTCACCCTGCCCGAAGTGCAAACCTTGCTTGACGGCGTAACAGTTGGCGGACACCGATTGGAAGACGAAACCATTGCGCTGAATCAGGCGGAAACGTGGAAGTTTCTCTTAAAGCGGCTGGAAACCGATGAATTCAATCTTTCTGAAAGTTTTGTTTGCGAACTGCACGGAATTCTCGCAAAGCGGGAAGCGCTTTTGTGGGAAAAATTCAGAGACGGCGGCGTTACAATGGCCGGCACGGATTACGAACCGCCGAATGCCTCGGAGTTGAGAGAAAAATGGCGGAAGTTGGAGGAAAAACACACCGCTTTTTTATATCAACGGGAAGCGGACATTGAGCGAACCTACGCTAACTCCGTATCCCTTTTTCTGTAAATGGCAAGAACACAGTTTTTTTATGATGACAACAAGTGCATTGGCAGAATAATGATGAACGGCATTCTGCTCTCATGCGGATTGCCCGTTATCAATCTGCCCGCAAGCAAGCAGCTTGAATTCAACCGCCTGATGATTGACTTCTACCAAACCGGCGATGAATCGCCAATGCAAACCCTGATGCTGAACTGCCTTGCCCCGCGAATTATTGAAATAATGGCGGAGGGGTGAATAACTGAATTAAAAGGGCAAAGTCAATTCCATAACACTTGGGGCAAATATTCCCAAAAGAACAGCGAGAGCAACGAAAAATGTCAAAATGACAAAGCTCATTGTCACATACTGTCTTGTCTTTGATTTTTGATTCATCTTCTCTATTATAGACTCAACAGCAACAAGCCTGCTATCAACTCCGCCAATATCCTCT
Organism: Thermodesulfobacteriota bacterium; assembly: GCA_965198945.1. Classification (GTDB taxonomy): domain Bacteria; phylum Desulfobacterota_D; class UBA1144; order Nemesobacterales; family Mycalebacteriaceae; genus Mycalebacterium. The sequence continues at coordinate 81,787 of CBDAQI010000004.1, read as the reverse complement.
TCAATTTTCCCTCTTTCAGTTCGGAACTCATTCCTGAACACCTGCACCGAGGACTCAATTTCAGAAACCTTGCTCCTAACTTCACCCAATTCACTTATAGTCTGTCTGTTGCTATTCTGGAACTCATCCTCAAGAGACTCTATATCTGATTTGATTGTAGTAACGGCTTCCGCAAGTTTATTAAAATCAGTTTTAGAAAGAGTTTCTAATACCTTCTTAGACTCACTTATAACTTGTTCCACAGATTTTTCAGTCTCATCTATAAAACCTTTTATGTGAGCCGGAACCTGTTTTGTTTTAGTCGCAATATTTTCTGCGGCACCCAAAACCTCATCCATGCGTTTTCCCGCATCTTGAAGGGTTTCCGCCGCAGTTTTCATACGGTTAAGTTCAGAAACCAATTTCTCCAATGTTTCTTCCAGTTCTAAAATTTTGTTAGGATCTGACATATCGGGACTTTAACAATTATTTGCTTTTGAGAAACTTCATCTCTTTTAAGGTTTGAAAAACTTTGAGGCTAATTAATTCAACCGAATTTTCATAAAAAACCTTGTTGTGCAAAAGTCCAGATTTCAATACACGCCGCGAAAAGGCATACGTTCCAGCATGGGTAAAAATGATTTTGCCAACTCTATTCAACAAGGAACTCCGCTTGGAATCTATGTAAAGCGAGAGAGAAATGAGAATATCATCACAATCTTTTAAGTCTTTTCTCTGCAATTGAATCTGAGTTGCTAATGTTCTGGTTTCATCAAGAATACCTTTGTCACTTTCCGTCTCGCTTATGGTGCGAGCGCAAACGGAAAGATAACGGAGAGCCAAGTTTCCCAGGTCTTCATCCAACATGCGACGCGTTGTGCCTACAAGTCGTTTGGCCTGGTCAAGTCCGTCAACTTGTTTTAACAATTTGTCTATGCGCTCAAGTCCAATGTCGTTGTAACTAGAGCCAACCCACTTTTTCAATTCATCTGAAAACTCAGACTCTTGCAGATATGAAAGAATGGACTCACGAAAGTTTTCACCGTCTTTAAAATTGCGGCACAACTCGCCCATTGTGCGAAGGGCCTGTTTACGCTTTGCAACAACTTCATCGTAGATGAAATCAATCATGATACTGAGCGCTTTTTGCAGTGAGTTCTCAACCGTATCTTGGGGAAATGATTTCAACTTTTTTTCAGCATAGTCTCCAAGTTTGTATTGACTTAGATATTTGTGAAGGTGTTCCCTGATCTTAAGAGAGTCTGTTTGATTAACTTGAACTGCAAAATGTTTTTTCTGCCAATCAATCGTGTAGTCATCAACTACACCCAGCAACATGAGTCTAAAAATAGACTTCTCTTTGGTTTCACGGTCTTTTTCAGATGTGAAAGAAATATCTGCCGTATTTTTCGCTCCAATCGGCAAACGTTCGACTTTCGGAGCAAGGTTCCGCTTCCAAAAATCAAATGCTTTTTCTCCTTCATCTTGTCCTTGATATGAATTGAATAAAAACCAAAGCAGGGTGAGAATATCACCTCTGTCATCCCATTTAACTTTGTTTGTTTCAAATTTCTTGCGGGCTTTGCTATGGTCCGGCTCATTGAGTAGTTCCTGGGCATAGTCCCAATTATCATCACTGTAAATAATTGAACACAAAGCATATCCTTGCCTGCCGTTTCTGCCAGCCCGCCCAGCCTCCTGATAGAACGCTTCAACAGACTGAGGCATGGTGTAGTGAACTGTGTAACGAATGTTGGGTTTGTCAATCCCCATGCCAAAAGACTTGGTGGCAACAAGCTCCTGGGAGGCGTTTCTTTTAAAGTCCTCTTGGACAGAAATCTTTCTTTGGTTCCACTGTTGATCACTTCCTTGAAACGCTCTGGGCTTGCTACCGGAATAGTAGTTTTTATGTCCAAGTCTTTCAGCAACTTGCACAACACCAAGGGTCCCATTGACGTGTGGACAAAAGACAATGCCGCAGTTTGTTTCATCCCCTCTTAAATCACCGAAGTTCTGAGGGTTAAGCCTCAAGTGCGGGGCAAATTTCTCTTGATCTCAATCAATTTACCCATCTTTTCTCTGGACTGAACTACGCGAACATCAAACCTCAACTCTGGACGGTCAAATGAATTAGGCAAAACAACTGCTTCCTCATCTTGGACCTCCATTTCCATTTGAATGTCAGTAAGAACATCAAAAGATGCTGTGCCTGTAAGTGCCACAAATGTCGGCGGGTTGTTATTAACGCCACCGCAGTAGTGTTTCAAATTGCGAGACAAATGCAGATAAGACGGACGGAAATCATGTCCCCATTCCGACACACAATGCGCCTCATCAATGACAGCAAGAGAGACGGGAAAATCATTAACCACAGCCCTCAAATGATTCCGGAACTCCTGGGATTGCAAGCGCTACGGAGATATAAACAGGAACGCAATCTCACCATTCTGCATTTTTTCTAAAACCGCACTTCTGGAAGACGGATCACCGCTGCTTATGGAATCTACTATATCTATCCCGGCAGCTTGCAGATTCTGGACCTGATCATTCATAAGAGCCACAAGCGGGTCGACAACAAGTGTCATACCGGGCAAAAGAAGGCCGCTGAGTTGGTAGGTGAGAGACTTCCCTGCGCCGGTCGGCAAAAGTACAATTGAGGATTTTCTTTGTAGAAGGCGGATAATTACACGCAACTGTCCTTCCCGGAAGTCGCGTTTACCGAATACATTCCTCAAAAAAACAGGAGTGCTTCCCGTTTTCTCTCCGCACCCGCTGAGAGTTTCTCGCAGTTTTGTTGAGAAATCATCTCTTCAAGGTCGGCAAGTTCATAGCGTAAAGGCGAAAACCGTTGCAGTGAACGCTCAACGCATAAACCTACAGCACGTCTCATACGCACAATTTTCTCATTGCGTTTGTCCGTATGAACCTTCTCTTTGTGTCCAATATCTCCTGCAAACAAAAAAGAACTGTGAGAGAGAATCAAATCATAATTACCATTCGGGGAATCAACAAAACGCACACTATCCTGTTCGGAATCCGTGAAGCGCTTATCCGCAAAGTCACTCGCTAAAACGATGTCAATTTCCGGTTTGGGAGCGGGTTGGCGTATTCTGTGTAAGAATGTTTATTTTCTCCCAGATGACTTGAAAAACTCGAAATGCTTCTGCAAAAACGGGCAAATCCTCTTCTATGACCAACAATCTCTGCCTTTTGCGGGGATCAAGAACTTCACAGAAATAAAGATAGAGCAACCCGCGAAGACACCGTTGCAAAGCAATTGGAAATAAAACCGAGTAAAGAGCAACAGCGTGGTTTTCTGATTTGGAAACTGCCTCTTGTATTGAATCTTATTGCAAATCCCCTAATTCATTAAATCCAAAAGTTGTTTTTCCAGTCCCTGACGAACATCCTCATTTGAAAACCGGTAAACGTTCCATCCGTGTTCTTTGAGGAAAGCATCTCTCTTTTTGTCCAAAGACTTTTGTGCTGCTTCTTTGTGCTGTTCACCATCTATTTCAAAAACCCAGCGGATACCGTTCGCATTGAAAACAAAGTCAACTCTGCTGTTACTTAATTGTGAATCAATCCTCTGATACTGCGCCAAATCTGTGATTTTAATCTGACTGTGAAGGAACAGCGAAAGTCCTTTACCAAAAACAGATTTGAACTGGTCAAAAAACCTGTCTTCTTCGTCACCAACGCTTTCTCTCATTTTAGAAGTCAGTTCGCGGGAAGGGAAATTGCCTGAAAAGGGAAGAAGCAGTAGTTCCTCAAGGGCGGCACGAAGTTCTCTATCTTTGTTAAAACCACCGGAAAAGCGGAACCCAACCGTGGGTCCTTCGTTCAATTCTTCCGCTCCCAGAAACTGCTGGCAAAGTCCGCTCATCAATAGGCGTTCGGATTTTAGATCCAGTAGTGTTGGATTACCACGGACAATAATTTTGTCGCAGATAGCAGTTAGTGAGGCAATAGTATCATCTTTAGTATCGGCAAACTCAAAGCTGTCAGATTCAATGACAGCGTGGGCATTAGTTTGAGAAACGTTATTCAGAAACTTAACAAAACTACCATGTCCGCCATCAAGGGCGTCCCACACTCCGAGACGCGCTGAAGCAGTAAATCGCCGGTTGTTCAAAACGTTTTATTGTATCTTTACTTCAATTTTCATTCAAACTTTAATACTCCCCTTCAAACCTCCACACCCTTTCGGTATTCTTTGTTGGGATATGAGAGTAATAAACAGCTCGGCAAAAGGCAGAAAAATCAAAACCGCCGCAAAAGGTGTGCGCCCGATGGCGGCACGGGTGAAAAAGTCTGTGTTTGACACTTTAGGAGATACCGGAGGCGCCAGAGTTCTGGATGTTTTCGCTGGATCAGGCGCTCTGGGAATAGAATCTCAGCAGAGGCGCGGACTCGGTTGTATTTATTGAAAAAAGCCCTCGCGTGGCGGACATTATCGGTGAGAACATCAGAGAATGCGGTTTTGAAGACCAGTGCGAGATTATGCGTTCGGCGACGATACGCTTCTCTTAATTCTCAAACAGCTGAGAAAACGGAATGATCAAAGCCTGTTTGAGCTGTGCGCTTACCTTACCGAGGAACGTTCTGTAGCATTTGCAGAGATATTACCCGACACTTGAATACGCTTGAGCAGGCAGGATTGATCAGCACCGCCTAGCGGGAGCGGAAAAAAGCTCATTTGCTGACGGTTGCTTCGTTCAAGGACACTGTCAATCCCTGGTTCCAGCCATTCTTTATAAAGAGGTGCGAAATGAAAATGTACATAAAGAGCGTGGTCGTTGAGGACCAAGAGAAAGCCCTGGCTTTCTACACTAGAACGCTGGGGTTTGTAATCAAGCATGATATTCCGCTTGGGGAGCATCGTTGGATCACCGTTGTTTCAGCGGAAGAACCAGACGGCGTGGAATTGGCGCTGGAGCCCAATGCGCACCCCGCGTCGCGCGCCTTTCAGGAAGCGCTCGTGGCGAACGGCATCCCGTTCACCGCATTCAGCGTTGATGACATTGAAGCTGAGGTGGAAAGACTTCAGGCCGCGGGCGTCACCTTCACGCAACCGCCAATGAAAGCCGGCGAAGCCAAAACAGCGATTTTTGATGACACTTGCGGCAACCTTATTCAATTGATCGAACTGCACTCATAAAGCCGCCGGTCAAGCTGGGGACCTGGTCGTGGATGACGCTTTGTTTGTTCCACAATCACGGCCACGATTATTCATCTTCTTAACAAATCCGACTTTACCGAGCGCTTTTGCGCAATTCCGCCCCGAAACAACGGGCAAAGCGGTCATACCGCGACAACCATCGCGCCAAAATCTTCTTTCGGAACGGACATTCCGTCATCTTCAAGAGAGGCGATATATCCGTCAATCGCTTCTTTGATATTGGAAATGGCTTCCGGTTTTGTTTTCCCCTGAGATATGCAACCGGGCAGACTCGGACATTCGGCAACCCAGTAGCTGTCTTCACCGGGGTAAATCATTACTTGTCTCATCGCTTCGTCTCCACCGCTGAATATATATCAAGAAGCGGATAGTTTGAAGCACAATCAGTGCAGACAACTTCACTCTTCAAACTTCTTTCAGTATTCTTTCCACCATTAGAACGCTCTATCTCCCAAATTAATGGACAAACCGCAAGTGTTGCTGGAAAGCAAAATAATAATTTTTGAATACAAGCGTAAAGATGGCAAGAGTCCTTTCGGGAAGTGGCTTGATAGTCTTGACGAGAGGGCAGAGGCAAAGGTTCAAACTGCAGTCAGGCGTATGAGGGAAGGAAATTTTTCAAACGCAAAACCGATTGGGCAAGGCGTGAGCGAATTCCGCTTGAATTTCGGTCCCGGATACCGCATTTACTTCGGCAGAGACGGCGACAGGTTGGTCGTCCTGCTCGGCGGAGGAACGAAAAAAGGCCAGAGACGCGATATTGAAACCGCAAAGAAACTTTGGGTAGAATACAAGGCAAGAAAGAAAGAGGGAGATGTCCGATGGAACTGAAACTAACACCGCAGCAAAGCGAGATGCTTGTGGATTTTTCGGAAAGAATGATAGAGGATTTGCGGAAAAGCCCGAAGCTCAGGGTTGCCTGTTTAAGAGAAGCGATGGAGTGTCTTGCCAACGGAGAGCCGGAAATTGCAAAAGGCATACTGCGGGACTGCATAATCGCATCCGTAGGGTTTGAAAAACTGGCAAAAATGGTTGACAAAAAGCCACGAAGCGTAATGAGAATGGTCAGTTCCGAGGGAAATCCAAGTTTGAGCAATATATCAAAACTGATGGCTTCACTCCACAAATACGAAGGCATTGAACCGCAAGCAAAAGCGGAGTAAGGAATTTTTAGTATCCTTTCCAGCGCCATGCGCGTAATAACCGGTTCGGCAAAAGGCAGAAAAATCAGAACCGCTTCAAGCGGTGTGCGCCCGATGGCGGCACGGGTGAAAAAGTCTGTGTTTGACACCTTGGGAAATATTGAAGGCGCCAGAGTTCTGGACGTTTTCGCTGGATCGGGCGCTCTGGGAATAGAATCTCTGAGCAGGGGAGCGGACTCGGTTGTGTTTATTGAAAAAAGCTCGCACGTTGCTGACATTATCCGTTATAACATCAGAGAATGCGGTTTTGAAGACCGGTGCGAGATTATGCATTCGGACTACAGAAAAACATCCGCCCGTCTGCTTGAAAAAAAGAAATTTTTTGATTTGGTTTTTATTATGCCGCCATATGCGCTCTACAAGCGGGTTTCGGAAAAGGATTTGACTGATGCCTTCTCGGCTCTGCTGTCGGAAAACGGAAGAATTGTAATAGAATATGAAACCGCGTCGGCTGGCGCAAAAAGTGAAAACGGAGCAAAACGCCTTAATAAACGTTATGGGGGAACAACAGTCAGCATCCTTGAGTGCGGTCGGGCGAGTATAAAACAATGAAAACATCGGCAATTTACCCGGGTTCTTTTGACCCCTTGACACTGGGACATCTCAATATCATTGAGCGCGGAGCTCAAGTGTTTGATGAAATCACCGTTGCGGTTGCAAAGAAAATCTCAAAAAAAGCCATTTTTTCATCCGAAGAAAGAGTTGAAATGGTCAGGAGCGCCGTTGAGAACAAAGGCAATGTCAGGGTTGAAAGTTTTGACGGACTGCTTATGAATTACGCATCTGAGAAGGGAATAAAAATGATAATCAGAGGCATGAGAAATGTTTCGGACTTTGAATATGAATTTCAAATGGCAACGGCAAACAGATCTCTCAACCCCGCAGTTGAAACGGTGTTTATGGTTACTGACTCAAATTATTCGTATATCAGTTCATCCCTGATAAAAGAGATAGTTGCCCTGGGCGGCTCGGCGGAGGGATTGATTCCGGATTTCGTTGAGAAAAACCTGCGGGAAAAACTGCGCGGAAAATAAAAATCTGAAAAGGCGGAAGAAAAAATGACCATAGAAATTTCCAAAAGAGCGGCGGGGATAAAACAGTCTGCGACACTTGCCATCACGGCAAAGGTGAAAGAGCTGCGGGCCGAGGGCGTGGATGTAATAGGATTCGGGGCGGGTGAGCCGGATTTTGACACACCGGGCAATGTAAAGAATGCGGCGATTGAATCCATACAAATCGGATTTACCAAATACACCGCGGTCGGCGGAATACCGGAACTAAAAAATGCAATAACGGCAAGAATCAAAGACGATTACGGAATTGAATATTCACAGAACGAAGTAATGGTCTCATGCGGAGCGAAACACACTCTTTACAATATAGCCCAGGCGGTTCTCAATCCCGGAGATGAAGTGATTGTTCCCTCCCCCTACTGGGTTTCATATCCCGCTCAGATTGCGCTCGCGGGAGCTGTTCCGGTTATTGTTGAAACATTTCTCAAAGACGGATTCAAACTCACACCCGGAGCTTTGAAAGAAAAAATTTCTCCGCGGACGCGTGCGCTGATATTGAACTATCCGTCAAATCCAACCGGTTCAACATATAATGAAAAAGAGTTGCAAGCCGTGGTGAATGCGGTAATGGATGCCGGAATCTTCATAATATCGGATGAAATATATGACAAAATACTTTATGGCGGCTCCACCCATACCCCGGTTGCATCTCTGGGCGCGGATGTGAAAAAAAACTCCATTATGGTAAACGGAGTCTCCAAAACCTACTCAATGACCGGATGGAGAATAGGATACGCGGCGGGAAATGCTGATGTGGTTGCGGCCATGTCAAGAATACAGGGGCAATGCACATCAAATCCGCCGTCAATGGCGCAAATGGCCGCGATTGAAGCCCTCTCAGGCGGTCAGGAAGTCGTAAAGAAACGTGCGGAGGAATTTGAACGCAGAAAAGACTTTATAGTCTCAAGGGTTTTGGAGATGGGATTTGAGTGTCTGAACCCTCAGGGAGCATTTTATATTTTCCCTTCAATCAAAAAATTTACCGGCGCGAAGTTCGGCGACAGAAAGATAAGCAACAGCCTTGATTTTGCCGATTTTCTGCTGAGTCAGGCGGAAGTCGCCGTTGTTCCCGGTGTGGAATTCGGAATGGAAAACCATGTCAGAATTTCATATGCAACATCAATGGAGAACATTGAAGAAGGTATGAACAGAGTAGAAAAAGCCGTCTCCCTCCTTTCCTGAAATTGTTTCTTAAAGCCGCAATCCCGCTCAGTTTGACAGGAAGGTTCTCACCGCTCGGAGTAAAAGCCCGCGACGGGATTTTACTCTGGGGAAAATACTCAGACCTGCGCGGAGCCGGGCGCATGGAGGTCGTAATTGAAGATGATGAAAGTTCGCCTGAAAAGGCGGCTTTTATAACCGAAAAATTTTGTGCCGACCGAACGGTTGACATTGTTTTGGGTCCTTATTCAAGCGGTCTCACCGTTGCCGCGGCAAAGGCTGCGCTTTCCCGCAAGCGCACTCTGTGGAATCACGGCGGAGCGGCTGATGAAATCAGCGGGTATGAAAACACCGTAAACGCAATAACTCCCGCGAGCCGTTATTTCATAACGGTTCTTGAAATACTAAAACGGAGCGGAGGGAAAAAAATTGTAATGGCAAATGCTCACGACAGCGGTTTTTCAAAAAGCGTGGCGGATGGGGCGGAAAAACGCGCATGGGAGTTGGGAATGAATGTTTGCCGTTTTGAATACTTTTCGGGAACCGCAGACTTTGAGACCGTTTTGCGCGAACTGGAAACAGGCGGAGGAGCGCTACTTTCTTGCGGCAGAATGGAAGACGACATCGCCCTTGCCGCAAAGGTCTTATCAATGAAGAAAAGACCGGGGTTTTTATGTTTTGTCGCCGCGGGCGTGGAGGATTTTGTCCGGCACCTCGGCGAGAAGAGCGAAGGTGTTTTTTCGGTGAGCCAGTGGGAGGAAGATAATACGGAATTTGAAAAACCGGATTTTGGTCCTTCGTCTTTTGATTTTGCGGAAATATTCCGCAGGGAATACGGCCGCCCCCCTGACTACCCCGCCGCTCAGGCTTTTAACATTGGTTTAATAGTTCAGAAATGTGTGTCTGAAAGCCAAAACACGAACGACAAACTCTTGCGGGAAACAGCGAAAAAACTGGATTTTACGACTTTTTATGGAAAGTTTTGCACAGACACAGACGGAAGACAGACCGGACACACAATGGTTGTCACAAAGTGGAAAAACGGAAAAAGGGTTGTGGTGGAGCCGATGGGATTCGAACCCACTACCTCATCAATGCCATTGATGCGCTCTCCCAATTGAGCTACGGCCCCTGTTTTACCGTTCACAGGGTAAAAATAACTGAAAATTGAGGGTTTTGTTTTTTTCTTTTGAGTTTGGTCTTACCGTCTGAAAACAAAATCCGTCGGGCCTGTTCTTTCAACCAGAGAAGAAAGAGACTGTATGTTTTCTCTCCTTCACTACACAAAAAACGGACATTATCATTTTCCGCACCCCGTTGCGGAATATTTTGCATGGAGGTGAGCGGGCTCGAACCGCCGACCTCCGGCTTGCAAAGCCGGCGCTCTCCCAACTGAGCTACACCCCCGATCTTACGGCAAATATTTTCACGGACCCAAACTTACTTGAACCATTAACCTCTTTCTTATCAGTAACAAGATAACCGGTATCAGCCTGTTTCCGCCAAGACCTCAAATCTATATCAATACGGTCTCGTGTCAAAAAAGCGGAAAAGCGTAACAACAACTGAAAAAGAAGTTGACTTTTATAGTCTTTTATACCTACATTAAAACAGTCTTTATTTGAAGGAGGGTTCAATATGAAAGCTTTGGTTTACAATGGTCCGGGCGACCGAACCTGGAAAACGGTTCCCGCGCCAACCATTCAGGAGCCAACTGATGCCATAGTCCGGATTACCAAAACTACTATCTGCGGCACGGACCTGCACATAATGAAAGGGGACGTGCCAACTGTGGCTCAGGGACGCATACTCGGTCATGAAGGGGTCGGGATTGTAAGGGAGGTTGGAGATGCTGTCTCAAACTTCAAGGTCGGAGACAAGGTTCTGATTTCATGCATCACTTCGTGCGGAAAGTGCGACCGGTGCAAAAACAAAATGTATTCCCACTGCTCAAGCGGCGGAGGATGGATACTTGGTCATCTGATTGACGGCACCCAGGCCGAATACGTCAGGACCCCGTTTGCAGACACAAGCCTCTATCACGCTCCAAGCGGGATTAGCGAGGAAGGGCTTGTAATGATGAGTGACATACTCCCAACCGGCTTTGAGTGCGGAGTTCTCAACGGAGGTGTCTCACCGGGTGATACGGTTGCGGTTGTGGGAGCCGGCCCAGTCGGACTTGCCACCATATTGACCGCGCAATTCTATGCGCCGGCACATATAATCGCAGTTGATGTGGACAAGAACCGCCTGAAAGTTGCAAAAAAACTGGGAGCAACCACAACCATTGACAATTCCAAAGGAGAAGCTGTGAATGAGATAATGAAAATGACTGACGGTGAGGGTGTTGATGTGTCCGTTGAGGCGGTCGGTGTGCCTGACACCTTTGATGTCTGTCAGACGCCAATGTGGGTGTTCACGGCCAACCTGTCACATTTGATATGGAACGTCTATGGTGTCACAACATCAGGCTGATGACACGTCTTGTGGACACGGAGACCACGTCCATGCTGCTCAAGGTTGCACAGGCAGGCAGGCTTAAACCGGAGAATCTTGTAACCCATCATTTCAAACTGAAGGAGATGATGGCGGCATATGACACCTTCGGCAATGCGGCAAAGGAAAAAACGCTGAAGATAATAATAAGCGCGTAAGTAAGCGGGTCTCAAGGTTTGGAAGCGGGTGCCGTCTGCGCAAAATCAGACTGACGTTCGTTTGTCTTGGGCCCAGATGGATTTGAACCATCGACCTCACCCTTATCAGGGGTGCGCTCTAACCAGGCTGAGCTATGGGCCCGCGCGAAAAGCCAAGTGTATAAACAATCATTGAAAGTGTCAAAGGAGAAAAGGAAAGCATAACTCAAGTTAAAACGGTCTCTATTTTTTGGTCAAATGCCATCCATTGCCAACCGGGCAGGGATAGGCGCTCAAATATTTTCCCTTTTTCATTTTGATTTTTACCATTCTTTGCGCTTCGGGTTCAGTTTGATAGATATCCTTGTTTTCGCCTTCGGATCCTGTGCAATCCGGACATGTTTTACTTGGAGCACGGTCTTTGGGTCCGATATGAAAACAGCCGCAAATCTCGCAAATGTAAGGCACCAGGCTTTCATTGCCAAAATGGAATTTTGCATAATCCGCGCCCTCACGCGCTTCGCTTCGGGAACCGTATTCGGTAAGCGGTTCACCGTTTGCACCAAAACAGCTTTTGCTTTTTTGAACAGCCATCTGCTTTTTAATACAAAGTAGAATTTATAAAACAAATTATAATGGAGCCTGATAAGGAGGTAAAATGATTATATTCTCGCCCGAACCTTTGTGTAATAGATGTCGGGATAAAATCACGGAAGGACGAAAAAATGGAAATACAGAGTGGAAGACGCGAAATTCGCTACGGCATACCGGCCGCCGATCAGGTTGTGTTCAAACGCCATTATGTGCTTGGCTATTCATACTATTTTCGTCAAGCCAAGTGGGCGCTTGAGATTATTGACTCAAGCCATATGAGGGCTAAACGGGCTGATAATTTCCGCACAGATTACAGGATACCCGAAATGTTCCGGGCTGACCTTGTTGACTATAAAGGTTCAGGTTATGACAGAGGACATCTGGTTGCAAGCGCCGACCAACAGGAGTTTGAACTTCAAAACAGTGAAACTTTTCTGCTTTCAAATATGTGTCCTCAGGTTCACAAGTTTAACAGCGGCATCTGGGCGCAGCTTGAAAATGCCGTAAGGGATTTGGATGCGAGACCCGAAATACTTGAAACATATGTTATTTCGGGGCCTATTTTCTATTTTGATGTGGCCACAACATTTATCGGCACAGGTGATGACAATTGCATCAGTCTTCCCATACCCAACGCATTCTTTAAGTCAGTACTCACTGAAAACAAAGAAGGAGATTTGGATATGTGGTCTTTCATCATACCCAACGAACCCCGCAAAAATCCCCTTGAATCATTTCTTGTTTCAACCAAGAGGATTGAACAGTATGCCGGCATAAATATTTGGAGCAACCTGCAGAGAAGTTTTATAGAGAACAAAAAGCGAATACAAAAAAGCCGCATTTGGGAATAAAATCCGCCGCTCCGATGCATGTTTAAGCGAAGAGCAGTTTGGAAAAAAACGGGATTTATTTTAATTGCCATTTCATTCTCACTTAAAGACGGATAAAGGGTACGCGCTCATCAGTAGAAATACTCCCGCGAATCTCAACAGCCCGGATTTGGCAGATTCGGCCCCTTTTTTGCAGTTGGCGGTTTCAAAAAATTCTATGGCGAGGGCGGAAGTTTGTTATTGAAAGCAACGATACACTCAGCCGCACAAGTGTAAACTGTAAAATCCAAACCGATTTTGAATGCGGGCAGAGCGGCAAACAATAAGATAGGTTAGCCTTCTGAAATGAGCAAGAAAAAGGTTGTCATATATACGGACGGCGCCGCCGAACCAAATCCCGGGCCCGGAGGCTACGGAGTTGTTCTGATAAGCGGTGAAAACAGAAAGGAGCTTTCGCGGGGTTTCCGGTTCACAACAAACAGTCGTATGGAACTGCTTGCCGTCATTGCGGGCCTTGAGACGCTGAAAGAATCCCCGTTGGACATAACTATTTACAGCGATTCAAAATATGTGGTTGATGCCGTCAATCAGAATTGGATAGCAGGTTGGAAGAAAAAAAATTGGGAAAAAGTGAAAAATACTGATCTTTGGAAACGCTTTCTATCCGTCCACCGGAAACACAATGTGAATTTTAAATGGGTTCCCGGCCATCGGGGCATAGAGGAAAACGAGAGGTGTGATCAACTCGCCGTTGAGGCATGCAAATCGGCAAACTTGCAGGTTGACGAAGGCTATGAAAAATCACACGCGAGCAAAACAGGAATTCCGCCCCGAAAAAAAGTGGAAAGAAAAACTAATCTTCCGAAAATAGAAAAGGTGTGCCGACATTGCTCCAAACCAATGATTAAGAAAAAACCGGAAAGAAAGAAATTGAAGCCTAAACAAAAGTATTATTACGAATGGTATTTTTACTGTAATGAGTGCGGGAAGATGTATTTGGCAGAAGAAGCAAAGAGGCCTGTTGGAAATCAACAGAATAAAAACTCCACATAAACATTATTTATCTCAAATTTTAGGTTGTTTATCAGCAATGTGGCCATCCAAAGACACCGTAAAGTTATGACTTTTTGTGCTCTCGGCGGACGGGAACTCCGTGGAAACCGGCACAAAGAAAATAGCAGCCCGAATTGACCCAGAAGTCGCGCATAAAAGCCCTGTCCTCCTCATCGCCATCCCCGCAGGCAAGCACACTCCGGTTCCACAAATCAAAAGAATTACAATTATATAAACGGATTTCCAAAAAGGTATTGCTTGTCCATATTCACTGATATGGGTAGTATGGGAATATGAAGACGACAATTGATATTAATGATGAATTGCTGATTCGGGCAAAACGTAATGCGAAGAAAACCGGACGTTCTCTGCGCTCGGTGGTTGAGGAAGGGTTGCGCAAGGAACTTTCCGCGCAGCTTCCCACCAAAAAATCTTATAAACTGAATCCTAATCTATGCACGGGAGACCCTAGCGACTCCAGTCCGCTTGAAAACCTTTCTTGGGAAGAGATTCGTGAAATGATTTACGAGGATTGGCGTCGAAGTTGATTGCTGTTGACACCAATCTGCTTGTTTATGCTCACAGGAAGGACGAGCCTAAACATTCCGATGCTTTTGAATTGTTGAATACACTCGCAAGAGACAACAAATACTGGGCAATTCCATGGCCCTGCTGTTATGAGTTTATGAATGTGGTAACAAATCGCCGTATATGGAAAAGCAAAGCAGCTACTAATGAACAGGCGTGGAAACAGCTTGAAAACTGGATAAATTTGCCATCAGTCAGTCTTATTGGTGAAACGGAAAATTTTCTGAAAATCCTGAGTGGTTTTGCCAGGCATCCAAAAGTGCGCGGAGCAGTTGTTCATGATGCGCGAATAGCGGCTATATGTGTTGCCCACGGTGTTGAAGAATTGCTCACCTGCGACCGTGACTTCTCGCTCTTCCCTAAATTGAAAACACGGAATCCTCTGCTATAAGAAATGTCACCATAATAAAAATTCCCCCAGACGCAAACACCATGGAGATTGAAGGTTGAGAGTGAGGGGGTCAGGGGGAACACAATTATTGCACTCACTAAACAGTGTCAAAACCGGCGGGGAAAACAACGAAATACTTGGGGTTGAGATGAATCAAACATTGTGTCCCCCATAATTTTCCCTGATTTCAAACAAATTCCGCAACGGAAAAATTTACGCATTCGCAAGCCCTGATAACAATTTGGGCACACGCTCTTGCATCAGACAGAGCATTATGGTGATTAAATGAAATGCCGAGTTCCCGGCAGAGAGTCTTTAGAGAAGAGCCGTTTCGCAAGTCAAAGGCTTTGTAAGCAAATTCTCTGCTGTCCAGCCAGTCCCGAAACTCAATGGGCCCAATTCCGTATCTTCTTTTGGCGTCTTTTACCGACTGAAGGTCAAAAAAAGTGTGGCTTATAACAATGCGGTTTCGGAGTTTCGCACGGAGGACGCCTGAAACATCCGCAAAATTCGGCGCGGAGGCAACATCTTCCGAACAGATGCCGTGAATCCTGATATTGCGTTCATCAAAATCGTCTTCGGGATTAACAAGCGTTGACCACTCATCGGTAAAAACACCACGGCGAACCTCAACAACACCGATTTGGCAGATGCTGCCCCGCCTGTGGTTGGCGGTTTCAACATCTATGGAGACAAAACTGTTCATAATAAGCATCATACACGAAGTGTTATAATCCCGAAGTGAATCAACCGGTTTGCACAATCATAGCGGGACCAAACGGGGCGGGGAAAACCACTTTTGCGATGGAGTTTCTTCCGGAAACCAACTGCAAGATTTTTCTGAACGCCGATATGATAGCAACAGCTCTGTCGCCGCTTGGAGAGGACGGGAAAAACCTGATTGAGGCTGGAAAAATCTTCTTGCAAAAGGTTGAGGAGTGCATTGAGAAAAGAGAAAATTTTGCGTTTGAGACGACCCTTTCTGGCACGGCGCACCTGGCAAGAGTAAGCCGCATGCTGAAAGACGGCTGGCGCGTCAATCTTATTTACCTGTGGATACCAAGCGCGGAAACCTCTCTGAACAGAGTAAAGCAACGTGTAAAGCAAGGCGGGCATAATGTGCCTGAGAAGGATATACGCAGACGCTATGGCAAAACACTGCGAAACCTTTTCATTTACGCTCCGGTTTGCAGTGAGGTGAAGTGTCTTGACAGTTCCGACCCCGAAAGAGAGCCCATATTCACGCAGTGCCGCAAAGAAGTTGTCATCGTAAACCAAAAGCTGTATAACAAAATTAGAAAGGAGGCGGAGATGAAAAAGACGAAATTGAAAGAAGCGGAAAGTGCCTACGAGATGGACGAAGCAAAATCCACAAAGGGGAAAAAAATTGACATCGGCAGTGTTGATATTGAAACGGTCTGGAAAATCCACCAGAGAGCAATCAAAAAGGAACTGGAACGGAAACGGAAACTTGGCTATGACGCGATTGTGGTTAGAAACGACACCATAATGAAACTGCACCCGGACGGAAGCACAACGGACATTGGGAGGGTGGAAAAGTAGCAGTCAGGGGACACAAGTATTGCACTCGTCAGGCAGTATGGCAATCGGTGGAAAACAACGCAATGCTTGGAGGTTCAGATGAATGAAGTATTGTGTACACCTAATTTCAAGCCTTTCTCAAACTGAAAAGTCCTGGAAGAGCAAACAGTAAAGACCACACCTCAATCCAACATTTTTTTAATATCGCTGATTCTCCAGCGTTCCTTTTGTAGTTTGTGTATCTCCTTTACAGTTTTTGCGGCATCGGCGGCATAGAGTCTATAACCGGACTGTGCTACCTCGGAGGGGTTCAGCAAAGCCTGTTTTGTCCAGTGCCATATCGCCGGTTTGAGCGGCAAGCTCGCCGATTATACTTTATAAGAATACAGATAAACCCGGAAAGCACTTTGCAAAACTGAGAAGCACTCAGAGAGACTATAGTCTTGGTTGCCACAAATTCCCGTCAAATGCATCTTGCGCGCTCATAATTGCTTCGCATGGCTCTTCATCAGCAATTAAGATAAGGCGTTCAGTTGGGCGCGTCATAGCAACATACAAACGATCAATCTCTAATTGTAAAAATTCTTCTTCAGTCGACCGTATTGTATGTGGAAATCTTGACTTTCCAATCCTGGGAATAATTACAGCACGAAATTCCAACCCCTTTGCACTGTCAAAGGTCGTAATCAATACACTATCCTTCCTTATCGGCTCGTCGTTTTTTCCAACTAATGCCTCATGTGAAAAGCGCCGGCAATTTATACCTTCTTTTTCCAAAAATTCCTGCAATCTGTAAACATAATTTCGTCTGTGCGAAAGTATTGCAATTTCTTCTTCCTTAAATCCTTGTTCTTTCAATTTATTCAGTTGCTCTAAAACCTTCACATATTCTTGTCCTTTTTCCACTCTGAAAAAAATCGGCATTTCTCCATCCTCACGAACAGATTCCGGAAAAGACGCTTTTTCATCCTGATCACTTTCTGTCACAAGTAAATTCCTGCCCCGCACTTTTTGAGCCGCATTAAAAATGGCGCGGCTATTTCTGTAGTTGCCCGGCAACGGTATGATTGATTGCAGATTATCAAACCCTACCTCTGACCAGGAATAACGAAACCCGCCCGGATAAATCTGTTGAGCCATATCATCAATTGCTACAAATCTGTCTATCGGTATTGGATTTGTTGGCTTTCCGGCAACCAATGCTCTTAATAATTTCATACCAACCAAAGTCATATCCTGAGCTTCATCTACAATTACGGCTCTATAAGGCGGCTCCTTGAAAGCGCTGCCCGACTCTAAATATCTCATCGCAGACAAACGTAGTTTTTCAAAAGAAAACACTTTTTCTTCATGCATCTTTGTCCTCCAAGTGCTGTAGAGAGACCAGATTTTTTCTCTCGCTTTTCTCTTCAAGGTAGTTTTGCGCCCAACCCTTTCAAATTTGTCCGTATTCAAGTATTCATCTCTTTCCGCATCACGCCCCAAAATACATGCAGTAATTTCCTCGTAGATGTAATCAAAGTAATAAGATTCAAGTTCGGTTCCTGGAGCAGTCTGTTTAATAAAATACTGCTTGAACAAATCTTCTGCTTTTTTCTTCCCATCAATTTCCTTCTGCCTATAAATTGGAAAATCTGTTCTGTCAACCTTAGACGTGCGATAATAGGGGAAGTCTGGTTCTGTTTCGTCATTACTGCTATTGCGACTGCTATTGCGGATTGCATATTTCCAAACAATGTTGTCTATATTCTTGAAATACAGATTTGATGCGGACTGCGGCATTTTTCTATGGAGATCTTCAAGATTGGCAACCGCAGATTTGTGAAAAGCTGCAACTAAAATCTTTTCTTCCGGGTAGCGTTGCGCCAAAACCAGTGCACGGTGTAGAGCAATAATACTCTTGCCAGTTCCGGCGCCGCCCCTGATTCTCAGTGCTCCCCGACAACGGAGTTGCACATACTCTCTCTGTTCCGGATGAAGAAAAACCATCCACTCTCTAACATCACCTCGGAGCGCCTGTTCAACCTCTCCGTCAGTAAAAGAAGCAATATCACCTCTTTCTAATGCTTGAGCGGTGTCAAAACAATGCTCTCTGCGTTCCGACCATTCATACATTGCGTCATGATGTCCCGCATTGACAAACAGCCAATAGTCTCCATATTCTGCAAGTATGATACGCAACTCTACTGAAGCGCGTATAGACCAAAGATTTGATTTGTCACCCTTGAGCTTCTCAAGATTCAAACCTCCGGGAAGCAAGTGTGGCTGTTCTCTGAAACTACATTTTTTTCTTAAGCATGACCTATAAAAGCTTTTTGCAGATTCCAAACACCTTTGCCTGTCTTGCTCTTGGAGATTTGATGTCTGCTTTTGCATTACAGACTTCAAAAAATGTCGTGTATACGGGAAGTCTCTCTCAGAATTCATAGGACATTTCACGAATGTGAAGAGGAAATGAAAATAACGTTAGAAATCCTTAAATAAAAGTATCCTTTGCAAAACTGAAAAGCACTCAGACAGACGGACTGCAAAACCGTTTCATTCAAACGATTTTGTTTGTTTTGTTGTGTTTACTCTTTCGCGAGTAAAAATTACTCCGTGAGTAAGGAGGTGATCCAGCCGCAGGTTCCCCTACGGCTACCTTGTTACGACTTCACCCCAATTACCGGCCCTACCTTAGGAGCCTGCCTCCCGAAGGTTAAGCGCAACTACTTCGGGTAGAACCGACTTTCGTGGTGTGACGGGCGGTGTGTGCAAGGTCCGGGAACGTATTCACCGCAGCATTGCTGATCTGCGATTACTAGCGATTCCAACTTCATGCAGGTGAGTTGCAACCTGCAATCCGAACTGAGACCGACTTTATAGGATTAGCTCCCCCTCACGGGTTCGCGGCCTGTTGTGTCGGCCATTGTAGCATGTGTGTAGCCCAAGGCGTAAGGGCCATGCTGACTTGACGTCGTCCCCGCCTTCCTCCGACTTTTCGCCGACAGTCTCTTTAGAGTCCCCGCCCGAAGCGCTGGCAACTAAAGATAGGGGTTGCGCTCGTTACCGGACTTAACCGGACACCTCACGGCACGAGCTGACGACAGCCATGCAGCACCTGTGCTAAATTCATCAGGCAAGCCCGATGTAACTGATATTTTCACACCAGTCTTAGATAGCATGTCAAGCCTTGGTAAGGTTCTTCGCTTATCATCGAATTAAACCACATGCTCCACCGCTTGTGCGGACCCCCGCCAATTTCTTTGAGTTTCAGCCTTGCGACCGTACTCCCCAGGCGGGATGCTTAACGCGTTAACTACGACAAAGAAGAAAATCCCCTTCATCCAGCATCCATCGTTTAGGGCGTGGACTACCCGGGTATCTAATCCGGTTCGCTACCCACGCTTTCGTCCCTCAGTGTCAGTACCAAGCCAGTTGGCTGCCTTCGCTCACTGGTGTTCCTCCCGATATCTACGCATTTCACCGCTACACCGGGAATTCCGCCAACCTCTCTTGGACTCAAGTCAAGCAGTTTTGGATGTAGTTCCGGAGTTAAGCTCCGGGCTTTCACATCCAACTTACAAAACCACCTACGGACTCTTTACGCCCAGTAATTCCGAGCAACGCTTGCCCCCTCCGTATTACCGCGGCTGCTGGCACGGAGTTAGCCGGGGCTTCCTCTGGAGGTACAGTCAAGCCTGTAAGGTTAATTTACAGACCCTTCTTCCCTCTTGACATAGGTTTACAACCCGAAGGCCTTCTTCCCTCACGCGGCATCGCTGGGTCAGGCTTTCGCCCATTGCCCAATATTCCCCACTGCTGCCTCCCGTAGGAGTCGGGGCCGTGTCTCAGTCCCCGTGTGGCCGATCACCCGCTAAGGCCGGCTACCCGTCTTCGGCTTGGTAGGCCTTTACCCCACCAACAACCTGATAGGACGTGGACCCCTCAAAAGGCGACAACCGTAAACGGCCATCTTTTACCCCGTTGTCCTCAGACATCGTGGTCATATCCGGCATTAGCCTTGGTTTCCCAAGGTTGTTCCGATCCTTAAGGCAGGTTATCCACGTTATACGCACCCGTCCGCCGCTATACTCACAACCGAAGTTGTTTTCTCGCTCGACTTGCATGTGTAAAGCGTGCCGCCAGCGTTCGCTCTGAGCCAGAATCAAACTCTTCCTAAATTTTTATCGTCTGGAAACGACTCTGCATTTGTCCGCTGTCTGCGTGCTATTCAGTTTTCAAAGAACTTGAAATCCCAAACGTTCAGAAAAACGAATGGGTTCTAAAAGTAACGAAACCGTTTTGTGTTGTCAAGACCGGATACAAAAAAGCGCCGGAATTTCCGGCGCTTTTTTAGAAAATTATTTCAGCTATCCCCGGTTATCAAAACAAAAAGGAGATTCTGGCAACACCCGCGAAGCCCCATAACTGATCAATCGGACCGCCCGGATTATTGATCACATAGTGTCCCTTGGCTTCAACACCCATCTTCATGCCGGCTCTCCTGATGTAATCAAAAGCGACCTTGCCTACTGCGGGCATCATGTTCTCTCTGGATATTTTGTCTCCGAGGTCATATGCCATATATCCAAACCCTGCCCCGGCCGATATTTCAAACGGGGAAGTTTCAACGGGAAAGTCAAACTGCATTAAAACCGGAACGGAGAAATGGTTAAGAGCCTTATCCGCTTCACCGGTAAAACCTATCATTAAATCCGGCTCAACCCTGAGACTCGTGCGCATGTCCAATCCGAAAACCTGATGTTCCGAAATAAAGCGCGACAAACCGAAACCGATGGAAAAACCGTTCTCACTCACATCTTTGGCATTATTTCTGGCGGCTTTCTGGAAGTAATAACCGGTCCGGAGTATAAACTCCTTGTTATGCGAACCGTTCTCTCCCATTATAACAATGTATTCGGCAACATCACCGGTAGAACCCGAAGCCGAACCACCACTTTCATCCATAACTCCGGCTTTGGCTCCGGGGCCAAAGGAAAGAGCAAGGATTGCAAAAAGCACAATAAAAGTGAATCTCTTCATAAAAGTCTCCTCCAGAAAATAGGAACGTATGCTCTTATATTACAATCGTAGATAACGGTTTGTCAATAAAATTTTAACAATAGTAACGGGCTCCGACAATTTGAATTTGGATATTTTTACCGTAAATATATTGAAACAGTTGGCGGACGTTTTTCAACTGTAAATCTGACTGAAAGGCGGTTTTCTGATGGCAAAAGAAATTGAAGGCAAATGGGCGCTGATTCTTGGATCTTCAAGCGGTTTCGGTGAAGCCGCCGCTGTGGAACTTGCAAAAAACGGAATGAACATCTGCGGGGTTCATCTGGACAGAAGGTCAGGGATGGAAAATGTGGAGAAAATTCAAAAAAAAATTAAAGACAAAGGGGTCAAAGCCGTTTTTTTCAATGTGAACGCGGCTGACACCCAAAAACGAGGCGAAGTTCTGGACGCGCTCGGCTCACATACTGACGGAGAGGGCCCGGTAAAAATACTTCTGCACTCACTTGCTTTCGGAACCCTGAAACACTACATATCGGATAAACCTGAGGAAATGCTCAACAACAAAAATATGGACATGACACTTGATGTTATGGCGCACAGTCTTGTTTATTGGGCGCAGGACGTTGTAACGCGGGAAATGATGGGTGGAGGCGGCAGAATTTTTGCAATGACAAGTTCGGGAAGCCACCGCGTCTGGCCAACTTACGGGGCCGTTTCAGCTGCAAAAGCGGCGCTTGAACACCACATTCGCCAGCTTGCAGTTGAACTGGCGCCGAAAAGAATCACCGCAAACTCCATAAGGGCGGGAGTGACTGACACCCCCGCGCTCAGAAAAATCCCCGGAAATGAGGCGCTTGTTGAAAACGCGATGAAAGTGAATCCTTCCGGTCGGTTGACCACCACGGAAGATGTCGCAAAAGCCATTGTGCTTCTCTCCCAAAGCGGCGCGGACTGGATTACCGGAAATGTAATAGGAGTTGACGGCGGCGAAGATTTGATATGAAAAAAACGGCGGCGCTGCTCGCTCTTGTAATCAGCCTGACATCGTGTGTGGGTTCAATTGACAGAGCGCTTTATTCAGTCGCCGAAAGTGTAACGGAAAAAGACAGAATTACTGGACTCCACAGCCTGAGTCTTGAGGACAGATTTGGAAACCATAGCCGGAACATCAAAAAGCGGCTGCCGGCTGCGTGTCGCATAGACGGTAATCTCATCAAGATTGGCGGCGGCGGGAGACTTATTCTCCTGGGCAAAAACCGGAAAAACATTGAATAAAATTCCAAAAATAGAAGCCGAAACGGCAGTAATAAACTTTCTTCCCATTTCCTTTCTCCAAAAATCCTCAAAAATTTCGTGTAGAATAACTTTGTCGGTTCATAAAGTCAACAACAGTAATAAAATAAGATTTTTACACGACCGTAAGTGGCATTTTTCCATTATCGCCGCAAATAGGATAGTGTAATTATTTATACTTGTACGGCATGACGCAGTTCCGGTTAGAGAGTTGTCCGTGCCAAAAAACTTTCAGAACTGAGCGCATGGCAACATGAAAAAGCTCCCCGAAATTAAACTCTACAACACGCTTTCACGGAAAAAAGAAACTTTTATTCCGAAAAACCCCGGCAAGGTCGGAATCTACGTCTGCGGGCCCACCGTTTACGACTCCGCCCATCTCGGACACGCGCGTTCGGCCGTTTCCTTTGATGTCATAAGGCGGTTTTTCATATATGCGGGCTATGAAGTCAAATTCGTCAGAAACTACACTGATGTTGATGACAAAATCATAACCCGCGCCGGGGAAACCGGAAAAACTTCCGGAGAAATTGCGGAAATATACATCAAAGACTATAGCGAAGATATGCAGGCTCTCGGCGTTAAAACACCGGATGAAGAACCGAGAGTGACTACTCACATCCTGAAGATTATCTCTCTTGTTGAAAAAATTATTGCAACCGGTCTCGGATATGAATCAGGCGGAGATGTTTTCTTTTCAGTAAGAAAGTTTGCCGAGTATGGAAAACTTTCACACAGGTCTCTTGATTCAATGCTTGAAGCGGTGCGCATAGATCTGAATGAAAAGAAAGATGATGCGCTTGATTTCGCGCTCTGGAAAGCCGCAAAGCCCGGCGAGCCGAGTTGGGACAGCCCCTGGGGAAAAGGCAGGCCCGGCTGGCACATAGAATGCAGCGCGATGAGCATGGAATATCTGGGAACTGATTTTGACATACACGGCGGCGGAAAAGATTTGATCTTTCCACACCACGAAAATGAGATCGCACAGTCAGAAGCCTCCGGAGGCGGATTTGCAAAATACTGGATGCACAACGGGCTGATACAAATTAATAGGGAGAAGATGTCAAAATCACTTGATAACTTTCTCACGGTAAAACAGGCGCTTGAAAGGTGGTCTCCCGAAGCGATAAGGCTTTTCTTTCTGCTTCACCATTACCGCAATCCGGCGGATTTTTCCGAAAAAGCGCTGGATGAGGCCGAATCGTCTCTCGGAAGACTTTACAAAACGGTCGGACGCGCAAAATCATCTTCAGGAAAAGGCGCCGTAGACCCGGAACTGACCGAAGCGGTTGAGCGTTTCAGGCAAAACAGTTTCAAAGCAATGTGTGACGACTTCAACTCCGCTGAAGGGTTAGGACATCTGTTTGATTTGATAAGGGAAATAAACCGCTCGCTTGATTCCAATCCTGAAGGGTCAGTCGCGGTTTCAGAAGCTCTTGAGGTAATAGATGATTTTTCAGGCGTGGTCGGAATACTTTCGGATGAACCTGATAGTTACATGAAAAGCGCTGCGGCTTCGTTAGATCTTGCAATATCAGAAAAGGAAGTTACGGAACTGATAAAAGAAAGAGAAACTGCAAGAAAAGAAAAAAACTGGAACAGAGCGGATGAAATAAGGCAGTTCCTCACAGACAAAGGTATTATTCTTGAAGACCGGGCGGAGGGAACCGCTTGGGGGTTTAAGAAATCATAAAGAGTTTGCTCCAAATTCCAGGTGAGGTCGCTGAGAAACTCGGCCACTATGTTTACCTCTATATAGACCCGCGTAACGGGCAAGTCAAATATGTCGGCAAGGGTTTCGGAAATCGCACCGTCTCACATCTGGAAGACAAAAGAGAGTCTGCAAAAACAGGGTGGTTGCAAGAGCTGAGATCCTCAGGACATGAACCGAGAATTGACATTCTTGCCCGTAATCTAACCGAAGAGCAATCTCTTCTCGTTGAGAGGAGCATAATAGACTTAATCAGGACTATAAGTCTGACAAATTTGGTGCGCGGACATAGCACCGAACATGGACGCGAAAATTTGCGAGAAATTATTATTCGGGAAACCGCCGCAGAAGCGGATATTTCCCATCCCGTTCTTCTTTTCAGGATTGGCAGGACATTCAAGCCCGACATGACAAAAAAAGAAGTTTATGAAATGACGCGCGGCGTCTGGGTTGTCGGTCAGAAGCGGCGACAGAAAGCACTGTATGCTTTTGGTGTTTCTGGCGGGATTGTGAGAGGTGTATTTCAGGTGGAGAAATGGCATAAAGCGGGAGGTACTGAATACCGCTTTCGCAAAAATATAACGCCCAATCCCAACCGTTGGGAATTTAGCGGTTGTGAAGCGCCTGAAAAAATTGTGGATCTATACATTCACAAGTCGGTGCGCAAGTATTTCAAAAAAGGAATGCAAAACCCTGTTGTATTTATAGATGAATGAGAAAAGAACTCTTTCTGAAACAGTATCCCTTTACTTAAAGAATCTTTTGATTGACTGCGGCGCTCAACTTCTCAAACTCCGTCAACCGTATCGGGCGGAGGAGGCGCAGCCAGAACAGGCGTCGCTAATACTTCAATCTCACGGAAGCTCTGCAGGGCTCCAGAAAAAGTCAACACTATCTTGTTAAAACGCACTTCCGGATTCGGTGTTACACTTAAAATTGTATTTTCTCCGCCTTGTGCCAGCGTAGATTCTGCAACTTTGGTATTGTCAAGAAAAAACTCTACTGTTGAGCCATTTATGAGTTGGCGGAAGTTGGGAGGCGGTTTTGTCCGGTTATAAAACAAAAATTCTCCCTGATGATAAGTTCCTATAGAAGACCAGTCAAAGATGATTGCCGTCGGTTGACCATTAGAAGTATTTGGAATAATTTGGTTATCGCAATTATCTTCACCAGCAGGTGGTCGGCAATTACCGGTGGTTCTTTTTAGTCCGTCTATTATATTGGCCAAGTGTTCAGATTCACTTAGTTCAGTAGGCCACCATCCAGTAATATTAACGGCTGTCAGGTTTTCACCCGGAGTAAGCAGTCTTGCGATGTTAATTTTTCCGAAGTCTTCAAGGCTCTGTATCCTCTGCTCATACTCTCGCCTCACACGCTCATGACGACGAGACCAAGGGGAAGCACTCTCACCTCCAAAACGGTAAAGCGTTACATGCTCCAACAAAGTCTTTGACGTATCATAATTCAAACTCACGCCCACTCCCCAATCTTCAGCCTGACGACGGTCAGGACGGTCATACCTCACATTGAACTTCAGCAAAGGAAACGGACTCAAACCAAAACGAAATAAAACTCCCTCCAAATCTCCACCATTGCCCACCGTGTCCACAAGATCCCCCTCACGAACGGGTATCTTCCACCTGTAATACCTCGCCTCAACATCAAACCAAGGAACATAATCAAACTGTGCCACAACTCCCGTGTCCCATCCGTCAGGACTGAACACATACTGCCTCCGCATGTCCGCAGACGCGGGCAGGTAATTACCACGCTTCTTGCCCACACTCCAATACCTGTTCGCATAAAAATCCAGATACCTCGTCTTAATCTCACCGCCCCATGAAAAACGGTGATGCTTGCCAAGGTCATCCAGATAGTCGTAGAAAAAATTCACCCCCGGCACAAACCACCCCTCAAAATTAGCACGCAGCACACCCCCACCGTAAAAAGCGGGCTTCACATCCCTCAACTGTGCGCCGCTCTGAACCATAAACGTCCAATGCTCGGAATCAATCGGCGCTATCACAGTGTCAAATTGAAAAAAATGCTTCCGCCCCGCAAGCGGACTCTTCCACTCAAGGTGCAGAGAAGACACCAGCGCGGAACGCTCAAACCTGTCTTCTATCATGCCCGTCTGTGAATCCACAAACGCATCCGCGGCAGCCTGAAGACGAACTCCCAGAAGACCCTTCACACTCTCACCCAAATCACCGCCGTCAAGACCGCCCGCAATAACACCGGCATCGGAAGGGGAAATCTTCATACTGTCAAGAAAAGAAGACTCATAACTCAAATCAGGAAGAGAAGGCGCGGAACCCTCTAAAACAGATACAGAAACGGAACCAAATGAAGAAACTGATGATAGAAAAAATAAACACAAAGATACAAATGTAGACCTGAAAAAATGCATCTTGTTCAACTCCTGCGGCAAAAACAAATTGACCCGATTACTTTATATTGTAACATTTATAAAAGAATCAAATCAAGCCTTGATCTGCAGCTTAATTCTAAAAAGAGATGAATCAATCCTCACCCCGGTTCTTTCTAAAGCCATATCCCCATATATTCAAGAGCTCTTTTGACTGACGGCGGGGCCTGCGTTTCGCCTCTGCAGCTGAACCAGCACGCTTCGCATTTTGTCTTCTGAAAAAGGTCGGGACTGTATTCCGACCAATGTGCCACAACCGGCATCTCACTGCATCTTTTTATATGGCCGCTCGGAGTTATCTGCAAATGCTCAATACCGGCGGTGCACTCCGGCACACCGCCGCGCTCAAAATATGAGGGAATCTCATTCAAGTAGTATTCACTTGAAAGTATTGTACCCTTCCACCTGCGACGCCGCTCAATTATCGCGTCTATCAGGGCACGCACACGCCCTATGTGTTTCGAGTCAACAAAATGCGATTCGTTGTTTGTTTTCATAACCGAATACGAACTGAAAGATATTCCAATTCCCCACTCTCTGGCCTTGTCCGCAATATTCAGAATCTCATCCAGATTGTCGTCCATGATGACAGTGTTAACTATGACGCTTTTTTTCGGGAATTCCTTTGCCATGGCCGGCATCAGTTCGGAAATGTATTTCCAAAGCCCTTTTATACCCCTGTATTGGTCATGGCGCTCTCCGGGGAAATCAAGTGAAATTGCAATCTGGTCCATACCCGCGTCAAAAAGCTTGTGCGCTTTGTCTATGTCAAGCAGGTCGCCCTTAGTAACCATTGAAGTGAAAACGTAAGCTGAAGACTCTTTTATCTGAGTGAAAATGTCGGGCAAATCTTTTCTCAGCATCGGCTCTCCGCCGGTTACAACCGTAACAAGCGGGTTGATTTTCTTTATAACGGGCCGGTAGTCATCAAGACGGATTTCGTGGCGAGTCTGCCAATAGTCGCAAAAATCACAGGTCGCGTTGCAAAGTTTTGTAACTTCAAGGTTGGCGAGAATGGGCCTTCCGGCGGCTTTGGAATAAGCATATTTGGCAATTCCTGCGGCGCCGTCCCTGATGGAAATCATTGATTCATTTTACCACGCGCAAACAGCCCTTTCAATCAAACAAGCGTGCCGGGCAATTATGCCCTGAGCGCTTGCGGTCAATCGTGCGCGCCTGTTAACATTAAACCGATGAAAGTCGCAACAAGAGAAGAAATACGCGCAATTGACCGCGCTTCGGTTCAGGAATACGGCATTTCCGTAAATGTTCTTATGGAGAACGCCGGAAGAGCCGTCTGTTCGGCGGCTTTGCGGAAATTCCCCGAAGCGCGGAAAATCGCCGTGATTTGCGGAGGGGGCAATAACGGAGGAGACGGTTTCGTCGCGGCGCGTCATCTTGCGGGAAAAGAAAAGGAGGTTGTGGTTTACACTTCAAAAAAAATCAAGGAATACTCGGATCAGCCTCTTGAAAACCTGCGCTCAGCGGAAAAAAGCGGAATTCCGATAGTTGAAATTGCCGGAGACACTTCTAAAATCGCCCCCTGCGACCTTATTGTGGACGCCCTGCTTGGCACGGGACTTGAATCAGAGGTGAGAAAGTCTGATGCCGGACTGATTGATTTTATAAACGCCTCAAAATGCCCCCGCCTTTCGGTTGATATTCCCTCAGGCATAGACTCAAACACCGGAGCCGTGCTCGGAAAAACCGTCAAAGCAGATTTAACCGTGACATTTGTGGCGCCGAAAATCGGCATCTCAGTTCATCCCGGAGTTGAATATGCCGGAGAAATTTTCGTGGCCGGAATCACCACACCGCGCCATCTGGAAGAAAATCTTCAGTGTGAAATCACAACATATCAAACCTGCGCAAAAATTATGAAACCGCGCGCACATGACTCTCACAAGGGCACGTTCGGACACACTCTTGTTCTGGCCGGCTCAACCGGAAAATC
Organism: Thermodesulfobacteriota bacterium; assembly: GCA_965198945.1. Lineage (GTDB taxonomy): Bacteria > Desulfobacterota_D > UBA1144 > Nemesobacterales > Mycalebacteriaceae > Mycalebacterium. The sequence continues at coordinate 53,169 of CBDAQI010000004.1, read as the reverse complement.
GGGAGCGGCAATACTTTCCTCAGAAGCTGCAATTCAGGCGGGTTCGGGTCTTGTAACTCTCGGAGTGCCAGAAAGCATTCACAATGTGGCGGAACAGAAAACCGCAGAGGCAATGACCGAAGCGCTCAAAGAAACCGGAGGCTGTTTCGGAAAGGCGGCGATTGAAAAAGCCGCCGGGCTTATGGGCGGCAAAAACTCACTTGTTATCGGGCCGGGCATATCAGCTTGTGATGAAACACCGGCTTTTTTCCGTGAGACCATCGTGCGGTGTGGTATTCCAACGGTGATAGATGCGGACGGGCTGAACATACTTGCCAACAATCCCGACTTATTTGAGAAAATGGGGCCTTTTGCGATTCTAACCCCTCACCCGGCTGAAATGGGGCGTCTTTGCGGCAAAAAAACCGCGGAAATACAAGCTGACAGAATTGGAGCGGCGCGTGAACTCGCCTCGCAAACGGGATGTTTTGTTGTTCTAAAAGGAGCGAGAACAATAACGGCGTTGCCGGGAGGGCGCACTTACATCAACCCGACCGGGAACCCCGCAATGGCTTCGGGCGGCATGGGAGATGTGCTTGCGGGCGTTATCGGGGGACTGCTCGCACAGGGATACACACCCGAAGAAGCGTCTGTCCTGGGAGTTTTTATCCACGGGCTTTCCGGAGACATCTGCGCGGACAAAACCGGAGGAGTTTCCGTGAGGGCCGGAGAGGTTTGCGCGAATATCCCCAATGCTTTTGCCAAAGCAAGAAAATCCGGCGGGCAGTTTGTAACTTTGATTGACTGACCGACTGGTCAAAAATTGAAAAACGGAATTGTCATGAATACTTAGTCGGAGCGGAAAACTGAGCGGCCGGAGACGGTTTTTGTGAAAGCGATTGAATCCGGACGCTGCGCGGAAATGAAGGTGCGGGAAAAACGTTATTGCGTCGGGACTTGCGCAAAACTGAAATAACATCCGCTTAAAAGCAACCCGGACCGGCGGCTGTCCGCCGGTCACAATTTAGGCAGAGGAGAGAGTGTTTAATTTATATTAGCGACAAGTCCGACGAGAAACGAGCGGGGAAGCCCGGGGCGCGGCCCTGTCGGGTGACGTGACACGATGTATTTTTTGTCAAACAGGTTGTGCGCGCTTGCCGTGAGGCGGACAACACCAGTCAACTGAACATAAGCCGAAATATCAGCAATCCAGTAAGAATCTGTTTTGCCGATTCTGTAATCGCCAACCTGTTCCGGTGTCATGGGGTCGCCGTCATGATCTGGGGTCGGAGGAGAATTAACGTTTGCCACCGTGGTGAAAGTTTCATCCACAAAATAGATGTCGGCAAAAAATCCGAAACGCGACCACTCAATTCCGGTTCCAAAAGAGACTAAGTAGTTGGGAATATACGGAACATCATTGCCGTCTTTTCCGCCTTCAAACAGCGATTCCGCTTCACTGGTCGTGGAGTTTCCGTCAAGCTCCGCTTTTGTAAGAGTTACGGCCAGATACCAGGGATTGGAAAACTTCCAGTCAAAAAACCCGCCCCAATCCGTGGCTATTTTCATTTCCAAGCCCGTTACATTGATGTTTCCGGCGTTTTCGGTTTCCGGTGCTCCGCCTGAACCGATGTTGTCAACAACAATCAGGTCGTTAAACTTGGTGTGGAAAAAAGTCGTATTCAAGTAAGCAAACGGAAGAGGCTGCCAGTTCACTCCAATTTCGCTCGCAATGCTTGTTTCTTCTTCAAGGCCGCTGCGAAGATGGGCCGATGGGGAGGGAATGGAAACCCCCCGATGGATGCCCGCGAAAATGTCGAGCCCGTCACGCGCCTTGAATCCCGCGCTCACACCCGAAGAAAACATGTTTATGCCGCCCTCGTAGTGATCTTTACCGTTGATTCCGCTTGCCCTGTCAAGCAGTTCAAGCTGTCCGGTGGACTGGTTGAAATAGTAACGCCGAGATTCCTGATCCACATGTTCGTAGCGAATTCCCGGAGCTAGACGGAACCGTCCGTAGGTCATTTCATCTGAAAGAAAAAATGCAATGGCCCTTGATTCCTCTTTCCGGCATGCGCCCGAGCAGCGCCCGTCATCAGTTATTGTTATCTTGCCGTCCGCCTCATTGATATTATAACTTTCATCGTTCTGGTCTCTGCGAATATAGTCACTCATCAGGCGGACTCCGGTGCGCCAATTGTGTAAAACCGGACCGGTCTCAATTTCGTATTCCGCCCCAACCTCCACACCGCGCGAATCATAGAAACGGCGGTTGTTGCGATATTCAAACTCCCTGCCGTTACCTTCCCTCACCGCGTTCCCTCTCAAAATTTCAAGGTTTGAGTCTTTCAAACTTGAGCCGCCGTGATACTTATACCAGTTACGGAAAAACTTGTTGTAAAAAGCTGTTACGGTAACCTTCAAATCTTCAACCGGCTTTGCCGTCCAGCGCAGGTATGACCGCCATTGCTCGGTGTCTATGTTGTCTCGGAAAGATGCAAAATAACGCTGATAAGGGTCAGCCCTGAAATCGGAGTCCGACAAACCCAGATAGGTTTCATTGGCATCAAGCGTGGTGTGCCCTATCTTGAATTCAAGACGCTGATACCAGCTTGTATTCGGTTCCCAGAATAGCTTAGCCATTCCCTCAAGCCTTTTGAATCCGGTGTCATCGTCAATGTATGTGTCGGGAATTATAGAACCCGTTTTTATGTTTTTGAAGCCGTCGGTGTCGCACAGAAAAACCTCTCCAAGCGCGCCGTAGCGCCCGGTGGGTTTATTGGACTGAAGTGCCACCCCATGCGTGCAGGCGATAGTCATTGTGGCTTCCGTAGGAAGTGCTGATGTAAGCGGTCGGCTTCTCCGGAACGAGAGTTGAAATGTAGTTGATAATTCCACCCGTTGTATTCGGCCCGTATTGAATCTGGCTTGAGCCTTTGAGAATCTCCACTGCGCTCATACGACCAAGGGCCGGAGAGTAATACGCGGCCGGAGCAGAGTAAGGCGCGGGCGCGGTAGGAATGCCGTCTTCCATAATAGTGAGTTTGCTTGTGCGCTGCGAATCCACCCCGCGCAAACTGATGTTCGGGAAAAGCCCGTAGCCGTCTTCTTCGCGCAAATAGATTCCCGGCTCAAACCTGAGCGCGCGGTTTGTGTCATCATAGCCGCGACTGCGCCATTCACCCGCATCTATGTAATGGCCGGCGCCGAGCAATTCATTCACAGCAGCTTTTGACCCTATAACAAAAATTGTTTCTCCGGGAATAACCGCTTCTTCAACCTCCTGCGCGAATGTGACATAAAACCGGCACCCGACAAAAAATATCAAGACTGCGGTGAAAATTACTCTTCCAAATAATTTTTTTTCATTTCAAAACCTTCTTGATTAAAAAGTTTCTGTTATTGTGATATAAAAACCCTATTCAGTCAAAAAATTCATGGAAAAATCTCCCGCCATTAGATTCTGTTATAATACGAGCCTAACGAAAAACAGAGGAAAAAATGGATCTTGCGATTCAAAAATACGGCGGGACGGGTGTTGCCATGCATCAGATTGAGGGGGAGGCGACCAAGGCTTCTAAGCTCCTCGAACACACGGAAACTACAGGAAGACTATGGATACGGCCAACCGGCGCGAATTTAAGTAATAATCCAAAGGGGAGAGTAAGTTTTTCCGATCTTCTAATAATGGTATAAAAGCCAAAATTGTGTAACGAGACACACTTTCAAGATATCCATTGATTAACTCAAATTGAAAAACGGAATTTGCATACAAACTTCATCAGAACGGGAAACCGAGCGGCTCGGAGCGGCTCTTGCAAAAGCTCTTGAACCGGGAAGCGTTGTCAGACTGTGCGGAAATCTCGGAGCTGGGAAAACCGTAATTGCGCGCGGACTTGCGCGCGGTCTCGGAATTGAGGAAAACATAACGAGCCCCACATTTGTGATAATGAACCGCTACCGGAACCCGGTTTCTCAAAAAGGTTTTTTTCACCACTTTGACCTCTATAGAAACCCTTCGCCCGAAGAGTTCCGGGAACTCGGGTTTACCGAAATTCTCCACGGTGAAGGCATATCAGCCGTTGAATGGGCGGAAAATCTCCCTTCAACTTTCGGAGATTCAATAGAAGTTAAAATTACCTCCACCGGGGAAAATGAAAACTCGCGTAAAATCAGGATAACCGCAAGTGAAGATAAATCCGCCCGTATAAAAAAGGAATTGCGAAAAGTTTTCAGTTTTTAGAGAGACTCCAGAAAACGTATAAGGTCTTTGCGCTGCTCCGGGGTCATTGAGACAACTTCATCCCGTGCTTTCTGTGCCTCGCCTCCGTGCCACAGTATGGCCTCAAGAAGGGTTTTTGCTCTTCCGTCGTGCAGATACCCGGCGTCCGGACTGACGGTTTTTACCAGACCCAAACCCCACAGAGGCGGTGTGCGCCACTCGGAACCGGAAGCGTCTCCCGCAGACATGCCATCGGCAAGCCCTTCACCCATATCGTGCAGAAGAAGGTCAGTGTAAGGCCAGATGAGTTGAAAACTGTCTTCTTTCAAATCGGTGTCTTTGCGTGTCACATACTTTGGAGTGTGACAAGACACGCAATTTGATTCGTAAAACAGCCGTTTGCCGCGCAAAACCTCTTCGCTGTCAACATCACGGCGCGCCGGAACGGCAAGGTGTCTTGCATAAAAATCAACAAACTCAAGAATCGGGTCGGGCGCCTCAGTGTCGCCTAGACTGGTTTGTGTTCCATGCGGAGATCTGCGGCACTCAACCTGTTCTTTCGTGCAATCTCCCCAATCAGACTTTTGAAGGGGATTTGATATCCCCATATCGTTCAAAAACGCTTTGGCGGACTGCACTAAAACGGATTCGGTGGATGCTTTATGGCCGAAACGCCCCAGAACAAGCCGGCCGGTTTCCCCGTCGCGGACAAAACTCGGTCTGCCTGAAATTCCGTCTCCGTTTTTGTCTTGCGGGTCGGAATGCGCAATGATGTCATTCGGATGAATCGCCTCAAGAAGCCCAAGACCTATAACCTGAGGAGAGACTCTGGCCGAGGTAATGACACTTTTGCTGAGGGGCCCGTATCCAAGGCCTTCAACCGAGTAAAAGGGACGGCGCAAAAAAAACCGCTTCTCCGCCGCCAAGCCGAACGGGAAACCGCTCATATAAAACCCTGACCCGCCCTTCGGGCCTGACCGGAGGAACGGAGGAAGTCTGTATCTGTCCGCCGTAAACAGGTTCGGGAACATTCAGAATAGCCCTGCTTTCAACCGCTTTAATTTCCAAGGCGTTCCGCGGCGGAATTGCGAGGGAAAAAACCATGGAATCGGGAATAAATCCTGAATCTGCCGGGGCTAAACTGCGTCCGTCCTTCAAATGACAACTCTGGCAGGCTCTCAGATTAAAAAGAGGTCCCAAACCGTCGGAAGCAAGTGTTGAAGAAGGCGAAGCGACCCATGTCTTGCGGAAAAAGGCGTTTCCAATCTGAAACTTGCTCTGCTGCTCAAAAGTCAGGTTCTGTGAGGGGTTGGAAAAAGAGTCGCGGTTAATCAATTTCAGCGAAGTTCCCGCGCCGCCCTGCATCATTTCAAAAGCCTCCGGTTTGTCAAAAGAGGTCGCCGGACGAGTCAGATTGTCAACACGCTTCCGCTCATCCTCAGTCAGGTCGGGCCTGAGCAACCCGTCCGTATTGATATGTGCAAAAACGAGTTGCGCGAAAAAAACCCCGGCAAAAGCAACGACAATAAAAAAATGATTCGGACGCATTGTATCCGCTGATTATTTATTGAAAAACAGAGGACGGATTATCAAGACTGTCCGAGCCTTCAAATTCAATAGACCCGAGTTTGAGCGGCGCGTGTATTTCCTCAATTGCAACCGACTGATTAATAAGAGCATCAACCGCGGATTGCACAACTGAGTTGCCTTTGGCATTGCCCTTCTCTATCATCTGGTCGTAAGCCTCAATACTCTCAGCCCGTGAACGCAACTCGGACATTGCCTCAATGGTTTTATCCACGGAATTAAGCACCCTCCCGTTTACATCCTCCGACACCCGACCCACCAAATCCGCAAGCGAAGCGCCGCTTATAACAGAGCCGTCAATCCGACGGTAATGACCCGTATATACGTTGCGAATCCCTATTTGATTAAAGTAGTGGGAATTGTGTGTATTGTCGGAAAAACAGTCCTGTTCTTCCTCCGGGTCATGCAGGAGAAGTCCGAGCTGCATCCTCTCACCGGCAAGTTCGCCATATGAGAGCGAACCCATGCCCTTGATAATGGCCGATATTCCAACATCGGAATCTTTAAGAAGATTTTCCCGAGCCGCCCCTCCTTCAGCCCAGTATCCGACCATTTTTTCCAAATCCGAAACAAGAAGCGATGAAGCGGGTTTTCAGATAACGGGCCCGCCTTTTGCATTTGCCCCCGGTGCATTTGCCCCTGCGGGAATTAAAATCAGTTGCCGGACGGTTTCCCGTTCCGGGCCCGGTTCCGTTGAGATCCTGACCCCACAAAAGAAACTCAATCGCGTGGTATCCGGTGGCAACATTGTCTTCATTGTTTTCCGCCTCATGCAGAGTGTCACGCAGAAGCGCGGTCGTGATTTTGCTCGCATTCACTTTCTTGCCGCCAATCGTTATTTTTTTGTTGGCAATGACATTGACCGGACGAAACTCTCCTCCGAAATCGTTTCCATATGAGGCATCCACATAGTCAATCAGACTTTCATCAAGAGGCCATGCATTGACTCTGATCTCCCAGTCGTCCACTATGGGATTGCCGAAACGAAAAACTTCGGTTTGCATATACGGAACACGTGCGGCAATCCATGCCGAGCGTGCGGCAAGAAGAGTCTCCTCCGAAGGCGACTTAATCAGCGAATCAATCGCGGAGTCAAGAGCGCGGGCAAGCGTCAGAGAATCGCCGTAGGAAGCCATCGCTATGTTTGAGTAGTTGTTGATAATCTCAATTTTTTCATCAGCCCCCGGCGGCCTGAGCCTGTAATAACAAAACCGCCGACGCAAAAACCGAAACAAAAAATAAGTAAAAAACTTTCATTTAATTTTCTCCTTGAAAGTTTCAAAGGGCAAAGACGAGTGAAACTCCTCCCCATGTTCCGGCGGCTTTCACCTCCGGGTCACTTTTAATTTCTTCTTTGATATCTTTCTGTTTCACACTGTGGTTGAGGTGGGCCACCATAGAAAGGCCGGGCAAAACATCAAATACACGGTTTCAACTCCTATCTGAAAATTGTTCAACCCGTCATTTGCCTTAGTTCTGTAGCCGAAATCAAAAGACTGAAGAGCATAAGGGGAAACACTGATGAGACCGACAACTTTTGGGAGGTCAAGAGAAAGACCAATCTCCGCAAAAGACCCCTCCGCCTCCGTTGAATAAACAACGTGGAGAACGGCACAACAAAAGGAATCAGCCCATATGAAATTTCTCCGCCCCATTCATTGTCTTTTGTGTTGTCGTGGATGAATTCAAGCCTTGTATAGCCGACCTCAATCTCAAAACCTTTGAACTCCAAACCGTAAGCGGCGGTTAGATTCACTTCAGTGTAATTTTTTTTGTCGCTCCCCGACATAGTCAAAAGCGGTGAGGAAGCCTTTGTATCCAACGCCGGCTCCGAAAATATAGATACCTCCTTGTGCAAGGTCTTTACGGCCTTCGGAGGCATATTCTGATTCCCATCCGCCGTATATTTCAACCTCAAGGTCCTTCAAAGCGGCAATGCCGAGCGATTCCTTTGCAACATCCTCAACATCTATCAAAGACCCGACACTAAAAGATTCCTGCGCGGCAGTCACACGAGCGCCGGAAAAAACAGTAAAAAAGAAAATCAGGACATAAAAGCCCCTTTTTTTTAATGAGTTTCTCTTCATTTACAAATCTCCTTAATAAAAAACTTCGCTTAATAACCTTTTTGAGTAATTTGTCAACAATTATCGGAAAATTTTTTTACTGGCTTGGGATATCCCCCATTTTTGTCCGTAAGCGCTGCTGTTATAATAGGCATTCAACAAAAAACAGCGTGAAGCAAGATGGGTCTTATAGTTCAAAAATACGGCGGAGCAAGCGTTTCAGGCATTGAGCGGATTGGTCGTGTGGCGGAAAATATCGTCGCAAGCGCCAAAAAAAACAACAGAATTGTGGCTGTCGTGTCTGCCATGGCGGGTGAAACCGACCGTCTGACAAATCTCGCCCGCGAGATTATGGACCCGCCCGACAAACGCGAGCTTGATGTTATAATCTCAAGCGGAGAGCAGGTTTCCTCCGGGCTTCTGTGCATGAAAATCAAATCTCTCGGGCATGACGCCATTTCTTTTCAGGGTCATCAGGTGCGTGTCATAACGGACAACTCATTTTCGGGCGCAAAGATAAAGGCTATTGATGACCGCAAAATAAGAGAGGCGCTGAACTCAGAAAAGGTTGTTGTTGTTGCGGGGTTTCAGGGAGTTGACGACGAAGGCAACGTTACGACCCTCGGCAGAGGCGGCACAGACCTGACGGCGGTTGCAATTGCGTCTGTTCTCAAAGCGGAAGCATGTGAACTCTACAAGGATGTTGACGGAATTTTTTTCCGCCGACCCTTCGGTGTGCAAAGACGCGGAAAAGCTTGATAGAATCTGCTATGAAGAGATGCTTGAAATGGCGGGGGCCGGGGCGAAAGTTCTTCAGGCAAGAGCCGTTGAGCATGCGAACAAATTTTCAATTCCCCTTCATGTGCGCCCCATAAGCGCTCCGGAAAAAGAGGGGAACATGGGTTATGGAGGAAAGTGGCATGGAATCAATTGAAGAAGCGGTGGTGTCCGGCGTAAGCTCTGACAAAAATCAGTCGAAACTTACAATAGCGGGTGTTCCCGACCAACCGGGGGTGGCGGCGATGATCTTCTCAGCGCTTGCGCAGGAAGGCATATCGGTGGACATGATAGTTCAAAATATCAGCCATGAAGGATTTAATGATGTTACATTCACAGTTCCGCGCGCTGAATTCAAAAGAGCCTCCGGAACAATTCGTAAACTGTCTGAAAAGACGGGGGCGCGAGAAGTCTCATCTGATGAGAAAATAGCAAAAATCTCAATAATCGGAATAGGAATGAGATCTCATTCTGGAGTGGCCTCCAGAATGTTTGAAACGCTTGCGCGCAAAAAAATAAACATAATTATGATAAGCACTTCTGAAATTAAAATATCGTGCATAGTGCGCGAAAACGAGACAGAACTCGCCGTGCACGCCCTTCACGATGAATTTTTCGGCGGTAAAAATGGGTGAGAGCGTGGAAATATATGATGTAACCCTTAGAGACGGCACACAGGGAGAAGGAATATCTTTTTCCGTTGAAGACAAAGTGCAAATCACCGGAAAGATCGCCGAACTCGGAGTGGATTACATAGAGGGCGGATGGCCGGGCTCAAATGAACGGGACAGAGAGTATTTTGAGCGCGCCCTAAAACTCAATACGGGCGGCTGCCGGGTCAGCGCTTTTTCAAGCACACGGCGGGCGGGAACCTCCTGCGATAAAGACCCGAACATTCAAACGCTTCTGAAAACAGGCGTTTCAGTCGCCGCCATTGTAGGCAAAAGCTGGGACTTTCAGGTGAAAACCGTGCTTGAAACAACACCGGATGAAAACCTTGCAATGATAAGCGACACGGTAAAATACCTTAAAGCCAGAATGGAAACGGTATTTTTTGACGCCGAGCATTTTTTTGACGGATTCAAGGCAAATGCCGACTACGCCATTGCAGCCGCAAACGCGGCTATTGATTCCGGGGCGGATGCGGTTGTTCTCTGTGACACAAACGGCGGTTCAATGCCCTGGGAAATTCAAGAAACAGTCTCAGAAACAATCAAATCTCTCGGAGGGGAAGCGCCAGTCGGAATCCACGCCCACAACGACACCGAACAGGGGGTCGCAAACACACTCTGCGCCGTCAGGGGCGGGGCAAGGCACGTGCAGGGAACAATCAACGGTTACGGAGAAAGGTGCGGCAACGCAAATCTGTGTTCAATCATACCCAACATCCGCCTTAAACTCGGGATGGAATGCATTGAAAACGGCCGTCTGGAAAAACTGTATGAAGTCGCTCACTTCATCAATGAGCTTGCAAACCTCAACCCTTTGAAGAAAAAAGCCTTCGTCGGAGAAAGCGCTTTTGCACATAAAGGGGGGCTTCACGCAAGCGCGGTTCTCAAAAACCCCGAAACCTATGAGCACATAGACCCTGAGCTTGTCGGAAACCGGAGAAGAGTTCTGGTCTCGGATCTTTCAGGCAGGGCAAACATAATTTCAAAGGCCGCGGAAATCGGGATAAAAATAGGTTCCGATGACAAGAGGGTGCTTGAAATTCTCGCAAAACTAAAAGAACTGGAAAACAAGGGATACGAGTTTGAAAGAGCGGAAGCGTCATTTGAACTTCTTGTGAGAAAGCATCTGGGCCTGTATAAAAAACGTTTCTTTGTGGAAGACATATCAACCGCCGTTGAGCGGCTGGGAAAAGAGGGCAGCCCCGTTTCATCGGCGGAGGTGTCTGTCAGCGTGGAAGGCAAAATGGAAAAATCAAAAGCTTTGGGAAACGGTCCCGTGAACGCTCTTGACAAAGCCCTAAGGCAGTCGCTTGAGGGCTTTTTTCCGTCAATCTGTGAAATGAGTTTGAAAGACTACAAAGTCCGCGTGGTTTCAAGATCAAAGGGCACCGATTCCGTGGTTCGGGTTCTTGTTGAATCGGGAGACAGTGAAACCGTCTGGAACACGGTCGGGGTGTCTGAGAATCTTGTTGAGGCAAGCTGGAAGGCTCTGATAGACAGCATAGATTACAAACTGCTTAAAGAAAACCCGGAAAACTGAAAAGGTTCAGGTTCGGGAAACAAGTCTGCCGAGTCTTTCCCATTCTTTAAGATAGTCTCCGAGGTGGCTGTGCCCCGAAGACGCTTTGGCTGTTACCATATCCCTGATGAGTGTTTGCTCCCGCTTATATTCCTGAGCGTCAAAGAAACCGCCGAAATGCGCAAAACGCAACCACAAAAGATAAGTCGTCAGTGCGTCAAACTCATTGTATCTTACTATGTCGTCAATTCTCCCCTCAAGCCACATCGGGGCGACTTCATTTCCGTCAACACCCATTTTGCCGGGGATACCGGAAAGTCTTGCAAGCTCATTCAGCGAAGGAGTTGACCTGTTGCCGCCCACTATGTTCATCATATCCACATTCCAGTCGCTGAAACCCGAAAAATAGTCGGCCCCCTCCCATGGTTTGTCAGGTCTTCTTGCAAAAGACGGAACAGAAAGTCCGTTTGTAACGGCTCGCTGGACAAGAATTCTCAAGTCCGCACGCACGGAGTTGTATCCTACAACTTGGGGCTTGTTTTTACCTACCGCATCAAGAAAACGGGAAACTATGTGAGTTTCGCTCTTTTTATCATCGGAAGTCTCCCCGATTTGGGGAATGGAATGCAGATTCACTTTTGTTTCCCCCTTTTCAACAGTCCTTGAGACCATTGAGAGGGAAACCACCCTGCACAGAATTGTTTTCAGGAAGGGCCGGGGATCTTCATCGGTTGCCCCTCCCCTCTTCCACATCTCACCGATTACATCGGAATCTGACATGGTTTCGGGCAACTTATAAAGGAGCCGCCCCGCAACCGGGTCGGGAACCCATTCAACATCAAAAGCCCATACTTTGTTGTGAACGGATTTGAACACCCGGAATAAGCCTTATGTCAGCCCTTGTCTTTCCCCATATGGCGCAGACACGTTGAAAGCGCAAGCATGGTGGGCGCCCAGAGGCCTATGAAGATACCGAGCCTTTCCGCCGCCGCACGAATCTGCATATCTTCACTCAGTCCACCCTGTGTATACCAGGCGCCAAGAGAAATAAAAACTGAAATAATACCGCCCGCAAAAAACAGTTTACTGAGGGAGTCAAAAGTTGATTTGCCCATCTGTTTACAACCTCCGTTTTTATTATAAAAAGAAAATCAAAGAAAACAAATAATTGAAAAATAGTGTGGCGGCAAGTATGCAAGTGTGCATAAGTGTTTTTGAAACAAAAATGAGACATTTCCGGTTCCACAATGCCGGGTTGTTTTTTGCTAAAATGTGTTTCTCCGCTTACGGTTGTGTATTTCAATTTCCCGTATTCAAACCGAATTTTCCCCGCCATTCCCCGTCATTTCCGTGGAAGCTTGTGCTCATGAAAGCTTGTCCTCATGAAAGCATGCCCCCTTGAAAACGGGGATGGGAACGGGGGCGGGAATCCGGAGCAGGAAAAATCATGTCTCAACAAAAGCAATTTTGAATGATTTTTTGTATTAAATGGGTTCCCCACGCTATTGCGGATTATTGATGACAAATCCAACACCCAAATTCAAAAATCGCAGGTTTGAAAACCCAGTCTGTTTGTATAGATTTGCATATATTCCCGAGTGGACAACTGACATTCGGGAATGGAGGAATCCCTTGAAAGATTATGTTTTTACACCAGGCCCCGTGCCCGTGCCGAGCGATGCTCTGATTGAGATGGCAAGGCCGATAATTCACCATAGAACAGCTGAATTTGAGGCTATAATTAAACAAATCCGCGCTGATTTGAAACAGATTTTCCAGACTTCCGGTGAAGTGCTTGTACTTGCATCTTCAGGAACGGGAGCAATGGAAGGAGCGGTTTCCAACACGCTTTGCCGGGGTGACAGAGTTATTGTTGTCAATGGGGGCAAGTTCGGAGAAAGATGGGGAAAAATCTGCCGTGCTTTCGGTGTTGAGGTTGATGAAATAAAAGTTGACTGGGGAAAAGCCGTTGACCCGGGGTTAATACGCGAAAAGCTGGAAAAAGACGCCTCCATAAGGGCAGTTCTGATGCAGGCGAGCGAAACGTCTACGGGCATCAAAAATCCGACGGATGAAATTGCCTCAATCACTCGTGAAAGAGACGATGTGATTCTGATTGTTGACGGAATAACCGCTGTGGGAGTTTTTCCTCTGCCTTTTGATGAGCTTGGAATAGATGTTCTCGTCGCGGGCTCACAGAAAGCTTTTATGCTTCCGCCGGGTCTTTCATTTGCCGCAATGAGTGAAAAAGCATGGAAATTCAATAAAACCTCCGACTTGCCGAAGTTCTATTTTGACTTCAAGGCGGCTCTGGCAAGCTCCGATAAAAATACCACTCCCTGGACTCCGGCCGTCAGTCTAATCAGGGGGTTGTCACAAGTGCTGAAACGTTTTACAGATGAGGGACTTGAAAATATGCACAAACGGCATGAGATTTTTTCTCTGGCAACAAGAAGCGCTTTTGAGGCAATGGGAATGGATCTGTTCACAAAAGACGAACCCAGCACGGCGCTGTCAGTTGCGGTTGCGCCTAATGATATAGGAGCGGCTCCAATAATTAAATCCTTGAAAGAAGATTTTGGAATGACTGTTGCGGGAGGTCAGGATCAGGCGAAAGGGAAAATTTTCCGCGTGTCACACATCGGATATATAGACCGCTCCGACACAATAGCCGTTATATCAGCCGTTGAGCAGACCTTGAAAAAATTGGGTCATAATTTTGATTTTGGTTCCGGAGTGGAAAAGTCTGGTGCCATACTATGCGACTGGCAAAATTAGCGGTTGTATTAGCGTTGGTTTTTACCACATCCGCCGGTTGTTTCGGTGGCGGTGGGGGCAACGGAGGGATTCCTGTGCAACCGTCACTTCCCGGTCCCCGGGTTGAAAAGCTTCCAATTGTTCCTATTCCGCAGGACGCAGTAGATATCATTCCGGTGGACACAAATACGGGGCTTTCAAGCCCTTGCGAGCAAGATTTCAATAATTTTCTTGCCGGTACAAGCTCATCGCTTTTATTATGTAACCGTGCGAGAATACCGGGATTAATTCCTCTCTATGATCGTGTCTCCACCAGTGTTTCCCAGGAGGTTTCAGCCGGAAGGGCGATAAATAAAATTGGAACTATAATTGACGGAATCCCGCCGGGACACGCTGAAGATGTTCTGGAAACGGCTCAGATTACCACACCGGTACAATTGCTTGAATATTTTAAGGTGGGTATTGAAAAACCCCGAACAGTAGAGGCTTTTAGAAAAGTGAGCCCCAACAGAATAGTCGGCATTTCTCAGGCAAACCTTTTTTCACCCAGTGCAAGCCCGAATATCAACCTCATCAGCCCCCGGGACGTGCAGAATTCAAGGACTCTTCTTGTCATCCCCACAGGCAATTGGGGAAACAGTCGGTATGTTATTAATCCGGGTTCTCAAATAGAGTTGACTACGAATCCAGCACAACCTGCGCATAACCTTACCGCTCTTGAGGAAATCCACAATTTGACCCAGTCAATTCTTATGGTTGCCGGGCTCAGCCACAACAGAGTGCTGCCTTTGACAAACGAACGAGGCTTTCATATAGGATATACAGGAACCGGTCAGACTCCGGTAATACATCCGAATTCAAACCGTTGCGGAATCACGGCAAATTACTGTGTTGCCGCTCCGTATACAATCTTTCAATCAATCGGAAGTGTTTCAAACACCGACCCTCGTGTCTACAGCGGGTTGACCGGAATCTCCGGCACAAGTTTTTCCACCCCCATTGTTATGGGCACACTTGTAAACCTGCGCTATGAGTGGCCTCATCTTACAAACCAGCAACTTGTAAAGCTCGCCTGCGTAACTGCAGTAGACCTTGGAGATCCGGGAAATGACCCCGTCTACGGTTGCGGTCAATTCTCCGTCTCAGCCATCTGGCTCCCCACGGGAGATCTTGTTGACCCAGCTGAATTGCTTCCCGTTGCCCGGGGCGACATAGCCGTATCCGGAGCATCTGTATCCGAACCCGTTGTCGTAAAGGGCTATGAAAACAACGAGTTTGCAAGAGACTATGAAATTTCAGTTCCCCTTTCCGCTTCATCTTCTTCCCTGCGCATAGAACCGTCTGTCTCCTGGAACAGTATAAAAAGCATGATTGACTTCCGCGATTCGGGTTATCTGTCAGTCCCCGTTGTGGACGGAGGAAGCGCCGCTCATCTTTTCAAAGGAGCTTTCTTCTTCATGAACGGGCAATACGGAGTGGGCAGAGCGGGCATATCGCACACGAGCGGATTTTCCGTTGCATTTGAAAGAGAGACGGATTCTTTTTTCGGCAGTGTTGGCAGCGGTTCCTATAGATTCGGAGACACGAACAAGGTGATAGCGTCATTTGACAGGTATTTCGGGTTGGGCGACACATATGGGATAGGAGTGGGAGCTGCTGCGGCATATGGAGAGGTTGATCCCGTGTATTCACTGATTAAATCAGCGAGGGGACATGCGCAGACGGCGCGAGTGTCATTTATGAGGCGGAAGAAGAATTTTGATGTCGGTGTGGAGTTTAACTACAGCACGGGGTTGAAGGGAGACATAACGGTTCAGAACAGGAACTATGAGTTGAATCCCGCTGATGAAAAGGGTGTTTTGTTTACAATGAGGTTTGTGATGTAGGGGATGCTTTTCTCTTCATTTCTGCATTTTCTCTGTCATTCCCAATTCTTTCCCCGTCATTCCCCTTTCTCCCGTCATTCCCGTGGAAACGGGAATCCAGTATTCCGACAAGTCCTGCCATAAACCCTCGGATTCCGTGTCAGAGGCAGAATGACAGGGGGTATATTGGCCATTCTTTAATTCAATAATGGGTTCATTTCTCATCAACAAAACCCCTGAAGCACAGCTCCTTATCTCTTTCCATACCTCCTTTATTTGCCAACAAAGATAGTTTTTTCCTATAACAGTGCATAACCAAAATTTAATGCATAGGAGGAAAACAACTATGAATAATTGGAATCTAACAAATGTAAGCGATGTGAGTGTGGACTTGTCCACCGCAGACGCTTACCACAATGTCGGGAATTATACGGTTCCCGAAGACAGGATGCTGCTGATTACGGCGAGTTTGAACTATACGCAGTTGGGCGGCTCCGAAACGTTGGAGACGCAGAGTTTTGCGACTATTGTTTCGTCGGACTTTCTCAGAGAAGGAGGAATCAGATATCTGGAACTGGACAGGGGGCAATTTGCTTCTTCAGACACGAATCTGCACGATTTTAACGCAAGGTTTATGTTGAAATCGCAATGGGGCAGCCATCAGCTGCAGATTTCAAGAGAGGATAACGGGCAGTCGCCCTTTGCTCCGGTGGACAGCGCTGTTTACTCTGAAAGCAACAGTGTGAGAGTGCGGGTTTTTGAAGTCGGTTTGGAGTTGTCCGATGATGTCGTAACTCAATCCGCAATAGCCGATGATTCGGTCGGGTTGGAACAGCTTGCGCATGGGACGGCGAACAAGTTTCTGGGCTTTGATGAGAGCGGAAATCCGGTGGAGAAAGACGGTTTGTCTTCCAATGTTGCCGACTGGGCGACTGAAGGCAGCATGGACACAATACCGGACAGTAAAATCCTGGACAGCGTAGCGCGTGACAGCGAGATTCCCGATACATCAGACCTTTTGAATCAGTCACAGGTTGATGCCCGGATTCAGGCAAATGTTGCTGACTGGGCAGAGACCGGCAACACGGCTGCCATACCGGCATCAAAGGTGCCGGACGATTCAGTCGGGCTTGCGCAGCTTGCACACGGCACGGCGAACAGGTTTCTGGGTTTTGACAATGACGGAAACCCGGCGGAATTGGCCGCACCTTCAGGGGGAAGCAGTTCAGGATGGCGCGGACAATGGTCTGCCGGAAATTATGCTGTGGGAGACATAGTTGTTCATGACAATGTCTTTTATATTTGCCGTATTACGCGGACTTCAAGCAATACGGACAACCCTATCGCAGATACTGCCGGATGGGCAATGCTGTCAGGCAGTATGAATGCTTTTACCAACCCTCCGCGCTTTCATGCTAGGAGAGTGATAGGAGAACTACAAGCGCTCCGTTGGGATACAGTGTCTGGGAAAGCCAGGGAGACCCAACATTTCCCTCTCAATTTACCAGACAAGTTGTCATTTTAACTCTTGTAAGTCATGGCAGAAAACACCAGTTAGGTTGGTGTGAAACGTCAATAAACTCTCCGTGTCTGCTTTACAGAACTTGGCATTTCGGAGCACCTTCTGATAATTCCACTTGGCACAAGCTGGATGGTTTAGGGTTAAAGAATACTTATTCGGCTTTTATAAGAAGTTCTTCAACTCCTTCCGTGCCGACAAGCATATCTGTAACAAACGGAGATGTTACAACCGTGGCCGGAACCGGCTGGTCAACTTCAGTGCCGTCCGGCAGTGCCAAGTTGTGGGAGGCGCGGGTGCGCTCGTCAACGGTCAGTGGAACCGTTACCGGAGGATTTACACTCATTCCATATGGATAATCCAATTGCAGGACAATGGTAACGGTTGTGGTGAAACTAAATTGAATGGGGAGGCAAAAACCTCCCCTTCGGTTTATTCAGGCGGTTTAATAATTGTTTGAAGAAAAGAGGCGGCTGGATTTTTATTTCCATTTCAAGAGGACAAGCTTTCCATGGGGTTATGCTTTCGTAGAGACAACAGGAAAATATCAAAATACGGGACATTTGTTCTTGCTTAAAGTCATTCCGCGTCTGACACATAATCCAGAGTTTCATAGCATGGTTTATTTGAATACTGGATTCCCGCTTTTGCGGGAATGACAAAGGGAAAAATGGAAATGATATGGAAAGGAGTGAAAATGACGGCGAGGGAATTAACCCGCGGTCTTGGTTTTTATTCTTAAATTCTTTGCTTTCAATCATCAGACCCGCAACGTCTTTTCCCGTAATCTCTTCTATGCCTTGAAGGCCGGGTGATGAATTGATTTCCAGAACCTTTGGGCCTTGATTAGAACGTATTATATCAACACCCGCGACTTTCAATCCCATTGCCTTTGCCGCATTGATGGCTATTTTACGCTCCTGCGCAGTAACCTTGACGGAACTTGCCGTGCCTCCGGAATGCAGATTGGCACGAAATTCCCCGGCGGCGGCTTCCCGCTGAACAGAACCCACAACTTTTCCGTCAATTACAAAACAACGTATGTCCTTGCCGTCGGCCTCTTTGATAAATTCTTGCACCAGTATATTTGCCCGCAGACTTTTGAAGGCGTCTATCACGCTTTCCGCGGCTTTGTTTGTTTCAGCCAGAACGACTCCCTTGCCTTGCGTTCCCTCCAAAAGTTTAATTACAAGGGGAGCGCCTCCGACCATTTTTATAATATTTGCCGTATCCACCGGTGAATTGGCAAATCCGGTGGTGGGCATCGGAATACCGCTGTTAGACAGGATCTGGAGCGAGTGGAGCTTATCTCTTGACCGTGAAATAGAAACTGAGTTGTTCAGGCAGAACGCCCCCACGGACTGGAACTGACGCGTCAAAGCACAACCGTAAAAAGTCATTGAGGGCCTGATGCGCGGAATAACGGCATCCACCTCATCCAACAACTCTTCGCCCCGATAACGAACTTCCGGCTGAAGAGAACTGATATTCATATAACATTGACGGATACGGACAAAATGCATTTCATGGCCACGCTCTTCACCCGCCTCCATAATACGCTTATTGGAATAAAGTTCCGGGTTGGTCGCCAGCAATACTATCCTCAAACCGTCTTTTCTCGGTTTAACGGAGCGGTAGTATGTCTCAACCTTCCCTTCATCTATGGTGCCAAGACAGAAAGATCTTTCAGGGTCAATAAGAACTCGTCCTTTAATGGCCTCGCGCCCTATCAGCATACGATAGCCCATTGTGTCACGGTTCGTGAGTGTAATTTCAATTTCCCATTCCTCGTCACTCAGTCTGACGAGTGTTTTGATTACAAGACGTTTTTCTTTCTCGCCGCTTGAACTTTTGACATCTCTCTTATCAACCACCAGACCTCTGCAGCTTTGTATTACTTTGCGGTTGTCTTGAATCGGATGGATATCAAAATGAACATATTTTTTACCTTTTTCTTCAAAAGGATGAATATTAAATGCGTGCAGGGAAGATGTTTTTGCACCGGAATCAATGCGCGCCTTAACGGCCGGAAGGCCTATTTCAGGCAGCCCGCACCACTCTTCTTTGCCGAGTATTATTTTTTTATCCGTTTGATTTTTCAATTGCCCGTCTCCTCATATATTTTACCCATTCAATTTGTCTTAAAATCTTCCCATTACCTCCGGAACGGTATTTGTTTGTCCAAAAGGCGCATCCATGGAGGATCCTCATTACGAAACATAATGTATTTACAAACTGATTGTTTAATGTATAAATAGCCTCTTTATGCAAATATTTGCCAATCTTGATAAAATAGACCGTAAGAGCTCACATTTGAGAACAACAATTATATTCGCTGCAACCATTTTGATCGCAATCATAGGCGCTTCCCATCAGGCGTTAGCGGGAGCTTTGAACATAGCGATTCTGGAAGCTGACAAACAATACAACAAAAAAGAAGAGTCCATAAACAGGCTTTTCAGACAAGAGATAAAAGCGTTATTTGAGGGAGAGCATGATATTTCTTTTACCCCCTACCGGATTGAAACAGATGCCTCCACCGAGGACATTAACGCGCTGATTGATGCGGCATATAAAGACGATACGGTTGACTACGTATTGGTTGTTGACATTGCGGCCAACCAACTGCTTGGAATCAGGCCCGACTATCAAAAACCCACTTTTCTGCCCATAGTGCTAAATGCCCAGCTGCTCGGATATCCGGAAACACAAGAGGGCGGAAGCGGCATAAAAAATCTCAATTACATCACACAGAATATTAACTTTGAGTAAGATCTCAAAGTGCTGCAAAGCGTTGTGAATTTCAGTCACGCCACACTCATAGTGGATCCCAAAATGTATAAAAACATTCGTCCCTCCATGAAACAGGGCATTTAGGATCAGGCAAGAAAAGCCGGGGTTCAACTGAGCGTTTTGCCTTTTAACAACAACCCGCAAGATGTTGTAAATGCGATACCCGCCGCAACGGACGCCGTTCTCTACGGCGCATTTCCGGACGCGGACACGTCAAGCGTTATGTCGCTCATAGAAAAAGTGAATAACCGCAGGCTGCCGAGCTTTTCCCTGAGCGGTGAAAAGTATGTGCATATGGGGGCGCTTGCCACGAATAATCCGGATACGGACTGGAAACGCCTGGCTCGCTATACCGCCATTCATATCCAGGAAGTGCTGCAGGGCGCCCCCGCTGAACAACTGCCCGTCTATTTTGAAGCATCCGACCGCCTGCTAATTAACATGGCGACCTCACGGCAGATTTTTATCGCGCCGGATTTTGACACACTGGGCAAAACCGAACTGTTGAATGTGGACAGCCTGAAAACCGATATAACCTACAACCTCACAAAGGTGGCGCGCACAGCGGTTGAGGTAAACCTGGCGCTGGCGGCCCAGAGGCTGCGTGCCGCACAGGCGGGCAAGCGCGTAAATGAAGCCCGCGGCAAGCTACTTCCCCGTATTGAAGCGGGTGTCGGTTATCAAAGACTTAAAGAAACATACAATACACGGAACGGATTCTCGCCCGAAGAATCCTTTGACGGAACCGTTAATTTAACACAGCCGCTCTTGAACGAAGAGCTCTGGGCATCTTTTACAATTGAAAAATTAGGCGCCTTATCGGAAAAAGAACTGTTGCGTGAAACTGAACTGGACATTATTCAATCCGCGGTTACGGCTTACCTCAATGTGCTGCGGGAGCAGACTTCACTTCAGCAGAAGCGTTACAATCTGGACATTACGAGACAAAATTACCGTCTGTCACAAACCCGCGTGAAAATAGGCGACAGCGACAAATCGGATTTATACCGCTGGGAAAGTGAGTTGGCAAACGCAAAACAGGAAGTATTGGAAGCAAAATCACAACTGGAACAGCGCAAGCAGATTCTGAATCGCATACTGAATCGTCCCATCAGCGAATCATTTGCCACCACGGTGGAAACGCTTGACAACCCGGACCTCTTAATCAGTGACGAGCGCATCACACTGCTCATCAACAACCGGTATTCCCTTGAAGCGCTGACGGATTTTTTTGTTGAAACCGGTATCGAGCGCTCGCCTGAATTGAAAAAGGTGCGGGCTCAAATTGACGCGGACAAACGGCGGCTTCTGAGTGAAAAACTTTCCTATTTACTGCCCGATGTTGATCTGACCGCACAATACACAAGAAATTTTGATGAAAAACGCAGCGGCGGCATCCCGACCGAGGGAAATGATTGGAGGATCGGTGTTGAGCTTTCAATTCCTCTGTTTGAAGGAGGAGCACACCTGGCGAGGCAGGCACGGAGCCGTCTGGCGGTGATGGAGGGAGAAGCCAATTTTCTGGATGCCCGAAACGCCATTGAACAAGAAATTCGTTCCCAGATGGAAGAAGCGCACGCATCCTATCAATCAATTGAACTGGCCGGGCTTTCCGAAACGGCGGCAAAACAGAGCTATGATCTGGTCGCTTCATCATATGCGCAAGGCCAGGTTGCCATTACCGACCTTCTGGACTCGCAGAAAGCTTTGATACAAGCCGGAGAATCTTCAATGAACGCCACCTATTCTTTTCTGGTGGATTTGATGAATCTGCAACGCGCAATCGGAGCCTTTGACTTCTTTTTAACGGATAAGGAGCGCATGCGGTTCTCGCGGGATCTGACCATGCGCATTGGCGAGCGCCAATTAAAATAAACCGGGGGCAATTGATTATGAATAACACACTATCCGCCAAAATTCTGCTTGCATGTTTATTTGCGGCACCAACTCTTTTTATTGCCGGATGCGGCGATGAAGAGAAAGAGAAAACATATCCGCCGCGCCATGTTAAAAGCATGACGATTACAGGCAGCGGCGCCTCATATGAACAGAGTTTTTCGGGCCGCCTGCACTCCACTTCGGAAGTGAGCTTCAGTTTTAAGGTTCCGGGAACCATAGAAAGCCTGCTTGTTAAAAAAGGCGACAAAGTCAGAGAAGGAGACGTGCTTGCCAGGCTGGAGTCGTCAGACTATGAGTTGGAAGTGGAAAAAACCCAGGCCGCCCTTGCCGAAAGCGAGGCAACGCACCGTAACGCCAAAGCCAATTATGAACGGGTGAAACAATTGTATGTGTCGGGCAGCGCCTCGCGCAAAGAACTTGATAATGCAAGAGCCGAGTCTGACACCGCAGCCGCCGGGGTGCAGGCCGATCGCAAAGCGCTTGAAATTGCTCGGAAAGAATTGTCCTACACCTACCTCAAGGCGGACAGCAACTGCGCCATTGCAGATGTAAGTCCCGACGTTGGAGAAAATGTTGACAGCGGCGAACAGATTGTCTACTCAACCTGCGGTGATGAACTGGAAGTGAAACTGAACATACCGGAAAGTGTTATCTCCCATATCAAAAAATATGCCGGTCACCGTTCGCTTCTCAGCGATTGAAGGCAGGGAGTTTGAAGGAGTGGTAAGCGAAGTGGGAGTTTCCTCCGTGGGAAGCGGCACAACTTTTCCGGTTAATGTATTGGTTACCGACCCGGAAAAATCACAGCTGAAGGCCGGCCTTTCCGCAGATGTAACTTTCAGGATTGATTCATCCACAAATGGCAGGCGCTTCATCGTCGTTCCGCCATTTGCCGTGGGTGAAGATGAAAAAGGACGATTTGTTTATGTCATCAGTCAGAAAGAAGGCGGTGCGGCAACAGTGCATCGCACACCGGTGAAAACGGCCAATGTTCTGCAAAGCGGTGTTGAAATTAGCGAAGGACTGACACCGGGTATTCATATTGTCACCGCAGGTGTTTCCGTGCTGCGCGACGGCATGGAGGTAAAAATCAGCGGTGACTGAAGAACTAAATAAAAAATCCGGCGCCAAGGGCGGAGGGCTCACCGAGCTCGCGTTTAGAAACCGCATAACCGTTTTTGTGATAGTGGCCATGCTCGCTTTGAGCGGCACCTCCAGCTATTTCAGCATGCCCAAGCAGCAGGACCCCGGATTTACTATTCGCAGCGCGGTTATCACGACAGCTTTTCCGGGCGCAAATCCATCACGTGTTGAAGAGTTGGTGACAGACCAGATTGAAGAAGCGCTTCAGGAAATACCCGAGATTGATTATGTGGAGAGTGAGTCGCGCACGGGCATATCAATTGTTAGCGTGAATTTCATGGAAAAGTATAAAGAGATGCGGCCGCTGTTTAACAAAATTCGCCGTAAAATGGATGACTTGGAAAATAGAGGCACAATGCCGGACGGCGCCTTCACACCGATTGTGAATGACGAATACGGAGATGTTTTTGGTGTGATTTACACATTGCAGGGAGAAGGATTCAGCTCTGCGGAGCTGGAAAACATTGCCGAAGACATACGCAATGATCTGCTTGCGATTGATTATGTGGCCAAGGTTCAAATTCTCGGCAGTCAGGATGAGCGGATTTATGTTGAATATAACGCCGCCCGCCTTCAGGAGTTGGGATTAAGCCCGCTCTATATCAGTAACGGGTTAAAGAATGCAAACATATTGCAAAGCGGCGGGAGTATTCGCTACGGACGGGAGCGGATTGTTCTGGAACCGACGGGAAATTTTGAAAATCTCGATGAACTGCGCCGCACGGTGATTCGCCTGCCGGATAACAGCGTAGCCTACTTAAGCGACTTGGTAAATATCAGACGGGGTTATGTGGAACCCGCCGAATCAAAAATACTCTATAACGGGACGCCCGCGCTTATTTTTGCGCTTTCCCTGCAGGAAGGCGGCGATATTATGAAAATGAATGAAGCGCTTGATACGGCGGTGCCCGATATTGAAGCCTCCTACCCATATGGCATCAGTCTGAACAAAGTCTTCTCCCAGCCCAAGTATGTGAAGCAGGCAATAGCGATTGTGGCCGCCGTCATGTTTGCATTTTTAGGATTCCGTACGGGGGTCATTGTCGCTTCACTTATTCCGGCCACGATTCTGATGACATTTTTATGCATGTCTGTCCTTGGTATTACGGTTAACCAGATATCACTTGCCGCCCTCATCATTGCTCTGGGACTGCTGGTTGACAACGCTATTGTGATGGCCGAAGGCATTATGATTCGCCGTGAAAACGGAGAAGATAAAACCAGTGCGGCCATTGCCACGGGCAGAGAAATGTTGATGCCGCTGCTTATTTCTTCACTAACCACCTGTTCCGCTTTTCTGGCCATTTTCCTTGCCGAGTCTGCCGTCGGGGAGTATACGGCGGATATTTTCAAAGTGGTTTCAATCGCTCTGATTTCCTCCTGGATACTCGCCATGACTTTTATTCCGCTGATGACGGTAATTGTCATGAAAATCAAACCCAGACTGAATCAGGCACAGCAGAATCCTTATAACGGTGTGATGCATCGTATCTACCGCTCGCTGTTGTTTCCGTCTCTTCGTTTTAAGACGATACCGCTGATTGCGGTGGCGGTGGTGTTTATAGTAGCAATCTGGAGCCTCAGGTTTGTTCCCAAAGTTTTTATCCCGGAACGGCAGAATCCGGTTATCAGCGCCAAGTTTAATATGCCGCGCGGCACTGATATTGCCGTGACGGAATCAATTCTTGTTGATTTGGATAGATTTATGATGGAGCGGCACTTTGCCAAAACCGTAAAGAATGGTGAAGATCTTCAAGGCATCACGGATATTCTCACTTTTATTGGGGTGGGCACCCCGCGCTTTGTGCTGGCAATAAAACCGGAACAGGAAGACACACACCTTGGCGCTATGATAATCCAACTCAGTGATGTGGAACTAATTCCCGAAGTGATAAAAGATGTGCAAAAATACGCATCGGCAAACTATCCCGACCTGGAAGTCAAAATGCGGAAACTTGAGAATGGCACTCCTATTGACTATCCGATTGAAATACGTGTTTCGGGCGATGAAATTGACAAACTCTACAGCCTGATTGGGCCGGTGAAAGAACAGCTTCTGCTAACCGAAGATGTGATGGATGTGAATGACGACTGGGGAATGCGCACCAAAAAATTCATCATCAAAGTGAACCAGGACCGTGCGCGCCGTGCCGGTGTGACCAATGCGGATGTTGCTCTCTCTGAATACGGGTTTGTCGGGTCTGCAGATGACCGAATACCGGGAAGGCAATAACCTTATCCCGGTTGAGCTGCGCTCTGACTTGGCCGAACGTCAGAATTTAAGCAAGTTCTATGGGCTAATAGTATACGCCCAGAACGGTGACGCATCGGTGCCGTTAAAGCAAGTGGCCGATATTGAGATGGCATATGAAAATGGTCTTATCAATCGTCGTGACCGCACTCGCACAATAGTTGTAAGAGCACAAACCTTTCCGGGGGTCACCGCAACTGAGGTCATTAAACTTTTTGCTCCATGGATGGAGGAATACGGCGCAACCTGGCCTCGCGGCTATAGTTATGAAATGAGAGGGGAAATGGAAACGGCAAATGATGCAAATGAGTCAATCAGCGCAAAACTGCCGGTTTCATTGATTCTGATATTCTTGCTGCTGGTGATCCAGTTTAATAATATTCGCAAAACCGCGATTATTCTCTTCACCATTCCATTGGGAATAATTGGCATAAGTTTTGGTTTGCTTATTGCCGATTTGATATTCGGCTTCTTTACAATTCTGGGACTGATTTCACTTTCGGGTATTATTATAAATAATGCGATTGTTTTAATTGACCGTATTAATGTTGAGCTGGAAGAAAACGGCCGAACACCGCCAGAGGCGGTGATTGAGGCCTGTCAGCAGCGTCTTCGCCCTATTCTGCTGACGACCTGCACCACGGTCGGCGGCATGTTTCCGCTCTGGTTAATCCATGACCCGATGTTTGAAACAATGGCCGTATCAATCATTTTCGGGTTGCTGTTTGCAACGATTCTCACATTGATTATCGTGCCCGTGCTTTACTCAATTTTCTTCGGCGTAAAATATAAGAATCTCAATTTGGAAAACGCGGGATGAAATTTCCGGGAAATCGTCAGCGGCTAATACTGAATCCATTTTTCAAAGTTTTGAATAAGCATTCAACGCCCGCCGTCTGGAAAACTGTAAATCAACCACGGGCTCCGGGTAAGTCTCGCCGAGCGTGATTCCGGCGGATTTTAAGATGCTGCCACCCGCATCCCACGGGCAGTGTAGAAATTTATTTGGAAGACCGGACAGTTCCGGTATGTATTTACGGACGTAATTTCCATCAGGGTCAAATTTTTCCCCCTGGGTTACGGGGTTGAAGATCCTGAAATACGGAGCCGCATCCGCGCCGCACCCGGCAATCCACTGCCAGCCCGCACTGTTGCTTGCCAAATCCGCATCAACAAGACAGTCCCAAAACCAGCGCTCGCCATGATGCCAGTGGAGCAGCAGGTTCTTTACGAGAAAAGATCCGACAACCATTCTGACCCGGTTATGGATATAGCCTGTCTGCCACAACTGCCGCATGCCCGCATCAACCATGGGGATACCGGTTTTTCCCCTCTTCCATGCAGTCAGATTTTTCATATCATTTCCCCATGGAAAACCGTCAAACTTTTCCCGAAGATTCTTTACGGGAAGTTCCGGATTGAAATAGAGCTGGCTGTAAGAAAATTCACGCCAGCCGAGCTCACTGTGAAAATGGTCAACATTCTGATTATTACCAAGCAGTTTTGCGGCATACCAGACTTGATTGGGTGACAATTCACCAAAATGAAGACGGGGAGACAGCTTTGAGACATAAGGCTTTGAGGGCAGATTGCGTCCTTCTCTATAGTTTTCCAGCCCATTTTCCAGAAAATCGGACAATCTCTTATGCGCGGCCGCTTCACCTATATGCCAACATTTCTCCAATTTCAAGTCCCAGCGGACGGACGGCAGCAGCGATAAATCATCCGTCATCAGTGAATTACTCATATCGCGGCACAGTCTTATATTCTCCGGTTCGGGAAGCGGCTTACGGGGGGGAGAGGATCCCAGACATCCTTTTCGGTAGAACGGTGTAAAGACTTTATAGTGTGTTCCGTCCCTTTTCTTAATGTTCCACGGCTCCCAGAGCAACGAACCATTGCGGCTGTGAACACTTATTCCTTTTCTCTCAAGTCGCTCTTTTACGAGTATGTCGCGTTTCATGCGCCATGGCTCGTAACACCGGTTCCAGAATATCGCTTTAATGTCATAGCTATCCGCAAGACCGGGCAGTATTTCCAGAGGATCTCCGCGATACAATGACAGATTCCCGTCCAAACTCTGATTGAGGAGTTCCAAAGAATGATGCAGCCAGAATCTGCCGGCGTCGCCAATTTTATAATCGCCCGCGTTTTCATCGTCTAAAATGTAAACAGGCAATACGGTGCCTTGCCGCGATGCCTCATATAAGGCGGGATTGTCAGCCAACCGCAAATCCTGACGAAACCAGTGGATAACAATCGGGTGATTCATATTGGCAGTCCTGATTTGAGCACAGACTCTGATTCCCGGTCCGTTTCGTGGCACAGCGCCTACTGCTCTGATAACACAAATCAGGCGACACCGGAACCTTTTATGGTTGCAAGATTTTTATTTACATTACCGTCTTTTATTTTTGAATAAAGTCAAGCAGAGCCCGGGCGACACTAAGACCGCTTGTGAATGCGGACTCAACCCTTCCCTGAATGCGCCAGTCACCGCAAGCGGCCAGTCTTCTGTCAAAATCTATCAGAGGCTTGTGATCGTCTTGTTTTTCAATGTTTGCATACAGCCAGCGATGTATGTCTCTGTGATCCGCAAGGCTCATATCCTGACCAATAATCCTCATTGTTTCAGCGGATAAATATTCCATAACTTTTTCCCCGTCATCTTCCAAATGTTTTTCCGCCCATTGATTTGAAGATTGTACAAGCAGAGAGAACCCTCCGGGTCTTTCAGGCTTTGAGCTGTTCACGGAAATCCAGCTGATGTCAGACCCTCTCACAAGAGCGGCGTCAAAATCCAGTCTGAGAGGCTTTTGAAATCCCAGCATCAGAGAAAAACAGCCAAGCATTTTGGCGGATGATACGGCACCGTGGTGAATAAAAGATTCGGGCATCAGTTCAGCCGCCTGCTCCGCGGGAGCAGTGGAAATGACCCAATCAAAATGCCCGACACTGTTTCCCCTAACATCAATGAGATGCCAGCCATTCTTTTTTTCTATTTTTGCTATTCTCGTATCAATAAACACATCAAGGTCTTCCGCCAGGTATTTGGCCATGGCATTCATCCCCGGAACACCGACATAATGGGGGCGGCTTTCATCCCAAATGGCTTGGCGCACAATATTCCGCCGTTGAAATTCCGCGAAACGCGCATCCCATCTCTGAACGATACGGCTCTTTATCATCGGAGACAGAAAGGATTGAAACTCTTTTGTTTTAGCGGTGAAAAACTGTGCGCCATGATCAAAATGATAGGATTGCGCACGCCTGGTTGACATTCTTCCGCCAACACCGCGCGCTTTCTCAAAAATTTTTATTTTTGCACAGTTTTTAAGGATATTTGCAGCCGTCAGGCCTGATATGCCCGCCCCAATAATGGCAACGCTCACCATGAATAAACTCCTGATATGAAAAGTGATGTAACAATAAGCTTTATAATCTAATGTGTATAAAAAATATCGCCAACTGATGGAATTCGGGTTGGAAGACTTCAGCCAACCAAAAGCATGTATGTATAGTCCACCGCCAAATAGCTGTTCCTTATAAGCGATAAGAATGACGCTGACCACTTTGATAGTGGAAGCCGGATAGAGAGTCTGTCTGTTAAAGTATTAATGAATGTATATGTATTTCACAAACTTCACGGATTGCCGCTTGATTATTTAATCCGGTAGAAAATTAAGAAAACACCTAACCTGCAAAGTTCCAATACCGTTTTGGTAACATCTGCAAACAAACAGACAGACTGTTGATATAAATTACTTGTAAAACTCAACAAAAAATCTTACGGAACCAAGCGGTTTGATGTAGTGAGGCACTTCCGGTTCTACCACACCGGGATTATCTTTTGTGAGAATATGTTTTTCCTCATCTCTGATAATGTATTCCATTTCCCCGTGTTCAATATGAACCAGCGCCCACACGCCGGGCTTGGTATCATGGTTGCTACGCAGCCGTTCCGGGGGGGGGGGGGGGGGGGGGGGGGGGCATGGTTTTTTCGGTAAATACGGGACTGCGTTTATAAGCAACGGTATCTTTGGGCAATTTCTTCATCTGATTGAAACTCGGCATCGTTATACAGCGCAAGCTTGAGCCTTTCCGCAATACGCCTGCTTCTATTGATATACTTATCGGCAATTTCCCGAACATACAGTTCATGAGCGGTTTCCGCAAAGAGTGCAAGCCAGCGGTCAAACAGATTTATATCAAAACCGGGAAGATCTTGATGTTTTTTAATTGGATTGCCGTGATAGTTGCGGCTTGTAATCATAATTGACGACCAGAAATCCACCATGCGCCGCAAGTGCGGTTCCCATTCTTCGTTGCTCTCACCAACGGCTTCGGCAAAAATGGGCCCCAACTGATCATCGGCTCTGACTTTTGTATAAAACTTATTCACCAGTTGTGTGATGTTATTTTCCGTAATGACATTGGTTTTCATGGTTTGCCCCTTCCTGCATGATTTTTTTGTGCCTTAATCCACAATGGACGAGAAGGTGTTATCAAAATCAGCCCCATATTGAATCGTTATCAAATAAAATCTCCTCTATTTACAACTTCAAATATGTATTATAAATATATATATTTACTAAATATATATGTAATATAGATTAGAATGTCAATACAGTGTGGGAAAAAACCATGCGACTTACACGATTTGCAGACTACTCACTCAGGGTGCTCATGCATCTGGCGATAACTCCGGACCGGCTATGCACTGTTAAAGAAGTGGCACAGAATTATCAAATCTCGCAGAATCACCTTGTAAAGATAGTGAACAACCTTTCGCATCTCGGATACATTGAGAGCAGGAAAGGCAAAGGCGGCGGTATCCGGCTCTTAAAAGAAGCGGACAGCATAAATCTGTGTGATCTGATTGTTAATCTGGAACCCAATTTGAATTTGGTGGAGTGTTTTGACGACAGAACCAACACCTGTAACATCGCCGGAGCATGCGGACTGAAGAACATTTTGCATGAATCAATGAAATCTTTTACCGACACACTGGGAAACTACACATTGGCCGATACTGTTTGTAAATTGAAATTGACGGATATGTCATTGAAAGCGGGAAAATCGACTTAAAGCTCTATGACACCCCAGTTGCATAATCATCCGGCCGGCAAAATGTGTTGACCGGTTTCATCAAACCTTTGAGCTTTAAGTTTATGGGTGAGATCTTCATTTAATTGGCGTGAATACGAACTCTTGTGACATCCTTTTGGGTCAATTGTTAGAATTGCTGTCATCTTTTTGTTTCTCGAAATAAGTCTAGTATTTTTCTGTCGGCATTTCCTTTGAACCCCAATTTTGAGGATCTACCTTATCAAATGACAGTATAGAGTATCCGTCTATAACTTCATATCTAAATTTATATGTTATATGCATATTTTGAAAATATGTGTTTATAATAATTTTGTGAGGTGATTATGATGTTTTCATGGCTCTCATCCCTTTATATTCTGTGGGCCGGTCTTTTACTGGGCGTTTCTTTTATTTCCACGCCCGCTAAATTCATGGCTCCCAATCTGACCATGCCGGTTGCGCTGGAAGTAGGCAAGGCCACTTTTCATCTGTTTAACAAGGTGGAGTGGGGAATAATGGGGCTAACCCTTCTGGCGGCATATTTTGACGGATCCGGTATTTTGCACTGGTGGCTTGCGGGTGTTCTGGCGGTCTTGATGGCGCTTGAAACCTTCTGGCTTCTACCCGTGGTTGATATACGTGCCGACCTTGTGATTGCCGGGGAATCGGTCTACTCAGGCAAACCACATTTGTTTTATATAATTGCCGACATCCTGAAAATCACCACCCTGCTTGCCGGGTCCTGGTTGGTGAGTTCAAGAGCGGTGCAATAAAGGCAAACAGTATCTCCTAGTGATGATTCATTTACTGAAGACTTTCCAAACAACATTTCATCAGTTAATTATAATTTTATACATATTAGGTTAGGAAGTTTCTTGTTGTGTCATTTTCCATATCAGGAATTCACTCATGACAAACATCTTCATCTGAACAAATCCAATAGATCAGAAAAAAGCATTTTAACGCCGTGTATCAGTCTGGTATAAACACCGGGCAAAAACATATCTCTCAAAAATTTTCGATGACTGCTGGGAGGAATTTGAAAAGAGAGACACGGAAAAACCAAGTCTGAAATTACGGAAGATGGACAAGAGGTGGGGCAGCTTATCAACCAAAGGATGGCTGACGCTTAATGTTAAACTGATTCAAGCCCCCAGAGAATGCATTGAATATGTGGTTATTCACGAACTGTGTCATTTGACCCACCACAATCACAGCCCTGATTTTTACAAACTCCTTGATATTAAAATGCCGGACTGGATGAAACGCAAGCACAAATTGGAAATGGCTCTTATTTAGACATTTTCTCCGCCCTCACCCGCAAGCGCTTACAGTCCGCTTCCATCTGTAAAAGCATTTGCCGGAGAATATCAGCCGGCACATTTTCAAAGCAAAAATTTTATTTTTTTTGTGCGATATGCATACCCACCAACCGGGCGACAAGCACGGTCAGATAGATTTGGCCGGTCACTGCCTCCATCGCCGCCATGGTGCGTGCGGGATTTGACAGCGGCGTAATGTCGCCATAGCCCAGCTTGGTGAGCGTGACCATACTGTAATACATGAACATGGGGGTGGTGTCTTTTATCTCCAAGGTCTGAATAAAATTATAATTGAATGAACCCGGAGATATATGATCAATCGTCATATAGATGAAGCCCCACATTAGACCCAACAGCAGATAGAGTGAAATCGCGCCAATGATCAGTGCGCCGTCTACTTTGGTGGAGAGAAACATTTGGCGTAGCATAATGCTAATAATCAGCAATACAAATGCTGTGCCGGATAAGTGGCTGGTCAGTGAGAGCATCGCAATTTTCTGGTCAAACAAGGCGCTCACACTGCCAACTACCAGGGGTGCGGCGAGCAATGTGGCCGCCACCATCAGTTTTTTGCTTTTACCAATTAAAAGCACGGAAAAAAGCATCGTGACCAGCAATGCTATAACCAGCAGACCACTGCCGAAAGAGCCTTTCTCGAAAAACGGACTAAATAAGGAAAACGGACAGCAGCCCTGTCAGCAATCCAATGTAGTAACGATTTGAAGTAACATTATTCCGCATAACTTCTTATTTTGTGGCTGAAAACCTTTGCTGACACAAAAATTGATGCCGTTGTCAGGCAAGCGCCGAGGTTCCCGTTTCCACTAATTACCCGTCGCCGAATACTTAATTTATAAGGCTATGGCACCAACCTGTTTGTGTGCAATGGAAAGTTTACCTTCTTCGCCAATCCTCTTAGCTTTCAGGATTGCAAACCTCCCGTCAAATTTCTCTAAAATTGTATCAAAACGGGAAAAAGGTAAAAGAAAACTCTTCCGGCACAGACACCGACATACCAAATTGCAACCGCCGGAAAATACATGACATGCCCTAATTTAGAACTGAAAAAACTATTTCCCCCGGAGTGAAGAATCAGACTTTATTGTTCATTCTTATAGGTGATTATTGTATGTAATGTTTCTCTAATACCGCCTTATCAATGAATTCAAGCGCTTTCTCATGCGTGGCTTCGGGTTTTACGGGCGGAGCCACGCCCGCCTCATCAGCCTCTTTCCAGCGCAGGACGCAAAGGCACCAGCCGTCTCCGGCCTTAAGACCCGGAAACCGGTATTCCGGTTGCGGTGTTATAAGGTCATTGCCTCGTGATTTGGTAAAATCAAGAAACTCATCAGTCATGACGGCGCATACCAAATGCGTTCCCTGATCCATCTCATTGGAACTGCAATATCCGTCTCTGAAAAACCCGGTCATGGGATCAGTGCAGCAAGACTGCAATTCAGTTCCTAAAACGTTTTTTGCTTTTTCTTTTGCCATGGGGTCCCCTAAACAGAGGCCGGCAGTAAAACCGGTTTGAATTGTTTTACATATTCCTCCTTGTCATTATAAGTCCCGCCGTCAGCAACAGCAACCATGCGGCCATGATAACCATCCCGCCAATTGGAGTAATATTCATCAGGCTTGGAATTTTGAATGACACGGAAATGTAGATGCTGAAACTGAAAAGCGCGGTGCCGATTATAAAAAGCAGTCCGCTCCACTTCAAAGCCTTTATGCTGCCGAGCTTTTCATCTTTCAGCAGCAAAGCAAGGCCAATTGCGATGATCACCGGCGCATGCACCTGGTTATATCGCACGGCTGTCATAAGGGAACGGAAATTCTCATCCGTAATACTTTCACGCAGGCCGTGCTCGGCATAACCCCCGAAAGCAACCGAAACAAACCCCAGCAATGCGCCAAATACCAAAACCATAAATTCTCCTCATTCCTCCGGCTCCCATTAATTTATGCCGTTCAAATAATCGTCCGGAAAAAATCATATAATGACAATAGCATATAAAAACAAAACCTTTTGCCAGTTCAGTTTAGTAATAAAATGACATGCAAGTCAAACTTAAAACACACCGCACAAAATAGTAATTCGCCAGGATATTGGATAGGGGGTTTTCATTTTAACAACCTGAATCAGATCTTTTGTATTCACCTGGCCGAAATGTGACATATGAAACGGTTCAATCCAGTTGACTGTTTCGGAAAAAAATCTGCCGCGGTTTTTGAGATGGCCTAATCCGTTTGTAAAAGATGAAGCCATTAAGCACACAATTTCTGAGAATATACCGCCCGGCGGAAACAATTTTATTCTAATAGGATAAAATTAAATGATAAATGGATTTGCCGTAAAGTGAGTTCCGGCCCCGCCTCATCTTCATTGGAAACAAACCTGTTCACCTCCGTCAGTCAGCCGGCAACCTATAAAAAATATGCCAGCAGGCCGCCTCCGTTCATTCAAGCCGCTCCGGATTTTTAATATGAATATCCCTTTGCGGGAAAGGAATTGTTATGTTGTTTTCTTTAAACTTTTTCCAAATTGCTCTCATAACATCACTTTGAGTTTCAAATCTGCCTTTTGTTACATCGGCAACCCAGAAAAATAATAGAAAACTTACGGAACTGTCAGCAAATTCACGCAAAAAGCATTGAGGTTTCGGAACAGTAACACAGCGGGGATGCTCCTTTGCCGCTTCGAGAATAAGATCCCTTGCTTTCTCAATATCAGAGTCATATGAAACACCGACATCCAACCGGATTCGCGCTTCTTTATTTTTATACGTCCAATTTACCACACGATTGGTGATGAAATCCTCATTTGGTATCATAACCTCTCTGCCTTCAAAGGTTTCTATTAATGTATAACGGGCTCCCGTGTGGCGAACATAGCCGAACACGCCATCCGCCAATTCTACAAGATCATTGTTTCTGACAGACTTTTCAAAAAGGAGTATGATGCCGCTGATAAAGTTTGATGTGATTTTCTGCAGACCGAACCCGATCCCTATACCAACAGCGCCACCGAAAATCGTCAGAGTCTTGAGATCTATTCCGAGAACATCAAGGGAGATTATAAAGGCCAGAAAATAAAACAGAATTTGGAAGGCTTTGTTAAGAATCTCCTTATTGCCCGCTTTGACACCCTTAATACTTATTAATACGCTTCTCAGAAAATCTGGAAAAAATGCCCGTAAGCCAGAATAAAACAACAATGGCAGCCGTAGCTTTTAGCAGAAGGTAAACGGAAAATCTCTTCTCGCCTATTTTGAAAGAAAGCAGTTCCGAATCCAGAAATTCCCTGAGAGGTTGTAAATAACCCAGAAGGGCCAGTGAAAAAAACGCAATGCCCGTCAATACAAAAAACAGTGGGGAAATCCATCTGCGGTGTCCAACCGGCCCTTCCCGTATTTGATTATTTATTGTCATTTTTTGTATTCACTGAATATTAATAAATATACCGGAAGTTATTGACCGATTTAATGCTCCGCGACTTCTAAAAAAACCGCCTTAATTTTGTCAAAAGGCTGTGGCGGAGAGGGAGGGATTCGAACCCTCGATACCCTTGTGAGGTATACTCGCTTAGCAGGCGAGCGCCTTCGACCACTCGGCCACCTCTCCGGCGGGAAACTATTCTAACCTAAAATCACCCGTCCGTCTCAAAAGAGATTTCAAGAATGCGAAGCGCCGAGTCTCCGGTATTTTTTATGCGCACCGGGATGTCATCCGGAGTCTCAAGCAAGTCTCCTTCCGAAAGAGTTACGGTTTCATCCGCAACAAATGCGGCCGCGCCGCCCTCAAGAACAACAATGCGGCCGTTTGAATTTTGAGGCTTATACTCCATTTTCCGAGTCACACTAATTTTTTTAACCGAAAAACCCGGCCCTTTCTCCACAATTTCCTCAGAGCCCCATCCGTGTTCCGAGCGCGCAAAACTGACGGCTTCCGGTCTCTTCCGGCGAATCAGACTATCAACAATATTTCTGACTTCCCGGCCGCTGTTGATGTCCGTGACAAGCAAAGCGTCACCTTCATCAATAACCGCAATATGTTTGAGTCCCTCACCGACTATCAGCCTGTTGCCACCACGAACAAGGCAATCCTGGGAGTTCTCAAGAACAACATCACCGCTCACCGCATTGCCGTCTTTGTTTTTTTCCGCCAGATTGTGAACCGACTGCCATGACCCGACGTCGCTCCACTCAAAACTTGCGGGAACGACCGCGCCGAGGTCCGTCTTTTCCATAACCGCAAAATCTATTGATATGTCAGGCGAACGCGCATATGCGGCAGAATCGGGAACACCAAAAGAATCCTCTTTTGAAAGGGCCCTGCTAACGGCTGAAAACACTTTTGGAGCGTGTTTTTTTATCTCCCGCATCATAACGCGCCCTTTGAAAACAAAAATTCCGCAGTTCCAGAGAAAGGAATCTTTCAGGTATTTCCGGGCGGTCGCAATGTCGGGCTTTTCTACAAAATTTCCTATCTTAAAGGCCTTTCCCGAACCGGCATCCGTTTGCAGAGCCGCGCCTTTTTGAATGTAGCCGTAGCCGGTCTCGGGACGGGTGGGCTCAACCCCGACCGTAACAATAAGACCTTCCTCCGCCGCTGAAATTGCCGTTTTCAAAGCATCACGAAACCTCTCTTTGTTTTCTATGCAATGGTCTGAAGGGGAAACCACAAAAATCGCGTCCCGGTCTTCTTCAAATTCGCGCAATGTTCTCATAACCCCAAGAGCGATAGCAGGAGCCGTATTCCTTGAAAGCGGCTCAGACGCCAACCCCACTCTCGCAGAACCGGTGTCAAAAGAGGCAAGGTGTGAGCGAAAAGCTTGTTCGTGCCGGGCGCCCACAAGCACGGTTATTTCAGATGAAAATCCGACCGATGACAGCAGTTTGATGGACTCTCCAATAAGAGAATGTCCGTGGAGCGGACGGAAAAGGGGCTTTGGATAAAGACGGCGGGATGACGGCCAGAGCCTTTTACCCGAACCGCCCGCCATAAGAAGATAGATTACTTGTGTTTCCGGGGGGTTTGCTGAATCACTCACTGGCCAAATCCTGATGAGAAACGTTTAATAAGTCAAAAACATTTTTAACCGGATTGAAATTTTCAGGTTTGATTTCCATAAAAACCGTGTCCCAACCGGCCATTGCCCCGTTCCACAAACCGGGCATTTCAAGGACTTTAACGGGGCGGCCGCCCGAAGTCTTATCCGTAACGATGAAAGAGTTGTCCGAAAAACTTTCAAGACAAAATTTTTCGCCTCCCACGTCTTTCATTGAACAGACCATATCAACCGGATTAAAGTGAGTTGCAGAGCGCCATATTTTTTCCTGTTCGGGGTCTCCGTGGTCAATCTCGGCGGACTCAACTATACGCGGAAAAGCGCCCCCGGAAGCATTGTAAACCCAGAAAGGCCCGCCCCCAGACTCACCTGTGTTTTCAACCACCCCGCAAACACGCAAAGGCCTGTGCCGGGGGATTTCCCTCATGTTCTCAATCAGCATACCCGCAAGCGCCTTCCTATCTGAAAAAGAATCCCCTGAGTTTTCACGGCGGGCAATGTTATCTATGTTTGAGATAAAAACAATATCAGATTCAATACGGCTGAAATTTTCAAGAAGCGCTCCGTGACCCGAGGGACGGAAAACGGTTTTGCCATTTTCATCGGTCAAAACACCGCCGACGGAATCCAGCGCAACGGTGTCAGTTTTTGAGCTCTGCGAGGAAAAAGACACTGCAAAGCCGCAATCTGAGAGAAGGTTCTTTTCTTCATCCGGAAAACTCTCGGAAACGGTAAAATGAATACCGTCCGCATAGCGGCGGGCAAGCGCAATATGCTCTTCAAAAGCCGTTTTGGAAATGTCTCCGTATTTGTGAAACTTAACAAGACCTTTTGGAGCGTTTGCATATCCGAGCCCTTCGGGAGAAAGGACTATTTCCGTGACTTCGGCCGGCGAGAGGCAATCAACATCGCCCATGCCCAAACGCGTGGCCGCATCCTTCAAGTCATCAAAAAAAGCGAATTTTTTTATTTGATTCGCAAATTTTTCAATAGATTTCACATCTCCTTCAAACAACTTCATAAACATTCTGCTTGCCGCCCCCGAAGCGGGAATAAATGCCGTGGAGGTCAAAGACTTGCGTTCCTTTTCATAAAGGCCCGCATATAATTTTTTTCTTTCTTCCGAAAGTCTGATTATTCCATCTCCCACAATGCACGGTCTTACAAGACGGACAAAAGGGCGCGGGCCGCTGAGAATTTCTATCTGAGAGCGGACTGATAGTTCGCGGTTCATAGTGGTGGCGGCGCCGACGGGACTTGAACCCGCGGCCTCTGCCTTGACAGGGGCAGCGCTCTAAACCAGGCTGAGCTACGGCGCCAACTCGCATTTGCGTTCGGCAGGGACGAACCGAGTAGTGGTGGGGCGGTACTGGATTTGAACCAGTGACCTCCTGCTTGTAAGGCAGATGCTCTCCCACTGAGCTAACCGCCCCCGCATAATGAACGGAGTGTTAATTTAACCGAAAAAGGTGATATGAAAAGGGAAATAAAGAAAACCCGGCAAAATACATCATTTGTCTGGCGGTGCTAGCCGTTTTACGACTTTGCGGAAATGACTCGCTTTTGTCCGGATCGTTTACGACCCGACCTTTTTACGAAGGTTGTAATGGAAAAGCGGTCTGCCCTCACCTCTAACCACCTCTTCAGTAACGACACAGCGGTTTTAAATCTTTGTCCGAGGGAACATCATAGAGAATATCAAGCATTATTGACTCAAGTATTGACCTCAGACCCCGTGCGCCGGTTTTTCTTTTTATGGACTCTTTGGCTATCAAACGCAGAGCAGAATCGGTAAATTCAAGGTCCACGCCCTCAAACCCCATAAGTTTTGTATATTGTTTCACAAGAGCATTGCGCGGTTTTGTAAGTATGCTTACAAGAGAATCCTCGTCCAGTTCATCAAGAGTGGCAATAACGGGAACCCTTCCCACAAACTCCGGTATCAGACCGTATTCTATCTGGTCTTCCATCTGCACATCCCTGATTATTGACAGATCATTTGTTTCAGTCTTCTCGGCGACCGGAGCGTTGAATCCGATTGAATTCTTACCCTTTCTCCTTCTGATGATATCTTCAAGCCCGAAGAATGCCCCGCCGCAAATGAAAAGAATGTTTGTGGTGTCAACCTGAACAAAATCCTGCTGGGGATGTTTTCTTCCGCCTTTCGGAGGCACGTTGGTTTTGGCGCCCTCCATTATCTTCAGAAGAGACTGCTGGACTCCCTCGCCCGACACGTCGCGGGTGATTGAGGGGCTGTCGCCGCTTTTACGGGCAAGTTTGTCTATTTCGTCTATGTAGATGATTCCCTTTGAAGCTCTTTCAATATCGTAGTCGGCATCTTGAAGAAGGCTGACTATCATGTTCTCCACATCCTCTCCCACATAGCCCGCTTCGGTGTAACATGTCGCGTCAACAATGGCGAAGGGAACTTTGAGAATTCTTGCAAGAGTCTGCGCAATCAGGGTTTTCCCCGAACCCGTGGGGCCGACAAGCATCACATTGCTTTTCTGGATTTCAATATCATCGGCTCCGGTTTGAAGGCGTCCGGTTTCGCTGGCCTCTATGCGCCTGTAGTGGTTGTGCACCGCAACGGAAAGAACTTTTTTCGCATAGTCCTGACCAATCACATACTCGTCCAGAAAACTCTTAATCTCAGACGGCGTCATAAGAGAGTCCGCTGAATCTTTTCGTTTTGAATAAGAAGCCCTCGCGCGCTCTTTGTCTTTTTCCTCTCTGATAATATCGTTACAGAGGTCTATGCACTCATCACAGATATAGACATCATTTGGGCCGGCAATGAGCTTTGAAACATCGCTCTTGCCTTTACTGCAAAAAGAACAGACCTGACTGTCTTTTCCGCCGCGCTTCATTTTGACGCCTCCGCAACTTCCTTGAGCGGCTCTCTGCTGTTCATTATTGAATCTACGATTCCATATTTCATCGCTTCTTCAGCATTCATAAAGAAATCTCTGTCAGTATCTTTTTCAATGTTTTCCAAAGTCTGCCCGGTGTGATATTCCAGAATGCTGTTCAGCTCCTGCCGTATTCTCAATATTTCCTTTGCGTGTATTGCTATGTCACTTGCCTGCCCCTGAATCCCTCCGAGAACCTGATGAATCATAATCCTTGAGTGCGGAAGCGCATACCTGCGGCCCGGAGACCCTCCCGCCAGAAGAACCGCCCCCATGCTCGCCGCCTGCCCTATGCACATGGTTGAAACTTCCGTTTTCAAATACTGCATGGTGTCATAGATAGCAAGACCGGCCGTAACATCTCCGCCCGGAGAGTTAATGTAAAGATTAATGGCCTTGTTCGGGTCTTCCGACTCAAGAAACATCAACTGAGCAATAACAAGATTGGCAACCGCGTCATTGATAACTGAACCTATGAAAACTATCCTGTCTCTCAAAAGACGGGAGTAAATATCATATGAACGTTCGCCTCTTCCTGTCTGCTCCACTACAAATGGAACATAACTAGACATCACGCCACTCATCCGCCATTGTATTTTTTCCGGATGCGAAAGTCAATCAAAGTTTTTCAGCCGTCAGAAGGTTGCGGCGCTGAAGGCTCTTCGGTCTTGATTTCAGAATTTTCCCGGATGAATTTCAAAACCTTTGTGCTGACTATCTGTGAATTCAGGCCGTTCATAAGACTGTTTTTTTCATAGTATTCTCTTACCTGTTCCGGGGTAACGCCGGACTGCGCCGCTATATCTGAGAAACGCCGGTTGATCTCACTCTCAAGCGCTTCAATTGACTCAGTCTCGGCTATTCTGCTTATCACAAGAGACAGTTTCACGTTTTCTCCCGCTCTGCGGTTCAGGTTTTCAGAAGCTTTTTCATCAATCGGAGGGATCTCCGTATTCTGTCTTTCAAATTCTTTTCTCATCTCAGCCTCAAGCCTTTCTCTCTCGTCAGACACAAGACGCGCGGGAGCTTCAAACTTCGCGCCCTCGCCCAGTTTTGAATATATCTGCTCATTAAGGCTCATATCTCTCATCGCTTCAAGACGGGCTTTCAAATCTCTTTCTATATTGCTTTTCAAATCGGAAAGATTTTCGCTTCCAAGTTTTTTCGCAAATTCATCATCCGCCTCGGGAACCGCTTTGTCAAAAACCTGATTAACCTTCAGACTGAACTTGACCGATTTGCCCGCAGCTTCTTTTATTTGAAAATCTTCCGGGTATGCGACCTCAAAATTCTTTTCCTCTCCCTCGGACATTCCGACTATGTTTTTCTCAAAACCCTCTATCAAGCGCCCTTTCCCGATGAGAAATTTCACACCGCTTTTTTCAAGCCCTTCTATCGTTTTACCATCTATGGTTCCGCGGTAGTCAACTTCAACAACGTCTCCCGCCGCACAGGGTCTTTTCTCAGGGCACGGCTCCACCGTGGCTGAATTTTCCACTATCTGCTCAATAGAGCGCTGAACATCATCCGCTGAAACGGAAATGGGACTTTGCTTCAATTCAAGGCCTTTATAAACGGGCAGTTCAAAATCAGGCAGAACATCAAAAACGGCGGAATAGGAAAACTCCTTTTCCTGCTCAATATCAGATATGGTGATGGACGGCCTGCTGACCGGAGAAGCGGAAACTTCTTTCAGAGCGTCGGGCAAACTGTTTGAAACAAGGTTTGAAACCAGTTCTTCTTTGATTTGTCCCGCGAAAAGTTTTTGTATCTGCGCTTCGGGAACCTTCCCTTTTCTGAAGCCGTCCACCTTGGCGTTGCGACGGATATTTCTGATAATGCCCTCACGCTCAAGCCGCACCGTTTCTGCGGGAATCACAACGTCAATTTTCTTCTCCGTGGAACTGTGTTCCTCAATACTGACTTTCATAAAAAACTCTCCACTCAAATAAAAACAAGACTTGAAGGATACATGCGGAGCGGAAAAGTTCAAAATAGAAGACTTCTTTTGAGTATGGTCGCCGTTATAAAACCGAAAGTCGTTTTGTTGAGATTTCTGAAAAAGGCGAACTGGCCAGCACAATTCCGCACCTGTCAATATTTTTATTGACAGAAACCCTGGGGCGCGAGACTTTATTCAAAAATTTCAAGGCTTGAATATCAGAATTGATTTTTGTATGAGAAAAAATGCGAGAGGAGGGACTTGAACCCCCACGGGAAAAATCCCACCAGATCCTAAATCTGGCGCGTCTGCCAATTCCGCCACTCTCGCTTTGGTTATACCCGTCATGAGTTTCCTTTACATCGCGCCGTGTTGCAACTGGTTTTTATGATTAAACCCAACAGATAAGAAGAAACTTTGCAATGCCGCACACTCTGTCCGGGCTTTGTTTTCGCAAAAATGCATCCGGGACAACTGAAACACTGCATATACCCCGTGTTAGAATTTTGTTTTGCCTTTATTGGAAATTCTAATCACCGCAATATATGCAGTGGTCGGCAATCTACTCACAGCGCTTGCCTCAGAGCTTATAAGCGATATAAAAGCCGTAGCTGTAATGTTTCCGGTGCTTTTTATAGAGCGCGATCTCGGCCATTTCCGCATCAATAATATGTTTGGCTTCATTTGAATTGTGCTTGGCTAAAAAGGTATTAAACCCGTTTTCCAAAGGGGTGTAATAATTCTCAATCCAGCAGGATTCGGGCAGGGGGAAGTAACCCTTTAACACGAACCCCTGTTTTTCAAGAATGTTGATTTTATCCGCTGCGGTGGCTATCTCCGGATATTCTGCATCCCAGTAGGATGTTATCTCTTCCGGGCGGCTTTGCGTCAGCCAGGTGGTTTCAGAGACTGCCAATATGCCCCCGGTTTTTAATAAGCGCTTGAAATATGAAACCCCTTTTTCAAAACCCATGTTATAAATAGCGCCCTCCGTCCAAATAACATCAAGGCTGTTTTTCTCAAACGGCAGGTCATCCATTGAACAGACAAGTGGTGCGATATTGCCAGCCAGTCCTCGTTTTTCAGCTTTTGTCTTCAAGACATCCAAGAATTCGTGAGACAGATCAACAGCCGTAATCCCGGCATTCAGGCTTTCAGACAGTGTCAAAGTCGAGGCCCCGGTGCCACAACCAACATCAGCAACTTTTATTTTTTCTGAAGTTTTCGACAAGCCAGCAAGAGTCATCGCCAGCTTTGTCTGTTGCTCACCACCCGGGCTTTGTCTGTGGTTGTTTTTATGCAAATCAATCAATAATTCGTAGTTCATCTTTTATCCTGCTTTTTTGAATTTTCCTCCAACCGGCAGAAATTGACCGGCCCATTATTAGATAAGGTGTAGTCTTTGAACCAATACGAAACCTTGCGGGCCGGTGTTTTGGTCATTTCCTTGAATTTTATTCAAAGGCAACGGGCATCTTTTCCGGTTCCGCATTGTTGCATTTGCCGTTTTGGATTTCAATTATGGGCCGCGAGGGATTCGAACCCCCGACCATTTGATTAAGAGTCAACTGCTCTACCAACTGAGCTAGCGGCCCGTGTGATTTATAGATACATGCGGGAACAAACAATTTCAAACCAAAGTCATTGGACTATAATTTACCTTTGCGAAGTCTGGGAAATACAATTATTGCAAGTGCAAAAAGATATTGATTAGCATAACTAAACGGCACAGTGCTAGGAAACAAAATGAATTAAGTATTGTGTCTCCGAAATTGCGGAATTGGAATTTCCGCCGCTCTACCCCGTCTTACCCCTCACAACCGAAACCACACGCGAATCAAGGTTGATGTATTTTTTTGCAACGCGCAGGACATCTTCCGGTGTGACGGCAAACACTTTGCGGGCAAATTCCCCGTGCTCATCCCACCCGACTCCGTATAACTCGTCAAACCCCATTACCGAAGCCTGTGAGGAATTTCTCTGAAGCCCTATCTCAAACTCCCCCACCAGTTTTCTCTGAGCCCTTTCAACTTCTTCTTTGGCTACACCGTCTTTCAAGAGAGTGCCAAGCTGAAGCAGAATTTCATCCAAAGCACTTTTTTCCTTGTGCGGAGCGGTGCCTATGTAAGCTCCGAAATAACCCGATTCCACGCGCGGTGCGTAAAACGAAGTAACCGAATAAGCAAGGCTCATTTCATCTCTCAGCTTCATAAAAAGGCGCCCGCCCTGGCCTGCAAGTATCGTGTTCAAAACTTGAAACGGGTAGTAGTCCGCATCTCCCATCTTCGGCGCCCTGAAACCGACGACTATGTGAGTCTGCTGTTTATCGGGCTTGCTTTTTGCGGTTACAAGCGGTTTCTTCGTGAACTTGAAATTCATCGGCAGGGGGAGGTTTTTACGGACTCTGCGAAGATGAGAAAAATCCTTCTCAAGCTGCGATAGAACTTTTTCAGTCTTAACATCGCCGACCACAACAATAACCATGTTTTCCGGGTCAAGTAACCCGGAGTAAAAATCCGCCACCTCGCTGCGTGAAAACCTTTTAACATTTGCGGCGCTTCCCTCAACCTCCCGCGCATACGGGGAACCTTTGAATAAAGCCGCAAGAAACCGGTTTATGGACATACCCGAAAGATTGTCTTTCTTTCTGTTGATTGCGGCGAGTATTTCCCTTTTTGCGCGAGTCATTTCCTCTTCTGAAAAAGAAGGATTTAGAGCCACATCGGAGAATATCTCCATTGCCGAATCAAAGTTTGAACTGAGAGCCTCCATTGATAAACCCGCGCTGTCTCTGCCTGAAAATCCGTCTATATACCCCGCCATGGACTCTATTTCACGCGCTATCTGCTTTGATGACCGGGTTGAAGTCCCTCGTGTAAGCATGTTTGCGGCAAAATTTGAGAGACCATTCGTCTTGCCGTCTTCAAATCTCAATCCTCCGGGAAGAAGCAGCCGCGCCGCAAAGAGCGGAATGGAATTATTTTCCTTGATTATCACCCTGATTCCGTTTTTCAGTTTGTGAATTTCCGGTTCGGAATTTCCGCCGGAGGGCGCGGGCTTCGGGGTTTACGCTCAAAATTGCTTTCTTCAGCAGCTTCGCATTGAAATCCGAAGACTCGGGAACAAGAGCAACCGCTGTCAGATTTGACGGAACAAAATACTTTGCAGCCACCCGGCTTATTTCATCGGCGCTGACTGAA
Organism: Thermodesulfobacteriota bacterium; assembly: GCA_965198945.1. Taxonomy (GTDB): domain Bacteria; phylum Desulfobacterota_D; class UBA1144; order Nemesobacterales; family Mycalebacteriaceae; genus Mycalebacterium. The sequence continues at coordinate 8,586 of CBDAQI010000004.1, read as the reverse complement.
GCCACCTTCTCCATATACAGTTTTTCAAATTCATAATCTCCCGCAATGGCCTCATTGAACCCTAGCGCGGCGGCCCTGCCCTGCATGGTTTCTTTTGAGCGGACACTGTCGCTCCGGATGTTCAGCTTTGCCATTTCAATATCGGAAGAGCTCGGAGGCGAAACGGCAAGTTTGTAGAACATCTCCAGTATTTCCCGATACGCGGCATTGGTGTTTTCGGGATTCAGCGCCCCTCCCACAACGAAAATTCCGTCCATTCGGGGTGTGTATGCATATGAATATATGCTGTTCACGATGCCTTTTTCCTCTTTAACAACCCTGAATAATCTTGAGCTTTCTCCTTCGCCCATTATCTCGGAGATGATGTCAAGCGCGGGGACATCCTCTCCGTGTATGCCGGGAATTCTGAAAGCGAGAGCGAAATATCCTTCCTGAACATCCCTTTTCAACACCGAAACGGCCGGAAATGCGGGTGCGGGCGCGCTTGCGGACGTGCACGCGGGAACATCGCGTTTTTTGAGTGAACCGAATCTTTTTTTCACTCTGGCAAGAACCTCCCGCTCTTCAAAATCTCCGGTGATTACAACAACCATATTGCGCGGTGAATACCATTTGCGGTAAAACCCCATAACCTTGTCACGCGTAAAAGAGGAAACACTTTTACCGGTTCCGAGAATCGGATACCCATATGGATGGCCTTTGTAGGCGGAGGAAAAAAGCCGCCTGCTCAAAACACTTTCGGGACTGTCTTTATCGCGGCGGATCTCTTCAAGCACAACCTCTATTTCCTTCCTGATTTCGTCCGGGTCAAAAACAGACTCCGTAATGCTGCCCGCAAGCAAATCTATGCTTCTGTCAAGCGATCTGCTTGCAACGGTAATATGATAGACCGTCTGGTCAAAAGAAGTGTAGGCGTTGATGCGCCCGCCCGCTGATTCAACTTCAAAGGCGAGCTCTCCGGGATCCATGTCCGCCGTTCCCTTGAAAAGCATATGTTCATGAAAATGTGCGAGCCCTCTCTCGTCTTCACCTTCGCAAGCGCTGCCGACCTTCGCCCACACATTTATTGCGGCAACCGGAGACGAGTGGTTCGGCTCAAGTATAACGGTGAGACCATTGCCAAGTTTGACTCTCTTAACAGATGAATTTTCTTCTGCCATCAATAAATAACCCCCCGGACGAAAAAATAAACACAAAAGAACTGAAAGAAAAAAAAGACCGTATTTAAACAATGGCAAACGAGCGGTGAAAACGATTGTCAGTCCCCGCCGCCCTCCTTGTTTTCCGGATCTTCGACACTCCGGGATTTGTTTCCGCCTTTAGCCGCGCTGAACTTGAAATATTTCAGGAGAAAAAACAGCGGGGGAGAAGCAAGATACAAAGCCGAAACAACAGCGACCGACACACCGGGATTGATTGCCACAACGGCCATAAGAACCGCCGATGTTACCAGAAAATCAAACCTTTGACCGACCCTGCCGAAACCGAAAGACCCGGTTTTACGATACCTTATGCCGCTTACCATCAGAAATCCCGTAACGGGAGCCAGCACTGAGTAAAAAAGAGACAGGCCTTCCGCTGCCGGAAACGCATTCAGTTCAATCGCTATAAATATAGGAGATATCATAACCCCGGCGGCCATGGGACTCGGAAGCCCCATAAAACTCTTTTTCTCGGCTGATAAAGACTGCGTATTGAACCTTGCAAGTCTCAGGGTGACACAGACAACATATATCAGAAGACCGATGTTCAGAACGGGAAAGCCGCTCTTTCCGAGAAGCGCATAAACCAACAGAGCGGGAGCGACCCCGAAACAAACCGTGTCTGAAAGTGAATCGTAAACAAAACCGAAACGATTCTGAATTCCGAGAGCGCGGGCTACTCTGCCGTCCAGCATGTCGAGAACCATTGCAATCGCTATGAAAGCGGCCGCCCTCCACGCAAGGTCGCCATTTGGGAAAGTGCCGGCCGCGGCTATTTTGACCGAAACACCGATTGACAAAAGCCCTAAGCACAGACCCGCGGTTGTTATAACGCTTGGCAGAAAAGGCGCGACTTTGCCGGACTTGATACTGTTGCGGATTCTTTTTTTATTCATGCGGACTCCCAAACGGCAATCTTTGTTTCAGCTCCCCTTACCTCATCTCCCTTACGAACCTGGACTTTGTATTCTTCGGGAATAAACAAATCCAGTCTGGAACCGAATTTTATTATGCCGAATCTTTCTCCGCGCTTTAAGAGCGCGCCCACGGGCGCGTTGGAAACTATTCTTCGCGCAACAAAACCCGCAACCTGAACCATCAGTATTTCAGGCCATCCTCCGTCCGGTTTAATCAGTGTCGCAAGATTCTCATTCTCTTTTGAAGCCCTTTCGCCAAAAGCCAGGGTGAATTTCCCCGGCCTGTGCTCGGATGCCGTAACTTCACCCGAAACCGGAAACCAGTTCACATGTATGTCAAAGAGGGAAAGAAAGATACTCACTCTGGTAACCTCGCGGTGAAGAAAAACGTCTTCGCGTTCCCGCACAACCTCAATCACTCTGCCGTCGGAAGGCGAAACAACCAACCCGTCGTCCGAGGGAGCGGTTCTCAGAGGGTCTCTGAAAAAAAAGACCGTAAAACCGAACAATATCAGAAGAAAAAAAGACAGACCGCCGAGCCCCAAAAGTGACAGCAGCCACCCCGCAACGGCCAGGACAAAGATAATTGCAACGCCTTCGGGGGCGATTCTGAAAAATGGAGTGTTCATGTCCCGTTCAGAAGCGCAACGGCCTCAATTTTTAGACTTGTCAACAAGTTTGTCTTTGAAAAGTGAACTCATCATTCCGCGCAGTTGAGAACCGACTTTCTCTATTGGGTGCCCTTCGCCATTTTTGAGCAGGCGCGTGTAGTTCGGTCTTCCCGCTTTGTCCTCCTCTATCCACTCTTGGGCAAACTGCCCGGATTGAATCTCATCGAGAATTTTTTTCATCTCGTCTTTCACCTTCGGGGTTACAACCCTCGGCCCTCTCGTTATATCTCCGTATTTTGCCGTATCACTGATGGAATATCTCATATTGGAAATTCCGTCCTGATATATGAGGTCAACTATAAGCTTCACTTCGTGACAGCACTCAAAGTATGCCATTTCGGGCGGATACCCCGCTTCAACAAGCGTTTCAAAACCCGCGAGGATAAGGGCCGAAAGCCCGCCGCAAAGAACCGCCTGTTCACCGAAAAGATCGGTCTCGGTTTCATCCTTGAACGTTGTTTCAATAATTCCCGCCCTGCCGCAACCAATTGCTCCCGCATATGAAAGCGCGGTGTCTTTGGCCGAACCCGTGTGGTTCTGGTACACGGCGACCAGACCCGGAACTCCTGAATTGTCCGTATACTGGTTTCTGACCGTGTGACCGGGCGCTTTCGGCGCTACCATAAAAACATCCACATTTGCGGGTGGCACAATGCGTTTGTAATGTATATTGAATCCGTGCGCAAATGCCAGAGCGTTGCCCGCTTCAAGCCCTTCCATGATTGAAGACTCGTAGATATCCTTCTGGCTTGTGTCCGGGGCTAGTATCATAACAATATCAGCCCACTTCGCGGCTTCTTTGACCGAAGCCGTTGCGAATCCGGCTTTTTCCGCTTTTTCCAGACCCCGGCTCCCTTCTCTCAAACCAACCGTAACATCAACACCGCTGTCCCTGAGGTTCTGGGAGTGAGCGTGACCCTGACTGCCATATCCAATCACGGCAACTTTTTTGCCCTTTACAAGGTAAATTGAAATATCGGAATCGTAATATACTTTCATGAGCGGCCTCCTTTACCCACAGTTTTTATTCCGCGCATCATTGCCACAACGCCGGTGCGCGCTATTTCTTTTATCCCGAAAGGCATCAGAAGTTCAAGGAATGCTCCTATTTTTTGATTGTCTCCCGTCATTTCAAGAGAGTAGGTCTTTGCTCCAACATCAACAACCTTAGCTCTGAAAATATCCACTATGCGCAGAATCTCCGGACGCGAGCTTCCCGGCGCGGAAACTCTGACCAGCACCATTTCCCTTTCAACACTGTCCACATCGGTGAGATTTGTCACTTTCAAAACATTCACCATATTGTTGAAACGTTTGATTATCTGTTCAACTATGAACGCATCTCCGGTGGTTACAAGCGTGATTCTGGATGTTCCCTTCTCAAGAGTTTCGGCCACATTCAGACTCGTAATGTTGAAACCGCGCGCACTGAAAAGCCCCGCAATTCGGGACAAAACACCCGATTCATTGTCAACGAGAAGGGTAATAGTGTGCCTCTTTTGAATTATTTTGTCTTTGTCCATACCGTGAAATTCCGCCCTGCTCAAGCCACATCAACGGGGTCAAAAATCATCTGATTCATCGGTTCCCCGGGCGCTATCATCGGGTAGACCATCTCTTCGGGGTCAACCTTGATTTCCATCAGAACAACACCCTTCTGTTCAAGACCCTTTTTGAAAACGCCTTCAAGTTCTTCCGGCTTTTCGGCCCTTAAACCCTTCGCCCCGAAAGATTCCGCAAGCTTTACAAAATCGGGAAGGACATTGAATTTGGAACATGAGTAATTTCCGTCATAAAACATCGTCTGCCACTGCCTGACCATTCCGTGATGTTCATTGTTGAAAACCACTATTTTAATGTCAAGCCCGTATTCAACGGCAACGGCCAGTTCCTGCATATTCATCTGAAAACTTCCGTCTCCGGCAACGCTTATGACAAGGTCTTCGGGTTTAGCGAATTTCGCCCCCATAGCCGCCGGAAATCCGAAACCCATGGTGCCGAGCCCGCCGGAAGTTATGTGGCTTCGCGGACGATTGAATTTGTAGAACTGCGCCACCCACATCTGATGCTGCCCGACATCACTCACAATTGTGGCGTCACCGCCGGTGAGTTTGTGAAGCATATCTATCGCATATGTGGTCTGTATTTTGTTCGCGTCCTCTTTGTAACGCATGGGATGCTGTTTGTCCCATTTGTTTATCTGCTCTCTCCAGGCGTCTCTTCCCGAAAGGTCAATGTCCTCAGGCAGAAGTTCCATTATCTGTTCCAGAACCTGTTTTGCATCACCGACAATCGGACAGTCAACATTGATGTTCTTGTCTATCGTTGACGGGTCTATGTCTATGTGAATTATGTTCGCGTTCGGGGCAAAATTATCAAAATTGCCTCCCGTCGCTCTGTCATCAAACCTTGCGCCGATTGATATTACAAGATCTGACTCGTGAACCGCCATATTGGCCGCATATGAACCGTGCATCCCAATCATGTTGACAAACAGCGGGTCATTTGCGGGAAATCCGCCAAGCCCCATAAGAGTTGAAGTGACGGGTATGCGAAGCCTGTGTGCAAACTTTTTCAGCCGCTCAGTGGAGTTGGAAAGAATCACTCCGCCGCCTGAAAAAATTATCGGCTTTTTCGCTTTCTCAATAAGCGCAACCGCTCTTTTTATCTGAGAAGGATTTCCTTTAAGTTTGGGTTTGTAGCCTCTGATGCTTACATCATCGGGTATGACAAGCTCGCCCTCACCGATAAGCACATCTTTCGGCATGTCAACCAGAACCGGGCTGGGACGCCCCGTCGTGGCTATGTGAAGCGCCTCTTTAATTGCCGTTGGCAGGTCTTCGGTTTTGCGGACAAGGCTGTTGTGCTTTGTGCACGGCCTTGTTATGCCGATATGGTCCGCTTCCTGAAATGCGTCGCTTCCGAGATACTGAGTCGGAACCTGCCCGGTGAATATGACAACCGGAGCAGAATCCATCTGAGCTGTCGCTATGCCGGTCACGGTGTTTGTTGCGGCGGGGCCGGAAGTGCAAAGCACAACCCCGGGTTTGCCCGAAGCTCTGGCATAGCCGTCCGCCATATGAGTCGCCCCCTGCTCATGGCGCGCCATGACATGGAGAAACTTTCCCTGCTGTTCGTAATCGGTCATAACGTCATACACCTTGAGGACGTAGCCTCCCGGCAAACCGAAAACAACTTCTATTCCCTCATGAATGAGGGTTTCAAAAAACATTTGCGCCCCGATCATTTTTTTTGACATCGGAACACCTCCTATGAATACTCGGCTCCGAAAAAGCCGCGATGCTTTCGCCGCTCTCCGGCAGAACCGAAATTTGCTCCCGTTTGCTACGGAAGCACCTGAATTATATGTAAAAAATTGTTTTTTTCAAGATTGTTGAAAATATAAGAAGGCTATCCGCTTAAGAACTTATCTTCTTCTCCAACAGATAGTTGCAAAACGCACTATATATAACAAGCATAAATTTGGCGTCTTCAAAAGAAGTGTTCATATTTCCCAAGGATGCGTGCCGAATACCACTTTCATCACTTGTGTATGTATATAACTTTAGCAGAGCCTCTTTTAATGCGGGATGCAGTTTTGTTTTCAATTCAACCCTTTTTATACAACCTGATAATGTTGCATTAGGGACGTCAGCAATTTTTTTGCAAACCTGTTCTACGGCACTGATTGACTCTTTGACAGAGTTTTCATAGTCTGGACTCTCTCTGTCATATAAAAGGGTAATTGCTTTCTCAATGTGAGGAGAGTGCTTGACGGCTTCATCTACAGACTGATTTTCTTCCTCTTCTTCAATATCTGTTATTTTCCCATTGATTATTCTGTAGCCCAAACACTGTTTTTTAAAAACTTCATTAAACTCTTTGGTAATTTCTTGAATTATTTCTGATGATTGATCGTCAATCAGCAATTCAATAAAATCAAGTTTTTCATTGTAAGGACTCTCAAAAAAGAAACTACGGTATCTATTGTACGACTCATCATTCAGACTATATGAGTATGTATATATTATAGGACCACTTCCTTTTATAGGATTAGAGTCCATATTGTAAAGTCTAGTAAATGTATCCATTGGGTTTCCTAATAATTCCGAATGAATTTTTCTCATGGAATCCATGACGACCTTTCTGTGTTTCTCTTTCTGTTGTTTGTTTTCGTCTGAACTGAAAAAAACTGCTTTCCGTTGTTAAAGAATTTAGTGACGATATCCCAAATCTTACTCTCTGTTACAACATCCCATTCCTCCTTTTGGAGACCCGGCAATTCCTTTAATTGCTTTCTATAAAAAAACGTTTTCTTCATTATATTTACTACCTAGCAAATCAATTTCTCATTTCTTGTAGAATGCCAGCTTGCTTGTTGAGCGCATCCATCGAGTTCACAATAAACAAGCCAAAGCCGTTGGACTGAGTTTCGTCTATAGACAATAGTTTGTCCGTATTAAGTTTTGAGGGTGGGTTGGAAAGAAGTTTTTCTCTGGGTTGTTGATTAGTTGCGGACATCTTCATAACAGGATATCAAAATCACATCTTCAGCGACACAAAAACAAGCAGAACTATGAATGCGACCATCACAGCCGCGTATGCCCTCACAAATCCCGTCTGAAGCAGGCTGAAAACCCCCGCGAGTTTTTTCACGATATCCGCGACACCGTTCACCGCCCCGTCCACAACCGCGAGGTCAAAAACGGCAAAAGATTTTGAAAAATGTCTGAAGGGCGCTACAAAAACCGAATTGTAAAACTCATCCAGCAGGATTTGAGAACGGGAAAAACTCCCCGCCGCGAAAAAAACCGGAATTTTCATGAGCCTTTCTCTTATCTTCAAACCGGTTCCATATGTTAAAAACGCGGCGATGATTCCAAACAGCGCCGCCGCTACGGAAATAACCGCAAGAACTGAATGGCTGAACCCGGCCCCGTAGGCTGAGCCGTGAAAAGCGCCCGTTACCGGCTCAAGGAAATGTGTAAGAAACTCCTCAGTGACAGGAATATATTCCGCCATAAAGTGAGGCACTGACAGAAAACCGCCGGAAACCGACAGCAGAGTAAGAACAATAAGCGGAACCGTCATAACGGGCGGAGACTCATGAATTTTCGCGGCAACCTCCGCGGGAGTGTTGTTTTTCCCCTCAAACACCCGAACGTATAGGCGAACCATGTAAAATGCGGTCAGCATCGCGGTAAAAACCCCGACACCCCAGTGAAGAATAAAACCGCCGTCATAAACGGCTGCGAGTATTGAATCTTTGCTGAAAAATCCAGAAAGGAAAGGAACTCCCGAAATGGCCAGAGTCCCGGCGAGAAAAGTTAGCGCGGTCAACGGTATTTTTCTCCGCAGCCCGCCCATACTGCTTATGTCCTGCAAACCGCCAAGAGCGTGAATAACACTGCCCGCACCGAGAAAAAGAAGCGCCTTGAAAAACGCGTGCGTTACAAGATGAAAAATTGCCACCGCAAAAGCGCCCGCACCGGCTGCCATAAACATAAAACCCAACTGGCTCACGGTTGAAAAAGCGAGAACTTTTTTTATGTCAGTCTGCGAAAGAGCTATGTAGGCGGCAATCAAAGACGTTAAGGCGCCGACTGTCAGAATAACAAACTGGGCGTCCGGTGCGGCCGAATACATCAGGGCGCAGCGGGCCATCATATAAATTCCCGCGGTTACCATAGTGGCGGCATGTATCAGCGCGCTGACGGGAGTCGGCCCCGCCATTGCATCGGGAAGCCAGACGTAGAGGGGAAACTGGGCGGACTTGCCGGCGGCTCCGACAAAAAG
>CBDAQI010000003.1:0-18129 GCA_965198945.1 Thermodesulfobacteriota bacterium | reverse complement strand
TTCTTTGACAACTGAATACATAGCTGAGCGAATAAGAAACAACGCGCCATCTTGTTTCGAGTGTTTTTTATGCCTCGTTGGACAAGATACGCAGGGCGAACGGTGGATGCCTTGGCGGCAGACAGCGATGAAGGACGTAGTAAGTTGCGATAAGCCTCGGGGAGCGGCTAAACACTGCTTTGATCCGGGGATTTCCGAATGGGGAAACCTGACAGGGCAAAACCCTGTTATGGCGTCGTGAATACATAGCGGCGTCAAGCGAACGAGGGGAAGTGAAACATCTCAGTACCCTCAGGAAAAGAAATCAACCGAGATTCCCCCAGTAGCGGCGAGCGAAAGGGGATACAGCCTAAACCGTATGAGTGTCAAGACACGGCGTTGCTTATACGGTGTTGCGGGGTTCGGCTTCAGGCGTTCCGTGAAATGCCTGCGGAAGTTACAAATTCGGAAGTTAGCAGAACCGGTTGGAAAACCGGGCCATAGACGGTGACAGCCCCGTAAGCGAAAACTTTCGAACTTCCGTGCCGAATTCCCAAGTACTCCGGCACACGTGAAATGTTGGAGGAATCCGGGAGGACCACCTTCCAAGGCTGAATATGTGCTGCCGACCGATAGTGAACTAGTACCGTGAGGGAAAGGTGAAAAGTAACCCGATGAGGGTAGTGAAATAGAATCTGAAACCGTTTGCCTGCAACCAGTCGGAGGACTATGCCCGAAGCTTGCTTCGGGAATGTCTGACGGCGTGCCTTTTGCCTAATGAGCCGGCGAGTTATTGTCATTGGCGAGGTTAAGCCGATAGAGGTGGAGCCGCAGCGAAAGCGAGTCTTAAAAGGGCGACAAGTCACTGGCAATAGACCCGAAGCGAACCGACCTATCCATGGCCAGGGTGAAGCGAAGAGAAAACCTTTGTGGAGGCCCGAACCGTTTAGGGGTGAAAACCTATCGGATGAGCTGTGGATCGGAGTGAAAGGCTAATCAAGGTTCGTGATAGCTGGTTCTCCCCGAAATATATTTAGGTATAGCCTCATGTGATACAACGCGGAGGTAGAGCACTGGTTGGGCTAGGGGGTCGAGAGATCTACCAAACCCAGTCAAACTCCGAATGCCGCGTTGCACAGCATGGGAGTCAGTCCATGGGAGATAAGTTCCATGGGCGAAAGGGAAACAGCCCAGACCGTCAGCTAAGGCCCCCAAATCCAAACTAAGTGGGAAAGGAGGTGAGTAAGCATAGACAGCCAGGAGGTAGGCTTAGAAGCAGCCATCCTTCAAAGAAAGCGTAACAGCTCACTGGTCGATGCTTACTTGCGCCGAAAATGAATCGGGGCTCAAGTTTGGTGCCGAAGCTGCGGGTCGTCCGTCTTCAGACGGGCGGCGGTAGGGGAGCGTTCCCGTAGGGTTGAAGGGTTACCGTGAGGAGGCCTGGACCTGCGGGAAGTGAGAATGCCGGCATGAGTAGCGAAAAAAGCGGTGAGAATCCGCTTCGCCGAAAACCTAAGGTTTCCTGGGCAAGGCTCGTCCTCCCAGGGTTAGTCGGGACCTAAGACGAGGCCGAAAGGCGTAGTCGATGGAAAACAGGCGAACATTCCTGTACCACTCAGTCTGAGCGACGGGGGGACGGAGAAGGGTAAGTCATCCGGGAGTTGGATTTTCCGGTTTAAGCTCGTAGAGGGAAGGGACAGGCAAATCCGTCCTTTCATTAACCTCAAGAAGTGAATACGAGGGGCGCTTCAGCGCCCCGCAAAGTGACTGATCCCATGCTTCCAAGAAAAGCCTCTAAGTGTTGACGATTGAGTGCTCGTACCGTAAACGGACACACGTAGGTGAGTAGAGAATACTAAGGCGCGTGAGAGAACTTCGGCTAAGGAACTCGGCAAATTAGCCCCGTAACTTCGGGATAAGGGGTGCCCGCATTACGTGAAGACCCTTGCGGTTGGAGCGGAAGCGGGTCGCAGTAACAAGGCGGTGACGACTGTTTACCAAAAACACAGGACTCTGCAAAGGCGTAAGCCGACGTATAGGGTCTGACACCTGCCCGGTGCCGGACGGTTAAGGGGACTTGTCATTCCACTTCGGTGGGAGAAGCTCGGAACCGAAGCCCCGGTAAACGGCGGCCGTAACTATAACGGTCCTAAGGTAGCGAAATTCATTGTCGGGTAAGTTCCGACCTGCATGAAAGGTGTAACGATCGCCGCACTGTCTCGGCCGAAGGCTCAGCGAAATTGTGGTTCCGGTGAAGACGCCGGATACCCGCTACGGGACGGAAAGACCCCGTGCACCTTTACTGCAACCTGGCATTGGGTTCCGGTGTTGCTTGCGTAGAATAGGTGGGAGTCTGTGAAACCTCGCTTTCGGGCGGAGTGGAGACAACAGTGAAATACCACCCTTGTAACTCTGGAGTTCTAACTTAGGTCCGTTATCCGGATCAAGGACAGTGTCAGGCGGGTAGTTTGACTGGGGCGGTCGCCTCCTAAAGAGTAACGGAGGCGTGCAAAGGTTCCCTCAGCCCGATTGGAAACCGGGCTTTGAGTATAAAGGCATAAGGGAGCTTGACTGCGAGACCGACAGGTCGAGCAGGGACGAAAGTCGGCCTTAGTGACCCGGTGGTTCTGTGTGGAAAGGCCATCGATCAACGGATAAAAGGTACGCCGGGGATAACAGACTAATCTCCCCCAAGAGTTCACATCGACGGGGAGGTTTGGTACCTCGATGTCGGCTCATCGCATCCTGGGGCTGGAGAAGGTCCCAAGGGTTGGGCTGTTCGCCCATTAAAGCGGTACGCGAGCTGGGTTCAGAACGTCGTGAGACAGTTCGGTCCCTATCTGTAGCGGGCGTAGGAAATTTGCGAGGATTTGCTCCTAGTACGAGAGGACCGGAGTGAACGCACCTCTGGTGTATCAGTTGTCGCGCCAGCGGCAACGCTGAGTAGCTATGTGCGGAAAGGATAACCGCTGAAAGCATCTAAGTGGGAAGCCCCCCTCAAGATTAGATTTCCCGGGACTTTAGGTCCCCTTAAGGTCACTCGGAGAAGACGAGTTTGATAGGACGGAGGTGTAAGCGCAGCAATGTGTTGAGCTGACCGTTACTAACCGACCGTGAGGCTTCTCCACGGGGCTTAAAACCACTTGAAACTCCGCTTGTCATTTCCCGTGAAAGCATACCCCTTGAAAAAGGGCCGGGAATAAAGATGAGCCGGAAGATGGACGTTGTTTCTTATTCGTTTAGTTTTTGTATTTGGGTTGTTGCAATAAAATAAATCTGTAAATGAATAAAAATAAATTATTCTCTGTCATAGTATTTTTCTTTGTTTTCTTTCTTCTTATGTTGATGAAAAGCGGTGCTGTAACAGGTTGGCTTTTTGGCGCTATGGTAGCGCTTTCTTCAGGGCTCTCCGTCTGGTTTTGGGGCAGAAAGTCTTAAGTTCTGAGTGATTTCTGGGAACACAATACTTAATTCATCCTGACCCAAGTCATTGAGTTGTATGGTTTTCCGATTGCCAAATATTTGTCTTTTGTTTTATTATTTCCCCCTGCCTTGAGTTTGCCGTTGTATTTTTGGTTGGATTGATTAAATCAATGAAGTTTTCCCGCTATTTTCAGCACATTAGAAAACGCCGTTCCGACCGTCAGATTATCAAAGATGAGTGGATACGTAGCGTAATTCACAATATCAAGGGTAATGTGTCCGCGACTTGTCCAATGGTCACTGTTTCGCTCAAACTGGGAGGAGACCACCGAGACCACGGTGGATTTCAAGATAATCCATTTCAATCGGGGCACTGAGGAGGTCATTATCTCTGTCCAGAAAAAGGTTGAACAGAAGTGCTTCCCGGTCGGTGGGTGTTACTTGGTTGCGCTGAGGCGCCGGTAGACCAAAAGGTGCCCGAGGCCGGCTGACAAGACGAGGATCGTGGGCAGCCAAACGAAGGGGAAGTGCACGACCCAGATGTTGGGCGGGTCCGTGGCGAGTTGTTGGAAAGGTGAAGGCATCGCCAGCACCGCGATGCTCACGACCCAAAGTAGCAGGAATAGGCCGGTGAAGTTCCAGAAGTGGAGAGCCCGGACCGGCAGTTTCTTGGCGAGGATGGCCACGATAGGCGCCGTGAGTCCGGTGAGAATGTCAAAATTGTAACCGCTCCAGCTCATCTCCATGGGCGCGATGCCTTCCATACCGGCGTGATGGATTAGGATTTCCACCGGTATGCGAAATACCTGAAAGGCGATCAATGCCGCCAGGGGGAGTTCCATCGCCATGCGCTGACCGGGGCCCCTGAGACCGAACCACAGCATGAGGGCCGTGCCCAACACTAGGAGCACGAGCAGGCGGGGTGGGTCAAAGTGGGCAAGAACACCCGATGCCGCGAGGCCGGCACCAAGACCCGCCCAGAGAACGGCTCCGACAACAACCGTGGGACGCAATGCCCGCACGCGGTAAGCGCCGTAGAGGATTAGGAGGAGCACTGCCGGTGACAGAAGTGCAAAACCAAGCACGACCAGACTGGAGGGGTCGGCGGGGAGAGGCATAATGCTCTTTAATGGTATTTAGCACTAATAAAAAGTAAAGTAATATGGCTGGTTTCGGGTAATCCGGGGACAAAATACTTAATTCATTCTTAACCTGAAGTGTTGTGCCGTTTATTTTCGTCAGGCAATAATCTTTTGACAGTTGCAATAGTTGTGTCTCTTGAAATACTTGCAAGTTTTGCCGTTTTGGGGCTATAGTTGAGTTAAGTATCTTATTTCCGGAATTCCCCAATAATTGGAGAGTAAAAATATGAGGGCATTATTAACATTCTCATTATATATAGTGGCCGCCGGTTGTGCCGGCCCGCAAACCTTATCTAACATCACCCCCTCCGGTTTGAGAATAGAGCCGTCCTTCAAGGTTGTCCTGTTGTCCGAGGTCAAGTGGGAGCAACTCAACCCTGCCCGTGGTGACAAAAGCCCTCAAGCCGCAACGCTCTGGGGTGATCGCAAATCTTCCGCTCCTACGGGTTTTCTCGTCAAGTTTGTGGATGGCTTCTCGTCGCCTCCCCATATTCACAATGCTACTTATCGTGCTGTAGTTATTGATGGCCTCATTCACAATGATGACCCCAGCGCCGCTAAAATGTGGATGCCTGCGGGTTCTTTCTGGACCCAGCCCAAAGGTGAAGTCCATATTACCGCCGCTAAAGGTGGTAAAAACGTGGCGCTTGTCGAAATTGACAAGGGGCCGTATCTGGTGCTTTCTCCTAAGAAGGCTTTTGATAGCGGTGAAAGACCGGTCAACGTGGATGCATCAAACATAGTTTGGCTGAGCCCGCCCGGAATGCAAAATTCCACCAACGGGCCTGAGATAGCCTATCTTTGGGGTAAACTACAAGATGATCAACCTAACGGAACTTTTGTCAAACTTCCGGCCGGGTTTAGGGGAAAAATACATAGCAACGCTTCGCCCTTCCGCGCTGTTGTAATCAAGGGGCAACTGCAGTATTTGGCAACCCAACCCGATACCTTAAATCCCGGCAGCTACTTTAGCTCAAAGGGAGAGTGGGTACATCAGGTTTCATCCAAATCGTCCGACGAAGTAATAATTTATGTGCGTACGAAAGGCAAATACAAGATAACAAGTATCCAAGAATGACTTCTCAATATATCGGCACATAGAAAGGATATTTCCGGTTAATTACCGGGACACAATACTTAATTCATTCTTAACCTAAAGTATTATTTCTGTTTATGTCTACCAAGTGGTAATTTTTTGTGGTTTTTATACACTACTCACTTAAAAAACCCGGTGTGAATTACAAGCTCAAAATATGGACTGGAACGTTTCTGATTACGAATGCAACGCCTCATCTGTCTGGCAGCGTGCTGATGGGTTTCTTGTTGGGACAGTCTGCGGAAGGAGCATTGCCCTTGTGTTTGCTCTGGTGCTTTTGGCAACCTCCACTGCAGGAGGTGCCGAATACGGTCCGCTCAACGGACCAAAATCGGACTGGTCATTTACTCTTGGCGCCTTTGGCATCATCAAGCCGGAGTATGAAGGTTCAGAAGATTACGAAGTTACAGGATTTCCTATAATATACATCAAATGGCGCGATAGTATCTTCCTTGACACCCTCGACGGTTTGGGCGTGTATGTCTGGGATGACCGCACGCTATCTCTGTCCGCATCGGTCGGCTACATGTTCGGCCGCGATCACGACAAATCCAATGATCTGAAAGGGCTGGGAGATATAGATGGCGGAGCGGTCGGTATTGTGAAAGCGGATATCCGCCACCGGGGATTTTCATTCTCGACCCGGTTCAGCCATCAGTTTACGGGTGACGACACCGGCTATTTTTTTGATTTCGGGTTTGAGGTTTTCCGTCATTTGCGAAATGGCTGGTTCCTGATCCCGGGCCTGTCGGCGAGCTACGCAAGTGGCGAATACATGGATGCGTATTTCGGCGTTACACCGGGACAGGCACGCAGTTCCGGACTGCCGGCATTCAGCGCCGACGCGGGTTTCAAGACAGTCGGCGCCGGGCTGCTAACTGCTTACAGCTTCAACCGTAACTGGAGCACAACAGCACTCTTTTCATATGACCGGCTGATTGATGACGCCGCGAACAGCCCGGTTACGCACGACAAAGATCAGTTTACTTTCGGTTTGGGTCTTTCGCGACGCTTCTGACGCTCCGACTTCGCAAAGTTGTGGAGCATTAATTGTGTCTCACTTACGCTACAGACTTAAAAACTTGATGTAAATTACAAACTCAAAATACGGATTGGAAAGTCTCCGACTGCCGACACAACACCTTTTTTATATGGCTGTGTATTTGGTTTTTGTTTTTTATGAGGTTTTTCCTGAACTTGCTTTGAAAATTACTTTTTCCGGTTTTGCTTGTTCCTTATTTGCTGTGCTAGATGTAAAATACTGAATGAAGGACAAATAGAGTGTCTGAATTCAATACCTGTGCCTAATTGGTTTTATGTTAGTTTCCGAAAATTCCGCCATCCTATTTTTCGGGGGTCAAGAGCATAGTGCGAACATCCGGCAGTTCAAAATTTGGTCTGATGAGTGATTTTCTGCAGAGTAAGTCCGCTCCAAGTTTATTGCTGATTGCGGCGACTTTCGCCGCTCTGTTAGTCAAGAATTCGCCGTTTTCGGCGTTATACGATTCCCTGCTATCTTTGAATTTTTCTGTGAGTGTCGGGGATTTGGGCATTTCCAAGCCCTTGCTGCTGTGGATCAACGACGGTCTGATGGCGATTTTTTTCTTTCTCGTCGGCTTGGAGATCAAACGTGAAGTTCTTGGAGGTGAGTTGAGCAATAGACATGTCCTGATTCTTCCATGCGCTGGCGCGGTCGGAGGTATGTTGGGGCCGGCATTGATTTATACGGCTTTCAATTATGGTGATCCAGAAGCTATGGTCGGGTGGGCTATTCCATCAGCCACCGACATTGCTTTCGCGCTTGGCATTCTGAGCTTGTTGGGAGACAGGGTGCCAAAGTCATTGAAGCTGTTTCTGATGACCCTGGCGATTATTGATGATCTTGGCGCGATTCTGGTGATTGCTCTCTTTTATACAAAAGGCTTATCACTTGGAGCTATCGGCATGGGCGGCCTTTTTATTCTGGCGTTGTTCATCCTGAACCGGCGCGGAGTTAAATCACTTTCGCCATACTTGCTGCTTGCCGTCGCACTATGGGTTTCTGTGCTGAAATCAGGTGTGCATGCGACCCTCGCCGGGGTGATTGCCGCATTTTTCATCCCTCATGTGGCCGTGGAAGGCGCCAGGAAAACATTGCTGGAATCATTGGAGCATGATCTCTATGGCTTGGTGATGTTTTTCATTTTGCCGGTTTTTGCGTTTGCCAACACCGGTATTGCGCTGACCGGCTTGTCGCTGGAAATGATCTTACATCCGGTGCCGTTGGGAATTGCCGCCGGGCTGGTGCTGGGCAATCAAATTGGTATTATGCTTGCGTGTTTTACGGTGATCCGCTCAGGGTTGGCGACCCTTCCCGACGGTATTGGTTGGGTGCGGCTGTATGGAGTCAGCGCCTTGTGCGGTATTGGTTTTACCATGAGCCTGTTTATCAGCTCGCTGGCTTTCGAGAGCGGTGCCCACGATATGATCTTTGACGATCGTCTTGGCATCCTGATAGGTTCTTTTATTTCCTGTATGTTCGGCTACTGGGTATTGTATAAGACTTTGCCTAAATAAGTTCCCGCTTTATGGTTGATGCTTTCAGCCTGGTTTTTTCTTTTTGATATTGCGACCCGGGGTTTTATTCACTTTTTCAATCTGCATCAATTTTACGCTTTATTCTTTTTACAGATCCCTTACAATCCTTAAGTATTTTGATAAAATTAGTTTCATCTTCAGGGTAGCTATAGTATTTTTTGTCTTCTCCTTCACCTATTAACTGTTAAAAGACTTTCTCTTAATAAGGTTTTCATTCTTGCTAAATTCTTTGCAGCTCTTAAATAAAGACAAGCAATTCAACCTCGCTTTGATATTTTTAAGCCGCAGAAAATTAATCACTATCATTTGCTTCTTGAGGTGGTGACATATGTTTAGAAATATAAAGAGCTTCACGCATTTTCTTAAGAATGTCGAGTTGAAGTTCAAGCCATCCCATATGCCCCTCCTCATCTGCAACAGTGCGCTCGAAAAGTAATTGAGAGCCAATGTCAGCCACTTCATTGGCTTGGCGAGCCGCGGCAGTGTAAAAAGCAACGGCTTCTTTCTCATCCGCCAAATCAGACTCAAACATTTGAGCAAGAGAGTCGGCAAGTATCGGAGGTTTTGCAAGAACAAGATTCGGCTCTCCTTTAAGAAACATCATACGGTTGATATAGTTATCAGAATGACTAAATTCTTCCTGCATTTCTTTGCGCATCTGCGCTGCAAGGCGATTGAGACCCCAGCCTTCAAGAACACTTGCATGCAGCTGATATTGATGTACGGAGGTTAATTCCATAGCAAGAGCCGTTTGAAGATTTTTAAGAGTTGTTTCTTTGTCTATTATTTCCATCCTTTTTTGTAGAATTGTATTCTCAGATTCACCATACTCAAGTTTGTTGGAACTTCAAGATATATCCCGTCAGAATTCTGGGGGAACTCCGGGGACAATACTTAATTCATCCTAACCTAAGAGATTATGACTGTTTACGCCTGCTAGTCGATAATTTCTTGTCAGTTACAATAATTGTGTCGCCCTGACAATTACACTAATGGTTGATTCTTTCGCCCCGTAACGATTGAAGTAATTATGTTTCCCAGCTTAAAAAATTGTTGTAAATTACAAACTTGAAACTATGGACTGGAACGTCTCTGATTACGAACGCAACGCCTCATATGTCTGGCAGCGCGCGGACGGGGTTCTTAATTTGCTCGCGCCCCGTGCGGGCGAGGTGATTTTGGATGTCGGCTGCGGCACGGGAGTTTTAATGAGCAAAATAGCCGAATACGGCTGTGAGGTTGTCGGGATTGACAGCAGCCCGGAAATGGTCTCCGCCACGGGCAAAAGGGCTTGACTCCCGTGTTGTTGACGCGCAAAAAATGGAATTCAGCGGCGATTTTGACGCGGTTTTTTCCAATGCCGTTTTGCACTGGATGCCGGATTCTGACGCCGTTCTATCCAATGTTTACAGAGCTTTGAAGCCGGGTGGACGTTTTTGCGCCGAATTCGGGGCAAAAAACAATGTCCGGACGATAGTTGACGCTGTTTATGAGCAGCTGCAAAAATTCAATCTCAACGGCGATGATTACAACCCGTGGGATTTTCCCGCCGGGGATGATTATTGCGACCGGCTTGAGAGAAATGGATTTGAAGTTGTTGAATTAAAAGTTTTTGACAGAAACACGCCGCTTCCGACCGATGTTGCGGGCTGGCTTAAGAATTTTGCCGCTCCCTTCCTGCGGGACATACCGCCAGAGTTGCGGGATGATGTTATTATCGCCGCCGCGGACAGCGCCGAAAACAAACTCAAAACTAAAGACGGCAAGAAACTTGAAAAATTGCGTATAATCCACCCCCATGTCAATTATCAAAAGCATTTTTTTTGTAGCGCTTTTCGTTTCGTTTCTCATGTTTCCGCCTCAGAAAGTTCTTGCGGGCACCTGCAAAATCGGCGATTCGGATTTGAGAAACTGGGAATTTTCCACGGGCGCTTCTTTTTCCGGTTCAAAAGGCACCACGGACAAAACTGATATCGGGCTCCGATATTGCTATGAAATTGAGGGTGAGAAGGACAGGTTTACAAACACTGCCAAGTATGAATTCGGCAAAGTGGACGGCGTTACAAATGAAGATCTCTGGCGTCTGGATTTGGCTTATCTGCATAAACTGAAGTCTTTTGATTCCAGTCCCAAAGTTGAATCGGTGTTTTTAAATCTGAGTTCCTTTCTGGAAAGTGATGAAATTGACCTCATTTCTCTCCGTTCCGGTTTGGGAGGGGGTCTGACGGCGGATTTTTCTCTTTCTCCGTCACTGAAAGCTTATTCAAGTGTTCTTCTTTTCTGGGAGAGAGAAGACTTCATTTCCGCCCCGACCACCAACCTTGCCACATTCCACTTTAGAGCCGGGGCTGACAAAGAAATGGACGGCATGAAGATATCCGTGTCTTCCGTATTTGTTCTTCCCCCGACGGAGACAAAAGATTTTAGAAGTGAAAACGAAGCCTCTTTTTCAATTATTCTGACCGAGACCCTGTCTTTGACTCTTACAGCCGGTCTGGATTATGAAAATAAACCGGCAAACGCTTCAATTAAAAAGACGAACTTTACATACACAACATCTCTTAATTTCTTTCTGTGAAACCGGGTTGGATTGCAATAGGCCGAAGCCTTGCGTGAAGAAACGGGTTGGGATATAATGCGCATTCTTTCCAAATGGAGTCAAGATGAAAAAAATCTTTTTAATTGCTCTTGTTTTGCTGTTTGCGGTTGCGGCATACTTGTTTCTGGCAAAGCCTCAGTTTGAAATCAGCATCAAAAAAGAGCAGATACAAAGTCTTATTGAAAAAGAGTTTCCATATGAAAAGACAAATCTTCTTTTTGTAAAAACTGTTCTTTCAAATCCTCAAATTCACCTTGAAAAAGGAAACGACCACATAGGTTTCTCCTGCGACATATCCGTTTTTCTCTCCGGTGTTGAAAAATTGAAAAGCGAGGTCTATGCCGAGACTAAAATCGTCTATGATGCGGAGTCTCAAACAGTCTCATTTTCGGACACCAGGCTGAGAAAGTTGCGTATACAGGGACTTCCGCCCGAAGCGGGAAAAGTTGTCCGTGAAACCGTCGGAAAGGTGATACCGGAACTTTTAGACTCAAGACCCATTTACCGCTTGAACTCAGAAAAAACCGAAGAACGGATTGCAGGGGCGCTTTTAAAGAATATCAAAGTGGAAAACGGTTTTCTGAAAATTATCTTCGGACCTTAACTTCCAGATTTTCCCCTATAGTTTTTCTCACAGCTTTTGTGTTATAGTTCCAGGATGAAAAGAGTTGTCTTATCATTGATTTTATTTGTATTATTGTCCTTTCAGGCGGTACAAGGCGCCGAAAGAATGATGTCCAGTGAAACAATGAGCGGTCCGTATTTAGGTCTGGACGCAGGTTTGACACTGGCAACTGGGATTAAGGTTGATAATCATAATAACGGCATTCCTTCCCGATGTGATTTACACTATGCTGGGCAGGCAGGCTTTCCCGCGGATGCATCCGCCTTTCGTGCGGATTCGGGCAATCCCAGTTGCGTGGATTTTCCCGGCACTCACTTAAGGCAGGATTATAACAAAACAAGCTTGGGACATACGGTTGGGTTGACAGTTGGGTATGGGCGCATATGGGGCCTTCCGGTAAGGGCTGAGTTTGAGTATTTTTACCGCAACAATGAGTTTGATAAACGTGCTCCGGTCACTGTTTCAGGAGGTAAATTATCCGAATTTGTTCCCTCGGCCGGCGGGCAGGCATATGGACGGTTCGGAGGTGTGCAGTCGCACAATATTTTTGCCAATCTGTATTATGATTTGCAAACCGATACAAAGTTCACTCCGTATCTGGGGGGCGGGGTCGGATGGTCAAAAACAAAAGCTGACCTGCTAAATTTCTTCCAAAGAAACGACAACGGAGATAATTCTTCCGCTCTATGCGGAAGAGATGATGACCCGACACCTGCAAATGACTGTGTGATTGGACCTTTAGAAGGAACGGTATCTTATTCCCGTAGAAACCACGAAGACGGCCTGTTTGGCTTCCAGGTTCTGCTGGGATTCGACTACTCCCTGTCCTAAAGGCTGTCTGCGGGGCTGAAACTCCGCTGGGCCTATTTCGGCAAGATTAAAGGTGACCCTGAGACATGGGATGTTCTCAGAGACCATGCTTCAACCGTAAGTCCCGAAGACAACCCCGACCTTGGCGGCAGAAGCAATCTTATAACATACAGAAGCGAAATCGACAACACACAGTTCTGGGGCGCGGCTGTTAGTTTCAAATACAGTCTTTTCTAATGCGGTCTATCTGATAAAAAGCATCTTTAATTTGTATAGTTGCGCTCTTTCTGCTGGGATATGCTTGAAAGCAAAGTTTACGCCGAGACTGAGATTCCTTACGACACTGATTCAAAAACGATATTTCTTTAATGGAAAGAAGTGATGACGAGACTTTTGGACAACCGTCTGATTTGCCAATTTGGTGAAGTCAGCATCAAAGAAAAGATTGCGGGCTCTTTTTAAGGGCGTCAAAATAGAGAGCAGTTTGCTGAAAATCACCTTTCGTTTGTGAACAACGCCTGTTTTTCAGATTTCTGCCTGATACAGTCCCCCTTCAATTTGTTGGGCGAGGCCCTCAATTTCAAGCTCAAGCATCTGCGTGGAAATTGATGACACCGCTTCGCCGGATTTTTCTGAGATTTCATCAATATGCAGAGGCTTCTCCGTTATAAGGGAAAGCAGTCTTCTCTTTGCTTTCGGCAGTGAGGCGAGTTTCTTTCCGCGTGACTCTGCCGATTTTTCTTCCTCCCGACCGCTTCTTAATTTCTGAAAGTCGGAGATTTCATTAACTATGTCATCCGTGTTTTCCACAAGTTTCGCAAGACTTTCCTTGATAAGAAAATTGGTTCCCGCGCTCATTTTATCTCCGACTCTGCCCGGCACGGCAAACACATGCCTGTTCTGCTCAAGGGCCAGATAAGCGGTAAGCAGCGCCCCGCTTTTTCCCGCGGCCTGCACAACAACGGTTCCGAGAGAAAGCCCGCTTATGAAGGTGTTGCGTTCAGGGAAATTTGTTTTTCCGGGCCCGGTTCCAAGTGGAAAAGTTGAGACTACGGCTCCGTTCTTCGCTATTTTTTCGTAGAGTTCGTGATTTTCCGGCGGATATATAACATCAAGCCCGCTTCCGAGAATCGCTATTGTGCGCCCGCCCGCATCAATGGCCGCTTTATGGGCGGTGGAGTCAACCCCTCTTGCCATTCCGCTTACTATGCACACGCCCATTGCGGCAAGTTCTGATGAAAAGTTGTGTGCGGTGTCATTTCCATATTTGTTTGAGAAGCGCGACCCCACTACCGCAATGGAAAGGATGTCTTGTTTTTTTATCTCTCCAAAAACGTATAAAACGGGCGGGGCGGAGTGTATGTGTTTCAAATTTTCAGGATAGTTGTCATCCGAAAAAGTAATAAGCTCAAAAACCCTTACCAACTACTTCTGCGGCTTTTTGTTCCGCCTTTTTCCAATCGGAGAAAATTTCTGACAAGGTTTTCCGTTTCGGTCCCGATTCCGTCAATCCCGGAAAGCGCCCCGGAGGCGCCCGCTTTCTCAAAAACATTTCCGGCCGAACCGCACCCCTCCACCAGTCGTCTTATAAGAACGTTGCCGAGCCCTTTGATGGAGCTGAGAGCAATGAAACACGTTTTTTCGTCCATTTTGATAAGCCGATATAATAACAGAAAAGTAAAAGGGCAAAACAATGGAAATATTGATAGTCATTGCGGCGGTTGCCGGTTTTGCGTTCGGCTGGTTGTGGCGGGCGCGGACTGAACCGGCGGCGTATTTGGAAAAAATTGCCAATCTTGAAACTGAATTAAGCGAGTCGCGCGAAGCCGAAACGGTCGTGCGTACAAAGTTGGAAAACGCTCAATTGCGGTTTGAGGAGGAAAAAGCGCGTCTGAATGAAATCTGCGAGCAGATGGAAAACACATTCAAGGTGATGGCGGCGAACATAGCAAAAAGCAATTCAGAGGAGTTTTTAAAACAGGCGAATGAGCAGTTTAAGGTGTTGAAGGAAGTTTCGGAAAAAGAGTTGGAGTCCAAAAAGAAACTCATTGACGAAAACCTGTCAAATATGAAGGAAACGCTCAACCGACTGCACAAACAGTCAACCGAACTGAAAACAAGCATGGACACGCACAGCGAAAACACAAAAAACCTCAACGAAAACACCGCAAAACTGAGCGAGATTTTGTCATCATCACGACAGCGCGGACAGTGGGGAGAGCGGATGGTGAAGGATATTTTGCAGTCGGTGGGTCTGGTTGAGCGCATTAACTACACCCATCAGGAGTCCGTGGAGTCGGGGCAACGCCCGGACTACACCTTTCTTTTGCCGCGCGACAAGCGGCTGAACATGGATGTCAAGTTTCCGTTGGACCATTACAGAAGTTATCTGTCCGCGGAAAGCGATGAGGCGCGGGTGCAGGAACAAAAAAGTTTTTTACGCGATGTACGCAACCATGTTAATACGGTGTGTGGGCGCGAATACATCAACCCGGCGGAAGGCACACTGGACTATGTAATGCTGTTTATTCCAAATGAGTCGGTCTACGGTTTCATCAACGAGAACGCCCCCGAACTTGTTGACCACGCCCTTAGAAGCCGCGTGCTGCTGTGTTCCCCTTTGACGCTTTACGCAGTGTTGTCGCTGATTCATCAAGCCGCACGCAGCTTCGTATTGAATGAGCGCGCATCGGAGGTAATGGCGTTGGTGGAAAAATTCCGCGAGCAGTGGGGCAAGTATGTTGAACAGATGGACAAACTCGGACGGCGTATTGAGGGGTTGAGCGGCGATTTCCAAACGCTTGTTACAACGCGCACACGGGCGCTTGAGAAACCGCTGGATAAAATAGAGGCAATGGCGATTGAAGCGCCGGACAGCGAAAACAGTTAAAATATGCCAAACCGTTTTGTTTTGAGGTTTTTCCGGCAGCGGTTTAGCTGGTTCTGGTAGGTTTTCTTGCGTTTTTCAACCTTTTTTGCTACTCCCAGAAGCCATTTCTTTTTTTTGTAATTTCCTTTGCGGTATCCGTTCCATCCTTCATGGTAGGCGAGATAAAGACGATAGGCGTCGTCCTTTTTAATTCCGAGAAGTTTTGAGCTTTTGTTGTTATACCAGCCGATAAAATCAGTTGCGTCTTTGAAATCCCCCCGGCGCGTCATAAGCCCGCCTTTTCCGGTTTCTTTCAAATACTGTTTCCATGTCTTGTCAACCGCCTGGGCGTAGCCTGAAGCGGATGAGGTTCTCTTCCATGGGATAACCCAGAGTATTTTTTTTCTCGGGTGCTTGGCTCCTTTTCTGAAACTTGACTCCTGATGAATGAAAGCCATGGTTACGGAAATTGGAACCCCCCACCTCTTTTCCGTTCTCAGAACGTCTCCATACCACCCCCTTTTATTTTTGAGAATGGAGCAGGCATCGTTGATATCCTGCGGTTTATAACCGGGGACACATCCACCGAGAAAAAGCAGAAAAATTATAAAATAAAGGCGGGCGGATACGCGCTTTATTTTCCCCAACCGCCGCCTCCGGGAGTTTCCACTCTTAGGATATCGCCTTTCCCGGCTTCAAAACTCCGCTTAGCGCTGAGTTCGGTTTTTTCTCCGTCGCGTATCAGGAAGTTTTTTCCGCTTTTCCCGCCTTCGCCGCCGCTCACTCCCCACGGGCGGTGTTTTCTTCTCTCTGTGATTATGGAAACGGTGGGCCGGTTTCAAGAAATTCATATTCCCTTACAATGCCTTCACCTCCATTAAACTTTCCTCTCCCTCCCGATTTTTTTCGTATTGAATAAGATTTAATTCTCACAGGAAGTTCTCTTTCAATTGCTTCTATTGGTGTGTTGAGTGTGTTTGTCATATGTGTCCTGAACGGCGGAAACTCCTTCGGCCCCGAATCTTCCGCCCATTCCCCCCGCTATTGTTTTCATAGTATACAAATTCCCCACGGCCGCGCTTGCCGCCGAAAGTCACATTGTTCATCGTTCCGGCACTTGCCGCCTGTATTTTTTCGGGAACCGCTTTTGAAACCGCGCCGAACACCGTATCCGCAACCCTTTGAGAGGTTTCCACATTGCCTCCCGCTATTGCGCTCGGGTATTTTGCGTTCAGTATTGAGCTTTTATCGGTAATGATACGTATGGCTTTCAGCGGCCCGGCGTTGAGGGGAATATCATCGGGAGCGAGGCATTGGAAAACATACAAAACCGCTGATGCCGTTACGCTGAAAGGCGCGTTCAGACATCCTTTAACAGGCGGTGAACTTCCGGAAAAATCTACCTCCGCTCCGTCCCCTTGTATTTTCAACCGGACTTTTATCGGTATATTTTCGGTTCCGGCTCCGTCATCATCAAGAAAATCCGTAAACTCGTATTCACCGTCCGGAACATCCCCGATAACTTCCCGCATAATCTTCTCTCCATAGTCAAGCAGCTGCGCGCCCGCCTCGCGAACCGTCTCCACGGAGTATTTTTCCATTGTCTCAAGAAGTCTTTTCCTGCCCGTTTGAAGAGAAGCAATTTGAGCGTTAAGGTCTCCGAATCTCTCTTGCGGATTTCTCATGCCGGAAGTGATTTTTTCCAAAAGGGGTTTGTCAATTTTTCCTTTTCGGGCAATCAGGGTCGGCGGGATAATCACTCCTTCCTCGTGTATGCCGGTGGAAAGCGGCATTGAACCGGGAGTTTCTCCTCCCACATCAGTGTGGTGCGCGCGCACGGCCATGTAAAATTCCGGTTTTCCTTTTGTAAAAACCGGAAGAACACAGGTTATGTCAGGCAGGTGAGTGCCTCCCTTGAAAGGGTCGTTCAGCATAAAAATATCACCGTCTGAAATTTCACATTCCCGCAGAACCGCCGCGACGGAGAAAGACATTGAGCCCAGGTGGACCGGAATGTGCGCCGCCTGCGCTATCATTTCACCCTGTGAGTTGAATATGGCGCATGAGTGGTCGCGCCGCTCTTTTATGTTCGGAGAAAAAGATGAGCGCGTCAGACACTTGCCCATTTCTTCGGCTATTCCCGCCAGGATGTTGTTGAAAATTTCCAGTTCAAAATGGTCAAATAGCGGCATTAAAATTCTATTCTACCTTAAAGCCGGTGAGGTTTTGTTCTAAAATATGCGAAGCGGGTAGAATCAAGTTTATGTCAACGGTTTTTTCTCAGACGCCGCCTGACGGTTTGGGGAAAGCGCTTGAAATTTTGCGCGAGAATTTCGGTTTTTCGGATTTCCGCCCCGGTCAGGCGGAGATTATACAAACGCTTTTGAGAGGCAGAGACGCCATTGTTGTTATGCCCACGGGGGGCGGAAAGTCTCTCTGTTACCAGATTCCTTCCATTGTGCGCAAAGGAACGGGTGTTGTAATTTCCCCACTTATTGCCCTTATGAAAGATCAGGTTGATTCACTGCGTCAATACGGAGTTCGTGCCGCGTTTCTGAATTCAAGTCTGTCATATACGCAACGCCGCGATACCGAAAAAGCTCTGCTCGGCGGACATCTTGATTTGATATATGTTGCGCCCGAAGGGCTGCTTAACGGCGGGATACTTGAGGAGCTTGAAAAAATACCGGTTGCGCTTTTCGCAATTGACGAGGCGCACTGTGTATCACGCTGGGGTCATGATTTTCGTCCCGAATACTTGAAACTTTCCGTTCTCGCAGACCGTTTTCCCTCCGTGCCGCGGATAGCTCTCACCGCAACGGCCGACAAAGTGACACAGAGGGAAATTGCCGACCGGTTGGTTCTGGGCTCAGCGGAAGAATATGTTTCTGGTTACGACCGACCCAACATTTTCTACACTATAAACATAAACGAGTCCGGCGAGGCGAGGGGGGCTCTGCTTGATTTTATCAATGAAAAACACAGTGGCGACAGTGGGATTGTTTACTG
>CBDAQI010000002.1:0-21651 GCA_965198945.1 Thermodesulfobacteriota bacterium | reverse complement strand
GCTTTCTGCAATTTACAGAGCTCCTTCGTTTCGTCT
Organism: Thermodesulfobacteriota bacterium; assembly: GCA_965198945.1. GTDB lineage: Bacteria > Desulfobacterota_D > UBA1144 > Nemesobacterales > Mycalebacteriaceae > Mycalebacterium. The sequence continues at coordinate 21,615 of CBDAQI010000002.1, read as the reverse complement.
TTTGAAAGTTTTGAGCGGTCAATAATATCGGGTCTTTTTCTGAAAGTGTTTTTTATTCTTTCTTTCCTTCTCCATTTTTCTATCTTTCCGTGGTCGCCGGAAACCAGAACTTCGGGAACGGCGGAGCCGCGGTAGACTTCGGGACGGGTGTATTGCGGGTGGCTAAGAAGCCCTTCCGAGAGAGACTCATTCTCAGTGGACGCGCTGTTTCCTACAACCCCCGGAATCAGTCTTGAAACTGAATCAACAATCACTGCGGCGGCGTATTCACCGCCTGAGACTATGTAGTTCCCGATTGAAACTTCCATGTCTATGTGAAGGTCAACCACCCTCTCGTCAACACCCTCGTATCTTCCGCAGACAATCACAATTTTCTCAAACTCAAGCAAATCGCGCGCCAACCGCTCGTTGAACAAAGCACCCTGCGCCGAAGCAAGCAAAGTAACGGTTTTTCCCCCGCCCCTCTTTGCGGAGTCAATCGCTTTTCCAAGCGGCTCCGGCATAAAAAGCATTCCCTCGCCGCCGCCGTAGGGCTTGTCATCAACAACTTTGTGTTTTTCACCGGCGGAGTCCCGCAGGTTGCGGATATTAATCTCAACCAGATTTTTCTCCCGTGCTCTGGACAAAATCCCGCACGAGAAAACCGAATCAAAAAATTCGGGGAAAATGGTGATAATTTCGTATTTCACAGAAACAAACCGCGGAGCAAAGAAAACTCCAAATCAGACTTCTTTTTCAAACATCTCCGTATTTCTGACTTCCACTCTCCCGTTTTCAATATCAACACCGGCGACAAACTTCTCCACCATGGGAACAAGAAGCTCGCCGGCCGCCGTTGAAATCACAAGCACAGACTGAAAACCGCTTTGCAGAACTGACTCAACAGTTCCGATTTCCGAACCGTTTTGTTTTACCGCACAAAGCCCTCTGAGCTGAAAATTATAATACTCACCCTCACCGGTCTCGGGCAGGTCAGACTCGGCGACCATAACGGTTGAGCCGCGAAAACGGCTTGCGCCTTCAACGGAGTCCACGCCGGAAATTTTCAGGATCGCGCTTTTCCGGCCAATTTGTTTTTCCGTTATCTCAAAACTTTGCGGCACGGATTCGGAAGAAAACGGAGATTTGATAAAAACGCGGGTTACTGTCTGCAAAGAAGAAGGGGCGCCGCTGAACGGAACCACCTTCAAGGCGCCTTTAAGGCCCCGGCCTTTGGTAATTTTCCCGTAATCAATAAGTTTCATCGCCTTCTGCGGGAAAGCGGTTCTTAATCAACTATTTCCAGCGTATACCAAATCTTCCACTTGGCCGCGGCGGCTGAGAGCAAGCCCCTCATTGCCTTCGCGGTTTTGCCCTGCCTTCCTATAATTTTCCCCATATCCGCCTGAGCGACTCTGAGACGCAAAACCGTTCTGCCGTCACTAACGGTTTCTTCTATCTCAATTTTGTCCGGCTCATCAACCATTGATGAAACCATGAATCTCAAGAACTCTTTCAAATTTCCCATGTCTACCGGAGCCCCGGAATTATTTTTCTAACGGTGTTTGAAGGCTTTGCGCCCTTTGAGACCCAGTGTTTGATCCTTTCCTCGTCAAACTTCAACTCGTGGGGATGTTTGACCGGGTCGTAGAATCCGAGAATCTCAAGAAATTTTCCGTCGCGCGCCCGCCGCGAGTCCGCGGCCACTATTCTGTAAAACGGCTTTTTTTTCGCGCCCAGCCTTGTAAGTCTTATTCTTACCAAAATTCAACCTCCCGCGCGCGGTCACACACCGCGGCGCCGGACAATTCTATACCAACCTAAAGAGGTTTCCAAAATTACACAAGCCCCCTCATCTTTCCGGCAAGTTTTCCCATCTTCCCGGCGCCCGCGCCTTTTTTCATCATTGACTGCATTTTTATAAAGTTTTTTATTGTTCTGTTGACTTCGGCAACGGTGGTTCCGCTTCCCGCCGCTATGCGTTTTTTTCTGCTTCCGTTGATAATTCTGTGGTTTCCCCTTTCCTTTGGCGTCATTGAGTTCACAACAGCGATGCTGACCCTCATGTTGTCACGGGCCTTGTCCGTGTTTTGCTGATTTTTCAAAGCCGCCCCCGCTCCGGGCACCATCGCCGATATGCTCTCAAGCGAGCCCATTTTGCCAATCGCGAGCATGGCCTGTCTGAAATCCTCAAGCGTGAAGCGGTTTTTTTTCATATTGCGCTCCATCCGCTCGGCATCCTCTTGCGTTACCGCCTGCTGAGCTTTTTCAATGAGAGTCATAACATCTCCCATGCCGAGTATGCGGGACGCTATTCTCTCGGGATGAAAAACCTCAATGTCACGGGGGGTTTCCCCCGTTCCGAAAAATTTGACGGGCTTGCCGGTTACGGCCCGCATTGAAAGGGCGGCGCCGCCACGCGCGTCTCCATCCATTTTGGTTAAAACGACCCCGCTTATGTCAAGCGCGGCGTCAAAACTCTCAGCCACCCTGACCGAGTCCTGTCCGGTCATCGCATCGGCGACAAGCAAAATTTCATCCGGGCGGACAAGGTCTTTTATGCGCCCCAGTTCCCCCATAAGCTCGGAATCAACATGGAGCCTTCCCGCCGTGTCAAAAATTACTGTGTCATAACCGTTTGAGAGGGCAAACTTTTTTGCTTCGGAACATATCTGCTCAGGTTTTGCGCCCTCCCTTATCCCGTAAAAACCCGCTCCGACCGTTTCCGAGAGTATTTTCAACTGTTCTGAAGCTGCGGGCCTTCGCACATCCGCCGCAACGAGCAGAATTTTAGCTTTTTCCCCGGCGAGATGAACGGAGAGCTTTGAACAGAAGGTGGTTTTTCCCGCGCCCTGAAGGCCCACCATCATGATGCAAAAAGGAGAGCCCCTACGGACAAGACCTTCTCCCCCGCCGCCGAGAAACGAGGTTAACTCGTCTTTGACCGTCTTTATAAACTGCTGCCCCGCGGTGATGCCCCTTTCTTTTTCCGAACCGACCGCTTTGCGTTTGACAGACTCAACAAAGTCTTTCACAACCCGGAAGTTCACATCCGCTTCCAGAAGGCTGAGACGCACCTGCTTCAGCGCGGAGTCTATATTCTCCTCGGTAAGACGCGGTTTTTCCCGCACCTTGGAAAGTATTTCCGAGAACTTTTCTGATATTCCCTCAAACATTGCTTTTTAATTTTAACAGAATCTGACTGGACAAGAAGATTTTTCCCAATAGGATAGCAAGAATGCTTGAAAAGAGACTTTTTATCAAAAACGTTTTTTCGCACCCGCTCAGAACCGCTTCCCTTCTGCCTTCTTCGCGAAGACTTTCAAAGCTTATTGTGGATGAAGCCGATGTTCACAAAGCCGGTGTGGTTGTTGAGTTCGGTTCGGGAACGGGCGCCATTACGGAAAAAATCCTTAAAAATATAAATTCGTCCGCCTCTCTGATTGCCATGGAAATCAACCCGGATTTCGCGGAGAGCATAAAAAAACGTTTTCCGCAAGCGGTTGTTTTCAATCGTTGTGCGGGCGACACTCTGGAATGTCTGGAAAGCATGGGAATTTCAAAATGTGACAGAATAGTTTCCGGTTTGCCGTGGGCTGTTTTCGGAGATGAGTTTCAGAAAAAACTGCTTGCCGCCGCGCGGGATGCCCTCACTTCGGACGGCGTTTTTGTCTCTTTCGCCTACGCGCCCGTTCATATGCTTCCGGGGGGAAGAAATTTCAGAAAAAACCTTGAATCAACTTTCGGCAAAGTGGAAAAGACAAAAATTGAATGGTTTAATCTGCCTCCGGCGTTTGTTTACCGCGCAAACAAATAAAACCGCCACCCGTTCCGGATTCCGGATTCTCATTCAAAGTGTTTTGACACCAAACCCGTAAAGACCTAAAATTGCGGTCATGTCTCCGCTCTACCTGATAGACGGAAGCTCCTATATTTTCCGCGCCTACTACGCGGTCAACCGTGCTTTCACAACTTCTTCAGGTTTTCCCACAAACGCCGTTTTCGGCTTTTCAAATATACTGCGCAAATTCATTAAAGATTTTGAGCCGGAATATCTTGGTGTCGTTTTTGATTCAAAGGGCGACACCTTCAGAAAAGAAATTTATCCCGAATACAAAGCGAACAGGGGGGCGCCGCCGGAAGACTTGAGCCCGCAGATTGAAAAAATAATAGAACTTGTGGAAGCGATGGGAATAAGGGTTGTTCAAAAAGAGGGCTTTGAGGCTGACGACCTGATGGCGACCGTTGCAAAAGCGGCTGAGAAACAAGGCCGGGAAGTGGTTTTAATCACCGGCGACAAGGATTTCTGCCAGCTGGTTTCAGAAAAAACAACAATTTTTGACCCCATGAAAGACTCAAAAACCGGAGTGGGGGAGGTCAGGGGAAAATACGGTTTGCCGCCGGACAAATTTGTTGATTTTCTCGCGCTTACCGGGGATTCGTCGGACAACATTCCCGGAGTTGAGGGTATAGGTCCCAAAAATGCAAGCAAACTGCTTGCCGAATACGGCTCACTGGAAAATCTCTATGAAAACACCCGAAAATTAAAAGGGAAACAGAGAGAGAGAATTGAGCGCGACAGAGAAAAGGCTTTTCTCTCAAAAACCCTTGTAACACTGAAAACTGATGTGGAAACTGAAACGGACCCGGAAAAATTCGCCTACACCGGGGAGGGAACACCAAGGCTGGAAACACTTTACAGTGAACTTGAATTCGGAGATGCGGCGCTGCGGAACAAGCAGACCGACACCGGCCGCTACGAGGTTGTTACGAACGAAAAAGGGCTTGAGTCTGTCATAAGCGAAATCAGCGAAAGCGGCGCCGTGTCAATAGACCTTGAAACATCCTCAAAAAACCCGACCGAAGCGGAAATTGCGGGCGTTGCCGTCACAACACCCGGAGGCAGGCACTGCTACATTCCCGTCGCCCACTCAAGCGGAAAAGGAAAGGACGGCGATATCGGTATAAAAGGGGCTCTTGAGAGAATAAAAACCGTTGTGGAAAACCCGGACATAAGGAAAATAGGGCAAAACCTTAAATACGAACACATAGTTTTTACGCGGCACGGAATTAAACTGAACGGGATTTTTTTTGACACAATGACCGCGGCACATTTTCTGGATTCATCTCATCCGGGTTACGGACTTAAAGAGCTTGCCCGCAAAACACCTCGGGCGCACGATGACATCTTACGAAGAGGTTACGAGAGAGGGGAAAAAACAGATCGCATTCGCTGATGTGCAGCTTGAAAAAGCGAAAAATTACGCGTGCGAAGACTCCGAAATAACAATGGAGCTTTACAAAAAACTTTCGGCGGAACTTGAAGAATCAGGCATGGAGCAAAACTACCGGAGATGGACCCTCTCAATAACCGGAGCCGTTTCCGCCATGGAAAGGAAGGGGGTGCTTGTGGACACGGAAATGCTCGGGGAGCTTTCGCGGGATTTCGGTGACAAAATAGAAACCATATCGTCCGAAATCTACTCGGCGGCGGGGCGCAGGCTCAACATAAATTCCACCGCACAGCTGAAAGACCTTCTTTTCGGCAAACTCGGTCTTGAAATAACAAAACGAACCGCAAAAGGCGAACCGTCCACTGATTCGGAGGTGCTCAAAGGACTTTCAATGTTTCATCCCATTCCGGGCATGATTCTTGACTACAGGGAAATATCCAAACTGAAGTCCACATATGTTGACGCTCTTCCGAAACTCGTGAACCCCAAAACCGGAAGAATACACACATCCTACGGCCTGACGGGCACTTCAACCGGACGGCTGAGTTCAAGCAGCCCCAACCTTCAGAACATACCGGTCAAAAGCGAGGAGGGAAGGAAAATCCGCCGTGCGTTTATACCTTCGGAAGGTTTTGTGTTTCTCTCCGCCGACTACTCGCAGATTGAACTGCGTCTGCTCGCACATTTTTCGGGTGATGAAAAACTGATAGCGGCCTTTGAACAAGGGAGTGACATACACTCCTCAACGGCGGCGGAGATACTTGGAGTGCATGAGTCGGAAATAACACCCGACATGAGGCGTCTTGCCAAAAACATCAACTTTGGAATCATTTACGGAATAAGCCCTTTCGGACTGTCAAAACAGCTGGGCACAACGGTAAAGAAATCAGGGGAGTATATGGACAAATACTTCAGCCGCTATCCCGGTGTCAAAATCTACATGAGGGAATACGCGGACAGAGCAAAAAAGGCGGGTTTTGCGGAAACCATTACCGGACGCAGGCGCTTTATTCTGGAGCTTGCTTCAAAAAACAGAATCAAAATTAAAAACGGTGAGAGGGCGGCAATAAACACCCCCATACAGGGCTCGGCGGCTGACATAATAAATATAGCAATGATAAATATCCACAAAAAACTTGAGCGGATGGAATCTTCAATGATACTGCAGGTGCACGATGAACTGATTTTTGAAGTGTCGCGCGATGAAAAAGACGAAGTCCGTTCAGTGGTCAAAAGGGAAATGGAAAACACTCCGTTTAACCTGAAAACACCGATGAAAATTGATTTGAAGGAAGGCGAAAACTGGGGAGAATTAGGATAAAGACAAAATTTTCTCAATGACGGTTTTGACTTTTTCTCTTAACAAATCCCTCACCTCACGCACACCCTCTTCATCCATTTTTTTTGGGTCGGGAATCTGCCATTCTTCTGTTCTTTTTGAACTCACCTGCGGACAAGAATCGCCGCAGCCCATGGTTACAACAAGGTCGTATTCCACCCTGGGAATCTGATCAAGAGACTTGGGAGGAACATCTTCAATGGCAAGACCGATTTCTCTCATCGCCGCCGCCACGAGTTCATTCACTTTGGGCGCGGGATTTGAGCCCGCGCTGAAACTTTTTATTCTTCCCCCGCTGAATTCGCGCGCAAACCGCTCCGCCATCCGGCTGCGGCCGGCATTTTCAACACACACAAAAAGAACAAACACCTTTTCTATTTCCGTAAAATGTAGTCAACCAGAGTTCTGACACCGAAGCCCGTTCCGCCCTTGGGATACCAGTCGTTTCCCTTTTCAAGATAAGCGGGTCCCGCTATGTCCAGATGAGCCCAGGGAACATCGGAAACAAAATGTTCAAGGAAAAGCGCGGCGGTTATTGCTCCGCCCCAGCGGTTGCCGGTGTTTTTTATGTCGGCAAAATTGCTCTCTATGTCTTTGCGCATCTCACCCGCAAGCGGCAGTTCCCAAACCTTTTCACCCGTGAAAGATGAAGAACGTTTGATGTCACGCGCAATTTTCTCACTGTTGCTCATTAGCCCCGCTCTGTAAACTCCGAGTGCAACCACACACGCCCCGGTAAGCGTGGCTAAATCTATAATCTCTTTTGAGCCTATCTCAACCGCATAGCTTAGCGCGTCCGCAAGAACAACACGCCCTTCCGCGTCAGTGTTTACAATCTCTATTGTTTTCCCGTTCATGACCCTGACAATGTCGTCCGGTTTGTAGGCGGACGGGCCGGTCATATTTTCCGCCGCGGCAACAATTCCGTGAACCGTCACGGCGGGTTTTTCCGCGGCAACGGCCTTCATCGCTCCAATCACCGCGGCCGCGCCTGACATATCCATTTTCATGGTCTTCATAGCTTCGGCGGGCTTGAGGCTCAACCCTCCCGAATCAAAAGTTATTCCCTTGCCGACAATGGCAACCTGACGCGAGCGCCTCGCCGCCCGGGGACGATAGGTCATATGTATCAAACGCGGAGGATTTGAGCTTCCCGCGCTGACTGCAAGCATTCCGCCCATTCCCCTTTCCTCCATATCAGGAGGCATAATGACAGAACACTCAAGACCCGCTTCGGAACACATTTTTTCCGTATACCCGGCAAGAACGGACGGCGTGAGAAAAGCCGGCGGCTCATTAACGAGGTCTCTGCAGAAACGGACGGCCTGCGCAACGCTCCGCGCACGCCGGGCGGCGTTTTTGAAAGAGTTTTCAGACAAACTTGAAAGTATCCTCACCTCGGATATTTCAGTCTTTTCCGACTGCTTACTTTTATATTTGGAAAATTCGTAGGAACCCAGAAGCGCCCCCTCAATGACGGCACCGACAGAATCCGCACTGTTTGAAACGGGAAAATCCATAACAATTTTCTTCACCCCGGAGCCGGCGTTTTTTGATGCGACCGAGGCGGCCTTGAAAAAATCCGCCGGAACCGAAAATTCCCCGCCGGAACCGAGACCCACAACCATAACCTCGGCGGCGGGAATTTTCCCCATGGTGTCAATTGTAAAAAAGCCGCCGAGACGCAGACTTCCGGCGCGGACGGCCGCGCGCGAAACCGCGCCGCCGAGTTTTTTGTCAATCCCCGAAAAACGTCCCGGCTCTCCGTCGTAGGCGCCAATTACAAGCAAATCCGTTTTCACACGGAGCGGGTCTTTTTTTATCTGAGTAAAATCTGCCATCTGAAACTCCCGTTATTATTTTTTATCAGCAAGCGTTTCCAACAATTTATCAGAAATCAGGGAAAATTCCTCAAGCCCGAGAGTTTCCGCCCTTCTGCGGCCGTCAACGGAAACGGCTTCAAGCACGCTTTCAACCCGGTCACCCGGAAAAACCGAACACAGGGAGTTTTTTACCATTTTTCTGCGTCCTGAGAAAGCGGCGCGAACGGTTTTTTGATAAAACTCCTCGCTTTTAACCGGGAATCTGGTCTGTTCCAGAGGCGTAAGGCGGACAACCGAGGAAGTAACGGCGGGACGGGGCGTGAAAAGCCCGGGAGGCACATCAAAAAGTTTTTTCCGCATTAAACATCATCTGAATGTTCGCCGAAAGAGAACCGTAGGTGCGGGTGCCGGGAGAAGCCACAATTCTCAGCGCGACTTCCTTTTGAAGCATTATAACGGCCAGTGAAAAAAGGCGGCGACTTCGGGTCAGCATGCGCAGAACCCCGGAAGAAATTCCGTAGGGAAGGTTGCTTACCATTTTCAAAGGCCGTCCGGAATAAAATCTTTCCAGCCCGGTTTTCATGACATCACCTTCAATAAGAACAAACTTTTCATCGGAGATAATTTCCGCAGGAAAAGCCTCAACAAGCCCGCTGTCTTTTTCAACGGCAATGACTTTGGCGCATTTCGGCAGAAGAAAACGGGTGAGGGTTCCGAGTCCCGGTCCTATTTCAAGAACCTCGTCCGTTTCTTCCAGATTTGCGGCCGAACAGATTTTCTCAAGAGTTTTTCCGTCGTGGAGAAAATTCTGACCGAGTCTTTTTTTCGGTTGAAAACCAAGCGGCATATAATCAATTGCCGAAAATAAAAATTTTTTCGTCTCCTTTTATAAGACCAAGTTTTTCTCTTATGAGCCTCTCCAGGTGTTCCCGGTCGGGAGCGTTTTTACCTTCGGCGCCGGAAAGAGAATTCAGCCTGTCTCTTCGGGCAGCGAGCTTTTCCATTCTTTTTTCCACTTCCAGTTTTTCTTGTTTAAGGTCAAGAAACTGTTTCACTTCAAATACGAAAAAAACGGAAAAAATTGCAACGGAAAAAATTACAAGAGCGATAACTGAGCTGCTTTTCATGGCGGGAAGTTCGTATCAGGGATGATACTTGATTCGGGTTTTGAAATCCAAAAAGCGCGTATTCACGGTTTCAATTGTAAAACAAAAGGGCCTGTTATATATTTCAGAGCCTCTGTGATTTAAGGGTGGATTTCCAAAGAGCGCACAAATGAAAAAAACGGTTCTTATAACGGGAATAGCCGGGCAGGATGGAGCTTATCTGGCAAAGCTGCTGGTGGAGAAAGGATACCGCGTGGTCGGCGGAGACCGCAGAACTTCACGGGGTTCCCTGTGGAGACTTGATGAACTGGGAATCCGCGACAAAATTGAAATCATCTATCTTGAACTGCACGAATTTACTAACATACAAAGAACAATTGAGAAATTTGAATTTGCCGAAATATACAATCTTGCCGCACAGTCTTTTGTCGCCGCATCTTTTGAACTGCCGCTTTTAACAACCGACGTAACAGGAGTTGGGGTCTTTCGCATGCTTGAAGCAATAAGACAGGTAAACCCTGAAATCAAGTTTTATCAGGCATCAAGTTCCGAAATGTTCGGCAAAGTTCAGGAGTCTCCCCAGAAGGAAAATACTCCTTTCTATCCGCGCAGTCCATATGGCATAGCAAAGCTGTCAGCACACTGGGCGACTGTCAACTACAGAGAATCTCATGGAATTTTTGCCGTGTCGGGAATACTTTTCAACCACGAATCGCCTTTGAGAAGCAGGGAATTTGTAACCCGGAAAATCACAACCGGTCTTGCAGAAATCAAAAAAGGCGCCGACGGACCGCTGGAGCTCGGCAATCTTGATGCTAAAAGAGACTGGGGCTTCGCGGCGGATTATGTTGAGGGGATGTGGTTGATGATGCAACGGGAGAAACCGGACGACTACATACTGGCCACCGGGAAAAACCATTCAGTGAGAGATTTTGTAAATACCGCCGCTTCATGCTTAGGAATTGAGATTGAATGGGTGGGTGAAAACATCAATGAAAGAGCGGTTGACAGGAAAAGTGGCAGGGAAATAGTCAGAATAAATCCGGATTTTTTCCGTCCCGCGGAAGTCTTTGAGCTCGTCGGAAACGCGGGCAAGGCAAAAAGAGAACTCGGATGGGAACCGAAAGTTTCTTTTGAAGAGATGGTAAAAATGATGTGCGTCAGGGAACTGCAGCGGCACCCGTGACAGACCCCTGTTTTCAGCCGACCCTAATAAAAACTTAAAAACGGATTGGACTCTTTTTCAATGCCGATTGTCGTCTCATGCCCATGACCGGAAAAAACCCTGTATGAGTCGGGATAGACAAGCAGTTTTTCCTTTATTGAACCGACAAGCTCTTCCATTGTAGTCCCGCCCGTGAGGTCAACCCTGCCGACACTTCCTGCAAAAAGAGTGTCTCCCGAAATAATCACATCCTCCGCAACAAGACAGATGCTTCCCCAGGTGTGCCCGGGCACAAGAAGAACTTCCGCCTCAAGACCGCCTATTTTTATTTTCCGGCCCTCTTCAACATACTCCTCCACTTCGGGCGTCTCAACATTGCCAAAAGCGGGATACCGTCTGCACGCTTCGGGAAGTATGTCCAGAACCGGCTGCTCTTTCTCATGTATGCTGAAAGGGACGCCGAGAATATTTTTCGCCGTCTGCACACCGGCGACATGGTCTATGTGCGTATGCGTGTTGACTATATGCGTTATTTTGAGACCGGTGTTTTCAATCTCGGCCATGATTTCAACGATTTGCTCGCCCGGGTCTATAAGTATTCCCTCGCCCCGTTCCTCATCGCCTAATATGTAGCAGTTAGTGAGAAACATACCCCCGGTAACGCATTTTACTATCATGGAACCCTCCTGCGATGAGCCGAGATTACACTCAAGGGTGAAGAGTGTCAAAGCCGCGCGGATAGTCTTGTGAATCTGAGGGCGCTTCAAAAAGAACCCATTTGCCCGAACGGGCAATGCTGCGAAACGGCCCCAGAAACTCAACACTTTGAAAACGGTCTCCACGCGCCATGACATAACGATAGCAGCAAGAATAGTCTTCCAGATTCCGGGAACTCAAAACTTCAAGCATTTTCTGGGGATGACGGTAGTGTATGGGCCACGCAGGCAAATCATCTATGAAATAGGGATTCGCACCGCCGCCGACAAGGAAATGGTAGTATTCGGGAACATGGTCGTGAAACTGATAAAAGTAAACCGGGTCCAGATAAACACTTTTCCCGTCTGCGACCACCGGAAGAACAACAGAGTTTTTTTCCATCTTTGAAATAACCGGCGCAATCTGTCCTATTTCAACTGAAAGCCTGTAATGAAGAATTCCCTGCCATATTGTTATCGCCGCAATCAGGACGGCAAAAACTCTTCCGGCGAAACGGCAGAGGGCAATGTTTGAAAGAACAATCGCGCCGAAAAAATAGACGAGCGCAACCAAACGTATGTTGAAATAAGTGTATGGGGCGCCCGGACTGAAGGGAAATGAAAAGAAACCGATAAAAACAAGAGCAAACATTAAAAGGTCAAGCCGGGCAAAGTGTAGCTTTCCTCTAAGTCGGAATGCGGAATAGGCAAGAAAAACCGCGGCGGCACACCAAAGCGAAACCGCAATCCAGTCCGCGCCGTTTGTGATTTTCATCCCTGAAAACATCAGAAGAAAAAAGTCCAGGGTTGCGGAAAAGGACCACCAGAGCGGTGAAAAAACAAAATTTCCCCCGGAACTGGAAGACATATACCAGAGCACAAAAAAGAGAGCAAAAGCGCACAAAAGAAAAACGGAGCGCAGAAGCGGCCGTCCCCTTTTGAAAAGGCATACCACTCCTGAAAGACCGATGTAAAGAGCACACGCCATGGGATGAAGGAAGAAAATAACCGCCTGAAACGGCAGATGGGACGCAAACCGGCGCGGAGCAAGCGGCTTTTCCGTAACGGACTCAAAATGGCGCAGCGCCAGAATGAGAACTGGAATTGAAATAAAATATCCCATCAGACCGATGATGTATGTCTGGTTGAAGGCGAGGGGAAAAAGCATGAGCAGAGGCCACGGAACATTTTCCCGTCTGCGGGACTCAACCAGCGCAAGCGCGGCGACAAGACAGACATAGAGGGAAAGGAAAAGTTTGCCGGTCGCCTCTATGCCGAAATAGGGAGTAAATAGGCGTATAAACCAGAAAGTGAAAGAGTATGAGCCGTAACTGTTGTGCAGTTCAAAAAAATCAGCCCAATTGTATGCCGGATTGTCAAATGTTGAGGCCGCAAAACCGATGAACATCCTCATCGGATAGTCCTGCAGCGGGGGAAAATCCAGACTCCAGATCAGGGCAAGATGAAATAGCGCGAAAATTAAAACAAAAAGATAAAACTCTTTGAAGCCGTCTCTGCGGAGTGCTCCTTCAAAATTCAAAACGGGCAGACGCAAACTAATTGCCCCAGGTCTTTTTCAAGTAGTCCTCTCTGCCGGAACCCTTTTTGTATCGCCCGTAATGAACGGGGTTTTTCTTATAGTAATCCTGATGGTATTGCTCAGCCCGCCAGAAACGGGTCGCCGGAACTATCTGTGTTACTATCGGCTCCGAAAACTTTCCCGAATCAGAGAGCTCTTTTTTTGATTCTTCCGCAAGCCGCTTCTGCTCTTCGTCATAGTAGAAAATGGCGGTTCTGTATTGACTTCCCTTGTCGGCGAACTGACCGGCCGGGTCGGTGGGATCTATATTGGTCCAGAAAACCCGAAGCAGCTCCCGGTATGAAACCTTTTCCGGGTCGTAAAAAACCTCCACGGTTTCAGTGTGTCCGGTAAGTCCGTGAGAAACCTGTTCATAAGTCGGGTTTTCCTCTTCCCCGCCCTGATAACCGGCATGGACGTAAACCACGCCCTCAATGCGCTCAAACGGCGGCTCCATACACCAGAAGCACCCGCCCGCAAAAGATGCTCGCGGATATTTTTCATACAGCGCGGACAATTCCTTTTCTGTTTCGGAGTCCATCTTTTTCATCTCTTCCCGTCCGCAGGAAACGGAAAGCAGACAGGCAATTACGGCAATAGCCGGAAGAAAAAATTTCTTCAATTTTCCTCTAAGACGGCTGTTTTGTGTAACGCAGATAAGGCTTTTTAGCATCCCATCCGCCCGGAAAGAGTTTTTTCGCCTCTTCGTCTGAAACCGCGGGAACTATGATCACATCCTCCCCCTGTTTCCAGTTTACCGGGGTTGCCACCTTGCTTTTATCGGTCATCTGCATGCTGTCAATAACCCGCAGAATTTCTTCAAAATTCCTGCCCGTGCTCGCCGGGTATGTAAGAACAAGTCTGACTTTTTTGTTAGAGTCTATGATGAAAACACTTCGCACAGTCATTGTGTCATTTGCGGACGGGTGAATCATTCCGTAAAGGTCCGCAACCCGTCTGTCCAAATCCGCAAGCATCGGAAAATTAACCGCGCTGCCTTGAGTTTCCTCAATATCCGCCCGCCAGTTTTTATGGTCTTCAACGCTGTCCACTGAAAGCCCTATTACTTTGACTCCCCTTTTGTCAAACTCCAATTTAATGCGTGCCACTTCGCCGAGTTCGGTCGTGCAGACCGGGGTGAAATCCTTTGGATGGGAAAACAAAACCCCCCAGCTGTCTCCGAGCCATTCATGGAAACTGATGGTTCCCTCTGTTGATTCCTGGGTAAAATCCGGAGCAATATCTCCAAGTTGTAACGACATAAAACAAACCTCCCCCGTTTTAATCCGTAGAGTTTAAGCGACCGTTATCTCTTTTTCAATATAAACATCCTGCACGGCGCGAAGAAGAGCCACACCGTCTTTCATAGGTCTCTGAAAAGCCTTTCTACCTGTTATGAGTCCCATTCCGCCCGCTCTTTTGTTTATGACGGCGGTTCTGACCGCCTTTTGCAGGTCATCTCCGCCTCCGGAAGCTCCGCCGGAATTTATCATCCCTATTCTCCCCATATAGCAGTTCATAACCTGATAACGGGTGAGGTCTATGAGGCTTTCAGATGTAAGTTGCGAATAAACTTTCGGGTGTGTTTTTCCAAACTTCAGAGCCGTAAAGCCGCCATTGTTTTCGGGCTGTTTCTGCTTCACTATGTCCGCCTGTATTGTTGCGGCGAGATGGCTTGCCTGCCCCGTAAGGTCGGACGACAAATGGTAGTCCGTTTTGTCTTTCTTAAACGCGGGATTTCTCAAATATGCCCACAGAACCGTAACAAGTCCAAGTTCGTGAGCGCGGGCAAAAGCGTCTGAAATCTCCTCAATCTGCCGCGTACTCTCATTTGAGCCGTAATAGACGGTCGCTCCGACGGCCACGGCGCCCATATCAAACGCTTGCTCCACATTGGCAAATAGTGTTTGATCATATTTTTCAGGATAGGTAAGAAGCTCGTTATGGTTGATTTTTACGATAAAAGGAATTTTATGAGCGTATTTTCTTGAAACCACACCCAGCACACCGAGAGTTGAAGCGACGGCATTGCACCCTCCCTCAAGAGCGAGACGCACTATGTTTTCGGGGTCAAAATATTCGGGATTGGGCGCGAAAGAAGCTCCGGCTGAGTGTTCAACCCCCTGATCAACCGGGAGAATGGAAACATAGCCCGTACCGCCGAGCCGCCCGGTGTTCAGAATATGCTGAAGATTTCTCATAACCGCGGGCGACCTGTCGGTTAAAGAGAAAACCCTGTCAATATAGTCCGGGCCGGGAAGATGCAGGCCGCCTTTTGGAACCACGCATTGGTGGTTGAGAAGCGAGTCCGCCTCGGAACCGAGAAGCTTGGTTATGTTTTCTATTGACTGTTCCATTTGGATGTTTTCGGGTTAGCCCGAAGGATACCCTAAACAGTTCAGTCGGCAAATATGGATGCGGGGTTGTCAATTTAATGGTCTCTGTAAAAGTTCGGGAAGTTGGTGGCTTCTCATTGTCATTTTTACCGTAATACAAATGGCGCGGACGGTATTTCTCAAAGTGTCCGCTTGATAGTTATACAAAGTTTTTTCAGTGGAAAACTGTCTATTTCAGAAACCTGCCAAGTTTCGGACAGTTCGCCTTATTTCATTGTCTGGGCAATGGATTCAGGGGATGGGATCTTTTGCAAATTATTTTGTATCAATGGTCTTTCTTTTTTATTTCTGACGATGGTTCTGTTTTCCAAAACCTGACGTAGCAAAAGACTGGTATTCCTGTTTTTTTAATAAACCCCGAGATTTAAGATCGTCAATTTTACTTTGCACTTTTTTAATTCTTTCAATGCGACTAGGTTTTATAGACTTTGTGGCCTCATCTATAGCTTTTTGTATTTATCAGCCATGTCTTTCTCCTTTAATAAAAATATTGATTAAAAATATCTCCTGTTGTGTAAGAAAAGAGGAATGTCATTGCGTCTTATATAATTAACTAAAAAATCGTTGTAGGATCTTATTATACTTTGTAATTTTTTATCCTTTGAATAATTCTCAATCCTCAATTTCAAAACCTCTGATAATGTATTTAAACCTATTTTTCTCCCATGAGAATGCCAAATTGTATTATTAGACAGATATCTGGCAATATCTTCTGCTCTCTTCTTTTTTCATCATGGGTAACAGTCTGATTAAGTTTTGTCAGTGAAATTTGATTCACTACCCAATACTTGAATTTGTATTCAAGCAACCAATTCTTCAAAAGCTATGGTGTCTGCCGTACTTCTGTGGATATTTTTCCAAGAGTATTTCAAAGTGATTCTAAGGCGGCCGCTGTTTCAGTTTCTCAGGTTCAAGTTAAGTGATAAGGGGACATTAACACAATCAGCACTCTTTTTCATCCAGAATCATAATCCCCGGCAGGCTTTCACCGCCGAGAAAAGTCAGAGACGCTCCGCCGCCGGTTGAAACGTGGCTGAGCTCGCTGCCGAGAACTTCGGCCTTGCGTATCGCGGCTATGCTTTCTCCGCCGCCCGCGACCGTTTTGGCTCCGCGCCATGTCGCAATCGCCATAGCCCTTGCCACTTGAGTTGTTCCGTTGGAAAATCCGTCAAACTCAAAAACCCCCATGGGGCCGTTCCAGAATATGGTTTTTTTGTCTTTTATTCGTGAAGTGAAATCAACAATCGTTTTTGGGCCTATGTCAAAACCTTTCAGGTGCTCCGGTATATCGCCTTCAACAAGAATCGGATTCTTTGAAATCTCCGTATCTTCAGCCGCGACATGGTCGCACGGAAGAATTATTTTTTCACCGAACTCCCTGATTGCCCGCTCCGCCCAACAAACCATCTCTTCCTCAATAATGGAACGCCCAACTCCTATTCCCAGCGCTTTGAGAAAAGTGTATGCGACCCCGCCGCCGATAACTATCTGGTCCGCCACCTCAAGAAGGTTTTCAAGAGCTCTTATCTTGTCTTTGATTTTCGCCCCGCCCACTATGACGAGATAGGGTTTTTCGGGGTCCTGAATCAGGGAGTTGAAAAATTCTACCTCCCTGCCAACAACAAAACCGCCGACTTTTTTCTCAAAATGTTCGCCAACCCCGTAGGTTGACGCATGCCTGCGGTGGGAAGTCCCAAAAGCATCATTCACATAAATGTCCGCAAGGGCCGAAAGCCTTTTGCAAAAATCGCTGTCACAGCTTCTTTCTTCGGGACGAAATCTGAGATTTTCCAGAAAAAGAACCTCACCCTCTCTGAGTGAGGCGGCCTCCCTCTCCACATTATCGTCCAGCACCCTGCCGGGGAATTTTACGGTCTTGCCGAGAAGTTCTCCGAGCCTTTCAGCCACGGGAGCGAGGGAAAGAGATGTAACAAAACTTCCCGCCGGACGACCGAGGTGTGAAGCGACAATAACTTTCGCACGGCGCCCGGTGAGATATTCAATGGTCGGCATAGACCTTCTTATTCTGTAGTCTTCGCTGATTTTCCCGCCCTTGATGGGAACATTGAAATCAACCCTGACTAAAAATCTTTTTCCCTTTATTTCCGAATCAGACAGATCGGAAACAAGCATCTTTGACTTCAATTTCCGCGCTCCGCCATCAGTGAGACAAGGTCTACAACCCTTGAAGAATATCCGTATTCGTTGTCATACCAGGCAACCACTTTGACGAGATTTCCATCCGTGACGGAGGTCAGATAAGGATCAAACACGGCCGACTCCGGGCTTCCGACCAAATCTGAGGAAACAAGTTCGCTCTCCAGATAACCCACGAGCCCGGAAAGTTTCCCTATTGAGGCTTTTCTGAAAGCTTCATTGACTTCTTCTGCGGAAACTGTCTTTTCAACCTCAGATGAAAAATCCACAAGAGAAACATTCGGTGTCGGAACCCTTATGGCCATGGCGGAAAGCTTTCCTTTGAGTTCGGGAAAAACAACCTGAATCACTTCCGCCGCTCCGGTTGAGGTCGGAATTATTGACTGCGCCGCCGCACGAGCGCGCCTGAGGTCCGAGTGCGGAGCGTCATGGACGCGCTGGTCGCTTGTGTATGAGTGAACGGTGGTCATCTCACCCCTTTTCACGGTGAAATTTTCGTGAAGAACTTTTACAAGCATGCTGAAGCAGTTCGTAGTGCACGAGGCGTTTGAGACAATGTCATGTTTTTCAGGGTCATAGCTTTCGCCGTTGACTCCAAGCACGGTTGTAAGGTCAACATCCCCTTTTGCCGGAGCGGTGATAACGACTTTACCGACCGTGCCTCCGATATGCGCCGCGGCTTCGGAGCGCTGCCTGAATATGCCCGTTGATTCAACAACCACTTTCGCGCCGCATTCGCTCCACGGTATCTCAGACGGATTCTTCCGGGAAAATATCCTTATGAACTTTCCGTCAACCTCCATGCCCCCCTGCCTCGCCCTGACTTCTCCCGGGTAGGTGCCGAAAACAGAATCGTATTTGAAAAGATGAGCAAGCGTCTCAGGGGGCGCAACGTCATTGACGGCGACAAAATCAAGGTTTTTTTTCTGCAGACCGACTTTGAGAACACACCGGCCGATTCTGCCGAAACCGTTTATTCCGACCTTTATTTTCATTGAAGCTTTCCGCGAAGAGGGATAGATAATATCACCCGCCGTGCGAAGGCGCAATAAAGCCCCCGGCCACTTCTATCCTGAACCTTCCTCGTGTATTATCCGTTAAAATGAAAACAATAAAAGCCGCCGTTTTCGGAGCAAGCGGCTACACGGGCGGCGAGCTGCTGAGACTTCTTGCCGGGCACGGTTTTGCGGAAACGGTTTGGGCAACTGCGGAAAAAAACTCAGGAAGGAAGGTCTCAGACATTTTTCCCGGGCTGAAAGGGATTGCTGATCTGCGGCTGAAGCCGACTGACCCGGAACTGTTGCCGGACGGAATTGATATTGTATTCACGGCGCTTCCGCACGGAAATTCTTCCGTGATAATGAAAAGTCTCCTGAAAAAAGGGGGGCGTGTTGTTGACCTCGGCGCGGATTTCAGGCTGCGGAGCGCGAACTACAAAAAATGGTATGGCGCGCATCCGTGCCCGGAACTGATAAAAACCGCCTGCTACGGGACGGCGGAACTGAGCGCCGCAAAAATTAAAAAAGCCCGTCTTGTGGCAAACCCGGGCTGCTATCCGACCGGAGCAATACTCGCGCTTGCGCCTTTTATAAAACTGTCGGCCCGGAACCGCGTGACCATAGACTCAAAATCGGGGGTGAGCGGAGCGGGCAGAACTCCTCAGACAGAACTAATGTTCGGTGAAGTAAACGAATCGGTGAGGCCATACAAGCCCAACGCACACAGGCACATACCCGAAATTGAGGAAAATCTTTCAAAAATTAACGGTGAAAGGATAACAGCGGACTTCACACCGCATCTTATTCCAATGGACAGGGGAATACTGACTACCGCATACATGCGGCTAAAGACAAAAACCACCTCCGCCGCACTTATCTCTGCGGCGGAAGATTTCTACAAAAACAGCCGTTTTGTAAGAGTCTGTCCGGAGGGCAAATACCCCTCAACGGCTGATGTGCGCGGGTCAAACTACTGCGATATGGGTGTCGCCGTTTCAAGAGACGGCAAAACCGCAACCGTTATGTCCGCAATAGACAACCTTATGAAAGGCGCCGTGGGACAGGCGGTTCAGAACATGAATCTGATGTTCGGCTTTGAAGAAGACGAAGGGCTCAAAGGCGCGCCGGTTTTTCCGTGAAATTTTTTATTGCACGAAACGCCTATCCATCCTGCCCAGACATTTTTTCAGCGCCTTTTTGAATTTTTCAACATCTTCAGAAGAGGAGAATCTTCCCATGCTTATTCGCAGGCAGGAGGCGGCACGCTCTTTTGAAAGCCCCATGGCAAGCAGAACCCTGGAGGGGTCAACATTGCCTTCGGAACACGCGGAGCCGTTGGAAACTGAAAAGCCTTCAATATCAAGCGCCATGACAAGCGTCTCTCCGTCAATGCCCTCAATTCCGAAATTTGAAGTGTTTGCGACCCTGTCGGCAGTTTTTCCGTTTATCCAACTCCCTTTTATCTCGCCCAAGATAAAATTTTCAAGATTTTCTCTGAGAAAAGAAACTTTTTTGATGTCAGATGAGCTTTCGCTTTCCGCTATTTCGCAGGCCTTGCCAAAACCGGCGATGGCCGCCACATTTTCGGTTCCGCTGCGCCTGCCTCTTTCCTGTCCGCCTCCGTGTATAAGCGGCTCAAGCGCAACGCTTTTCCTTATGTAAATGGCGCCCGCGCCATTGGGACCGTAAAGTTTGTGAGAAGACACTGAAGCCAAATCAACCGGCAGGGAAGACAAGTCAACGGGGATTTTGCCGGCTGACTGCGTAATGTCAGTGTGAAAATAAGCGCCGCAGCTTTTTGCTATTTCACCCATCTGTTCAATCGGCATTACAACTCCGGTTTCGTTGTTCACATGCACGCACGAAACAAGGGCTGTATTTTCACTCACGCAGCCTCTGAGAAAAGACACATCGGGAACACCGTCTGAATCAACGGGAAGGCGGGTTACTTCAAAACCCGCAGTTTCAAGAAAATCAAAAGACGCACGGCACGAGGAATGCTCAACCGGAGTCGTTACAACATGCCTTCTGCCTTCGCACCCCGACACAACTCCCTTAACGGCAAAATTGTTGCTTTCGCTTGCGCCGCTTGTGAAGAAAAACTCTGAAGGCGAGCCGCCGAGCAAAACAGACACTCTCTCCCGTGCATGGTCAAGGGCGGCTCTCGCCTCTCTGCCGTGAGAGTGGACGCTTGAAGGATTGCCAAAACCGGTCTTCAGAAACAAATCCATTTCTTCGGCAACCCGCGGGTCAAGCGGTGTTGTCGCATTGTAGTCAAGATAAACCGCATCCATTTTATCTGAAAAGGTCTTCGGACGGTTTTCTCAAAAGCCCGCCCGCACCGGCGCCCCCGGCTTCAAACTCAAGCCCCTTCGCAAGCACTACCGGAATGCCCGAATCCTTTTTCATCAAAATACCCGCCGCGGCCGCAATCTGGTCGGCAACAGCCATCTCGGTCGCCGTAAGCGTGGCGCCGCGCATGTCTTTCCCGCCCCTGTGATCCTCAAGCGCTTTTATTCCCGAACACCCTATGGCAATGTCAACAAGCCCCTCTCTCCAGGGTCTGCCCGCGGTGTCTGATATGATTACCGCCGGGCGCGCTCCCGACAAATCACTCAGCTTTCCGGAAATCTTCTCCGAGGAAGCGTCGGAATCAACCGGCAGAAGAAGTCGCCACATCTTCACTTCCGGTGTTTGAAAGATCCACGCCCGCATTTGCCATTATCATTCCGCAACCGGTCTCCACTATCAGTCTTCCCCTGCCCCGTGGATACCCTGCCTTTCCGCACAACTCTTTTTGTCTGTGAAAGTATGACTTCAACAAGACGCGGGTCTTTATCAACCTCGCGGGCTATTTCCACCGCACGTGCCGAGGGATTTACGGAGCGAAGATTTACCGTACGACCTTCGGACTTGGAAATAACTTTCTGGGCGACAACCAGAACATCGCCGCTTTCAAGGGAAATTCCGGACTTTTTGAGAGACAGGTAAATCTCCGAAGCCACGCACATACCGGACTTGATTTCCGGCATGCCTGCAAGCGCTGAAAGGGTAACTTCTTCGGAAGACAATTCTACTGCGGCGCGTCTTTAAGATTTCTGAAAATAGTATCTGTATGTTTTGACCATGGTTTCGGTATCTTCC
>CBDAQI010000001.1:0-393343 GCA_965198945.1 Thermodesulfobacteriota bacterium | reverse complement strand
AAGGCCGAAAGAAATCCTTACAATTTCTCTTTCTCCGGAATGGCAGACCGAGTCTCCTCCCCCGCATGAGAACTTTGACGAGATACCTACCTTTACGGACTGGACTTATGGATACGGCGAGAAAAATAATGTCTGAAACAGCACACACCGCCATGAACTTGATCCGGTTCCGAATATCAGTCTTCCAAACTTGGAATGTGGTTGTTTCTGGGAACCGAAGTTCTTCTTTTCGGAGGGCTTTTCACTGCTTACGCGCTTTTCAGGGCAAAATTCCCGGCGCTTTTTCATGAAAGCAGCACAGAGCTGAACTTAACGCTGGGAGCCGTAAAACACGTCCATTCTTCTGTTCAGCAGTCTTACGATGGCGCTTGCGGTGGCGCTTCAAAAACCGGAGGAAAGAGGAAAGACCCTCATATTTCTCGCGGTAACAATTCTGTGCGCACTTGCTTTCGGGGGTAAACAAATACTTTGAATACGGAGCCAAATTCAGCCACCATATCTACCCGGACACGAACATATTTTTCGCCCTTTACTTTATGATGACCGGGCTGCATATGATTCATGTTTTCGTGGGTATACTGCTTCTGTTATGGATTTTTGTTCTCACGCGCAGAGGGGCTTTCACTGCTCAATACAACACACCGGTTGAGGTTGTGGGGCTCTACTGGCATCTGGTGGACTTAATCTGGATATACCTTTTCCCGTTGCTTTATCTAATAGGATTGAACGGAGGAAAAATGTCACAGGAAAACGCAAAACACGAAGAGCATTCACACGGAATCAAGCAGTATATTTTTGTTTGGATAGCGCTTATGGCTTCTGACCGGGCTGACTTTATGGAGCGCGGAAAAGGATCTGGGCGGCTATTTGAACATAGCTGTCGCCATGTCAATCGCCTCATTCAAAGCCGGGATAGTGGCTCTCTATTTCATGCACTTGAAATTTGAAGACAGGCTCACCTGGTTATACGCCATATATCCGCTTGCTCTTCTTGTTCTCCTAATTGGCTTTACGATTCTTGAACATTCCACGCGGATTCCCGTGGAGGTTTGATGCTCGCAAGGGTCTCGGTAATTTCCCTCGTTGTTCTGCTGGTCTGGGGAAATGTTGTAGCCGGATTGAAAGCTGGGCTCGCTTGTCCCGACTGGCCTCTGTGCCACGGAAAAGTTATCCCTCCTTTCAGATGGGACATATATGCGGAATTTCTTCACCGGGTCATCGGCGCATTCACGGCCGTTTGTATAATCTGGCTTTCCGCAAGACGTATCAAGTCTTATTCGGGAGCAAAGAAGACCATTCCCGCCCTTGTGATTTTTCTGCTTCTTGCCCAGATCCTTCTCGGCGGTGCGGTTGTTCTACTCAAAATACCGACTGATCTTACAACGGTTCATTTTGCAAACGGAGCTTTGATATTCTGCCTGACGCTCTACATGTGGCGCTTTGAAAAAGACCCCGCCGCGGGTCTGCGGGAATCGGGTATTTACGGGGTCTGGTTTGTCTTCGCGGTTTTTGTTCTGATTCAGGCGACTTTGGGAGCGTTTGTAAGACACTCCCACGCGGGGCTCGCGTGCGGACCGGAGTTTCCCAAATGTCTCGGGGCATGGATTCCGCCCGATCTTTCAGGGGCGGTTCTTTACCATTTTTCCCACAGAATTATGGGATATCTGATAACACTGTTTGCAATGGGAATTGCGGTTTTTTCCGGACCGGAAAACAAAAAAGCCGCATACATAATTCTCGGTTCCATTTTTGTTCAAATAATAATAGGGGTCGGGATGGTTCATTCGGGCCTCCAGTTTGTGATGACGGCTCTTCACCTTTTAATCGGTTTGCATATTCTTTCGTTCAGTCTTATGAGATGGTTTGACGGCGGAGAGAGACTGACATCCTAAGAAAATGGGCGGCGGAAAACCTGTTCGTGAAATCGTTGTTTCAACGGTAATTCTTTCAAAACCCGGGATTATACTGAGCGTTGTATTCACCGGATTTGCCGGCATGGTTCTTTCATGGAAAGGCATTCCGGAGTTGCGCACGGCGCTTATCGGGTGTCTCACTCTTATGGTAAGCGCTGCGGGTTCCGCGATTTTCAACAATTTTCTGGACAGAGAGTCCGACAAACTGATGGACAGACTCAGCAGGAGGGTGGAAGCGCTTGAGTCTCTGGGGGAAAGAAACGCCGTTATTGTTTCATCAGTAATGATGGCGGGTGCGGTTTTTGCTTCGGCGGTCTGGATAAACATTCTGAACGCTTTTCTAATTGCGCTTGCCGCGGTCAGCTACACGGTTTTATACACGATGTTTCTGAAGAGAAGCTCTCCGTTCGGCACGATTCTGGGCGGGATTCCGGGAGCTCTACCCGTATTAATCGGATACACGGCAGTTACCCCCGCAATAGGAATGGACGGTATTCTTCTTTTCACATTCATGATGCTTTGGCAGCCGCCCCACTTCTGGGCGCTTGCTCAGAAATACAGAGATGATTATGAAAAAGGTGGAATAGAAGTCCTTCCCGTCGCATTCGGTGAAAAATACACAAACATTCTGATTGTTCTGTATTCAATCTCGCTCGTTCCACTGACTTTGATAATGTCTCTTGAAGGAATAACATCCGCTTATTTTGCCGCCGCCGCATTTGCTCTGGGAATTTATTTCAACATCTCCGTAATAAAATGCGCCATAACACGAAAGGGATATGAAAGCGCTTTCGGCGCATCAATCGTCTATATGCTCCTTATAATGACCGCTCTTATTGTGGATATTGCAATGAGACAGCGGGAAATTGACGAATTGATGAGGTTTGTGTGAGGGCGGGGTTGACCTTAATATATCAGTTGATACATTAATAACATATCAACTGATAGAGAGTCAAGAGCCCATGAAAGAGAAAAATCACAAGGATATATGGTATGTCGCCGGAGTTCCCCGTGAGGGAGCAAAACTTTACGAGTCACTGAACCGGGGTTTTTCCTATCAGGTGTATAACAGACTTTCCACCTTATCGGGACTTACTAAAAAGGAAATTTCAAGAATAGCCTCAATATCCCCGGCAACCCTCCGGCGGCGTGCCAAAACAGGAAAGTTCAGCAAGGACGAAAGTGACCGCTTATACAGGTTTCTCAAAGTTTTGGATGCCGCAACGGATTTTTACGGCGGAGACAGAGAGATTGCAATCCGGTGGCTGACGGGCCCGGTTCGGGGTCTCGGTTACCGGAAGCCCGTTGATATGCTGGGAACATCCGCGGAAACCGACTCGGTTATAAAGCTCATTGAACGCCTTGAGTGGGGCGTCATTGTTTGAAAACTGTCAGCGCCTACCGTCTTGTAAAAGAAAAATACGCTCTCCGCGCATTCAAGGGCGAGGGAGCCAAACGACACGGAGGAAGATGGAACGGCAGGGGAAAGGCATGTGTCTATACTGCTGATTCGGAATCGCTTGCAATTCTTGAAGTGGCGGTCAACACGGAGAAGGAGGCAATGAGAGAGCCGTTCTGTCTTTTTGAGTTATGTCTGCCGGAAAGAGATGTGCATTATTTGAAACCGGAAAAACTGCCAAAGAACTGGCGTGAAATTCCCTCTCCGCAGGAAACGCAGCATCTGGGAGACAAATGGCTTGAAGAAGGGAAAACCCTTGCTCTTGCAGTGCCAAGCGCCGTTGCTCCGAGAGACCGGATTTACATACTGAACCCGGAACACAAAAAGTTCAGCAGTTTGGTGAAAGAAGCAAAACGGCTGTCGTTTGAGTTTGATGGAAGGCTGGAAACGTTTTAGAGGGCGGTGAAGGTTTTTTGAAGGGGTTTCCATCTCGGATATAAGTTTTTGGCGCCGAGGGAACCACACCCGGCTATCTATAAGACGCAAGGGATATGAAAACTCTTTCGGCGCATCAATCTTCTATATACTCCTGATAATGACCGCCCTTATTGTGGATATTGTGATTAGAAAATGGAAAATTGACAAACTAATGAAGTTTGTGTGAGAATTGGTTGGATTTTGAAAAATTAGAGTTTGTAACTAAAGGGTCGGAAGCCTGCAGGTTGTTTTATAATGGGAAAAAACTCTTGAATTGTTGTTATTTGGTTTTAATTTTGATGGATTGAACAAAGGATAATGAACCAAGCGGAACAAGTTGTTAAAACTATTGAAGAACTCGGCGGTTTTGCCACTCTCGGTCAATTGTATAGAGAGGTAAATTCCTCCGACTGGAAAACAAAAACTCCACATGCTTCAATAAGAAGAATAGTGCAAACCGGAAAAGAATTTTTCAAAATAAAAGCGGGACTCTGGGCGTTGAAATCTCATCAGAACAGACTTCCAAAGCACATACTCCCCTCTAAAGAAAAAGATAAAAAACAGTCCGACCATTACTACTATCAAGGGTTGCTTTTGCAAATCGGGAATCTTAAAAAACACCAAACCTTTGCGCCAAACCAAGATAAAAACAAAAAGTTTTTAAATACAAAATTAGGAAACTTGAGAACTTTATCTTCTATGCCCAGATTTGGTTATGACAAATTTATTAAACACGCCCAGACAATAGATGTATCATGGTTCAACTCAAGAGAAATGCCTGAACACTTCTTTGAAATTGAACACTCAACCTCAATGGAAAGATCTCTTATAAAATTCAATGAACTTTTAGACTTCAATGTAAAATTCTGCATAGTTGCGGACAAATCACGAAAAAGAGAATTTGAAGAAAAAATAAAATTGGGAAGTTTTTATAAAATCCGAAACAGGGTAAATTTCTTTGACTATGAAAACGTCTCAAGAATGCACTCTCTGCAGACACTGGAATCTGATTTATCGCTATTTTAATACCACTTGCGAACAATACGACGATTTAGAATTTGACGGAGAAGAATTGACAGTCTGGTTTGAGAATGAAGTTATAGAAAGGTATTCCGCAAAAGACCTTAAAGAAATAATTGAAGGATTTTAATCCTACTTCCCCTTCAAATACTCCACATAACCCTCTTTTTCTAATTTCTCAAACTTTTTTTTAACGCCTTCGGCGAGTCCTTTTTTAAACTCAATCAGCTTTTTTCTCAACTTCCCGTCTTTCACACTCAAAATCTCAGCTGCCAAAATTCCCGCATTCTTTCCGCCATCAACCGCCACAGTGGCAACCGGCACGCCCGCGGGCATTTGAAGAATTGACAACACCGAATCCACACCGTCAATTGAATTTGATGAGTTAATCGGCACCCCGATTACCGGAAGCGGTGAAATGGAGGCTATCATTCCGGGCAGGTGCGCCGCGCCTCCCGCTCCTGCTATGACAACCTCTATGCCGCGCTCATGAGCCTTTTTCGCAAAATCAAAAAGCCGGTCGGGAGTTCTGTGAGCGCTGACTATCGTAACCTCAACACTGACGCCCATCTCTTCCAGAAATTCCGTCGCCTCCTTCATCACCCTCAGGTCAGAATCCGAACCCATGACAACGCTTGCAACCGGCTTGCTCATGACACCACCTTCAAAGTTTGTTTTATAAACCGCGCTTTTTCAAAGGCGCTCTCTATGTTTTCGTCCACAACCGTAACATGCCCCATCTTCCTGAACGGCTTTGTGCGCTTTTTACCGTATATGTGAAAACTGGCGCCCTCCACCTTTAAACATTCGGGAAAACCCTCGTAGACCGCGTCTCCATCGTGTCCGGGCTCTCCGAGAATGTTCACCATTACGGACGGGATTTTAAGAGAAGTGTCTCCGAGCGGAAAACCGAGAACAGCCCTTAAACACTGCTCGTATTGAGAAGTAACGCATGACTCTATCGTATGATGACCGCTGTTGTGAGGGCGCGGCGCAGACTCGTTAACAAGAACCTCTCCATCAGACGAAAGAAACATCTCAACCGCAATTATTCCGCGCAGATTCCACACCCGGGCAAGTTGACAGGCAATCTCTTCACACTTCCGGGAAATTTCCGCGCTTATATTCGTCGGACACAAAATATACTCCACAAGATTTGCCTCGTCGTTAAAAACCATCTCAACAGGCGGAAAGCAAACCGGCGTGTCATCCATTGCGTTTCTCGCCACTATGACGGACAGCTCCTTTTTTATACTAACAAACCGCTCAACAACCGAGGGACCTTCAAGAAGCCGGTTAAGGTCGCCTTCTGTTTTGGCGACAAAAACACCGCGCCCGTCATAGCCGCCTCTGCACAGTTTCTGAACAAAAGGAAAGGCTGTCCCATAATTTTTTCTTATGAAGTCTTTTATTTCAGACGCAGACTCAAAAATGGTTCCCAAACCAATTGTGGGAGCGGTTGGAATCAAACTGTCTTTGTAAAACTGTTTCTGGGCACCCTTATCCTGTATGGAAGAAATTATTTGAGGCGAGGGGCATGTTCTTATCCCTTCACTCTCCAAAATCTCCAGTGCATCGGTGTTAACGTGTTCTATCTCTATTGTCAGCAAATCAGCGGCGCGGCCGAACTTGATAACGTCATCCTTGTCTTTGAAATCTCCGCATATAAATTCCGAACAAACACCCGCCGCGGGACAGCCAGGCGATGGGTCAAGAACAAGAGTCGGTATGCCCCATCTGCTTGCCGCAAGACACAGCATCTTGCCAAGCTGGCCTCCGCCCAAAATTCCCAAGCGCGTTTTTATGGAGTTTTTGTCAAACCCGCTCAATCTTTGCCGTTCCATCCCATCATATTAGTAAGCTCCGCCGGACTCTCCATCACATAACGCGCGCCCGAAGAGGTAAGCTCGTCTCTGCCGCGAAACCCCCACAAAGCTCCCACGGGAAGCATCCCGGCCGCAACGGCGGTTTTCATGTCTATGGCGGAATCACCCACAAAAGCAACCTCGTTTGAGGCAACACAAATCCTTTCGCACACGCCCAGCGCGCCCGAAGGGTCGGGCTTTCTCGGAGTTTTTTCACTGTGTCCGATAATTTCGGAAAAATGCCAGTCGGCAAAAAGGCTCCGGGTGATTTTTGAAGTCATTTCCTGAGGTTTGTTGGAAAGCACCGCAAGCTTGACGTTTTTTTCACACAGAGCTCCAAGTAAATCCGCAATTCCCTCATAGAGTTTCGTGTGAACATCAAAACCCTTCCTGTAGAAATCCATGAAACCTTCAACACAGAGCCTTACGTCAGACTCGGATGCACCCGCAGGAAGGGCTTTTCTTATCATACTCTCCGCGCCCTCCCCTATAAAAAACCTGTATTTGTCAACACTGTGCACGGCAAAACCGTTTGCGGTCAAAGCCATGTTGGCGGCGGCTGCAATATCAGCCGCAGAATCAACAAGAGTCCCGTCAAGATCAAAAATTACAGCTTTGTATTTCAAAACCCGTCACTCCGCCAAACCGATATATCTTTTTTTAAGTTCTTCAACCGCTTCGGGTTCGCCCACAAAAGTTACTGAATCCCCTTCTTCAAGTATGGTCATGGGGCCCGGAACAACGGTCTGTCCACGCCTTTTTATCAGCGCGACCAGGCAGCCGCTGGGCAAACTTAAATTTCTGAGCGGTTTGCCAGTAAGATAATATGAAAGGCTGTCCCATCCGCCTATATCAAAAGTAATTATCTGCTCGCTGCGCGTGAATATCTCTCTGAGTTCGTCCTCTCCCGGAGCCGCCATCCAGTCTCTGAAAAAACCTCTGTCCTCAACTATGGTAGCCATTCTGGCAAGTATTCTGAGATGCAGATTGGGATCATCCTCCGGGCTTACAAGAAAAAACAGAGCCTTGGCTTTTTTCCCCACAGATCCTGAGTATTCGTCATCAGACTTGATTTCAACGCCCTTTTTTGAGCGAACCATTACAATCTCCATACGCTCAATCCCCTCAAGACGCAAATGCGGAAGAGCAACCCCCTCGCCGGTGACAATGGGCATTCCGACACCCGTGTCGCTCAAAAAACGCCAGGCAAGGTTGTGTGCGCTGAACCTCCTGATGCGCCGGCCGAGCTCTTCGGATACGAGTTTTACGACCATTTCAAAATCAACCCCCTCTCTCTCTCCCAAATCAATCACGGCGCTGCCCGCCATCAGGTGGTCAAACGGGTCGTCTTTTCTAAGGCCTTTCTCTTTCAGAATATTTCTGAATTCCGTTTCAAGACCCTCGTATCTTGAGCGGCCGAGATTTTCAAAAAAATGGAATATGGCTCCGCCCCTTTTCAGCCTTTTGCGAACACGCATCCGATACCATACAACGCAGACAATAACCACGGCGGCGCTGAAAACTTTTGCCGCAAACCCGACGCTTGCAAACAGCCACAGTGAGGAAATCACACCCGCAATCTGCATCCACGGATAGAAAGGAGATCTGTATCCCGGATCATATGATTCAATTTTGCTTTCTCTCATCACAATTACCGCACAACACAGAATGGCAAACACAAAGAGTTGAAAAGCGCTCGCGAGTTTCACGATTTTTACGGGGTCAAGCAGAACAAGTATGAGTGATGTGGCCGCAACGGTGGCCAGAAGCCCGTAGATGGGTGTGCCGCTCTGGGAAATTTTCATGAATATGCGAGGCACAACCTCGTCGCGGCTCATGGCGAGCGGGTAACGCGATGCGGTGAGAGTTCCGGCGTTTGCAACCGAAATAAAAGCCGCAATCGCCGCAAGGGATATAAGATAAAGACCCGGCTCACCGAAAACCGCCTTTGCCGCATCAGCCGGAAGGGTCGGATTTCCAAGCAGTTTTCCGAGCGGAATAACGCCCACCATCACCAAAGTGCCGAGTCCGTAAATTAAAATAGATGCGCCGAGAGCGTAGAACATCCCGAGGGGAATGGTTCTTTCCGGGTCGCTGACCTCTTCCGAAAGACTCGTAACCTTTGTTATTCCGGCGTAACTTATGTAGACCATGGCGGAGGTGGAGAAAAGGGCTTCGGTGGAAAAATCAAAAAAAGACGACAGGTTCGGCGACTGTATCTCCGGAATCCCGACCGCTATAAAGACCGCAAGGATCAGAACCAGCAGGGCGACAAGGGACTTCTGGAACTCTCCGCTTGACTTTGCCCCCACCGCGTTAATAAAACCTATAACAACGGAGGCAAACACCGAAAACGGAACTACATATTCTTTGTATTGCGGGAAAAAAAGCGCTATGTAGTAGCCCATCCCTATCAGCGCAAACGCGGATTTGAGAACAAGGGCAAGCCAGCTGCCCATGCCCCCTATGGTCCCGAAAAGCGGCCCGAGGGAGCGGTCAATGAAATAATACGCGCCTCCGGCCCTCGGCATGGCTGTGGAAAGCTCTGCTATGCTGAAAATAACCGGAACAAGAGATAAAACCGCCACCATATAAGCAATAACAACGGACGAACCGAGCCCGTATTCCCTGGCGGCTATGCCGGGAAGCAGAAAAAAACCGGCGCTGAGAGAAGTTCCCGCGGCAAGCGCAAAAATGTCTTTCACCCCAAGCTCTTTTTTCAGTTTTTTTGAAGAACCGTCCATTTAACCAAAGATATGTCGTGGGTTATTCCGAAAAAAATGAAACAAGACTGAATATCGGCAGATACATTGAAATCACTATAACCGAGACTGCCGCTCCGACAAAAAGAGTCGCCGCACTCTCAACCGAGGACTGAACCGACAGCGACATCAAATCCGCCTCCTGCTGATAACTTTCCGCAAGCCCCTCAAGCACATCGGGAAGTTTTCCGGAACGCTCTCCGGCTTCAATCATTGAAATGAAAACCGCCGGAAATAAACTCCCTCCGACGCCGAAAGACTCCGCAACCCCCCTGCCCCTGACCATCGCCCGCGCCGCAGATATGACTGCGGCCGAAAAAAACCTGTTGTCGGAAGATGAGGAAACAACCTCAAGCGCGGAAACAAGAGGCACTCCTCCCCGCAGAAGCGAAGCAAGGGTTCCGCAGAACCGCGCCAGAATTGATCTGTGCGCCATTGCTCCGAAAACCGGAACATACAGAGAAAAACGGTCAATAAACAGGGCGGCTTTTGATGACCTCCGGTATGAGACAAAAGGAAAAAGAAAAACCGCGAAGACGGAGACCGCAATATACGGCAGGTTGGATTTCATAAAAACTCCCAGCCCTATCACGGCGCGTGTCAGTGCGGGCGGTTGCGCATCCATGTCTCTGAACACCTGAGCAAAAACGGGCACCAGAAATGACATGGCAAGAAAAAGAACAACAAAGGCCGTGAACATAACCGTGAGAGGATAGACCATTGCAGCCCTCACTTTTTTTCTTAACCGCTCCGCTTTCTGAAGACTGTCGGAAAAACTCATCATTATTTCACCGAGGTTGCCGCCCGCCTCGGCGGCGCGGACAAGCCCCGTGTAAAGTGGTGAAAACGCCTCCGGATGTTTTTCAAGAGCGGAAGACAAACTCTCTCCGCGGCGCACTGAAAGCATCGTCCGTTCAATTATTCCCTTGAAACGGGCGTTTGTTTCCTGCACGGCAAGAACCCTGAGGGCCTGCGCTATGTCAATCCCCGCGCCCGTCATAACGGAAAACCTTCTGGTAAAAGAGTATATGGCGGAGTGCGGTATCGGGCCGATGTGAATTTCAGTTTTGAGGATTGAGGATGCGCGTCTTAACAGCCCCTCGCGTTTTTCCCTGATATTGTAAGGCGAAGAAATCCCGATGTTTTTCAGGCGCACAATCACGGCGAACCTGTTTTGAGCCTCAATTTCACCCCGGGCTTTTCGGCCTTTGGAGTATTCCTCCCAGATAAAAACCGGCATAAACTACCTTCCCTATTCCATATTCCCGTTTTTTCCGCCGTCGGGCGGTGTATTTTTTATAACTTCCTCAAGAGTTGTTATGCCAAGTGAAAGTTTACGGACCGCGTTCCGTCTCATCGTGCTCATCCCGCTGCGGGACGCCCAGAGTCTCATTTTTTCAATATCCGCCCCCGCGGCAATTATCCGCTTAAGCTCCGAATCAACAACGGCCACTTCATACACGGCCTCCCTGCCCCTGTATCCGGTTGAAGAACATTCGGCGCAACCGCCGCCTTCGCAGATTCGTGCGGGCGGACAGTCGCGCTCGGATATGCCTGCCGTGCGGAGTGCGGAGGGGAGCGTGCCGGCGGGCCCCTTGCAGGAATTGCATATAACCCTGACAAGCCTCTGGGCCACGACCGCATGAAGCGAGGAGGCGACAAGGAAAGGCTCTATGCCCATATCAATCAGACGGACAACGGCGGACAGCGCATCTGCGGTGTGAATTGTTGAAAACATCAAATGCCCGGTAAGAGCGGCCTTAATGGCTATGTCCGCGGTTTTTGAGTCTCTGATCTCTCCCACGAGAATAACGTCCGGGTCTTGACGGAGAAAAGACCTCAGGCACTCGGAAAAGGTAAGCCCCGATGCTTTCCCTTATCTGCACCTGATTTATGCCGCTCAGGTTGTATTCAATCGTGTCTTCGGCGGTGATTATGTTGATTTCCTCATTTTTTATCTCTTCAAGAACGGAGTAGAGAGTTGTTGTTTTGCCGCTTCCGGTGGGCCCGGCTATAAGTGTCATACCGTTTTCTGCTCTTATGGTTTTTTCAAAACCGGCAAGCTGGGACTCTCCAAAACCCAAATTTTGCAGGCTGAAGTGAAGGCGCTCCCTGTCAAGTATTCTGATAGCCACTTTCTCTCCAAAAATCACCGGCACAACCGAAACTCTGCATTCAAAATTTTTTCCGTCGGATGTATGAAAATTCATCCGCCCCTGCTGAGCCCGCCGCTTTTCCGCAATGTCAAGTTCACACATCACTTTGATGCGGGAAGTCAGTATCGCGGCTATCTGCAGGGGAAACCTGTGAAAAACATAAAGAGCCCCGTCAATTCTGTATCTGACTCTGAGCCCCTACTCATATGGTTCCAGATGTATATCGCTCGCCCTTTTGAAAAACGCTTCTTCAATGATGGAATTTGACAGCTTCACAACCGGGGATGACTGCGAAAAATCAGACGCAGCCCCGCTGAGATAACCGTTGCGGGAAGCCAGAGCCGCTTCGTCAACTATCCTACTTATCGTGTCTTCGGAAAAAGCCCCGTCCGGGCGGAAAATGTCTTCGGTGTCCGCGCCGTAGTTTTTGTCTATGAGTTTTCGCAATACACTTGAGGAAACCCGCACAAAGTCCACCCCGTTTCCGCTACGGAATTTCACATATTCCAGAACATCGGGTGTGGCCCCCTCCTCAAGAGCCATGACTATTGCACCGCCTTTCCTGTAAACGGGAACCGCGCCGTGCAGTTTGGCAAAATCTTCCGGAACCGTCTCCAGCAATTCGGCATCTATCCTCTCTTGCCCGGTCAGGACGGGCTCACCGGCGCTTTTGAGAATGTCTGCGGAAAATCTTTTATTCATGACAAATTGGGTAAGGTATAAACAAAAAATGCCGAGGGGTAAGAAACCTTTTTTCACCTTCCGAAATATGGCTCAGCCGCCCGACGGTAAAATTTTAATTCCCGCAGTTTAGGTGTTAATGTTAGAGCGAATTTGCCGGAGCTTACTTAAAAATGACTTTTCAAAAACTGATACTTTCACTTCAGAATTTCTGGGCAAAACAGGGTTGTATGATAGTTCAGCCGTGTGACACCGAAAAAGGCGCGGGAACCTTCAACCCGCACACATTCTTAAGGTGTCTCGGTCCCGAGCCCTGGAAGGCCGCATATGTGGAGCCTTGCAGAAGACCCGCCGACGGCAGATACGGCGACAACCCGAACCGTCTCCAGCACTACTACCAGTTTCAGGTTCTCATCAAACCGGCGCCCGAAAACATACAGGAACTGTATCTCAAATCGCTCAAATCTTTCGGGATAGACCCGATGAAACATGACATACGTTTTGTTGAAGACGATTGGGAATCTCCGACCCTCGGCGCGTGGGGGCTGGGCTGGGAAGTATGGCTTGACGGAATGGAGATAACGCAGTTTACATATTTTCAGCAGGCGGGAGGGATTGATCTTGAACCCGTTTCGGCCGAAATCACATATGGAACCGAGAGAATCTCCATGTATCTTCAGGGCGTTGACAATGTTTTTGACCTTGAATGGGACGGCGGGATTTCCTACGGGGAGGTTCACAGGGAAAACGAGCGTGAATTTTCAACATACAACTTTGAGATGTCCGACCGGCAGATGCTAACCGAAAGTTTTGAGCGGTTTGGCGAGGAATGCGCAAAACTGGCGCGCGGCGGGCTGCCGCTTCCGGCATATGAGTATTGCATGAAATGCTCGCATTTTTTCAATCTGCTTGACGCGCGCGGTGCAATCGGTGTGGCCGAAAGGGAAAACTACATGGCGAAAGTGCGGACGCTTGCGGGGGCTTGTGCGGAAGCGTGGCTGGAAAAACGCCGGGAACTCGGCTTCCCCCTGCTTGAAAGCGGGAAAAAATAAAACCGGAAACAATGAAACAAGAGCTTTTCATAGAGATGGCGGTTGAAGAAATTCCGTCCGGTATGGCGCCGGGTATTGCGCGCGCGCTTTCAGAGCGTTTTGAAAACCGCCTGGGGGAACTGGGGGTCGGTTTTGACAAAATCACCTGCTTCCACACGCCAAAAAGGTTCTCCCTTGTAATAGAGGGTCTTGAACCGGGACAGAAAGACATGGTTGTTGAGAGTTTCGGGCCTTCGGAATCGGCGGCTTTCGGTCCGGACGGTTCACCGACAAAAGCCGCCATGGGATTTGCGCGAAGCAAGGGCGCGAAAGTTGAAGACCTGGATATTGCCGAAAGAGACAAGGGCACATTTCTCGTGTTTAGAAAAAAGACAAGGAGCAGAAATTCAAGAAGTATTATTACCGAAGAAACGGGGAAAATTATAGCCGGTATAAAATGCCCGAAATCAATGAGATGGAAAAGTGAAAGCCCGGTTTTTGCAAGGCCCATAAGAAAAATATCCTGCTTTTACCAAGGGAAACCTTTGAGGATTCAAACTCCTCCGGGCATACCGTTTTCAAACACGGTTTCAGGACACAGGTTTGCCGGCGGAAAATCTTTCAAGCCGGAGAGCTGGCAGCGGTATCTGAACGGACTCAGAAAACGTTTTGTAATTGCCGACCCGGCCGAGCGCTTGAAGGCCATTGAGAAAGGGATTGCCGCGGCGGTGAAAAAGCTGGGCGGTGTTTCCCGTCACGATACGGAGCTTCTTGAAACAGTGTGCGGGCTTGTGGAATACCCCGTGGTGCTTTCCGGGAATTTTGAAAAAAAATTCCTGAATCTGCCGGAAGAGGTGCTTACGGGCGTGATGAGAAACCATCAGAAATACTTCCCCGTTTTTTCATCAAAAGGCACACTGATGCCGCATTTTGTGTTTGTCTGCGGAACCCCCGTTACAGACCCGCAAACCGTTATCAGGGGAAACGAGAGGGTTTTGCGGGCCCGGTTTACCGACGCGGAGTTCTTCCGCAAGGAAGACATGAAAAAAACTCTTGAGGGCAGAACCGGAGACCTTGAATCAATGGTTTTTCTCTCCGGTCTGGGAAGCTATGCCGACAAAACCGAACGCCTTGAGAAAGCGGCGGCGGAGCTTGCGTCCCAAACGGGCAAAAAAGACCTTTCAAAGAAACTCGCAAGAGCCGCAAAACTTTCCAAGACCGACCTTTCCACACAGATGGTTTTTGAAATTCCGGAGCTTCAGGGTGTTATGGGAAGACGCTATGCGGAGGCCGAGGGGGAAGGCAAAGAAGTGTGCGCCGCAATTGAAGAACAATACATGCCGACCGCAAGAGATTCCGTTCTGCCGGAAACCGAAACCGGAGCGCTGCTTGCAATCGTCGACAAAATTGACAACATCTGCTCCTGCTTCTATCTGGGCATGAAGCCCAGCGGCTCATCAGACCCCCTTGCGCTCAGAAGGCAGGCAATCGGGCTCATACGGATAACGCTTGAGAGAAATCTTGATTTCAGCATCGCCAAACTTACTGACTTTATACTGCAGTCTTTGAAAAAAGCGCCTTATTCAACCGCTCCGAAGTCTGATATAAACGAGATATCCGCAGAGATAACGGAGTTTATCGCCGGAAGGTTCAGGGGCGTTATGGCGCGGGAGGCGGAGGATGACTCACTGGAAGCGGTCATATCCGTGAATTTTGACAGTATAACGGACTGCCGCAGACGTCTCGCGGCCATTGAGAACGCAAGAAAATCCGAATCCTTCACCGCCCTTGCCGCCTCTTTCAAAAGGGTTGTAAACATTCTCAAAGACGGCGCGGAAAGAGATGTGAGTCCGGAACTGTTTGAAAACAGGTCGGAAGAACAGCTGTGGGAAGCGGTTGAACAAATTGAGAAATCAGCCCGCAAAAGCAGTTATGAAGCGCATCTGGATCTTATGGAAAAACTTCGCAGACCCATTGACAACTTCTTTGACGGCACAATGGTAATGCACGAAGACAGCCGCATAAGAAAAAACCGCATCGCCATGCTCGGACGAATAAAAGACCTTTTTCTTAAAGTCGGAGACCTTTCAAAAATTGAAGTTCCGAAGGATTTATAAAATCCGCCCGGAAGCGTATGCCACCGCACGCGTTTCTCTTATCACCGTCACCTTGATTTTTCCCGGATAGGTAACTTCGTCCTGTATTTTTCTTGCTATGTCTCTTGAAAGAACCTCGCTTTCATTCTCATCCAAGGCGGTGTTCTCAACTATGACACGCAGCTCTCTGCCCGCCTGAATTGCAAAACATTTGCTCACACCCGCAAACGAGCCGCCGATATCTTCTATTTCCTCCACTCTTTGTATGTATTTTTCATAGCTCTCCTTTCTGGCACCGGGACGGGAGGCGGAAATGGCGTCCGCCGCCTGAACAAGTATGGAGAGAACATCGGTAACCCGCGAATCGTGGCTTTGCTCAATCGCTTTTACAACCTGCGGGTCTTCCTTGTATTTCTTTGCAAGTTTCGTGCCTATCTCGACATGCGAGCCCTCAACCTCATGGTCAACCGCTTTGCCTATGTCGTGAAGAAGCGCGGCGCGTTTGGCAAGATGCTGGTCATAGCCGATCTCGGCCGCTATCATCCCGCAGATAAAGGCGACCTCCACCGAGTGGGTGAGAATATTCTGCGCATAACTTCTTCTGTATTTCAACATTCCCACATGGCGCACAAGTTCGGGATGCATGTTGTGTATTCCGAGCTCAAAAACCGCGTCTTTCCCGGCCTTTTCAATTTCCTCGCCTATCTCCTTTTCAACCTCGGTGACCACTTCCTCTATTCTGCCCGGATGAACTCTGCCGTCTTCAATAAGCCGTTTGAGCGAAATAGCGGCAATTTCGCGCCTGAAAGAATTCAAGCTTGAAAGGACAACGGTATTGGGAGAGTCGTCCATGACAAAATCAACCCCCGTGCGCACCTCAAGAGCCCTGATGTTCCTGCCCTCGCGCCCGATTATTTTCCCTTTGATGTTGGGATCCGGAAGAGTGACGGTTGAAGATGTGTTTTCAGCGGTATACTTGCCCGCATATCTGTGCACGGCAAGCGCTATTGCCTTGGTGGCCATTCCTCCGGCTTCCGCCTCGGCCTCCTCGTGAATCTCCCTGACCCTCAGCGAAGCCTCTTTCTTCGCCTCTTCCTCAATCTCCCTAAACAACTCGTTTTTGATTTCCTCAGACGAAAGCCCGGACAGCTCTTCAAGCCGCCTCACCGTTTCAATTTTTATTTCGTCTATCTCCGAGTGCCGCTCTTTGAGAGAATTTTCAAGAGAATCAAGACTTTGCTGTCTGCGGCCGAGCTCGGTCTCTCTCCGAATAACCTCCTGAAGCTTCTTATTGGCGGAATCAAGAGTTTTCCGAGCTTCCTGCTCAAAAGAAAAAAGCTCCTTGCGCTTGTCTTTCTCCATTTTTTCAAAATTCCGTTTGTTTTTACGCAACAGGTCCGCCGAGCGCTGTTTGGCGCCCTCAACAATTCTGTCAGAGTCTTTTTTCGCCTTTTCAACAATCCGCTTTGCAAGAACAGATTTTTTGGAAAGCTCTTTCTTTTCTCTGGACGAAATAATGATGTGATGAACCGCAAAACCCGCGCCGAAAAAAACCACAGACGCAACCGCCATGTAAAATATGCTAATCATTTTTTTCACCAATCCTTTTTTCTTGAGCACGAAAAATTCCGTGCTCGGTTATTACAGAGCCGACCCGTACATCGCCTGAGTCAAACGGGAGCTCAAAATCAACAAATTGGAAAGAATATGCCGCACCGCAGACTTTTTCCGTGGGCAGCCCGGAGGTGGCGCGGTCATAAAAACCT
The DNA here is from genome assembly GCA_965198945.1 of Thermodesulfobacteriota bacterium. GTDB lineage: Bacteria > Desulfobacterota_D > UBA1144 > Nemesobacterales > Mycalebacteriaceae > Mycalebacterium. Next base: position 376,177 of record CBDAQI010000001.1, on the reverse strand, counting down.
CCGCCGTAACCCACCCTCACGCCGAACCTGTCAAAACAGATTCCCGGAGCCACGACAAGGTCAAGTTCTGTGACGGATATTTCGCGGCCCGGACCTTCGGGCGGTTCGGGAATTGAAAAACTGCCCGGCACAAGCTCGCTTGAGTCCGACACTTCAAGAAACCTGAGATTCTCCCCGGAAACTCTGGGGAAAAACGCCCTCTTTCCAAAGCGCCTCAGGCGGGACAAAACCGGCAAAATGTCAACCTCGGCGTTTCGCGGTGAGTAAAGAGCAATTTTTTGAGAACTGAGAAAAATTTCGCAACCGCAAAGGTTTTCCACAATCTGCAAACTGAGCTCCGCAAGCACGGAAGAGGCCCGCTCTTTTCTCAAAGCCGCAAACCTGCGGCGTATTTCAGATTTTGAAAAGTTTATAGGCGGAAGCGTTTTAGTCGTCTTCCCGTCTCTCGGCTCCATATGCCATTTTGAGTTTAACGAACCTGGAGTTAAGAGATTTGTCCACAATCCTTTCAAGTCGGGAGAATTGCTCCCCCTTTGATTTTTGTTCGTCTTCAACTTGCTCCCTCAACATAAGTAATTCGTCGGTTATGCCAAGAGCGGCGTAAAACAGCTGCATGGGAATGCGCTCTGTCATGGGTTTTTCAATATCAGCCGAAGTCTCTTCCACTTTTTTTTCCAGAAGCGCGGCCGCGCTTCTTATTCGCTCCTCATGCTCCGGTGCCGCCTTAACAAGATAAGTGGAACCGAAAGCTCCTATTTTAACTTCAACATCTCTTCCCGAATCACCCATAAATCAAGCTCTAACCCTTATATGATTTTCCACACGTTCAACAACGCCTTCTATTTTGTGCTTTAACTCACGCCTTTCCGTTTCAAGCCTCTCAACGGTCTTCTTCAAATCCCTGACCTCAAAAACAAGATTCTTATAATCTTCTTCAAATTCATCCAAATGCTTTACACACTGAAGAATCCTGTTTTCAAGCTCTGAATTCATAACCTGATCACTTTATTTTAATCTTTTCTTGAAATTTGTTCAAGGTGTGTGAATCTAATCCGGCTGAAATGTTGAACGAAACCATACTGAAAACACTTGAAGAAACCGAAACAAGGTATGAACTGGGCGAGAAGAAGCTTTCCGAGCCCGGAATACGTCCGGATGAAATCGTGAAATTTTCAAGGGAAATATCAGAAATATCAGAAACCGTTTCCCTCTACAGACGTTACAGGGAAATACTTGCCCGGATTGATGAAAACTCCACTCTGCTGAACAATCCCGAACTGTCCGAACTCGCCCGCTCTGAAATAGAAGATCTTGAACGGGAAAGCGGCGAGTGTGAAAGCAGGATTGTTGAGCTGCTGACGCCGAAAGACCCCAAAGACGGCAAAAACGTCATTTTTGAAATCCGCCCCGGAACCGGCGGCGGGGAAGCGGCTCTTTTTGCCGCCGACCTGCTTGGCATGTATTGCAAATACTGCGAAAAAAACGGGTGGAAAATAAACATGATAGGAATCAGCGAAACCGAAATAGGCGGCATAAAAGAAGCGGTTGTGAGCATTGAGGGAAAAAACGTTTTTGAACATCTGAAGCACGAAAGCGGCGTCCACAGGGTTCAAAGGGTTCCCGCAACCGAGACGGGCGGAAGGATCCATACCTCAACGGCAACCGTGGCGGTTCTTGCCGAACCCGAGGGAGTTGAGGTGGAAGTGGATGAAAAAAATATTAAAATTGACACCTATAAAGCGTCGGGGCCTGGGGGGCAGCATGTTAACAAAACCGATTCCGCCGTGCGCATAACCCATATCCCGACCGGGATAATCGTTCAGTGCCAAAGCGAAAGATCTCAACATAAAAACCGCACACAGAGTATGAGGATGCTGAGAGCAAAACTGTATGAAAGGGAAAGTGAAAAACAGATGAACGAGCGGGCGGGAGAAAGAAAAAAACAACTGGGAAGCGGCGGGAGAAGCGAAAAAATAAGAACTTACAACTTTCCCCAGTCAAGGGTTACGGATCACAGAATAGGTCTTACACTCTCAAACATAGATGCGGTGATGAACGGCGGCATTGAAAAACTTGTTTCGGCCCTGAAAAGCGGAGAGCGTGAATTCACCGGGGAAGCGGCGGAACGCTGAAATGGAGGGGACGGCTCTGCAGACTGTTATAATCTTTCTTTATTTTGTGTCTTCCGCTTTTCTTATCCTGTTTATATCGGGGGCGGGGCCCGGGTGGGCGCGCAAAGCCGGGTTTGCGCTCGGAGTGGCCGGGTTTGCCGCACAAACGGTCAGAATCATATCTCTGTTTTTTTCCGGCGACCTTCTTGCCGGAGGGCTCGCAAGATCACTTTTTCTATTCTCATGGTTCACCGTGACAGTGTTTTTGTCTCTGTCCATTGAAGAAAAAATACGCAAATCCGCTCTCGGGGCGTTTGTTTTCACACTTGCGTTTGCAGCGACAGCACCCGCTTTAATTCCGGCCGCGGGCGGTGACAACTCTCTTTTTCCGGAGCCGATAATCCAGACCCACATAGCGCTGATTCTTCTCGGACAGGCGTTTTTTTTCGTGGCTTTTGTTTCCGCGTCGCTTTATCTTTTCAGGGAAAGACGAATCAGGAAGGGAACGCTTTCAAAAAATAGAGACAACTCCCTGCTACCGATAACGGGGCTGGACAGAATTCAGCACATATCACTGCTTTGCGGATTTCCGCTCGCAACACTGGGACTTGCTCTGGGATTTTTCTCGGCAAGCCGGATATGGGGCACTGACTGGTCTTGGGGAATAAAAGAAACTCTGTCCGTGGCGACATGGCTTATATACGCCTTTTTGATAAACGGCAGATTCGCCTACGGATGGAAAGGCAAAAAATCGTCTGTCGGAGCAATTGCGGGGTTTATCGCCATTGCGGCGGTATTTTTTGCAAGTTACTACCTGATTCCCGGATAGCATAGCTTGGTTAAAAACGGGAGGGGGGGAGAAAAAGTCTCACCCCGGTCCGTTCTTTTATGTATTACGCCTTACCTCCGGTGTGCGCCGGAAGAAAACTGAAGTTAAATGTAATGGCCGCCGTTAATCCTGAGAGTTGTCCCCGTAACCCAGCTTCCGGCTGAGGAACACAGATATACAACAGCAAGGGCAACCTCTTCGGCTGAACCGAATCTTCCGAGCGGTATGTCTTTCAGAATGGTGTTCCTTATGTCTTCGGGAACTGTCATCAGCATGTCGGTCTCAACAAAACCGGGAGCCACGGCGTTAACTCTGAGTCTGTTCCTTGAAAGCTCGCGCGCCATGCTTTTTGTGAAACCGGTTATCCCGGCTTTGGTTGAAGCGTAGTTCGCCTGCCCGATGTTGCCCATCTCTCCGATTATTGAGGAAATTGAAACGATTGAGCCGCCGTTCTCATTTGCGAGAAGACTGTCCAGAACCGCTTTTGTGCAGTTGAAAACACTTGAAAGGTTTGTCTGAATAACCTCATTCCACTGTTCAAGAGTCATCCTCTTGAGCATTCTGTCTCTGTTAACTCCGGCGTTGTTGACAAGAATATCAACCTTGCCGAAATGGTTCGCCGCCGCTTTGCCGACCATCTGAGCCTGTTCAAAATTGCCCACATCGGCTCTCACGGTCACACATTTTCTGCCCAGAGCCTCAATTTCATTTTTTACATCGTCCGCCGCTTTGTCGCTTCTTGCATAGTTGAGCAGAATGTCCGCTCCTGCCTCGGCAAGAGCAAGAGATATTGCCCTACCTATCCCTCTTGAGCCGCCCGTAACAACGGCAACCTGACCTTCAATGTCATACATTTTTTCCAACATAAAATAATTCCTCCTCGCCTTGCTTTAATCGCGAAAAACAATAATCTATTTACACATCCGGGTTTGTCAAATTACGGAAAATTGAAAAGACGGAACTTATTACTTATTATAATTTTAATATTCAATTCGGGAGGTAATTGTCATGGCGGTAGCGCGTGTAACGGAAGTAATAGGTTCTTCGGAAAAATCGTGGGACGATGCGGTCAAAGAGGCCCTTAAAAGAGCGAATAAAACCCTCAGAGGTCTCACGGGCATTGAAGTCACAAAAATGAACGCCCAGATAAAAAACGGCAAAATTGCCGAATACAGGGCGCATGTAAAAATAACCTTCATTCTTGAAGGTTGACTTTTTCCCCGGGGGAAAAATCAATTTCTCAAATGCGGCCGTCTGATATGAGCCGGACGGATTTTTTTGTCAAATCTCACGGCCTCGGAAATGACTACGCGGTTTTCGAGGAAAAATCACTTTCCTTCAAACTCACCCCCGAAGCGATCAAACTGATATGCAACCGTAATCTTGGCATAGGATCTGACGGAGTTCTTCTTCTCACCGGATCGGAAAAAGCGGATTTTGGTCTGAGAATATTCAACCCGGACGGCAGTGAAGCGGAAAAAAGCGGAAACGGACTCCGCATTTTTGCCAAATTTCTCCGCGACTATGGTTATACGGAATCAAAAAGTTTTTCCGTAGAAACTCCGGGCGGAATAGTCAGGGCGGACATCCGGCAGAAAAATGGCGAGGGTTCAATGATAACCGTTGATATGGGGCATGCCGTTTTTGATGCGGCGGAAATCCCGGTCTTGGGAAATTTCTCCGGAGATGTTGTTTGCAAGTCGGTGGAAGTGAACGGAGAACATCTTAAATTCACGGCCGTATCGGTTGGAAATCCGCATTGTGTTATTTTTACGGAAAATCCTTGCGAGGAAGAAACAAAACTTCTCGGCCCTCTGCTTGAAAACCACATTTTTTTCCCCAACAGAACAAACGTTCAATTTGCGCGTGTGGCGGCAAAAAACCGGCTTGAAATTTTTATATGGGAGCGCGGAGCCGGATACACTTTCGCATCGGGCTCAAGCTCATGTGCGGCGGCGGCGGCGGCGGTAAAAAACGGACTGTGCGAAAACTGCCTGACCGTGGCCATGCCCGGAGGAGAACTTGAAATAGAGGTGTCCGAAGACTTTGAAATACGGATGACGGGACCCGCAGAAGAAATCGCTTCGGGAACCATAAGCGACGATATGCTGAGCAGACTCGCCCGCCTCTAAATAAAGCAATGAACGGCGAAATTATTGTCTGCTCAAATATTATCCCGGTTTCATCCGCTCCGATAAAAAATGGCGCCGTCGCAGTTGGCGGCGGAAAAATAAAAGCGGTCGGACGCGAGGCGGAAATAAAAAACCGTTTTCCGCGCTTCAAAGTCAGAGATTTAGGATGCGGAGCCGTTCTGCCCGGATTTATAAACTGCCACACACACCTTGAACTGGGTTGGCTCAAACCCGGAAAAGAGTTCAAAAATTTCACCGGTTGGCTCAAATACATAGTGGGCGCAAAATACTCGGGAACGGGTACGGCTGAAATAGAGCGTTCCGTAAAAGACGGTATTAAAAATTTAATAAAAAGCGGCGTAACAACCGTTGGTGAAATCTCCTCTTACGGAAATGACGCGGATATATTAAAAAACAGCCCGATTAGAACGGTTCTTTTCCGTGAAATTATGGACAGCAGACCCCTGCTGAGCCCCGAACCGGAAAAATCAGAACGTTTTGAAGAAAGGCTTTTTCCGCACTCACCTTATTCATGCTCTCCCGAACTCATAAAAAAATCCTTTGAAATCTCAGCCCAAACCGGTACGCCCGCGGGAATTCATCTTGCGGAAAGTCCCGAAGAAACTGCTTTTGTAAGAGGTGAGAAAAACGGAATTGAGGAAACCATATATCCGATGATAGGAAAAACCAATATGAGCAGGCACAAGGCGGAGACTCCTTTCAAATATCTTTCGGAAATCTGTGACGGCACGGCAAAAATTACCTGCGTCCATATGTCACATGTAAATAAGAGCGAGATTGCACAAATAGACGGCAAGAATATCGGAATAGTTTTATGTCCGAGAAGCAACGATTTTTTGAAAACGGGAACAGCTCCGGTTTTGGAATATGCGAACCTCAAAAGAGTGGGTCTCGGCACCGACGGACTTTCAAGCAACAGAACACTCAATTTTTTTGATGAAATAAAAAGCTCTTTACAAGCTACTGCTTCCCCTGGGAAATCAAAAAGCGTCTGAAAAAGTGGTTTATATTTCAACCCTCGGCGGCGCGAGAGCGCTTTTTCTTGAAGACAAAATCGGGAGCATTGAAAAGGGAAAAGGTGCGGATTTAATTTTTATTCAAACCGGAAAAACGGAAAATCCGTATCCGGAAATTATTGAGGCGGAAAAAGCGGAGATTTTATAGACGGCAAATAAAAAACGGGATTTTATAATGATTTGGAATTTAATTTTTGTAATAACAGGCGGAGCGATCGGTTCAGGGCTCCGATACATATTGTTCCGGCTGATTGTGTTTCCGAATTTTCCGGTCGGAACTCTCGGAGTAAACATAATAGGCTCACTGCTTATCGGTTTGATTTTCGCGTATTTCCACAATCGTCCCGATGATTCCGCTCTGCGTCTGTTCCTGATGACGGGTTTGCTCGGCGGATTTACAACCTTTTCAGCGTTTTCGCTTGAAACACTCAAGATCATGCAGAGCGGAAGTTTCAGCAAAGCGACTTTGAACATAACCCTGTCGGTCGCTCTGTGTCTGATTGCGTGCTTTGTGGGAATGTGGATGGCAAGAAGCTTATAATACATTCACGCTTTGTTAGCTTTTTTGCGTGAATGAATCGTATTTGAAGAGTTGTATTCACGCTTTTTTGACATTTTAGCGTGAATTTATATAATATAATCGTGGCAATATCCAAACCGGCCAGAAGAAGAATCCAGTTGTTGCGTGAAGAATACGATTCTCTGAAAGATGGCAGAGAGTCTCTTTTAACCCTGATTGATGAAGCGGAGGCGCCGGAGAATGTCTATAACTCAAATGCGATAGAGAATTCCACACTGACGCTCAATGAAACTGAGAAGATTTTGCTGGAAATGGAAATCTCCCGCAATGTGTCCGTAAGGGAAATCTTTGAGGCCAAAAATCTGGCGCGTGTAATTTCATACAAGCGCGGCAAAGCTGCGAACACTCCTCTGACCGAAGAACTGATACTTTTTCTGCACAATATGCTCATGGGTGGAATTGACGACTCAATAGCCGGGCATTTCCGGCGGGAGGGTGAATTTGTGAGAGTCGGTTACCACATTGCGCCCGCACCGGAGCATATTGAAAAAATGATCAATGAAATTCTGGTTTCCCACTCAAACGATATGGAAGGTTATTTTCTGGATAAAATTGCACGGTTCCATCTGGATTTTGAAACGATCCATCCGTTTTGCGACGGCAACGGACGAATCGGACGCGTAATTATAAATTTTCAATTATTGGCGTTGGGTTTTCCGCGAATAATAATTCGCAACAGTGAAAAGCAAACCTATTATCAGGCTTTTGCCGAATACGGAGAAACTCAAAAAACAAAAACCATGGAAAGGATTTTATACATTGCCTTGCTGGAATCCCTGTACAAACGGATAGCCTATTTGAAAGGCGAAAAAATCGTCCGCCTGTCGGATTACATAAAAAAACGGAAACTTTCGGCACCCTCTGCTACAAACGCCGCCCGCCGCCAGACAATACCGGCTTTTCGGGAAAGAGGTATTTGGAAGATTGGAGAAGGTTATAAGTATAGGTCAATGAAATAATTTTGATTTCATACTTCTTGGTTATACGGACGGAGAGGAGTATTTGAAACAGAAAGCTTTTCGGAGTTAGAATAAAAAGAATGACTGAAGGCAAAGAAACTGAATCCTTAAACCTTGAGCGCAAACTTTTCGCCGCGGCGGACAAGCTCCGCAAAAACATAGACGCGGCGGAATACAAGCATGTCGCGCTCGGCCTGTTATTTCTCAAATATATATCGGACTCTTTTGAAGCGCGTAAAAAACAGTTGGAAAGCGAAGAATACGCCGACCCTGAGGATCCGGATGAATACCGGGCGGAAAATGTTTTCTGGGTTCCGAAAAAAGCAAGGTGGATTTACCTTCAGTCTCAGGCAAAGCAGATTGACATAGGCGGCATTCTGGACAAGGCGATGGAGTCAATAGAGAGTGAAAACAAAACCCTAAAAGGGATTTTGCCCAAGGCATTTTCAAGGCCCAATGTTTCGTCTTCAGCGCTCGGAGGTTTAATTGATCTGTTCAGCAACATTGCGCTCGGTGATGACGCCGCGAAATCAAAGGATGTTCTCGGCAGAGTTTACGAGTATTTTCTCGGAGAGTTCGCCCTTGCCGAAGGCAAAAAAGGCGGTCAGTTCTATACTCCGGCTTCCATAGTCAACCTGCTTGTTGAAATGATAGAGACTTATAAAGGCAGGGTTTTTGACCCATGCTGCGGCAGCGGCGGAATGTTTGTGTCAAGCGAGAAATTTATTAAATCCCACCGGGGAAAAATCAACGACATTTCCATTTACGGACAGGAAAGCAATCAGACAACCTACCGGCTCTGCCGGATGAATCTTGCAATTCGCAACATAGACGGCTCGCAGGTGAAATGGAACAACGAAAGTTCATTTCTACATGATGCTCACCCGGACCTGAAAGGCGGATTTTATTCTCGCAAATCCGCCTTTCAATGACAGCGACTGGAGTGGAAAACAGTTGCAGGGTGACGGCAGATGGAAATACGGAGATCCTCCGGGCGGCAATGCCAATTTCGCTTGGGTTCAGCATTTTATACATCACCTTTCGCCAAAAGGGTTTGCCGGTTTTGTGCTGTCAAAGGGCTCGCTGACTTCAAAATCGTCAAATGAGGATGTAATCCGCAAGAACATAGTTGACGCCGGAATTGTTGACTGCATCGTCAATCTGCCCGCGAAACTTTTTCTGAATACTCAGATTCCCGCGTGTTTGTGGTTCATTTCAAACAAGCGGCACGGCTACAACGGCGACCGCAGCCGCAAAGGTGAAATTCTGTTCATAGACGCAAAGGAACTCGGGCATTTAATCAATCGCCGCACAAGGGAGTTTTCCGGTGAGGACATAGCAAAAATTGCGAACACTTACCACGGGTGGCGCAAAACGGACGGAAAATATAAGGACATTCCGGGGTTCTGTGCTTCGGTTAAAACGGAGAAAATCAGAGAATTGGACTATGTGTTGAGTCCCGGGGCGGTATGTGGGTCTTGCGGAAATTGAAGATGATTTTGATTTTGAAAAACGGTTTGCGGAATTAAAAGCGGAGTTTGAAGAACAGTTGAAAGAGCAAGACCGCCTCAACCGGCGTATTAAAAAGAATTTGTCTAAAATTGAGATGCCGAAATGAAGGGCTGGATGTATATATTGCAATGTTCGGACGGCAGCTATTATACGGGCAGCACAAATAATTTAGAGATGCGAATGGCACAGCACCAAGCAGGCAAGGGATCTAATCATACTAAGAAAAGATTCCCGGTGATTCTGGTATATGCCGAGGAATTTCAGCGGATTGATGAGGCGTTTTTCAGAGAGAAAAACAAATACAGGGCTGGAGCAGAAAAAAGAAGGAAGCGTTGATACGGGGAATGCCTGAAAAATTGCGGGAATTGTCAAGGTGTTTGAATGGGACGTCTCATGTTGGCTTCGGCTCCGCTCAGCCAACAGAAAATAACAACGCGGTCGTTGAGCGGAGCCGAAACGACCCGCAAAAGCTAACTATCAATGAGTAAGTGGTGGAAAACTAGATTGGTAGATGTGGCAGAGATAACTATGGGGCAGTCACCTAAGTCCGAAACCTATAATGAAGAAAATGTCGGATTACCTTTTTATCAGTGTGTAGTGGATTTCAAAGACAAGTTTGTAATTCCAAGAATTTATTGCTCGGCCCCTAGGAAAAATTCTTGAAGAAAATGATATTTTGCTGAGTGTGCGGGCGCCGGTAGGCAAAGTTAACTTTACGAAAGAGAAATGCTCTATTGGTCGCGGCAATGCAGGATTGAGACACAAAAAAGGAGAGCAGGATTTTCTCTTTTATCTACTAAAAAGTCTAAAATCTGAATTGAACAAAAATTCCTCCGGAAGCGTCTTTTCTTCTGTAAGCAAAAAAGACATTGAAAATTTAGAAGTCCTTTACCCCCCCTCCCCGAACAAAAAGCCATTGCCGAAGTGTTATCATCTCTTGACGACAAAATAGACTTGCTCCATCGCCAAAACAAAACGCTTGAAGATATGGCGCAAACACTATTCCGCCAGTGGTTTGTGGAGCGCCGCCCTGATCTTGCCGAAGGGAAAGCGGATGAGGGGTGGAAGAAAAAACCATTAGATGAAGTAGCAAATTATCTCAATGGACTTGCTTGCCAAAACTATCCGCCAAGAAATGAAAATGACAAATTGCCGGTCTTGAAAATTAAGGAATTGAGGGATGGAATTTCTAAAAACTCTGATTGGGCAACATCAAAAGTAGAAAATGAGTATATTGTTCAGAGTGGCGATATTATTTTTTCTTGGTCTGGAAGTTTGATGATTAAACTGTGGCATGGAACAAAGTGTGTCTTAAATCAACATCTCTTTAAGGTTACTTCCACCCAGTATCCTAATTGGTATGTTTATTTTTGGACAAAACGTCATATGGACAGATTTGTTCAAATAGCAAATAGTAAGTCAACAACAATGGGACATATCAAAAGAAACGACCTTTCAATATCAATGGTCTGTGTCCCTCAGAACAAGCAGATAAAAAGAATGGACAAGGTTATGATGCCATTGTTTGAGAAAATAAAACTGAACTCTGAACATATCGCCACAATTGAAAATTTAAGGGATATTTTGCTACCAAAACTGATGAGTGGCAAGATAGGGGCAAAAAATAATGAGATGAAATGATAATAAGTAATGAACAAGCCGAATACTTACTTGGTCTTTCCAAGAGAATTGTCGAAAGAGAACAATTGCTCGACAACATCACAATCTGTCAAAAATTTCCATTTTCAAAAAGATATGAACTGGTTTCTGAACAAGATGATGAATTTACTTTTCTGTGGGAATTCCAACAAAGCCAAAAAAATACTGTTCGGTTAAGCTTTCACGCACAAGAAAATAATAGCAAGATTGGCTTGTTACGTGTTGACTACAACAGTGGCCATCAAAATCCTGTGCAAGTTTCCAAACTTGTCCCTGAAAAGTTTCACCCTTACGCCGGAAAGCGTTTTACGAACAAGGAACATCATATACACTACCACGTAGAGGGTTATAAATCTTTGGCCTGGGCGATTCCTCTAACAGATGATGGTTTTCCCATAAAAGAGTTGCCAGATGTCGGGTTCAATAATACTTTTGCTGATGTGATTAAAAGCTTTGCCAAAGTGCTAAATGTAAAAACAGTCATTAATATAAACACTTTACTGCTATGAACTGGGTAGATAACAGCATAAAAAATTATTACAGTTGGCTTAAAGACCAAACAAGTATTCAAAAGAGTGAACAAACCGATTGGTTTGCTATAACTACTCCTTTTATCGGTTTATATAATGATAATATTGAGGTGTATGCAAAAAAAACGAATGAAAAAATCTTCCTTTCTGACGATGGTGTCACCTTTTCAAACCTCGAACTATCCGGTGTAAATATTACAAGGTCTGTCAAACGTAAAGAATGGTTGGATATGATACTGCTGAACTATGGAATTACATTGGAGGGCAAAGAACTGCAAACAGTAGGAACAGAAAAAGATTTTCCTCAAAAAAAACACAATCTCATCTGTGCCATTTCAGAAGTTGTTGATATGGCAATGATGGCAAAGCACACAGTTTCGTCTTTGTTTAAAGAAGATGTGAAAACATTTTTTGATGAGCAAAATATCATCTATACTCCCGGATTTATAGCCAAAGGAAGCACGGGCATAGAATTCATTTTTGATTTTCAGATAGCGGGAAGAGAAAAAGAATTAGTCATAAAATCGTTCAACTCACTAAATAAAATTAATGTGCCTAACTTTCTTTTTGGTTGGGAAGACATCAAAGAAGCAAGGGAAAAAATATCAGGGAAAGAGCTAAAGGGAATGGCTGTTATCAACAATATAGATAAAGATATAAAACCTGAATATTTGGATGCTCTCAAAAGCAAAAAGGCTGAATCAATTTTATGGAGTGATAGACACCAGCCTGAAACATTAAACAAACTTACGGCATAAACCCTTTGGGTCTATCACAAAAGAATGGTAGAAATAAATAACTACATCACCTTTGAAGGTGAACGAATCAAATGTGGCACGGGCCTAATCATGTGCGACCGTATTGAATCTGCAATTTCGAACCTCAACCCCACCCTGCTCTCACAAATCCGTGAACAGACATTAGGTCAAACAACCGCGCTTTCGGGTCAAAATCTGATTGAAAGCAACAAAAAGTTCTATGAGATGCTGATTGAAGGCATCAGAGAAACAAAACAAATGAACACTTTTCACGACACTCTCTGGTCCAAATTAATAAGCAAGAAACTAACAATCAGCCACCATTACAACTGACAATTGTCCCCCTCTTAAACTTGCAATCATCCCCCTGTCTTGCTACAATCAGCCCAATGCCGAAACTGTATCCCCGACATGTGGAACCGCGTCTGAAAGAGGCTTTGAAGGACTCTCCGGTTATTTTGATTCACGGACCGCGCCAGTGCGGGAAAACAACTCTCGCACAAAAAGTGGGCAAAGCCGCAGGTTACACATATATAAGTATGGATGACGCGGAAACTCTGGATTATGCCCTGAACGATCCGGTGGGTTTCGTTAATTCTCTGCCTGAAAAAATCATACTTGACGAGATTCAGAAATCCCCGAAAATCTTTTCACAGATAAAACTCGCTGTTGATAAAAACCGTGTTCCGGGACGTTTTATTCTGACGGGTTCAGTCAGCGTACTGCATGTGCGGGGACTGTCTGATTCTCTTGCCGGAAGAATGGAAATTATTCGCATGCGTCCGCTTGCGCAAACCGAGCTTAAACGCAGAAAACCGGACTTTCTTGATGCGCTGTTTTCCGCAAAATTCCCCACACGCTGGAAAACAAATCAAACTGAACTTGCGGGGAAAATAGTTTCGGGAGGCTATCCCGCACCCCTGAGATATTCCGGAAAGAAACGCCGTATTGAGTGGTATAAGAGTTATCTGACAACCATAGCAAATACCGACGCATTTACAATTTCCCGCATCAGGTCGGTTGAAGATCTGCCGAGACTGCTGGAACTGTCGGCAATGTCCACCGCGCAGCTTCTGAATACAAATAAACTGGCAAGCTCTTTCCAACTCAGCAGAACGACAATTCAAGACTATATTTCACTGCTGGAACGCCTGTTTCTGATTGAAAAAATTCCCGCATGGCACACCAATCGCCGCAAACGATTTGTCAAGACCCCCAAACTGCACCTGACGGACACGGGTCTTGCCTGTGCGCTGTTGGGTGTGGACGCAAACGAGTTAAAAAAAGACCGACCGCTACTCGGACAGCTTCTTGAAACTTTTGTGCTTCAGGAACTGCAAAGGCAGGCGGACGGACACAAAACAAAGCATCAATTTTTTCACTGTCGGGACAAAGACGGAACGGAAACCGACATCGTCATCCAGCGCAGCATCAATTCCATAGCCGGAGTTGAGGTAAAATCAGCGGCAACCGTTTCCCATTCCGATTTTCGGGGCCTGCGCCGCCTGAAGTCAGACATGGGAAAATGTTTTTCGGGCGGCACGGTGCTTTATAACGGAGAAAAAATGATCGGATTCGGAGAAAAACTTTACGCCGTTCCGATAAAACGCCTTTGGGATAAAATATAAAAACATGCTCAAACTCCGCGAATCCGGTGTTGAACAACACGCAATAAACCTGCTCCAACAACAGGGTTATGAATATATTCCGCCCGAATATCAGGAAACCGAGCGTGAAAACGGCACGGGCGTAATACTGCGTAAACGTCTTGAAACTGCGATTTACAACCTCAACCCCGCCCCGCCCTCACAAGTCCGCGAACAAGCGATTCGGGAAGTGACGGCACTTTCGAGTCAAAACCTGATTGAAAGCAATGAGAAGTTCTATGACATGCTGATTGAAGGTGTCGCGGAGGAACACCGGAAAAATGGCGAAACAGTCGGCGCAAGAGTGTGGCTGATTGATTTTGAAAATCCGATGAATAACAATTTCGCGGTCTGCAATCAATTCACGGTTACAGAAAACAACATAACAAAAAGACCGGATGTGGTTCTTTTTATAAACGGCATTCCCGTTGCGGTGATTGAGTTGAAAAACCCGGCTGATGAAAAAGCAACCGTTCAAAAAGCGTTTGACCAACTGCAAACCTATAAACAGACAATACCGAGTCTGTTTTGTTATAACGGAGTTCTCGTCGCCTCAGACGGTCTTGAAGCAAGAGCCGGCTCTCTGACTTCGGGCTGGTCGCGATTCATGGCATGGAAAACCGTAGACGGGAAAAGGGAAGACCCGAAGACAACGCCTCAGATTGAAACCCTTATAAAAGGCATGCTGAGACCGGAAGTTTTGATTGATTTAATAAGACATTTTACCGTTTTTGAGAGCACAAAAAGTGTCCACCCCGAAACGGGACAGACACTTATACAAAAGGAAAAGAAAATTGCCGCCTACCATCAATACCACGCCGTGAAAGAAGCGGTTAAATCCACAATAAGAGCGTCTTACGGAAAAAAGAAAACGGACTTGGTGGAATCGCCCGAACAATTCGGACTGCCCGGGGTTAAAGACCAGCCAAGGGGAGACCGAAAAGCGGGAGTGGTCTGGCACACTCAAGGCAGCGGAAAATCACTGTCCATGGTTTTCTATGCGGGACTGCTTGTTGTAAGCGGGGAAATGGAAAATCCCACCATTGTTGTTATTACGGACCGCAACGACCTTGACGACCAGTTGTTCGGAGCGTTTGCCGCAGGCAAAAACCTTCTCAGGCAGGAGCCTGAACAGGCGGAAAGCCGTGAACACCTGAAAAAACTTCTGAAAACATCGGGCGGAGGAGTTGTTTTTTCAACAATTCAGAAATTCTCTCCGGAAGACGGAGGCGACAGTTTTGAACTTCTCTCAAACAGGAAAAACATTGTCGTAATTGCCGATGAAGCGCACAGAAGCCAATACGGATTCGGCGCGAAAACTCACTTTATGAAATAGGGAGCAAGGACAGTCTACGGGTTCGCCAAATATCTGAGAGATGCGCTACCGGACGCCTCTTTCATAGGGTTCACGGGCACACCGATTGAAAAAGACGATGCCTCAACCGCGGCCGTTTTCGGGAATTAAATAGATATTTACGACATAGAACAGGCGGTTGAAGACGGAGCGACAGTGCCGATTTTCTACGAATCACGCCTTGTTGAAGTCAGTCTCAAAGAGGAAGAAAAAGATCTTCTGGACGCCTAGATTGAATCAATTATTGAAAGCGAAGAAACGACTTTTTCTGAAAAAGCGAAAGCCAAATGGACAAAACTGGAAGCCATTGTAGGACACAAAGAAAGAATAAAAACCGTTGTGGCGGATATCCTCAAACATTTTGAAGCGAGGCGCGAGGCGTGCGAAGGCAAAGCCATGATTGTTACCACAAGCCGCCGCATAGCGGTTGCAATGTATGATGAAATAACCAATCTGCGACCCCAATGGCATGATGAAAATAAAAACAAGGGCGCCGTAAAGGTTGTGATGACCTCGCAGTCAAGCGACCCCGCCGGATGGCAGAAACACGCGACCACAAAGCAGGAAAGAAAAAAGATGAGAGAAAGGTTCAAAGATCCCGAAGACCCGCTGCATCTGGTTATCGTGTGCGATATGTGGCTTACGGGTTTTGATGCTCCGTGTCTGGACACTCTCTACATTGATAAAATAATAAGAAGCCACAACCTTATGCAAGCCATAGCCCGCGTGAACAGGGTTTACAAGGATAAAACCGGAGGGCTTGTTGTTGACTACATAGGCATTGCGTCTGATTTGAAGCGGGCTCTCGCGTCATATACACAAAGCGGCGGCAGAGGGAATCCGGCTTTTGAGCAGGAAAAAGCAGTTGAAAAAATGCTGGAAAAATACGAAGTGATCGCCCAGATGTTCAACGGTTTTGATTATAAAGATTATTTCACGGCCGAAACCGGAGAGAAAATGACACTGATTCTGGAAGCCGAGGAACACATTCTGGGTCTCAATAACGGCAAAGAGAGATTTACTAATGAAATTACTCTGCTGTCAAAAGCTTTTGCACTCTCTGTTCCCAATCCCAGGGCGATGAACATAAAAGCCGAAGTTGGATTTTTTCAAGCTGTGAAGGCGCGGCTGAATAAATTTGAACCCGAAGGAAGCGGCGGAAGCAATACTGAAATGGAAACGGCAATCAGGCAAATAGTTGACAGAGCGGTTGTCGTGGACGGTGTAATTGATATTTTTGACGCCGCCGGAATTAAAAAACCGGACATATCAATTCTTTCCGATGAATTTCTTGAAGAAATAAAGGGAATGCGACACAAAAACCTCGCTCTGAAACTGCTCAGAAAAATACTGAGCGATGAAATAGTAACGAGAACAAAAAAGAATCTGGCTCAAAGCAAAAAATTCTCCGAAATGCTTGAAGAAGCAATCAGGAAATACAAAAATAACCTTCTGACCGCCGCGGAGATTATAGAGGAATTAATTTACATCGCCAAAGAGATGAAAATTTCCGATGAAAGAGCGGTTGATATGGGCTTGTCTGATGATGAAGTCGCTTTTTATGATGCGCTTGTAATGAACGGGAGCGCTAAGGAAGTAATGGGAAATGACTCTTTGGTGGAACTTGCCCGTATACTGGTTGAGAATGTAAAAAAGAACACTTCAATAGACTGGACAATAAAAGAAAGTGTCAGGGCAAAACTGAGAATAACTGTTAAGAGACTTTTGAA
Source organism: Thermodesulfobacteriota bacterium (assembly GCA_965198945.1). GTDB lineage: Bacteria > Desulfobacterota_D > UBA1144 > Nemesobacterales > Mycalebacteriaceae > Mycalebacterium. Next base: position 359,340 of record CBDAQI010000001.1, on the reverse strand, counting down.
AAAATACGGGTATCCGCCCGACCAGCAAAAAATTGCGACTGACAGAATGTAGTACAGTTGATCAGCCTATAAATCCAAAACACATAAATTCCTCTCGCCAATCTTATTAAAGAACTCCCCTCACCACCACCTGTCTCACCAAAAATTTCTGATTGTCAGCAAGCCGGTTTTTCAAATCTTCCTGAAGTTTCAGATAATTTTCTTTATGCAGAAATGATATATCCAGGAAAATCCCGACATCACCATCGGGAAATTCATCCAGCTTTTTTAATATGCTATGAATGGCGCTCTCTTCGTTGAACCCTATGCCTTCAACATACGGAGGAGTTTTAACATCCCACTTTCTCCCCCATGCATCCTCTAAATCTGTGCGGGCGGGGCCGCGTGTTATTGTGCAACCCAGTATTCCGTCTCTTTCCAATTCAAAAGCAACCATAGTCTCCAACAAAGAAGAAAGTGTCATCTGTCCACCATGATCAGGATCCGATGATAATTCCATGACCTCTTTCAGAGTCCTTCCATATTTATCGGCTATTTTTTTAACGAGAACTCCCCGTTCAAAGGCCTCTCTATATTGGTTGTAGTTAAGTTCGGTATAGTCAAAACGTTTTGCAATCTCAAATAACATATTTTCACCTCATGTTTGTTTCTGCCGGCACATCCGGCAAAGCCGTTTTAACAAGTTCATCATACAGTGGTATTGCAAAAGCCAAATTCAACTTAGACGAATTTAAATAATATCCCTTTTTAATAAAAAGCTACAAACGGGTCTCCACTTCTCTAATTCAATTTTGGCTATGAAATCCACATAGCGGGCGATAGGAAATTTATAACAAAATATAAGTCAATATAGCATAGTATAGGTGCATATAAGCCAAACCACTTATATATTGATATAAATCATATAAACCAGTGCAAACACAGTCTTTTTAAGAAACTCTGACCCTCACAAACTCTTTCTTGCCGATTTTAACCTCAAAAACATCCCCTTCAGGAATTTCCGTTCCATGTTCGGAATATTTTTTTCCGTTTATTGCAAGTCCGCCCTGGTTTATTAGGCGCTTTGCTTCAGCCCGGCTTTTCAGAAAATCGGAAACCTCAACTGTGAAATCAAGAATAGTTTTGATTTTCGTACGCGAAACCGTTTTTTCCGGAGCATCGGAGGGAAACTCCCTTTTTGAAAACTTTCCGGCAAAAGCGCTTTCCGCCTTTTTCGCCTTTTTTTCGTCCGTAAGCCACTCGGTTATTTCAAATGCGAGCGCTTTTTTTGCATCCATAGGATGGGAAGATTTCTTGAGTTTCTTAATTTCGCCCGGGGTCTTTGCGCTCAAAAGCTCGTAATATCTCCACATTAAATCATCGGAAATTGACATGACCTTCGCGAAAACATCTTCCGCCGTATCTCTTACGGCTATGTAATTGCCGAGAGATTTTGACATCTTGTTCACACCGTCAAGCCCCTCAAGTATGGGAAGAAAAAGCGCCGCCTGCTGAGGCTCGCCGAAACGCTTCTGAACCTCCCTGCCGAGCAGAAGATTGAAGGTTTGGTCTGTTCCGCCGATTTCCACATCGGCTTTGAGAGCAACGGAATCAAATGCCTGAATAAGCGGGTAGAGAAATTCTTTGACCGAAATCGGTTTCCCCGCCCGGTAACGGGTCTTGAAATCGTCTCTTTCAAGAAGATTTGCCACATTCGCCATCCCCGCAAGACGCAGAACATCAGCCGAACTCATGCCGGAATGCCACTCGGAGTTGAAACGAACCTCTGTCTGCTCAGGTTTGAGAATGGGAAAAACCTGACCCTGATATGTTTTCGCATTCTCTTTTATCTGCTGCGGTGAAAGAAGCGGCCTCTCCTCGGTTCTGCCGCTGGGGTCGCCTATCTGCGCCGTGAAATCGCCAATGAGAAAAATAACGGTATGCCCCAGATCCTGAAACTGCCTCAGTTTTCTTAAGAGAACACAGTGCCCCAGATGAAGATCCGGCGCGGTCGGGTCAAAACCGGCTTTAATTCTGAGGGGCCTGGTCTTGCGGAGTTTATCAAGAAGCTCCGAATCCGAGACGAGACCGTCCGCACCCTTTTTGATAATTTCAAGCTGCTTTTCAGGGGTCAGGTCTTTCATGTCAGGGAAGTTCGGTTGAGCCCATAAGCCAACGGTCGCACTCTCTTGCGGCTTCCCGCCCCTCGTTTATGGCCCATACCACAAGGCTCTGACCCCTTCTTGCGTCTCCCGCGGCAAAAACCTTTTCAACGCTGGTCTGATATTTGCCGTATTCCGCCTTGATGTTTGAACGAGCGTCTTTGTCAAGACCCATTTTGTCTATGATTCCCTGCTCAGGACCGAGAAATCCCAGAGCCAGAAGAACAAGCTGTGCGGGCCGGAGCTCCTCACTTCCGGGTTTTTCTTCAAAAACCATTCGGCCGTCTTTGCCCTTTTTCCACTCAATAAGCACGGTTTTAAGACCTTTGACATCACCATTCTCATCGCTCTCAATGCTCTTCGTAAGAGTTTGATACATGCGCGGGTCATCACCAAACACGGCCATAGCTTCCTCCTGCCCGTAGTCCAGTTTGTAGACAACCGGCCACTGGGGCCACGGATTGGCGCCCTGTCTTTCTTCCGGCGGGCGGGGAAGAATTTCAAACTGCAAAAGACTTCTGCATCCGTGCCTCATTGCGGTTGCCACACAGTCGGTTCCCGTATCTCCGCCTCCGAGAACGATGACATCCTTGTCTTTCGCCGATACGGCTCCGGTCTGCCTGAAGCCGCTGTCAAGCAGCTTTTTAGTGTTTTCTCTGAGAAAATCCATCGCAAAATGCACTCCGCCGCTCTCCCTTCCCGGAACATCCAGGTCTCTCGGCAGAGTCGCCCCGCAACAGAGAACAACCGCATCATTTGAATCCAGGACCTCTTCGGGCGCGATGTCTTTGCCGACCTCCGTGCTCACGACAAACTCAATTCCTTCTCTTCTTAAAACATCCACCCGTCTGTCAACAACGGCTTTGTCAAGATGCGGATTGGGAATTCCATACATCAGCAAACCGCCAATGCGGTCATCCCTTTCATAGACAATAACACTGTGCCCGGCTCTGTTGAGCTGTGCCGCACACGCAAGCCCCGCCGGGCCCGAACCGACAACGGCGATTTTTTTTCCCGTCCTCTTCGGGGGAGGTTCCGGAACTACCCAGCCCTCCTCAAAACCCTTTTCAACTATGGCGCATTCTATTGATTTGATAGCCACCGGCGGCTCGTTGATTCCAAGAACGCAGGAACCCTCGCACGGCGCGGGACATACTCTTCCGGTAAATTCGGGAAAGTTGTTTGTCTTATGAAGTCTTTCAAGCGCCTCACGCCACCGCCCTTTGTAAATCAGGTCATTCCATTCGGGAATCAGATTGTGAACCGGACATCCGGTCGCCATTCCCGCAAGAAGCTCTCCCGTTTGACAGAACGGAACTCCGCAATCCATGCACCTTGCACCCTGAAGACCGAGATCTTTTTCGGAAAGATGACCGTGAAACTCCTTCCAGTCTTTGATTCTCTCAGAAGGAGACCGGTCTTTGCCGAGCCGCCTGTCATAATCCATAAATCCCGTAATTTTACCCATCTAATTTCCGCCCACGCGCGCAGAGTCCTTGATGTTTTCTTCAAACGCCGTCATAAGCGCCTCATCTCCGCTGAGACCCCTTTTTTCAACACTGCCTATCGCCTCAAGCATCCTTTTGTAGTCGTTCGGCATTACCTTCACAAAACCGCCGAGGGAAGATTCCCAGTCGCTCAAAATCCTTTCAGCGACCTTGCTGCCCGTATATTGCAAATGCCGCATAATCATTTTTTTCAGTTCCGCCTCATCGTCCGAATCAAGACCTTCGACTGACACCGCGTCCGTATTACAGTTTTTCTCCTCAAAATCCCCTTCGTCATCAAACACAAATGCGACTCCGCCCGACATGCCCGCGGCAAAGTTCCTTCCCGCAGGCCCCAGAACGGCAACACGCCCCCCGGTCATATATTCACAGCCGTGGTCTCCGACACCTTCAACCACGGCGTTCACACCGCTGTTTCTGACGCAGAACCTCTCACCGGCGACCCCGCGTATATACGCCTCTCCCGCAGTCGCTCCATAGAAGGCGACATTGCCGATTATTATGTTTTCTTCAGCCGCAAACCTTGACTCTTCCGGAGGGTATATGGCGATTTTTCCCCCGGAAAGCCCCTTTCCGACATAGTCGTTTGAGTCTCCTTCAAGAATCATCGTCATTCCGCGCGGAACAAAAGCCGCAAAACTCTGACCCGCCGAACCGCGGAAGTGAAGTTTGATTGTGTCTTCTTCAAGGACTGACGATCCATAAACGGCGGATATTTTGTTTCCCACAATCGTCCCGACCGCGCGGTCGGTGTTTTTTATTGCAATCTCCGCCTCCACTTTTTCACGATTTTCTATCGCCGGGGCGCAAATGCCGAGCAGCTCTTTCATATCCAGAGAATCAACTATGCCGTGGTCCTGATCCACGGTGTGGTATCTTCCGTAATCATTAGGAACATCTGGCGAATAAAGAACGGCGTCCAGGTTAACTCCCTCCGCCTTCCAGTGCCCTTCGGGTTTGACGGCTATGAGCTTGTCCGTTCTGCCTATCATCTCGTTAACGGTGCGAAAACCCAGTTTTGCCATGATCTGGCGGGCCTGGCGGGCGACAAAAGTCATAAAATTGACCGCATGCTCGGGCTCTCCGGTAAATTTTTTACGCAACTCGGGATTCTGCGTCGCCACACCGACGGGGCAGGTGTCCAGATGGCAAACCCTCATCATCACACAACCGAGCGCTATAAGCGGAGCGGTTGAAAAACCGTATTCCTCGGCTCCCAGAAGAGCCGCGATGACGACATCCCTGCCGGTTTTCATCTGCCCGTCCGTCTCAAGGATGACGCGGCTGCGCAGGTTGTTCAAAAGAAGTGTCTGGTGGGTTTCACTGATGCCCAGCTCCCATGGCAGACCGGCATACTGAATGCTGTTTTGGGGCGAAGCGCCGGTTCCGCCGTCATTGCCGCTGATAAGGATTACATCCGCGTGCCCTTTTGCCACGCCCGCGGCGATGGTGCCCACGCCCGCCTCGGAAACAAGTTTCACATTGATTTTCGCTCCGGGGTTTGAGTTTTTAAGGTCGTATATCAGCTCCGCAAGGTCCTCAATGGAGTAGATGTCGTGGTGGGGCGGAGGGGATATGAGACCCACACCGGGTGTGGAAAGCCGCACTTTCGCTATCCAGGGATAGACCTTTTTGCCCGGAAGCTGCCCGCCCTCTCCGGGCTTTGCGCCCTGAGCCATTTTTATCTGTATTTCATCCCGAATTGGCCAGATACTCTCCGGTAACCCCGAACCTTCCGGACGCCACCTGCTTTATGGAGCTTCTTTTCAAGTCGCCGTTCTTATCGGGAACCCACCTGCTTTTGTCTTCCCCTCCCTCTCCGGTGTTGCTCTTCCCCCCTATTCTGTTCATAGCCACCGCAAGACTTTCATGCGCCTCGGCGCTTATTGCCCCATATGACATTGCTCCCGTTTTAAACCTCTTGAGTATTTCAGACTCAGGCTCAACTTCGTCAAGGGGAAGGGGTTTTTTGTCAAACTTGAAGTCAAGCATGCCCCTGAGCGTGAACAGGCTGCGCTCTTCATTGCCAACCATTTCCGAGAAACGCTCAAAAGTTTCAAAATCGCCTGTGCGACAGGCTCTCTGGAGCGCATGCACTGTTTGAGGGGAATACATATGCGCCTCGCCGTCTTTGCGCCACTGATAAACACCACCCTCTTCAAGCGTTTGCGAAGTCTCGCCTCTATGCGGAAAAGCCTCCCGGTATCTGCGCACGGCTTCTTCGGCGACCACATCAGTTCCTATTCCCCCAATGCGCGACTGCGTCCGGGTGAAATACTTTTCCACAAAATCCTCTGAAAGACCCAGAGCCTCAAAAATCTGTGCGCCGTGGTAGCTCTGAACCGTTGATATGCCCATTTTTGACATGATTTTGACAACACCTTTTGAAAGTCCGGTCGCGTAGTTGGACAAAGCGTCCTCAAGCTCCGTATTGAGGTCGCCGTTTTCTCTCATGTTTCTTATTGTTTCAAATGCGAGATAAGGGTTTATCGCCGAAGCGCCGAAGCCTATGAGAAGCGCAAAATGATGAACCTCACGCGGCTCTCCGGATTCAACTATTATGCTTGCCTTCATGCGTTTTCCGCAGCGTATCAGATGATGGTGCAGCCCCGAGGTGGCAAGAAGAGCCGGAATCGGACACTTGCCTTCGCCCACTCCCCTGTCTGAAAGTATCAGCAGATTCGCCCCTTTTTCCATCGCGTCTTCCGCTTGTGCGAACATATCCTCAAGCGCGGACTCAAGAGACCCGCCCCCTCCTTCGGGGTCAAAGAAAATTTGAAGAACGGCGGATTTGAAATGTTTGCCTTTGAGATTCTTCAGTTTTGCCATGTCGCCATTTGAGAGAACGGGGGGTGTCAATCTGTATGACTCTGCAACTTTGCGGGTCGGGCTTGAATATGTTTCCCATCGGTCCGAGGTTCATATTTGAAGCGGTTACAATCTCTTCGCGGATTGAGTCTATGGGCGGATTTGTAACCTGGGCGAACATCTGGTTGAAGTAGTTGTATAGAAGCTTGGGCTTGTTTGAAAGAACCGCGAGAGGTGTGTCGCGCCCCATCGCACCGACGGTTTCAACGCCGCTTGCCGCCATCGGTCCGAGCAGAAGCCTTATTTCCTCAAATGTATATCCGAAAATTTTCTGCTGAACGACGATTTCCCCACCGGAGAAACCGGAGTCGCCCGCGCGCGGCTTTTTGAAATCGTCCAGAGTGGCCATATATTTCTCAGTCCACTCCTTATAAGGCGCAGCGTCCGAGAGACCGCGCTTAATCTCTTCGTCCCCCACGATTCTGCCTTCGTGCGTGTCTACAAGAAGCATTCTGCCGGGCTGCAGCCTTCCTTTTGACAGAACCTTATCGGTAGGCACCGGAAGCACGCCGACTTCGGAGGAAAGTATCACGTTGTCATCGCTTGTAACGTAGTATCTGCTGGGGCGGAGACCGTTTCTGTCCAGCACGGCACCCACCTTTTCACCGTCCGTAAAACAGATGGAAGCAGGGCCGTCCCATGGCTCCATCAAGCATCCGTGATAACGATAAAAAGCCTTTTTGGATTCGTCCATATGCTTGTGTTTGAGCCACGGCTCGGGAACCATCATCATGACCGCGTGCTCAATCGGAAAACCGCAAAGAGTGAGAAGTTCAAGACAGTTGTCAAAAGCCATGCTGTCGCTTCCTCCGTCCTCTATGAAGGGGAAAATTTTCTCCGGGCGGCCGCTGAAGTGGCTGCCGGAGAGGCCGAGCATGGGCTGTCTTGAATGCATCCAGTTGATATTGCCCCGCAGTGTGTTTATCTCACCGTTATGAACCACAAAACGGTATGGATGAGCCCTGTTCCAGCTCGGAGTCGTGTTTGTGCTGAAACGCGAATGCACAAGCGCTATGGCGCTTTCCATGTCTTGGCCGGAAAGATCCGGGTAATATGCGGAAAGTTGCGAAGTTGTGAGCATTCCCTTGTAAACAACGGTTTTTGACGAAAGGCTTGACACATAAAACTGCTCGGAGGAAATAAGCCTCTCGGCCCGCTTCCTTATCACAAAAAGCGACCTCTCAAAATCGGCTCCCGCGGCGCATGAGGCGCGCGCTATGAAAATCTGATACACGGACGGCTCGCAGCCCTTTGAAGTTGTGCCAAGCAAAGAGTTGTCCGTCGGCACGGGACGCACGCAGAGAACAGTGTGCCCCTCTTCTTCAACAATTTTTTCAAACTCCTTCAAAATCCGCGAACGATTTTTTTTATCTTTGGGCGCAAACATCATGCAGACACCGTAGTCTCCCCCGGGGGGAAGCGCGGCGCCTTTTTCCGAACACACGCGGCTGAAAAAACGGTGCGGGATCTGGAATAGAATTCCGGCTCCGTCTCCGGTCTCAGGCTCACATCCGCAGGCGCCGCGGTGCTCAAGATTTTCAAGAACCGTAAGCGCATCGGTAATAATGGAGTGAGACTTTACGCCTTTCATGTTGACGACAAAGCCCACTCCGCAGGAGTCATGCTCGGAAACGGGGTCATAAAGACCTTGTTTTTCAAGAGAAAAACTCATAAAACAACCTTTTTCAGAGAAAAAACCCGAAAAACACGGTGCCGGAACAGTAAAAATGGTCTTCTGTCGGCTCGGACAGAATAACGGGAAAACACCTTTGTTTCAAAAAGAACGGCGTCCTAATTGCGGAAAAAATTCGTTATGGGCATGCGGCGGTCTTTACCAAAAGCCTTGTCCGTCAACCTCACTCCGGGAGGCGTCTGTCTTCTTTTGTATTCGTTGCGGTCAACCAAATCAATTATTCTGCGCACGGTTTTCTCCGGCGCGCCTGAGAGGGTGACGGTTTCCGCGACACTTTTGTCTCGCTCAACATAGTGTTTGAGAATTTCGTCCAGAACCTGATACGGGGGCAGACTGTCGGAGTCGCGCTGGTCTTTTCTGAGTTCGGCGGAGGGGGGCTTTTCAACAATGGACGAGGGAATGGCTTCAAAGCCCCGCATTTTGTTGTAATGCAGAGAAAGTTCCCGCACAAGGGTTTTCTTTACATCTTTTATAACGGCAAACCCTCCCGCGGTGTCTCCGTAAAGGGTTGAGTATCCGACACTAAGCTCGCTTTTGTTGCCGGTTGTAAGAACAAGACAGCCGAAACGATTGGAAAAAGCCATGAGTATGTTGCCCCTGATACGCGCCTGAATGTTCTCAAGGGCGATGTTTGATGTTTCATCCCCCTGAAGCTCAAACGGCGCGGGCACGGCTTTTTTGTAAGTGGAAAAAATGCTTTGTATCGGGACCGGGCACATTTCAATGTTAAGATTACGCGCAATGGTTTTAGCGTCTCTAATGCCCGATTTGGAGCTGAAGGCCGTCGGCATGTTGAGAGCAGCCACTCTTTCTGGACCAAACGCCTCAACCGCCACCGCTGCGACAAGCGCGGAGTCTATCCCGCCCGAAAGCCCTAAAACCACAGATTTGAAACCGTTTTTCTCCGCATAGTCACGAGTGCCGAGAACAAGAGCGGAAAATATTTCGTCTTTTGTGTCGGCAAAATCTGCAATCACCGGACGGAGTTCCGGCTTTTTCTTTTTCGGCGGAGATTTGATTACATACTCGCCGCGCCGCCGCGAACTCTGTCTTGCCGGCAGTTCAAAGTCGGCAAAAATCAAATCTTCCCGAAAACCCCGGGCCCTTGAAATCACGGCCCCTTCAGGGTCAAAAAAAGCGCTGTGCCCGTCAAAAACAAGCTCATCCTGTCCGCCGGTCATATTGCAGAAAGCAAGCGCCGTGCCCGCATCTCTTGCCCTTTCGGACAGCATTTTTTCTCTTGCCGCGGGTTTGCCCATTGAATAAGGGGAAGCGGAGATATTGATAATCAAATCCGCTCCGCTCCGAGCCTGCCTGCTCGCGGGACCGTCGGCAAACCAGATGTCCTCGCAGATGTTAACTCCGATTCCGAGACCGCCGCATGTAAAAACAGACGCTTTGCCGCCGGGTTCAAAGTAGCGGTTTTCATCAAAAACACCGTAGTTTGGAAGCAGGTTTTTTCTGTGTATTCCGGCAATCCGGCCGCCGGATATGACGGCCGCGGAGTTGTATATTGAACCCCGCCTTTCAACAAAACCGGCAATTACGGTAATGGGCAAGGCGGATTTTGTTATTTCTTCAAGCCCCCGGATGTTTTTGTCCACAAACCCGGGTTTGAGAAGCAGATCTTCCGGGGGGTATCCGCAAACGGCAAGTTCCGGGAAACAGACTATGTCCGCCCCGCGCGCAAAAGCCTTTTTTGCGCCGCGCTTAATCACCGAAACATTGCGCCTGATGTCTCCGACTCTGGAGTTGGTCTGACAAAGCGCCACTCTTAAGCGCCTCATCGGCGGCTGTCTCCGGACTTCAGGGGCAAGTCTGCGCAGTCAATAAGAATTTTCATCACCGTTACTGTCGCCGAAAAATCTGAAAAAAAATCAGTCTGTGATAGTATACAGCTTTCCGCACGAGGGTTCAGGTTGAACAAATTTACAAGACATATCGCTTTTGCGGTCTGCACCGCAATTCTGTGCGCCGCCACCGCCATTTTCACCGCCGGTGCTGAGCAAAACTCCCCGAAAATTATGGCAGAGGTTTTTGATATTGTAAGGGAGAATTTCGTTCGCAAATCTGCGGCTGATTTTCCGGAAATGCTCAAAAAGGGGCTGGATAATCTTGAAACCAACATAGATGAGATACTTGTCAAATGGGGAGAAAAAGACGGGGCATTTGAACTGGTTGTCGGAGAGAATAAAAAAAGTTTCCAATACGAAGAACCGGAGACATGGAAAGAACTTGAGAAAATATCAACAGAAGCGCTCTCCTTTGTCCGGATGAACACTGACCCGGATGAAAAAAATCAGCAGAAAATAGAATACACAATGGTGAACGGAATGCTGTCAACTCTGGACAGGCATTCGCGCATAATCCCCCCTCGGGACTATGAAGAGTTCATAGTTGAAACTGAAGGCAGTTTTACGGGGCTCGGAATTGTTATCAGCACACGCAAGGGCTGGATTACCGTCGTGTCTCCCATTGAAGACACTCCCGCCTACAGAGCCGGGATGAAAGCCGGTGACAAAATCGTCCAGATAGAAAACGAATCCACTGTCAATATGTCAATTCTTGAAGCCGTTAACAGGCTCAGGGGACCGAAAGGCAAGCCCGTAAACATAAGAATTCTCAGAGACTCAATGAGCAAACCCAAACCCCTCACAATAGTGAGAGACGTGATAAAAATAGAAAGCGTTGAAGACTATCTTTTCGAGGACGGCATCCTTTACATCAAAATTAAAAACTTTCAGAGAAACACAACCGACAGCATCATTGAAGCCCTGTCCAAATACAAAAACAAGGATAAACTCACCGGAATAATTATTGATTTCAGAGACAACCCGGGAGGTCTTCTGAATCAGGCGGCGCAAATCTCCGACCTTTTCCTGAAAAACGGAACGGTCTTCAGTATAAAAAGCGGTGATAACATCACAACCCACACGGCCTCCGCAAAAAACCGTTTTGAACTGTTTGAAAAAACCGTTGTTTTAATAAATTCGGGCTCCGCAAGCGCATCTGAAATCGTAACGGGGGCGCTGAAGGAAAATGACAGGGCTCTGACAATGGGAAGAACCACTTTCGGCAAGGGCTCTGTTCAGGACATTTTTGAGCTTGGAGACGGCTCCGCCCTCAAACTGACAATAGCCAACTACCTAATTCCCGGAGATGTGTCCATACACAAGGTTGGAATAACACCGGACATATTTATTGAGGAGGTTGATTTTGACAAAGACAAGGTGATTTACAAAACCCCTGAATTTGCGTTCTTTCTTGAAAAATACAGGGAAGAAAGAGAAGATGAAAAAGATGCCCGTGAACCGGAGCCGCCTTCACACACCTTCAAAATTCTGAATGAATCTCTCATAGGAAAGGAAGACGAAAAAGAGGAAGATGAAATTCCTCCGCCTCTCAGCAAAGCGGAAAAAAGGAAAAAGAAAGAAACTGACCCGCTGGTGGTGGCGGCACGGCGAATAATTCTCGGATCAAACGGTCTATACGGAAGCGACCTGCTTCAAAATGCCGATTCAGTTCTCAGCGAAATAGACGAGGAAGAAAATAAGCGCATAAGAGAAAAACTCGCACAATTCAAAATAGACTGGTCTGAAAATGATAAAAATGTGCGGAGCGGAGAGCCGGAACTTACCGTGGGAATCACTCCTGACAAGGGTGTTTTCAAAGTCGGCGAAGAGGTTGAAATAAAAATCAGTGTTAAAAACATCGGAGAAAAACCTGTCTACAAACTCACGGCGGTGACGGATTCGGACAATCCCGTTCTGGACAACAGGGAATTTGTTTTCGGGAAAATAGCCCCCGGTAAAAAAGCAAGTTGGAAAGCCGGTCTGAAAATCCCGAAAAACGCCCGGACAAGGAATGACGAATGCGTTGTCAGGTTTTTTGATTTTTCGGGAAAAGAGGTTTTTTCAAAATCCTTTACGGTCGGCACCGAAGGAAAAAAACGTCCGTCAATAAGCTATAACTATGAAATAGTTGATGACGGAAGATTGGGCTCAAAGGGCAACGGAGACGGAAGAATTGGTAAAAACGAAACCATAACGCTTCTTTTCAGGATAAAAAACACCGGTGAGGGAGACTCCGAAGATCTTGGAATTTATTTAAGAAACAAATCCGGCAAAAAACTGTTTCTTGAAAAAGCCATAGAGGAAATTGGAAAATTCAAGTCGGGAGAATCACGCGATGTGGTTATGAGATTTCGTGTGGAAAATGACTGGGGAGAGGACAAAGACCCGGAAGGAGCGGAATTTGAACTTAATTCCAACGATTTTGAAATCGGGTTTTCTTCAAAATACGATATAAAAATTCCGTTCCGCGAACCGGCGGAGTTTTCTTCTGAAAGAGGTGTCGTGGAGCTAAATGCAAACGCCGCCTTTCTGGGAGGCGGTTTTGAAGACGCACAGGAAATATCAGTCGGACGGGCGGGGTCTTCATACAGGCTTCTGGGCAAAGCGGGCGAGTGGTCAAAGGTGAGACTCGCCAAAAACAAAAGCGGGTGGGTGGAGACAGACAAAACCTCTCCGCAAAGAGGCAAAGCGAGTCCTGATTTTCAATATGCGCTTGTAAGCGCGCCGGTAATAAAACTTGATTCACCCGTTGTGCTGACCGACAGTGAAGAAATAGAAATAAGCGGTTCGGTTGAGGATGCGGAGCCGATTGTGAACATCTCATTTTTCAATAACAACGACAAAATACATGTAATTAATTCCGAGGGGAAAAAGCAGAGTTTCACATTTAATCTTCCACTTGAAGACGGCATGAATAAGCTGACAATAACCGCAAAAGACCTGAAAAACCTCAAAAGCGTCCGCACCTTTTACATAAGAAAGAAAGGTTGAGAAACATAAAAATAACAGTTGAATACGAGGGCGCGAATTACAGCGGTTGGCAGAGACAGAAAAACTCGGAAAACACGATTCAGGAAAAAATAGAAAACTCCCTCCTAAAAATCACGGGCGAAAAAACGGCCGTTCACGGTTCGGGAAGAACGGATGCGGGCGTTCATGCCATAGGGCAGGTTGCCAATTTCCTCACCGCCTCTTCCATGAAAACTGACAAACTCCGCAAAGCGCTGAACTCCGAACTGCCGCGGGACATAACGGTAATATCCGCCGGGGAAGTTCCGGAAGATTTTCATTCGCGTGTTTCTTCAAAGAAAAAAACATATTTTTATAGAATACTTAACCGCCCTTCCCCGCCCGCTTTGGAAAGAAGAACCTGCTGGTTTATACCCGACAAACTGGACAAGTATTCAATGAGCGCGGTGTGCCCTTTTATTGTGGGAGAACACGATTTTGCCGTATTTGCAAATGCGGATGCCAAAGTGAAAACAACCGTGAGGACGGTGTTTTCGGCGGAAATAAAAACGGGCGGTGATTTTATAATTTTCTCAATTGAAGCGGACGGTTTTCTGAAAAGAATGGTCAGGCTGATTGTCGGAACCATTGTGCGCGTGGGAAAGGGAAGGTTAAGTGTTGAAGGTTTTGGAGAAATAATAAAAACCGGTGAAAAAACCCGCGATGTAATAGCCGCCCCGCCGCAGGGGCTGTTTTTGGAAAAGGTTGATTATTGAGGTTCAGTTTTTTATAGTGGATTCAGTCACCCTTTCCACAGCCGGTCACAAATCTGAATCGCCGCTTAAGATAAAAAACTTTTCAGGGCTCTGCCGACAAGAAATATCTATCAGACTCAAGGGAAGGGACAATACCCAGGCCCTACCTGCGGGGCATCCTTATTTTGTCAGCCACTCCGGCGACTATAAACCGTCTTTGAAGAAAGGCTCAAGACAAGGCAACCCCGTGCCGCGTCTGGCACCTCAAAAACTCAATTCGTAGAACAATAAAGCGGACATGGGGTCATTGCGGACATGGAGTCATTGCTGAGATTCAGCCCGCCGCCATCAACAGACGTCTTGGCGCCGACTGTCCCGCCAAACAAACGCTTCACCTGCACACGATAACCCAGACTTACTGAGCTGCTCCTCCATTTGTGGTTGCCCACACCATCGAGTGATCCGACAATGCTAATAATACCGCCAAACGGACAGCCCACGGTCGCGCCCAATTTCATGCGAATGAGTGCCTGTTTGTCCTGTTTGCCTCCGAATGGGAACAGACCGTCAAATTCCAGATACTGGCTGAACTGACTCTGGGGACGCTGATAGGAGATACGCATACCCGCTTCAGCCTCACCCAGATAGGTGCGCACAGAGGGAATGTCAAAGCCGTTGCTGTCCCGTTAGGATTCCGAGTCTTGATCGAACCACCCCAGCCCCAGATTAAGATTAAAGGTGAAATTGGAATGGATAAAACTCCCGAACAAAGCCCCATATGCCGACCAGCGCCATGATGAAAACTTATCCGAGGCGGACGCTCCCGGCATAGTGATACGGTTGCTTGCCGTGCCCGCATTCTGAACCACATGGTCAAACTGAGCCGTCACACCGACAAGCAAGCGGTCATACAAACGCCGGTCAACCCCGGCATGCAAAATGCCGTATTTACCCTTCGCATTGTCGTTCTTATAAGTTCCCAGAGTACCTTCCAGCCAGATATCAGTTTTCATACAAACCGCATTCCGGTTTTTTGTGCAGGAATAAACTAATTTGGTCTTGTCCTCACCCAGAGCAACATTCATTGAACTGAGAAGTGAAACTGGTGAACCGGACAGTGAAACCGGCATAACAGGCAGGGTGTGTCCTTTGTAACTGACCTCACCGCCGCCCGTGCCGTTATATTTCAAGCGGGCCAGACGCCTTGACCGGTCAGAACGATGGCCGTGGAGCAGGCGGGCGCCGGTTTCCATAAAAGACTTAACCTGACTTACGGTTTCATCGCGCATTTTCTGTGACATTTGATATACCACAATCACTTCCTCCGCAGCCTCATTCCCGTTTCCCGCAAAGTCCTGCGCCGCACCGGCATCTATGTTAATCGTTATATCACCGCCGCCGTCAGGGGTAATAGTGGCCCTATACTCCGTATCGCCATCACTACCGAAAAATGAACCCGCAGTGCCGTTTGCAACACGGATGTCTTCAACTGTAAAGCCCGTCACATCCTCGGAAAAAGTGACCGTCACTTCAAACGCCGTCGAAGCATCCGTGGAAGAAGGCAGAGGTCCACCAAGAGCTCCCATAATCCCAACCGTGGGAACATCAGCATCCAGCGGCACCGTCACCGCCAAAGACTCCGTATTCTCGTTACGGGCTCCGTCCTCCGCAGCTCCCGCAATGACTTGGACAACCACATCACCGCCGCTGTCGGGTGTGATGGAAACGGTATACACCGCAGCGCTCCCGCCCTGCACTGGGTCTCCCGCATCGCCGTTTGTAACTCTTATGCCCCCAGACGTAAAGCCCGTCACATCCTCGGAAAAAGTGACTGTTACTTCAAACGCCGTCGAACCATCCGTAAAAGAAGGCTGACCGGAAATACCAACCGTGGGAGGGATAGTGTCGGAAATAGAACCTACGTCGGAACTGGAATAAGTAAATTTATCAACTCTTTCTATTTGAAAAGGGATTCCCGTTTCATTATATAAAACCCAAAACCCAAGAGTGCCCGCTACATAGCCGGGAACATCAGGTAAGTCACGAAGTATATTGAAACTGCTGGGAGAACCGTTCCTGATATGCGTGACACTTATTACTTCACCCGCATCAAGAATGTCATTATGATTCCGGTCTTCATATGTAACCGTTATCACCGAAGAGGAAAAGGTGGCAACCACTCTCCATGATGGCAACCGGCATTTGCATACCTTGCGCCTGTGCGTCAGAGATGCCGGTCGGCAAGCCGAAAATAGGCAGGCCCAAAGCCAGGAAACAGCACAGCAGAGCAGCCCTGCGCCCCGCAACACTTACCAAGGAGATTGATAATTGAAAAAAACTGATGACCATATTCATTGCTTGCCCTTCCAAATAGAGTTAGATATGTCAATCCAACCAGAACAATGATTATATAATAGACTTCTAAAAACTAAAATTGTTAATTATATTCGAAGACGGAATAGATATCAAAGAAACCGAAGCGACGCTCCATGTCCTTTCCGGAGTGGAAAAAACCTACGGTGTTTAAGTTAAAAAGTGGGTTAGTCTATTGGATTGACGGACTTATAAACACGATTTTCCAAGGTGATTTCCCATGCCGATTGCAATGCTCTGATTTTTGTTTTTTCAACACGCTTCCTGTCTTCAACCACAATACAAATTGAATCCGGCTCAATCCCCCGCGTCTCTTATCCAGTGAAAAACACAAACTATTTTCCAATTTGTTCTATCGTTCAAGCGGCGGGTTTCAACTTTCCGCAGAAGTAGTTGGTTTTCAGATGTTCTAACAAAAGAGCTAACTTGAGAATTGATTTTAAACACCGCTGTTAACAGTTTCGCGGCTTACGCTCAACACAACAGCGGGATGAAAATGATATACTCACCCCTCAAATGCCGAAAATACTAATCATCCCCGGAGACGGAATAGGCCCCGAAGTAACGCAAGCGGCGCTTCATGTTCTCTCCGAAGCGGAGAAAATCTCAGGCGTTTCATTTGAAAAAGAAACCGAACTGTTCGGGGGCTGTTCCATTGACAAACACGGCGTTCCCGTAACGGATGAAGTCCTCCGCAAGGCAAAAGAAGCGGATGCCGTGCTTCTCGGAGCGGTCGGCGGAGAAAAATGGGAAAACCTTGACCACTCAATTAAACCTGAAACCGGTCTTCTCGCTCTTAGAAAAGAACTTGACACCTACGCAAACCTGCGCCCGGCAAAGGTCTATCCCGCTCTTGCGGACGCCTCAACGCTTAAAAGCGATGTGGTCGCGGGAACGGACATTCTCGTCGTGCGGGAACTCACGGGCGGCATCTATTTCGGTGAGCCGAGAGGAATTGAAGACTCTCCGGGCGGCGAACAGAAAGGCATTAACACCCTCTCCTACACAACCTCGGAAATAGAGCGTGTGGCAAGAAGGGCATTTTCCGCCGCGCAGGCAAGAAAAGGGGCTCTGACCTCGGTGGACAAATCAAATGTGCTTGAATCAATGGTTTTGTGGAAAGAGACTGTATCAAAAATCGGGCGGGAGGAGTTTGCAGATGTAAAACTTGACCACCTGTATGTGGACAACGCGGCGATGCAGCTTATAAGAAGGCCGAAAACCTTTGATGTGATACTAGCGGGCAACTTGTTCGGAGACATAATAAGCGATGAAGCCGCGCAGTTGACCGGCTCCCTGGGAATGCTGCCGTCCGCGAGCATCGGAGACCGTGGCGCAATATATGAGCCGGTCCACGGAAGCGCTCCCGACATTGCGGGAACTGACGCTGCAAATCCCGTTGCGGCGATACTTTCTGTCGCCATGATGCTTAAATACTCTTTCAAAATTAATGATGCGGCGGAGAAAATAGATCGCGCCACTGAAAGCGCCCTTGATGAAGGTTTTAGAACGGCGGACATAAATGAAGAGGGTAAAAAGAAGGTCGGATGCAAAGAAATGGGAGAAATAATAGCGGAAAAACTGAGCTCTCAATGACCCCGTCCGACGCCGTTTCGGACGAATTTGCGCACTTTTCTTCAGAGCCCGGAAATAAAATAGAGAAACTGGCGGAGCTTTTGCTGAAAAACGGCAGGGCGGAAGTGTCAGGACTCATCGGCGGCTCGGCGTTTCTTCTGTCATGCCTCGTGCGCAAACATCTGCAAGCGCGACTTCTCTACATATCAGACTCAAAAGAAAACTGTGAACACGCAAGCCGGGCAATCTCCGTATTTACGGGAGAAAAACCGGCCGTCGCGGACGGAGCGGATATTTCATCTCTCGTGCGCGCAAAAAATGCGCGGTTTGTATGCGCAGATTTTGAAACAGTTGCGGAAAAAACAGTCTCACCATTTTTTCTTGAGTCCGCCTCAGTGAGGGTAAAAACGAGCGGCAAAACGGACAGGGACGAACTGATACGACATCTTACCGAAACCGGCTACAAGAAAAAAGAGTTCGCGCGCGTTGAAGGAGAAATAAGCGTTCGGGGCGCAATTGTTGATGTTACTCCCGCAGGTGGAAAATCCGGTCTGCGCATTGAATTTTCGGGCAGCAGAGTAAGATCACTCAGAGAGTTTGACACGCAAACCCAGATGTCTTCCGGACGGACCGAAGAAGCCCGGATTTTCCCCTTCCGCACGGACGACGAGTGTATTGCAGAGTCATCAATTTTTGACTATTGCGGAGAAAATACCGTCATGTTCATTGAAAACTCCGGCGGCGGAAATATATTGGACTCTCTTGAAAATCAGGGCGAAAAAAAAGAAAAGAAGGAGGGCGCGCCGGAACGTTTGAGCGCCGGTGAAATGGAGAGGGAAATTGAGAAACGGAAAACGGTTTTTATTAAAACTTTCAGTTCCGGAGAAATTGATTTTCAGACCTCAACACCTCCGGTTCACTCGGGTGGAACGGTTTCTTCTGCCGGGAAAATGCTGGGAGCGGCAAAAATTCTGCAAAACGGCGGCTATAAGCTGAAACTGTTTGCCGCAAATGAAAATGAGCTTGAAAAACTAAGGAATTTCTTTATCCACGAAGGTGTGGACGGAGCACAGTTTTATTCCGGATTTGCGGGAGGAGGATTTGTCTTCCCGGAAATCGGAACCGCTTTTCTGAACGAGAGGGATTTTGCGGAAAAAATTCCGTCAATGAAAACCGCTCCGCGCACAAAGTCTTCCGCGTCTTCTTTTGAGTCTGATTTCGGGGACATGAAAAACGGAGACATGATAGTTCACCGTGAATTCGGAATCGGAATATTCAGAGGACTCAGAAATCTGACGATAAGAAACGAGACCGGAGATTTTATTGAGTGCGAATATCACGGCGGAGACAGTGTTTATGTGCCCGTGTCAAAATTCCGGCTCCTCCACAGATATGCCGGCAATGAGGACGGCAGCCCGAAAATTGACAAACTTGGCGGCTCGGCATGGAAAAAAACCGTTAAAAACGCAAGAAGAGCTACGGAAACGGTCGCAAAAGAACTGCTTGAGCTTTACGCAAGGAGAAAGTCGGGCGGAGGCGGCCACAGTTTTTCCAAACCGGACTTGGAATTCAAGGAATTTGAGATGGACTTTTTATACGAGGAAACTCCCGATCAGAAAAAAGCCATAGAAGATGTTATGGAAGACATGGAATCGCCGCGCCCCATGGACAGGCTGATATGCGGAGACACGGGATTTGGAAAAACCGAAGTCGCCTTAAGGGCCGCACTGAAGGCCGTGATGGATGGTTTTCAGGTCGCCTTCATAGCTCCGACCACCCTGCTCGCAAGCCAGCATCTGCAAACCGCACGGAAAAGACTTGAAAAATTTCCGGTCAACACGGTAGCTTTCTCAAGGTTCACTTCCCCCGGTGAGGAAAAAACAATACTCCGTGAAATTGAAAGCGGAACCGCGGACATTGTAATCGGAACCCACAAACTTCTCGGAAACAAAATCAAATTCAGGAATCTGGGTCTTTTGATAATAGATGAGGAACACAAATTCGGGGTAAGACACAAGGAAAAACTGAAAAGTCTCAAACGCAATCCCGAAGTGCTTTCCCTGTCCGCCACGCCTATTCCGAGAACGCTTCAGCTGTCCCTTGCGGGAATAAGGGACATTAGTGTAATCAATTCGCCTCCGGTCGGGCGTCTTCCGGTAAAAATGGAGATAAGAAACTGGGACGGGAATCTTATACGCAATTTGATTATGAGAGAAACCGGACGCGGCGGCGGAGTGTTTTTTATCCATAACAGAATTGAAAGCATAGGAAATATAATGCATAAGCTGAAAAAAATAGCGCCCGGTATTTCAATGGAAACCGCGCACGGAAGAATGGGCAAAAAAGAAATTGAGAATAAAGTTGAAAAATTCGCGAGCGGAGAAGTTGACATGCTTGTAAGCACCGCGATAGTGGAGTCGGGGCTTGATATTACAAGGGCGAACACAATAATTATAAATGATGCGCATACATTCGGCATAGCGGACCTTTATCAGCTCAAAGGGCGCGTGGGGAGGGGAAAAGAACAGGCATTTGCGTGCCTGCTTGTGCCGGACAGAAAATCCGTGGGAGAAGAGGCGTGGAAACGGCTCGGGCGATTTGCCGAACTCTGGGATTTCGGTTCGGGATACGAGCTGGCTTTTTCAGATCTGAGAATGAGAGGCGTGGGCAATCTGTTCGGCGTAGAACAGTCGGGACATGTAGCCGGGGTGGGAATTGAATTTTATCTTGAAATGCTGCGTGAAGCCGTGGAGAAAATTAAAACCGGGAAAACGCGAGCGGAAGTTGAACCTGAGATCAAAACAAAAATTGAGTCCCGCATACCGGAAAACTATGTGGAAAGTGGCAGGGAAAGGCTTGTGTTTTACAAAAGAATTTCATCTTCTTCCACAATCAGTGAAGTGAACCGTTTGAAAGAGGAAATCAGAGACAGGTTCGGCCCCGTGCCGGGGGGCTTGAACAACCTTCTTGCGCTTGCGGCGCTTAAAACCGTCCTTAAAAAACACTCGGTCGGTTTTATGGAAATAGGAGAAGACAGCGCGGCGTTGTATGCGATGAAAGACCGGTCTGACACAAGAGCGCTGTTTTCAAAATGCGGAGAGAGCTGGAAAGTCAGCTCCGTAAATAAATTTCCACCTGAAGCGGCTAAAAGTGCGGCGCGGCTGCTTTCTTCAATTAAAACCGTTCAGGGTGTATAATAAGACATTATGAGTTTTTCAAAATTGATTCTTTCAGTATTAGCGGCGGTCGGGCTACTTGCGGCACAGCAGGGAATCGCCGCCGCAAAAACAAAGGTGGACGGAATTGCAATCGTCGTGAATAACTCAATTGTAACCCTGTCTGAATACAGAAAAAAAGAAAGAGAAATAAGAAGCCGCACACCGGAAGCGTCCAAAGAAGACATTATAAACAGCATCATAGTTGAATCCATCATTGAACAGACTGCGGCAGAAAACAACATCAATGTCTCGGCTCAGGAACTGGACGCGGCCGTGAAAAATTTCAAAGAGTCTTTGAATCTGGACGACGAAGGGCTCGTAAAAATGCTCGCCGAAAAAGATACAACACTAAAAGAGCTTTTCAGAGAGATAAAGCTGCAGATATTAACCACAAAGCTTGTCCAATCCGAAATTGCCCGCAACAATCTCTACATAGACGACAAAAAAGTGGAAGAGTTCTACTTGAAAAACAATCCGGACGCCGATCCCCACTCCGCCGAAATTAGAATTGCCCATATTCTCCTGCCGGGCAATTCCGGAGACTCTTTTGATCGGGCAAAAGAAATAGCTGATATTGCAAGGGAGGAAGGAAACGACTTTGAAGACCTCGCAAAACTGCACTCAATTGATCAAAGAACGGCCGGCAGGGGCGGCGACTTAGGGTATTTCAAATATGATGAGCTTATCAAACCCCTGTTTGAAGCCGTGGACGGAACTGAACCCGGAGAAATCAACGGACCCGTCAGGTCAAAAGCCGGGATTCATATTGTCAAAGTGCTTTCAATCAAGGAAAAGGGAATGCTGATCCCTCCGGAAATCAAAGAGGCTCTTATTGATGAAATGGCCGCCGCTGAAAATGAGCGCATAATCTCATCCCTCATAGAAAAAGGTTTTGAGAAATCCTACATAGACGTAAGAATTTAGAAACACCTCGTAACTCAGGACCGATTCAATCATCTTTATATGCTTCGGGCGGGGGGCAGGTGCAGAAAAGATTTCTGTCTCCGTAAGCGCCGTCTATGCGTGAAACCGGAGGCCAGAATTTATTGTCAATCACAAAATCCGCCGGAAAACATGCGCTCTGTCTTGAATACGGAGAATCCCATGTTTCCGAGACAACTTTTTTCGCCGTGTGCGGACTGTTCTTGAGAACATTGTTCAGCCGGTCGGAATGCCCGGCCTCTATCTCTGCAATTTCCGAACGGATGCTCTCAAGGGCCTCACAGAAACGGTCAAGTTCCGCCTTGGACTCACTTTCGGTGGGCTCTATCATTATCGTGCCCGCCACAGGCCAGGAAACGGTCGGAGCGTGAAAGCCGTAATCCATAAGTCTTTTGGCAAAATCTTCAACATCCACATCGGCGCTTTTTTTGAATTCTCTCAAGTCCAGAATAAATTCGTGAGCCACCCTGCCCATATTTCCCTCATAGAGAACCTTGTAGCTGCGCCCGAGCCGCTCTTTCATATAGTTGGCGTTCAAAATCGCGTGCATGGTGGCGTTGCGGATTCCTTCGGAGCCGAGAAGTTTTATATACGCATATGAAACAACGGTTATGCTTGCGCTCCCCCAGGGGGCTGAGGCGACGGGTGGGCACCTGAGAGCGCCGTTTCCGGAGCTGTCCGCTTCAAAAGGATGACCGGGAAGAAACGGAGCAAGGTGTGCGGCCACACAGATGGGCCCCATACCGGGGCCGCCGCCCCCGTGCGGTATGCTGAAAGTTTTATGAAGGTTCACATGGCACAAATCCGCACCCATCAGTGCGGGCTTCATAACCCCAACCTGCGCGTTGAGATTGGCGCCATCCATATAAACCTGCCCGCCGTGAGCATGGACAATTGAACATGCTTTTTTTATACCGGGCTCAAAAACGCCGTGAGTGGAAGGATAGGTAATCATTATCGCCGCAAGGGTTTCAGTGTTCTCGACGCACTTTTTCTCCAGGTCCGCCAGGTCTATTGAACCGTCCGCCGTGCAGGCCACCGTAACAACCTTCATTCCGGCCGCCGCCGCGCTCGCCGGATTTGTCCCGTGTGCCGAAGAAGGAACAAGCGTTACATTCCTGTTTCTTTGACCGCGGCTGCGATGATATGACCTGATTACCATAAGACCGGCAAACTCACCCTGCGCCCCTGAATTAGGCTGGAGAGATGCGGCGGAAAATCCCGTTATTGTGCAGAGATTTTCGCCAAGCTCTTCAGTAATCCGTTTGTAACCCTCCAGCTGGTCCGACGGGGCAAAAGGGTGGATTTCCGCAAAACCGGCCCAGCTGACCGGGGCAAGCTCCGAGGCGGAATTAAGTTTCATGGTGCATGAGCCCAGAGGCATCATTGAATGAGTGAGCGAAAGATCTTTGTTTTCAAGGCGTTTGATGTATCTGACCATTTCCGTTTCGGAATGGTGGATGTTGAAAACCGGATGAGTGAGAAACGGGGTTTTTCTCTTAAGCGTTCCGCGAACATCATCTTTTTCCGGCTCAGAGCCCGGATTTATTTCCGCCGGACTTTTTGCGGCCGCTTCCATAAATATGTGTGCGATAAGATTTAAATCCGCAATTTCGGTGGTTTCATCAAGAGAAACTCCAACACTGTTTTTTTCATGAAGAAAATTAATTCCGTTTTGAAGCGACAACTTCCTGATTTTTTCCGCAGTTTCCGCGGGCATTGAAGAGAGGTCAAAACAAAGCGTATCAAAAAAGCGTGAATTTGTTTGGACGAACTCGTTTTTCGTAAGTTCACGGGACAGGGCGGCCGAGAGAGAGTGTATTTTTTTCGCAATTTTTTCCAGCCCGCGAGGGCCGTGATACACACAATACATAGCCGCCATTATTGCCGGAAGAGACTGAGCGGTGCAGATATTGGAAGTCGCTTTTTCTCTCCTTATATGCTGCTCACGGGTCTGCAAAGACATTCTGTATGCGCGCGCGCCGTCTCTGTCAACCGAGACTCCGATGATTCTGCCCGGAATCTGACGCCGGAAATCACTCCTTGTCGCCAGATAAGCCGCATGAGGACCGCCGCATCCCATTGGAACACCGAGCCGCTGAGTTGAGCCCACAACCACGTCCGCTCCCATCTCTCCGGGCGGGGTGAAAATTGCAAGTGACAAAATGTCCGCGGAAACGGCCACAAGAACGCCCTCACGGTGGGCACGCTCAATAAAATCCGTATAGTCGTCCGCCCGGCCGCGACGGTTCGGAAACTGCACAAGAGCGCCGAAAAAACCGTCCGCCGGGTCAAAATCCTGAAAATCACCTATAACCATTTCCACATCAAGCGGCTCGGTTCTTGACCTCAGAACCTCAATTGTCTGCGGAAAACAGCCCGCATCAACAAAAAACCTCTCCGGATTTTTCCCGCGCCGCTTTCCGGAAACTACTCTGTGAATCATCGCCATGGCTTCGCATGCGGCCGTTGATTCATCAAGAAGAGACGCATTTGCAATCTCCATGCCCGTCATATCACACACAACGGTCTGAAAATTGAGAAGCGCCTCAAGCCTTCCCTGTGCTATTTCCGCCTGATAAGGAGTGTATTGCGTATACCAGCCGGGATTTTCAAGAATGTTTCTTTTGATTACTTGGGGGGTTTTGCAGTCGTTATATCCTAAGCCTATGAAAGATTTGAACCGCTTGTTGAGGGAGGCCGTTTCCCTCATTTTGTCCAGAAACGAGCTCTCATCAACGGCGAATGGCAGAGAGAGGGGTTCTTCACATAAAATATCGGACGGAACGGCCTGCCTGATGAGTTGCTCAAGCGAGTCTGCGCCCACAAATTTGAGCATCTCACGGCAATCATCACCAACAGACCCGATGTGCCTGAGCTCAAAACCTCCCGGCAGTGAGTTTTTGCTCATAATGAAAAACCCCGGCGGAAATGCCCTACTCTCCGGTCTCCAGAAATTTTTTATAAGCCGCGGCGTCCATCAGTTCCTCAAAGGAGGAAGAGTCTTCCACGAACAGCTTAATAAGCCAACCATCACCGTAGGGAGAGGTGTTTATGACACCGGAAGAGTCAATCAGAACTTCGTTTATCTCAACAACATTGCCATCAACCGGGCAGAAAAGATCTGAAACCGATTTTGTGGACTCCACGGCGCCGAAAATTTCCCCCTTGCGGAAAGAATCGCCCTCTGAGGGAGCTTCCACAAAAACTATCTCGCCTATGGCGTCCTGCGCGTAGTCCGTTATGCCCACCGTTACAGTGTCACCGTCAAGCAGGGCCCACTCGTGTTCTTCGGTATATCTCAAATTACCCGGAACGCTCATGCCTGCTTCTCCATTTTCCGGCCGACCCGGTTCGAAGATTTTACATAGAAAGGCACATCGGTAATCTCGGCCTTCCTGCGGCCGTTTCTGATTTGCACTTGCACACCGTCGCGCCGCGCGTTATCAAGCGCCGAAGAGCTTATAAAAGCAAGACCGACGGGTTTTTCCAGACTCGGAGACATGGTTCCGCTTGTAACCCGACCCACTTCAGTTTCGCCCGAAAAAACCTTGTATGAATTGCGCGGAATGCCGGGCTCAACCATTTCAAGTCCGCACAGAGACCGTTCCACACCGTTCTCAAGACCCCTCACGAGAGATTCTCTGCCGCAAAAATCACCTTTGTCCATTTTCACATACCTTCCGAGGTTTGCCTCAAAAGGGTTTACTTCCTCAGATATCTCGTTTCCGTATAGCGAATACCCCATTTCAAGCCGCAATGTGTCTCTGGAACCGAGGCCGCACATACAGACTTCAGAACCTTCACCGGTGGAAACAAGTTTGAGCCAGATTTCTGGAGCCGAATCCCAGGGAACAAAAATTTCAAATCCGTCTTCTCCTGTATAGCCCGTCCGTGAGATAAAGGAGGGTCCGCCGCAATCAAAAATTGTGAAAGAAAAACGTTGCGGTATCTCAAAGTCCTCTTCCATTGCGCGGCTCACAACGCCTTGTGAACCGGGCCCCTGAACGGAAACAAGGGAAATTCGGCTGCTTATATCCGTCACACGGGCGGAAAACTTTTCCGATTGTGAAAGAGCCCGGTCAAAATCCCTTTTGGTATTGGAAGCGTTAACACAGAGAATGAATCTTTCACGGGAAAATCTGTAGACCATAAGGTCATCCACAATTCCGCCCTCTTCATTGCAGAGCAGGCTGTATTGAACACGCATATCTCCCATCCGGCTCACGTCATTTGTTAAAAGCCACTGGCAGAGGCTCTCCGCTTCAGGTCCGGTTATCTCTATTTCCCCCATATGGCTCGCGTCAAAAATGCCGCACGAAGAGCGCACGGCACAGTGCTCACGCCGAACCCCGGAATAAGAAAGAGGCATCCGCCAGCCTGCAAATTCAGTCATTTTCGCCCCGTTTGCGGCATGGATTTCATAGAGAGCGGTATGGTTCATTGAACGACATATCATTAAACATTACGAAGGGAAATTGTCAACAAAATCCCTCTGCGGTTTGCCGTATATTCTTGCCTTATGAGCAAAAACGGAAAGAGGGTTCTCAAAATCTACGACGCGATGTTTGAACGTTTCGGCGGGCAGAACTGGTGGCCCGCGGAAACTCCCTTTGAATGCATAGTCGGGGCCATTTTGACACAGAATACCTCATGGAAAAATGTTGAAAAATCCATCCGGCTGCTTAAAAGTGAAATGACTCTTTCACCCGCGAACATTAACAAAATACCCCGTGCGAAACTCGCCCGTCTGATAAAGTCGTCCGGCTATTTCAATCAGAAGTCAAGACGCCTGAAAATCTTCGCGCGGTTTGTGGTTGATAACTACGTAGGCAGCATCGGCGGTCTTCTATCCGAAAAAAGACTGAAACTCAGAAAAACCCTTCTGAAAATTGAGGGAATAGGCCCTGAGACGGCGGACAGCATAGTTTTATACGCCGCCCGCAAGCCCTCCTTTGTTGTTGACGCCTATACAAAAAGAATAACCGCAAGGCACGGGCTCACGGATGAAAAAGTCTCATATGAAACGGTTCAGAAACTGTTTGAAAACAACCTTCCGCGCAGAACCGCGCTGTTCAACGAGTATCACGCGCTTATTGTGCGAACGGCGAAAGAGTTTTGTCACAAAAAAAGGCCGGACTGCGAAAACTGCCCAATAAGATGGGATCTGGATGAAGCGGGGCTGAAAGCTGAATAAAAAGACAGTGACTTAATATACTTTATGTTAGACAAGATTTCGCAAAACTGACTTGACAACTCCCCTAATGGTATGTTTCTATTTCTTGAATAGAATTCCGCACCGGTTTATCTTACGGAAACAGTTAACTCTGTTTGAGGGCATAGCAAGACCCGGCGTCTATGGTGTATCAAGAGGCTTCAATTTGAGAATAACTGTTTTTCTTGTTTCTTTTTTATTAGTTGTTCTTTCACTTGCCGCACCAATTCGGCAATCGGTTAATGGGTTTCCAAATGGTGAATCTCTTTATAAATTGTTTGCTTTTATATGCCATCAATTACCATCCCGTTCTTTTTGGATTTTTGGATTTCCCTGCGGTCTTTGCTCAAGATGCCTTTTAGGATATTTGGGTGTTGCCGTTGCCGCTTTGCTTGTCAGTCGTCCTAAAAAATATACCGCACGCGCTCTGCTTGGGGCTACTTTGCTACTTCCGGCAGTTTTAGATGTTGTTATGCAGAACTCAACTGGTTACCAGAGCATAAACTTAACCAGAGCAGTTACGGGATTTCTGGGTGGAATTGGCTTTTTTATAATTTGTTTTCCATCAAAACTTCAAATCAAGGGAGGATTGAAAATGAAGTTTCTAAACTATATAACGATAGCGACAATATGTTTGCTTGCTTTCAGCACAGAGAGTGTATTTGCCCGTGAACTTGTTTTGCGGGATTCTACAATTGTGCCAGTTCAAACAGCACAGCGTATTTCTTCAAAGGAAGTGAAAGCAGGTCAACAGATTCTTCTTGAGGTTGAGCGTGATATCAAAGTTGACGGCATAACTGTTATTGAGGCCAGAACTGCTGTTGTTGCCAGAGTTTCAGACCGAAAAGGCGCAGCAATGGCTGGGATTTCAGGTGCGCTTACAATCAATGTGGAGTATACGAATGCTGTTGATGGAACTGAAATTCCTTTGAAAGGCTTTCAATACAAAAGGTGACTCTGAAATTGGAGGAACGGTTGCAATAGGCACTATGTTGTGTCCGCTGGCTTTTTTGAATAAAGGAAAAGAGGGAATCATCCCCGCCGGAGCAGTAGTTAGAACCATAACTCTGTCTGACAGGAAAATTCAAACCGCTGACAGATAAACATGCCCGCTAGGGTTTATCTGGATTTCTATAATGAGTTCCAAGCACTCTTACTGACATTGCATCTTTAGAAACTTCAAACTTTTCTGACAAGGACTCTATAGTTTTCGCGCCTCGTGAGTATTCTCTTTCTATCAGATTCCAAGGCATCAAAATATCTGCTGCCAAAGCATTTGCTTCTGACTCTACCGCTGCATTAGACCACCTGCTTCCCACCGCACGAAGCAGGTGATCTTCAAATGTTTCATCTTCTAACAAGTCAGTGTGAAGTAAAAAATGAGCAAGTTCGTGAGCAATCGTGAATCGTCTACGATTTGGAGGATGTTTCTTATTGACAAAAATCTCATATTTGTTTTCATTGATCCGTCTTATCATTCCTGATGTGTCATTTTCCCATGAGTCTGTATAAAACACATCTATTCCAAATGCATTTGCGATGGGCGCGGTTTTAATTGGAAGCCCTCGTTTATGAAAAGATTCTATAATCTTTTTTTGTTCATGAGATAGTTTTTCAATCATTACTCACTCTCTCTCCGCTTTGTGCGGATTTAACATGATAAGGAGATCCGCCTCTCATAGTTTTTCCCCTTTTTCCCTGAAGCTGTTTCTCATATTCTTGTATTTCTTTCTTTGCTTCATCTATTAGACTTTTAAAATGAACGTCTCTTATCTGTTGCATAAACCTCCACAAATCAATTGTTTTTACAACCACAATCAACGTTAATATGCTAACACACAAACATAGAAAAGTTAGGATGATAATAATAAAATCAGCGTGATTGAGCACGAACACGTTTGATAAGCCTTCCTGCATTATCCTCTCCTTTTACTCTTTTTTGTTCGTCTTTATCATCAAAGCAGACTATAGCAATCGTAGTCGGAAGCGACAAGAAAAAGCCGCTTATGAACTCTCTGCAAGAACGGCAGACACGCCGTTTATTTAGTTACTTAAAGACTGCGCTTCACCGCTTGCGGTTTTGACAACCCGCTCAAAGGCCTGCGGGTCTCTGATTGCAAGTTCCGAAAGGGATTTCCTGTCCAAATCAATGCCGGATTTTTTCAGCTCCGCTATAAAACGGCTGTAGGAAAGACCGTAGGGCCTGACCGCGGCGTTTATTCTTGTTATCCAAAGAGCTCTGAAATCTCTTTTTCTGTTCCGCCTGTCTCTGTAGGAATAAGCCATGGCGCGCAGAAGAGTTTCTTTGGCTTTTCTGAGGTTGTTTTTTCTGCGCCCCCAATAACCTTTCGCCTGTTTTAGAATCTTTTTGCGTCTGTTTCTGGACGCCACTGAAGGTGTTACTCTCATTTTTTAATCCTCGTTAAAACTTATTTGGCCGGAACATAAGAGGAGATTCTTTTTGCCGCGGTTCCTTCAAAATACCGCTCGGAACCGAGTCGCCTCATCCTTTTGGCATTTTTTTTGACATTGAGGTGTGACTTTCCGCCTCTTGACATTTTTACCTTACCGCTTGCGGTGAAAGAAAAACGCTTGGCGGCACTCCTGTTGGTTTTGATTTTATTCTTCATGCCTGTGCCCCGTCTTCAGTTATATTTTCCGGCTTTTTTCCCAATTCTTTGCCGCCGTCACCGGCGCCCCGAACACTCTTCACCACCGGGGATTTGACCGGAGAGAGAACGGCTATTATATGCCTGCCCTCAAGTTTGGCCGGAGAGTCCACTTTGCCAAGGTCGGAAACTTTTTCCACTATTGAGGCAATAAGCTCAAATCCGGTGTTTTGATGAACAAACTCTCTTCCTCTGAACATAACTCTCAATCTCGCTTTGCATCCGTCTTCAAGAAACCCCTTGAGCCTTCCAAGTTTCACTTCCAGATCGTGCTGTCCGATGTGGGGTCTCAGCTTAATCTCCTTTATCAGGCCCGGCTTCTGCTTACGTGAATTTTTCTTCTGCAAATACTTGTATTTTCCATAATCAGTAAGCCTGCAAACCGGCGGCTGGGAATCCGGGGCAACTTCAACCAGGTCAAGACCCGCCTCTTCCGCCCTTGCAAGAGCTTGCTCTACCGGCATAATTCCAAGCTGCCCCCCCTCGTCGTCAATAACCCTAACCTGAGGAGCCCTTATTCTGCGGTTTATGCGCGTTGCGGGAGGCCGTCTTTCCGGTTTTTTCCTGGGTCCTCTTATAACGAAATCTCCCCGCCCGCAAAAACGCCGCCCTCAGCGTTCAAAACCTCAACAAAACCTTCAATCCCCATCGAATTCAAACTTTCACTTCCATATTTTCTCGGCGCCACCGTTGAATTTTCAACTTCTTTTTCCCCGATTACAAGAAGATACGGTATTTTCATAACCTGTGCTTCTCTGACCTTGTAACCAAGCTTTTCATTCCTGAAGTCTTCCTCAACCCTTACACCTTTTTCCCTCAAAGCATCCGCAACTTTTTGTGCGTAAACGGCATGACTGTCTCCGACTGTCGCCACCCTCACTTGCGAGGGACTAAGCCACAACGGGAAAGCGCCGCCGTAGTGCTCAACCAGAATACCGAAAAATCTCTCAAACGAACCGAATATGGCACGATGAATCATTATCGGCGTGTGGCGGGAATTATCCTCACCCACAAAGGCCATGTCAAACCTTTTCGGGAGATTAAAGTCTAACTGAACAGTGGAACACTGCCAAGACCTTCCGAGCACATCTTTGATTTTGAGATCTATCTTCGGGCCGTAGAACGCTCCGCCTTTTTCATCAACAGAGTAATCAAGGTTCTTTCCGGCAAGCGCAGACTTCATTGCTTCGGTCGCAGCTTCCCAGTCTTCTTCGCTTCCGACAAACTTGTCGGGCTTTGTTGACAGAAAAACTTCAAAATTTTCAAACCCGAATCTCTTCAAAAACATAAGAGTCAAATCCAGAACGCCTCCGACTTCATCCCCTATCTGGTCGGGGCGGCAGAATATATGCGCGTCATCCTGTGAAAACCCCCTGACTCTCAAAAGCCCGTGAAGCACGCCGCTGCGCTCGTATCTGTATACGGTTCCCACCTCCGCCCATCTGAGAGGCAGATCTCTGTAGCTTCTGAGTGTGGACTTGTAAACCAGAATATGAAACGGGCAGTTCATCGGTTTTATCTGATAGTCAGAGTTGTCAATCTGCGAGGGTGAAAACATGCTTTCAGTATAGAAATCGGTGTGTCCGCTTGTTTTCCAGAGGTCAAGCCGCGCAAGGTGCGGTGTGTAGAGAATGTCATAACCGGCCTTTCTATGCTCGGCGCGCCAGAAATCTTCAATGATTCCGCGAACGCGGGCGCCCTTTGGATGCCACAGAACAAGACCCGGTCCCACATCGTCTCTGATACTGAAAAGATCAAGCTCTCTGCCGAGTTTTCTGTGGTCTCTTTTCTTCGCTTCCTCAAGCATGGCGAGGTGTTTTTTCAAGTCCTTTCTGTCAGAAAATGCCGTTCCGTATATGCGCTGAAGCATCGGGTTGGTTTCAACTCCGCGCCAGTAAGCCCCCGCTGAAGACGTCAGCTTGAACGCCTTGACCGCTCCGGTTGAGGGCGCGTGAGGGCCTCTGCAAAGATCAAACCATTTCCCTTGGTCGTAAATTGTTATTTCCTCATTTTCCGGCAGGTCTTTGATAATTTCCACTTTGTAGTCTTCTCCCACATCGGAAAAAGTTTTAACGGCTTCCGAGCGCGAAACGGTTTTACGCACAAGCGGGCGGTTTTCTTTAACGATTTTTTCCATCCGCTTCTCTATTTTTTCAAGGTCTTCGGGAGTAAACGGTTCGGGCGCGTCAAAATCATAATAAAAACCGTCTTCAATAACGGGACCGATTGTTACTTTCACTTTCGGGAAAAGTCCCTGAACCGCTTCTGCCATAACATGTGCGGCTGTGTGGCGAACAAGAGGGAGACCTCCGGCGGAATTTTGTTTTACGGGCTCAACGGAAGCGTCCGCATCAAGGGTTTGAGACAAATCCATAAGGCTGCCGTTGACAGTTGCGCCGATGGCCGATTTCTCCGCGCCAACGGCGGAAAGAGCTGCCAGGACCGTTGCGCCGGATTCAATTTCGGCGGCGGTGTTTTTGTGTGTGACGGTTATTTTAGACATCTAAAAACTGGTGGCCCCGGCTGGAATTGAACCAGCGACCTTTCGCGTGTGAGGCGAACGCTCTCCCTCTGAGCTACGAGGCCCGAAGCGGGTATATTGTTTTGGATTTTGTAAAAAAGTCAAAAAAATCGATTAAAGTCAATTTGATGAAAAACAGTGAAATTCCAAATCCTCTAATCTTCAATCTGGGGCGGATTTGGCAGTCCGCATCGTCCGGAGACTGGTCGGAAGCCGTGCGACTCTGTGATTTTGCTTATGAGATCGGCTGCAAACATTCCGAATTGAAAAAAATTAGAAATGCCGCCCTCAAACAAGATATTGATCTTGTAGACAAAAACCTGAATAAGATCCTGAACTGGTGAGCGCGGCTGGGATTGAACCAGCGACCTCTTGCGTGTCGGGCAAGCGCTCTCCCGCTGAGCTACGCGCTCTTTAACAAAAGCGGCGTTATTGTGTTTCAAAAGCGGTTTTGTGTCAAGGAGAAGATTGACACCCGCCCTTGCCTTGCGGTATTTTTCGCTATGCCCAGAACCGCTTCCAAAACTTCCGGAAAAGAGAAAAAAATACCCGAATACCGCGCGTGGCTGAACTGCATAAACCCCGAATGCGGACAAACTTATGAAATTGACGAAGTGATATATCGCTGCCGGAACTGCAACGACCTGCTTGAAGTTACGCATGACCGGGAATTGCTGGCGAAAAAATCACCTTCTGAATGGAAAAATCTGTTTGACGAACGTTATAAAAACCAGTCGTGGCCGCATGGAAGCTCGGTTTGGGGAAAAAAGGAATGGGTGTGTCCGGTTGTGAGAGATAATGACATCGTTTCAATGTATGAGGGCTCAACCAACCTTTTCTGGGCTGATCGCTTCGGAAAACAGGTCGGAATGAATGACATCTGGATAAAAATGTGCGGAAACAGCCACACGGGCTCTTTCAAAGATCTGGGAATGACCGTACTTGTTTCTGTGGTCAGACATATGCGGAGAAAAAAACGGGACATTCCCGCGGTCGCCTGCGCTTCCACCGGAGACACTTCAGCGGCCCTTGCCGCATATTGCGCCGCGGCTGATATTCCCGCGATTGTCTTCCTGCCCAAGGGAAAGGTTTCACTCGCCCAGCTTGTCCAACCGATTTCAAACGGAGCTATAGTTCTTTCCATAGACACAGATTTTGACGGCTGTATGAAGATGGTTCAAAAAGTAACCGAGGAACACAACATCTATCTTGCAAATTCAATCAACTCTCTGCGGATTGAAGGGCAGAAAACAATAAGCATTGAGCTTTGCCAGCAGTTCAAATGGGAGGTGCCGGACTGGATAATAATTCCGGGCGGCAATCTCGGAAATGTGTCCGCTCTCGGCAAGGGGTTTTTACTTATGCGCAACCTTGGTCTGATAAAAAAACTGCCGCGAATTGTTTGCGCACAATCCAGAAATGCAAACCCTCTCTATCTGAGTTACAAAAAAGGATTTAAGGAATTCAAACCAGTAAAAGCGAAAAAAACTCTTGCCAATGCGATTCAGATAGGAAATCCGGTCAGTGTAAACAAGGCGATAAACACCCTCAAAGAGTTCAACGGCATTGTTGAGCAGGCGTCTGAAAAAGAGTTGTCCGACGCGGCCGCAATGGCGGACAGAACCGGAACTTTCAACTGCCCTCACACGGGTGTTGCGCTCGCGGTTTTCCTTAAACTCCAAGCCAGGAAAACATTCAAAAAAAATGACAAAGTTGTAATCATCTCAACCGCGCACGGGCTTAAATTTGTTGAATTCAAAATCGGATACCACGAAGGCAAAATCGCGGGTGTCGGCAAAAAACTCCGTAACAGCCCCATAGAACTGCCGGACAATTACAACGCGGTCAGAGATGCCATATTCAAACGGATTGAAACACGCTGATGCCCGCTTTTGATCTGAGCGGACTTTACGCC
This sequence comes from Thermodesulfobacteriota bacterium, assembly GCA_965198945.1. Taxonomy (GTDB): domain Bacteria; phylum Desulfobacterota_D; class UBA1144; order Nemesobacterales; family Mycalebacteriaceae; genus Mycalebacterium. The sequence goes on along the minus strand of CBDAQI010000001.1, from coordinate 325,145 downwards.
ATAACGGATTCGCGCCTTATTGCTGAAAACCGCTTTGCCCGAACCGTTGAATCGGCAATCAAAGGCGGCGCACAAATCATTCAACTGCGGGAAAAAGAAGCGGAAGAGGATGAAATTATCCGGAAGGGAAAACTTCTTCTGAAAATCACGAGAAGACATAAAATTGCACTGATAATAAATGACAGCGCCGCAGCGGCGAAGAAAATCGGAGCGGACGGAGTCCACCTGGGCGCAGATGACACAACGGTGGAAGAAGCGAGAAAACTGCTCGGGTACGGGGCAATAATAGGGGTTTCCTGTTACGGGGATATAAAAAGGGGGTTGGGCGCTGAAAAAGCCGGGGCGGATTACGCAGCCTTCGGAACCCCTTATTCCACACCGACAAAACCGGATAGAAAACCGACACACTTTGAAATTTTGAAGGAAGCGAAAGCGAAACTGAAAATTCCGGTCTTTGCCATCGGTGGAATAACTCCCGAAAACATTACCGATGTTCTGAAAACGGGAGTGGACGGAGTTGCCGTGATTACGGCGATTTTCGGAGAAGAGGATGCGGAAAAAGCATCAAGAAAACTGGCTGGTCACCTGAAAGAAAATTCATAGCTGTTTTTTAATCTTCGCTTATAAAATGCCGCCATCATATTCAGACAAGAAAAATTTAACTAAAACAAACATCCTATAAAGCTTGACTTTTGATTCAATTTTGCCTTGCGATAGGAAAGGTTGCGCTGAACTGAAGAACGGGAGGGTTCTGCATTGTCTTACCGCGGGGAGGCTCAGCAAGGATTTTTATCCGCCAGAATCAAAACACACGGGGTCGTAAATTATGCCGGATGAAATAATAATTGACAGGAAATGGTCTTCAAGGTTTGACCCTTCCGGCGTTTTTGTTGAAACCTTCGCAAACGCCTATCAATCCACGCTTCAGAATGAAGGCGGAGCCCTTGAAAGCATTTGTGAAATGGAAAGCGCAAACGGAACGGGCAATAAACACACATTCTTTGTTGATAAAGTCAAAACAAAACTTCACTCAATTGAAGAACAGGCCCGCAGTCTCACGAGTGGACGGCGTGCCATAGCCAATGAACTGAAGGAATATAAAGCCGAGTTTGCTTTTGACTATAAGTCTGAGGTGCAGAAGCTTTCCGTAGATTTCTCAAAATACATGGGAGTTGAAGTTGGAAGATCAATGGCAAGGGCTAAGGATGTTGTAAAACTAAACGCCCTGGCCGACTTTGCGGCGGGAGGAAAAACCGGTGTTCTCAGCGCTGAAAAACACTTCCGCATGGCAAAGGAACTTGACAGAGATCTCATAATACCAAAATTCAATCAAAGCAACGGCAAATTCAGTTTCAGTTCGGAGCCAATGGGAAAAAGCGGCCTGAACGGAAAGACTCTGGCGAAAATCAGAAATATTCTCAACGCCAGAAATTTCGGCAAGATGTCGCTTTTCTGTGTGGCTCCTTTGAGACAAAGAGAATCTCTGCTTGCCGACAACTCTTTTATAAACAATGACTACAGCATCAAACACAAGCTTGAAGACAGCCAGATAGACTCCTGGCAAAGATTCAAGTTTGTCTGGCTCAATGACTACAATGAGGAAATTATAAACTACGAAAATGACTTTGGAGCGCCGGTTGCAAAGGTAACGGGAGCTGGAGCGGGCAACTACGACCTCGTGATGGTTTTTGAAGAAGATTATCTCGGAGCCGTAATCGGAGATTCCGGACAGGAAATGTTTGAGTCAAAGAACTCAACCACTATGACGGCCACGGGGTTTGCATCTTTTGGCGCCGTTGTAAAAGACTGGGACAAAGGAATGATAATCCTCTGCGACCAGTATTCCGGACCAAGAGCGGGGATTTAACTCTCTGAAACCGTTACAGATTTTAGAGTTTCCGGACGACTTTTGAAGTCAAAAAATCCGGGTGGCGCAATGCTTTCTTTCAGCAGTTTTGAATGCGGCTATAGCGGAAAATTTCCAACAGTCCCGTAAAACTCATCTGCTCAAACAACCGTCCAACCGCCGTCAATTACAAGATCTGACCCCGTCATATAACTTGATTCATCACCGGCGAGAAACAAAACCGCCTGAGCAACTTCCACCGCTTCCGCCCTTCTGACCATCGGAATCATCCCCGCCGCTATTTCATCAAGTTTTTCTTCCGCATCCGGAGGGTTTCCCATAAATTCAACATCCATTTTTGTTTTTATGTAGCCCGGGCAGACGGAATTGACTCTGATTTTTTCCTTCGCGTGATCAAGCGCCATGCTGCGGGTAATCTGCCTGACCGCGCCCTTTGAAGCGTTATAAGCCACGCAGTCTTCCATTCCGACAATTCCGAGAACGCTTGAATTGTTTATTATTGAACCGCCGCCGTTTTTTGCCATTAAAGGGACGGCGTATTTGCTCATCAGAAAAACTCCTTTCACATTTATATCCATTGTTCTGTCCCAGACATCGTTTGAGGTCGTAACAACGGTTCCGCCTTCAAGAATTCCGGCGTTGTTGAAAAGAATGTCAATTGCGCCGAACTTTTTATAAAACGCTTTAACCACCCTCTTCACATCCTTTTCTTTTGAAACATCGCCCGAAAAGGCTTTTATCTCGCCACGCCCTTTTGCCTCGGAAACCACCTTGCGGAGATTCGCTGCGGTTCTGGACATAATTCCAACCTTTGCCCCCTCCTTGCAGAAAAGCAAAGCTGTCACCCTCCCTATTCCCTCGCTTCCACCTGTGATTAAAGCGGTTTTTCCCTTAAGACGCATTTTCATTCCTCCCGTTTCGGCTGAAATTAAGCCGGTTAAAAATTAAAATCCGTTCCCTTTCGCCTTTTTTTCACCCTCTCGGCAATCCCCTGGGAAACGATGGGCAGAGCAATGGTCGCATCACAGTAACACTGCACGAGCCCGCCTTCCGGGTCTTCTTTACCCCATGAGACCGCCTCTTCAAAAGTGCACCCGCTAAGGCCTCCCCATTGCTGAGAATCGGTTGTAATCTGAATCGCGTATTTGTGCGGGTAGTAGGTCTCGGCAGGTCCGGTTCCTTTTCTGTTAATTCCCTTCTCCCTTCCGGGAACGGTTCTGTTTTCATAGAGCAAATCACCTGTTACCGCAAAAAGCTGAATAAAATCCTTGGGAACACCGCCGCCTATGTAAATTACCGCCGTCTGTTTGACACTTTCTCCCATCGCCATAAATTCCACATAATCTTTTATAGAGTCTATTGTCAGATGAAATCCTTTGCTTTCGGCAATAAGCGCGCCGTCTCCATATGGACTGTCCGCAATTGCCGGGCAAAAGACCGGGACACCGTTTTTTGCAGCGGCGGCGACAATTGAATTTATTTTTTTTCCGGAGAGATGTTCGCCGAAAAGTTTCAAAAATTCACGGGATGAATATTTGTGTTTTTCATCAAGCGTAAGAATAAAATCCGCTATCATTTCGGTCATTTCAAGATAGTCGCTCTCTTTTCCGTAGACATCGTAATAGCGGTTTATTCCCTCCGCAAAAAGTTCCTCATCACTCGCTCTGTGAGAGCCCTGAAAATAGTCAAAACCCATTGCGTCTATAATATCTTCGGATATGTTCGCGCCGGTGGGAACAAGCACGTCAATAAAACGATTTTCAATAAGCCAGTTTATTATTTTCCACTGTCCGGTTGTGGACAGAGAACCCGCATAGCCGAGAAAAATCGTAACATCCGGATCTTTTATTATTTTCTCAAAAATCTCAACCGTCCGGGCGAGACTCCCGCCCTGAAATCCGGTTTTTGCCATGGCGGAAATTAAATCCGAAACGCTTCTGCCGCCTTCCACTTCAACCGCCCTGACCTTTTTGTCCAATAATTTTCCGCTCATCCGTTTAATTCCTCAATGTAATTCAAAGCATTAAAATCCTGAAATTTCCAACCATACCTGACACGGGAAGGGTGTCTTGGATGACCTTTTTTCGTCAACGCACCAAAGCGCTTCCACTGAGCGTTTATTTCAACGTCCTTTTCAATAAAAATTCCGCAGCATTCAGTCAAATAATTCCGTATTTTAATACTCTCTCCCCAAGCGCACCAGAAAACCGGATTACACTGCTTTCCGGCATAACCAAAAACTCTTTCAATATTTTCAGACATAAGACCATTGTCATAACCATACGGCAATTCATCGGGTTTTGTATGACGCAACGGACATAAGTCTACGACAATAAAACCATCAAATCCATTGCGTTCTGCAACGCCCCGAATTTTTGAAATTGTGGTGTCAGACTTTGTATTATCCGCCGTGCTGGGGTTGAGACCCACGGCAAACAGTTTGTTTTTGCCTTCTCTTCCCAATAGAAAACGGCTGTTCCGATATTTGTCATCTTCATAAATATCAAACATTTCAGACGACCACATTTACCAGTTTTCCGGGCACAACAATAATTTTTCTTATCTTTTTTCCATCAGTAAATTTTCTCACTTTTTCATCGGAAATAGCCGCATTCTCCATCTCCTCTTTTTCCGCTCCGGCAGGCATTTGAATTTGTGAACGCAATTTCCCGTTAACCTGAAAAACAACCGTAACCGCTTCAGACTTTAACAGAGACTGGTCCCATTCGGGCCACGGCTCAAGAAAAACCGAGTTTTGATTTCCCAGGATTTCCCATATTTCCTCAGCGAAATGGGGAACCATGGGTGAAAGAAGTTTCGCCATAACTCCAAGTGTTTCGGGTGTTACCGCGGACGATTTTTCAACAAAATTCAAAAATTCCATCAACGCGGCGACGGCCGTATTAAAATGAAAACGTTCTATGTCTGCGGTAATTTTTTTTATTGTTCCGTGCATTTGGGGCAAAATATTTTTTTCCGGGCCGCCTTCATCCGTTTTCCCGGCGGAAACTGACAAATTCCAAAGTCTCCTTAAAAATCTGCTCGTCCCCTCAATGCCTTTTTCATTCCAGTCCAGCGATTTTTCCGCGGGCGCGGCGAAAAGAATAAAAAGGCGAACCGAATCCGCCCCGTATTTTTCTATCATCTCATCGGGGTCAACCGTGTTGCCGAGAGATTTTGACATCTTCGCGCCGTCTTTTATCACCATTCCCTGAGTAAGCAGCGCGCTGAACGGCTCATCAAAATCGCACAGGCCCAGGTCTCTGAGAGCGCGGACAAAAAATCTTGAATAAAGCAAATGAAGGATTGCGTGTTCAACTCCTCCGATGTATTGATTAACGGGCAGCCATTTTTTTACGGCTTCACGGTCAAAAATAGCCTCGCTAAAATCCGGAGACGCATATCTGAGAAAATACCACGAAGACTCAACAAAAGTGTCCATTGTGTCCGTGTCTCTTTTTGCCTCTCCGCCACACTTCGGACACAAAACGGAAACAAAAGATTCAATCTCCGCAAGGGAAGGAATTTTATTTCCCCCGAAACTCACATCTTCGGGCAATTTCACGGGCAAATCCTTTTCAGGAACGGGCTCCGCTCCGCAGTCTCCGCAGTGGATAACGGGAATCGGGGTTCCCCAGTAGCGCTGGCGTGAAATTCCCCAATCCCTCAGGCGGTATTTTACCGCCCTTCCGCCTTTGCCGTTGTTTTTCAGAAAATCCGCCATGCAATAGAAAGCCTCGTCAGAAGACAGCCCATCAAAACTTCCGGAGTTTTTCAAGACACCCTTTCCCGTATAAGCGCCCGCAGATATGTCACAATCCGTGTTTTCCGGAAAAACCACTTGTTTTACCGGAAGGTTGTATTTCTTTGCAAAATCAAAATCGCGCCCGTCATGCGCGGGAACGGACATCACGGCCCCGGTGCCATAGCTCATAAGAACGAAATTTGCCGTCCAGACGGGAATTTTTTCACCCGTAACCGGATTCACCGCGGAAATGCCGAGCGGCAGGCCTTTTTTCTCAAGTGTTTCCATTTCCGCTTCCGAAACTGGAAGAGATTTGGTCTCATTTATAAAATCCGCAACCAACCTGTTTTTCCGTGCGGCCTTGAGAGCCGCGGGATGTTCCGGAGCAACGGCAAGAAAGGTGGCGCCCGCAACCGTGTCGGGTCTCGTGGTAAAAATCTCTATCGGGAAGCCTAACGCTTCACAATCAAACTCAATTTCAACACCCTCGGAACGCCCTATCCAGTTTGACTGCATTGTTTTTACCGAATCAGGCCAGTGGTCAAGACCCTTGAGAGATTCCAGAAGTTCATCCGAATAATCGCTTATTCGCAAAAACCACTGGTTTATTTCTCTGCGCTCCACAACCGCCCCCGAACGCCAGCCCCTTCCGTCTATGACCTGCTCATTGGCGAGAACGGTTTTGTCTTTGGGATCCCAGTTCACAAAAGTCTTTTTGCGATAAGCGAGACCCTTCTCAAGCATTTTCAGAAAAAGCCACTGCTCCCATTTATAGTATGAGGGGTCGCAGGTGGCAATCTCCCGCGACCAGTCGTAGGAAAAACCCAGCCGTTTAAGCTGTGTCCGCATCTGGGCGATATTTTTTTTTGTCCACTCTGCGGGACTGGTCCCGTTTTCTATAGCCGCGTTCTCCGCCGGCAGACCGAAGGCGTCCCAGCCGATCGGATGAAGAACCTCAAAGCCGCGCGCTCTACGGTAGCGGGCGATTACATCGCCCATCGTATAGTTGCGGACATGGCCCATATGTATCCTGCCGGACGGATACGGAAACATCTCAAGAACATAAAATCCGGGCTTGCCGGAACCGGGGTCTGTTTTGTGTGCGGAAGATTCCTCCCACTCCTTCTGCCACTTTTTCTCAATTGTTCTGGGGTCGTAGGTTTTTTCCATCGGGGCATTCACGGCGGTGATTTCATTATCCGCCTGCGGGGATGTATATTTTAGATAAACGGGGGGCGTCTTTCAAATGCTCTGGACGCACGGCGGATGTGTAAAACCGAAGAAGTAAAAGATCTGATAAGAGACCTTACGGCGTATCTTGAGTTTCAGTCGCAGATGGGAAACGGAAGGATAATGGCCGCAGTGGAAAGCGCACCCGTTTCGGCGGCAAAAACTGCTAAGCAAAATGCAAAACCGTCTAAAAAGCAGCCCGAATCCGCGTCCGGCAAAACCTCTCCCATTTCGGTCTCCCTGATGGCGGACATTTTTGAGTCGGACAGCCCGGGCGGACTTGGGGGAATCAAGGATGAAATGGGCGACTGTAAAAGGTGCAAGCTTCATTCGGAGAGAAAAACAATCGTTTTCGGAGAGGGTAACCCAAAAGCAAAAATCGTTTTTGTGGGCGAGGGACCGGGAAAAGACGAAGACGAACAGGGAAGACCCTTTGTGGGCAGGGCCGGAAAACTTCTGGATAAAATCATAAACGCCATGGGCATGAAAAGGGAAGAAGTGTATATCTGCAATGTTGTTAAATGCAGACCGCCCGGAAACCGAAATCCCGAGCCGGAAGAAGTCTCCAGTTGCGAGCCTTTTTTAATAAAGCAGATAAGGTCGGTTTCACCGGAGGTTATAGTGTGCCTCGGCCTTGTGGCGGCCAAGGCGCTTTTGAAGCTCCAAAACCCCTCACTCGGTTCCCTGCGCGGAGTTTTCCACAACTACGGCGGAACAAAACTTATAGTAACATATCACCCCGCCGCGCTTCTCAGAAACCCGGCTTTCAAAAAACCTGCCTGGGAAGATATGAAAGCCGTCATGGCGGAAATTGGAAAAAACTCAAAGCGCCCGTAGCTCAGTCCGGATAGAGCATTGGCCTCCGGAGCCAAGGGTCAGAGGTTCAAATCCTCTCGGGCGCGCATATTCCATAAACAACATCTTTGAAAAAGTGAAGACAGAGTTCTTGAAAAAGATGTCGGCTGTGTTATTTTTCAGCCTGAGATGTTACGCGGTTTTTTTATTGCTTACATACTGATTTTTGCATTTGGTGTTTCGGCTGCAAACGCCTCGCCCTGCCCGATGTCGGACGGAGCTGCCGATGCTCACACACATAATCACCACGGCGCCGACTACCCGCAGCCTCAGTCACATCATGACTGCGGATACTCCTCCTTTGCCGAATGCCTTGACTTGCAGGAAGCATCTGCGGAACACAAAAAAACAGGCAAAACCGAACACTTTATAACCGCGGACATGCGGCCCCGCACCGTTCTCTACAAAACGGGGGTGGCGGAAATTAAAACCGAACCATCCGCAAATTTGAAAAACCGGCGATTAAAACCGGTCTATCTAATCACACAACACATACTCGTCTGATACCTCCGCTTTTCAGTCCGTTGTTTGCGGTCTGCAATTAATTTTCAAGCGGAGGTTTTATGTTAAAAAGAAAAATAGTCATATTTGCGTTTGTATTGCTGTCATCACAGACGGCTCTTGGCAGACCCGTTTCATATCCCGGGGGCTGGACTTTTATGGAGATGCACAACAGAGCCAACACCTCCGTTCATCTGCACTATTCCCCCTCGGCGAGTTATTCAATAGGGCTGCGAGGGGTTCACGCCCGCTATGAAGACGCTTTTGCCGGACTTTTTCAGGTAAACCTGCTCCTGAAAAGGTTTAACGGACTGGAGTCTCAGGCAAACTTATACTTCAACTGGGGAGCGGGCGGAGCCGTTGACAATGACAAGATCAGGCCGGCCGGGCTGGCGGGCTTTGCGGCATACTGGGAAACCAGACGGCTGTTTGTCAGCTATAAAAACCGGGTGAACACTCTCGGGCCGGAAGAAAACTCTTTTACGCAATCCGCAAGAGTGGGAATCGCTCCCTATATTGCGGACTTCGGCTCTCTGCACACTTGGCTGATGCTTGAAGCTGCTCACTATCCGGGAACGGATTATGAAAACGAAACTGAAATAACGCCTCTTGTGCGTTTTTTCAAAGGGCCGCTGCTCTTTGAAGCGGGTTGGAGTATCAGCGGGAAACTGACACTGAACTTCATAAGGCGGTTCTGAAAAAAACTTAAAAATAAAGGAGAAAAAAATGATAATAAAAAAAATTATTCTGACAGCCATGGTCGGGATTTTTATTGCCTCCGGCAATGCAAATGCCGGACAGTACGGGAAGGACGGCTCACAAGGTGAAAAATACGACCGGCGGCTTGAAAATGCCGCTACGGAAAAGGTTAAGGGAAACGTTATAAAAGTTGACGTGAAAGGCCTTGTGTGCGATTTCTGCGCATATTCAATACGCAGAGTTTTTATGAAAACCGGAGCGGCGAAAAAAGTGGACGTCAATCTCAAACGCAAGTCGGTCATTATCCACCTGAAAGAGGAAAAAGACATGACTGACAAAAAGGTGAAGAAACTCTTGAGGGACGCCGGCTACACTACGGTTTCTATCTCTCGTTATGGAAAAGGAGCCGCAGAATGAAACAGATAAGCCGGAAAGACTCCGTTCTGCCTTTTTTTTCGCTGCTCACATCAGCGGGAACGCTTGTATGCTGCGCCCTGCCGGCGCTTCTGGCAAGCGTTGGGCTCGGTGCGGTTACGGCGGGGCTTGTCAGCGCCTTGCCGGAACTCGTGTGGCTTTCAGAGCGCAAGGTATGGGTGTTTGCAGCTGCCGGAATAATGCTTGCAGTGGCGGTGGCGGCGCGTTATGCGCAGAGAAACGCGCCGTGCCCGGTGGAGCCTCAGGCGGCACGCGCGTGTATGCGCCTGAGACGGATCAGTCTTGTGTCTGTAATCTTTTCGGCCATGGTGTATCTGGTCGGGTTCTTTTTTGCGTTCTTAATCGGCTATTTTATTTGACAGGTTGGAAGGGTGCCGCCACACTTGAGGCTTCAGTGGTGGTGCCCTTCATGACCGAGACCTCCTGCGGGAAACGAAAAACCCGCGTGATAGCTCAGGAGGAAGCCTATTCTGTCGGTGGCTTTCTCTCCCTGTTCTTTTCGCCTCCGGTAGCCGGCTCCGATTTCCATATTTCCTATTTTACGCAAAAGAGAACAGCTGAAAATTGACACGTCCGCGCTTTCTTCCCGCTCATTAGCCTTGTTCTCCACAAGAGACAAACCGAACACAAGCATCCACTGTTTCCAGTCAAAACCAACCGTATTGGTTGCATATGTCCGGTCATGAGATGCGTCGCCTCCCAGATTACTGATATGAACATATTCGCTCACAATTATAGAGGAAAAATTTTCCGTGAGTGGCCATATATTCCGGCTGGAAAAAGAAAACCTGTTTTCGTCTTTCTTATTTCCGATGCCCTTTGCCTGCCTGGCATAACTGAGACGGTATGAAAATCCTTCCAGCAAATAGGTTAGCAGCCCTCCTCTTAGGGAAAAGAAATCGCCGCCTCCGATGGAAAGCGCAAAAGATGAAAGGTCGCCGGTGTTGGACACTCCTCCGTCGCTCTTGCGGAGACGCCGACCTTCGTTGTTGCTGAAAATAGTTGTGTCCGCCGCAAAAGCGGAAAAATCAAAACTTTGTTTTCCGTATATCATGCCGTCAAATCCTACCCGCCCGCCAAGACCGACTTTTCCGCGCAGTTCATACTCTTCGGGCAGCAGATAGGAATAAATTCCGGGAAAATCGTGAAGGTCCAGGCCGAAAACCGGAGCGATTTTTCCCCCGTAAAGCAGTATGTTTACAACACCTGAAACGGGGCGGAAATTCAGCGCCAATTCATCCAGAAGCAGTTCGTGGTCCACAAAAAATGTGTTTCCGCTCTTTGTGCCGTGAGCCTCTTCATGGAGATGCTCCTCTTCATGCTCCTCTTCCTCATCCCCTTCTTCATTGTGGGCTTTTCCATGGTCATGACCTGAGGGTTCTCCCTCAAGAAGCAATTCGCCGGATACCGAGAACCATTCCCCCGCGAATAACTCAGCCGTTATATGAGAATGGGAATATCCCTCATAGATTTCGTTGTTTTTGTTCTCCGCGCTGACAACTTTGTCAAAGTGAAGTCTCGTATCAATTTCACCTTCAATATGGAACATGCCGTAAGACTTTGGAATCAAACCAAAAGACAAAACACAAAATACAAAAAACGTTTTCAATGTCCGTTTTCCAACAGAAAATTCAATCAAAATTTTTTCCTCCTTGTTCATTTGAATAAGCGTTACATCTGAATATGCGCCCGGAAAGGTTTGAACCCGCAAGACACACAATGAAAAACAGAGCGGAAACCGTAACTATTGAAGGGCCCGAAGGCGTGTCATAAAGCAGAGAGCAGTAAATTCCGAAAAAAACCGATCCCGCCCCGGCAAGACATGCCGTAAGAGCCATAATTTCCGGAGAGCGCGCCGCCACCCGTGCCGATGCGGCGGGAATTATAAGCATTGAAGTGACAAGCAAAACACCCACCACCTGAAAGGAGACCGCAACTACGGCCGCCATAAGAAACATTAAAAGGAAATTGAGGCGAAACGTGTTTACACCTTCGGCTTTTGCCAAATCCTCACTGACCGTCATAAGTATAAGAGAGTCCCAGTTAAACAGTAAAAGGACAAAAACCGCCGCGGAGCAAATATAGATGATAAAAACATCATTTGTGCCGACAGCCAGAATATCGCCGAAAAGAACGGAATGAAGATTCAAAACGGGAAGACCAGTCAGAGAAACCGCCACTATACCCAAAGCAAGGGAGGCGTGAGCCACTATACCGAGAACCGTGTCGGTGGCAATCCGGCCGCGTCCGTTAATCCATGCAAGGAGCAATGCAAAGACGGAAACTATAACAAAAATCCCTGACTTAGTCCCCATTCCGGCAATAAGACCCAAAGGAATACCCGCAAGCGACGCGTGGGCGAGGGAATCGCCAAAATAAGCCATTTTTTTCCAGACAACAAAGCATCCGAGCATTCCGGTGGCGAAAGCGACTCCGACTCCCGCAAGCAGGGCGCGAACTATAAAAGGCTCGTCCATCATTACTCTTCTCCGCCGCCCGTCCGGGGTTGAAAATGCCCGTGAGTGTGTTCGTGGGTGTGTGAGTAAAATGAAATAAGACGCGCCATGTCTACACCGAACATTGAAATGAATTCCGGATCTTTTGCAACGGTCAAAGGCTCACCCGCACAACAGATATGCCCATACATGCAAACGACTTTTTTCGTGGAAGACATCACCATATGGAGGTCGTGAGATACCATTAAAATTGCGGTTCCCCGCTCAAGATGAATTTTTTCAAGGAGTTTGTAGAAACCCAACTGCCCTGAAATGTCAAGGTTCTGTGCCGGTTCATCCAGAACAAGGAGGTCGGGATTTTTCATAAGGGCTCTGGCAAGCAGAACGTGTTGAAATTCTCCACCGGAAAGATCGCTTATTTTTCTTGTCAAAATACTCTCAACTCCGGCTTCACGGCACACTTTTTCAAATGTCGCGCTCTTTGTTTCATGGCGCAGCCTTATGAACCGCCGCACGGAAACGGGCATGTATCTCACACTTTCCATGCTCTGCGGCATGTAGCCGATACTCAGACCGGACTTGCGCTCACACAAACCTGAGTCCGGAAGTACAATGCCGGATAAGACCTTGACAAGGGTGGTTTTACCCGCCCCGTTGGGTCCGACAACAGACAAAAAATCTCCTTCTCTGACCTCAATATCAATATCACGCAGGATTTGATTTCCACCCCGGGCAACGGAAACCCCGGAAGCCTTTACAAGCACACCGTCGTTCAAGAAACTACCCCCCCACGCACCCGGCGCAAACTCCACGCACTTCCAGAACCGCTCCCGCTTTTGTGAAACCCTCAAGCACGGCCGCCCTTTCAACGGCTTCTGACAACTCGGCTCCGCAAAACTCCCGTGCGTCTCCGCAAACCGAACAGATGAGAAAAAAACACTCGTCATGACCGCTCGCCGGATGAGAACAGACGCAGTAGGAAGACATGCTGGAAATTTTGTGAACAAGTCCGTTTTCAATAAGAAAATCAAGCGCACGGTATACGGTTTGCGGCTTTGCCGAAGAGGAAATCTCCTCAAGAACTTGATACGCCTTCACGGGACGATGGCTGTTTGAAACTATCTCAAGAACACGCTTTCTCAAAGATGTCAGGCGAACACCTCTCTGTGAACATATCCGCTCGGCACAAACTTGAACCTCCCTGACACATTCACTATGGCGGTTGCACCAATTTTTCATTTTCATTCTCTCCGGCGATTGATATTTTATATGTGATGTTATAACATAACAATACCTAAAACTAAATAACAGGTGAACAAAATGGGAAAATATTTCGGGTTTGTGAAGTTTGTGATGGTCACGGCGGCCGTATTTTTATCGGCGGTGGCGGCGAATGCGGATGGTTCCGGCAAGGTGGCGGGGAGCATCGCCCCTCTTCACTCAATCGTTTCCGGTGTAACAAAAGGTGCGGAAACGGTGGAATTAATCATACCGGCGGAAGTCTCTCCGCACGGATTCAGTATGAAACCGTCTGCAATAAGAAAAATGACCGGGGCGAAAGCGGTTTTTTATATCGGAGATGACTTTGAAACTTTTCTCCTCAAGCCTCTGAATTCTCTTCCGAAGCAAGTGCGCAAATTCCCGGTCGCGGAAATATCCGGCATTAAACTTTTAAACACCGTAAATCGGAACACCCGTAAAAATAACAACCGGCATCATGAACACGGGCATGAGGAACACCACGGGCACCATCATGGAAATTATGATATGCACGTCTGGCTTTCCCCGGAAAACGCTGAAAAAATTGCCGTAACGGTCGCAAAGAAAATGTCTCAAATCAATCCGAAAAAAAGAAATCTCTACAAAAAGAATCTCCGGAAATTCATAAAGAGACTGAAAAATCTGGATGCGGAAATCAGAAATGAACTCGCCGGTCTGGAAAAAATTCCATATGCGGTTTTTCACGATTCCTACCGTTATTTTGAGCGCGAATACGGACTGAATCCCGTCGGCTCGGTAACTATAAACCCGGAAGCGCCCCCGTCGGTGGCGGAAATCAAACGTATACGTTCAAGCATCCGTGAAGAGGGCGCAGTGTGTGTGTTCAGCGAACCGCAGTTCGGAAAGAGAATAATTCAAACTGTTGTTGAGGGAACAAAAGCAAAAACAGGTGTTCTTGATCCGCTTGGAAAAGGGCTTATTCCCGGACCGGATTTATATGTTGAAATGATGAAAAATCTTGCGCACTCAATGAAAAAATGCCTGAGTTCGTAAAAGGGAAAGAACTCAAACGACTTTTCTGAGAACATACATTATTTTCTCATCTTCCCACTCAACATCACCGTCAAAATGTTCTTTCAGGCTTTGTTTAAACTTTCCAAACGCCCTGTCAAACTCCTCGGGCTCGTAAAAATGGAAAACGGAGTATGCGCGCTCCGATGCTTTTTCAGCCAGATCTTTCTGTGAATTCACACGTTCATAAATGAAAGTCTTTGCGGATTCAATTTCAAATTCGGGAAACTTTTCAACCTTGAATTCAAATTCCTCAGGCTCATAAAGGCGCGACTCTTTGCGCCGGTAAAGAGGAAAGTATCTGCCCCAGATAGTGCGATCGTTCTGAGTTCTTGACCTTGTATAGATAAAAATCCTGCCACCGGTCTTGAGAATTCTTGAAATCTCACGCAGCAAACCCAGAACCCCTATGTGGTGAACTGAATTAAAGGAGAAAACCGCATCAAGGGAGCTGTTTTTGAGAGGAACTCCTCTCGCATCAGCTATTCTGGCGGAAAAGTTTGAAAGCCCCTCGCTTTTCAGATAGGAATCAAGCTGATTGAGCATATATTCGTTTGTATCAAAACAGTTCAGAAAAATTCTTTCTCCGAAGTTTTCCAGAATAAGCTTGGCGTATCTCCCGACTCCGCAACCCATATCCGCGGCTTCAATTTTCCCGGTCCCGGCAAGTTGCTCGCAAATAAAATCAACCGGCTCCCCGTCGGTCATACGCAGGCTTCTGTATCTGCTCGCCAGTCTTTTATAATAGTCCATTTCAGTCTTCCGGTTCAGGGGCATTCTAACAGAATTGAAAACCGTCCTCAAAGCGGCCCGCTGTTTCCGGCGGCAATACGCGCAATGGGAGCAAAAACTTCCGCAACCTCACGCTCAAGGACGGAAACCCTGACCCATTTGCGCAGCCTGTCCTTTTCCCAGTTTTCAGTTTCACCTACAACGGTGGCCGAGAAAAAAACGAAATTCTTTGTCCAGTCCCGCTCCGAAACTTTCACCTCACCGAGTTTGTCTCCGGGTTCCACCAAATAACCGCTTTCCTCTTTACACTCTCTCGCCGCCGCCTGCCGGGGAAGTTCTCCCTCCTCAACGGTTCCCGCAGGAAAGACCCATGAACCCGCATGTCTGCGCGCGCTTACAAGAAGGATTTTGTCTTCCCCATCTTCTCCCCTCATACGGACAACAACTCCCGCTTTCTGGTAGATTTTTTTTTGCTGCTCGCTCATCAGCGGCTTAATGTTACCATAAGAGCAAGGCGCGGGAAGCGGCAAATGGAAAAACAGGGACTAGGAATCCGGGGTTTCATGGCAGGGCTTATCGTAATACCGAGTTCCCGTTTGCATGGCAATGACGGGGAAAAGCCGGAGCATGTTACCACAAATGAGAAAATATCACTGCTTGCATTATCGGTCACCCCGTATAAATCAAATTTGGAAACGGGTAAAAGAAGATATTTTTGAATTTAGAAGTCTGCGTTATTCTGTGTTCTTTTCGGAGCGCTAAAACTTCTCATTATAAATTTGCAAAGCGGCGTCAAGGATTTTATGACCGAGCGCTTCTTTTGTCATGAGCGGCAGAGTTTCCGGCTCACTTTCCGGTCTGATGAAAACAGCACGGTTTGTGTCCGCACCAAAACCCGAATCTCCGGATGAAACATCATTGGCGATTATCATGTCCGCTTTTTTCCTTTTGAGTTTTTTCTTTGAGTTTTCAATAACAGACTGTGTTTCCGCAGAAAAACCCACTAAAACGGTGTTTTTTCCGTATTTTTCCCCGACCGTTTCCAGAATGTCGGGCGTTTTCTCAAGCTGCAGACACATCGTCCCGGAAATCTTTTTAATTTTTTCCTCCGCCGTTTCAGCGGGCGTATAGTCTCCCACCGCCGCCGCTTTGACTACAAAATCAGCCTCCGCGACATTTTCCATGACCGCATCAAACATATCCTTTACCGACCCGGTCTCAATGCGCCGCACTCCGGGCAGATCAACTCCCGCTCCCACCCCTGAAATTAGAGTCACATCGGCTCCCCTCATCCATGCCGCCCGTGCAACTGCGCAACCCATTTTCCCCGTTGAAGGATTGGAGATGAAACGCACGGGGTCTATGTTTTCACGCGAGGCCCCGGCGGTAACAAGCAGTTTTTTCCCCTTGAAGTCGTTTGGTGCGACCGCCTTTTCGGTCTCCGCGATGATTTCGTCCGTTTCACTCAGCCGTCCCTTTCCTTCCCATCCGCACGCAAGGCCTCCCTCCAAAGGGCCGACGATGGAAATCCCCGCATTTTTGAGTTTTTTAAGATTGTCCTTCACAAGAGGGTTTGAATACATGTTCACATTCATTGCCGGACAAACAATCACGGGCGCCCCGGTTGCAAGAATCAGGGCTCCGAGCAGGGTGTCGGCAATTCCGCCCGCCATTTTACCTATAAAGGAAGCCGTTGCGGGCGCGATAACAACAGCGTCCGCGGCGTCCGCAAGAGTGATGTGTCCGATTTCCGATTCCCATTCAATATCAAAAGGGTCTGAAACCGTTTTTTTCCCCGAAAGCGTTTGAAGTGTTAGCGGAGTTATAAACTTTCCGGCGTTTTTTGTCATAACAATCTGAACCTCTGCGCCGCACCGTATCAACTCTCTTGTGATTTCACACGACTTGTAAGCGGCAATGCTTCCGGTAACCCCTAAAATTATTTTTTTGCCTTCAAGAATTTTCATCTCAAAAAAACCCCGCCAATCAACCAACCGTCATATCACAGATCCGTTACCGCTCCCTCGGAGGCGGAAGAAACAAGTTTGGCATATTTTGCAAGCGTTCCCCTTTTTTCTTTCGGAGGCGGTTCTTTCCATTCAGCGGCCCTGCGTTTCATCTCCGCCTTTGAAACGGAGAGATTTATCTCCCTCTTTTTTGAGTCTATTGTGATTTTGTCTCCGGTTTTTACGAGCGCAATGGGCCCCCCGACCGCCGCTTCAGGCGTTACGTGCCCGACTACAAAACCGTGACTGCCGCCGGAAAACCTGCCGTCCGTTATCAGAGCCACATCATTTCCGAGCCCCCTTCCGACAACCGCCGCCGTCGGCCCAAGCATCTCCCTCATTCCCGGCCCGCCCCGCGGCCCCTCATACCTGACCACAATCACATTTCCCTTCTTAATTTTTCCGGCGAGTATTGCTTTCATGCTTTTTTCTTCCGAATCAAAAACAACCGCCTCGCCGCTGAAAACGCTTCCCTCTTTGCCCGTTATTTTGGCAACCGCTCCGTCCGGGGCCAGATTGCCGCGCAGAATTATTATATGTCCGTCCTTTTTCAGCGGATTTTTAAGCGATGAAACAATTTTCTGTTTTGCGCCGTATTTTTTCACTCCGCGCAGATTTTCCCGCACGGTTTTCCCGGTTACGGTCAGGCAGTCGCCATGCAAAAGACCGCCATCAAGCATCGTTTTCATAAGGGGAAGCAGGCCTCCTATCTTGCAAAAATCCGCCATCATATGTGTTCCGCTGGGTTTCAGGTCCGCAAGAACGGGGGTGCGCCTTCCTATTCTTGTAAAATCATCAATTGACAATTTGACATTTGCCGCCCTTGCCATTGCGAGGAGGTGGAGCACGCTGTTTGTTGAGCCGCCGAGTGCTGTTACCACGGCTATTGAGTTTTCAAACGCCTTTTTAGTCATTATGTCGCGCGGTTTGATTCCATTTTCCATCATCTGAACAACAGCCTTGCCGGCTTCGGAACAGTCGTTGTTTTTTTCGCGTGAAACTGCGGCCTGAGACGAGCTGTTCGGCAGACTCATTCCCATTGCCTCAATCGCCGAAGCCATTGTGTTTGCGGTATACATTCCTCCGCACGATCCGGGACCGGGTATGGCGGCGCTCTCTATTTTTTTCAAATCCCCGTCACTTATTTCACCGCTCGCATGAGCGCCTACCGCTTCAAAGACCGACACTATGTCAATATCCTTTCCGTTATGGCATCCGGGCATTATGGTTCCGCCGTAAACAAAAACCGCCGGGCGGTTCAGGTGCGCGATTGCCATCATGCAGCCCGGCATATTTTTATCGCAGCCGCCAATTGCAACGAGTCCGTCAAAACCCTCGGCCGCGGCAACCGTTTCTATTGAGTCTGCGATTACCTCTCTTGAAACCAGAGAGTATCTCATGCCGGGGGTTCCCATTGAAATGCCGTCGGAAACCGTGATTGTGTTGAAAGTAACTGCTTTGCCGCCTGATTTGTTCACACCCATTGCGGAGCGCATTGCGAGCTTGTCTATGTGCATGTTGCACGGGGTTACCATGCTCCATGTTGACGCAATTCCCACAACCGGTCTTGAAAAATCTTTGTCTTTGAAGCCGACCGCTCTCAACATCGCGCGGCTCGGGGCGCGGTCAGGCCCCTCAACATATATTGAAGAAAACTGTCTCGGGTTTTGTTTTTTCGCCATTTGCTCCCACTCCCGGCAGATGCCGTTTTAAGAATATACCCGCTCCTCAATCAGTCAATCACACGGGTTTGCAGAGTCAGAAATTACCGTAATTCTTGCAAAATTGGAAATTGTTATTTTTTTCCATCCGCCGCCTCTTTTATTTTCAATGCAGAAGGATTTGTTGGTAGACGTTCCCCTGGGAGTGAAGACGATTTTTTTGATTTCCGTTTTTCCGCTTTTTTGAAAAATTTTGTAGGGAATGGCGTCTTCAATTATTTTTGTTCCGGGAGCGTCGCATTTGTCACGACCGCTTTCCAAAGTGAAAAACTTCCACAAATTTCCATCGTTTGCCTCTCCGAGCGGAACACAAATTGTGTGAGTTTTCTTCTTTGTTACGGCGAGCATTTTCGTCCGTCTCACCTGGGATACGACTTTCTGTGCAGCGCTTTCAAATTGTGAATTTTCCGCATATTGAACAAGAAACGGAACGGATGAAACTATTGCCGCCGCCGCAAGGGCGAGGACAAAAAGCATTTCAAGAAGCGAGTATCCGTGGTTTTTCACTATTCAAGTATCCGTTGCCATGAATTCATTGTAACGCTTCCGTTTTGGGCGGAATAAACGGCTTGTATTTCGGCGGAAAAATTTCCGCTTTGCCCGACTGCGGAAACAAAAAATGTTTCCGGGAACTGCACGGACGCCGTTGCGTAACCGCTGACCGAGTCTTCAATTTCCGACACACATCTTTCAATGCCGTTTCCTTCAAGACACATTTCCATGCTCATTTCCGCTTCGGCAAGAATCCTCTCCGCGTCTCTCAGGGCTTTTGAGCTTTGAATCCGGTTGGAGGTTATTTCCAAATCTGCAACCGAGATGAAAAACGCCGTAGCGACGGCGGCGGACATTATTGCCACGATAAGAAGCGCAATGATGACGGCAAAGCCTTTGTCTGATTTTTTCATTATATGTTTCTCGGATTTGCGACTACAGAATATGATTTTATTTCATATGGTTCCGACGGATTTTTGCCGGATTTGAGTGTGATGGTCACTTTTACGGCTTCAACCGCCTCCCCGCCGTCCATTGAGCCCTGGAAACCGTCGCCCCCGCCCATTAAAAAACCGATTTGAAAATCCTCAACTCCGATTTTTCCATTGTCGGAGGTCAGCGACTGGGTTTTTGAACTGTCACTGTTTCGCATTTTCAAAACCCCATTTTCAACAAAAAAACTTTTTTTGATTCTCCGGTTTCTTTCATATGAGGAACTTTCAAAAGTTATGCAGTCGGGCCCGTTTTGTTTTGCCGATTGGGAATCGCATTTTTCGCCGTCCGGATCAATTCTTTCTCCTCCGTCAACAAAATATATGGGAGACTGAAATTCGCCGGAAGAACCGGAGTTTTTTATTTCATCAGAAATTATTGAGAGAATTGAATATGCGACATGGTCCATTTCGCTCATGTTTTTCCACAGAGCTTCGGTTTTTGACTGCCTTCCGACGGCAAAAAGTCCGGCCACGGGAAGCGCCGCCACAAGAACGGCGGCGAAAATGAACTCCAGCAGAGTGAACCCCCGCTCTTTATTTCCGTGAAACATGGATAAACTGCTCGCCCCTGAATGAGTTTTTTCCGGCGCAGGCTATGTATTTAATTTTTACCACACCGCTATTTTTTCCGGAGCCCTGGACACCTTTGCTCCGCTTTCAGTTTCCACACAATCAAGCAGTGAAAGATTTTCACATGAAAGCGGCGAAGTTTGAATATGGCTGAAAACCTGTTCCACAGGATGGGCGGCCCCTGATCTAACGGCCGTTTTAAGACGCCCCCTGTCCGTTTCCATGACCGATTCAATACCGGTTTCCGCAAGTAAGGACAAACTGTTCCACGCGCGGTTTTTGAGTGTGATTGAATGAATTTCAAGCGCTGCGATTATTCCCACCGAGAGGATAAGCATTGCAAAAAGGGCTTCCAGAAGAGTGAACCCTTTTTCGCTTCTAATCATTCTCTATTCTTATAAAAAGGTTGTCGCCTTTTCTGACCCTGGCTCCGGCGGCAAAGCCCCCCCACCCGGTTGAAAGATTCTTTATTCCGGAGCCGTCTTGTGAGAGGGTCTTGAGCGATTTTTCAAACCCCAGCTTTTCCCGGAGTTTTTCGGCCGTTTCAGGCATAAAAGGGTAGATATGGATGGAGACTATTCTCAAAGTTTCGCAAAGAGTCCACAAAACCCCCGAAAGCTTTTCCTTCTCATTTTTTTTATAAAGCTCCCACGGTTTTGTCTCTTCCACAAACCTGTCCGCTTCACCGATCAATTTCCACAAACATGAAAGCGCTTTGCCGGGAGCCACCTCATCCATGGCGGCCGGTATTTCCGCCGCGCATGCTTCCGCGGATTTTTTCAGAGCGGAATTTCCGCATTCCATGCCGGTTCCATCGGGAACAATTCCGTCAAAATAACGCTCAACCATGCCGAGCGTCCGGCTCACAAGATTGCCCAGGCCGTTTGCCAGATCCGAATTGATACGAGAAATCAAAGCCCTGCGGGAAAAATCTCCGTCTTTTCCGAACGGTATTTCTCTCATAATAAAATATCTGAAAGTGTCAACCCCAAATTCGTCTGTGATTTCAACGGGATTTACGGAATTGCCGAGAGATTTTGACATTTTTTCACCTTCAACCGTCCACCATCCGTGAGCAAAGATTCTTTTCGGCAGTTCTATGCCGGCAGACATCAGGAAAGCGGGCCAGTAAACGGCATGAAACCTTATGATATCTTTGCCGACCAGATGCAGGTCCGCCGGCCAGACGGCGGAGAATTTTTCCGTTTCCGATTCAAAACAGGCGGCGGTCAGGTAGTTGGAAAGAGCGTCAAACCAGACATACATAACATGTTCCGGGCTTCCCGGAACCGGGACACCCCATGAAAATGTAGTGCGGCTTATGCTCAAATCTCTAAGGCCCGACTCCACAAACTGGCGGACTTCATTCATCCTCTCCTTCGGCATTACAAAATCGGGATTTTTGTCGTAATATTCAAGCAGACGGTCTCCGAATGAGGAAAGTTTGAAGAAAAAACACTCTTCTTTTATTTTTTCAATTTTGGGGCGTTTCTCCGGCGGAAGCTTATTGACTTCCTCCATCTGGGTTTCGGTGAGAAAGCTTTCCTCGCGCACATCATACCAACCTTCATATTGGCCGAGATATATGTCTCCGGCGTTAAACGCCGCAGTGAAAAGTTTTTGAGCGCATTTTTCGTGTCTTTTCTCGGTGGTTCTTATGAAATCGTCATTTTCAATTCTCAATTTTTCCCACAGAAAGTGGAACCTTTCCACAACCCTGTCGGCGAGTTGCTTCGGGGTCTCACCCGTTTCAGAGGCGGTCTGTTCAATTTTTCTTCCGTGTTCATCGGTTCCCGTAAGCATAAACACACTTTCCCCCCGCAGTCTGTGATGACGTGCCAGCGCATCGGCGGCCACGGTTGTATAGGCGTGCCCTATGTGGGGAGAGTCGTTTACGTAGTAGATTGGAGTTGTAATGTAGTATGTTTTCATCCGGTGTCAGAAGCGCACAAAAAACTGTCCGGAGCCCAAATATGAGCGCATACCATTGAAAAATTCAACCTTGTATCCGATTTTGAATGCAAGGTGTTTGTTGTCGGACATAGTGAGCTTTACTCCGGTGGAATAACGTGTTCCGTCTGAAACCTGAGAGCGGAATATGGTGTAGTCAGTGTTGAAGACGGACGCACGGGCATTGTTGCCTCCGGAAAGAAAATCGTAATATATTCCGGCTTCCAGCTCAGGCTGAACAAGGGTTCTCAGGGCGGTTGTCAGAGGATTAAAAGCTATGTTGATTTTTGCTCCGGCTTCTGCGGATTCCGTTTCTGTCTTTTTAACTGAAATTCCCAGTCCCCCGGTTTCCGTGTAGGGTTCTGTTGATGATTGGGCAAACATGAAGGAAGCCTCGGGTTTGATTCTCACCGGCAGATTTTCAAGAATTTCAATTCCGGCCGACACTTTTCCGCCATAGACCAGGATATCGGTTTCTCCTCTTATCTCCCCGAAAACCGAATTCCTGCTGGATTTATAATCGTGTGTTCCCGCTGAAAGTATTCCCGTCGCCGAAATCCTGCCCGATTTGTATTTTGTGTAAAGCGCTCCGTGAAAACCTTCCGTTTTCTCATTTACCCGCTCTCTTCTCGTTTCCAGAAAAGAGGCGGCGGCGGCAATTCCAACACCCATTTTTTCATTAAACAGCAGCCTGTGAACTCCGCCGGAAAATCCGCGCGCGCCGACTTTAAACAGATCTCCCGAAATGGTCTTTTCAAAACCGCCTGCAAAAATTTTGAAGTGGTGAGTGTCACGCTCAGTTTCCCATGGCCTGAGTTGGACCGCTTCAACAACCTTTTCTTCAATCTGGCCGAAAAGGGTTCTCTGGATATCTATAATCTCATAGTCAATACCGCCGTGCTCGCCCGGAATTAAACCGTTGACTTGTGCCTGATTTAAGCGCCGGTTGTTTAAGAGGTTTACTATTCCCGAAGAGTCTGACTCTATTTTCCCCTGTTTGAGGGCCGTTTGAATTGTTTTAAGCAGAGTGCGCTGGTTTGTGGTTTCAAAATCGGCGTCTATTTCGTCTTCACGGGTATCAAAACCGACATATATTTCATCGGGGCGCCGTTCAAGTTCAACGAAAAGCCCCGGATCAACAAATGAGGTGCTTGCATTTACACCGCTTGTGTTTCCTGCAAATACGGAAACCTCCCTGCTTTCACTTTGTGACAGGCTGACAACATTCAAACCGTTGACCGCTATGGAAGAGTTCGCTGTCGTATATATGCCTCCCGCAACCAGCCTTCCCGAATTCGCGGCGGATGCGCCTGCTCCGTCTTGCGTTTCAATGGAGATATCAAAAGAAAGAGTGCCTTCTTCAACGGAAACGTTTCCGGATTCTCCAAAATTAATCTTTTTTTGTACAAAAAGAGTTCCTTCTCCGGTTTTTTTCAGCGATTCAAAGTTTCTGTAAAGGTTTTCTTCCCCAAAATCGTCGGCGTTTATGGCGGCGGCGGAACCATTACCCACATTTACAAGAATTGAATCTGTTTCATCAAGCGCGTCAATATATTCAAGGTTCCGGTCATTGTCGGTAACAGTCCACATATTGGCGCTGTCTGAAAGGTGCACGCGCTGGAAGTTTCTGTAACGTCCCGTGTCGCTTATGTTTGCCGCGCTGTGACTCCCGTCTCCAAACACAAGGGTGTCAATTCCTCTGAGAGCGTCAATGACCGTAAGCTCTTCGTCGTTTTCGGTAAAAGTCCAAATGTCTGTGCTGTTTGAAAGAGTTACTTGCTCAAAGTTTCTGTAGAATCCGCTTGAATTGATGTTTGCGGCGTTGTGACTTCCGTTTCCGAGCGCAAGGGTGTCGGTCCCCCCACGCGCGTTTATCCACTGCCAGCCTTTTGTGGAATCGTTAACCCAAGCCACCCAAGTGTTGTTTCCCTCATTGATTCCGACCGCGACCTGTTCAAAATTGGAATAATTTCCAAATTCAGGTTTGGCGGGGTTGTTAAGGTCGGTGATTGAAAAAGAAGTGTCCGATGCATTAAAAGAGCCGTCATCATTCACATCTGTTAGAATGGTCTCCAAAGTGTCCATTCCTCCGAGCGCATCAATGCTGTCAAGGTCTTTATCGTTTTCGGTGATTTCCCACGAGTCGTCTTCCTCTGAAAGCGTTACGCGCTCAAAATTTCTGTAGCGTCCATTGCTTGAGTTTATATTTGCCGCGCTGTGGCTACCGTTTCCGAAAGCGACCGTGTCTTCGTTTCCTCCGGCGGCGTTAATAAATTGGAGGGCTTCATCGTTTTCCGTAACAGTCCAGACATTGTTATTGTCAGACAGAGTAACCCGCTCAAAGTTTCTGTAGCGTCCGCTTGAATTGATGTTTTCCGCGCTGTGGTCGCCGTCTCCGAATGCGACCGAGTCATTCCCCCCGGCGGCGTTAATAAATTGGAGGGCTTCATCATTTTCCGTAACAGTCCAGACATTGTCATTGTCTGAAAGCGTTACGCGCTCAAAATTTCTGTAGCGCCCGTCTTCACTTATGTCTTGTGCGCTGTGGTCGCCGTCTCCGAATGCGACCGAGTCATTCCCCCCAAGGGCGTCAATGTATTCAAGACCCGGACTTCTATCGTTATCGGTGACAGTCCATATATTGTCATTGTCCGAGAGCTCAACTACCTCAAAGCCTCTGTAGCATCCGTCTGATGAATTTATGTTTGCCGCGCTGTGGTTCCCATCTCCGAATGAGATTGTGTCAGTTCCCAGTAGAGCATCAATGTATTCAAGTTCAGGGTTTTCATCGTTTTCAGTGACAGTCCATCTGTTGTTATTAATCGAGAGAGTAACCCGCTCAAAGTTTCTGTAGAATCCGGTTGAGCTTATGTTTGCCGCATTGTGGTTTCCGTCTCCAAGCACAATGGTGTCCGTTCCTCCCCGCGCGTTTATCCACTTCCAGCCGCGGTCGGGGGCACGGTCATCTTCTGAGGCTTCCCATGTATTGTCTTCGTCATTGATTCCGACTGCGACTTGTTCAAAACCGGAGTATTTTGTGAATTCTCCGGTTCCAAGGTCTCCGACTGAGAAATCTGAGTCTTCCGCGCTGAAGGGACCATCACCCTCTATCTGATCTTCCAGAGTGTCCGTCCCACCGAGCGCATCAATTCTATCAAGGTCTGCGTCATTTTCACTGATAGCCCATGAGTTGTTTCCGTTTGAGAGAGTTACCTGTTCAAAGTTTCTGTAGCGTTCCGCATCGCCTATGTTTGCCGCACTGTGGTCTCCGTCTCCGAATGAAATTGTGTCAGTTCCCAGTAGAGCATCAATGTATTCAAGGTCTTCATCATTGTTCGTAACAGTCCAAATGTTGTTATTGTCCGAGAGGTCTACGCGTTCAAAATTTCTGTAGAATCCGGTTGAAGATATGTTTGCCGCGCTTTGTTCCAGATCTCCGAGCACGACTGTGTCAGTTCCGCCGCTTGCATTTATCCACTGCCAATCCTTTGTGGAATCTTCTTCCGAAGCCGTCCATGTGTTGTTTTCCTCGTTGATTACCACAGCCACCTGCTCAAAATTGGAATAATTTGCAAAAGATCCGTTTCCAAGATCTCCGGTTGAGAAAGAAGAGTCCATCACATTAAAGGAGCCGTCACCGTTTCTGTCCGCAACGGGGTTTACCAGAGTGTCGGTTCCCCCAAGCGCATTAATGCTTTCAAGGTTTTCGTCGTTATCAGAGACAGTCCATACATTATTATTATTATTTGAGAGATTAGCCTGTTCAAAGCCTCTGTAGCGTCCGCCTGCATGTATGTTTTCCGCACTGTGGTCTCCGTCTCCAAGTATGACCGTATCAGTTCCCGGCAGCGCGTCTATGTATTGAAGCTGTCTGTCGTTATCAGTAACGGTCCAGACATTGTCAATATCAGAGAGCCTGACCCGCTCAAAGTTTCTGTAACGTCCGTCTGATGAATTTATACTTGCGGCACTGTGGCTGCTGCCGTTTACAAATGCGACGGTGTCATCTCCGCCAAGTCCGTTGATATATTGAAGTGGCTGGTCGTTATCAGTGACAGTCCAAATGTTGTCGTTCTCCGAGAGATCAACCATCTCAAAGTTTCTGTAAAATCCGGTTGAAGATATGTTTGCCGCACTTTGTTCCAAGTCTCCGAGAACGAGGCTGTCATTTCCTCCCCTTGCGTTTATCCACTGCCAGTCACGAACGGGGTCGCGGTCATCTCTTGAGGCTTCCCATGTATTGTCTTCATCATTGATTCCTACTGCGGCCCTCTCAAAGCCGGAGTATCTTGTGGCCCTTGCATCTCCGGTTGCTGACCAGTGTGTGGCCTCTCCTGTAGAGGAGTAGAAGTCTCCGACTCTGAAATCGGTGTCTGCCGCGCTGAAAGGACCTTCGTCTTCTTTCGTTATCTGATTTTCCAGAGTGTCCGTTCCTTCCAGCGCGTTAATGTTTTCAAGATCTTCGTCGTTTTCGGTAACCGCCCAGACATTGTCATTATCTGAGAGAGTTACTTGCTCAAAGTTTCTGTAGCGTCCCGTGTCGCTTATATTTGCCGCGCTGTAATTACCGTCTCCGAAGCCAGCAAAAGCAACCGTGTCTTCGGTTCCGCCGAGTGCGTCAATGTATTGAAGTGGTTCGTCGTTATCAGTACCAGTCCAGACATTGTCAATATCAGAGAGCCTGACCCGCTCAAAGTTTCTGTAGCGTCCCGTGTCGCTTATGTTTGCCGCACTGTGGCTGCTGCCGTCTACAAACGCGACTGAGTCATTTCCTGCGAGCGCGTTAATATATTGCAGACTTTGGTCGTTATCAGTAACAGTCCAGACATTGTCATTATCAGACAGAGTGGCGCGCTCAAAGTTTCTATAGAGCCCGTCTGATGAATTTATACTTTCCGCGCTGTGGTCTCCGTCCCCGAAAGCGATTGAGTCATTTCCTCCGGCGGCGTTAATGAATTGAAGGGCTTCATCATTGTCGGTAACAGTCCAGATGTTGTCGCTGTCCGAAAGCCTCACGCGCTGGAAGTCTCTGTAAAGCCCTTCCGAATGTATCTCTTCCGCGCTGTGGCTTCCATCTCCGAACACGACCGTGTCATCTCCCGTGCGCCCGTCAATGTATTCAAGCAACTCGTCGTTATCGGTAACAGTCCAAAAGTCATTCTGTTCGGACAGATTTACTATTTCAAAGTTTCTGAACAACCCGCTCGGACTGATTTCCACCGCGCTGAAATTTCCGCCGCCGACGGTGATGGTGATTGAGTCTTTTCCCGTGCCCTCTCCGAAATCCGCAAACGCGCCGTTTGTAAAGAAACTTGCGTTCAAAGAAGGAATCAGCAGTTCATCATCAACATTCCCGTCCTGAGTCAGACTCGTATCTATAACGTCTTGCGGGTTGACGGTTACTTCAACCGCATGTGCCGCCGGTTGTGAGCAAATCAACAAGAACACGGCTATAAGAGCCAGCGCTAGTTTTCCGATGGTTCCTTTTCCGCTTTCGGGGAAATCAGAAGGCTGGAAAGCGTGAGTTGCTTTTTTCATAAGGCACTAATCTATACTTCGGCAATTTTTAATACAAGATTTTCAAGCGCCAGGCGGCAGTTGAGATTGCCCAGCCTGATTCCGGCTACGGTGTTTTCAACCGCGGCGGCTTTTTCAATGATTGAAGCCGCCTCTCTTTTTCGCGCGAAGTTCAGTGAAGTTTCTCTGAGAGACCGGTATGCCGGTTCCCCAGACCCTGCGGTTGCGTATATCAAATCCCGAATCCACAGAGCCGTAATTTCAGCAAATTTTTCAGCCTTAACCCGCTGCTCCTTGTTTCCTTTCGCTTTGCCAAGAATATTTTCCACAAACTCAAAAACTTCCGAAGGACTGCCTGAGTTAATTTCCGCAAGCGTTTTGATAGTTTCCAAAATCCCGCCCGCTTCCTCGGGGGTGATTTTCAACGCTTTGCCGGGGCTGCCGTCCACAATTTTCAGCGCCAGATCAATTTCGGGGCCTGAAAATTCACCTCTTTCAACAAGTTTTTCGCGCGCAAGCCTTCCGTCAAGTTTTCCAAACACAACCGTTCGGCATCTGGACCGGATGGTTTGCAGCATCATTGACGGAGCGTGGGTCGTAATGATTATAACGCAGTATCGCGGCGGCTCTTCAAGGGTTTTCAAAAAAGCGTTCTGCGCGCTTGTGTTCATTCTCTCGGAGCCGTCAACAATGAAAATTTTATATTTTGATTCAAAAGGTCTGAGGAAAATTTCCCTCTCTATTTCATCGCGCACATTGTCAACCGCTATGGTCTGCCTGTCTTTGTATTCAAACAGTAAAACATCCGGATGTATGCGGCCGTCAATCCGTGAACAGACCGAACACCCGCAGGCGCCTCCCGTTTTTTCAGGACATATCAGTTGTTTGGCGAAAGAGATTGCGGTGAGCTTTTTTCCCACGCCTTCTGGTCCAGAAAACAAATATGCGTGAGCTATCCGTCCGTTCGCAATCGCTCTCTGCAATGTCTGTTTTGCGCGTCCGTGCCCGTCTATTTCTTCAAACATTCAGCAGTTTCAACTCAGAGCTTTCCGGCAATAACAGCCGTTATAGCCAGACGAGTGTCTTCAACCTCACCGCTTGCATCAATGGTTTTGATTCTGTCCGGCTGTTTTTCAGACTCAGACAGAAAGCCTGCGCGCAGGCGTTTGTAAAATATTTCCGTTTCCCCGTCCATCCTGTTAAAGGGCTTGCCGCTTTTTTGCCTGTCTTTGAGTCTTTCCATGCAGACCTCTATCGGCGCGTCAAGGAAAAATGTAATATCAGGCTCAAGACCGAGAGCCGATTTTTTTGCCGCAAGTGTGACAAAATCAATATCAATTTTTCTGCCGTATCCCTGATAGACCACCGTGGAATCAAAGAATCTGTCGGAAATGACTGTTTTCCCCTCATCCAGAGCTGGCTTCACGACTTTTTGAACATGGTTGACTCTGTCTGCGCAGAAAAGAAATACCTCAGTAAGGGGATCGGTTTTTTTCATCTCCCCGAGAAGTATTGTGTTTCTGATTCTTTGCCCTATTTCTCCTCCGGCGCCGGGTTCGTGCGTGAGAATGGTTTTTTTTCCCTTTTTCTCAAGGTGGCGGCTTAAAAGCAGAGATTGAGTTGACTTTCCGCAACCGTCAATTCCTTCAAAAGTAATGAGCATGTTCAGTTAATAGTTCGGGAAACTCTTTTATTATTCGGCAATTATACATTATAATCAGCTCACTTCCCGCTTGCGGAGATTTTATGGGGTTTGAGTGTTCGGAAAATGAGATTTTTGACCGCTCGCGTCTTGAGTTTATGGCGCAGATTGCCGGACTGGACGGGACAGCCGTGCCGGCTCCCGACCCGAACATAGAGCGTATTTGCGAAAACGCCGTCACAAGAGGCCCGGAGCCGGAAGATGCGCTTCTTCTTGCCGAAATGCCGGACGAGCAGATTCCCGCACTTTTGAGCGCGGCGTCTTTTCTTGCGATTCGCTCCCATGGGAGGAGACTCACATACTCTAAAAATGTTTTTGTTCCGCTGACCCGTCTTTGCAGAAACCATTGCGGATACTGCACTTTCAAGATAGAGCCGGGAGAGGCGGAACTTCTTGTCAGTCCCGATGAGGTGGATGAAATCGCGCGGAAAGGCGCGGAACTCGGATGCACGGAGCTGCTTTTCGTTCTCGGAGACAAGCCCGAAGCGGTCTACCCGCAATACAGGGAAAAACTCGGCGTGGCCGGATGCTCAACAACAGCGGAATATCTGGCCGAAGTCTGCGAGTCTGTGATAGGACACGGAATTTTCCCTCATTCAAATCTCGGTCTTGCCACTCCCGAAGAGCTTTCCCGTCTCAAGAAAAGCAACCCAAGCATGGGTCTTATGCTTGAAAATATAAGCCCCCGTCTGCTGAAAAAGGGGCAGGCGCACCA
The DNA here is from genome assembly GCA_965198945.1 of Thermodesulfobacteriota bacterium. Taxonomy (GTDB): domain Bacteria; phylum Desulfobacterota_D; class UBA1144; order Nemesobacterales; family Mycalebacteriaceae; genus Mycalebacterium. The sequence goes on along the minus strand of CBDAQI010000001.1, from coordinate 295,166 downwards.
CCGCTGCGCGGACAAGGTGCCAAAACTCAGAATGGAGACGATGGAACACGCGGGCAGGCTCAAAATCCCATGGACAAGCGGAATACTTGTCGGCATAGGAGAGACCCGCCGCGAAAGGGTTGACTCACTTTTCGGGCTCAAAGAGATGTCCGACCGCCACGGGCATATTCAGGAAATTATAGTTCAGAACTTCAGCCCCAAAGACGGCATCTCCATGGAGAATTTCCCTCCTCCGGAGTTCACCGAAATGCTTAAAACCGTTGCGCTCGCCCGCCTTATTTTCGGCGGAGAGATGAACATTCAGATACCGCCGAACCTCAACGGTGCAACATATTCAAAATTCATACCGGCCGGTATAAACGACCTCGGAGGGATTTCTCCGCTCACGATTGACTATGTTAACCCCGAAGCCCCGTGGCCGCTGCTTGATGAGATGCGGGGGCAGGTTTCGTCTCTGGGATTTGAACTCAGAGAGCGGCTCCCCGTTTATCCCGAATATGCAAATTCGGATTTTCTCGGACCTGAAATGCTTGCGATGGTTAAATCCCGCATTGACCAAAGCGGTCTGATACCGGAAGGGAACTGACCGATGTCAGAACAGCTCAAAGATTTGATTGATTTGATAAATGACAGACGCGCATCGGGCGTTGAGGCGTGTCTGTCACGCATAGATTCGGGTATCGCCGCCATTATTGGCAAATCACTTGAATCAAAAGAAATTTCAGTTCCCGAAGCGGACACGCTTTTTGCCGCCCGAAAACCCGATGAGGTAGCGGCTCTCGCAATCGCCGCGGACAACATAAGAAAAGAAGATGTGGGAGAGGTCATAACATATGTTGTGAACCGGAACATAAATTTCACCAATATCTGCGATGTCTATTGCGGGTTTTGCAATTTTATGGCTCCTGAGGGAGACGAAAGGGCTTATTTTCTTTCAATGGATGAGATTGCCGACAAAACAAAAGAGGCCTGGGAAATCGGCGCGACAGAGGTTTGCATGCAGGGCGGAATGCATCCCAAAATAGACGGGAACTACTATGTGGATTTAATCAAAAATGTTAAAAACGCGGTTCCTGATATGCACACGCACGCGTTTTCCCCCTACGAAGTCTGGTATGGGGCTGACACTCTGGGGATTGAGGAGACTGATTTTATCAATATGCTCAAGGATGCCGGCCATAACACTTTTCCGGGCACGGCCGCGGAAGTGCTTGTTGAAGATGTGAGGAAAAAAATCGCTCCGCGCAAAATTCCGACCGAGGTTTGGATACGGGTTGTTGAAAAGATCCATGAAGCGGGAATGAAAACCACTTCAACCATAATGTATGGCCACCTTGATGAGCCGCGCCACTGGTCAATCCACCTCGGTGTTCTGCGCGACATACAGAAAAACACGGGCGGGTTCACGGAATTTGTTCCGCTCCGTTTTATTCCGTGGGAGACACGGATTTTCAAAAATTCAAAAGGCAAGGTTCACGAGGGGCCGACAGACCTCCACCAACTGAAAATGTATGCCGTTTCGCGTCTTTTTCTGCGCGGCTGGATAGATAATATTCAAGTTTCATGGGTTAAGCAGGGGCCTGAATTTGCGCAGTTTTCACTGACCGCCGGCGCGAACGATTTTGGCGGAACGCTTATGGAAGAGCAGATTTCGCGTTTCGCGGGCGCAAGCTACGGTCAGTATTTTCCACCCGAAGAATTCCGCCGCCTCACGCGCGAAATAGGCCGGATTCCCGCAGAGAGAAACACCGTTTACGGAATTTTGAAAAAATTTGACGCGGAAATAAACACAGTTTCAGGAGGTTCCGATGGCGGCAAGACTGTCTCTTAATCTCAAAGGCTTTATGGGCGGGGTTGAACGCAGAAATCCCGGTGAGCATGAATTTCATCAGGCCGTAAGAGAGGTTTCCGAATCTCTTATTCCCTTTATATCAAAGAATCCCGTTTACATAAAAAAACAGATTATTGAGCGTCTTACCGAGCCTGACAGAATAGTGTCATTCCGTGTTTGCTGGGAGGACGACGATGGAAACATCCGCACAAACCGCGGATACAGGGTTCAGTTCAGCGGGGTAATAGGGCCCTACAAAGGCGGGCTGCGCTTTCATCCGTCCGTCAGTCTGAGTGTTATGAAGTTTCTGGCGTTTGAGCAGATTTTCAAAAACAGTTTGACCGGTCTTCCGATGGGCGGCGGCAAGGGCGGAAGCGACTTCAATCCGCGCGGAAAGTCTGACGGAGAGGTTATGAGGTTTTGTCAGGCGTTTATGACTGAACTTGCCAGACACGTCGGCGAGGATGTGGATGTTCCCGCCGGAGACATAGGGGTCGGCGGGCGTGAAATCGGCTACATGTTTGGTCAGCACAGGCGTATTTCTGGCAAGTTCACGGGAGTTCTGACCGGAAAGGGCATATCATTCGGCGGCAGTCTGATCCGTCCCGAGGCAACCGGTTACGGAAGCGTATTTTTTGTCCGGGAGATCCTCAAAGCCGCAGGCGACGACATTGAAGGTAAAACCTGTGTTGTGTCAGGTTCCGGAAATGTGGCCCAATACACGGTTGAGAAGGTCAACCAGCTTGGCGGCAAGGCGGTTACGATGTCTGATTCGGACGGTTTTATACACGACCCCGCTGGAATAACACCCGAAAAACTCGCGTGGGTTATGGATTTGAAAAACAACAGGCGCGGACGCATAAGCGAATATGCGAAAAAATTCAAATGCAGATTTTACAAAGGCAAAACACCGTGGGGCGTCAAGTGCAATGTGGCGTTTCCCTCCGCGACACAGAATGAGCTTTTGGGAACGGACGCAAGTATTCTTGTCAAGAACGGTGTGAAAGTCGTCGGTGAGGGAGCCAATATGCCCTGCGACCTTGAGGCGGTTCACATTTTTCAGAAAGCCGGTGTTCTGCTTGCTCCCGCAAAAGCTTGTAACGCGGGAGGCGTGGCGGTTTCGGGACTTGAGATGACCCAGAACAGCATGAAACTTTTCTGGAGCCGCGAAGAGGTTGAGGAAAAACTGAGAGACATTATGGTCGGCATTCATGAAAGGTGCCTTGAGTTCGGCAAAAAAGGCAGAAAGCTTGACTATGTGGCCGGAGCGAACATAGCCGGTTTCAAAAAGGTTGCGGATGCAATGGTGGCGCAAGGGGTGGTTTGATTTGTCTATTGCTGTCTGGTCGCCTAACCTACATTATAATAAGGTGTCTTTTGGAAGAGCATATTATGAAATACAAAGTTGTTATTAGAAAGTCTGATGAAGGATACAGCGTATCCTGTCCCGCATTTCGTGGATGTCATTCTCAAGGCAAGACAAAAGAGGATGCCCTTGAGAACATTGCCGATGCAATTCAGGAATATATTGCTTTTCTTCAAGAGAAGGATGAAGAAAGCGAAATTCATGAAGTTGAAATTGCGGCGGTGTAAGATTGTCCAAAATTTCCGGAGTGAACCACCGACGCGCGGTTCGTGCCTTACAAAAGTGCGGATTTTCCATTGTCAGAGAGGGTAGGAAACACACCATAATGTCCAATGGTGTTGATGACCTTGTTATTCCCAGAAAAAATCCGATTAATTCATACACAATGGGGGCAATAGTAAAGGATGCGGGTATTTCGGTTGATGAGTTTAAGGAAAAACTTTAGGGAGTATGGTGAACATAGCCGACTCCAACAAAGTTGCGGATGAAATGGTGGCACAGGGGTGGTTTAATTAAAGAACCAATTTTTCCACACCTTATAAAACAAGCCATAAGTATTACAAGCTTCCGGACAGCTTTGTCAGTTAAACTTTGACTGACAATGCCTCTCTCAACCGACCTCGCAAAAACCCTCTTATCTCGCACAAACTCCGAAGTCCGTTTCCGCAAAATAGACCGTATTCTTTACTCAACAGATGCGAGCAACTACAGTGTTGAGCCTCTCGGTGTTGTAATTCCCCGCACGGCGGAGGATGTTGCCGAAACTGTTAAAATCGCCGGGGAATTAGGTGTCTCAATCCTTCCGCGCGGCGGCGGAACGGGGCTTGCCGGGCAGTGTCTCGGAAGTGGAATTGCCGTTGATATGTCCAAATACATGGACGGAGTCATTGGAATTGACGCCGAAAACAAAACCGCAACCGTCCGTCCGGGAATTTGTGTCGGGCGGCTCAACTCCATAGCGGCGGAAAAGGGTCTGATGTTTGGTCCCGATCCCGCAAGCGCAAAAGTTGCCACGGCCGGCGGGGTTGTGGCGAGCAACGGAACGGGAGCACACTCAATTGTCTACGGAATGGCGGGAGACAATGTTACCTCGCTCAAATCAGTCCTTCACACGGGTGAGGAAGTTTCTTTTTCATCTTCCGGCTGTTCCGATATGGCGCTTTTCAGCACTCTTCTGCAATACAGATACGCAAACCGTGAACTTGTCGCTGAAAAGTTTCCAAAACACTGGCGCAGGGCTTCGGGTTATTCACTTAACTATCTGCTTGATGACACTTTCAACCCCGCAAAACTTTTCGCATCATCCGAAGGAACATTTGGAATTACGACCGAGCTTACGCTCAAACTTGTTGAAAAACCGGCGCATACGGCACTCGCCGTTTTGCAGTTTGACAACCTTCTCAGCGCGATTGAATCCGTTCCGCTGCTTCTTGAAAGCAACCCCTCCGCCGTTGAGCTCATAGACGGGATGCTTATCGGGCTTACGAGAAAACACGGCGGTTTTTCGCATCTTCTTTCATTTGTAAACGGAGCGCCCGAAGCGGTTCTCGCGGTTGAGTTTTTCGGAAAAACAGCCGATGAATGTCGCTCAAAAGCGCAAAATTTTGTTGGTTCCCTGAATGAAAAAGGGCTCCGGTGTGAAAAGGGGCTTGCTGTTTCCCGTGATGAACAGGCAAAAGTGTGGGGAGTGCGTACCGCGGGGCTCGGCCTTTTAATGAGTTCCCGCTCCGCCGCAAAGCCCGTTCCGTGCATTGAAGACGTGTCGGTTCCGGTTCCGTTCCTCGCCGCATATACGCGCGAAATATCGGAGGTTTTTTCATCTCTCGGTCTCAAAGCGGGTTTCTATGCTCATGCAAGCGCCGGATGTCTTCATGTCCGTCCGCTTATAGATCTTTCAACGGAAAAAGGCGCCGCGATTATGGAAGAAGTGTCAGACGCTGCGCTTGGGCTTGCTCTCAAATACGGTGGCGTTATGAGCGGAGAACACGGAGACGGTCTGCAGAGAAGCCATCTGAACGAGCGGCTTTTCGGGGCTGAGATTTACGGTGCTATGACGGATTTAAAAAATATCTTTGACCCCGGAAATGTTTTCAATCCGGGCAAGGTTGTGAACTGCTCAAACGATGTGAAGGAAAATATAAGAAACCGGACGAGAGGCGACTCGTCCCGCATTTCGCCGCTTCTTGAATGGGGCGATGAGGGAATCGCATCCGCGATTGACATATGCAACGGGCAGGGAGTTTGCAGAAAAACCGACGGCGCAATGTGCCCGTCTTTTATGGCGACCCTCGATGAGGCGCACACGACAAGGGCGCGTGCAAATCTTTTGCGTGCCGCGCTCAACGGAGAGGTTGACGCGGATTTTCTTTTGAGCGACGAGGCGGAAGAGGTTTTCAGCCTGTGCGTGGGATGCAAAGCGTGTAAAACCGAATGCCCGTCATCCGTTGATGTGGCGAAAATGAAAACGGAATTTCTCGCCCTGCGCGGTTCTTCTCCGGGGTTTTCAGCCGCTGACAGAATTTTTTCGGATATTCACAGCATCTCATCTTTGATGTCAAAGGCTTCGCGGTTTGTGAATTTTGCTCTGCGCGGCGGTATTGCGGACTATGCGCTCGGGCTTGTGGGTATGGACTCCCGCAGACGGTTGCCCCGCCTGTCAGATGAAAAATTCAGCGACTGGTTTTTGCAAAGGAAAAAGGGCGCCGGTTCAATTTCCGGGACGGGTAAAAAAGCCGTCTATTTTCATGACACCTGGGCTGAATTTTACAATCCGGCGGCGGGGATTGGAGCCGTCAACATTCTTGAGACGCTTGGCTATGAAGTCATCATTGAAAACAAAAGAGTCTGCTGCGGCAGACCGATGATGAGCCGCGGCATGATTGATAAAGCGCGCGCAAATGCTGAAATCAACATCGGTGTTCTGCACCGGCACGCAAGCGCGGGAATACCGATAATCGGAACCGAGCCGAGTTGTGTCTCAATGTTCAGGGATGACTATTCCGACATTCTGCCCCCGGGCGGAAAACACGAGACGGTCGCGGGGATGTTTTTCACTCTTGAGGAATTTGTGGGGGAACATTCCGCCGCCCTTGCGGCAAAAATAGAACCTCCCCGCGCGCCCGTTCTTACCCACACGCATTGCCACAGCAAAGCCGCCCGCCCGGACTGCGGGCTGCAGCCGGTCTTAAGCGCTCTGGGGTTTGATGCCGTTGATTCGGGAGCCGGATGCTGCGGGATGGCTGGTGGTTTCGGTTACGAGAAAAAACACTACGGTATTTCAAAAAAAATCGCGGAAGACAGGCTTCTGCCCGCAATTGAAAAACTTGAAAAAAACTCCCTTGTCTGTGCCACGGGGATTTCCTGCATGGAGCAGATAAGACATTTTTCCGGCAGGCAACCGGTTCATTTTGCCGAAATTGTCTCGGGCTGTATCAGAAAGTGAATTTCAGTCCGTAGCCAGAGCAAAAAGAGCGCTTAAAACAATGAGCACGACAAAGATACCCATCATATAAAAAGGATAGTTCGGGTTGTAGCCCTTTTTAATGTTTGGAACCCGGAGCTGACCGAATACGACCTCTTTTTTCTCTTTTGCGTTTTCCGTTTCTTCAGACATTTTTCCTCCCTTTTTCTGCTCAGCCGCGTTTTGACGGACTGGGACCGAAAGCATATTCCCAGGTTATTTCAAGCTGGGATTTAAGATTTTCGAGCATCTTTCTCTGCATGTCTCTGCATGACAGAACCCCGTAGTAATTTCCATTTCTGTCTTCAACGACAAGGTGTGAAATATTGTGCTTTTCAACTAGTTCAAGGCACTCGGAGAAAGTTTGAATGAGATTGACCTTTATGACATCACGGGTCATTATGTTTCTGACTTTTGTCTCGGAGGGATCTTTTCCTTCAACCACGATTTTTGTTGAAACATCATAGTGGCTGATAACTCCCACCAGTTTTTCATCTTCCAGAACTCCGGTCGCACGGATTTTCAGCCGCCTCAGTGTCTCCGCGGCTCCTCTTGCCGTGTCGTCCGCACTTACGGAGTAGAAAACCTCACGGTTTTTTATCATTTCGCTGACGGGAATTTGTCCCAGGCCTTTTCCTTTCACCATTGTCTCTTCCGAGGATAATTCTATTATATTGCGCCCGTTTGGGCAATTGAATTGCGGTCGCAGTGTGTTATTATTCACAGTCCGCCGTCGCCGCGGGCGGCAGCGCAGAAAAATCCATTAAGGAGTAATAATGGCTGAATACAAAAATCCCGAAGTTCTTGTTTCCACGCAGTGGGTTGAAGACCACAAAGACGATGACGGCATTGTGGTTATTGAGTCTGACGAGGATGTTCTGCTCTATGAAATCGGCCATATTCCCGGCGCAATTAAACTTGACTGGCAGACCGAACTGCAGGATCAGGTAGTCAGAGACTATCTTGCGGCCGAAAATTTTGAAAAACTTATGTCTGAAAAAGGCATATCAAACGATTCAAAAGTGGTTTTCTACGGAGACAAAAGCAACTGGTGGGCATGCTACGCATTCTGGACTTTCAAAGTTATGGGACATAAGAACTGCCTTATAATGAACGGCGGAAGAAAGAAATGGGTGGATGAAAAAAGGGAGTTGACAAGAGAAGTTCCCGAACTCCCGAAAACTCAATACAAAGTCGGAAAAATTGATGAGTCCATAAGGGCTTTCCGTGATGAAGTTTTTGAGCATATGTCTTCGGGCGGAGCGCTGGTGGACGTCCGCTCTCCGAAGGAGTTTAGCGGTGAGCTTCTTCATATGGAGGCTTACCCTCAGGAAGGTTGTCTCAGGGGCGGGCACATTCCCGGAGCAAGCAATGTTCCCTGGGCGCGCGCGGCAAACGAAAACGGCACTTTCAAGTCTGCCGAAGAGCTTGCCGAAATATACCAGAACGAACAGAATCTGAGTTCCGATGATGACCTTGTGGTCTATTGCAGAATAGGAGAAAGGTCTTCGCACACATGGTTTGTTCTCACTTACCTTCTGGGTTACGAAAACGTTAGAAACTATGACGGTTCGTGGACGGAATGGGGCAACCTCGTGCGGGCTCCGGTAGAGAGGTGAAATGGGACTTACTGATATTGTTGAACAGTTCAGAAATTCCGATTTTCAAACCACGCTTGATATTTTAGTAGACTATTCAGACAGCCTTCCGCCGCTTCCGGGGAAATACCTTCCTCTTCTTGAGAATCCCGGCAACAAGGTTCCCGAATGCGAAACGCCGGTTTTTTTGTGGGTTGAAGTCAACGGGGGCAAGGTTGAAATATACGCGCACGTTCCGGAAGAGTCTCCCACGGTTCGCGGTTTTGTGTCAATTCTTGTTGACGCTTTCACGGGCGTATCACCTGAGGAGGTCATCGGCGCTCCGGTGGATATCCTGAACCGGCTCGGCCTTGACACAAAACTCGGAACAAGACGCATGTATGGGCTCGGAGCCGTATATGCGAGAATAAAGAAAGAGGTCGGGGAAAAAGCCCGGAACTGATAAATGATCCACCACGAACTAATGGATATGCTCATGGATCATTACGAAAAACCGAGAAACTCCGGCCCCATGCGTGAGGCGGACTTTGTCCGCAGCGGCGGCAATTCGGGTTGTGGTGACACTATAACCGTTTATGTCAAAATGGACGGCGACACGGTTGGGAGCGTCAGTTTTGAGGGTGAAGGGTGCATGGTCAGTCAGGCTTCCGCCTCCCTTCTTTATGAGAAAATTGCCGGGAAAAAGCCCGAAGAAATATCTTTAATGAAGAGGGAGAATATGATTGAGATTTTAGGCAAAGAAATTGTCGTGCGTCGCCCCAGATGTTCAACACTTGCTCTGGACACCCTGAAAGGCGCTCTCATGGAAGCTCAAAACGAGAGGAACCGCCGCCGCTGAAAAACATAAAAAACAACAGGGCTGCGATGGCGATTCTGTATATTACAAAGGGCGTGTAGCTTTTTTTTCTGGCGAAATTCAAAAGAAATCTGATGGCCAGAAACCCCGTTGCGGCGGCCGTCAAAATTCCCGTAATATTATCTCCGTCGTAATGAAACTGCATTCCGTTTTTCCACACCGTGTGCGCAATGGCCGCAACAATGGCCGGCATACCCATCATAAAGGCGAATTTTGCCGAGTCCTCCCTCGTATATCCCAGAAACATTCCGCCGGCTATTGAGATTCCCGACCTTGACACTCCCGGCACAAGTGCAAATGACTGTGCAACCCCGAACAGCAGACAGTCTTTGAGAGAAAGCTCGCTCAGGTGTTTTGTTTTTCCGGACTTTCTGTCAGCGATAAAAAGCACCGCGCTTCCGGCAAGCAGTCCCCAGCCGACTGCGAGCGGGTGCCTGAGCGCGACCGCGACCACATTTTCAAAAAAGACCCCGAAGACGATTACCGGCAGAGTCGTAATTACAAGTCCCGCGCCCATTTTTGCCCCGGAGTCTTCAAAAGAGCCGCTCAGACAAGAGCGATATAGAGCGGCTGCTATGGCGGCCCAGTCTTTTCTGAAGTAGACGATAATGGCGAGCAGTGTTCCGGAATGAAGCCAGACTGCGAGGTCAAGCCCCGCATCCCGCCATGACAGCAGCCAGGAGAAAATCATCAGGTGGGCGGTGCTGCTTATCGGAAGAAACTCCGTTATTCCCTGCACAACCCCAAGAACCGCCGTCTCAAATTTTTCCAATCACCCTCTCCCTTTTTTCTTCAGTATTTTTTTAAGATATTCCCCTGTCAAAGATTTTTTCTTCCGGGCAAGTTGTTCGGGGCTGCCGGCGGCGACTATTTTTCCTCCGTTCCGTCCTCCGCCGGGTCCCAAATCTATTATGCGGTCAGCACTCTTTATTATGTCCAGATTGTGCTCTATCACCATCACGGTGTTGCCTTTTTGAATCAGTTTTTCAATCGCGGCGAGCAGTTTTTTCACATCATTGAAATGGAGCCCGATAGACGGCTCATCAAGTATGTAAAGGGTTTTACCGGTGTCTTTGTGAGAGAGTTCTCTGGCGATTTTAATCCTCTGAGCCTCTCCTCCCGAAAGAGTATTGGCTTCCTGTCCGAGCCGTATATATCCAAGACCGACCTGTTCAAGAATGTTCAGTTTGCGGCTTATTTGCGGAATGTTCGGGAAAAAATCCGCCGCTTCCGAAACGGTCATTTGAAGGATGTCCGAAATGTTTTTGTCTCTGTATTTTATTTCAAGGGTCTCACTGCCGTAACGTTTTCCTCCGCACTGCTCGCATGTTGTATACACATCTGGCAGGAAATGCATTTCCACTTTTACGCTTCCCTTCCCTCCGCACAGGCCGCAGCTACCCTCTCTCACATTGAAACTGAATCGCCCCGCTCCGTAGCCCCGCAGTTTTGATTCCGGTGTCATGGCGAAAAGTTCCCGTATGGGTGATAAAATCCCCGTGTAGGTTGCCGGGTTTGACCTCGGGGTTCTTCCTATGGGCGTCTGGTCTATTTTGACGATCTTATCCAGATGCCCCGTTCCCCTGATTGATTTTAACCCTTCAATCACACCCTTCCCGCGCCATGCGGCTTCAATGGCGGGGCACAGCGTTTCATGCAGGAGGGTGCTTTTGCCCGATCCCGAGACTCCGGTAATGCAGGTCAACCCCCCGACCGGGAACGAAACGTCCAAGTTTGCGAGGTTTCGCTTTTTCACACCTTTAAGCTCTATGAATTTCTCCGCTTTTCTTCTTGAGCGCGGAACCTCTATTGACTCAAGCCCCGAAAGGTATCTGCCCGTGAGCGAGTTTTTGCATGAAGTCAAATCCCTCACCGTTCCGCATCCCGTAATTTCTCCGCCGAACCGCCCCGCATATGGCCCCAGATCAAGAATAAAATCGCTGTTCCGTATCATATCCTCGTCATGCTCCACAACCACAACCGTGTTGCCGTCATCCCTGATTGATTTAAGTGTGCTTATCAGTTTGTCATTGTCTGAGGGATGAAGACCTATTGACGGCTCGTCAAGCACATATGTAACACCGGTCATTTTTGAGCCCAACTGGGTTGCCAGTTGGATTCTCTGCGCTTCGCCTCCCGAAAGCGTGGCGGCGGAACGGTCAAGAGACATGTAGCCGAGCCCTACGTTTTTGAGAAACCCGATTCTTGATTTAATTTCCTCCACAACCCCACCCACTATTTCATTTTCGTAGTTTCCGAGCTTGAGTTTTTCAAAAAAACTCATCGCGCCGTCCGCATCAAGTTGTGAAATGTCGTATATGTTTTTGCTGTCCAGAAGAACCGAGAGACTTTGCCGCCTTATTCTCGCTCCTCCGCAAGACGCGCAGGTTGAGGTTTTCATATAGGCTTCAAGCCCCGTTTGAACCTCCGCCGAAGAGGTTTCACTCCGCCACTGCGACAAAGCTCCGATGACACCCGTGAATTCGCCGCTTCGCTCTCCGTAAAGAACAGTGCGTCTGACTTTTGCCGGAAGTTTCCCGAACGGCGCTTTTGTGCTGAAGCCGTAATTCTCCGCAATATCTTCCAGTTTCCGCTTGTGATAGGGAGAGTTTTTCCAAGGAAGTATCGCCCCCTCTTCCACTGAAAGTGAATAGTCCACTATCAGTTCGGGGGCAAAATCGGTTTTTGTTCCCAGCCCCGAGCACCCGCCGCACATTCCATACGGGCTGTTGAAAGAGAAGATTCTGGGAGATATTTCCCCGTAGGACGCGCCACATGAAGGGCAGGAAAAGGTTGCGCTGAAGTTCAATTTTTCACCTTTTACAAGACAGACGGCGTTTACCCCGGATTTTTTCAGAGCGAGACCGAGAGAATCCTCAAGTCTTTTTGCCGCCCCCGGTGTTGCGACGACAACATCCACAACAACCTCAATGTCGTGAGTTTTATTCCTGTCCAGAACAATTTCATCGTCAAGGTCTCTTTCCTTTCCGTCTATGAAGGCGCGCACAAACCCTTCCATTTTCAGGTCTTCAATCTCTTTCCGGTAGACGCCTTTTCTCCCTCTGACAATCGGCGCTATTACGGTTATTTCCTCTCCGCCGGCCTTTTCCATGGCGCGCTTTGCCATCGCCTCCACACTCTGCGGACTTATCTCTTCACCGCAACTGTGGCAAAAAGGCACGGCCGCCCGCGCAAAAAGCAGCCTCATAAAATCGTAGATTTCCGTTATTGTTCCCACGGTTGAGCGCGGGTTGCGGTGAAAGGTTCTCTGGCTGAGAGAGATTGACGGCGAAAGCCCGTCCATAAAGTCCACATCGGGCTTTTCAAGCTGTTCCACGAACTGTCTCGCATATGCGGACAGAGACTGCATAAATCTCCGCTGTCCTTCGGCGAACAGGGTGTCAAAAGCAAGAGATGACTTGCCGGAACCGCTGACGCCCGTAATTGTAACGAGTTTGCCGCGCGGTATCCGCACACTTATATTTTTCAGGTTGTGACTTCTCGCGCCTTTTATCGTAATGAAGCTCAAAACGCGGTTAATTTTACACTACTTCATCCGAACGAGGTCATCGCTTCAAGGCGGGCTATGCGCTCTTCGGTGGGCGGGTGTGTGCTGAACAGTTTTGCGAAACTGCCGCCTATCATGGGGCTTACAATCATCATATGGGATGTGCTTTCCGCCGCCTGTTCGCTTACATTGAGTGGAATCCTTTTTGCGAAGTTGTCCATTTTTCGCAGTGCGTCCGCAAGATACATCGGGTTTGAGCATATTGCCGCTCCCTCTCTGTCCGCTCCGAACTCCCTTGTGCGTGATATGGCGAGGCGAACTATGGTGGCCGCAAGCGGTGCCACTATCGCCATTGCGAGAAGGACGAAGACGTTGTTTCTGCCGTCTCTTCCGCCTCCGCCGCCGAAGATTGCCGCAAACTGAGCCATCCAGGCTATGTAGCTTATTGCGGCGGCTATCGTGGCGGCGACTGAGCCGATAAGTATGTCACGGTTTTTTATATGTGCGAGCTCATGTGCGAGAACGCCTTTGAGTTCATACCTGTTGAGAAGTTTTACTATCCCTTGAGTTACGGCTACGGCCGAATGAGAGGGGCTTCTTCCGGTTGCAAATGCGTTTGGCGACTGTTCGGGAACTATGTAAACCTTCGGCATCGGAAGACCCGCGCTCTGAGAGAGTTCGCGCACATCGGCGTAGAGTTCGGGTGCGGAACTTTCGTCAACTTCCTGAGCGCGATACATTTTCAGAACGATTTTGTCGCTCCACCAGAAACTTGCGAAGTTCATAATCCCCGCGAAAACAAGCGCGATAACCGCTCCCTGCTGTCCCGCGAAAGTTCCGCCCGCCCAGACAAGAATTGCCGACAGAACGGCGAGTAAAACAACGCTTTTCAAAGTGTTCATATTCTTATTTTCCTCCGTGGTTCAATACCACACCGGATAGTATAATCACCGCTCCCTGCGGCGCAATGTTTGGGAGTCCTTTATTTCGCGCCATTGCGGAATATGAGCGCTCAAAATCTGTTTGAACAGTTTTCCGTGATTGGGGATTTTCAGATGCAGAAGTTCGTGCGCTATGACGAAATGTCTGAACCATTTAGGTTTGTTCAGAAGTTCCGAGTTGAAACTGACCCGTCCTTCTGTTGAGCAGGAGCCCCATTTGCGCGTCATATCTCTCACGGTTATCCGTTTCGGACAAACGTTGATTTTTGCGCTCCAAAACGCGACTTCATCCCTGAATTTCTTTTTTGACACGCTCATAAAGGCTCATTATCTCCCATATTACATCGCTTTCATTTTCTTTTCCGACGGCGGCGCCGACTACTTTGTAGAGGGCTGATTTCAGAGATCTTTTCTGATGACCGTTATCAATATAGTTTGGAAACTGATTGAAAAGCTTTTCCACCTCTGCGGCGGTTTTTTCGGCTTTTGTGTCCCCCTCCCGTTCAAGTGTGAGACAGAAAACAAACTGAACCGGTGATTTGCCGCTTTCTTGAGATCTTGCTTTGGTTTCAAGGCCTTCTCTTAAAAGCCGGTTTAGTTCCTCCGCCGTTTCTCTCGCTCCGGCAAGGTTTTTCTCATATTTTTCTCTTAACTTCCGCGCCTTTTCAGACATTGGTGACAGTCCTAAAATTTTTTCCAGTTCGGCATTAAGTTTTTCAATCAATTTCAGCAGGTTGTGAACTTTGACCTCGTCGCTTTTTCCGCTTTTTGTAATTTCTTCAAGGGTTTTTTCACTGACGGCGGTTTCAGTCTCTTTTTCTTCAGTCGTATAAGCGCCGACCTTGTCCCTTATAAGTTCTTCGGTCTTTTTCTGAAACTGTCTATATTCAACCGGCAGCTCGTTTCTTTCAAATTCTTTCATCACTATTTCATACACCCCGCAAAGATTTTTATAGCCTTCAAGGAACTGCGCCAGTTTGCCGTCGGGTGAGAGAATTTCGTAGAGAGACTGGGTCTCCCTGAAAAACTCAATGAACTTGTCTCTTCTGCCTTTGTCCGAGAAGTGTTCAATGATTTTTTCAATCGCCTTGTCTTCCCGCAACCCATCTGTGATTTTGAGCCAGCCCCGCGCCTCTTTCATTTTTTCTCCGAAACTTTCAAACAAAATATCAATATCTTCTATGACTCCGCTCACATCTTTTGAATCAAAAGCGAGCGCTTTTTTCATGCTGTTCAAAATGCCCACGAAGTCCACAATCAAACCGTGCGGTTTTTCTTTTTCTTCAAATGAATACGGTCTGTTAACTCGCGCTATTGACTGAAGCAGAACATGGTCGCGCATGGGTTTGTCAAGATACATGCAATACAGAATCGGGGCGTCAAAACCGGTCAGCAGTTTGTCTGTCACGACAAACAGTTTCGGGTCTCTGCCGGGTTTTTGAAACTCTTTGCGCAGTGATTTTTCCTCGTCTCCGGACAACTGGTATTCCGCCACAAGCGGTAGAGTTTCCGTGTCATGCTGTGATTGTGTATAAACCGCTTTTACCGATTCGGGCGGAAGAAGTCTGTCAAACTCTCTTTTGTAAAGGGCGCACGCCTCGCGGTCAACAGCCACAAAAAACGCTTTGTATCCCAGCGGCAGAACGTTTTCCTTGAAGTGTTCGGCGGCATACTTTGCCACAAGAGTTATCCTTTCCTCCGATTTCAGAAAATTTTTCAGAGTTACGGCTCTGTCAAGAACTCTGTTCAATTTTTCCATATCGTTAAGCCTTTCTGTTTCCGCCATTTGCAGAAACTCTCTTTCCAGAGTTTCTTCGGGAACCCTCATTTTCACGGGAGCAAGTTTGTATTTCAGTTCAACTGTTGTGCCGTCCTTGATGGATTCCATTATGGAGTATTTGTCCAGATACCCTTTTTCATCGTCTTTGCCGAAAACCTTGAAAGTTCCTTTTCCATACTGGGTTTTGTCCACCGGTGTTCCGGTGAACCCGATAAAAGTGGCGTTCGGAAGCGCTCCGGTCAGGTAGTTTCCGAAGTCTCCCTCAACGCTGCGGCGCGCTTCGTCAATAAAAACAAATATGTTTTCTCTCTTGTTTATGTTCGCGGGCATGTCATCAAATTTGTGAATCATTGAAACCGCAAGGCCTCTGAAGTCAGATTTCAGGATTTCCCGCAAATCATTTTTTGTTTTCGCCGGTCTTATATTTACTCCGGTAATTCCGCCTTCGTAAGAAAGAGACTCAAGCCAGCCCGCCAGCTGCCCCTGAAGTTCATTTCTGTCTATCATCAAAATAACGGTCGGGTCTCCGAGCGCGGTTTTGCTCTTAAACACAAGTTCGGCGGCTTTTATCATCGTAAAGGTCTTGCCCGACCCTTGCGTGTGCCATATCAGACCGCGCGTTTTCTTTATGTCCGCACATCTGTTTTCTATTTTTTCCACGGCGCGTGTCTGGTGCTGTCTGAGGACGGTCTTTCTGAGTTCATCGTCTTTTTGAAAAAACAGAATCCATCTCTCAAGCAGTTTCAAAAATCTTTCCCTGTCAAAAAATGCCTTTACTTTCTTTTCAAAGTTGCCGTCCTGTTCATCTTTCCAGTTGAAAACTGATTTTACTTCGGTATTCCATGTGGCCCCGTAATGGAATCCGAGCACATCCGTTATATCAAACACTTGAGGCAGGGCGAGCATTGCGGGGGTGTCTTTGTGATACTGTCTTATTTGAGTCAGTCCATCCCAAATCGGTTCTTTCTTTCTGGCGCTTTTTGTTTCCACGATTGCAACCGGAATGCCGTTAATGAGAAACATCACATCGGCGCGATGCGGTTTTTGCGCGGCGGTTTCCCATTCATCGGTAACTTGAAAGGTGTTGTTATCGGGATTTTGATAATCAATGACGGAGATGGTGAGTTCCCGTTTTTCTTTCTCGCTGTAAATGCTTTTCTGCCCGCGCATCCAACTGAGCGCGTCTTTATTTCCCCTGATGTCATAACGGACGGATTCCATTGACTGAATGACTACCCGCGCGTTTTCGGAATCAATGAGTCCCGGATTGAGGGTAATTAGTTTTTCTTTGAAGACGGAGGAAAAAAGAAGTCCTTGAGTTCCGCCGCGAAGACTCTCGGCTTCCTCGCGGGAGACGATTTTCCAGCCGATTTCAGAGGCGTATTTAATCAGCGGTTCCTGAACGCTTTCTCTTTCGGATGTTAGGGAGGGCATGGGTTACATTTATAGAATTACGTTTTCATTGAAGATATTTATCCGCAGAGTCCTATTATGGTGTTTAAAACCACAACAAAAAGAGTTATCAGACCAATCTTTTTTTGCCAAATTGTTATTATAATGTGGAAGGCAAAATATCTGCGCTCCCAAACATCTTTTTCTGAAAAAACATTTGCTTTGACAGCAGAATAAATTTTTTCCTTTATCTCATCGGGCAAATCTTTAACTTTAGCTTGCCCATCAACCGAATAGGCGCTGACCGGATTAGGAAGTATCCGGGCGTTTTGCAAACTTTCCCAGAAAACCTTAAAACTGTAAGTAGTATTCTGTTCGTCAAAACCAATATATGTAACTTCTGAAAAATTCATATCTACATTTTTAACAGTCTTATACAGCATTATTTCAAGCCTTTTTTCATTAATTCATTCAGCATAGTTTTGAATAAATCCTGCAATGAGTTTTTCTTGTCTCGGTGTTGTTCAACTTTTCTGTCAATGAATTGTAAAATTTCGGCGATTCGTTCTTGTTCGTTGAAAATTGGGTGCGGCAAAACAAACTTTGATAAGGTCTTTCCTGATAAATTTGGAATAGTTGTTCGGTTTCCAAAAGTCCCATAAATGCTATTCATTTGAATGGCGAATTGCAACCAAAACATATAGAAAACTTGGGAAATTCTGTCTTTTTTAGACCGCAGACGATGGATATGGTTTTGATAATAGCATTCTCCCATTTCACATTTCCATATTGCTGTGCGTCCTATTTCTCCACCTTCGCATACAAGCAGGTCATTTTCTTTCAACTCAAGCAATTTTGTTTCTTCGGGAAGTATGTCCATTTCATCTACTTTTGAAAGATATAACTTTCCCCACAAAACATTGGAAGTTCGCAAGAAAGGTTTCAGATATTTTCCTGTTTGTTTTTTGGCGGAGAGAGATTTGCCTTGTTTCATTTCAAATAGATTGTCTATTGTGTATAGTTTCCACCCATCCGGCATTTCCCCAATTTCCGTTTGCTTTGTCTTTCCACCGTTCAATCCTTTTGTAAAAACCTTTTCCATTGTGGTTTTTTTGAGTTCCCGAACATTGGCGATGATTTTGTCTTGTGTTTCAATGACATTCTGAATTGTTGAGAGAGTTTTGGCGATTCTTTTTTGTTCGGAGAGTGGAGGAGAAGGAATTTCTATTTCTTTGTATCTATTAAAGTCCAGATTTCTTATGCCTGTTGTTTTGTTTTGGAGTTTATTGGTTTCTCCTTTGTTGTATGTGTTTAGTAGGAAGTAATGAACAAAAAGAGAATTAAAGAGGCATGAGTCAACAATGCGAAGCCTAGTTGTAAAATTACTGAAGCTGAAATCTTCTTTCCCTTCACTGTTGAAGAAACAAACTCTACCAACGGGTTGTGAAGGCCTACTCCAGAACGCTCAATTATTATGTCTCCGTATTCAAGTTTTCTTTTCTCATATTGCTTGGTTTCAACATCAAAATTGGCAATGTTTGAGTAGTCAATCTTTCCGTTGTTTCTAAAGTTTGTGTTTCTGATTACTGAAACTTTTGTAAAAGGCGCCTTTTTCCCCTTCCAAAGACCATTGGCAAAAGAAAATACTTTTTCATCGGATAATTTGTAAGTTTGCAGTTTCATTTTTGCCTTTCTTATTTTTCCCCTTTGTTCTTAATAGATTCCTTAATAATTTCATTAAGATTTTCTTTTGCTTTGAATATAAATTTGTCCATTTCTTCTTTTGACCATGAATGAGAATATATCTTTGTCTTTTTATCTGTTGTTTTTTTATGGTTTTGATTGCTCTTTTGTTGCATATTTCTATCCATGTTCTATATTCAAAATCGCTGGTTTCTATGAATAAAGCAGAATCGATATCAAAAACCTTATGACATTCTCCCATGTATCCATTGCAAAGTAATTTCAATCTAATAATCCTTTCTTTTTTTCTGCTCCAATTTGTCCCAACCATGAAATTTTTAAATGTTTTTTCCCAACCTGTCTCTTTCCTGTCTTCCGAAACAATTATAAAAGTATCAAGAGGTGCATTAAACAAAGAATTCAGTAATGAGTTTGATATGGAAGGGAAAAACATATTGTTATGAATTTTTCGAAATGATTGAGGGTTGATTTGCTCTTTTTCTTCTTCATAACAAGGGCTTGACAGAACATGAATCTTTCTTTCCGCAAAAACTTCATAGAACTGCCTAAATTCTTTCTCGAAATTTTTAAGAAACGGTGTCAGATATTCTTCGCATATTTGTTCCACGTTTGATGAAGATATGAAATCACCTGTATTTTTCAATCCTTTATTTTTTTCACTGGCAACAAAAATAGACCATTCTTTGTCGACGTCTGTGACATCCTTTATATTTTCTCCCTTCGCCGCTTTAATCCCAATATCCAGCCAATCAATCAAAACATTTCCAAGATAAACGGCAAGGATATCCATATCTCCGCCATCCGCTTTTTGTAAAGCTGCAAAGTAATTTTTTTTATCCTCGCTTTTTATCACCAGGGGCGGGTAGCCGAGTCTCAATAAAACATAGTTCATCCACAAACGGACTATGCGTCCGTTCCCGTCATCAAACGGATGAATGAGAATGAAACGGTGGTGTAGCTCCGTAAGAAAAGAGGAAACCGCAAGGGGCGGATCTTGCATTTCCCTATCAAACCATTCCACCAGTTCTTTCATTTTTGCGGGAACATCATGCGGTTCGGCAAATTTGAAAATTTTCCCCGTTTCCATCCTCACATGATTTGGCTGTGTTTTGTATATTCCGGGAATAATCTCTTTCTGGGTCTTCTGTCCTTCAGCGGTTATGGCTTCCGCCCAAAACGGCTCTTTGAGAATAAGTTTGTTCAAACCCCGAATGTCGGATTCCGTAAGTTTTCTGTCTTTGTCCGCCGCAAATTCCCTGACTTTTTCTATAGCCAAATCGTGCGCTTTCATTTCCATATAATCGCGTTTTGGATGAATTCCCTCCTCTTTTCCCTCAAGTATTAAAGCGGCGGTCTCTCCGTAAGTCAGCGTGTTACCTTCAATATGATTTGAGTTGTAGTTCCACTCCAGCCGGATTTTTTTGTTAAGCCGCTCCTTATACTCCGGCTTGAGAGGCTGTAAGGATTTCCATTCTTCAAAAAATCCTCCAATGCTTTTGTTTATTTCCTGTAAAGACATTATTTTGTTCCTTTTTTTGGTCTGTAGTCTCTTGTGTCAATACAGTCATCATAAATTTTTCTTTCAATTTTTATCCAATCCGTGTTGTTGATTCCACGATTGTTTTTACTTGTCGGACTCACCGGGAATGCGCTTGCAATTTTAATCCAGCGTTTTTCGCGTTTTGAAATGTGTCTTACTTCTTTTGCAACTTCGGATAAATCCTGGTCCTGACTGAAGATAATTGCAACATCGCAACCATCTTCAAAAACCGTCCGGGTAACGTCAAGAGCAATTCGTATGTCAATTCCTTTTTCCCTTCCCGCCAGAATCGGATCTGAACGGTCATTGCTTACATTGGAGTATTGTAGTTTTCTGGAGAAGGTTTTGATTCCCATGTTGCCCATTACTGACATTTTTGTGGTCCAAAAATAATGCCAGTCCGGGCTGATTTTTTCATCCGGAATTCCGGTGTAAAAAGATATGTCCTTTATTTCCCATTTGTGAATCTCACAGATTTTCTCCGACAGTTTTTTGATGTTGTAGTTTGGGTATGGGTAGCCGAACGCTTCTTTTACGCCGGGAAAAAGGTTCTGTCCGTCAATAAAGAAAGACGCTCTTTTGATTGAAGGCTCAATCATCCGAGAATCTCCAAAGAGGACAAAAAATAACCCCACTCAGAGTCCCAAGAATCCCAAAAGGTTGTTCCCGGGCTGCTCCGAGGGGGGGGCAAATAATGAAAGAATTTTAGGCTTGTCAACTGAAAATGTCAAGTTTCATACTCCGCTGCCATATCCCTGAAAATCTTTTCAACCTCTCTGTCCGTCTTTTTCGCCTCTTTCTCAAGCGCTTTCAGCTCCGCCCATATTTCCGGTATCGGGCGGAGAATTTCTTTCTCGCTTATGTCAATGTAACGCGAAGGAGACAGGTTGTAGTCATTTTCCGCCGCTTCTTTTACTGTTATGACTTTTGAGAAACGCTCCTCATCTTTTCCGTTGAAGAAAGAATCAACAATCCTTCTTGAACCTTCATCGCTCAGATAGTTTTTCGGCCTGCCTTTTTTGAATTCCCCGCTTGCGTTAATTAAAACAACTTTCCCCTTTCTCGCAGAGTTTTTATTTTTGTTCAGGAGAATTATTATTCCCGCCGCCGTGGTGTTGTAGAAAAGGTTTTCGGGAAGAAAAATTACGCCTTCAATCAAGTCTTTTTCAACAAACCATTTGCGGATTCTCTTCTCTTTGTCTTCTCCCGATGCTCCGCTTCCGCGTGTTACCGCTCCCGTGTCTATCACGACCGCCGCCCTTCCTTTGGTGTTCAGGGATTTTGCCGTGTGCTGAAGCCATGCCCAGTCTGCTTTGCTTGTTGTTACGCCTCCCTGTGACTCAAAACGGTCAAACTTGTCTTCCTCATATCCGGAAACATCAAACGGCTGATTCCACATATCCGGAAACATCAAACGGCTGATTCCACATCGGGTTGGCGACAACTATGTCAAAATTCTGCAATCCTCCGGTTTCGTTCAGAAACTTGGGGTTTTTCATTGAGTTTCCGCGCTCAATTTTGCATTCCATATCGTGGATAATTGCGTTCATTTGCGCCATCGCATAGTTATCAGTTCCAAGTTCCTGTCCGAACAGTTTCAAGGGAGCCCCCTTTTTGACATCGGGATACCGTTCAAGAAGCGCGAGTTCGCACTTTATCAGCAGACCCGCCGAACCGCAGGCGTATTCATAAACCGTCTCGCCCTGTGTCGGTTTCATAATCCGCGCCATGAGCCAGCCCACTTCCGTTGGGGTGAAAAACTCTCCGGCGCTCTGTCCCGAATTTTCCGCTAATTTTCTCAAAAGATATTCGTAGCAGCGGCCGAGAAAATCCGGCTCCACATCATGGATTCCAAGCCGATACTGAGGTTTTGAAAATTTCTCTATTACTTCCTTTAGAGCCGCGTCGCTTATCTCGCGTTCTCCCCCGCTTGTTTTTCCATAGTCAACAAGGTCTATAACTCCCTTGAGAGAAGGATTGGCCTCGGCGACTGTTCGCATAGTTGAGGTTATTTGCTCTCTAAGTGTTTTAGGTTCGGCGCCTTTTGCCCACTTGAAACTTGTTCTTCCGCTCAAAACATCCCATCTGGTCTCCGGCGGCAGATAGAAACGAATGATTTCTTTGTCCCTGCCAACTATGTCTTGAGCCCTTTCCATACTTCCGTGTTCATCTGCGAGTCTCTCCATTTCATCGTCAAAAACATCTGAAAGACGTTTCAAAAAGATTAGGGGAAGCAGGTAGTCCTTGAATTTCGGAGCGTCTTTCTCGCCCCTTATGGAACAGGCGGCATCCCATAGCATCTGCTCCATCATTTTTATGCTTAAAACATCCTGTTTGGTGTTGAGTCTGCGCCGGGGCGCTGCGGGCTCGGAATTTGCGGCTTTTTCCGCCATCTCCATAATTTTGTCCAGATGTTTTTTCCGGGGAACACGGCGGCCGTTTTCCCATCCGTTCAGTGTTGAGAATGAAACCCCGAGTTTTGAGGCGAGTTTTTCTTGGGAAAGGTTCAGAGTGTTTCTGACGCTTTTGATAATTTCTGACAGGTCTTCTTTTTCGGTCATTATAAAAAACTCTGAAGTTCTATTATGCTATAGCATATATTGCATTCATGGAGGTTGTAAAATCTAATCCGGAAGTTTTTTTTCCTCACTTACAAAAGCTTCCCTGAATTCCTTGCTGTTTAGCATTTGTCCAAGTTCAAGGCAGACAAAACTTACGGGAATGAAAATGACAGTTCCGCTTTCATATGGCTTAGGGGCGTATTTGCTTTTACTGAGACATATAGCCGTGCCCGCATCTCCTCCGATTCCGTGTTTTTTTGTGAAATCAAGCAGCCCACTAATTTCTGAAAGATTTTGATATGGCTTGTCAGACCATTTGATTTCAATTGCAAACGCTGCTTTTATTCCGGTTTCATCCATTGCTACCAAGTCCACCTCTCCATTGTTCCAGCGAGCATAATAAAGGGGTTCGGATTTTCCCATCAAGTGAAAAAAGTGGCTGAAAACCGCCGTTTCCACCAACATTCCAATCACTTCACTATTGTCTTCGCTTACAGTGCCGAAAAGCGCCGCATACATTGAGGGGTTTGTGAGATAAACTTTGAAAGTGTGGTCTCTTTTGAACCTTTTAATGTTTTTATCCACCCTGCGGACACGTTTTATAAGAAAAGCCGCTTCAAGATATTCCAAATATCTTGATATTGTGCCTTTTGCCACATTGGAACCTTGTGAAAGAGCAGACAAATTGACTTCCCGCCCCGTGCTGTGAGCGAGAGCTGTAAACAGGCGGTTGAGTTCGGGAATGTCGCTTATCCCGTAAAGGCTGGGTAAGTCTCTTAGAAGAACCTTGTCTATGATATCGTTTTTTATAAAACGGCCCGGGTCTTTTTTGATTTCTTCTGAAAACACTGCTTCAGGGTAGCCGCCAAAGTTGAGGTATTTTATGAAATGCGTATTGATATCTTTAATGTTGTTTATTGCTTTTCCCATACCAAACAAAAACCCGGCATTTTTATCAAAAAGTTCTTCTTCCACGTCTATAAATTTTATGTATTCATGAAATGTCATGGGAGGCAGAATAAAATCGGTAAACCTTCCTGCACCGGACTCGTTGCTTTTAAGTTTTAATGCCGCCGCGGCCGAGCCGGTGGCGATAAAGCGGTGTTGCGGATAGGAATCAACAAGGGACTTCAGATGAAGTTCCCAGTCTTTTAAGTATTGAATCTCATCAAAGAAAAGATAGGCGATTTCGCTTTTCGGATTTTTATTGAGCTCAAGAAAAGCAAGAAGAATTTTTTCAAGAGACAGTCCGGCATACAGCGGGTTGTCCAGGGGTATGTAAAGAATTTTTTTCGGATTGACGCTTTCTTTTATAAGTCCGGCGACTGCCTGATGAACCATGACCGTCTTGCCAACTCTCCGGGGCCCCATCAGAACAACCGCGCGGTTGACTTCCGTTTTCGTTGCCAATTCATAGAATGGTGCAAAGTAAACTCTTTCAGGGGCGTCTTTCCATCTCACATCGCTCGGATCATCCCACCAGGGATTGTCCGTTTTAAGACGCTGATTTCTTTCTTCAGTTGAAATTCCCAACATGGCTGCTTTTACATTAGTGGAAAAACTCAAAAAGTCAAATAAGGACAATTGATTGTTCTTATTTGACTTTAAGTAAGTTTATACAATGATAGCAGTATCTTATAATGTGCAAATAGTGCGTTATCCAATAAGCACAATGAATTATTCTTATTTGATTGATTGCCAAAAAATGTAATGAAAACAGCTGTTTATATGAGGCAAACAAGAAAACGGCATGGCGGTTGATGTTGAAACTCTGCTTATTACTTTGACTCCTTATTCCCTGTATTATGATAAGACAGCCGATTGGGCGAGAAGGCTTTTTCAATGCAACTGCGAAAACTGTTCACTTTTGCCTGTATTTTCTTCCTGCTGTCCGCGGCGGGAGTTTTGTCCTGTAACGCCGAAGAAAAACTTGACTACTCGGAGCAGAAATTTCTTATAGGCGGATCATTATGGGAAGTCTCTGTTCCCAAGGGTTATGAACTTGAATTTCTCGCTGAAATTCCGGATTCACGCATGATCGCGGCTTCCGGAAAAGATTTCATTATAGGCACAAACTCAGGGAAGGTTTACCGGGCCAAGCCTCCATACAACAACCCGGAAGTGCTGGCACAAGTGGGCGGCAGTCCGCACGGTGTGGCGGTTCGAGGCGGTGAATTGTGGATTGCGAAAACTGACGGAGTGTATAAGTCCCACAGCGATTGGCGTGATGGGAGGCTTATAAAAAAGGATTTCAGTAAAGTTGCAAACCTGCCTTCCGGTTACGGGCATTTTACACGCACTGTGGCGTTTGCCCCTGACGGCGGTCTATATGTTAGCATCGGCATAAGCGGCAATTGCAGCAATGAGTATCTGGGAAAAGCATATTCCTTCAAAGACCGCAGAGGAGGGGTTTTGCGGCTCAATGAAAAAACCGGAGAGTGGGAAACTTACGCATCCGGCTTGCGCAATCCGGTCGGTTTTGACTGGCACCCGGAGACAAAAGTTCTCTACGCGACGAACAACGGCCCGGACCATCTTGGTTATGAGCATCCTCCGGAATACTTCAGCCGGCTTGATGAAAGCTCTTTCCACGGAATGCCGTGGTTTTGGTTTGACGGTTCCAAAATGGTGAGAGATTCATGCATATCAACCCCTCCACCGAGAACTGATGCAAGGGCGCCGGTAGCGGTTTTCCCGGCACGCAGCGCTCCAATGGGCATAACTTTTGTTTCACGGGGGGCTAATGTGCCGGTGCCGGAAGGCAGTGCGGTTGCGGCTCTGCACGGCTCCTGGGGCACTAAACCCGACGGCGGTTTTATGGGAGCGAAGTCAACCCGCCGCCCGCCCTTAATTGAGGTCGTTGATTTTAATCCGGACGGGGAAGCGACCGGTCGTGTAAGAACTCTTGTTGGAGGGCTTCAAAACAGATCGGGACAAAGACTGCTAAGGCCGGTCGGAGTTTTGTTCGGTGAAGATGGGCTGCTTTATTTCACAAGTGACGGGGGTGTTTGGGAGGGGCTGTTTCGCCTGAATAAAATCAAATGAGGTTTCCGCGCAATCCCATTTTTCTTTGACCTGCCCTCTTGTTTTATTTACAATTTCGCCGCTTGAAACGGAGTTTTTGTGAAAAATAGAAGATCCCACAATGTGATTGTCATAGGTGGCGGACACGCGGGTTGCGAAGCCGCGCTTGCGGCGGCGCGCATGGGGCGCAAAACGCTTCTGCTGACGGCAAACATAGATACAATAGGCGTTATGTCATGCAATCCGTCCATCGGCGGAGTCGGCAAGGGGCACATAGTCAGAGAGATAGATGCGCTCGGGGGCGAAATGGCAAAAGCGGCGGATGCAAGCGCAATCCAATACAGAACACTCAACACTCGGAAAGGTGCGGCCGTGCGCGCCACACGCTCACAGGCTGACAGGCAGGTTTACAGGGCTTACATGCGCAGGGCTCTTGAAGAGTGTGAAAATCTTGACATAAAACAGAGAATGATTGACGGATTTCTCGTATCGTCGGGCGCCGTGTGCGGCGTTAAAACAAGCCTCGGGGAAAGTTTTTTCTCTGATTCAGTGGTGGTAACTCCGGGAACTTTTCCGAACGGGCTTATACATGTGGGAGACGAAAAATTTTCTTCCGGTCGCGCCGGGGAAAAAGCGGCTTTGACGATTTCCAACTCTTTCAAAGATTTGGGTCTTGAAGTCGGGCGTCTGAAAACCGGAACCCCTCCGCGTTTTGACGGAAGAACGGTCCGCTGGGAAGCTCTTGAAGAACAGAAAGGAGACGAAAATCCCCGTCCTTTTTCTTTCTCAAATGAGCGCGGAAAAATCAGCCAGATGTCTTGTTTCATAACCCATACCAATGAAAAAACACACGATGTTATAAGACGAAACCTATCGCGCTCGCCTCTTTATTCCGGAGTCATATCCGGAGTGGGCCCGCGCTACTGTCCGTCGGTTGAGGATAAAATCGTCAAATTTCCGGACAAAAACAGGCACCAGATTTTCCTTGAGCCCGAGGGAAGAAACACATATGAAATTTATCCGAACGGCATATCCACAAGCCTCCCGCTTGATGTCCAGACGGAGATGGCGAGGACGGTTGAAGGGCTTGAGGAAGTTGAAATAATGCGCCCCGGATATGCGGTTGAATACGATTTTATAAACCCCACGCAGTTGACCTCCTCGCTTGAGTGCAAGTATGCGCACGGGCTTTTCTTCGCGGGTCAGGTAAACGGAACGACCGGTTATGAGGAAGCCGCCGGGCAGGGAATTATTGCCGGGATAAACGCCGCTCTTCACTCACGCGGAGACGCGCCCTTAATTCTTGACCGTTCTGACGCCTACATAGGAATTATGATAGACGACCTTGTTACCAAAGGGGTTGACGAGCCATACAGAATGTTCACTTCACGAGCTGAATACAGACTGATTCTGCGTGAAGACAACGCTGATTTGAGACTGATGGAGAAGGGATACCGGGCGGGTCTGATATGCGACGAGCGTTATGAAAAACTTGTTTTGAAAAAAGAACTTCTTGAAAGAGAAGTGGAAAGACTTGAGAACACAAAAGAGGTTCCCGGAGGAAGGGCGGATGAGGAACTGAAAAGGATGAGCTCACCCGGTCTTAAAAAACAGCATTCCCTAGCCGAGATTCTAAAAAGGCCCGGAATCACCTACTCGGAGCTTGCGCTTTTTGACCCGTCCGCCGCCGAGCTTGAAGGTTCGGACATAGCCATGCAGGCGGAAATGCATGTTAAATACTCCGGTTATGTTAAGATGCAAACCGAGCAGATTGGCAGGTTCAAGAAATTTGAGAGCTTATCAATTCCCGAGGCTTTTGACTACTCTAAAGTACCCGGACTTTCCAGGGAAATAGTTCAGAAGCTCTCAACGGCCAAACCGCACTCCATCGGACAGGCGGGCAGAATTTCCGGAGTGACCCCGGCCGCCGTTTCCGTCCTTATGCTGCACTTGAGAAAAGCGGCGGACGCGCCGGGTCAGGTAATTTCCGCCCCGTCTTCTTCTTCGTAGAGCTCTTCTTCCGGTTCACCAAGCTCCATATCATAGAGCTCCATCTCATCAAGATCACCGTCTCCGACAAAAGACTGTTCTTCCGGCTCCTCAATGAGGCTGACAAGGTCTTTTATTTTCTCATCCCTTGAAATAGCCACTATCAAAACCCCCTCAATTATTTGGGGCGCTGCTCCCCGTTGCTCATAATGATTGGACTCGGAAAAAAAATCAACCCTTTTTTAGTTTTTGCAAGACTGCGCAAACTCTTCGGCGCCGACCGGGAGACCGCAAGTTTCGTCTTCGCAGATATAAACCGCCGCTTTGCCGTCCGTAGTTTTGCAGTCGCGCACAAACGGGGCGATCCGTTCAATTGCCTTGTCGCCTGTTTCTTTGAGAAGCACCGTTGTTCCGGGATCGTAATTCTTTGCAAGCGCGTCCGTTACGGTTTTTGTTTCTCTGCGGCTGTCCGAAGCAATCACTATCTCGGTTGTTTTGCCGGCCTCAAACTCCACCGCGCACAGCAGCATCGTGTGTGAGGACGGTATTTTTTCAATGGAAAGCGACAGTGAATGCACAATCTCAAGGGCTCTTTCGCGGTATCCGGAGTTGCCCGTAATTCGGGAAATTTTCATCAAATTCATAACCGCAACCGAATTTCCGCACGGAATTGCGCCGTCGTGCATCTCCTTTTTTCTGGCTATCAGATGTTCGGCTTTTACCGATGTAAAGAAAAAAGCGCCTTTCTCCGAGTCTGAAAACAGTTCCATCATTTTGTCATTCAAATACAGTGCGGGTTCAAGCCACGAAGTGTCAAAACCCGCTTCATAGAGTTCAAGAAGCCCCCACACCGTGAAGGCATAGTCATCCAGATTTGCCGCAATACCCGCTTCGCCGCCTCTGAATCTGTGCAGAAGTTCACCGCCCGCAAGCATTTTGCCCGTTATGAAGTTCGCCGCTTTTTCCGCGGCGCGGATATATTTTTCTTCTCCGAAAGCCGGTCCCGCTTTGGCAAACGCGGCCATCATCAAACCGTTCCAGTCTGTAAGAATTTTGTCGTCTCTATGCGGGCGCGGGCGTTTTTCTCTGGCGGCGAAAAGTTTTTCTCTCGCCGATTCCAGATATTGCGCCGCCTCTTTTTCCGATATTCCAAACCGCCCGGCGGCTTCGGAAATCTTTTCCGTTATGTGGGGGATATTAGTCCCCGGGGTTTCACCCGTGGCTTCATCAACAAAGTTGCCGCCGCTTTTTATGTTCAGCATTTGGGCCGCAAACCGGGCTTCATCCCCGTCCGCATTCCCGATTGTTTCGCCGAACTCTCCGGCACTCCAAACATAAAACTTTCCCTCTTCACCTTCGCTGTCGGCGTCTTCCGCACAGAAAAATCCCCCGCTCCGATCCGTCAAGTCTCTCATAACATATTGCAGTGTTTTTTCCGCCCCCTCGCGGTATGCGGGTTTTTGTGTTGCAAGCCACAGCTCAGTCAGCGCAAGCGATATGAGTGCCTGGTCGTAAAGCATTTTTTCAAAATGCGGAACAAGCCAACGGCGGTCTGTTGAATACCTGTGAAATCCGAAACCGATATGGTCGTTTATTCCTCCGTTCAACATTGCGCCGAGAGTTTTTTCCGCCATTTCAAGCGCTTTGCTCTCCCCGGTTCTTTTCCAGTGTCTTGTGAGAAAAATCAGGTTGTGCGGGGAGGGGAATTTCGGGGCGTTTCCAAATCCACCGAATACCGGGTCAAAGTTCATTGCCAACTGCGCGAATCCGTTTTTAAGCATTTCATCCGCGCTCATTTTTCCCTCGGACTGCATAATTGTCTGCGAGTTTTGAATTGCATCCGCTATTTCGCCCGCGGATTTTTCAATATCCGGCCGTCTTGTTTTCCACAGTTCAGAGAGGCGCGGTATGAGTTCAACCATTCCCGCCCTGTTGTATTTATTGTGTTTGGGTATGTATGTGGCCGCAAAAAACGGCTTTTTTTCAGGTGTCATGACAACATTCAGAGGCCATCCGCAGTTTCCCTGTGAGATGATTTGGCACACGCTCATCAGCACGCCGTCTATATCGGGCCTCTCCTCTCTGTCAACTTTGACGGATACAAAAGTGTCGTTCATCAACGCCGCAACTTCGGAGTCTTCAAAAGACTCTTTTTCCATCACATGGCACCAGTGGCAGGTTGAGTATCCGACCGAAACCAGCACGGGTTTGTCTTCCCGTGCGGCTTTTTCAAATGCTTCATCGCCCCATGGATACCATTCCACCGGATTTTTTGCGTGTTGAAGAAGATAGGGACTTTTTTCTTTTGCAAGCCTGTTCACTTTACAGACTCTCTGAAAAATCTACCGGTTTTCAATTTTTTCAATCGCCTTGACAATTTCCCGCTGAATAAGGGGAACGGTGTCGGCCGAATACTTGCCGAATTTTTTCATGACCGAGCTCCCGGCGGGAGATTTGTAAAAATCTGTAAGCGCCTTGATTTCATCCGCCGTGAAGTGTTTGACCATCAGCCCCTTGAGAGACTGCTCCAAAGATTTGAAGTCAATATATTCGGTCATCATTTTCTCAAATACTTTTCTCTCATCTTCCGGCAGCTGTTTTGACAGTTCTTTGGAAACGATCAGTCATCATGTCTTTCACGGAAACCACTTGCAGGTAAAGTGCTGCTTTTTTCTGTCTGTTGTAGACGGTATCTTCGGCTGCGCCGGCTGCCTGCACAAAGCCGGCCATAAACACAAAGGGAATAACTGCTGTTAAAATCATTCTCATATTAGGACCTCCTTTGAAAGTTAGCAAACATAAGACTCCAATTATAGCCATATATTGCAATTCGGGGAAAGCCGCTGTGAATTTTGACCGCAAAACCCGGAGTTGTTTTCACGACATGGATTTGTCTTCCCCACAGAAGCATCTTCCTGAAAAAGTTATGGGAAAACACCCGAACCATACCACCATAATTCCGGCTCTCTCCCGTCATTCCAGTGCAAGCTTGTCCCCGTGAAAACGGGGACGGGGGCGGGAATCCAGAGCAGAGCAACAAATGACTCAACAAAGGCAATGTCATCTGCAAACGGAGCAACAAAGAAACCCGTATAAAGAAGTGACTCTGTGTCTGCACCTCGGCAAACAGACAGAATGGAACTCTCTGCATTGATGTTACGATTGGCCTTCCGCAAAGTGTTTTGAAATGCAATACCGGATTCCCGTTTCCACGGGAATGACGGAGAAGTGCAGAAAATGACTCAACAAAGGCAGTGTTGTCTGCCGGCGGAGAAAGCGACAACAAATCAACCCATAATGAAAAACCGAATTTATGTCCGCACCCCGGAGAAAAAACAGAATGAAACACTCTACCTTGGTGTTCCGACTAACCTTCCGTAATGTGTTTTAACACAATACTGGATTCCCGTTTCCACGGGAATGACGGGAGGGGGAGATTCCCGACCCAGTTTTAACGAAGTACATGCTTTAGCGGGAATCACGGAAAGGGAACAGGAATAACTACAGGCGGCCGGGAATTAATCAAGGGGCGCCGGGATGAACGGGATGAAAAAGAAATGTTTATCCACACGCGCTTTTTTACTAAAAACCCTTCAGACCCTCTTGCGCCGCAGCTTTTTCAAATGCTTTTAACGCCTTTTCAATATGATTTTTTTCGTGCGTTGCCATTATTGAAGCCCTTATCCTGCATTTTCCGGCGGGAACGGAAGGCGGCCTGACTGCGGGAGTATAAACACCGTTTTTCCTTAAAAACGCCGCAAACTCCATAGTCTCATCCGGCTCCCCGATAAGAACTGGAACTATTGCCGACTGCGAAGTAAGAACATCAAGCCCGGTCTTTTCCAGACCCGCCTTGAACATCTCCACCATGTCCCGGAGATGTGCCCGCCTTGCGGTGTCCCTTTCTATTATTTCAATCGCCGCAAGCGACGCGGCAAGCGCGGGCGCTGAAGGAGAAGTGTCAAATATAAAACTCCTCGCCCTGTTTCTTATGAACTCAATCAGTTTCCTGTCGCCGGCTATGTATCCGCCGGTTGAACCGACGGCTTTGGAAAGTGTTCCCATGGTAATGGCAACCCTGCTTTCAACACCGAAATACTCGGTTGCGCCGCTGCCCCGCTCTCCGAGAACGCCGGTTGCGTGCGCCTCGTCAACCATAAGCGCGCAGCCGTGCCTTTCGGCAATTTCACAAAGCACGGACAGGTCGGCAAGGTCTCCGTCCATGCTGAAAACCGTATCTGTAACTATAAGCTTTCTTGAAGCGGAATTTTCCCGTGAAATTAAATCTTCCAAACGATTGAAATCCAAATGCCCGTAAACCCTGATTTTTGCGCCGGAAAGTCCGCAGCCGTCTATGATTGAAGCGTGATTCAGTTCATCGCTGAAAATTACATCACCCTTTGAGGCAAGAGCCTGAATTGTTCCCATATTTGCAAGATAACCCGAACTGAAAACAATCGCGGCTTCCGTTTTTTTGAAATCCGCTATCTTCCGCTCAAGTTCATGGTGAAGGTTGGTTGTCCCGCTTACAAGACGGGAACCGCCGCTGCCCGCTCCGTATTTTTCAAGCGCTGCGGCGGCGGCTTTTTTCACTTCGGGATGGGTTGAAAGCCCAAGATAACCGTTTGAGCCGAGAAGTATGTATTTTTTACCGCCGATTAAAACTTCGGGCGTCTGTCCGCTCCGGATTTCAGTGAGTTCTCGGAAAAGGCCTTTTTCGCGTATTGAAGAGAGTTCACCGTCAAGCCAGCCAAGTTGTTCCATAAAAATTCAAAAAAACCCTATACGGCTTTTTTAGGAATATTTAGAGCTTTTATCTCAAAAAACGCCTTTTTCCACAAGTTTGTCACATACCCTATGCGGGGACGCATTTTCGTGCGGAAGAGCCTGAAATTTGCCGGATGTATCCAGTGGCATTCCGTTATGCCCTCTTCAAGCTGAGGGCGCAGGCTGTCGCCTTTGCCGCCGTATTCCATGACAAACCAAACGGTTTTTTTTATGTATTTTTTTGCGCCGTAAGAAGTTACATGCCATGTATGGCAAAGAGGACTGGAAATTTTTATTAAATCCCGCTCAATTGAAGTTTCTTCCACAACCTCACGCAGGGCCGTCTCTTCATATGAACTTCCGGGCTCAACCCTGCCTTTGGGGAGGTCCAGCTTATCCCTTTTCGTAATAAAAAGAACAAAATCCGAAGAATTTACAATCAGGCCGCCGGCGGACTCCATTTTCGGCAGACCGGTCGCTTTGAGAAAACCCTGTTCGCTCATATTTTTTTAACTTATTCGGACAGGCTCGCAATAACCGCATACTGCTGAGCGCTCAATCCTTTGAAAGTAACTCCCTTCAGATTTATTTCATACTGGGTTTGCATCAACTCACCCGTAAGCGGAGTAAAGTCTTTATTGTTAAGAGAAGTCATATAAAGCATACAGGTCAAAACCGCTTCGCGTTTGGAATTTGAATTTACAACAACCCAGGGCGACAATTCGGAGGAAGTTCGTGCAAACATCTGCTCTTTATAAGCCGAAAAACGCTGCCATTTTTTTCTCGCCTTGAGGTCATTTTCGGAAAGCTTCCAGAATTTCAGCGGGTCGCGCATTCTCTCGTTGAACCTTATCAACTGGGTTCTAATGTCAACTGAGAGATAAAATTTCACTATTTCAAGCCCCCGCCTCATAAGGCCCTCTTCCCACTTTAGAACTTTTTTCATAAAATACTTGTATTGCGACTCTGTGCAGTAACCCATAGTAGGCTCCACAAGCGCGCGCGTATACCATGAGCGATCAAAAAAAACAATTTCCTGATCGTGCGGCAACTCTTTTTCATAACGGTGAAACCAGTTTTTGGATTCTTTAGGAGTGGGCACTCCAAGCTCCACTATCCTGTAATGCTTGGGCATCAGATACTCGGCAAAACGCTTTATTGTTGCGCCCTTGCCGGCCGCGTCTCTACCCTCAAACAGAATTGCCAGGCGGCGGTTTTTTTTTACGACATCCTGCTGAATTTTCAGAAGCCCATATTGAAGTCTGCGTTTCTCAATCTGATATTCCGAAGAATTTATCCCCGTGTAGGGAGTATCTATGAGGCGTTCCACACCCCTTTTTCTGGTGGAAACACAGGTTTTTGTATTTTGTGCGGTTTTGCCCATGGCCCATAAATGAATAAGCGGCAGTTTTTACGGCTTATTTTAAGGAAAATCTAAATGAAGCGGCGGCGGAGTTCAAATCAGCTTTCCTCACAAACTTCTCTGACCGCCCTGAATGTCGCTTTCATCAGTTTCTTCAAATCTTCCATTTCAATCCCGACCGGGGGCATCAGCACCACGACATCACCGAGCGGGCGGAGCAGAGCACCGTAACCCATCGCCTTTTCAGCAACCTTCCACCCCATTTTTTCTCCCGCGGAATATTTTTCTTTTGTGTGTTTGTCACGAACAAGCTCAATCCCCGCCATGAGACCCTTGTTGCGGACATCTCCCACATTATCAATTGAGTTGAACTCTTTGAGCTCATTCTCAAAAAACTCAATCTTTTCAGGCAGTTTTTCAAGCGTCTTCCTGTTTTCAAAAGCTTTGAAATTTCCAATTCCGGCCGCGCATGCGAGCGGATTGCCCGAATAACTGTGCCCGTGAAAGAAAGTTTTGAACTCTTCGTAGTCACCGAGAAAGGCTTCGTATATCCGCTCGGTTGTGAGCGTTGCGGAAAGAGCCGTATATCCGCCCGTGAGTCCTTTTCCGAGAACCATCATATCGGGACAGACCCCGTCATGCTCACAGGCAAACATCTTACCGGTTCGGCCAAATCCCGTGGCCACCTCGTCCGTTATGAGCAAAACATCTTGACTGTCCGCAATCTCTCTGACTTTTTCCAGATAATTTGGAGGCGACACAATCATCCCGCCCGCGGCCTGAACATATGGCTCAACTATTATCGCCGCAATTTCGCCCGGATGGGCGGCGCAAATTTTTTCAACTTCACCGGCGCAGGCAGTCCCGCACGAAGGATATGTTTTTGAGAGCGGACACCTGTAACAGTAGTATGAGGGGGCTTTGAAAGACTCAAACAGAAGCGGTTTGAAAGCGGAATGAAACATATCTATTCCCCCGACTGAAACCGCTCCCAGGGTGTCTCCATGATAGCCGTTTTCAAGCGAGATGAACTTTGTTTTGCGGGTTTCTCCTTTGTTTTTCCAATACTGAAAGGCCATTTTAATCGCCACTTCAACGGCTGACGCCCCGTCGCCTGAAAAGAAAACCTTGGTAAGACCGGACGGTGCATTTTTAATGAGTTGTTCCGCAAGCTCTTCGGCGGCGGGGTTTGAGAGGCCAAGCAAAGTGCTGTGCCCTATGCTGTCCAGCTGGCTTTTAATGGCGGACTCTATTTCGTCCACACCGTGTCCGTGAATGTTGACCCACAATGAGGAAACACCGTCTATGTACCGGTTGCCTTCGGAATCTATGAGGTATGAACCTTCGCCGCCTTCTATCATAAGCGGCGGTTTGCCCTCCTCATGTTCTTTCATCTGGGTGAAGGGGTGCCAGATATTTCTGCGTCTGTCGGCCATTCTATGAAGACGCCCGCGGGGTTTTTCAGTTTGGTATGTCTGTGCGAACGGGCATCTGGAGGTCTTCAAGCATTTTGAGGTCTTCTTCGGGAGACCTGCCCGGCGTTGTAAGATAGTTGCCGACTATCATCGCGTTTGCGCCCGCAAACACCCCCATTGACTGAAGGTCTCTGAGCGTTACCTCTCTGCCGCCTGAAATCATGAGTATTTTATCGGGAAGAACAAGGCGCCAGATGGAAATCATCCTCACCGCTTCAAGCGGCTGAACCGGTTCAAAATTTGAAAACGGCGTTCCCGGACGCGGGTTGAGGAAGTTGATCGGAACCCAGTTCGGGTCAAGCTCGCGTATTTCAAAAGCGAATTCAACCCTCTGGCGCGTAGTCTCGCCCATTCCGAGAATTCCCCCCGAACAAAGGTTCATACCGACTTTTTTCACAATCTTTGCCGTCCGGACTCTGTCATCATATGTGTGCGTGGTAACAATGTTTGGAAAATGGCTTCTGCAGGCCTCAATGTTGTGATTGTATCTCCAGACTCCGTGCTCTTTGAGCAAAACCGCCTGCTCTTCGGTAAGTTCACCCAGTGAGCAGCCTATCTTGAGATTGGTTTCTTTTTTAAGAAGGTCAACGGCTCCGAGAACTCGCTTGAAAATGCGCGGTGTGGGACCTTTTGCGCTTATAACTATGCAAAAATCCATCGCGCCCATTGCTTCAGCCTGTTTTGCCGCCTGCAGAATTTTTTCATCCGCCATAAGCGGGTGGACTTCAACATCGGTGTCATAGTGCGCAGACTGAGAGCAGAAAGAGCAGTCTTCGGGACAGTTTCCGGTCTGTGCGGATATGATCGATCGCAGGAAAACGCCGTCTCCGTGATGTTTTTTTGTAACATCGCGGGCGACACACATAAGCTCTCCGATTGCCGATACGGGAATTTTTGTCAGCGCGAGCGCCTCATCAAAATCCATGCACTCACCGCGCTCAAAGACTTTTTTGTAGATGCTGTCTATAAGAGTAATTTTCAGTTCCTCCTCAAAAGAAACAGGGCTAATTTACAGAAAAAGAGGTCGGGTTGTCAAAAAAACTGAAAGCTGACCTTAATTCTCATACCGGCGGCCAGAGTGCGTCTCACCAACCCGCTCCCTACTCATACAGGTTCTCCCGCGCACCGAATATCTTTTCCACCAGATCATACATTCCGCAGAATACAAATTACCATCCATAGTAAATGGCATATTATTCTATTCCCTTAAAACGGCCTAATCGCCTGTGAGTCTCCGCCGTTATTCCTCACAATCCCCCTCCCCGAACTTCGCAAAACACTCCTCGCCCGTCATGTTTTCCGTTTTGTCGGCAAACTCATAAAATCCGGGTTTCTCATCAATAAAAACCTGATGGGTGTAAACAAACTGCACTCCGCCGCCGAAAAGACCGGCGAGCATTATGTGCTGTTTGTTTCTTTTTATTCTGTAAAACAGATGAGTCCCGCACTTTCTGCAAAAACCGCGCTCCGCCCAGTCGGACGAATTGAAAACCTTTATATTTTCCCCGCCCTCAAAAGACACGTCCGAACCGCAATTAACCCCCATAAAAGGACCGCCGCCCCAACTTCTGCAAGTTCCACAGTGACATGCCCCAACACTCGTGCTGACACTTTTTGCGGTAAAACGGACAGCCCCGCAAACACATTTTCCACCCGCTTCAATAACATCCGGCATCGCGCATTCCTCCCCACCGTTTTATTTTCTACATATAACGGTTAATGAATATAGAGTATAGACTAATCTCCGGGTGTAAAAACAGTGCCTGCGGTAATCAAATGCAATCCCTTTATAGACGGGCGTGAGGTAGTCCCTTCCGGGGCGCAATACTTTCCACGCGAGAATCCGGCCACGGAAAAACTGTTTGCAAAAGTCGCCCTTTGCGCAGAGACGGAAGTTGATGTCGCAGTGGAAGCAGCCGGGCGAGCTTTTGAAATTTGGAAAAACACCCCGGCTCCCGAAAGAGCAAAGGCTCTGCTCAAAATCGCGGCCTTGCTGGAAAAAAACTCAGACGAACTCGCGCTCATAAACACGCGGGAAACCGGGAAGCCCATACGGGAAAGCAAACTGGTTGAAATCGGCGGTTCGGTAAAAACCCTTGAATATTTCGCGGGGCTTGCGCTCAAAATCGGCGGAGAAACAATTGATGTTCCGGCAAATCAGACATCTTTCACGATAAAAGAGCCGGTCGGGGTGGCGGCGCAAATCGTGCCCTGGAACTTCCCGGTTCTGCTCGCATTCTGGAAAATATCGGCCGCTCTCGCGGCAGGATGCACCGTTGTTGTAAAACCGTCCGAACTCACATCCGTTGCAATAACAAAAATCGCAAAATTGTGCCATCAAAAAGCCGGTCTTCCCCCCGGAGTTTTTAATGTCGTTACCGGCGCCGGTTCACTGGTCGGAGAAGCGCTTGTCCGCCACCGGGGAGTGGAAAAAATTGCCTTTACGGGCTCAACCGCAACGGGAAAAGCGGTTATGAAGAATGCGGCGGACAACGTAACGCGGGTGTCTCTGGAGCTCGGCGGAAAAGCGTCGTGCATTGTTTTTGAAGATGCGGATGTGGAAGCGGCGGTTGAGGCCTGCCTGAGAGGCGGGTTTTTCAATCAGGGACAAAACTGCACCGCGGTTACAAAACTTCTTCTGCACAAAAAAATTTACTGCGGCTTTATGAACGCGTACCTGAAAAGAATTGCGAAAATTAAAGTCGGCAACCCCGAACTGCCGGGCACGGAGATGGGGGCGCTGATATCGTGTGAACATTTTGAAAAAGTGCGGAGCTGCGTTGACGAAGCCGTAAAACAGGGTGCAAAAACAGTCTGCGGCGGCGGTCGCCGGCGCGGAAAGGGATATTTTTTTGAGCCGACCGTTCTTGAGAAAGTGGATTCGCAAAGTACGGCCGCGCGGAATGAGATTTTTGGCCCTGTGGTTGCCGCAATGGAATTCAAAACCGAAGAGGAGGCGCTGCAAATCGCCAATGACACTGAATACGGCCTTGCAGGAGGGGTCTGGACAAACAACACAAGCAGAGCCTTGAGGTGTGCCCGCAAAATCAAAGCGGGGTATATCTGGGTCAACACATACGGAGGCATTGTTCCGCAAACACCATATGGCGGTCTGAAACAGAGCGGCTTCGGCAAAGAGCTTGGAGCGGAGGGACTTGAAAACTATCTTGAGACGAAAACGGTCAACATTTCAAACGGCGGCCCGGCGCCTAAATGGTATAAGGGATAAGAGACGGAAACATGGAGAAGTTTGAAGACATAAAATACTCAAAATCCAAAGGACGCGCCGTAATTACAATCAACCGCCCGCAGGTGATGAACGCTTTCCGGGCTCAAACTCTGCGTGAAATGATAGACGCGATTACTGACTCGTGGAAGGACAATGCCATCGGGGTTGTTGTTATTACGGGCGCGGGCGACAAGGCGTTTTCAACCGGCGGAGACCAGAAAGCGAAGAAAAAAAAGAAGACGGAAAATGAAAACCTTCTCGGAGTGGGCGCATATGTGGCTAAACTTCACTACTTGATACGCAATATTCCCAAGCCGGTCATTGCTGCGGTAAAAGGCTACGCAATCGGCGGCGGAAATGTGCTTCAAGTGGTGTGTGATTTGACGATCGCGTCTGAAAACGCCGTTTTCGGGCAGGTGGGGCCGAAAGTTGGAAGCGTGGACGCCGGATTCGGAACGGCTTATCTGGCAAGGATTATAGGTGAGAAAAAGGCGCGGGAGATGTGGTATTTGTGCCGTCAATACACGGCGAAAGAGGCTCTTGATATGGGACTTATAAATGCGGTTGCGCCGACTGAGAAGCTGAGCGACGAAGTTAACAAATGGTGTGATGAAATTCTCTCCAAAAGCCCCACCGCGCTGAAAGTGGCAAAATACTCTTTCAACGCCGACACGGACAGCATTTTCGGCATATCGCGCATGGGTTTGAGCTCTCTTGAACTCTTCCATCTGACTGAAGAGTCAAAAGAGGGTGTTGACGCCTTTATTGAAAAACGCGATGTGGATTTCGGGAAGTTCAGAAAGTAGAACAATGAAATTGCAATGAACTGACAATGAGTTGACAATGGAATAGCTTGAACAAGATATAAAACCCTCAAACACAACAATAATTTTTCCAATGAGTTGACAATGAACTGACAACGAACTATTTTATGACCGCACCATGAGCGTCATAAAATAGAGACAGCCTGCGGACTGGATTAAATACGATTTCAAGGAAAT
The DNA here is from genome assembly GCA_965198945.1 of Thermodesulfobacteriota bacterium. Lineage (GTDB taxonomy): Bacteria > Desulfobacterota_D > UBA1144 > Nemesobacterales > Mycalebacteriaceae > Mycalebacterium. Next base: position 255,781 of record CBDAQI010000001.1, on the reverse strand, counting down.
TTCCACCCCGCTTGCCGAAGCAAAAGCGGCGGTTGAGACCTTAAAACTTCTCCCTCGCACACGCGACTATACCGAACGGTGGAAAGCGGAACAATTAAGACGCGAAGCAGAAGGAACTTCAAGAATAGAAGGAGCGGAATTCACTGAAGAAGAACTTGACAGGGCTCTGAGACAAAACCCTCCCGAAGATGGGCTGACGCACTCTCAGCGACAGGCGAGAGCCGCGGAGCAGACTTACAGATGGCTTACGGAATTACCATCTGATTATCCCTTCAGCGGTGAACTGATAAAAGAGATTCACGGGCGGATTGTAAAAGGTTGTGATGACGACCACTGCGAGCCGGGGGCATTACGGAGAAACGGCCAAAATGTAACTTTCGGTTTGCCTAAACACAGAGGGGTGGAAGGAGGAAATGAGTGTGAAAAAGTCTTTAATGAACTCAACCAAGCGGTTTCGGGAAAATTTCGGGAGCATGACCCGCTTATTCAATCCCTTGCAATCCATTACCACATTGCAGCAATTCACCCTTTCTTAGACGGCAACGGCAGAATGGCAAGGGCAGGAGAAGCGTTTATGCTCCGCAAGGCGGGGCTTCAGGAAGAAATTTTCATACCTGTTTCCAACTTCTACTATGAATACAACGCCGAGTATCTGGAAGTTTTAGGAAAGACGGCTCAAAACAATGCTGACTTGACAGCTTTCCTGAAATTCGGCCTGAGAGGAATAAAGACTCTCTGCAAAAAGGCAGCGGAAGAAATCACCCTCCATCTTCGCAAATCCCTTTTCCGTGAAAGGATGCATGAATTGTTCGGAAAACTTGAAAGTCCCAGAAAACGGGTGATTGCGAAGAGGCAAATATTGATCCTTAATTTCTTGCTCGACAAAATTGTAGTGAGTATGGAAACGGAAGAATTCTGGAAAGAGGTTGGTGGGATCTACAAAGGCTTGAAAAAACCAGAATCGGCTTTCTTTAGGGATTTGAGGAAATTAGAAGAATTGAAAGCCGTGAAAATTGAAGACTTCACAGAAATCAAAATCAACCTTTTATGGCCTGAAATGATGAGCAAAAAAGAGTTTGAGGAAAAATTCAACTTGCTTCCACAGGCAAAATCATTTGGCTTCACGAAGCGAAAAAACTCAAAGACACAAGATGGTTGACTCTTTGAAAAAACGAATTTCGGGAAGTTCAGGAAGTAGTTTTCTTCTCGGTCTCTATTTTTTTCCACCTATCAATAAATATTTGTGACTCAATTGTCACATTCACCTCAACAACTTCATGATGGCCGTAAACCTGGCATTTCTTCTCGGCTTCCTCTTTTTTCTCAAACAGATAAGCGTAACAAATGTCATCAGAGAAAGTCCCCTCGCTATAACCCATAAACCACTTGCTTGTAATTTCTCTTACTGCCCACCTCTTGGCTTTTTGTTTTGACTCCAAAACGCTTTTTTGTCTCTGATTGGTCATCTGTTTTACTCCAAAAAATTTGATTTCTTCTTTGAATTCAAATATTTCTCCGGAATTTTTATGTCCAAATCAATCAGCATTTTGGATATTACAAAATTCCACGAAATCCTTCTCGGATAAAATTTTGATAGGAACACCTTTGGCAATCAACTCTTCCGCCCGCCTATGCTTTGAACTCTTGTCGTGTCCGGATAGCCTTTCAATATTCTGACTTCCCAACACAAGAATTGATGTCTTCCTAGATACCGAGTTGCTAACATCACAACCAAGTTCAGCAGCAATTTCTGCCATCTCGGTTCTTGTACGAGAAAGTTCTCCGGTAAATACAACACTCTCTCCATACAAATCCCCTTCCGGATTGCCTTCAAGTCTCAGAGAAGAACGCGGGCTGTTAATGTTAGAGGGGAAAATCCGTTTTTCTACCCTTATAAACCATTCTTCAATTGACACCCCATTTTCATAACATGCGCGACTGACAATCCTCCCAGCAGTAATTGCGTCTTCAAGAGCGTCGTGGTGTTGAAATTCAATTCCTAGAGAGGTTGCAACATTTTTTAGTCCATAGCCTTTGCGGGCAAACTTTTCTCTCCAAGCCCTTCTAGCAATTCTGGCAGAATCAAGCCATCTTATTTGCAATTCTCCCAAGTTATATTTTTCACAAGCCTGATTGACAGCAACCCTGTCAAATGGCATATGATGAACTACTATTTGGCTATTTATTTTTCCCTCAAGCTCTTTATAAACACTACCAAAATTTGGAGAGCCTTTTACATCATTCTCACTAATACCATTTATAACTACATTGGATTGGTCAAAATAGTCTTCTGGATTAACCAGTGTGTTCCATTGATCTACTAATTTACCCTTTCGGAACTCAGCAATCCCTATTTGGCAGATAGAGGAATAATCAGGATTTGCGGTCTCAACATCTAGTGCAAAAAACTTCATTGAAATCTAACTGTATTATAAAATCAACCTTCTTGCATAATCCCCCCTTCCGTCTATATTTAGTAATCCTGCCCTCCGGGCGGGTTTTTTGTGGTTTGTCTTGTGTTAAAGAGGGTTCAAAGTGTCCGATTTAGATGAAACGGTAAAGGTGTTTGGCGGAAGTTCCAACATCCCGCTTTTTGAGTCAATTTGTGAGAAAATAGGCGTCCGGCCGGGAAAAATAAATCTGCACAGATTCAGCGACGGCGAAATATACGCCGAGATTGTGGAAAGCGTACGAGGAGCAAACGTTTTTGTAGTCCAGTCAACCTGCCCCCCGGTAAATGAAAACATTATGGAGCTGCTTATAATCACTGACGCCCTCAAACGCGCTTCGGCGGCTTCAATAACAGCGGTTATGCCCTATTACGGCTATTCGCGGCAGGACAGAAAAGTCAAACCGCGCGGGCCAATATCAGCGAAACTTATAGCCGACACAGTGGTCAACGCCGGAGCAAAACGTGTGATGACAATTGATCTTCACGCGGGGCAGATACAGGGGTTCTTTGATGTCCCTGTTGACCACCTCTACGCGGCTCCCGTAATAATAGGATATTTGAAGAAAAAATATGAAGGCGAAAATGCCATTGTTGTTTCTCCGGATGCGGGGGGAATGGAAAGAGCCCGGTTTTACGCCGACAAGATGCATTTGGAAATCGCAATGACCACGAAAAAAAGAACCGCGCCGAATGTGGCTGATGTGGATTACATCATAGGAGATGTAAAAGGAAAGCACGCAATTATAGTGGACGATATGGTTGACACCGCCGGAACGGCAACGCAGGCGGCGGATGTTCTCATCAGCGAGGGTGCGAAAAGCGTTTCCCTATGCTGCACACACGGAGTTCTTTCCGGCCCTGCGATTGAAAGGATCAATTCATCCCGTTTTGAGGAAGTTGTGATAACAAATACGATCGCGCAGGAAGAAAAAATTGAAAAGTGTGATAGACTGACCGTTTTATCCATGGCTGACTTAATAGGAGAATCAATTCGCAGAGTGGCGACGGGACAATCCATAAGCCCTCTTTTCAACTGATTCAGTACGCATATAGCTCCGCTTACAGAGGAAACCTAAAATGGAAAAAAGCAGTTTGATCGTCAGAAAAAGGGAACGAACCGGAAAAATCGGTGTAGCCAAAGTCAGAAAAGACAAGATGATTCCGGGCGTTATCTACGGAAAGGGAATTGACTCATTGTCAATTGAGGTCGCGCCGGAGGATTTGAAAAAAGCGCTGGCAACCGAATCCTACAGAAACACGCTGCTTGAAATCAATATTGAAAATTCCGACACCAGCCCTGCTCTCTCAATTCTCAAAGATGTCCAGAAAGACCCCGTATCCGGCAAAACAAAACACCTTGACTTTCAGTCCATAGACCCGAACAGCGCACTCAAAGTTGATGTTCCCATAGAATTTGTCGGAACATCACGCGGCATCAAAGAAGGCGGAATACTTGAGGCCACTGAAAGAAATTTCAAAATCAAATGCCTTCCCGAAAACATACCGGGCAGAATTGAAGTGGACATAACTGAACTGGGCGTGGGGGACTCTCTGCATGTAAGAGACATAACCCCGGCTGAGAATATCCAAATCCTGAACAACCCGAAAGACACAGTTGTAATGGTTATAGCGCCCAGAGCCGCAATCTCCGAAGCGGCGCAGCAAACCGCGGAGACGAAGGAAGATGCGGAAACGGAGGAAAGTTCGGGAGAGACACAGGAAACCACGGAGGAAAGCTCCGGCAATTAAGACGGAGAAAAAACCAGCTATGAGAAAAACCGTGGCTTTTCTCATAGCTGGTCTCGGCAATCCCGGATTGCGCTACAAACGGAACAGACACAATGTCGGCTTTATGGCGGTTGAAAAAGTTGCGGAAAGAATCGGAATTGAAATTTCAAGGAAGGGTTTCGGGGGAAGTTACGGAAGCGGTTTTCTCGAGGGCGTAAAAATGATTGTCTTCAAACCCGAAACCTACATGAACAACAGTGGAGAGCCTGTGAGGCGGATAATGCAATTTCACGGCATCGGCAAAGAAAATCTGGTGGTGGCGCATGACGAAGTGGATTTGCCCGTGGGACGCATCCAAGTAAAATTGGGCGGCGGCAGCGCGGGACACAACGGAGTCAAATCTCTGATTAACAGACTGGGAAATGATTTCATAAGACTGAGAATAGGTGTTGGCAAATCAAAAACCGGAGTTGAAACCGCCGTATATGTTCTTGAGGACTTCCGTGATGAAGAAATGAACGCCGTTATGGGTTCCGTAGAGAGAGCTACGGAAGCGGTTTGCGAAGTCGTTTCATCCGGCGCCGAAGCCGCAATGAACAAATACAACCGAACTTGAAACAAATTTGAAAAAACAGAAAATCAACGGAGGAGAAAATAATGTTTGATACATACACGGCTGGAATTGCCGGAGCAGTGGTGGGAGTGATTGTTTTGCTCTACGCCTACATTGTCTATCGGGGCCTGAACGCACTGCCGGTCGGAAGCGACAAGATGAAGGAAATATCCGAAGCCATCCATGAAGGGGCAATGGTGTTTCTTAAAAGAGAATACAGAATTATTTTTGTATTTGTTGTGGCGGTTTTCGCTTTTATCAGCTACTGGATAGGGTGGGAAACGGGGCTTGCATATGTCGGAGGGGCGTTGTGTTCCGTGCTTGCCGGATTTTTCGGAATGCAGTCCGCAACAAAAGCCAATGTAAGAACCGCGCAGGCGGCGGCAAACGGCGGACAGTCAAAAGCCCTTGAAGCCGCATTCAAAGGCGGAAATGTTATGGGGCTTTCGGTCGCGGGGCTCGGGCTGCTGGGGCTTTCAATCAGTTTCATTGTTCTCGGAACAATGGAAAATTATATTTTTGCGGAAATAATAGGCGGTTTTGCAATGGGAGCCAGCACTGTGGCCCTTTTTGCCAGAATCGGAGGCGGCATCTATACAAAAGCCGCGGATGTGGGAGCGGACCTCGTTGGAAAAGTTGAGGCGGGCATTCCTGAAGATGACCCCAGAAATCCCGCGACAATAGCGGACAATGTCGGAGACAATGTCGGAGATGTCGCCGGAATGGGAGCGGATCTTTTTGAATCATATGTTGGAGCCGTTATCGCAACGGTTGTCATAGCGGCTTCCGCAACATTTGTTTCCCGCGGCGGAGCGCTGGTGGATTCATCCGTTTTGATGGCCGTTCCTCTGGGTCTCATATTGGCGGGAAGCCTGGCATCTCTGGTCGGAGCACAGTCGGTGGGATGGCTCAAAAACTCTGAGCCGCAACTGGTACTGCGCTGGTCAACCATCATAGCGGGTGTCGTATACATTGTTCTTTCGCTTGCCGGGCTGCTTCTTCTCGCGGCAAACACGCAGCTGGACAAAAGCGGTCTGCACGGTTTTTCCGGCGGAGACGGTTTCGTGGTTTTGAGCGCGATCGGTATTTTCCTCGCCTCGGTTCTGGGTCTTTTCTCAGGCGTTATCATAGGACGCATAACGGAGTATTACACTTCGGCTTCACCGGTGAAAAAAATCGCCGAAGCGTCAGAAACGGGAGTGGCTACCAACATCATTGAGGGACTGGCGGTTGGGATGTATAGCGTGGCGGCGCCTGTTTTTACAATAGCAATTGTAATAGGGCTTTCCTATTACTGCGCCGGGCTTTACGGAATAGGGATCGCGGCGGTCAGCATGCTTGCAACAATCGGCATGACAATGTCGGTGGACGCCTACGGACCGGTTGCGGACAACGCCGGAGGCATTGCGGAAATGGGCGGACTCGGTGAAAACGTGAGAAAAATAACGGACAAGCTTGACTCACTCGGAAACACAACGGCCGCAATCGGAAAAGGCTTTGCCATCGGGTCGGCGGCACTGTCTGCTCTGGCGCTTTTTGCCGCATATGTCAATGCGGTCGGTCTTTCATCCATAGACATTTCACAGCCGAAAGTTGTAATAGGAATGCTTGTAGGCGGAACAATGCCTTTCATAATAGGCGCTCTCACAATGGGAGCCGTAGGAAGATCGGCGCAGAAAATGGTTGAGGAAGTGAGGAGACAGTTCCGGGAAATTAAGGGAATTCTTGAGGGAAAAACAAAACCGGACTACTCCACATGCGTCGGCATCAGCACGGACGCCTCTTTGCGTGAAATGATTGTTCCGAGCGTTGTGGCGGTGATAGCGCCAATAGCGATAGGCCTTGCCCTCGGCAAGGAAGCTCTCGGCGGATTTCTCGCGGGGGCGGTCGTAACCGGCGTTATGCTGGCCTTGCTTATGGCAAATTCCGGAGGAGCCTGGGACAACGCGAAAAAATACATAGAAGAGGGCAATCTCGGAGGCAAGGGCTCCGAAGCGCACAAAGCCGCGGTTGTCGGAGACACCATAGGAGACCCGTTCAAAGACACTTCGGGACCTGCAATGAACATACTGATAAAACTTATGTCCATAGTCTCGCTCGTCATCGCTCCGCTTATGCTTTGACAGCGGATTTTGAAAGGACGGTTTATATGTTATAATCCGCCCCACAGGCCTTCTTGCCTGTTCCCGCAGGAGACGGTGAGCAAAGCGGGCGCAAGACCGAAGCAGGAGGAAGCAGTTGACTGACAAACTTAGATTTTACGAGACTCTCTATCTGGTGAGACCCGATATCGGAAGCGATGAGCTTGGCGTTATACGGGATAAAATTGCCGGCGCTCTGAAAGAAAACAGCGGGCAGACCATAAGGGATGAAAAATGGGATGAACGCGCTCTTGCCTACGAAATAGAAGGTTACAGGCGCGGTTTATACCATATTCTTACATACAAAGCTCTTCCCGGCGTTGTCGCGGCCGTTGAAAAACATCTGGGCTTTCACAAAAGTGAAGTGATGAGGTTTATAACGGTTTCGGTGGATGAGGATCAGGCTCACGGCAGAGAACCGGAAAAACCCCCCGTCCCGGAGCAGCGTCTGAAAGAAAAAACCGGGGAAGAAAGACAAAGCCGGAGGGCGGACGAGGCGCCCAGAGCGACAGAGGCTCCGGCGGCACAAAGCGGAGCGGTTTCCGAACCACCGACCCGGTCAACTGAGAACAAAGGAGAGGAAGGAAAATGAGGAGCCACACCCAGAGAAGACCTAACAGAAGAAAAGGAAGAAAAGCGCGCAATCTTGCCAAAGAGGGAAAGCGGATTGATTATAAGGACACGGAGCTCCTCTCCCAATTCATAACCGAAAGAAAAAAGATAATATCCAAAAGGGGAACGGGTTTGAACGCTAAAGAACAGAGAAGAGTGGCGACCGCGATTAAGCGGGCGCGTTTTATGGCGCTTCTTCCCTACACGACACTTCATAAGTAGAGGCGTAGAAAATGAGAGTCATACTGACATCTGATGTGGACAACATAGGACTTGCCGGTGAGATAAAGACCGTCAGAAAGGGTCTCGCGAGAAACTACCTCTTTCCGCAGAAGCTCGCCATAGAGGCAACCCGGTCAAATTTGAGGGACTGGGAGAAAAAGCTTGAAGCCCTTAAAGAGAAACGTGAGAAAACCATTGCGGATGCTCAGGCATTTGCGGACAAAATTGAAGGAACGGTCATATCAATAGAAACAAAACTGAGCCAGGGACAAAAGATGTTCGGCTCGGTAAACGTTAACACCATAGAGGAAGCCCTTAAAGAACAGCACGGAATTGAAATAGAAAAGAAAAACATCCTGCTTGAAAAAAATATCAAATCCGTCGGCAGATTTGATGTGCCCATAAGGGTCAAGGCGCAAATAAAAACTTCCATAGTTGTGCAGATTACTGCCGAGGAAGACGAGGAAGAAAAAGAAGCGCAGGAGGTTGCCGCGGCGGAGGCACCTGAGGAAACGGCCGAAGCGGCGGAAAATGTTGCGGCGGGCGAAGGGGAAAACGAAACGGAGGCCGAATCTGAGGAACCGGCCGAACCTGAAGAGAACAAGGAGAAAACTGTAAAAGATGGCACAGAATGACAAAAACGGAAAAGTGAAGTTTGCTCCGGTTGGAGAAAAAGAGGTTACAAGGGGAATTGTTGAAAGTTTTTCCCGTGAATTTCTTGAATACACGGAAAGTGATGTGATTGTAGTAGGCGCGGGGCCGAGCGGTCTTGTCGCCGCAAAAGACATAGCGCTTGCCAAATATAAAGTTCTGCTTGTTGAGCGCTTGAACTCTCTGGGCGGCGGTTTCTGGATAGGCGGATACCTTATGAACAAAGCAAGCGTGCGAGCCCCCGGACAAACGGTTCTGGATGAAATTGAGGTTCCTTATCAGGAAATATCCGAAGGGCACTTTATAGTTGACGCGCCTTACGCGTGCTCAAAACTCATTTCAATGACCTGTGAGGCCGGAGCGACCATAAGAAACATGACGATGTTTGACGATCTGGTCTTGAGAGAAGACGGCCGGGTTGCGGGAATCGTCATCAACTGGACTCCGATAGCCAATGTGCCGAAGGAAATAACCTGTCTTGACCCCATATCCATAGAGTCAAAACTCGTCATAGACGCGACCGGCCATGACGCATATGCGGTTTCACGCCTGTCACAGCAGGGACTATACAAAAAACTTCCGGGACACGGGTCAATGTGGGTGGAGAAAGCCGAAGACGCCCTTGTGGAATACACGGGAGAGGTTCACCCGGGACTGATAGCGTGCGGAATGTCCGTTAACACCACATATGGACTGCCCAGAATGGGGCCCACTTTCGGCGGCATGCTGCTTTCAGGAAAGAAGGCGGCAAGAGTTGCAATAGAAACTCTCAGAAAAATGGAAGGATAAGGAACCGGCGCAACAAAGCGGAAAAACAAAACCCGCCCGTGATTCCCGGTTCAACCCCCCGCCCCGCTCAACATCCCGGAGCATTGTTCGCAAACAGCCCCTTGCGCCTGGGCTTTCAACACCTCGGACTGCCGGTGTGAATTAAAAAGACAACAACCGGGGTCTTCGCAAAACACCCTTCCCCCAATAACATAAAGAAGAGGTTGCAGACAATAGGCGGAAACTATGCGCCCCATCAGAGGGTCGGACTGCTCAACAAACCTGCCTTTGAATGTATCGTCAAGAACTGAAAGAGCGTCTCTGAGCTCATCACCGGTGAGCCCCCGCTGAAAAATACGCCCTTTTGCCCAGTAATATTCGGGCGGTCTGGCGGGCCCTTCAACCACACCCGCGGTGGAAACAATCTGAACGGCGGACCGCATAGCCCCCATCAGAACCACTCTTGCATGATATCTTTTCCGCCCGTAAGTGCAGACAAGCCGCCCCGTAAGAACCAGATTTGCCAGCGTGTCCGGAGAGTGGAAAGAGGCAATTTCCGTGTGCAGTTTCCTCTGAAACCAGAAACCGTCATAGGCATGTTCGGCAATGGTCTCACCCGTCCGAAGATCTGAAACCTCCTCGTCAACATTCTCCCGTGACGGAGTGGCGGGACGGTCAAGCGGTGTTTCAAAATCTTGTATCCTTATGCCGGCAAGAAAAGCGGCGAGCGTATTGTTGCCACCTTTCGCTTCAAACAAACCGCCCCGTATTCGTGCGTCAAAACCGAAATCCCGCAGAAAATCCGCGACCTCAAAAACATCAAGCGAAACCGGAAGGCAGTCTGTCCAGATAGAGACTTTTCTCTTCATTCCACAGGCGGGTTCTGTTCCGATGCCATTTCCGCTATGACTTCAATCTCAACCGGAGCGCCGAGCGGAAGCTGTACGGCGCCAACCGCCGCCCTTGAGTGCATTCCCTTTTCTCCGAAAACCTCCGCGAAGAAATCTGATGCGCCGTTCACAACATCGGCCTGACATGTAAAGTTTTCAGCGGAAGCCACATATCCCGTAATTTTTACTATTTTGCGAACCGCATTGAGACTTCCGCCCCCGGCATCTCTCAAAACCGCCAGGACATTCAGCGCCGCAAGGCGTGCGCACTCATTTGCGCTCTCAACGGTCAATTCGTCACCCACTCTTCCCTTAAACAGAAGTTTTCCGCCTTTCAAAGGAAGCTGCCCCGAAACAAAAACAAGATTGCCCGAACGAACGCATGGTAGATAAGAACCTGCCGGGCTTGGAGAGGCCGGAAGACTGACACCCATTTTTTCCAGTTTTTGTTCGGGAGATAAACCGCTCATTATGAAAGGATACTCAATTTTCGGGTTTGGCGGCAATGTAACCGCCCGTAAGATAGCTTTGAAAAAACTTCTCAGCCGTTTCAAAACCGGCGTTGTGAAGTATTTCCCTTATTCTTCCTTCGGGGGAAAAAACAACCTTTTTCATTATGTTGTCAAAAGTTTTCTCAACTTTTTCAGCGTCGTCAAAGACGGAAAGAAGGCGCAGTTTCCAGGCGGAAATCAACATTTTGAAACGAGGAGAAGCGGCCTCCCCCTCAAGGTCTGCGAGAACAAATTTTCCTCCCGGCTTCAGTCGCTTTGAAATTTCACGGGCAAATTCGTCTTTTGAACCGTCATCTGCAAGAAAATGCATGACCAGTATTGAGGTTGCCGCGTCAAAAAGCGGTTTTTCATCCACTGAATCAATAAAGCCCTCAACCAGAACAACCCTTCCGGTGAGACCCTTTTCCCGAACCTTTGATCTGGCAATTTTGACCATTTCAGGAGCGGGCTCAAAACCGGTTATTTTCCATCCGAGATTTGCACAAGCCAGAGAAACCGCTTCATTGCCGGTGCCGGCTCCGGCAATAAGAAGCCGGGAGGCGGGAGGAATGCAGCTCTCAAGAAGAAACCTCAAAAGGTCGTGAACGGACTCGTAGCCGGGAATCAGATACCGAACCCTGCGGTCGTAACCTTCTGCACTCTCGCGGTCAAAATGTTCAGCCGGTCTGATTGTTTTCAACTATTTTCCCTCCAAATGCGCGAAAGTTCGGGCTTCAAAACTTTTCCGAGAGCATTTCGGGGAATTTGATCAACGGTTTTGAGCAGTGAGGGAATTTTATAGTGAGCAAGGCGGGGTTTCAGCCAATTCCTCAACTCATCCGGCGAAAGCGCTTTTCCGTCTTCAAGCCTGACCACCGCGGCGATTCTCTGCCCCCAGACTTCGTCTGCAACTCCGACAACGGCACACTCTGAGATCCCGTCTTTTTCAAGAATTTCCCTTTCAACTTCAAGCGCGGAAACCTTGTAGCCGCCGGTTTTTATTATTTCAACAGACTCTCTGCCCAGCATTTGAAAATACCCGTCAGGGTCAAGCGCGGCAACATCGCCGGTTTTGAACCAGCCGTCTGAAAACGCCCGGCCGGTAGCTTCGGGATTTCTCCAATACTCAAGAAAAACCCCCCTACCTTTCACCCTTATTTCTCCGGGCTCACCGGGCGCGGGCGCAAGGCCCCGCTCATCAAAAAGCCGCGCTTCAACCCCCGGCATCGGTCTGCCGACAAAACCCGGTTTTCTCTTCCCCTTGAGCGGGTTTGAAAGAATCATCCCGGTCTCCGTCATACCGTAGCGTTCAAGCAGAGCATGGCCGGAAATGGTTTGCCATTTTCCGGAAAGTTTGACCGTGAGAGCGGCCGACCCCGAAACCATAAGCCTCATGGCGCCGCATGCATCGCTCATGGATTTTTTCTCATCCGCGGGAGCGTTTTCCCAAAATTCCGCGAGCTTTGCGTAAATGGTCGGCACAGCCATAAAAACGTTTATGCCTCCGCACATAAACCGATTCCAGACCTCACACGCCTCAAAATCCGCCATTTCACATCTCGCCCCCACTTTCAGCGGACAGAGCAAAAGGTTCAATATGCCGTGAAGATGGTGCAGAGGCAGAACATTCAAAACACTGTCCGAATCAGTCCATTCCCAGGCTTTCACCATGGCGTTTATTTGAGCGTCAATATTTGCATGAGTCGTAACAACTCCTTTCGGGCGGCTTGTCGTGCCGCTTGTGTAAATAATCATCGCCCGGCGTGACGGAGAAACATCGGGAAGCGATGACGGGGGTTCAGACGCAAATGCCTCATTGCCGCAGAGAAAATCAACACCTTTGTCCGAACAAATATTCATGAGTTTGTCAGAAAAATTGGGGTGGCACACAACCGCAAGCGGGGAGGTGTTTTCAATCACATACTCAATTTCTTTTGCGGGATGCGTTGTGCAAAGCGGAACGGAGACGCCTCCCGCCCTCCATATTCCGAGTTTGAGAGCCGCGTATTGTCTGCCTTTCGGGAAAATAAAGGCCACACACCCCTCTTTGAGGTCATGCAAACCGCAAAATTCCTGAAGCGCGTGCGCCGCGCGCAGAGACATATCGGAGAGGTCTGAATAAGAGCAGTCTCCCGCGGAATCAGTGATTGCCGTTTTCCCGCCGTAGCCTTCAATTTTTTCCAATATGGGTATCTGCGACATCCGGATAATTTTATCACGGGCCGAGTGCGGTTTTTTGATTGACCGGCTTTTCCGATTACACTTTCAACTGTTATGAGCAAATATCCCGAAGGTTTGAAAAAAGCAATACGACACGGTTTCTTTGACACGGTTTTCCAGAGGCGTTCAAGAAGGTTCGGTCTTGGAATGGAAATCACGGAGGGGCCTCTGGAGTATAAGTCCCCCCACAAGCCGGAGCCGCTCTCCGAGCTTGAAGAGGCCATAATAGTCTGGACGGGTCTTGGAATAAAAAACATCAACTTGTCCGATTTTCCTCCTCATCTGGGGCTTGACCTTGAAGTTCAGTTCACAAGCAAAACCATTCCGGCCCTCGGAGACGTGCACAGAACCGAGTTGTTTTACACAAATGACGACGGCTCATACATGATAAAGATGCACGACAGAAAACCCGAAGATTTTGAGGGCCTGGAAACAATGCCGCTTGAAAAGCGGATTGACGAAATTGTGCGGCTTTTCAGGGAATCAAAAATTAAAATAGGCGAAGGCAGAGCCGATATTCCCGACAGGCCTCCGGGGCTCGCCACGCACAATCTGTGGAATGTGAACAAACCCGGAACAACGGTTTTCATGCCCGTAACCGACCTGACTTCCTGCATAATCAACCTCTATTTTTTCTACATGCGCGAAGGACACAGATTCAATTTTGCGGACGAATTGCACGGAATGCGTCCGCCGGGGACTGAAAAATGGATGGAAAACGGTTTCATAGACAAAGACAAAACCATGCCGCTGATAGAAGCGGAGCTGCGTTTTGCAAACGGTTTCATAGCGGAGCAGGCGTTTCTGGGGCAGAACATGGCTCTGACCCTTCAGGCATTGGGGCTCGGCGGCTGGCTTTTCAGCGGATTTGCGAGCCCGTTTGTGCTTGGAATGTCGGACGATTTTGAGGGGCTTGGCTTTACTTTCACAAACCCTTCTCCGAAAGGGGAAACCGCAAACCCCAATCCCGTCGCGGTCGGAAAAGACGGGTTTTTTCACGGTTTCTGCCCGCCGTATTACAAAAACATGGGCGAAGCGGTTGAAGCTTTCAACGATATGAAATGGAGCAACTGGGAAAAGGAAAATATGCCCTACACAAACCCGCAGGGGGTTTATGAGAAAACCGTGCGCCCGGGCAAAGAGGAAATTCAGGTTGTAAAAGACATTTGCAATTACATCTACGAAACATATGGAAGGTTTCCGGCGTTTTCAGATCCGATGTTCATACGTTTTATGTTTCAGGCGCACCACCTTGATTTGGATTTCTACGACAAGTTCTACCCGCCGGGGGCATACACGGATTTACACAAAGACCATTTCAAACTTTGGCATCCTGAGATTGAGGACCCGTTTCCAGCAAAGAAAAAATGAAATGCTCGTCTTTATAGATGAATCCGGAGATTCAGGGTTAAAAATTGAGCGGGGTTCCAGCAGATTTTTCACTGTTGCGCTTGTTGCGTTTGAAGATATGGAAGAAGCGAATGCTTGTGACCAGAGAATAGAGTTGTTAAAGAAAGAACTGGGATGGAAAAGAGACAGAGAGTTTCATTTTAAGCAAAATTCACACAGAATCCGTTGCGCTTTTCTTAAATCAGTGGCTCCTTACAATTTTTTCTATTATGGGATCTCAATTAATAAAGATCCGGAAAAACTATACGGAGACGGCTTCAGAAATAAAGAATCATTCTATAAATACACTTGTGGACTTGTGTTTGAGAATGCGAAGGAAAAACTAAATAACGCCATAATTTTAATTGACAAAAGCGGTAATACGGATTTCCGTCGTCAACTTGCCCGCTATTTGAAAGCTCGCGTAAACAGAGATAGAAACGTAATCAAAAAAATAAAAATGTAGAGATCTTCAAGCAACAATCTTCTCCAACTCGCCGATTACATAGCAGGTGTCGTTAACAGGTCAATTCAAAACAGGAAAAAACATGCAGAAGAATACAGAAAAGTAATAGCACACAGAGAAATCTATATTCAGATATGGCCTAAATAAGAAAGCCCCCAGTCCTATCCGCTATGGGAACGCGGGCGATAAACACCACAATTCGGACTGGAGGCGCTTCCGAGAACTACAGTAGTGATTTCACAAAGAAAAGTCAAATACGGTTTGAGTCTCTCATAGCAGAAAGGAACAAAACATCAGCCGGAAGATACTAAATGAGTGGAAAACTTATTCAAAAAATGCAAGTTCAGTTTCAAATGCCCGCTGTTATGAGAAAATCTGGCCGGAACGGAAACGGAAGATGAAAAAATCCGTTTTTGCAGTAAATGTAAAAAGTGCATTTCTGCAAACGATGAGGAGTTTGTTAGAAATGCAAAGGTCGGCAATTGTGTGGCTTTTAAAAGGGATGCATTGCTAATTTGTGGAGAACCGGGTGCATGGATTCGGAAATTTTTTGAAGATAGGGATTTGAGAAAAAAGAATGAAGGAACTTAAACTAAAATCCGTAACGATAGCTTCTTTTGAACCAAACTCTTTGATAGACCCATTATTGTTAAAAAGGAATTTGAGCAGAGATTTCTCCATGTCTTCTCTATCTGGCATATTGAATTTTTTTAGTTTGTTACGTTCGTAACTCATCTCAACCATAAAATCCTATAGAGTCCAAATCTAATTCTTTCCCGCATTCATGGCATTGAACATAGTCAATGCTATGATCCTTGTTGGTAACATTATCAAACTCTGAAGGGTCATCCTTTGGAAATTTTACAATCTCCACGGCAGATGCTGATGCGAGAAATTCGTTATTTCCACAATTCTGACATTGAATGAAATTTTTCTCTCGCTTTTGGGGTTTCATTTCAAAAGACGATTGTAAAGGACCATATTTCACCCCACAAGGCCCTGCACCGTTTTCCCATCCAATTTCTTCACCACCGCCACAAGCAGTTTGACCGCATTCTCAAAATCCCTTCTCTGAATTATTGAGTTGTGGCTGTGTATGTGCCTTGTGGGAACACCGAGAACCACAGTCGGAACACCCTGCTTGTGAAGATGTATCGCCCCGCCGTCGGTTGCTCCGCCTTCCATTGTGGCAAACTGAAGTGGAATCTTCCCCTTTTTAGCCGTGTCTATCACAAGATCGCGCAGTTTGAGGTTCGGTATCATTCTCGCATCATAAAGCAGAAGCGACGGGCCGCCGCCCAGTTTTGTGGATGACTCCTCATTGCTTATGCCCGGAACGTCACCCGAAATGTCGGACTCAAGAATAATCGCCGCATCGGGGTCAACCGCCTCAACGCTTGTTGTCGCTCCGCGCACTCCGACCTCTTCCTGAACCGTTGCCACACCGTAAACTGTGCCCGGATGGTTTTTGCCAAGAACAGAAAGAGCCGAAATCACAACCGCGCACCCTATCCTGTCGTCAAACGCCTTCGCCATATAAGCGCCGTCTTTGGCAAGTTTTGTGAACTTGCTAACCGGAACCACGGGATCACCCGCCCTCACCCCCGCCTTTTCAACCTCTTTATCAGACGAGGCGCCGATGTCTATATACATCTGCTTTCTCTGAACCGTTTTGTTACGCTCATCCTGCGAGATTAGATGCGGAGGCTTCGCGCCAATTACTCCCTCAACTTCCCCCTTTGCCGTTTTGATTTTCACGCGCTGAGCCAGAAGCACCTGATCCCACCAGCCGCCGAGCGGCGTGAACTTCAAAAAACCGTCGGATGTTACGGAGCGAATCATAAAACCGATTTCATCCATGTGCCCGGCAAGCATAATTTTAGGAGAAGAAGACTTTCCCGGCGCCTCACAAATCAGACTTCCCATTCTGTCTTTTGAAACTTTGCCGAGCTTGTCAAAACGGTTTTTGATAACAGCGGAAACTTCCCGCTCATAACCCGCGACACCGTCGGCTTCGGTAAGTTCCGCAAGCAGTGCTTCCGTATTCTCAATCTCTTTTCTTGACGCCATAACCGTTCTCCCGTTTCATAGTAGAATTAACCTGTAAATACTACCCAATCACCGGAGGAACAAAGAACGCAATGGCATCTGAAATAAAATCATTCTCAATCTCAACCGGCGGTGACACTGACATCATAAACATAACGGCGCAGGTCGGCGAAATTGTCAGCTCTTCCGTATTTTCAGATGGAACCGCAACGGTTTTTGTGCCCGGGTCAACGGCGGGCGTTACGACAATAGAGTTTGAAAGCGGCGCCGTCTCGGACTTAAAAGCCGCATTTGAACGCATCGCGCCGCAGGAAATTGAATATGCTCACAACGCACGATGGGGAGACGGCAACGGACACTCGCATGTGAGAGCGGCGCTGCTTGGAGCATCACTGTCCGTGCCATTTGGAGATTCACACCTGCTGTTCGGAACATGGCAGCAAATTGTTCTTGTGGATTTTGACAACCGTCCGAGAACGCGCGAAGTGATTGTTCAAACGGTCGGCTGATTCTTTTTTTATTTAACAGACGGCCAAAACTCTGTTCCGTGGATTTTGACGGATTGTGATAAAATTAACCTGACTATTGTAAACTGTCTTTACAAAAGACTTTTATCAGGAGAAGTTTTTGCCACTACCCGGCTTCTGCCAAGTCAAGCGAAGTGCAAAGGGACGCTATCCCACTCCCCACTCGGGAAAAAAGACGTTGATGTCTTCCCATTTTCTATTTATTATCATATGCAAATGAGAAGAAAATTCTTCTACTCTACCCTTCTGAGAAAGTCCGATAAGCGGGATTATGTTAACTCGTATTTTATCATACCCGTCTAACCCGGGGACACATTAAAACCAAGCCGTAATCCCGTTATTTTCCGCGACAAAGCCCGGAATTATTCACTAATCCACAAACTTCACTGAAAAGTGTTTTTTGTGGCTTATGTTGAGATTCACTATCAGCGGTGTAATCGCTTCTATCATAGGAGAGACCTCAAGCGGGCCCGCGTCAAGCGTTCTGAGACCCGAAAGATCTTCCGTCAGTTTTGCCACAACCGCCTTTGCCTCTTCATCATCACCGCAGATAACAACATCTGCGTTAAGGTCTTTGTCCACATTGCTCAACCCCTTTGCGGGAAGATTGTGATACGCGGAGACAAGACGCGCCGTCGGGGGGAGCTTTTCCTTAATCTCAAGCGCGCTGGAACCGTGAGACGGAGGAGAAAACAGAAAAGTTTTTCCCTTTTTCGTCATCGGCACAACGGGGGTTATGACAATCTGGTCTGTTATGCCGTCTTTGAGCGCCGCAATTGTGTCCGCAGCGTATTCGGGCGGAATGCTTATTACAATCACCTCGGAATTTGCCGCCGCTTCGGCGTTTTCCATGCCCTGAACATTCGGCTCAACACCAAGAGACTTGATTTTTTCAACATATCCTTCCGTTATCGTGTCGGCTTTTTCCTTGCTTCTTGAACCCACAAGTATTTCATGCCCGGCTTTTGACCACCGCAGAACAAGACCTTCCGCAATGTCGCCCGTGCCGCCTAAAAGAGAAATTTTCATCGTTTAATCCTCCTGAAAATGGTTGAAGACTTTATTCTAACAAACAAAGAAAGCCCGCGAAAGTCCAGCCGGTCTAAAGCAGGTTCAGAAAATCCAGCATTATCTTGTTAAAAGCGTCCGGTTTTTCCATCATCATAAAATGCCCCGCTTCCTCAATGACGAAAAGTTTTGAACCTTTTATACTTTTGTGAAGAAAATCCGTGTGCTTTGAGGGAGTCAGAACATCATCCGAGCCCGCCACAATAACGGTCGGAACGCTAATACGGCGGATAGCTTCCGACACATCAAAATCATCGCACGCAAGCAGGTCTTTATATACGGATTCCTTGGGGGTTTTGAGAAGATTTTTGAAAAAACCCTCCCTTATATGCGCGGGCGTGTGCGGACTAAATGAATTTTGCGCCGCAGTTCTGCAAAAATTTCTATAGTCATTCCGAACCGTTTTCAAAGACCAGCGTGAAACCCTTATGCGTGTTCCGGTGGCTACGAGCACGCACGCAAGCGGCCTGACTGCGGAGCCAAGAGCAATCAGCTGCGCAATCCTTCCGCCCATTGAATGACCTATAAATATCGGGCTCGTTATTCCGGCAGCTTCGCAAAAATCCTCCACAAAACGGGCGCAGTCTTCCATTGAATCAATCGCCTCCCCCGCTGAGCCTCCATGTCCGGGCAAATCAAGCGCAAGAGAAGGAAAACGTGTGCAACCGGCAAGGGTGGAAATCTGGTTCTCCCAACATTTTGAGCTTTGACCGGCTCCGTGAAGCATAACAACAGTTTGCGCGGCGGGCGGAGACGCACAAGCCGTCTCATAGCTAACAATGTTTCCTCCAAGCCGTATTTGAGCCACTAAACGTCTCCGCCGTAGAACTCGGAAAAACATTTTCTGAAGCCACTTTCGGTTATGCCTTCTATTCTGATTTTTTTTCCGCGCGACGCGCTGCCTTTGAGTATTTCCATGCTGCTTTTGGGAATTTTCAGCCTTTCCGACAGCAACCTTATCAGTCTTGCGTTTGACTGCCCTTTTATCGGACGGGCGGCAACCCTGATTTTCAGTTTGCCTCCGTACAGTCTCGTAAATTCGTCGCGCGCGGCACCCGGAACAACATGGACATCAACCACAACACCGTCTTTCATAACCCCCCCTTTTTTTTACAATCCTTGAGCTATGCCGTAGAGGGCGCCCACAACAATACGCCTCAAAGCAATTATCAGAAGCAGCACGGCTATCGGTGAAAAATCTATCCCTCCAATCAGCGGGATTATGCGCCGGGCGCGCTCAAGAACAGGCTCGGTGACCGTGTAAAGAAAATTGACTATGGGGTTGTAAGGGTTGGGGTCAACCCAGGAAATCAAAGCCCGCGCAACTATAAGCCATGTATAGACTTCCAGAACAAGACTGATTACATCCGCAACCGCCAGAACAGTGTTTTGGGCAAACATTATTTTCCTCCTCCTTTTGAAAGTTCCTTTGAACGCTTCTGTGCCGCCGCAAGAGCCTTTTCAACCGCCGGTGCAAAGCCCGACTTTTCAAGCTCATCAAGACCCGCAAGGGTTGTTCCTCCGGGAGAAGAAACCATTTTTCTCAAATCTTCCGGCAAAACTCCGTTCCGCATCACTTTCGCCGCACCGAAAAGGGTTTGAACCGCAAACCTGAGAGCCACGTCGGGACCGATGCCGAGTTTTTCTCCGGCAGACGCAAGAGACTCTGCAAAAAAGGCGGCAAATCCGGGCCCGCTTCCCGACAATGCCGTGAAAGCGTCCATCAAATCTTCATCAATAAACTCCACTATGCCAACCGAGCCGAAAATTTTTTTGACGGTTTCAACATCACCCTCCCCGCCCCACCCGCAAACAACAGACGCCCCTTCACCCTCAATGACCGGGAGGTTCGGCATAACTCTGAAAACTCTGCTGTTTTGCCCCAGAAACGATTTAATATGTGAAGTCCCGATTCCGGCGGCGATTGACACAAAAAGCTTCTCTCCGAGGCGCGAGGCGCGGGACGCATCTCTCAAAATCCGTTCAATATCCTGCGGTTTGACTGCAAACACAACACAAGACGCCTCCTCAACAGCTAAAACATTGTCGTCTGCAACCGCAACACCGTATTTTTTCCCGACACAGGACAGGCGGGCGGCGTCAACATCACTTATTAAAACACGGGCGGGCGGGAAAAGCCCCGATCCGACAATGCGGCTTACAATAGCTTCGGCCATTTTCCCCGCTCCTATAAAAGCAACATCCGCCATTTTTCTACACTCTGTCTCCAAATATTAAAGAACCGACCCGCACTATGGTTGCGCCCTCTTCAACCGCAACCTCAAAATCCGCACTCATACCCATTGAAAGCTCGGCGGCATCCGGAAAATCGGGCAGAAGGAAGTCTCTCAAATCTTTCAATTCTCTGAAATACGGTCTTGTGCGGTCAGGGTCGTCCGAATACGGAGGCATTGCCATAAAACCGCGCACGCTCAGGCTTTCAAGACGGCCTGCAAAATCCAGAAGCTCACGGGCTTTTTCGGGCTTTACACCGCCCTTTGACGGAGAATCCTGGTTGATTTCAATTAGAATTTGCGCTTCCACTCCAGTCTTTGCGGCTTTTTTGTTTATCTCCGAGGCAAGCTCCGGACTGTCAACCGAATGGATCAAACGGCAGTTGCCTACAACATACTTTACCTTGTTTTTCTGAAGTCTCCCGACAAAATGCCAATCGGCGTGAAAGCCTTTTTCTTTGAAAAAATCAAGTTTTCCGCGAAACTCCTGCGCGTAGTTTTCACCGAAGTGGCACAGTCCCGTCTCCGCCGCCCGGATTACAATCTCCGGGGCAACCGTTTTACTGACGGCCACAAGCAGCGCTTCATTGCCGCTTCTGCCTGATTTCAAAGCGGCGGCGTCCATCTTTTCTCTCACCCGGAAAATACAGTCTTGAACGGTCATAACTTTTTATTCTAACAGCAGAGCGCGCCACTCGGAGTTTGAAAACACCTTCGGCGCATATACAATCTACCAGTTCCGGGACGCCCGGACACGCTTTCTGAAATGGGACTTGAAGAAAATCTGGGAACTTTATACCGCAAAACAAGAGAGCGATTCAGACTCGGCGGAATTGAAAATCCGGGACTTGAAGCGGCCGTTATCGTCTGCTCCGTAATCGGCAAACAGGCGCAGACCGTTTACACAAATCCGGAAACCAAAATCGGACTGCCGGAAATTCATGAGTGCGAAAACCGCGCCCGGAGGCGTCTCAACCGTGAGCCGTGCGCTTACACAACGGGCTTGCGCGAGTTTTTCTCACGCGGCTTCTCTGTCAGCCCCGCGGTGCTGATTCCGCGTCCGGAGACCGAGACCCTCGTTGAAGCGGCGCTTGAGAAAATCCCGTGCGGGAAAAACTTTCAAGTGCTTGATGTGGGAACGGGAAGCGGCTGCATAGCGGTAACCCTCAAAAAGGAAAGACCGGACATATCGGTTACGGCCTCGGACATATCTGCCCGGGCTCTGGAAAAAGCCGCGCAGAACGCCCGTATTCACCGAGCGGAAGTAAGTTTTGTGACGGGAGACGGGCTTCCGTGTTTTGAAGACTCGTGTGCGGACATTGTTGTCTCCAACCCGCCATATGTGTCTGAGGAAGAATTCGGAAATCTGCCTGAGGAGGTTCGCGGATTTGAGCCGCAAGAGGCTCTTTTGAGCGGAGAAAACGGATTCGCGCACATAAGAAAAATCATCTGCGGCTCGCCCCGGGTTCTGCGCACGGGCGGATGGTGCATTATTGAAGTCGGAGACGGACAGGCGCGGAAATGCTCGGAAATTTTCAGGGAAAGCGGATTTTCAGACATATCAACCGCCAAAGATCTTTGCGGGAAAACAAGGGTGGTTACGGCAAATTGGAAAAGATAGTCATTGAAGGCGGAACCCCTTTCAAGGGAGAGGTTTGCGTAAGCGTATCAAAAAACTCCATCCTGCCGCTTATGGCCGCCTGCATACTTAACGACGGAGAGAACTCCTTTGAAAATGTCCCCGACCTTATGGACGTAAGGGTTATGGGAGAAATTCTGACAGACCTCGGAGCAATGGTGGAACTGGACGGCGGGCGTCTCTCAATAGACTCGTCAGGCATCGGCAGCTGGGTTACCAAATATGAAATGGTAAAAAGGATGAGGGCTTCGGTTCTCACACTGGGCCCGCTGACCGCGCGTTTCGGCAGGGCGCGTGTGTCTCTTCCCGGAGGTTGCTCAATAGGAGAAAGGCCTATTGACCAGCATATGAAAGGGCTTGAAGCTCTGGGGGCGGAGATAAAAATAGAAAGCGGATACGTTGAAACCTCATCTGCGAAAATGAAGGGGGTGGTGGTGCCGCTTGATATGCCAACCGTAACGGGAACGGAAAACCTTATGCTCGCCGCCGTTCTGGCCGATGGGGAAACGGTGATTTACAACGCCGCATGTGAGCCCGAAGTGAGTGAGCTCGCGGGCGCGCTTAACCTTATGGGGGCGGACATTTCAGGCATTGGAACCGACATAATAAAAATAAGGGGCGTCTCCTCGCTGAAGCCACTGAAAAATTATGAAGCCATACCTGATAGAATAGAAGCGGGAACTCTCATGATAGCCGCCGTGGCAAGCGGTGGAAGCGCCTTAATCAAAGGCGCCAGATTTGAGCACCTCGGAACGCTTGCCGGAAAGCTTATGAAAGCCGGAGCGGAGGTTGAGGAGACCGCGGGCGGAATACATGTGAGAGCAAACGGAAGGGTGAGTTGTACGGACATAACGACACTGCCCTATCCCGGTTTTCCGACCGATATGCAGGCGCAGTTTATGGCGCTTATGTGCACGGGAGAAGGTATCAGCATAATGACGGAAAATATATTTCCCCAGAGGTTTATGCACATAGCAGAAATGAAAAGAATGGGCGGCGATATAAAACTTATCGGCAATGCGGCCGTGGTGAAAGGAATTGCAAAACTCAAAGGGGCGCAAACCATGGCAAGTGATCTGAGGGCCGGGGCCGCGCTTGCGGTCGCGGGAACGGCCGCAAAGGGAAAAACTGAGATAAGCAGGGTTTACCATTTGGACAGAGGATATGAGAAACTGGATAAAAAATTTGAACAGCTGGGCGCCAGTGTCTGGAGGGAAAAAGAATGATTAAAATTGCCGTATCGCGCGGAAGGCTTTTTGAGGAATCTCTGGAAATTCTTGCAAAATCCGGAATTCACTTGAAAAAAGACGCAAAAAAATCAAGGAAGCTCATACATGATGTGCAAGAGCACGGACTGACGCTTTTTGTTGTGCGTCCCACGGATGTGCCCGCATATGTTGAACACGGAGTCGCCGATTGCGGAATAGTCGGAAAAGACTCGCTTCTTGAACAGGAAAACAACCTTTACGAGCCCCTGGACCTCGGCATAGGAAAATGCAGAATGATAGTTGCGGCAAATAAAGGATACAAATTGCCGGAAGGGGGAAAGGTGAGGATTGCGACAAAGTATCCGCAGATAGCCGGGAGCTGGTTTGAAAAAAAAAATGTCCGGACTGAAATCATAAAACTGTACGGCTCGGTTGAGCTCGCCTGCGTGGTGGGACTCTCAGATGTGATTGTTGACCTGACGGCCACGGGAAAAACAATCAAAGAAAACAATCTTACCGAAATAGAATCCATAACACCCATAACGGCGCGGCTGGTTGTAAACAAGGCCAGAATGAAACTGAAGTCCCCGGAAATGGACGAATTGATATCAAGAATTGGAAAAGTGGTTTAGAGTCAATAACTGTATCCGGAGGAAAATCGTATAAATTATCGGCGCCGGAGGCGGGATGAAAACGCACGAAAACACAAAAATTGACATACGCGAGAAAGGAAGAGCCAAAAACGGGGAAATTATCTACAGCGACAGGCGTTTGTTCGTCAGTTTTTTTGCCTTCAGCGGAGTGGAAGACACAGGCAGAATTGGCTGCGTCCTTGAAGAAAGCGGCGTTGAATACTCTCTTTATTCAGACCTCTCCGATCCTTCGGGGATAGGGGCGGTTTTTATAAATGAGGATGAAGACTTCTTTGTGGAAAAGCTGCGGAAAATTCTCAACACCGCGCCCTTCAGCAATCTGAATTTCAAAAAAGAATTGTCTATGTTCGGAAGAACATACTCCCTGGGTTACGAAAACAACCTCGAAGAAACTCTTGTAGAGGGGCCCAGAAAAAAAATTCTTGATACGGATTTTCCCTGGGCCGTCTGGTATCCGCTTCGCAGGGTGAAAAATTTTGAAACGCTTCCCGAAAAAGAAAAAAGAGCAATTCTCGGAGAGCATGGAAAACTGGGGTTCAAATACGGGGAGGCGGGCCTCGTCAAAGACATACGGCTTGCGTGTCACGGAATTGACGAAAAAGACAACGACTTTGTAATAGGTCTTTTTGGAAAAAACCTGCATCCGCTCTCATCGGTTGTTCAAGCCATGAGAAAAACGAGACAGACATCAGAATATATTGAAGAACTCGGCCCTTTTTTCACGGGCAAAGCCGTGCAGAAAAGCGGCCCCAAACAGCCTTGAACGATTTTATTCAAATACTGAAAACGTTTCTGCTCAAAAATGAAGTTTTTTTGAAATACCTGTCCATCGCGACCGGGGCGGTGTTTGCCGCCGCTGTTTTATTTGTGCTGTTAAAAAAGCGGACGAGCAAAACACCCGCAGAAAGCGTCCCCGAAGAAAAAATACCCGAAACGGATGATAAGGCGGAAAGTCTGCAAGTTTCCGCAAAGACTGAAGGAATTCCTCAGAAGTCAGAGCCCCAAACTATATCTCCCAATTTGGAAGCTCCGGCTCAGGCCGAGGAAATGCTGCCGAAACCGGAGAAAGAAGAGGAAAAAGCGGACGAGCCCCCGTTTGAAAAACTGAGAAAGGGACTTACAAAAAGCCGTTCGGGTCTGCTTTCAAAACTGAAAGAGATTGCCGCGGGCGGAAAGATGAAAGAAGACCTGTGGGAACAATTTGAAGAAATGCTTGTGCTGGCGGACACGGGAGTAAAAGCCGCGACAGAAATAAGGAAGCGCGTTGAAAAAAGACTCGGAGGCGAAGGCCTTGAAAATTATGAAAAAATAAAAAACGCGCTTATTAAAGAGACCGCCGAAACACTGAAAAAATCGTCGCGCAACGGAAACGAGCGGGGAAATTCGGCCAAGCCCGGAATCTGCATGGTGGTCGGCGTCAACGGCTCGGGAAAAACCACAACGGCCGGGAAACTCGCCGGCATTGAAAAATCTCAAAACAAAAAAGTCATGCTTGCCGCGGCCGACACTTTCAGAGCGGCGGCCACCGAGCAACTTGAACGGTGGGCGGAGAGAACCGGAAGCGCTTTTATAAAGGGAAACCTCGGAGCCGACCCTTCCGGAGTGGCGTTTGATGCCGTAAAGGCGGGGGAAGCACAAAACTGCGACACTGTGATAATAGACACCGCCGGGAGACTCCACACGAAAACAAATCTTATGGAGGAGCTCTCAAAAATTAAAAGGGTCATAGGCAAAGCGCGGGCCGGGGCTCCGGATGAAGTTCTTCTTGTTCTTGACGCCACCACCGGACAAAATGCCGTCCGGCAAACGGAAATGTTTGACTCCGCGGTCGGAGTAACGGGAATAGTCCTCACAAAAATTGACGGAACCGCAAAGGGAGGAGTCCTCATGGCGATAGCCGAAGAGTTTGAAATACCGGTAATTTATGTAGGAACAGGCGAGGGAACGGGAGACCTTGCCGGGTTTGACTCCGAACATTTTGCCTCCTCGCTTTTTGATGAACGGGACTAGCACAAATTGAAAAACATGCACGAAAAATTTATGAGCCGCGCGCTTTCTCTTGCACAAAAGGGCGAGGGGGCGGTCAGTCCCAATCCGCTTGTCGGCGCGGTGATAGTAAAAAAGGGAAAGGTCATCGGGAGAGGCTGGCACAGACGGGCCGGGCTTGCCCATGCGGAAATAGAGGCGCTGAGGGACTGTGAAAAAAAAGGAAACTCGGCGCGGGGAGCTTCAATGTATGTTACTCTTGAACCCTGCGCCAGGCATTATGACGGAAAAAAAACCCCACCGTGTTGCGGGGAAATTATAAAAAGCGGCATATCCGAGGTTTTCATAGGCTGCAAAGACCCGAACCCCGAAGTCGGGAGCGGAGCCATATTCTTAGAAAAAAACGGAGTCTCGGTCAAAGAGGGAATTCTTGAAGAGAGCTGCAAAAATGTAAATGAGATATTTTTTAAAAATATCAGAACGGGACTTCCTTTTGTAATTTTGAAACTTTCAGCTTCCATTGACGGGAAAATCGCAACGCACACCGGAGATTCAAAGTGGATAGGAAACTTATCCCAGAGAAAAATGGCGCATGTTTTGAGAAACAGGTGCGACGCGGTTATGGTCGGTGTTGAAACCGTTCGGAAAGACAATCCCGCGCTGGACGTGAGACTTATAAAAGCCTCTCGCCAGCCGGCATGTGTTGTTGCCGATACGCGGCTGACAATTCCGGAAAAGGCAAAACTGCTGAACAGAAAGGATCTGATTATCGCGGTCTCGGGCGAGGCAAAAGCGGACAAAATAAAAAGTATAAAAGATCGGGGCGCCGAAATACTGCGGGTGAGAAAAAATCCCCTGGGAGGAATTTTAATGAAGGATTTAATGAAAAAACTTTCATCGCGGGGAATTAAATCCGTTCTGATTGAAGGCGGCGGCAAAATTGCGGCTTCGGCCCTGAAAGAAAAAATCGTAGATCAAATGTTTTTTTTCTACTCTCCCTTAATAATAGGCGGAGACGGAAAGGACATGGTGTCGGCAATGGAAACCAAGACCGTTAAGAATGCAAAAAAAATAACCTTCAAAAAAATCACAAAAACGGCCGAAACGATTATTGTGGAGGCATGTCCGGAATTTTGACAATTAAAACCGCCCTGCTGGGCGGCAGTTTTGACCCGGTTCACAACGGCCACATAGAGGCCGCCGTCCGAACCGGAAAAAAACTGAATTTTGATAAAGTCGTCCTTGTTCCAAATTATCAGAACCCCCTGAAAGGCGACGGCCCGCAAGCGCCGCCTGAAAAACGCTTTGAAATGCTCAAACTTGCAACCGGACAACTTGAAGGAATTGAAGTTTCATCTCTGGAAATTGAAAAAAAATCCGCCTCTTATACGGTGGAAACCCTTCGGTTGTGGAAAGCGCGAAATAAACGGAACTCCCTCTGGCTTGTGGTGGGACGGGATCTTTTTGCCGGTATAAATAAATGGAAACAATTCAGGGAAATTTTTGAAATATCAAACGTCGCTGTCATATCAAGAGCGGGCTCAAACACACACATAAAATCCGAGCCGCCTTTTGAGATCAGGGAGAATTTTCTGTATGATGAGGAAGCGGATGGTATGGTTTGTTTCAAACACAAGGGCGGCTTAAAACTGTTTTTCGTGAAAATAGACGCTCCGGATATTTCATCAACGGAAATAAGAAATCGCATAAAAAACGGTGAGGCATTTGAGCATCTTGTCCCTCCGGCGGTCGCGGATTTTATCAAGCGTGAAAAACTCTACTTAAGGGAACTCCCGAAATAACTTCAAAACAGCAAGCCCTGCTTCTTGCGCGCTGCGCAATTGACAAAAAAGCGACCGATGTCGTCATAATAGATGTGAGAAACACAAGCGGCATTGCGGACTTTTTTGTAATATGCAAAACCTCTTCCGAAAGAGCGGTGAAGGCCGTTTCCGACCACATTCAAAAAACCCTTAAAGAAAAGAAAATACGCGTCCTGGACAGGGAAGGAATGTCAAAAAAAAGCTGGATCCTCATAGGTACTGAAGATGTGATAGTGCATATTTTTCAAAATCAGAAGCACGATTTTTACAACCTGGAAGGCCTCTGGTCTGATTCTCCGAGAATACCCGTGGAACCTGAATCAGCCCCATCCTGATATTTCACGCCGTGCGGAGCGGAGCATTTTTCTCACTTGATTGTGGGAGGTGCCGCCCTGGGAATTTCTGCTTTTTACGGAGCCTTCAATTGAAAGCGTCTCATAAATATCCTTTTCAATAATTGGAGAGAATTTTTTGAATTCCGGAATTGTCAGTTCGGTTATATCTTTGTCTTTTTTCTCCGCATGAGAAACAATTCGCCCTGAGATTTCATGCGCCTGTCTGAAAGGCATTCCGCGGCGCGTAAGATAGTCCGCAAGGTCGGTCGCGGTTATGTATCCGTCTTTGAGACTTTTTTCCATATTTTCGGTTTTGAGCTTGCACCCGGCAAGCATCGCGGCAAAAACGGAAAGAGAACCGGCAACCGTTTCCGAGGTGTCAAACAGGGGCTCCTTGTCTTCCTGCATGTCGCGGTTGTAGGAAAGCGGAAGTCCTTTGATGAGGGTAAGCAGAGAAACCAGATTTCCGTTGACCCGCGCCCCCTTTGCGCGCACAAGTTCGGCAATGTCAGGGTTTCTTTTCTGAGGCATTATGCTTGAGCCCGTCGTAAAATCATCTCCGAGATCAACAAAATCAAACTCGCGGGAAGACCATATCACCAACTCTTCCGCAAACCTGCCAAGATGCCCCATCAGGGCGGCGCAGCAGAATATGAACTCCGCAAGAAAATCTCTGTCAGACACGGTGTCTATGCTGTTCGCGGTAACGGACGGGAAGCCGAGCAGTTCCGAAGTCATTTTTCTGTCTATGGGAAAAGAGGTTCCCGCGCCCGCACAGACGCCGAGAGGATTTACATTTATCCTTTTCAGACAATCTAAAAATCTTTCACGGTCGCGTTTGAACATCTCAAAATAAGCAAGCAGATGGTGGGAAACAAGCACCGGCTGAGCTCTTTGAAGATGAGTGTAAAACGGCATTATCGCGCCGGAATCCTTCTCCGCAAGAGCGACCGTTTTATCAGCCACCGAGGAGATCCCCTCAAGTATCAGCGCCGTCTGCTTTCTGAGATAGAGACGTTCATCAAGAACTATCTGGTCGTTCCTGCTGCGCGCCGTATGAATCATCCCGCCGACCGGACCTATTTTTTCAATAATGCGCTTCTCTATGTTCAAATGAATATCTTCGTATTCGTCCCTGAAAGGGAAAACGCCTTTTTTTATCTCCGTTTTGATTTCAGACAGGGCTTTCAAAATCAGACCCGCATTCTTTTTGGAAATTATCTTGCGCGCGGCAAGCATTTTTAAATGCGCGGAACTTCCCTCAATGTCTTCAAAGGCGAGCTTTCTGTCAAAATCCACCGATGCGGAGAATTGTCCCGCAAGACGATGAGGATTTTTTGAAAACCTTCCCGACCAAAGTGTTTTTTTTGACAATGCAACGGCCTCCGCTTTTCTTTATTTTTTCACGGCAACTTCCAGCTGTTTGCCGGGAAAAAACGTTTGCGTGGGGTATGCGAAATCTATATTTTCCTGACGGAACTTGCTTATTATTTCCAAATTAATTTCCTGCACGGTGTCAAGATGTTCAATATAGTCACCCGTTAATACATAATAGGAAACTTCAAAATTCAGCGAAAAATCCGCAAATGCGACAAAATGAACCCTGTCATATTCGGTCTTGGGATGTTTGTCTATTATATCTTTCAGAATAAGCGGAATTTGCTTGAGTTTTTCGGTTTCCGTTTCATAAACGACACCCAAAGTGAAAAAACTTCGGCGGCGGGGAAGATTTTTGTAGTTTTTTATTGTGGTGCTGATAAGGTGGTGGTTTGAAAAAACCAGCAATTCTCCGGAAATGCTTCTTATTCTGGTGGTTTTAAGACCCACCTTTTCAACACTTCCGCTGAAATTGTCAACAACTATAAAATCCCCCACAACAAACGGCTTGTCCAGTATGATTGACAGTGAGGCGATAAGCTCACCGAGAACACTCTGAAGGGCGAGCGCTATCGCAATTCCCCCGATTCCCAGTCCGGCAACAAGAGGCGTTACGCGAAGTCCCAGATTTTCAAGAATAAGAAGCGCGGCGAGACACCATAAAATAATTCGCAGAAAAAAAACGAAAAAACTTGACTGTGTGGTGGTGATGTTCCATTTATGGTGATTCAGAGCAAGATAACGGCTTGATATTCTTCCGAGCCATAAAACGGACTGAATAATCAGAGCCGTAACAATGATTTTTCTCCCGGTTTCCTTCACCTCAGGGCTCAGTTCAATAAAATACGAACCTATGTAAATTGAAACCGCCAGAAAAAAAAAACGGTTTGTGCCATCCAGAGTGTCGGCAATAATATCGTCAAATTTGTTTATGGTTCTGCGAGTGAACTTCCTGAAATGCCCCGATAAAAACCTTACGAAAAAAAGCAGGGAAAAAAATGAAATTAAAACGGCCAGAACCGGAGGCAGATAAGTATAGTAAAAATCAGCACTCTTGAGAACTTCAAGCAGTTTCCCAAATTCCATTTGAATATCTCCTAACATTTACAATCTCCTAAGATCGCGCCTGTGTCATCCTGTCCACAACCGCCGCGCCAACACTGTCTCCCCAGACATTCACGGTGGTCCTGAAGCGGTCAAGAAGCCAGTCAACCGACAAAAGAAGACCTATTCCCTCAAGGGGAAGCCCGACGCTTGTGAGCACTATCACCATCGTAACAAGACCCGCTTCGGGTATTCCCGCAGCTCCTATGGCGGCAAGCGTTGCCGTAAGAAATATGATGACAAGAGCGCTTGAGTCAAGCGGCACTGCGTAGACCTGAGCTATAAATATCACGGCGACCGCCTCATAAAGGGCTGTGCCGTCCATGTTCACGGTCGCGCCGAGAGGGAGCACAAACCGCCCCACTTTCGGAGAAACCTTCGCGTCTTCAATTGTGTTCATCATTGTGAGAGAAAGAGTCGCCGAGGAAGAGGCCGTGGAAAAAGCCGTAAGTAGAGCCTTACTCATCTGTTTCATGTATTGAAAAGGATTTCTGCGCGTAAAAACAAACAAAACAACCGGCAGCACCAGCAAACCATGAATCCCAAGTCCGAGTATAACGGCAATCATATACTTGCCGATTCCCACCGCCATGGCGGCAATCGCCTCACCGCCTCCGGCCTTTCCTATTCTCGCGGCAATTATGCACGCCACACCCACCGGAGTCAGGTTGATTATCCAGTGGACAAGCTTCATTATCGCCCCGTCAAGAGAATTCAGGAGCGACTCAACCGGAGCGGCGCGCGCGCCCGTGCGTGCAAGGGCAAGACCGAAAAGAAGAGAAAAAACTATCAGGGGAAGTATCTGAAAATCGGCGGCGGATTTGAAAACGTTGGGAGTGACCATACTTTGCAGTATTTGTTCGGCCCCGGCGGTCTTTCCCTCAACCCGCATGGCAGCCTGCTCTCTGGTTTCTTCACTCATACCGCCGAGAGTCTCAGGCGACCCCGGGTGAAGAAAAGACACGACAAAGATGCCTATGCAAACGGAAATGGCGGTCGTAACCGTGTAGTAGAGAAGAGTTTTTACCCCCACAGACTTGAAATCGCGGAGTTTCATAACGCCGAGGGTTATACTCACAACCACAAGGGGGATGACCATCATTTTGAGCAGGTCAAGGAATATTTCTCCGATAAAACCGAGAGATAAACTGAATTCCGGGAAAACAGCCCCTGAAAAAACTCCCAGGGCCACACCGGCCAAAATCGCGGGCAGTAAAAAACCGCCGCTTTTGGTCTCTGACTTTTTAAGTTTCATAAAGTGAAATCCGCATAAAAAGCCGGTGTTGTCTCACAAAACAACACCGGCTTTTTATATTACACCGAGAAAGCGGGGATTACATCATCCCGCCCATACCTCCGGGGCCGCCGGTCATTGGGGGCATACCGCCGCCCATGGGCGCCTCTTCCTTGCTGGGAGCATCCGCTATCAGCGCTTCGGTGGTCAGCAAAAGCCCCGCAACGCTTGCGGCGTTCTGAATACAAGATCTTGTAACCTTTGAGGGGTCAACAATTCCGGCTTTCAACAGGTCTCTGTATTGAAGCGAGGCGGCGTCAAAACCAAATGGCCCTTTGCCTTCCTTCACTTTCTGAACAACAATTGACCCGTCCCAACCGGCGTTGACGGAAATCCCCCTGAGCGGCTCCTCAAGAGCTCTTTTCACTATGTTCACGCCGGGCTGCTCTTCTTCATCCGCTCCCTTGAAACTGTCAAGAGGCGAAACAGACCGAACCAGGGCAACACCGCCGCCCGGAACAATTCCTTCCTCAACAGCCGCACGAGTGGCGTTCAGAGCGTCTTCAACCCTGTCTTTTTTCTCTTTCATTTCCGCCTCGGTGGCAGCGCCGACACGGATAACCGCAACTCCGCCTGCGAGCTTGGCGAGCCTCTCCTGAAGCTTTTCACGGTCATATTCGCCGCTTGCGGTTTCAATCTGGCCTCTTATCTGGTTGATTCTGCCGCTTATGTCGGCTTTTTTGCCCGCTCCGCTGACAATTGTCGTGTTGTCTTTGTCTATGACAACCTTCTTGGCCTTACCAAGATCGGAGAGTTTTGCGTTCTCAAGCTTCATACCGGCTTCCTCGGAAATCACATTTCCTCCGGTCAGCACACCTATGTCTTCTATCATCGCCTTGCGCCTGTCGCCAAAACCGGGGGCTTTCACCGCCGCTGCCTTAATAGTGCCGCGTATCTTGTTTACAACAAGAGTGGCGAGGGCTTCACCCTCAACATCTTCGGCAAGAATAAGAAGCGGATTTGCATTCCTTGCAACTTCTTCAAGAAGGGGAACAAGGTCTTTCATACTTGCAATTTTCTTGTCAAAAAGAAGAATATACGGGTTTTCAAGCTCAACGAGCATCCTCTCCGAATCCGTTACGAAGTAAGGACTCAGGTATCCTCTGTCAAACTGCATTCCCTCAACAACTTCAAGCTCGGTCTCAAGGCTTCTGCCTTCCTCAACTGTGATAACTCCGTCTTTTCCAACCTGCTCCATCGCATCGGCAATTTTGTTTCCTATGTCTTCGTCACCGTTTGCGGAAATGGTTGCAACCTGAAAAATCTCGGTTCTATCCTTTGTCTGCTTGCTGAGTTTCCTTATGCTTTCAACAACGACTTCAACCGCCTTGTCAATTCCCCTTTTGAGCTTCATGGGGTCATGCCCGGCGGCGACGAGTTTTGTGCCTTCGGTAAAAATGGACTGGGCAAGAACCGTGGCCGTGGTTGTTCCGTCTCCGGCAACATCGCTTGTTTTTGAAGCGACTTCCTTGACCATCTGCGCGCCCATGTTCTCAAACTTGTCTTCAAGTTCTATCTCTTTGGCGACGCTGACTCCGTCCTTTGTAACGGCCGGAGCGCCGAAAGCTTTTTCCATAAGCACATTTCTGCCTCTGGGCCCGAGTGTTACCTTGACCGCGTCGGCAAGTTTGTTTATGCCGCTCAGAATGAGATTCTGTGCTTCTCTGTCAAATTTAATGTTTTTTACTGACATTTTTTCCTCCTTGAATTTTTTGATTCAGAGCCTTATACCTACCCGACAACGGCAAGTATGTCTTCCTCTTTCATAACAACGTAACTTTCGCCTTCTATGTTAATGTCGGTTCCGCCGTATTTGCTGAAAAGAACGTTGTCTCCGGGCTTTACATCAGGTTTTCTCACCTTTCCATCTTCTCCGACAATGCCGTTGCCAACGGCGACAACCTTACCCTCCTGGGACTGCTCCTGAGCGGTGTCCGGTATAATAATACCGCCTTTGGTTTTTTCCTCTCCGTCCAGCCGTTTTACAAGAACTTTGTCATGAAGCGGTCTGAACTTTACCTTTGAAGCCATTATAAACTGTCCTCCATATTGAAATATTTTCTTTTGCAACAGGGCGCCCGTAATGCAAACGCAAAACAATTCACCCGCCCCGAGGCAAGGCTTAAGATAATCACCGGCAATTTGTTGTCAAGAAAGGATTTTCATACCATGGGAAAAAACTACTTTTGCGTGTTAAAATTGTGCGCAGATATAAGCCGAAGTGGCGGAATTGGCAGACGCGCAGGATTCAGGATCCTGTGAGCGCAAGCTCGTGGGGGTTCAAGTCCCCCCTTCGGCAGAAACGGCGCGGATTCACTCATTGCACAGTCTGCTGTCCGCACGGCGGAAGTTATAAACTCTCCAAGAAAATTCTTCAAACTTTCTGTTCCAAACATGTTCCGATGTCGGAATGGGGGACAGGCAACTCGGATCATCGGGCTGGAGCCACCAAAGCCAGGCCATCGAACGCGTAGGTATAAGAAGTCTGCCATCCTGAAATTGGACCGGAGGACGATACTTATAGCCGAATGTAATAGTATGATGCTTGCGTATTCGGGAAAAATAAGAAGTATTGAACGCAATCCCGGAATGAATATTTCCCATATTATCATATGGTCTGCCTATAGAACCCGGAGGCCAATTCCGGTCCAGCACCCTGAAACCCCACCGTGAAACGCTCTCGTCGCTTGAACTCCGCACAACAGACAAAAGGCAAGAACCAATACGGAGCTCAAACGAAACGGAATATTGGATGTTATCAATTTTAAATGGGTTGGCAATCGGGTCAAAATAACTGCAAAAAAGCCCGTGAGAAACAAGGCTATTTGCCACAAAAATCTCTGTTCAAAGTATAAAGATATTCCCGAAGGCATTTCTGATATTGAAGTCATCGCCCCGAATATTCCCGCAATTTGAAAAGCCAGAAGCAGAAAGACCGCTCTCGCAACTCTTATCCTGTTAGAACATAAGCGAATCCTGACAAAAAGGAAATACACAACCATGGTAATCATTACAAAGGCTCAAATTTCATTGAAAGCATCCGCATCCCATTCAAGCAGGAGCGATGCTCCGAGCCAATATAAAAACTGATACAGAAAATCAAAAAATTTTTTATAATGAACCCCAAATTGAAATGAATGAACCCTAAATTGAAATGTTAAAATCTCTGTCTGTGTGGGTTCAAGCAAAACAGACTTGACCAGCCAATCAACAGAAATAGCGGCAAATGTTATAACGGACAAATAAGAAACCAGACGCCGCCAGTTGGTTGCGAAGCCCCTAAAGAAGAAAAAGGCCGCAACCCAAACTGCAGGAATCAAACCAACGTTTATTTTGCGCGTGAGTATGCTGGCGGACAGAATTGCGACAAAAAGCAAAGAGCAAATACTGATTTTCGCCATCCCTGCCCCTCTTGATCCAGAAAGAAAAAATGGGCGATATATGAGAAAAAAACGCGCAACCAACACAAGCAAAGCACTAGTAAGAAAAATGCTGAGAAAATCCGAAATTATGTATCTGGACATAGAGGAAAGCATAGATGCGAGAGAAACCGCAAGGTGAACCCATATGTTTGATTTTCCGCAAAGAAAAGATAAGTCTACAAAAAAGCCGAACCGGCCGCCAGAAAAATCAGAGACAAAACCAGAGAAAATCCGCTTATGCCGAAAAACTTCTGCACTAACGCGAGGTAGGAGCTATAAAAAGGCGGCCACTCGGTTAAGGGCCTCCCCCAGAAATGTCTGTAACCAAAACCTTCCAAAAGAGAAACCGAGCCTTCCCAATACGCCCAGCTGTCCGGACCCATAAATACCCCATGATAATTGAAAGTCCAGGACAAAACTCCCGCAATCAGAGCGGAAACAAGAGCCGGGAAAATGTTCACTCTTTCAAACATATAGAACCAAATCAAATATAAATAAAAAACGGGTGAAAAGACATTTCAGGTGGAATTACATACCTTGAAAAAAAGGTTTTTGCGTTTTAAAATTGTGCGTAAAGCCGAAACGGCGGAATTGGCAGACGCGCAGAATTCAGAATACTGTGAGCACAATCCATGGGGTTTCAAGTCCCTCCTTCGGTAAAGAAGAGAAATGTATGAGCTTGCCGTATGGATTGCACTTTTTGCTTTATGAATGTCCTCCGGACTTATTTTCCATTTCGGCTCGGAGGAGATTCTCTCACGATTTTTGAGAGGCAAACTCAAGCTTGTCTGCACAGTTCTGTCTGTGCTGTGCGTTGTATGGATAGTCGACTATAGTTTCCAATGGATTAGACTTCCCATACACCTTGATCATAATCCCGCAACCGTAACTCTTCTTTCAAAAGCCACATCCTTCAAACAGCCCATATTTTTCTCAGGAGTGGAAGGAGACATTAATTTTTTAGCATACGGTTCATATGCCTATCTGTTCGGCTCAATTTTGATTCCCTTTTTTGAAAATCCTTTCACAGCCGACAAGGTGACAGCTACTATTCTTTTCTGGTCATCTGTCATTATGATGTCGCTTTTATTCATAAAAAGGTTAGGAACGAATGCCGGGTCTACGGCGATATTGGTATTTATCTTTTTTCTTGTGTGCCTAATACCCCAAAGATTTGAACTTAAAGAGACAGCAATTCTGTTTGGAACCGCCGTCGCTTTTTTTTCGGGCTTTAATGTTCGCAATTCACTCCTTGCAATGATTCTTGCCGGATTCGGGCTGGCTGTATGCGCAGTTGTCAACGCCTCTCAAGCGAGAATATCACTTATTATTCTGCTCCCGTTGATTATACGTGAGCGTGGAATCAAATGGAATGTGGGAGCGGGGGCAATTTTTCTTGTTTTTGGATTGGGAGTTTTTTTGCATCCGTCTTTTTCGCTGGAGGGTCAAGTAAAACTGCTCCAATTTAACTCAGAGGTGTATTTTACCGACTTTTGGGATAAAGATAAAAGGTTTCCGGTAATTGTGGGAAGTCTGGCCATGGCAGTCATAGCGGGGGCTTTGATGACACGCGAAAAATTCGTTCTCGCTTCGGCAATTATGAGCGTGATAATTTTTCCCATACTTCTTTATAGTTCATCTCTTTGGGGCACAGGAACTGACAAGATGTGCTACTTAATACCGCCTCTTCTGATCCTTGCTGGAGAACCGTCAGTTTGGAAAGGGATGAAGAAGGGCAGAACACATATTGTTTTGTGAGGATAGCTCATTGCAACTCTGATGGCTCTTTCGTTACCTTACGGCGACAAACAGAGTCCTTTGCAAATATCATTGAAAAGAAAAGAACACATTGTCCGCACAGTAGAACCTGCGAGACAACTTGAAAGAGAAATTCAACATCTTTTGAAAAATATGGAAGGTTTGAAAACGGAAATCGGAGTCGGAGACATGAGGAGCTATATCTACCAACACTCTGCAAAAATTTTTTCTACAAAAAGGAGCAGGAAATTTCATATCTTCCCATTTTTATTATGGAGTTAATAGAAATTGCAACGATCAAAGAAGAGTTACTAAACGATTACATGTCCGCCCAAATTACCACTCTCAAAGATGAAATAGCAGATGTTTTCCTTATCCCAAAAACAGGAAAAATATTTTCTCTTGTTTCATATTATCAACCCAATAAAAGCATTTTCAGTACGGACTTTGTCTCCGCTTTTTTAAGTCACTATGAAGCGGCTGGTCAGTCTGACAGCTATGTAATTTTTGCGGCAAAAAGCCGCGCCTCTGAAATAAGCGCTTTGCTCAAGTCCCGTGCAGAAAACTTTCCTGATTTTTCTGTAATGATTTTTTAAAGGAACCAACCGAATATCCTAATTGCAAAATTCCTGCATTTTTTAATTTTAGTGGAAAAAATAAAAATCTGGAGATGGTTTTTGTTTATTAAAACAAAGGATTCGCGGCACGAATGACAGTAATGCCCACTCACTACTGCCACACATACCCTGATGAGTCCATGGACTGTCTGGGGCAAATTTACAGGCGGGTTTAGTCTAAGAACATCCCTTGGCAATACAGATTACTCTTGAGTAGCCGGCACGGTAATGTCTTCAAAAGAGGCAGAATCCTGTTCTCATAGGCCCTCAACAGAATCTAAATTTGGTGGTGGAAATAAATTCCCGTCCGCATCTTTGGCATATTGCCAATAGCCAGAAAGGGCCAAAAGGAGGCCTCCATCCGGCAGTTGAGTGGGAAGACTATAAATTATATACCGAGTTTTATTGGGTGGTTCCAGAGAACGCGCCATATAAAACATAAAACATTGCTCATGGTGATAGGAGCAACCGGGAGTGGGTTTTGCATTGAAAGACTTGAAAACGCATATTCGCCAGCGTTAAAATCTGAATGGCACATACAAGTGCAAACGCAACAGGCAGAACCGCTGTTTTGAAAACACGAACGGCAAATAGAAACTTCCGCTTCTGGTTCCAGCCTTAAGTGTGACAAACCAACGGCGAAAACCCCCATCAGGGCGACAGCAGCTCACAAACCATATCTTTCTTCAAAAGACTTAA
Organism: Thermodesulfobacteriota bacterium; assembly: GCA_965198945.1. Classification (GTDB taxonomy): domain Bacteria; phylum Desulfobacterota_D; class UBA1144; order Nemesobacterales; family Mycalebacteriaceae; genus Mycalebacterium. The sequence goes on along the minus strand of CBDAQI010000001.1, from coordinate 217,345 downwards.
TTTCTCCGATATATTTATATATGTTAAGAACAAAAATCACTCCGGCATTTTGTAAAAAGAACCAGAACTATCAAATTTAAGGCATTGAACCGTTCCCTTTTAAAGGAAGCATTTATTGAAACGGAGAAAAAGATAAAAAAAAGTAATTGGAACTGAAACACATAACAACTCTCCGCCAAATAAAAAAGCAATACTCCAAGTCCACATAAAATTTTTGAAATATAGGAAAGTTTTTAAAAAATGTTGACCCAAATGAAATTCCACACCGCTGTTTCCCGACTCCACAAAAATTTAAAAAGACCAGGCAAATTAAAACTGAAAAACGCTTAAGATTGAACAAACTGTTATTAAACGCCACAAACCCCTTATTTTCAAAAAGAATAGCACACCGAGCCAAATACGGGAATAAAAAACAAGTTCGTTTTGCACATGAATATACTGCAACTAAAAGAAAAAGCCGTAAAAGATTCTCATTAATTTTCCGCCTTTTTCAGGACAAAAATCTCGGGAAAATAGTAAACAATGGACGCGATTGAAGACACAAGTGCAATACGACCCCGGCCATTCTCTTTCCCACAAAGAGAACAGAAAAGATAAATCCAGACAAAAGCGGAGCCAATTACGATAAAAACCAGAGACAGAGCAAGAGAAAAACCACTCATTCAAAAAAGCCACTGCGTCCCTGCAGGGTAAAGACTTTAGAGAGGAGGCCAATTGTTTATAGGAGTGTGGTGAAAATCACTTGGGATGAAATTGCTGTAACCGCCTCCTTGAAAAAGTGACAAAGCCCTTTGTCATTAGTTCCAACTGTCGGGCAAGAAGAGGACGCCTTCATAGTTTGCAATGGAGGAAAACACACCTGCAAGAATTGCGGAAACAAGAGTGCCAAGAAAAGTGTTAATTTTTCAGACATGAAACCGCACAGTATAACAGAACTGGCTTGGGAAATATTATATTTCGGCTACTTATAAAATCGGAGGCAAATTTCATTTCATATTATAGCAAAGGTACGGTCTGTGTTATGTGCTATAATGCGACTGTCCGAGGTTTTAAAAGATGCAAACAATCATACGATTCTGCACGTTTTCCCTTTTCTCAAATTCAGAAAGAACGGAAAAAACAAAAATCTGGAGATGGTTTTGGTTCGTCATGGCGGCGGGTTTCACCGTGCGAATGGTGGTTGCCATTACATGCGACTGCCATGCCTACGCGGATGAGTTTATGAACTACCTTGAGCAGGCGCACAGGTGGGTTTTTGGATACGGATTTATCCCATGGGAATACAGATTCGGTGTTCGCACATGGCTTATCCCGGCAATTCCCGCAATTCCTCTGTGGATTTCAAAGGCAACCGGGCTTGATTCACCTTCATTTTATGCTCCGTTTGTCTATTCATTCAACGCTTTCATATCAATGGCGATACCCATGGGAATGTATTTTTTCACACGCCGCTCCGTATCAGAAAAGGCAGCGCGTCTCGCATTTGTCTTCGGAGCTTTCTGGTATGAACTGATTGTTTTTGCGCCACGCACACTTGCCGAGGGATATGCTACGGCTTTTTTCTTCGGGGCTCTCGCCCTCTTGTCGCGCAACGAAAACAAAAAAATACTCGCCTACGGATTTCTGCTGGGTCTGACCGTGGCGTTTCGCCCATTGTTTGCCCCAACAGTGGCCGTTTTTGGACTTATGTGGCTTATTTCACTTCCGGGAAACCGCGTGCGTCTCATGGCGATCTGCGGCGGAACTGCCGCTCTTGCAGTTTGGGGATTAATTGATTTTCTGACATGGGGACAGCTTTTCCACTCATGGTTTGCGATGGTCAATATATCTCCGGCCTTTCTACATCTGGATTTTTTTGATGCGCATTTGGAAAATTGGTATTCAGACATATTGAAACTTGGCGCGGCATCATTAGGACTTCATGTAATTTTTCTAATCACGGGGACAATAACAGTAAGAAGGTTTTTTTTTCCGATTTTGGCAGTTTTTATTACTTTGGCTTTTCATATGGTTCCCGAAGCAGGAGAATACAGAAATGTCTTTATTGTAATTCCGTTGCTTCTGATTGTCGCCGCAGGAAACGCAGATTTGGCCGGGGAAAAAATAAAACTTATCATTTGCGTATTTTTTCTGTTAGTCTCAGCCGCCGGATTTTTAGGAAAACTGCCGAAAATGGAATTTGCTCTTGACAATTACACGCACTATACAAGCTCATCAACAACTCCGGGTATAGTTGCCGCCAAACAACTTTCAAAACTGCCGGACTCTAAAGTGCGCGGCATTTTGTGGCTTGCGGGAAACCAGATTTTCTCAGGCGGATATTTTTACCTTCACAAAAATATTCCATCATATTTCGTTGCTGACCCTCAAAACCACGAAACCATTCAAAACGCTCTTAATTCAGGCACAAAACTGATTGCAATAGCGAGCCATATAGTTACGCCGGCAATTAGTGTAAGAGAGTTCAAAGGCTTCAAAAAGTTAGGTGAAATTCCGGGCTGGAAAGAATGGGCGATATACGAAAATCTCACGCCTGAAGCGGTAACGCCTCTCGCAGATCACTATTACAATACATTTGATCCTAACTGGGACAATATAGGCAGTCTCGCCACAGAACTCGGAATTAAAACAAATCCTTTACCCCTTACTCCATATAGAAAACCTGACTGACACAAATCTGAACCAAAATCAAATCGGCGGGTTGAAAACCAGAATTTCAATCTCGTCGCAGTAAACAGTCGCGGACGGTGTGCCACCAACCGAATAAACCACATCTTCAGGTCTCAGGATGTATGAAGTGGGATCATCTATGTTTCTTGTTGTCCCAATACGTAAGTCGCAGGCACTTTTGAACTCACCGAGACACAGATTCTGATTTGAGGGAAATTGACGGCTGTTTGTAATTATAAAATCAAAAGGACCTTCTAAAAACCTTCCGTTAATATTCCAGAAGAATTTATATATAACTTTTCTCCCGTTTCGGTCGGGAAAGACAGTGACATTTCCTATGCCAATTCCGTCCGTTTTTGAAACTGCCATAGTTGACTTTGCCCACCAGTAGGTTGATAAGCCCTTTTTAAGACCAAATTTTGAGGCGGCATCATCAAAACATTTGACCGTCTGCGGATAGTAATAGGAAAAACTGGCCGCATTTTTCTTCAGCTTTAACGCCCCGGGAACCCCAACTGCGATAAGAAAAAACGAAAAAAAGACAAAAAACGCAGAAAATGGAATTTTTAATCTCAACCTTGAAAATGCGGATTCAATATCCACAGTAAAAGCCCATCCTATAAACAGCGGTGAAAAAACCGCCGGAATAAAATATCTCATTTCAAAAGGATTTTCAGAATGCGAATGGAAATGATAGTTTCCTGTTAAAAAACAAGTGGCAACAGAACAGACGGGTGAAAACAGAAAAAACAGGCGAACAAAAAGAACCTTATTACCTTCCGCCAAAGATTTACGTTTTCTACCAAAAATCTCTGAAGCGAGCATTTTAATCAAAACAACAAAAAAAGCGACCCATGCAACTGCGATAAACGGATGGCGCTGTGCTGCATCAAAAAACCACGCCGCTAAGTTTGATACAGATTCCATCATATCCGTCCAATTTTTTGCAAAGCCTTTGTATTGAACTGTCACATTTTGGGCCTTTTTGAGAATAATTATTTCAAAAAAGCGGCTGCAAAAAATACCGGCAAAAATGGCAAATATTGGAAAGAACAGATTTCTCAGTCCCGACAAAAAATAAAACAAACAGCCCGCCACAAAGGCCGGAAAAACAAACCAAACGGCAAAAGCGGGGGCCGAATAGAAAATCCCGGAGCAAACAGCCAAAAGCAGGAAAGAACAAACAACCCTGTGAAGCGGTTTTGCGGAGAATGAAGACAAGTAAAAAAGCAGAAGACAAAACGGGATTAAAGCCCAGGTCAAATAGTGAGCATTAGTCAAAATCATTATTCCCAAAATGTCAGCTCCGTAAGCAAGTCAGACTAATGAAATCGCGGAAAGAAGAAAAACAAGTGACCGCCTCAAATTTCCGGAACCAAAAAGGAAATCGCTCAGAAACATCCACCCGACCGCAGACAAAGCTACTGTCAGAATTCCCTGCAAATGCGTTAAAAGAACAAAATTTCCCCCTGTAATTGAAAAAAGAGGAAAAACCAAAAGAAAATCAGTCAAAATAAAATTTGCACTTCGCCGTTGCATATTACACTGGCTGATTGACCCAGTCTGCGCAAGAATATCTTTCCAAACCAAATAAGGGTCGACAAGGTCCGAACTGAAGAGAAAACCGTGCAAAAAAGACAATTCACCACTTAGTAAGTGCACCGTAAACCGCCGCGATTGAAACTATAAAAGCTGAAATCGAAAGAAATAGAACGGGATTTCTACTGTGTTTTCCCCCGCTTATTGTCCAGCGCGATATGAAAAAAGCGGCTGGGCTTGAAGCTGCAATAGCAAAAAAGGGCGCAACTTGCTCAGACACCCCGGCTTTCAGGGAAATGTGAAAAACCAGGATTCCAAGCAAAAACTGAAAGATTAAAATCAGCGGATAGGAAAAAATTTTCTCTCTTGAGTGTTGCGAACGGAAAGTAAATTTCAAATTGAGATAATAAGATGGCAAAATGCTTGCAAGAAAAGCTACAAAATAAGACCAGTAGGGACTTATCAAATAAAGAAAAACGATATAAATCAAGTATGTAATAGCTGTTTTGACAGCGCCGACCACAAGAAAACGCAAAAATTGACTTCCCAATAGCAGATCTCGTACCGAACACAAGAAAGATAATAAAAATTTACTTAACAACTCAGTTGGTTTATATAATATCATATGTATGTTAAATTAGTAAGGCTAAATGACCGATCTGAGAGCTCAAATGAACAGTCGTGACCTCAATTACTACAAAAACCAATACTTAAACCACTATGGATTTGAGAAAGAGATGGTTGAATACCGCAGGCGCAACATTTTGGAATCTATGGCAAACTATTCTCCCCGGAAAATATTGGAAGTGGGCTGTGGCATAGACTCCCTTGCGGGCTATTATGAAAACTTCACGGAATTTACAATTGCTGAGCCCGTCAAAGATTTTCTCAGCATTATACAAAAACGCTTGGGAAAAAAGGTTTGCTATATCAACAAAAGATTTGAGGATGCAGTTGGGGAACTGAAAGAGAAAAAGTTTGATTTCATAGCAATAAGTAGTCTTATTCATGAGTTGAACAATCCCGAAGTTATTTTCAGAGCTGTCCGAGAAATCGCAGACAACAATACAATCATACATATTAACACACCAAACGCGAAGTCAATACATCGCCTGCTTGGCGTTAAGATGGGTATTTTAAAACACACAAAAGAATCCTCTAAATTAGCCCGCAAATTTCAAAGAAACCGGGAATATGATTTGTCAGACTTGACACAACTTGCTGAAAAGAACGGCTTCAAAATAAGAGACAAGGGCTCTTATTTTCTCAAACCCCTAAGCCACGATCAGATGCAAAACCTCCTTGAAAAAGGGAAAATAACCAAAGAGTTTTTGAACGGAATATATGAAATTAGTCATCTCCTGCCGGAAAACGGCTCCGAGATATTTGTCAATCTGCAATTAGAAGTAACCTGACTTTGTCTATAAAAAAAATAAAAAATCTGATTTGCGGTAACAGCGTTGCGGCTCTTGTTTGCGGCGAGCGGCTGATTGCCGCAGGGGAAGAAGTCTTGGTGCTGTCCCCAAGCAACTTTATCGGAGGTCACTTTGGCGGAATAGAAATTGATGACGTTCATTACGACATTGGAATGAATTTTCTGGAGTTCTCCGCTTACAGAAACGAACCTGACGCGCACATTGAAAGCTACGATCCAAAAATTAAAAATGATTCGGGACGTTTCGTGAGCCATATTAGAAAATACATAGAGAAAGAGCTTGGTGTGAAAATAGTGAAAACTGCAACTCCGAAAATGTATATAGAAGGAAAATGGTATGAAGATTTTATTATCTCCGACCGCTTTGAAAGTCTGACAAAACTGCATCTATCTCTTCAAAAAAGGCTCGCAGAAGATTTCCGAAAATTGAAAACTCCTGAGGAACTACACGCCGCCAACAAGAACAGTTCGCAGGCATTCATAGAGGCGGACCTTGAAAAAGTTTCGCGGGCAAATCACGGCAATGTTTTTCATGAAGAGTTTATAGAGCCACTTTGTAGAAAAATAACTAACCTTCCCAGCAAACGTCTTATGGCTTATTACCACCGTTTGGCGTGGCTACCAGTATTTTACCCTGAAACAATTCAATCCTATTTTTCAAAAAATCCACAACCCGTTCTCAAAGTAAACTTTTACTATCCTGCAAGCGGTAATTCGGCAGAGCCAATAAACGTTCTGGCACACAGAATTAGGAGAAGTACAGCTTTGGAAATCTCCCCCATAGCTGTCAATGGAATTAAATTTTGGGATTCCGTTGTCATCACCCTTGAAAACGGTGATGAAATTCGTCCTGAAAATTTTGTTTGGGCAAGTGACTGGACAAAACTGGCCCGTGCGACCGGTGTTACCACACAGCCTTTTAACGCAGCAAACATCACATGCGCCTTTTTTGAAATTGAATCAAGCGATATGATAGAAAAATTCAGTACGGCTTTCATCTTGGACAGCAAAACCCCTTGCTACAGAATCACTCAATTTGATTACTGTGCCGGAAAAAATTCGGAGACAAACCGTATTTGCATGGAGTTCAACACTGACAATCTTTCGTGTGATAATACCCCGGAAAATTTCTTTGAAATACTTGTTGACTTAAAAATTGTTCGACGCGGAGTTTCACCAAAGAAGGGAAATTTGAAACACTTCAAAAGAGCTCTGATTCTTCCCACTCCAAAAAATTATCAAAAATATGAAAATTTAGAAAAACTTTTTGCAAATAAAATCCATGCCAATTTGTCAATAGGAGGTGCGGGAGGTTTTTCCTCCACCTCCTTCAACGATCAAATTATTCAGGGAATTAAAGCTGCAAATTCAATTCTGGAGGGTCTATAATGTTACTTGTTGAAGAACTTGACAAAATTGCCGATGAATATCACAACTCAAAAAATATTCCTGATATATTTATTGAAGACATTCAACAAGATTTTAGTTGTGAAATAATGAAAAAACATCTGAATTTTCTCGAGGCAAAAGTTCTTGAACTCGGTTATGGAGAAGGAATAGTTACAGAGTTTCTTCAAAAACAGAATTGCATCATCACAACCGTTGAAGGCTCGAAAAAACTGGCAAAAAAAGCAAGAAAAAAGGGATTGAATATTGTTGAGTCTTTGTTTGAAGATTATATTCCCTCAGAACCGTACGATATTATTTTGGCAAACCATGTTCTTGAACACGTTGAAAGCCCGGTGCAAATTCTAAAAATGATAAGAGGTTGGTTGAAGCCGCAAGGTATGATTTTTTCCATTGTCCCCAATAGTGGGTCACTACATCGCCATGTAGGAGTCGCAATGGGGTTACAGAAAAATCTTGACGATTTAAGCCCTAGAGACAGGCTTGTTGGACACAGACGGGTTTACAGCCTGAAAGAGTTAGAATCTGATTTTATAGAATCCGGATTCAAAATTCTGCACAGGGGTGGGTATTTTCTCAAATTGTTTGCAAACGGCTCAATGCTGGATTTTTCTCCGGATATTATCAAAAGTTTTAATGTTGTTTCACAGGACTTTCCACCCGAATTATGCGCAAACATATACGTTTTAGCTGAAATTGCAGAAACATTAACACCCTGTGGGTTGACGGAAACAAAATCTGTAGAATCTCGAAATTAGCTTTGAACAAATGAAAAAACCGAGCAGCTACATATTGACTGAATCACCGGAAGGTCCTGATTACACTTGGTGCGATATATTTCAAACAAGACGCTATTTCAAATTACACCTGCAGAGAAATGACCGTTATTTTACTCTTAAACGGACTGAAGATAGCAAGGTAATAGGTGCCATACACTTTTCTGAAATAGAAAAAGGGCATTTTCAGTCACCAAGGCGCGCAACATATGGAGGCCCTGCAATTGTGGCGGGAGAGGAAGGAGTTATTGAGTTATTTCTACAAATGGTTTGCAATAAACTGCTTTCAGAAGGAGCAACTAAAGTAAGCATGGTCTGCCCTCCAGATGCTCATAATCTGAATCGGGCATCGGGTCTTCGTACCGCGCTTCAGAACCTTGGATTCCAGGTGCAGGAAAATATTGCCAACTATCAAATATCCGTAGATGTCTCTGAACTTAAAGATAAAATGGCTCACAACAACCGCAAACGACTCAAAAAATGTAAAAAAGCAGGATTTGTTTTCAGTAGAGTTTATGAAATATCGGACTGTCGGAAGATTTATAACATAATTCTTAATAATCGCCAAACACAAGGTTTTAAATTGTCAATGTCATGGACTGAAGCGGAAACTATGATTTATAAATTTCCCGAAACTGTTCAGTGTTATATGGTATCAGAAAATGGGAAAGGCATTGCAGGCGCGATTTGCCTTTTGCTGAACCCCAGAATTTTATATACGCTATTTTGGGGTCATTTATCAGAATTTAACTCCTATAGTCCCGTGGTAATGCTGGCAGATGGCATCTACAAATGTTGTAAAGATACGGGAGTCAGTTTAATTGATTTAGGAACTGCACCATTTGAACTTCAAAAGACCTCCAGTTTAGGTCGTTTCAAAGAAAGGCTCGGAGCGAAAATGTCACTAAAAGGAATATACAAAATTAAGTTTTAAAAATTATGGAAAAAATAAAAGTTCTTCTCACAGGCGGCGCGGGGTTCATAGGCTCCCATATTTCTCGTGAACTCATAAAGAAAGGCCACCTAGTTTTAATAGTTGATGATTTATCAACGGGAAAAGAAGAAAACATCCCACCGGAAGCAAAATTTGAAAAGTGCGACATAAGAGACTCACACACACTTGAGAAAATTTTCTCGTCATTCAAGCCTGATATAGTCAATCACCACGCGGCGCAGATAGACAATAGGGTTTCCGCCAAAGATCCCTCCTATGATGCCGATATAAATATCGCGGGCTCGCTGAGCCTGCTGAAAACTTGCGGCAATCACGGAGTAAAAAAATTCATCTTTGCCTCAACCTGTGCAGTCTACGGGAATACTTATAAACTGCCCGTAGACGAACAGACTAAATTGCAGCCGGAATCCCCTTACGGGATAGCTAAACTGTGTGTTGAAAACTATCTGCGTTTTTTCAAGTCGGAGAAAGGAATTGATTTTACATCGCTGCGATATTCCAATGTATACGGAGAAAGACAGGACACCGAAAGAACCACCGGAATTGTAGCAATTTTGTGCGGAAACCATAAAAAAGGCTTGGAAACAACCATATTTGGAGACGGGGAGCAGACTAGAGACTATGTCCATTGCTCCGATGTGGCTAGCGCAAACGCTCTTTGCGTTGGAAAACCGGGTGGTATTTTCAATATCTGCACGGGAAAAGAAATCTCGGTCAACGAAATTATTGACTGCCTGAGCAGTGTGTCGGGCAAAAAGGTTCAAACCGTAAGAGCGAACAGAAAAAGCGGCGATGTTGACAGAATTTTTCTTGATAATTCGCTCGCTGGGGAAATACTTGGCTGGAAACCGCTGGTCAGCCTTGACGGGGGAATTGAAAGAGTGTGGAGATGGGTTTCAGAAAATCAAGCCTTTATAAATTCACATCTTTAAAGCCATTTAGACACTCTTTAAGTAGCCGGAAAATCTTCAATATAAAACCAATCACCTCCAAATTGTTTTAATTGCCATTTTCTGTTTAATTCGTTTGGCCCTTTCAAGTCTTTTAGTATGAGAGTTAATAAACTGCACACAGATGGGAAAAAATGAAGATGGGTATCAAGTGTGTATTTGTAGGGCCTTTGTTTTGGCACAACCATGATAAATCTGTGTTTGCCACTCTTCTCAACTCTGAAATGGCGTAATCAATATTGAGTATATGCTCAAGCGTGTGAGCAAAAACCACCGTATCAAATTCATTATTGGAAAATGACAACCCTTTTTCAAGGTTCTCAATTTGAAACCGAACTTTTGCTCCGGTGAAACTGCCTGAAAAATCAGTGAAATCACACGCGACAACTTCATATTTGTCAGCAAGTGAAAGACACAACAAACCCTTTCCGCAACCAACTTCCAAAATATTTTTTCCCAATACATTATTTAGTATTCTCTGAAAACATGACTTGTTTAAGTCAGTTTGTCTTGAAAATTGAGAATCCCAATTTTTATAGAATCTAATCAATTCCGCATCAGACCATTTGAAGAAATTTCTTTAAAGTCAATGATATCAATATCCTTAAAAAGAGCTCTTGCTGCAAAATTCATAAACAGTCTGTTATCTCTCAAGATGGGTGGAAGCAATTCGTCCATTAAAAACCTTACAATGCCTGTAAATTCTCTGCTTTATTTCATGTCTTTTAGTTTCCTCCCCAATCGCCGATTTCATATTCTACAACAACCGGCCGCTTCCTCGTGTTTTCAAGAGTCCGCCACAGATATTCCCCTATCACACCGAGCATAATCATCTGAACTCCACCGAGCATAAGAACCGTTAGAACAAGTGATGACCAACCTTCAGCCGGTATACCATTCAGCTTCGCGACAACGATATTGATGCCGTAAAGAAAACCCAGAAAAGCCGTGGAAAAACCCAGAAAAGTCATCACTCTCAACGGCATGACCGAATGTGAAGTAATGGTGTCAAAAAGCAGATTGAAATTCTTTGAGAAAGTAAAATTACTTTTGCCGTGAATTCTGGAGCGTTTCTTGCCCGGAATACTTGTTTGAGGGAAACCTATTTCCGCAATCGCAATTATTAAATTGATGTTTTTTCCAACAAATTTACGTAATTCTTTCAAAACCGCACCGTCAATAAGCACCATATCTCCACCGCTTGGAGAAATGGAAGAAATTCTAATCACACGGCGCATTAATAGATAGTAAAGTTTCGCCATAAAGCGCTTAAAAAAAGGGTCTTCCCTGCCTTCTTCACGGGTAACCCACAAAACCTTATGTGTACCTTTTTTCACCTTATTCACAAGACGGGGAATATATTCAGGAGGGTCCTGTCCGTCGGCGGCAAAAATTACCGCACAACCCCCCGCCGCCTTTTGAAGACCCAAAAGACCGGCCACGTGAGGACCTTGGTTCTTCGCCATTCGAAGCCCTTTTATTCTTGAATCTGACTCGGCGAACCGCTTTATAATTTCAGGCGTTGAATCGCTTGAATGGTCATCAATTATTATCCATTCCCATTCCATCTCCAGACTTTCAAGCACGGGAACCAATTCGGCATGAACTCCAGGAAGGTTTTTCTCTTCATTAAAAGCGGGAGAAATTATAGATATTTTCTTCATGGTTAATCCTATTATTTTACTGTTAAGCATGACTTTTTATCAACTCTATTCTGTATAAAAGACATCTTGACAAAGTCAAAATCCTATCTGATACTTATAAACTATTATAAAGTCGCAAACAATCCTCTGCTCTAATGAAATCGAATGAAAAACCGTCTCAAATTAAAATTATAGAGGTTTTATTTTATCTGGTCTCCGTGGTCTTGGTTGCCGCGACATACTACCGCATATACTTCGGGGTTGATTTTTCAGATGAGGCACAAGCTTTGGGCTGGCTATACGGGCCCTTTATCGGCTTTAAACCCTTCGTGAACGATCTGTTTATGCAACAAAGTGGGGCCCTTTTATTTAGACCTTTATTTTATGTTTATCACGAATTGATGGAAAATGAGGGTATTGCTCTGTTCGCCCGTCATATTTTTATCGTTCTATCTATCGGGGCAAGTTTTTGTGTTTATTTATTTTCAAAGAATCTTGTCTCCCGTCCTTTTGCGATTCTTATCTCCTCAACAACCTTCTCCTATATTCCTTTCGGTTTTCCTGAATTGTACTACAATAATATCGCCTATGTCTGTCTTCTGTCGGCTCTCTTTCTGTGGGCCGCCGCACTCACTGAAAAATCCGAAAAGAAGCTCCTTGCCGTGGGCATACTGCTTGGCTTGGGAGTTTTTTCCTATCCGACTTTGACATTTGCAACGGCGGCTTTTTATATTGCCTCCTACCTTTATTTGAAGAGCAAAAACATTAATCAAAAACCCTTCCTGGCAAATCTGACTCTAGGTATATTTATTGTCTGCGTTGCCGGGACATTGCTACTTCTGAGTTTCGGAATTGAAAACCTTAAATTCTCCATTGAATTTTCAGGAAATTTCACCGGATTTGGATTACTCAAAATCATCACGATGGTGGTATACAAATACATTCAATGGTTTCCAGATTTGTGGAAGTTCGGGTTTCTTGCCGCGGTGGGTTTTGCCTTTCACAAAACCAGATGGTTTTGCTTCCCGTGGGTTTTTGTTCTGTTTCCATTCATTACCCAAGAAACGAAATCCTTTGAGAGTTTCGTTAAGTCTCATTCTCTGTTAGTTTTTTACACGACCGCGGTTGCCCCGCTACTGATTTATTTCAGTTTGAGAGAAAGATTTCACCTTGAACTTGCGGCTGTTTTTTCCGTCTCTATAATTGGTGGATTTTCTATGGCATGGACCAGTGGTAACGGGTTGCCAAATGCAGCGATCGGTTTTTATCCGGGAGCGATAGCAAGTATAATCTTCTTCTCACTGCTGATCCAAAAAAATAAAAATCTATTCCGATTAGGAGGAGAGCGTTCCCGTCTTTTTGTTTTTCTTATCTGCCTGAGTTTCGGTGGAAGTATAGTCTACTCAAACTACACTTACATGTACAGAGATGATGTCGTTACGGAACTGGACACCAGAATTAAAACCGGTCCGTTCGCAGGGCTTATAACAACCGAAGGAAGAGTAAATTTCATAACACAGATTCAGCAAGACATTGATGATTTTTCAAAGGGAAGGGAATCCGTTTTATTTTATGACCACTTTCCGGCCGGATATCTTTTTTCTGAGCTCAAGCCAATGACAAAGTCTCTGTTCATGCACCCAGGTAAATTAAGGAAGATATATATGGATTTTTACTCGCACGAAGAAAACCTGCCCGATATTGTATTTGAATTTTATGCAGTTAGAGAGAGCCGGAAAAGAATATTTATTTTCAATCTCCCGTCAGAAGCACGAAAAAGACATAACTTTTTTGAATTTGCCAATAAAGAGTTACGAAAAGGAGTGATTTTTGTCCCTTTGGGCAATCAAAAAGACGCCTTCAGACACTTTTTTTTCAAAAGAAGCGACTATGAAATAGTCAGGGAAAGGAATCTTTATCGTATTTTGGCGAGAAACAAAACCTCCGGTCTTCAGTTATAATATATAATCTCCAAAACTTATATAGAGTCCGCCAAATCTGATGCCATCAATGAAGATATTTATAACGGGTTCCACAGGCTTCATCGGTTCACATTTTTTAACCGAACTGATTAAAAAATACGGAGATAGTGCGAAAATATATTGTCTTGTCAGAAACATGCCCGAAACCAAATTGGAATCCATTGAGTATATTCAAGGAACACTTGAGCAAATTGAGGATCATTCCGATATTTTGGTAAAATGCGACTACGTTTTTCACATAGGCGCCAACGCGGTATATTCAAGCCGCTCTGATTACGATGCGGTCAATCTGAAGCCAACACAGAAAATAGTTGATATCTTAAAGTTGAGCAGAGTGAAAAACTTTGTTTTTCTGAGCACAATAGGAGCCGTGGACAGGGAAAATTCTGACAGGTGTAGCGAACCCCTAAATGTACAAAGCAAACCAAGTCCTCGTTCCTCCTATGGAGTTTCAAAACTCAATGCGGAAAAATATATCCGCTCATCCGGAATACCATTCACAATTATCCGTCCCACTTGGGTCTATGGTGCAGGCATGAGAGCAAAAAGCCACATTCAGGCTTTTGTGACAATGGTGGCAAAAGGCTCCAGAGTCTATAAATTGAATTTTCCGGGCAGGGTCTCTCTAATTCATGTCTCAGAACTTATTGAATCTATGATGAATGCTATAGGCAATGAAAAAATCATCGGCAAAACATATTTTGCCGAAACGGAAAGCAGAAGCATCGGAGAGATTTTCAAAATAATTGCTTCAAAAGTTCTTGATAAAAAATTTCACAGATTTTCGTCCCGTCTTTCCGTTTCCTGACATCAAGAATTTACCCCCTGCTGCCGCTTCAAATCAGCAATCTCTTCATTGACTATCTCCGAGCTTCGGATCCCGATTACCACACGGATTTTCAGTTGCCAAAAACCACGGCTTTTGAAGACGGCATTGAAGAAGTTGTGGCTGACAACCCAGAAATTAATGGATTATGGGTCATTACCGGAGCCAACAGCGGAATAGGGTTTGCTCTGGCTCAGCGTGTTTACGATAGAGGAGAAGGCGGAAAATTGTTTCTTGTTGACAAAAATGTGGAGAACATACGGGAAAAATTTCCCGAAGCCCAATGGTCACAAACCGATTTGTCAAACGAAAACAAAATAAAACTTTGAATTGAAAAACTGAGCAAATCAAGAATAAAAGTTCTGGTTAACAATGCCGGAACAGGTTTCAGAGGCGGCGTTGAATCGCTGGACGAAAAGCAAATTCTTTCAATGATTGATGTGAACATCAAAGCCCCGGTTCTCATTGTCAAAAGACTTCTGAAACAACTTCAAAAAAGTCATTCAACAATAGTGAATGTGGCAAGCAATGTGGCTTACGCGCCGCTGCCTTTCATGTCAATCTACTCTTCTTCAAAGGCGTTTGTGGTCAACTGGTCCGAATCCCTGACATATGAAACAAGAAAAACTAACAAAGTAATTACATTTTCGCCATCGGGAACTCTCACTCAATTTCAGAAAAATGCGGGTGTAAAAGTTTTGAATGACGGAAAGACTCTTATGACTCCCGAATTCGTGGCGGAAAAAATTGAGACGGCTGTAAAAAAAGGGCACAGTTTTGTTTTTCTCGGATGGAAATTAAAGGTTTTGCTGATGGCAACTTCAATCTTACCCAGATCAAAACGCATCGGCATATTTGGTAAACTTTTTGAAAACTTTCGTTAACCAAAACTGCTTTATTTGTGGCGGAATCCTCGGGAAAGGAGTTACGACCGACTATCTGAAGTGTCAATCCTGCGGTCATGCCGTTTTGAAAGATGAGGGGAAAAGCGGAAAAATCATCAATGAAAATCTTGATTCCCAAAAAGCGGCAAAAACCTCCGCTCTGTCGGAATACAAACGCAATTTTTTATTAAGCAACGTTAATGAGCGTGAAAAACTACTGGATATAGGAGCCGGAAGCGGAGGATTTCTGTTTAGGGTAAAAGCTGACTTTCTAAAAGCCGAAGGTTTGGAAATCACCCCCGAATGCGTCGAATTTGCCATCAAAGAGCTCGGTGTGCGGGTTGTTGCAGATATTGCGGATCTGGGGTCGGGATACTCGGCGATAACTATATGGCACACGCTTGAACATTTCAGCCGTGATTTTCTGAAAAAAGAGATGCCGGAAATTTTCAAAAAATTGAACCCAGACGGAAAGGTCGTTATCTCGGTTCCAAATGAAAACTCTTTCGCCTACGGAATATTTGGTGAAAGATACCCTTACTTTGATGTTGCAAACCACCTGCAGCAATTTTCCGTCAAATCATTGAATCTGTATATGGCGAAGATGGGCTTCCGAGCTGAAAAGATGAGCTTCTCGTTTCCATATTCGGGCTTTTGCTGGCTTCAAGGTTTGCTGAATTTTTTCAACAGACGGCACAACTACCTGTATTATCGCAAAAAAAGAGGGTGGACTTTCGGCTTGACCGGGAACAAACTCAAAATGCTTGACACATGGAATCTTATACTGGCGGTCATTCTCTTTCCCCTTGCCGCTTTTGGAACGCTTGCGGACGCCTTTTCTAAAAAAGGTGGGGCAACCATTAACGCATGTTACGGACGAAAAAGAACGGACGGGAATTAACTCTCTTAAGAGAGTGGGTTGGGGCTTCGGATATTTGTAAGCGGCACCTGAGGTCTGTATTGTTTTGTTCGCAGGCGTCAGCAATTCCGCAGATGCAACCGCAAAGGAGAAAAAGTTAAGAATGCCACAACCAGAAGAAAAAAGCCTTGACATAATCATTCCTATCTACAACGAAGAAGAGTGTGTTGACGAACTGATCAGCCGTCTTCAGAAGGTTCGGAATAACTTCAAACCCGCCGTTGATGTAAGTGTAATTTTTGCAAATGACGGCTCTTTTGACGGAACGACGGAAAAACTTGGGCTGTATTCCGGGGAAGAAGGATTTTCATGGATAAAAGTTGTTCACCTGAGCCGGAACTTCGGCCACCAGATGGCTCTTACTGCCGGCTTGGACTACTCCTCGGCGGACTTTGTGGCAATTATGGACTCAGACCTTCAGGACCCCCCGGAGTTAATTATCCATATGGTTGAAAGGCTCAAAGCCGGAAATGACATTGTTTACGGACGGCGGAAACAAAGAGCTGGAGAAACTCTTTTCAAACGGCTGACGGCAAAACTGTTTTATTTTTTGATCCGTCTGCTGTGCCGAGTGAATATTCCTGAGAACACCGGAGATTTCAGAGTTATGAATAAAAAGGTTGTCCAGGCGGTTCAAAGCTTGGGTGAAAATCACCGTTTTATGCGCGGTCTTGTTCCGTGGGTCGGCTTCAAAAGTGAGGCATTTGATTACGATAGGGAGGAACGTTACGCGGGGGAAACAAAGTATCCTTTCAGGAAAATGCTGAGTTTTGCTCTGGATGCCATATTCTCCTTTTCTTCTTTTCCACTTAAAGTTGCGACTTATATCGGAATTGTTCTTTTATTTCTCGGGTCTGCCGGTGCGTTGTATATTTTATATCTGAATCTGTTCACTGACAAAGTCGTTCCGGGACTGACAACTCTGCTGATTTCAATAATAACATTAAGCGGCGTGCAGATTTTAATTCTCGGCGTAATTGGCGAATACGTTGGAAGAATTTTTGAAGAGGCAAAGAAAAGACCGCTTTACATAACCACCAAAACCCATAATTTGGAGGGCACCGAAAATACACGATTCAGGGATTCGGAAAAAAGAAGAAAAATTCCATGACGACTGGGCAAATCAAATAAATCTGGATGAAGTCCTCGTGGACGAGTCTTTTGAAGTAGCCACCTGCCCCGAAAACCGTCATATCATTTCACAGTTACCTCCTCTTAAAGGCAAGAGGGTTCTGGAGCTCGGTTGCGGGGCGGGCGAGGCGTCAGTTTATTTGGCGAAGCAAGGAGCGAGCGTCGTAGCGGGAGACTTATCCGAAGGGATGCTGAAAGTCGCTCTCAACCTAGCGGAAAAGCACAGTGTTTCCATAGAAACGCTAAAATTTTCAGCCGACCGAATTCCGTCTGAAGATGAATGTTTTGATATCGTCTACGCCGCAAATCTGCTTCACCATGTTGACATTGAAAAGACCCTGAAAGAATGCAGCCGCGTATTGAAGCCGGGCGGAACATTCGCCAGTTGGGATCCTCTGGCTCACAACCCAGCAATTAACATATACAGAAGTATGGCAACAAAAGTGAGAACGGAGGACGAGCATCCGTTAACAATAGAAGACCTTGAGTTGTTTGAAAATATGTTCTCAAAGGTTGAATTCAAAATGACTTGGCTGTTTTCACTGTGGATATTTCTCAAATTTTTTCTTGTTGACCGCATTCATCCCAATTCGGACCGTTATTGGAAAAGAGTTGTCACTCATCACAGGGAAATTGAGCCCACATACAAAAAATTGGAAAGGGTTGACAATTGGATTTTGAAATCATTTCCTTTCCTGAGACGCTACTGCTGGAATGTGGTAGCCATCGCCGTCAAATAGAAACTGAGAGTATCATTTTTTGAGTCTTTTTTTTAAAACTACATCACGCCAGACAGGCTTTATTCTGTCAGTCTGGAAGCCACGCGATTTGTATTCGGGGTCACCGTAACGTTGGGAAAACGCTCCCGGTTTCGGTTTCTTTACCGACTTGTAAGCGGGAATCGCGTGTTCCTCTCTCAGGTGCTCAATAAACTGATAAACTTCCTTCAAGCTCCTTTTCGGAACTGGGATTTTCTTCTGAAAAAGAACATGTGCAACCCTTTCGCGGAAAGCCTCATAATTTCTCACCGAAAGCGACACCTCAGGGTAGCTTCCAAAATTGCACCCGGCGCAGGCTTTTGTCGTCTTCAAAACCTCTTTCCTGAAATCGGCGGAATTGAAAATCTCCGGAAAATCCCGGCTGGCCGTGTTTACTCTGCCCTGATAGCGGTGGTCGCAACAAACGGCGAAGTCCAGATTGGGCAGAACGGCGAAATATAGATTGGGTGAATCGCAAACATTGTTTTTGCGCCAGTTCGGACGGTTGTGCTCAAGAAAATAAAAACAGGAATCAAGATACGCCTTTGAATCAAAAAGGTTGTGACCGCCTTTTTTCATTTTATGAATTGTCTCTTTGAGTTCCGCAAGTTTTTGGCCATCATCGGGAAAATTGAATTTGAATTCCTCGTCAACACCGCGAAAATTCATCGGATTTTCGTGAGACGTGATGTGCACGGGAACAAGCGATTCATACCAGCCCAGGTAAGTCGCGAGTTCAATAATCGCGGGAATTTCAAAAAAATTAAATTTGGAAAGAACTGTTCCGAAAGCGCAGATACGGGCGGGCGAATCAAACACTTCATTGCATTCCACAATGCACTCAATGGCGCGATGCCATGATTTGGGTATTCCGCCGTTTATATATTCCTGTTTTTCGGGAACCAGAGAATCCAGACTGATATTAATATCGTTTGCGCCCGCCTCCCTGCAGAGTTCAAACTGCTTCCTTGTTGTTTGAAAACCGGCGGTTTGAAGCCTCGGACTCAAACCCTGGTCAACAAGTATTTTAACGATTTCGTGAATATCCTTGCGCAAAAACGGCTCTCCGCCGGTCAAAAGTACAACACCGGCGCCGATTTTCCGCAGGTTCTCCGCCATCTTTTCAATTTCCGCAAGCCCGGCATCCTTAAGGTCTGAGTTTCCCTCAACTATGTTGCACTGCCTGCAGTTAAGATTACACCGCGAAAGAATGTAGTATTGAATATAAAACGGGCGGTTCTTTGTGATAAAAGCTCTTGCGATGTTCAATTTTGTTTTTAGACTGAACATCTTCCGTCTTTTTCCTCGCAAAAACCGGTAAACCTTAAGAACATTTCCTTACTTAACCGCTTCAGAAAGTGTATCCACAACCTTCTGAACCTGCTCGCGTGTTATGCCTGGAAACATCGGCAGAGAAAGTTCATTTGCGGCGATTCCTTCAGCATTGGGAAAATCTCCCTTTTTATAGCCAAGTTCCTTATAACACGGATGGAGGTGAACCGCGCTCGGATAGTGGATTGAAACCCCTATGTCCGCAGAGCGCATTGCCGCGGCGACTTTTTCCCTGTTTTCCACCATTGCCGCAAAAATATGCCACACACAGCGGACATAGTCTCTTTCGGGCGGAATTTCAACCCCGCTGATGCCCGAAAGCTTTTCATGGTAGATTTGAGCGGCGGATATTCGCATTTCCGTCCAATCTTCCAGATACCCGAGTTTAACGCCGAGCACGGCGCCCTGAAAACCGTCCATTCTGTAGTTAAACCCTTTTTCAGCATGTTCCCCTTTGGAACGCTGACCCCAGTCGCGCAAGATTCTGCACTTCTCGGCTATTTCCGAATCGTTTGTTGTAACCGCCCCACCCTCACCTAGCGCGCCGAGATTTTTTCCCGGATAAAAACTCCATGCCGCCGCAAGTCCGAGACTTCCGCACCTGCGACCTTTATAGACAGCCCCGTGAGCCTGGGCCGCGTCTTCAATGACGGCTATTCCATGTTCATCCGCAATTTTTGTTATTGAGTCCATATCAGCCGGCTGTCCGTAAAGGTGAACGGGCATTATGGCTTTCGTTTTTGGAGTAATCGCGGCCTTAAGGGTTTCCGCATCCATCGTGCAGAATTTGTCAACATCAACACAAACCGGTTTTGCACCGATATATGTCGCCGCCATCGCGGTTGCTATAAAAGTCATCGCGGGAACAATAACCTCATCGCCCGGGCTGATCCCGGCGGCAAGAAGCGCAAGATGTAGAGCGCTTGTTCCACTGTTGACGCAAACGGCATGGCGCGTGTCGGTAAAGGCGGCAAATCTTTCCTCAAAAGCAGCAACTTCAGGCCCCAGAATAAATGAACCGGAATCCACAACTCCGCCCAGAGCACGTTTTATCTCGCCCTCAATGGGACGGTGCTGCGCCGCAAGGTCAAGAAAAGGAACACCTTTTACGATTTTGTTTTTCAGAGTAAAACCCTCTCCCCGTCTCTTTTTATTGACATGTCGGCGGCCTCAAGGATTCGGACAATCCGCATTCCGGCTTCCGAATCCGTCAGCGGTTTTCTGCCACTACAAACGGAGTTGTAAAACTCCTGCGTAACAAGGGAAAGCGGCTCGGAAGAATCAAGTTTCGGAGAATGGATGTCACCGGCGCGGTATTCAACAAGAAGCCTGTTTTTATCTTTTTCACCTGAAGAATTCGTATCAATTCCCATGTCGTAGACCTTCAGTTTCTCCACCGACTGGGTGTCATCGTATATTGCCATTTTTATGTCTCCGGCAACCGTTGTGTGCCGGATCTTCACGGGCGCAAGCCAACTCACATGAACATGCGCGATAAAAGACGAGTTGTAATGCAGTGTCAGGTATGCCGTGTCAACGGGCTTGCTCTCAATGTGTGAAACCCCGGATGCGGAGACCGCAAACGGGCATTCATCACTGACTTGAAAGAGTATTGAAAGGTCATGAACAGCCAAATCCCAAAGAACATTCACATCGGACTGAACAATGCCCAGATTGATTCGTACGGAATCAAAGTAATACAGATTTCCCAGCGACCCGTCCGATGAAATTTCCGCCAGTTTACGAACCGCGCCTGAGTAGGCAAAAGTGTGGTCAACCATCAGGGTGAGACTGCGCTTTTCGGCCTCTTCGGCCATTTCCGCGCATTCTGCGGAACTCATGGCCATCGGTTTTTCAACAAGAACGTGCCTGCCGGAGCTGAGAGCCTTCAGAGAAAGCTCCGCATGCGTCGCGGCCGGTGTGGTAATGCACACGGCATCAACCGAACCGTCTTTTAGAATGTCGTCAAAGTTTTCCGTAACGGAAACAAACGGGTGATTTCTGCGGGCTTTTTCCAAGACCCCCGGACGGGAATCACAGACATATTTCAGCTCCGTCCCGTCAAAAGACGCAAAATTACGCGCCATATTGGGACCCCAGTATCCGTATCCGATAACCGCTATATTCATAAGACGCTTGCCCTTCGGGCTTCATCCTAACAGCAATTGAAAGAATTTGAAAACGGCGGACTTTTCATTCCGTAACCGCTTCGGCTTCGGTGAAAACCTTTTTCAGCTTTTCAACGGTCTCCGAGGCGGGGTTTTTCCAGAGGCCGCGCTGCGCCGCTTCAAGCATCCTTTCGGCCATCTCAGCCGCAGCCCGCGGGTTGCTTGTTTTGAGAAACTCTAAATTACCTTCATCAAAAAGATACGCCTGCGCCACACCTTCGTAAACAAAATCCTCCACAACCCCCGTGGTGGCGTCATAACCGAACAGATAGTCCACCGTTGCCGCAATCTCAAAAGCGCCCTTGTATCCGTGCCGCCTCATGCCCTCAATCCATTTCGGATTTACAACGCGCGAGCGGTAAACCTTCAAAATCTCCTCCTTCAATGTTTTGACTTTTGGATTTTCGGGCCTTGAGTTGTCACCGAAATAGACCGCGGGCATGCTTCCCCTTTCCACACGCACGGCGTTGGCCATGCCGCCGTGAAACTGATAATAGTCATCGGAATCCAGAATATCGTGCTCGCGGTTGTCCTGATTCTGGACAACAATGTCCATGAGGACAAGGCGGCGGCGAAAAGCGTCCGGCGCGGCGGAGGGTCCGTCTTTACCGTAGGCGTATCCGCTCCAGTTTAGATATATGGCCGCAAGGTCTTCATGTCCGCTCCAGTTTTTTGAATCTATCGCCGATTGGAGCCCCGCCCCGTAAGAGCCGGGCTTTGACCCGAAAACTCTGTAGAGAGAAAGTCTTCGGGCGGTCTCTTCTTCAGTCCCGGTTCTCATCAACTCAGATTTCTCGCGCATGTAAAGTCTTTTGACGGGGTTGAGGTCGTCCGGTTCATCATCCATCAGCGCCACTTTTTCAACTGCGGAGTTAAAGAGCGATATGAGATCCGGAAAAGCGTCTCTGAAAAAACCCGATATGCGCAGCACGACATCCACCCTCGGTCTCTTCAGTTCTGCGAGTGAAAGAACTTCAAAATCCGCAACCCTTCCGCTCTCCCCGCGCCAGACGGGACGCAAACCCAGAAGCGCAAAAGCCTGCGCAATGTCATCTCCCCCGGTACGCATTGTTGATGTTCCCCAAACCGAAATGCCGACCGTGTCCGGATAAGCGCCGTTTTCCTGAAGATGTCTTTCAATAAGGGCCGAAGCGCTTTTGACTCCGAGCGCATATGCGGAAGGTGTCGGCAGCCCTCTCGTGTCAATTGAATGAAAGTTCCTGCCGGTGGGAAGAATTTCGGGTCTGCCCCTTGTCGGAGCTCCCGAAGGACCGGACGGAACATAACGCCCCTCCAGACCGGCAAGCAGGTTTTCAATTTCATCAGAGCAGCGTATTAAACTCGGAACCGTAACTGAAAGCGCGGTCTTTAGAACGGAGAGAAACTTTGGAAACCGTCCTTCATCAATGTGTTCTAAAGAACCGGTTTCAACAGCGCGCAACGTGTCTTTCTTCGCCATCAGCTCAATGGCTTCAACCGCCGCGCCCACGGTTCTGCACTCCCTGCCCGCAACGGCCGCTCCGAACCGCCCGCCATAATCGCAGTCAAGAGGATCAAAACCGAGCCCCATATCTTCCGCGAGAGACTGTGTTATTCCCACCCGCCCCGGCCGGGGAACTCTGTGAAGAGCGACCACAAGGTCTGCAAGCGCTTCCCCTTCCGGACACCGCCCCAATATGTGAAGACCGCCGCGTATTTGAGACTCCTTTATCTCACACAGGTAGGAATCCAGGCAAGACAGAATCGCATCAGGGTCATCAGGGGAACAGTTGAGGTCTTCATACAAACGGTTTTCAGCCGCCATTTGGTGTATCTTGCCTTTGAGAAAATCCGCCCTGGGCGGATCAAGCCCCCAAGCCTGATAGTATTCATCCATAAGTTGTTCAAGCTGCAAATAGTCCCCATAACCCTCGGCGCGTGTCAATGGCGGGACAAGATGGTCTATAATCACGGCGTGCGAGCGTCTTTTCGCCTGAGACCCTTCACCGGGATCGTTCACTATGAAAGGATAGAGATGAGGAACCGGCGGAAAAAGCGCTTCCGGAAAGCAGGTTGCGGGGTCAAGAGCAACGCTTTTGCCCGGCAGCCACTCAAGATTGCCGTGCTTTCCTAGATGGATAACGGCATCTGCGCGAAAGCCGTGCGAGAGCCAGAAATAGAAAGCAAGGTAGCGGAAAGGAGGCGGAATATCAGGCGAATGGTAAACCGCTTTTGCATCCTGCCCGTATCCGCGTTCGGGCTGTATTGAAACAAATACATTGCCGAACAAAACACCGGGCAACGGAAAAGCCCCGTCTCTTATATGCGCGTCGTCTTCGGGGTTTCCCCAATGCGCACGGAGACGGGCCCGCACCTGTTCGGAAAGTTTTTGGAAATATTCTGAAAACCGTCCGAAAGGAAGAAAAGCCTCACAATCCCTCACATCCATAAAATCCGGGTCGTTTGTAATCCTCTGAGACAGAATTTCTATCAGTTCCGCCCCTGAACGCGGAAAGTTTTCTCCGAGCTCGTATCCCGAAGCGTCTAGATTTTTGAGAATCCGGACGCAGCTCTCCGGGGTGTCCAGACCAACGCCGTTTGCAAGCCTGCCGTCCCGGGACGGATAATTGGGCATTATCACCGCTATTTTCTTCTCGGAATTTTTCTTGCGGGAAAGGTCAAACCACCGCCGTCCGAGAAGAGCGGCGCGCTCACAGCCCTCCTCATATGGAAAATACCTCACTATTTCAGAGTCAGTCCGGGGGTCTTTTTTTTCAACATTTTTGAAAGAAACCGGACCGGCGTCAATCTTCCCGTCCATTTCCGGAAGAGATATGTTTATCGCCACATCAGTCGGGGAAAGTCCGAAAAGATTTTCACTCCATATTTCGCGTGTGCACGAGGCGAAAATTGTCTGAAAAACCGGTATTTTCAATTTTTCAAAAATAAAATCTCCGTCATCAAACCCGCTTTTGATGGAAAAACTCGTGGTGTTGAATATCAAATCAAATTCGCCGTCCGGAAAAAATTCCGACAGCGCGGCAATGTCTCCGGATTCCCTCAGGCTTTTTACAAAAACCACTTTGGGGTCAAAACCGCACAGACGGAGCTTTTCGGCAAATTTTTCAATGGGGAAAATATTGCCTGACAGAAAATGGCTTCTGTATGCGAGAATCGCCGCTTTTGCAAGGACTTTCCCATCAGGAGAATTTTCCTTTGAAATATCTCTCAGAAAAATATCAGGCATTTTTTCGGGATTTTTCACCGTAAAGGAAAAGCCGAAAAAATAATTCAGGATAAATTTCAGAAAGTTTTCATAATTCCCCGTCCCTCCCGAGGAAAAATAATCCAGGGATTTTTTCAAAACACTCCGGTTGACAGTCGACAGAGACATAAGTTCAATATCAGCGCTGTCATCTCCGGGCAGAAAAATCAGCGGAGTTTTATTTTTTCCACACTCGGCGGCGAGGGAATCACAGAGATACGGATAATAATTTTTTCCTCCGAGCATCCTCGCAACTATAAGACGTGAGGAACTAACCACAGAGTCAACGTATTCGTCCACGGAAAGCTCACGTTTAAGATATGAAAGGTTTGCCATCCGCAAGGAAGGGGCGGTTTCCGCCTTGGAACAAATTTTCCTGTATGCCGAATTAAGACAGAAAATATCGCTGTCAGCCGCGGACAGAAAAACAATATCCCCGGGAGTCTGGTCTATGAAAAAAACCCCGTCATCTCCGGGATTCCACCCTCCCGGTATGGTCGCTATGAGGTGCATTTTTTATAAAAACAAAAATCAGATGCGCGCCAGATTTTTTTCCACAACTTCACCGAGATTTAAAGGAGAAAGATTTCTTCCTATAAAAACCAGACGGGTTCGCGCAGTTTCGTCTTCGCGCCAGGGTCTGTCAAAATATGTGTCAAATCTCCCGCCCACTCCCTGGACAAGCATTCTCATCCGCTTGCCTGAAACTTTCATAAAACCTTTTATTCTGTAAATTTCATGTTCCCGAACCGTTTTTTTCAGAGCGTCCAGAAGTTTTTCAGGGGAAGCGTCAAATTTAATTTCCACAACAACGGAATCAATATCCTCATCGTGCTCATGGTCCAGCCCGTTTTCGTGATGCCGCTCATGTGCCGAGTGTCTTGAATCCAAATCATCCTCGGCGGCGGCTCCGATTCCAAGCAGGACATCGGCGGGAATATTGCCCATCGTGGCGTTCACGACCGCCGCACCCCGTTTCATTCCGTCCCTTAAAAGGGCTTCAATTTCACTGATTTTATTTTCTTCAACAAGATCGGTTTTATTCAAAATAACCATATCGGCGCACGAAAGCTGGTCTGAAAAAAGCTCTTCTATCGGAGTTTCATGATCAAGCGAATCATCCGCCTCACGCTGGGACTGAACCCTTTTTCTGTCGCATATTTCGCCCGTCGCGGCGCCTGCGGCGTCAACAACAGCAATGACCGAATCCACCGAAAAATGCGGTTTCAAACCGGGCCAATTAACGGCACGGACAAGCGGTTTCGGAAGGGCAAGCCCGGAGGTTTCAATTACGATATGGTCAATATCTTCTTTTCTTTCGGCAAGCTTCGTCATGGTCGGCAGAAACTCTTCCTGAACCGTGCAACAGAGGCACCCGTTGCTGAGCTCAACAATTTCCCCTTCCTCGCAACCGCAGGATGAGCGGATAATTTCACCGTCAATCCCCACATCACCGAATTCATTGACAATAACGGTAATGCGGCGTCCGCCGGTCTGCGTGAGCAAATTGCGGACAATTGTGGTTTTTCCGGCTCCGAGAAAGCCCGTTATTACTGTTATGGGAATTTTTCTGGTTCCCGAAAATGCTTGAATGGTGCTCTCCATTTTTGTCTCCCCGTCCGCTCTCCGGACTCCAAAACAACATAACAGAAAAAACTCCTTATCGGTGAACTAAGTCTAAAATCACATCAATATTCAGGTTTTCTTCCAAACAATCCGCGAGCCTGTCATACTGTTTTTCCATCTCAGGCGCGAAATTTGTGACCTCTTTATCAGGCAGTCCCCTGTTTTTCCGCAAATACCCCAAAAAGGCGCGCCGGAAATTGTCATTCTCAAAAATCCCGTGCAAATATGTGCCGTAAACGTTGCCTCCCTCACTCACCATTCCGTCAAAAGAGCCGTCCCGTTTTTCAAGGAAAGACCTGACCCCGTTTGAGGATTCGCCGAAAAACCGAGTTTGCCCCATACGAATCTCGTATCCACTCACTTCACCGCCCTCAATTTCCGCAAATACCTTGCCGCCGCTTTTGATTACGGCTGAGGTCTGTCTGAGGATTTTCTTCTCTTTTATCTCAGTTTTCAAAGGGAAAATACCAAGCCCTTCCTCTAAAACCCGCTCCGACTCCAAGGCGTTTTCGTCCGCAAGAAGCGACCCCAGCATCTGATAGCCGCCGCAAACGGCCACAACCGGGACGCCTCTCTCACACATTTCTGAAATCTTCTCCGCCATTGCGCTTTCTTTCAAAAACCGCAAGTCGGCAATTGTCACTTTGCTGCCGGCAAGCACGAGCGCGTCAGCATCTTCAAGTTCCGAAGGTCTTTGCGCATACAGAACCGAAACCCCGTCTTCCATTTCAAGCGGACGCAGGTCTGTAAAGTTTGATATGCGTGGAAATCTCGGAACACACACCTTCACATCACCGCCCGTACTCTCCGGCGTAAAATTTTCAAGGGAAACCGAATCTTCATCGTCAATAAAAAACCGGTCAATGTGTGGCACAACCCCCACAACAGGCTTTCCGGTTTTCTTCTCAAGAAACCCGATTCCATCATCAAGCAAAGACCTGTCACCGCGAAACTTGTTTATTATCAGACCGCGCACACGCTCCCTCTCACTGCGCTCAAGCAGCTCAAGCGTTCCCACAAGAGAGGCAAACACCCCTCCCCTGTCGATGTCGCCCACAAGCAGAACCGGCGCGTCCGCGAGTTTTGCAATCGCCATATTTACTATTTCAGTGCGGGAGAAGTTGACTTCCGCCGCACCGCCCGCGCCTTCCACCACTATCAGGTCAAATTTTTTCATAAGACGCTCAAGAGAACCCTTCACAACGCTCAGGGCTTGCGGACGAAACTCCATATACTCGGTGAAAGTCATATTGCCAGAGGGTTTGCCGAGAACCACAACCTGAGAGCCGTCATCTTTCAGCGGCTTGAGAAGTATGGGATTCATATCAGCAAGCGGCTCGGTGCCCGCAGCCTGTGCCTGCATCGCCTGCGCCCTTCCAATCTCCGAGCCGTCTTTTGTGACAAAGGAATTCAAACTCATATTTTGAGATTTGAACGGAGCCACGGAAAACCCTTTACGGGCAAAAACCCTGCACAGCCCGGCGGCTATAACGGTTTTTCCCACATGAGACGCCGTGCCTTGAATCATCAAAGTTTTAGCTTTCACGGTCTGTTTCCGTCCATGCTCTTAGAAGTTTTTCGCACTCCTTCCGGGGGCGGGCGGCAAGGCGTATATGCGAGGGAAGACCAAAAGAAGAACAGTCACGCACACAGACGCCTTTTTTCAGCAGCCGCTCTCTGACCGAACCGGCGTTCGGAGTTTTTACAAGAAAAAAGCCCGTGTCGGTCGGCAGACACTCCTTTCCAGCGTCTTCCAGAAGTTGAACGAAACTCGCTCTCGCCTCAAGAACAAGTCGTCTGCTTTCATCACAGACGGCAGCCGGCAGTGAAAAAATAGACTGTGCTGCCCTGCAAGCGACCGAATTCACATTCCACGGCGGGCGCACGGCGTTGAGAACTGAAACCACACGCGGGCTTGAAAGCGCATATCCGAGCCTTATTCCGGCAAGTCCGTAAAATTTTGCAAGCGAGCGGAGAATCACAACATTTTCCGAAGCCAAAAGGGAAGTTGAGTCCCATTTGTTTTCCACAAAATCCACATATGATTCATCTACAACCACAACCGCTTCACGCGCGGCGGAAACAATCTCCTCAACTTCCGAACGGGAAAGATAAAGACCGGTCGGGTTGTTGGGATTGCACAGAAAAACAAGGTCGGGACGGCAGCTCTCAATCTCCGAAGCCACAGAGCGGGAGTTGAATCTCAAGTCCTCTCCGGCATGACACAAAACCGTCCGTATAGAGGAAATCGCGGCCGCTCTTTCGTATTCGGAAAATGTCGGCACGGGGACCAAAACCGAGCCGGATGAGGGAATGCACCTGCACAAAAGATGCACTATCTCAGAAGCCCCGTTTCCCGCGAAAACGCATTCGGGCAAAGTGTCGTGAGCGTCCGCAACGGCGCGGCGCAAATCCGAATACCCGGCATCCGGATAGTCCCGCGCACCGGCGCACGCGCCCGCAAGCAGGTCAGAAGACGGAAAAAACGGGTTTAAATTGTTTGAAAAATCAATTACACGGGCGGGATCAAGCCCCATATTGAGAATTTCTTCATAATCAAGCCCGCCGTGAAATGGCACCGAAGTGTGAGTGGAAAATTTCAAACCGCCGCCCTCGCAAGGGACTGAACCCTTTCCGGTATGATTTTTACCATGCCGGACGACAAAAGATTCAAATGAATATACGAAGCGACGGTGTTGCGGAAACAGACTCCGCCGCGGAAACTCCCTCCCGCCGACTTTGTTATCTCAAAAAAACCCGGCTCCGAACACCCGTCCGCAAGTTTGGAATAATGAAACTCATGCCCTTTTTCATTGTCTCCCGAACGGAAAAAACCGGCGTTTCCCCCGGCGACAATTTCTCTGTATCCCAGAGAGTGAAGACGGGGACGCATCTCAAAATCCACCGGGAGCACACCGCACATCTCAAAACCGCGCCCTTTCAAATTTTTCAGCACGCCGCCCAGATACATCATCCCGCCGCATTCGGCGTAAACAGCCCCGCCCGCAAGCGCGAAACTGCGCAAATGACTTCTCATTGAAGCGTTACCCTCAAGCTCCTCGCAATAAAGTTCGGGGAACCCCCCGCCTATGAAAACCGCATCCGTCCCTTCGGGCAAACGCTCTTCGCGCAGAGGGGAAAAGGCTGCTATCTCACACCCCCACAGTGAGAGCAGTTCAAGAGTGTCTTCGTAGTAGAACGAAAATGCCCTGTCGCGGGCGACCGCAAGCCGCACGGTCTGCGGCCGGCGTGTGGAGGGAAACAGTGAGTTACCGCCGAGCGGTGAAGAAACAAGAGGGGGAGCCGAGCGGGCTATTTTTTCAATCCGCTCAACATCAAGCGATTTTAAGACGATATCCGCTTCCGTGGAGAGTGTTTTCGCGCAGACCGGGACCTCCGCCGCATGCATAAGACCGAGGTGCCTTGAAGCGACGGCAATTTCGTCCTCTTCGGGAATGAACCCCAGAAACCGTATGCCGGTTTTTTCCGTAACCGTGCGTGCGACCGTGTGGGCGCGAGCTTTTGAAAAAACACGATTCAGCACAAAACCCGCAATGTTTATATCCGCATCAAACATCTTCAAACCGAGCGCGGCTGCGGCTGCGGTCTGTGAGCCGCCTCTGCCGTTCAAAACCAGAATCACGGGAGCGCCGAGAAACTTTGCCGTGTGGGCCGTGCTCGCCGTGTTGTCCGGATAAGCCCCGTCGTAGAGACCCATAACGCCTTCAATAACCGAAATATCAGCGCGCGAGGCATTATGGCAGAAAAGTTCAAGGACGTGATATGGTTTTGTCATCCACAGGTCTATGTTTCTTCCGCCCAAGCCGGTTCTGGATTCGTAGTGCGAAGGGTCTATGTAGTCCGGCCCGGTCTTGAAACCCTGCACACGCAGACCTCTGCGTGAAAGAGCGTTCATCAGCGCTAGTGAGACGGCGGTTTTGCCGCACCCGCTCCGCTCTCCCGCAATAACTACCCTCGGATACAAAAGACAGATTTCCTTTGACTGAACTGCGTACTACTCAAAAATCTTCAGCAGGTCTTTTCTGGAAAATATTCCGACAGGCTTGCCGTCTTTTAAGACGGGCAGTTTGTGAACACGGTTCTTCAGCATTACGGTCACCGCGTTTTCAACAGTCTCGTTTTCTTCCACCGTAAAAACACGGGACTGCATGAAATCTTTGAGGTGGAGCCCGCCCGCTTCTCTACAGCTGCGCACAATTCCTTTGCCATCGGTCCATTTGCCGAACAGCACGTGTCCGGTCTGTCTTGAAAAAGGAACACCCTGCATCGCGCCGATAAAATCGCTCTCCGATATGATTCCGACAAGTTTTCCGCCTTCATCCACAACGGGAAGACAGCCGATTGAGTTTTTTGAAATCAATGCGGCGACATCCCTCAGCAGAGCGTTTTCACTCACAGTTATTGCGGGCTTACTCATTATTTCCGACACAAGCATTTCTCTGTCTCCGTTTATTTATTGACAACCATTGGGCCGGCAAAGATAATAACACCCGTGAGCCCGGAAAGCATTAAATCAGCAATAGAAAAATCTCTCGACACAACCCATGTTGATGTTCAGGGAGACGGAAGACACTTTGAAGCGGTGGTTGTTTCGGGCAATTTTGAGGGAAAAACACCGGTTGAGAGGCACAAACTCGTCTATTCCGCCCTCGGCGGCGCAATGAAGGAAGATATTCACGCACTTTCAATCAAAACCTATACACAGAAACAGTGGGATTCCCTTAAAAACGGAGGAGAAAAATGTCTGAAGATATCAAAAATACAATCAGCTCTCAGGTGAAAAACAACCCCGTTCTTCTCTACATGAAGGGAACCAGAGAGCAGCCGATGTGCGGATTTTCCGCAAGGGTCGTGCAGATACTCAACACACTCGGCGTCCGTTATGAAACGGTCAACGTGCTGGAAAATGAGGAAATTCGCCAGGGAATAAAGGACTTTTCCAACTGGCCTACAATTCCCCAGCTTTACATAAACGGCGAGTTCATAGGGGGTTGCGACATCTGCGATGAGATGTTCCGGAGCGGAGAACTTGAAAGCGCCGTCGGCACTCCGGAAAAGAAATAGGTCGTCCGCACTCCCGAAACGGGAGGATCAACGTGAGATCAGATAACGGCGGGCTAGCAGACCGTCAAGCGAAATCCTTCCCCCGCCGCAAACAGCAACGAAAAGGGCAAGACCAATTGCGAGAAGATGATACTCATAACCCTCCCCCGCCTTAGTGTCTCCCCAGTTCATAAAAAAACCATGGCTGAGATGCAATGTCCAGATTGCTCCGACCATGATGGTTGCTATTGAAAGAGCACAAAAACGAGACATAAAGCCCAGAATGAGAGCGGCTGCGCCGAATGATTCTCCGATTATTACCAGAAAAGCCACTGATGAAGATATCCCCACTCCGGCGGTCAGGCCGGCCATTGCCCGGTCAAAATCCAGGAGATTTGGAACACCGTGAGGCAACATGACGATTCCGAGAAAAAGCCTCGCTATCAGACCCCCCAGGCCATCATCAGTTCCAAAAACAAACCTCAGCCCCCAATGCATACAAAATTAGACACCATTTCCCGGAAAAAAGTCAACCGCCAAAATCACCGAAATTTGAGTCGGGTATGGGCTCCCGTGTCTCCGCAACCGGGAGCGGGCTTTGAATCAGCGCAGATAAGAGCGCGTAATCAACCGGTCAAGGGAAAATTTTCCACCACCGGAAAAGGTAACAACCAGGGCGAGACCGACGGCAAGAATAAAGTATTCATAACCCTCTCCGTTCAAATTGCCCCTCCAGTTCATAAAAAAGCCGTTTTCAAAATGGAATATCCAGGCCACACCAACCATTATGATGCCGATTGAAAATGCGCAAAAGCGAGACATAAAACCCAGAATAAGAGAAATTGCTCCGATTGATTCGCCTATTATCACAAGAAACGCCACGACTGTCGGAAGGCCCAGACCATTGGTAAACCCGTTCATTGTCTGCTCAAAAGTCATGAGTTTGGGAAGACCGTGAGGAAAGATAACCACTCCGAGACAAACTCTTGCTACGAGACCCGCAATGTTTTCATCGGTTTGAAAAAGTAACTTCTGAGAAAGCAACTTCATTTTTGACCTCCTGAGTCCTTAATTATTATAAAATAGCACCGCCCTTAACAAAGTCAAACACCAGAACAGCCCTAAACCCGTCTGTTTTGAAGAGTAACGGCGTTACAAACACAAAACGCATACTAAAGCCTTACGCACGGCAGACGGTTTGCGGAAAACCGGCAAAGCGCGGGCAAAAGAGTGATGCGCACGCAACGGATATATCCGGCGTGCGGAGAAAAAATGACTAAGACCCCTTCAGCAAACGTGTAATCAAACTGTCCACCGAAAATTTTCCGCCGCCTGAAATAGTTATAACAAGGGCGAGAGCGATGGCGAGAAGGTGGTATTCATACCCCTCTCCTCCTTTCTCCAGCTCCCCTTTCCAGTTCATAAAGAAGCCGTGGTTGAGATGAAACATCCAGATTGCTCCGGTCATTATAATTCCGATGGAAAGAGCGCAAAAACGAGACATCAAACCTATGATGAGGGAGACGGAGCCAACCGATTCCGCCATTATCACAAGAAACGCCACCGTGGAAGGAAGACCCACACCGGCGGTGAGCCCCGCCATTGTCTGGTCAAAATTCAGAAGTTTTTCAAGACCGTGAGGCAACATAACTCCGCCGAGAAAAAGCCTCGCTACGAAAGCGGCGGAGTCACCTCCATATGATCTAAAAAGAAAAAGTCTCAGTCTCAATTTTCAGACCTCACCGGTTCCTACATTTAATTAGGTATTGTTTTCCATAAGAAAGTCAATCACCAGGCCATCAACCTCGTCTTTCTTTTCTCGCCAAAATCCGTGTCCCGCACCGTCAAAGGCGCAAACTCTTGAATCCGCTATCAACTCCCCCACCTCCGCCGCACGGGTCGGGTCGGTAACATTGTCCTCCGTTCCGAACATTACGAGGGTCGGCGCTTTTATGAGATGCAACAAACTGGCTGTTTCGTGACCTTCGCACGCTCCGCACTGGCCGTGGTAGCCTGCTATGTCTTCGGGAGCTGTTTTTACACGAGAGAGACGTTCTCTTATCTCCGCAAGGTTATCTTCAATATATTTTCTGCCATACCCGAGAAAAAGCGCCGTCAGCCAGACCGCACCCATCCCGGCTTTCTCGGCTATGTGCCTGCCCGTCTCAAGTATCAAGTTGCCCACTTCGTCCCTGCGTGCGGATGAGCATCCCATCACAAGCCGCTCAGTTCTGTCCGGATACTTAATGCCAATCCACTGGGTTATCATGCCGCCCATTGACTTGCCGACGAAAGACGCTTTTTCAATACCGAGAAAATCTGCGAGCGCAACCGTGTCATCCGCCATATCCTCGGTTGAATAGGGCTCAACAGGTTTGTCCGAAAGACCTGACCCCCGATTGTCAAAAACAATTACTCTGAAATGTTTTGAATAGACGGCAACCTGATCATCCCAGCTTTGGATTGTGCTTCCAAGTCCGCCGATTAGAAAAACCGGTTTGCCTGAGCCGTGTTCCTCGTAGTTGATGTTCACTCCGTTTACTTTCGCAAAAGGCATTTAACTCTCCAGACTGTCAAGGTATTCCCGCAGGATAACGACCGCGGCCGTCTTATCAACCTTCTTTTTTCTTCTCTTTCTTCCCATGCCGGCTTTGATCATGGTTTTTTCCGCCTCAACCGTTGAAAAACTCTCATCCCACAGAGCCGTTTCAACACCGAAAAAATCCCTTATAGATTCGGAAAAACTTTTTATGTTTTTTCCTCTTTCGCCGAGAGAGCCGTCCGCATTAAACGGAATTCCCACGACTATGCGACCGGGTTTGTGTTCGTTCACAAAAACCGCGAGAGACTCCAAGTCTTTTTTCTCTCCCGCACGTTTTATAACGCCGAGACCGTTTGAGGTTATGCCGAGCTCATCACTCGCGGCAACTCCGATGGTTTTTGTTCCGACATCAAGGGCGAGGATTTTCACAAGTCCAAATATACCCACATTGCATCTGCTTTATTACAAAGTGTCTATAGGCTTAAATTTCAAATTTGCAACGCAATAATTCTTTGTTGTTGAAACACCAAGACCAGAAAATAAATAGTTCGGCGTCTTCAAATTCAACCGTGGAAATTTGATTGGGCGATGTTTCCTCACTGCGACGGTTTTTTCTCAACTGCAATTTTAAGCCTTTTTGTAATTTCCTTCTGAATTATTTCAATTTTAAGTTTTACCGGATTATAATCCTCGTCAACAAGACAAGGAAACAAACCCGCATTTTTTATTGCAGTTTTATAAGTTTTGTCGCAACGTTTTTATACTTATCCGAAAGTGGTTGGATAATAAAACATTTTTCCCGCCTCTAACTCTATGTTTATATTAGACAAAAATTATTATACAATATTGTCGTCTGACAATAGCTTTGTTGATTTCACATCGGCATAGAAAGTTTTCAGCAACTGCAATAAATTATCAAAATTCTAAAACGAACTCCCCGGCTGTTTCAGAAATTCTATCTCTTCGGAATTTGATTCCCGTCCCAGTATTTTATTTCTGTGCGGATACCTGCGGAATTTTTCAATGATTTCAAAATGTTTTAATGCAAAATCCGCAGAGCCTTTCAAAAATTTAAAAATCTCCGGAGAATTCTTAAATTCATCCGCAAGAGACGAAAAAGCTTTTACCGAAATTTTCTGAACGGAAATATCCTCGGAATGCATAAGCGGCATATAAAAGAAAATTCTCTCAACCGGCAAAAGAGAGGAGTCAAAACCGGAATCCATGCCTTTTTGACAGGCGGCAAGGGAAATATCATCAAAAGCGAAAGATTCTGCGAGCCCCCGGTGTATGTTTCGCGGAAACTGGTCGGTAAGAATTATGAAAGCAAGCGCCCCGCGAGGCACCTCAAGCATCCGGTCCAATTCCCCGCTCCGTGCGAAAGGCAAGAAGACGGCAAAATCCCGTTTCACGAGACGGTCAAAGTTTTCATCTTTGATAAACCATTTGGAGGATTTTTCCGGGTTGTAAAACCCGTCTTTGTCCGTCTCTCCAAACCAAAAATCGTTTATTCGCTCTATACTGTTTTGCAACATGAAAGTGTTATGTAAGTATTCACGCTTAAGCCCTTCAAATAAAGAAATTTTCAAAAAATTTCCGTTTTTCGTCCGAATATCTCTTGACTTACCACAATATATGGTATCCTAATATCCCTTGTGACACCAGATATGGAAACAGCTACGGTTGTCGCTCGGCAGAGAAAAACGATAAGGAGATAAGGGAAAAGACAATGTCCTCTGAAAAAACGGAAAACGGCAACATTGAAGGCGAAGAAACGGCAAAAGAAAGCGGCAACATATTTGAATTGCCGACAAAGTCTCTTTCAAACGATACCGTTTTTGTGAACGAGGAAAAGCCCGATGTCCCGAGGCTGGTTGTGGATGAACAGCCCGAAGAGCTCCCTAAGGAAACGGTTGAAGCCTTTGGCGGAGACGAGCTCCGCGCAAGAGTTTTCTACGAAAAATACGCACTCAAGGACGAAGATGGAGACGTGGTTGAAACCCTGCCGGAACAGATGTGGGAGCGGGTTGCAAGGGAAATGGCGTCTCCGGAGAAAACACAGGAACTCAGAGATGAGTGGACGGAGAAATTTTACTGGCTTTTGTCAAACTTCCGCTTTGTGCCCGGAGGAAGGGTGCTTTTCGGAGCCGGTCAGACAAGACGCTCAACTCTTCTGAACTGCTACTTTATGCCCATAAAAGAAGATTCCATAGAGGGGATCTTTGAGTGGTGCAAGGAAGCGGCGAGAACTTACTCTTTCGGTGGCGGCGTGGGAACGGATATTTCCGTTTTGAGACCCAAGGGAGCGCCCGTGAACAACTCCGCCATTCACTCCACCGGATCAGTCTCATTCATGGAACTGCTTTCCACCACAACCGGGACAATAGGACAGGCGGGAAGAAGGGGAGCGCTGATGATAACAATAGATGTCAGCCACCCGGATATCTTTGACTTTCTTGACATAAAAGACGACGAAGAAAGGTCTCAGGTGAAATTTGCAAACATATCGGTGAAGGTTTCGGACAAATTTATGAAGGCGGTTGAAGAAGACGGGGATTTTGACCTTAAGTATGAAAACGACAAAGTGCGGATGAGAAAAACCGTCAAGGCGAGGAAAATATGGCGGAGGCTTGTAAGTTCCGCCTGGTCTTCTGCGGAGCCCGGCCTGATTTTCTGGGACGCGGTCAAACGATTCTCTCCGACCGAATACGGCGGAATGGAAGTTGAAGGGGTCAATCCCTGCAGTGAACAGGCGCTTGAGAACTATGGAAACTGCTGCCTCGGCAACATCAACCTCAGTCTGTTCGTAAAAGACGAATTCACAAAAAACGCGCGAGTTGACTGGGGAAGTCTTGATAGGTCTCTTCACTATTCCGTGCGCTTTCTTGACAACATACTGGACTACAATGAAAAGAAACACCCGTTGGGTTTTCAGACCGAAGCCTCGCAGCTTTCAAGGCGCATAGGCGTGGGCTTTACCGGATTTGGCGACATGATGGCCAAGCTCGGCAAAAAATATGACTCTGAAGAAGCGATAGAGTTTACCGACGAGCTCTTTGGCCACATAAAAAACACGGTCTATCTGTCCAGTTCACAAATCGCCGAAGAAAAAGGAGGTTTCCCCGCTTACGATCCGAAAAAACATTTCAAAAGTCCTTTTCTTGACTCTCTGGATCCGGACGTGCTTAAGGCTGTTAAGGAAAAAGGGTTGAGAAACGCATGCATACTGACCGTTCCCCCGGTGGGAAGCGGTTCCGTTCTCGCCGGAACTTCCAGCGGCATAGAACCTATATTCGCCCTTTCATACTTCAGGAGGTCCGAGTCTCTCTCAAAAGAGCAGTTCAAGGTTTACCACCCCCTGGTCGGCTCCTATATGGATAAGTTCGGCCTCTCCGACGAAGAGGGGTTGCCGGAAATATTCGTCACATCACACGAAATCAAGCCGGAGTTCAGAGTCCGAATGCAGGGGACCATACAAAAACACATAGATTCATGCATATCAAGCACAGTCAATCTTCCGAATGATGCGTCTCCGGAAGAAGTTGAAAAAATCTACTTCCAGTCGTGGAAAACCGGATGCAAAGGTATAACCATCTACAGAGAAGGTTCCAGAGAAGGCATCCTGATAACCGAGCAGCAGGCTGAAACAAAAGATAGGGATGGGGAGATTCTACAAGCCACTCACCCCAACCTCACCTCGTCTCCTCATCCCTCAAAAAAAGCCGCTGCGGAGAAAAAGGAAAGACCTCAGGTGTTGAACGGCTTTACCGAAGTCGTGCGCACCGGGCACGGTAACCTCTATGTTACCGTCAACACCTTTGAAGGAAAACCATTTGAGGTTTTTGTCCAGATAGGCAAGTCCGGCTACACAACAATGGCGGACGCAGAGGCAATCGGAAGGCTCGCGTCTCTCGGTCTGAGAGCCGGCATTGATCCAAAACAGATTGTGGAGCAACTTGAAGGAATCGGCGGAGATTCGCCGGTGTTTTCCGAGGGAAAACTGGTTATGTCAATACCGGATGCGGTCGCCGCAGTGCTCAAAAGTCATTTTGTTGGAACTGACACAACCTCAGCCTCTCCAAAAGACAAACACCTTGCCCGCTGCCCGGAATGCGACAGCCCGTCACTTGCCTTTGAGTCCGGTTGCGTTGCCTGCAAATCATGCGGTTATTCAAAGTGCGGATGAAGTTGTAAAGAGGGGAAAACCTCTCCTCCTGCCCTCCTTAAAAAACCGGACGTAAATTATTTATGTCAGGTTTTTTGTTCCCCGACGAAAAAGAAAAATCCTTAAACCCGCAACGATTTCCCCGAATGTTTGATATTTGGTTTTCAGGCGTCAGCAGGGTCGGTTTTTTCCGGAAGCTGTGTGAGAACCGTTACCGTGTCATCGCCGCCGACTTCGGCAATGCCTCCTCCTGAGAGAAAGGTTTTTTCACCCTCTGAGTTCACATACCTGATTTCACCCTCAATAAGAGTTGACACCATCGGAACGTGTCCCGCAAGAATACCGAATTCTCCCAAATCGCCTTTGAGAACAACGCTTTCAACAACCTCCTCAAGGGCGAGCCCGGACGGAGTGATAACCTTCAGTGTTAGTGTTTCGCTTGCCAAAGTACCTTACCGCTTCGGGATTCCCGTCATCAAACGGCCATCTTTGCGGCCTTCTCCCGAACCTCTTCAATGCCTCCCACCATATAGAAGGCCTGTTCGGGAATCTCATCCATTGAACCTGAGAGAATTTCCTCAAACGCCTCTATTGTGTCCTTGATTGGAACATATTTGCCCGGGGTTCCGGTAAACTGCTGCGCGACAAAAAACGGCTGTGAAAGAAATCTCTGGAGCTTTCTCGCCCTGGACACGGTGATTTTGTCTTCCTCTGAAAGCTCGTCCATACCGAGAATCGCTATGATTTCCTGAAGCTGTTTGTAACGCTGAAGCACTTCCTGAACATTACGGGCAACCCTGTAGTGCTGTTCGCCCAGAACCTTCGGCTCAAGTATGCGTGAGGTTGAGTCAAGAGGGTCAACCGCGGGATATATCCCAAGCTCCGTCAACTGACGGGAAAGCACTATTGTGCCGTCAAGGTGAGCGAAAGTGGTTGCCGGAGCGGGGTCCGTCAGGTCGTCCGCCGGAACGTATATAGCCTGCACCGAAGTGATGGAGCCTTTAACCGTTGAAGTGATCCTCTCCTGCAACTCACCGAGGTCGGTTGAAAGAGTGGGCTGGTATCCGACGGCGGACGGCGTGCGTCCCAAAAGCGCGGACACTTCGGAGCCCGCTTGAGTGAAGCGGAATATGTTGTCTACAAAAAGAAGAACATCCTGATTCTTAGCGTCTCTGAAATACTCGGCAAGAGTGAGAGCCGTAAGCGCAACTCGCGCGCGTGCTCCGGGCGGCTCGTTCATCTGTCCGAAAACCAGGCCGGTGTTTCCGAGCACCCCGGACTCTTTCATCTCCATCCACAGGTCATTACCCTCACGTGTGCGTTCTCCGACGCCGCCGAAAACGGAAACTCCTCCGTATTCCTTTGCAACGTTGTTTATCAACTCCATCAGAAGAACCGTTTTGCCGACTCCCGCGCCGCCGAAAAGCCCGATTTTGCCGCCCCTCAGAAACGGAGCAAGCAAATCTATGACCTTTATCCCGGTCTCAAAAAGCTCTAATTTGGTGCTCTGGTCAACAAATTCCGGGGCCGGACGGTGAATGGGCCAGCGCTCTTTACACTCTATCGGGCCCGCTTCGTCAATCGGTTCTCCCACAACGTTTATAAGACGCCCCAGAGCTTCCTCACCGACCGGAACGGTTATTCCCTCGCCCGTGTCAAGAACCTTCTGCCCTCTCTGAAGCCCTTCGGTGGAGTCCATGGCAACGCAACGCACACGGTTGCCGCCTATCTGCTGAACAACTTCAAGGACAAGATTCCATTCCTCGGAATTGATCGACGGGTTGGTGATTTTCAAAGCTCCGAAAATTTCCGGCAAGCCGTCCGCAAACTCCACATCAATCACAGGGCCTATGACCTGAACAACTTTTCCTTCCATTCTAGTCATCTCCTCCTTCTCTTAATGCCTCGGTTCCGTTCACAATATCCATAAGCTCGGTTGTGATCATCGCCTGCCTTGTTTTGTTGAACAGTAAAGTGAGATTTTTGATAAGCTCGTCCGCGTTACTGGTCGCGCTCTCCATGGCCGTCATTCTCGCCGAATGCTCGCTTGTGAGAGATTCCAGAACCGCTTTCTCAATCCTGAGCTTCAAATATCCCGGCACCAGCTCGCTCACTATCTTCTCAAGCGAAGGCTCAAAAATACGGTCTGTAAATTCGGCGTTCCGCTCTTCGGGAAATTCAAACGGAAGAACGGTTTCAAAAACCGTCTGTCTGGACAGCGCGGAAACAAAATTGCTGTGCACTATGACCACTTCGTCCGTCTGATTTTCTGAAAACTCACCGGAGAGCAGGGTCGCCAGCTCACGGGCGACTTCGGTGTAGTTGCCCTCGTTAACCCCCTTGTAATAGGCTCCCTGCGGAAAGCTACGCGGAGAGAAGAAATCTCTTCCCTTCCTCCCCACAAAAGTTATCTTCAGGTTTTCCTCGTCAAAACCCCGCTCTTTGAGCATGGATTCAAAGCCCCTGATAAGGACGCTGTTGAAGTTTCCGCAAAGGCCCCTGTCGGAAGTCAGAAAAACTATGTGAGCCCTCTTTCTGTTTTCAGGACTGAAAAGCAGGGGGTGCATATCCGGCTCGCAGACCCTGATTACTTCAGAGGTGATTTTCTCATATGCACCAAAGTAAACCCGGTGCGATTTCAAAAGAGACTGCGCCCTCTGGAGCTTCACCGCGGCGATAAGCTTCATGGCGCTCATTATGCGCCTTGTTCCCTTGGCGCTGTTTATTTTTGTGCTTATCTGTTTAAGGCTCGGCATTTTACAATTCTCACCCGGCTTCGGACAGATTTGCGGTCTGCGGTTTCAATTCATCAAGAGCCTCTATAACGCGGGGCTCAAGCTCGGCTGATATTTCCTTTTTGTCCCTGATCTCATCAAGAAGGCCTTTGTGCTTTGATTCAAAGAAATCAAAAAGCTCTTTTTCATACACACGCACCGAAGAGACGGGGTGTTCATCCAGATACCCCTTTGTGACGGCGAATATTGAAAGCACCTGTTTTTCAACGGGAAGCGGAACGAACTGATCCTGTTTTAAAATTTCAACCAGCCGCTCACCTCTGGAGAGCTGATCCTGGGTGATTTTGTCAAGGTCTGATGCAAACTGGGAAAACGCCTCAACCTCCCTGTATTGGGCCAGTTCAAGACGCAGGGTTCCTGCGACTTTTTTCATGGCTTTTACCTGAGCGGAACCGCCGACCCTTGAAACTGAAAGCCCGACGTTAATCGCGGGCCTCACTCCCGAATAGAAAAGGTTGCTCTCAAGATATATCTGACCGTCGGTTATGGATATAACGTTTGTGGGTATGTAGGCGGAAACATCTCCCGCCTGAGTTTCAATTATGGGAAGAGCGGTAAGCGAACCGCCGCCGTCTTCATCTCTCGTTTTCGCCGCGCGTTCAAGAAGGCGTGAATGCAGGTAGAAAACATCCCCCGGATACGCTTCGCGGCCCGGAGGGCGTTTGAGCAGAAGAGAAAGCTGCCTGTAGGCCCATGCGTGTTTTGTGAGGTCATCGTAAATTACAAGAGCGTGTTTTCCGTTGTCTCTGAAGTATTCTCCGAGAGCACAGCCCGAATACGGAGCTATAAACTGGAAAGGTGCCGGCTCGCTTGCGGAAGCCGTGACAACGGTCGTATACTCCATAGCGCCGTGCTGCTTGAGTTTGTCCACGACTTGGGCCACATTGGACTTTTTCTGCCC
Source organism: Thermodesulfobacteriota bacterium (assembly GCA_965198945.1). Taxonomy (GTDB): domain Bacteria; phylum Desulfobacterota_D; class UBA1144; order Nemesobacterales; family Mycalebacteriaceae; genus Mycalebacterium. The sequence continues at coordinate 175,633 of CBDAQI010000001.1, read as the reverse complement.
GATGGCAACATATATACAACTGACATCGCCGCCTTTCTGGTTGATTATGGTGTCAATCGCAATCGCGGTTTTGCCCGTCTGTCTGTCACCGAGAATAAGCTCTCTCTGCCCTCTTCCGATTGGTATCATTGAATCAATCGCCTTTATGCCGGTCTGGAGAGGCTGGTTGACGGATTTTCTGAAAACAACACCCGGAGCCTTTATCTCAAGGTTTCTCACCTCGGATGTCTGAATTTCTCCCTTGCCGTCCACCGGAACTCCGAGAGAGTTCACAACCCTTCCGAGCATGGCTTCACCGACCGGAATTTGAGCGATAGTGCCCGTGCGTTTTACGACATCTCCCTGGTTGACTTCCTTTTCCTCGCCAAACAGCGCCACTCCGACATTGTCTTCCTCAAGGTTGAGAACAAGTCCTTTTATGCCGCCCGGAAAATCCACAAGCTCGCCCGCGACCGCGTTGTCAAGACCGTAAACCCTGGCGATACCGTCTCCGACCGAAACAACGGTTCCAACCTCGGAAGTCTCAAAACTGCGCTCGTAACCGCTTATTCTTTTTCTGAGTATTTCGCCTATGTCGTCAACTTTGATGCTGTCTTGCATTTTTATCTCCTTTGGTTTTTCAGGCGGCGCCTATTTTGAGAGCAAAGCGCTCATCTTTGCCAGATGTGTTTTGACACTGTCATCGTAAACACTGTTTCCAATCCTCACAATTATCCCGCCTATTATCTCCGAATCTTCGGTGAACTCAACCTCTGATTTTCGTCCCTGCGCAAGAAGCGACACCGCATCCCTTACGCGGTGTTCGTCCTCAGTGCTCATGGGACGTGCGACCGTAACCGCCGCTCTCACTGAGCCGGACGAGGCGCGGAGCTTTTCCAGAACTTCACGGCGGCGGGCGTAAAGGGGTTTGAGTCTGTCAAACCCGGCAACCGCCGCGAGAAAATTTTGCAGGATTGCGGGAAAACCACGCGCGGTGCAAATATCCTTCACAATCAGAATTTTTTCTTCGGGCTTTATGACCGGGCTCTCAAGAGCTTTTTTCAGAGACGGGTGACTTTCAATGTTACCGAAAAAAATCTCAAGACCCGATACGCAGTCTTCAAGAGATTGCTCCGAGTCACCGCAAGACGACACAAGAGCATCAACCAAATTTTTCAATTTTGCGAATGAAGCCATTTGCCCTCCTTCAAAAGAGTCTCAAAAGTTTTGACCGGAACCGAACTCCCGCCCGACGGAGCCCTCTGTTTCAAAACCCGGCCGGCCGCTTCAACCGCAGCGGCAATCGTCTCCGTTCTTATTTCCGCTTTTGAGTTTGCGACCGCAAGTTCAAGGTTGTTTTCAACATCCCCCAGTATCGCCTCCCTCTCCTCGCGCGCGTGTTGCAGAATTGCCTCTCTCTCCCTTTCACCCCTGGAAATAATTGATGATTTGATGGAATCCGTCTCGGATTTGAGGGCCTCAAGCTTTGCTGAGCATTCTTCAAAAAGTTTTTTTGCCTCGTTCAGCTTTCTTCCCGACTCTTCAAATTTCTCCGACATTGCCCGTCTGCGGGATTTCATAAAATTTGAAACCGGGTCTTTGAGAAGGTAGAAAAGCGCGCCCAAAAGAATAGCAAGGTTGAGAGCGTGCTTGCCCACATACACCCAGTCAAAATGAACCCCTGAACCGGCAGCCCCACCGGCGGCCGCAAGCAGGTTGACTTCAAACATCTTTCGGTTCCTCCACGGCCTGAACTATCATCGCCGTCATAGTTTCCACTTCCGACTTCATCTCCGCTCTCGCTTTTTCGGTCTGAACGGAAAGCTCGGCGGCGCGTTTTTCAAAAATACTGTGAGCCTCTTCCCTCGCCGAAAAAACTATTTTCTCCGCCTCGGCGAGAGCGGACTTCGTGATGCGAGCCCTCTCTTCAAGGGCAGCATTTCTGGCTTCGCTGAGGGCGGCGCTGTATTGCCCGGTCATCTCCTCGGCTTTTTTCACAAGCTCGTCCGCCTCTTTCCCTGATCCAGAAGTCGCTTTCTCTCTTCTGTCGGCAAGTTCCACAAGGGGCCTGAAGAACAGAATATTCAGCAGATAAAGAGCGACAAGAAAAATGGCAAACTGCACAAACAGCGTTTTGTCCGCCGTTATCAGATCATCCGCGGCAAAAACACGCGGCGAACCGAGAGCAAAGGCCGAAAATATTACCGTAATAAAAAATCTCATAATGTTTCCCGTGCTTATGGGAAGTATCAAAAACCGCTATGAAACCGGTTCCGAATCACCTGAAGTTTTCCCGAAACCCCTCTGCAATAAAGGAGGCACTACAAAAGTTGTAAGCATAACCGTCAATACAATCGCCGAAAAAAATCTTTTATCAAAAACTCCGTTTCCGTTATTGTAGCCAATCTGCGCAAAAATCAAGCCCACTTCCCCGCGCGGTATCATACCTATTCCCACAATGTTTTTTCTTATGCCGGAACCGAAAGCCACGAGAGAACTAACGTATTTGCCCGCAAAAGCCACAACAAACAGCGCCACAGCCACGGCAAGCACTTGAGAGTTGCCATCGGACAGCGGGTTGAGAACCCCCACGTCCACCTGGGCTCCGACCGCGACAAAAAATACCGGGACGAGAAAATCCGAAATGTTTCTCACACCGGCCTCAACCGTCTGAAAATGAGGTGTTTTTCTGATAACAAGACCCGCCGCAAACGCTCCCACTATCGGAGCCACACCCGCAAAATACTGTCCCGCATATGCATAGAAAAAAGCGATGCAAAGAGCGGCAACCGTCAGAATTCCCCTGCCTTTGAGGCGTTCAAGCAAAGAGAAAACCCTGACAACCACAAGATTGCCCAGAAAAACCGCCAGAAACAGAAAACCAAAAGCTTTTCCGGTAATAAGCGCAATGTGGGAGAAAGAGACTGCTCCCGCAGCACCCTGAGCCTGTATGAGGCCGCTCACAATACTCAGTATTATAAGACCCACCACGTCATCTATGACCGCCGCTCCGATTATGATCTTTGATTCGGGAGAGCCGAGCTGGTTCAAATCCGAGAGAACCCTTGCCGTTATTCCCACACTTGTCGCCGTTAAAGTCGCTCCGACGGTTACCGCGATGAGAAAAGTGCCGTCTCCGCCGAGTCCCATGATCTCGTAAGCGGCAAGCGCGTAAACGGAAATAAAACCCAGAGAGAAAGGAGCTGCAATTCCAATAATTGCGACAAGGAGCGAGACGGGACCGACTTTCAAAATTTCCTTTAATTTAGTCTCAAGCCCTATCTCAAAGAGAAGCACAACAACGGCGAGTTCGGCAATAATATGGAAAGTATGATAACCCGTCTCTGACGGTGAGGAGGGCATGACGGCCAGAACGCTCGCGCCCATAACAACACCCGCCAGAAGTTCCCCCAGAACGGCCGACTGCTTAAAACGCTCAGCTATTTCACCAAAAAACTTGGCTGCAACAAGCACAAGGGATAAAATCAGTAGAAAATCGGTTACGGATAAGTGCTGTGCGCCGTGCAGGGTTTCTTGTGTCATTGGTATGGCATCCGGCCCGCAGGCGGAAATTTTCAGCACAAACTTTATATCAAGGTGTTTTGGTGTCAATGCCGGGCGGGGCTTAAATGAAAAAAAACGGCTCTGTGTCAAAAGAGCAGACGATTCTCATAACCGGCGCGGTGCTGATAGGAATAGCCGCCGGAGTTGTCAACCATCTGTTTGTAACATCATATGAAAGTCTGTATGAACTTGCGGTCAAGCCCTTTGCAGAAGGCGGTGTCCGTTTGTTTCTACCACTTTTTGCCGGAGCGGCCCTGCTGTTTGGAATCTCAAAAATCCCTTTTGCGCCCTCCGACCTGCTGGGATTCGGTTTTCCGAGATTTATTGAACAAATCAACCTCGGAAGCGGAATAATCAGAGGACGCGAAGCGATTGCGCGCACGGTCGCCTCCGTTGTGACACTCGGCTTCGGCGGCTCCGCCGGGCAGGAGGGCCCTATAGCACAGGCGGGCGGAGCCATCGGCAGCGCTTTAGGGGCGCGGATGGGGCTTTCCAAATCAAACATCAGAACTTTTATAGCATGCGGAACTTCCGGTGCAATTGCCGCAACTTTCAATGCCCCGATTGCGGGAGTGATGTTTTCCGAAGAAATAGTTCTGCTGAGAAATCTGAGGTCGGCCACATTTATTCCAATCGTCATATCGTCTGCGACCGCAACCGCCGTATCGTATTTTCTCAGGGGAGACAGACCCGTTTTTGAAATGCCGGATTTTTCCGGCCAGGCCTTTAATTTGCATGAACTGGCAATTTTCTATCTGCCACTCGGAATTGTAACCGGGGTTCTCGCAACGGGCTTTATAAAAATGTTTTCCGCAACCGAGAACCTCTTTCTGAAAATAGGGGACAGAAAATTGCGTCTTTTCTCAGGCGCGGCGATTCTGGGCGGGCTGGCAATCGCTTCGCCCGACACACTCGGCAACGGCTACGAACATGTGCAGGAAATTTTGAAAAGAGAACTGGCTCTTGTTCCGCTCGCTCTGATTTTTCTTCTCAAACCCGTCGCCACTTCCGTAACCGTGGGCTCCGGATGGCCGGGCGGGCTGTTTGCCCCCGCCATATTCATGGGGGCCGCAACCGGAGGGTTGTTTTCAAAGCTTGTCTCAACATTCACGACGGCTCCGGGCAATGTTCCGGCGGTCTGTGTGACGGTCGGCATGGGAGCGTTTCTCGCCGCAATTACGCACGCTCCGCTGACTTCCATATTTTTGATACTGGAAATGACCCACAGTTATCAAATCATAGTGCCCGCAATGGCATGTGTGGTTACGAGCTGGACGCTGGCACGCGCGCTTGCCGGAGGGTCAATAGAGATGCTTGAATTGAAAAAAGAGGGGGTTGAAATCAGCGGCATAGAGAGTGAAAACCTGCACTCACTGCGTGTGAGAGACGTGATGAGGACAAACATTGAAACCATTGATGAAAATACGAGTTTGAGAAAACTCATTGAGCATTTGCCGAAAAGCAGATTCACCACCTTCCCCATTGTGGATTCCGGGGGGATGCTGTCAGGTATAGTTTCAATACAGGACTTCCGTCAGTGGCTTTTTCAGGAGGATTTGAAAGATTTGCTGCTGGTGAAAGAGTTTGCGACTCTTGAAGTAACAACCGTCCGCCCGGACGACAATCTCTACGAAGTGGTGAAAATCCTCGGACAAAAGCCCGCCGAAATCCTCCCAGTCGTTGAATCAAAAGAGTCAAAAAAGATTGTGGGAATACTTTCCAGAAGAGATGTTATTGAGGCGTATAACAATGCGCTGGCGGAGGGTTAAAAATAATAATTTGTTTTCATTGTGAAATAGGTGGTTTAGGACATGTTGAATGCAAGCAATCTATATGTTCATACAAATCTCTATTGATAGGGCTCCACATAGGGTCAAGCACAAAATCAATACCTTCTCGGCGGGCAAGTTTTGCAGCCGGAACAAAGTCACTATCTCCGGAAACAAGAATGATTTGGTCAACAAGCTTTTTGAGAGACAGACTTGCGATGTCAAGTCCTATCTTCATATCAACGCCTTTTTGAGACACATCATAGATAAAATCATCGTCGGTAAGTTTTTCCTTACAATCCAAAACTTTTCCAATTCTGTTGGAATTGATTATCCACCTGTTCTTATCTGAAAGACTTCCAAGCCTGAGAGCTACCTTCCTCATTCCCTTTAGTTTTTCGTGAAATTTTTTTCTGAATTGCGCGGCCGGTGTGCTTGAAAAGTCAAGTTTTCTTTGGTTATAGGCTTATGCGCTCTTTTCTCAAGTGGTGGACAGTCATACACGATAATTCTGTAAAGGCTTCGCTTTTTCTCTGAATCTCTTTGATTTAAATGAGACAATGCCATCTCATGCAATTTTTTACTAACAGCCTTTGGGTCATTTGAGGAATACGGAGACGAAAAATCTTTATAATAGACTTTAGGCAACCTATTCAGAAAAAATGCGGCATCAACAAGAACTGCTGTTGGCATAATAAAGAAATGCCCTCGGGCAGATTTTCCAAAGAATCAATAATGGAGTCATGCGTGAGGGCTTTATAATACTTTACAGACAAATATTAGGATTGTCTTATTGGTTTGTCAAGGCAAAAACTTGGTAACTATATATCGTGTTAGACATCCTCTTGATTATTTTACAGCTCTTCTGTGACATTTCCCCTCTACCAACTCAACCAGAGTCCCGCTTGTCGGGTTTGTGGCAAATACAACACCCTGTCTTATGACAGGGAAATAGTCAGGCTTCTTCAACTCTAGTTGAATTGGTAGCAAGGTCCGGCTTATGGCACCAGATAAAGGGGTGAGGTGCTGACTAGGAAAAATTATTCAGTCTTTTTAATGTTTGCCATGCTGTTGGCAGTTGTCCTTTAACATCCCGTAACTCTTGGATGGTTTTATGGTATTACTCAGCGTATTCAACCCCCTCTAATCGCACCCTCCCTCAAGCATAACCTTCTCAATCTCATATCCCTGCTGCTATAACGGCTATTTTCGCGCACAGAGACAGGAGTTCGGGAATTTCCTGAAAAAACACTCACTCCGTCCGGAAACTGCCGGAATTCCATGCCCGCGGAGTTGAGATTCTGTCTTCCGCTTTTTTTTGAATTGGCCCTGTAGAAAGCCGCCCCGCCACTTCAGTTTCCACCATGTATAAAACGGGCTCGGCGGTGCAGGCCGTCAGATGTTTCCAGAGCGGTCTCTATTCCCTCTTGAATAACCACTTGTGCGGACGGAATTTTTGATTTTCCGGCCCGCATCTTTTTTCTGTTTCCCGCATTCATATTTCTCACCTGATCACCGTCCCTCACCGAAACTACCGCCATCCCGTAAGTGCCGCTGTTGCTTTTGAGAAAAAGAAACGGGTTTTCACCCCCCCACCTTGCGATTTTTTCAATCATTTCATCAGCAGTGCGTGCCGTATCCTCTCTGCTGGCCCGGCTCATCAAAGTCAACTCCCTCAAGCAGACGGGTCTCAACTGTAATTGTATTGGGATCAATTCCGCACACCGATGCGGCTTCACACGCAAGAGAGTTGTAAAACTGAAAATGGACGTCTTTTCTGCGTGAATGCCAGCCGATTTCCACCGGAGGCAAAACCGGTTGTGTTATGTCTCGGAGAATTGAAGGACAATCGTCGGAGAAATCGTTGTTAAGCAGAACCGCATCCGGAACAAAATCACCTGCGGCAATTCCGGAACCCTCTCTGCGGATATTGAAAACTTTCACATCCCCGCCGCCTGACGCGACTGCGGAAATGGATTCGCGCCTGATATTCTCGTCAACAAAACCCACCCTGACACCGAAACCCTGATGAGAAAGCACCTGCTCAAGAGTCTTCACATTTTCCAGTAGTGAGGGTTGCGGGTGTGAACTTCCGGAACTATGAGCAGTTTTTCAGTTCCGGGATGTTTAATTGATATGGTTTCTTTTAGAAGAGAACCCAGACGTGAACGGAAAACTGCGGACAGGTTGTTAAAACCGGCCGGGGAATATGTTGGTGTCAACCACGGCGGCTTTCCGGTATGAAACCCTTATATCCGCCGAACAATAGAACGGGGGCAGAATTTTTTTCAAATGAGACTCCTCCCACTCACGGATACGGGGAAGACTCTCTCTTATTTTCAGGCTCGCATACTTTACAAAATCCATAGCCGGCGGTCAGTTTTTGCGGGAAAGGCGGAGATTGATGGCTTTTTTCAAAAGATCAGGGTCGTTCGGAACCTTTGCTCCGTCAACAAAAAATCCCGGAGGTTCCATCAACTCTCAATTCGCGCGCCTCACTTATATCCCTGTCAACAAGTTTTTTCATTTCCCCCGAGTCCATGCAGAGAAGAATTTCCTGCGGGTCAAGTCCCGCGCCTTCGGCAATTGCGGCAAAACGCTCTCTGTGATTGTCTTTTGTTATAGTCCGCTGAGTTGAGAAAACCTCGTCGTGAAAACGCCAGAACGCCTCATCACCCCCATGTTTGCGGAAGCAGTAAGACGCCTCGGAAGCGCTATACGCCCAGTCATGAAAACTGAGCGGAAACTGTTTGTAAACGAGTTTCACACGTCCCTCAAATTCAGAGAGAACCCCGCTTAGCATCTCCACAGCCTCACCGCAGTAGGGGCACTGAAAATCTGAAAACTCAACAACCACGACATCCGCGTCCGGATCTCCGAGAACGGGCGCATGTTTGAGAGAAATCCGCCGCATGTTCCTTTCCGCGTAATCAACGGAGACATCCATTATTCTGCTCGCCGCCACCGTCCGTCCGTCCGCATCAATCAGAACAACCGGAGCTCTCCTGAAAGAATCGGGCACGGTTTTGAAGCCATTTATCTCCGATTGTTCATAATCGCCCTCATCAAGCGGCCCCTCCGCTCCGAGAAGAAGGTGCCTGCCGTCCAAAGTGAGAAGAAAAGGAATGGGCGGAATATCAGCCTTTTCACCCTGCGGGGAGAGGACTGTAAATGTGCCGCTTATAAATTCCCCCTTTTTACCGTTGTTCACCGCTTCAACCGTGTATCCGTCGGGGATAAAGAGCGAAAAATTATCCGCAAAATATGTGGCGGCTTTTTGAGTCTTTTCCTCAATTCCGGTAGAAGCGCTGCCCCGCTCATCCCCACCCCCGCAGGCGAGCAGAAAAACACAGAGACAAACCGCAAAAACTGCGCGGAACCGTTCAGCCGAAAACTCTCTTGAAAATCGTTTCAACATGTTGAAAATCTCCTGAAACATCAAAGCAGTCATCAATATCACCTTCCGAAAGAATGTCCGCAAGTTCTTCATCGGTCTTGAGGGCTTCTGAAAAACCGCTTTTTTTCTCCCAGCATTTCATCGCGTTTCTTTGCACTATTGAATAGGCTTGCTCACGAGAAACACCTTTGTCAATAATCTTCAGCAGAACTTTGTGAGAAAAAATAAGACCTTTTGTCAAATCCATGTTCTCAGCAAGCCGGTCTTTGTGCACCACAAGCCCCTCAAGTATCAGCTTCAGACGCACAAGCATAAAATCGGTGAGGATCGTGCAGTCCGGTGCAATAATTCTTTCAACGGACGAGTGGCTTATGTCTCTCTCGTGCCAGAGGGTTATGTTCTCAAGTGCGGCAGACGAATTGGAACGGACAACTCTGGCAAGGCCGCACAGATTTTCCGACAAAACCGGATTCTTCTTGTGAGGCATAGCGGAAGACCCCTTCTGACCGCTTCCGAACGGCTCTTCCATTTCAAGAACCTCAGTTCTCTGAAAATGCCTTATCTCGGTGGCAACTCTCTCAATCGCGGCGGAGACAAGAGACAGACACAGAAAATATTCCGCGTGTATATCGCGGTGGATTATCTGGGTGGATATGGCGGCGGGTTTAAGCCCCAGCGTTTTGCAGGCACTCTTCTCAACTTCGGGCGGAACGCTTGAGTATGTGCCGACCGGTCCGGACATCATGCCCACCCTCACCTGTTCGGCGGCCCGGGTCATCCTTGAAAGGTTTCTCGCCATTTCGTCATACCACAGGGCAAAAACAAGTCCGAGAGTTTTGGGCTCGGCGTGCACTCCGTGAGACCTTCCGACCATTGGGGTTTGCTTGTGCCGGAGCGCATTTTTTTTAAGAACTTTCATCACATCTTTCATGTCTTTAAGTATGATTTTCGCCGCATGGCCGAGCTGAAGGGCAAACGCGGTATCCAGAACATCGGAAGATGTTATGCCCATATGTATATATCTTGAGTTTTCACCCACTTTCTCAGAAACTGAAGTCAGAAACGCAAGGACGTCGTGTTTGAGTTCTTTTTCAAGCACCGCGATCCTCTCGGGGTCAAAAGCGGCTTTTTTCTCAATTTCAGCGAGCGCTTTTTTCGGTATCTTCCCGTTTTTAGCCCATGCCCTGCAGACTGCGAGCTCAACTTCAAGCCATTTTGAATACCTCGCTTTGTCACTCCAAATATCCGTCATTTCCGCGCGGCTGTATCGTGAAATCAAATCACAAACACCTCCCCGGAGTCTTTTGAAGCAATGTGCAGTGAGGCTGAAAAACCCCTTAAAACACTGTGAGCGGCTTCAAGGGCGAGACTGGGCAGATTATTTGATTCGCTCAAATGAGCCAGTAAAACGACCCGCAGTTTGCCGTGCGCCACACTCTCAAGAAGTTTAGAACACTGGCGGTTTGAAAGATGCCCCAGCGGGCCGCCCACTCTTTGTTTGAGTTCCCAGGGATATTTCCCGGCGAGCAGCCTCCCCTCGTCGTGATTGGATTCTATTATGAGCATGTCACAAACTTTCAATCTTTGCGAAACGATACCGGTTACAGACCCTATGTCGGTGGCAATTCCGACTTTCCTGCCCGCCGACTCAACCGTGAACCCGACCGGGTCAAGCGCGTCATGCGGAACGGGAAACGGGGTTATGAGAACATCTCCCACTTTGAAAGGCTCTCCGGTGCGGAACTCGCGGAGAATTCCAACATCACTTCTCCAGAGATGGGCGGTTTTTGATGAAACATAGACCGGAACGGCTATGTCTTTTATGGCTTTTGTGTGGTCGGAATGCTCGTGGCTGATTATTACCGCGTCTATTTCACTCATTCGCACGCCTATTGATTCCAGTTTTCTGGAAAGCCTTCTTGTGCTTATACCGGCGTCAACAAGAATTTTTGAGGCGCCGCTGTCTATAAAAGTGCAGTTTCCCGAACTTCCGCTGGCAAGGGTTTGGACCTTCAAATAAAAAGCTCCCGTGAACGGGCATATTATGAGTATTTGAGGCGGTTATTTCAAGAAATTTTGCCGCTTGCCTCAAAAGGCGTCGGAATATAGCATTTCCCAATGAGCGAAAACACAAAAAACTCCTCATCAGCGGTCATTCTTGCCGCGGGACGCGGGGAACGCATCGGCGGGCTTCCGAAACAGTTTCTCAAACTTTGCGGAAAGCCGCTTATTGCCCACAGTCTGGAAACTTTTCAGAAATGCGCGGCTATAAGGGAGATTATAATAGCCGCCCCCGCAAACCATATTGAACGGGTCGGGGAAATCATGGAAAAGTTCGGAATCGGAAAAGCAAGAATCATCGCCGGAGGAAAAACACGCTTTGAGTCGGCGCGTCTGGGATTTGAGCAGACCGGAGATGATTGCGAAGTGATTGTTTTCCACGATGCGGCGAGACCTTTTGTCAGCGAGGAGTCCATCTCCGCAGTTATTTCCGCAGCGCTAGGTTTCGGAGCGGCGACGACGGCAATTCCCCTTGATGACACCATAAAGAAAACCCTTGCGCCGTCCCGAAAACGTGCGGACGGCAGAATCCTGCTGAAAAACATCCCGCGCTCAGAAGTGTGGCGAGTTCAAACTCCTCAGGCGTTCCGGAAAAAACTGCTCGGAGAAATCTATGAAAACTTTTCCGGAGACCCTTCGGAAATAACGGATGAAACTTCTCTTTTTGAAGGAAGCGGACACGAAGTGGTAATAAAAGGCGGAAAAAGACAAAATATGAAAATTACCACCGGAGAGGATTTTATTATCGCCGAAGCTATGGGGCAAAACATAAAAAAAGGTATTTTTACTGAGGCGGACGGCGCGGCATGAAGCGCGTGAGAGTCGGAATCGGGTTTGACGCTCACAGATTTGCGGAAAACCGCAAACTGTTTCTCGGCTGTGTGGAAATTCCTTTTGACAAAGGGCTTGAAGGGCATTCGGACGCGGATGTTCTGGCTCACGCAATATGCGACTCGCTTCTCGGCGCGGCGGGTCTGGGAGACATCGGAAAACATTTCCCGGATTCAGACCCCGCATACAAAGGTGTGAGCGGAGCGTTTTTGATTGAACGGACGCGCGAAAAACTTTCACGGACCGGATTTCAAACGGCAAATGCGGACTGCGTTATCATCTGCGAAAAACCCCTTCTCTCGGCATATACGGGAGAAATGGAAGAAAAAATAGCGGAGAGTCTGGGAACCGGAAAAGACGCGGTTAATATCAAAGCCACAACCACTGAAAAAATGGGGTTCACGGGCAGGGAAGAGGGAATAGCGGCCAAGGCCGTCTGCCTGATTGAAGAAAAGGACTGATGTCCGAAGCTCAGGCGCTGTTTTCAAAACACAAAATTGTTGTGTGCGCGGTTTTGCTGATTTTGGGAATAACCGCCGCTCAGCAGATGCCGTCGGCCTACTATGCCGCGGCAGCTTCACTGCCTTTCCTGATGACGGTGGTGAGGTTGCGCAAAACCGGTTTTCTGATTTTTTTCCCGCTTGGTCTTATTCTTCCATTTTTTGATTACGAAGCTCCCGACCCCGCACTTGTTGCAAATGAGGGTCGGCGGGCTGTTGTAACCGGCTGGCTTTATGAAAACGCGCAGAAAAGGCCCGGCAGTGTCAAAATTCCGCTCAAAGTTGAAACAGTTTCGCATTCGGGCGAAGACCTCCGTGCGGACGGGAAGATAATTGTCTACTCAAACGGACTGGACAACCTTGCCTACGGCGACTCAGTGCGGGCGCCGCTGCGGATTCGCCGGGCGGAAGATTTCAAAAATCCCGGGAACACGGGCTATGCGGAGCGGCTCGCTTCCAAAGGCGTTTTCTTTACCGCCTACTCTGACAGTGCAAAAATTAAAACCGGAAAAACACATGAAAGCGCAAATCCGATATTGCGTCTTGCAAACGGGCTGCGCAGAAATTACGCAGTTTTTATAAGAAAAAATCTTCCGCAGGCGCAGGCGGAGATATTGAACTCTCTTTCAATAGGCGAGAAGGGCGCCGTCCCTGAGCACTTGAAAAGAAAATTCAGCGCGGTCGGAATAGGCCACCTGTTCGCAATTTCGGAGTTGCGGCTTTGTTTTTCTATATGTCTGTAAAGTGGCTTCTGAAAAGGTCCGAATATCTGACAGTCTCGTTCATCGTGCCTAAAATCGCCGCGCTTGCGACAATACCTGCGGTTTTTCTTTACTCATTGCTGGCAGGTTTCGGCAACTCATCGGTGCGTGCGGCAATTATGGCTGCGGTGTATCTGACGGCTCTGGTTTCCGGAAGACATGATGACAGACTCAACGCCCTTGCCGCGGCCGCCATACTTATTCTTCTTCCGTCTCCGGGAGCGCTTTTTGAGGCTTCATTTATACTGTCCTTTTCGGCCGTGCTCGGAATCCTTCTCGCCCTAAACCGTTTCGGAGCAAAGAAAGAAAAAATTCCTGAACCGGAGAGAAAAACACTTGGGCGAAAAACTGCGGACGCCGCATCCGCAATTTTGTTCACAACCGGCGCCGCAACAATCGCAACACTTCCTTTTGTAATAAATATGTTCGGGGTTCTGCCGGTTATGACTTTTCCGGCAAACATCATCGCAATGCCGGTGGCCCTTGCCATGGTCCCGCTGTGCATTGTCTCACTTTCAGTTTTCGCAGTCACAGGATTCGTACCGGGCTTTATTCTGGACACACTTTCCCTGCTGGCCTCATTGCTTATGCAAACGGCTGAAACGTTTTCCTCCGTCACGCCCGCGCCAAACGTTCCCGCGTTTGAAACAAGAACTTTCGTGCTTTTCTACCTGTTTGCCGCATCTTGTCTTCTGGTAAGGGGCGGGAGAAAAAACCTTGTTGCCGCTTTGGTTCTCGGAATATGCCTTACGGCAAGCGCGGGATACGACCTTCGTTCGCCCGGAGGAAAAGAAATTGAAGCTTCATTTTTTGACGCCGGAAGGAAGAATATAGCGCTTTTTACTTTCCGGGACGGAAAAACCGTTCTCATCAAAGGGGGATTTTCAAGAAAAGCGCGGTCAGGCTTTATAGACCGGGCGGTTGTTTCTCCGGCGCTGCTAAAAAAGCGCATCACAAAAACTGACATACTTGTTTTGCTCTCAAATGACCGGAGTCAACTGAACGGCGCGGTGGGGTTGATAGAAAAAAACGGTGTGGAAAACCTGTGAATAAACAGTCCAAAACTTAACAATGAGTTGTGGAAAACTGTGGATAAACACGGAGTAAAGTGGAAAAAAATATACAATTCCGAACCCGTTCAGACAGTGGCTGAAGATGGCGAGGTGCGTATTAAGTTCCTGCAGTTAAAAGAAAAACTGGGTGTTGCGGACTCACGGTTTCCGTATCCGGTCATGGTGAAAGTTATATGCGGAGACAAAGCGTTTCTTATTATGGAATCAATCTACAATATTCACAGCGGAAGTGTGGAAAAAATGTATGGAGATGAAATCAGAAGCGATGTTGTGTTTCTGCCGGAAATAAATTCAAAGAACAAAAATGTGCTCCTTGACATAGTGAAATCAGCGCGTCCCGGTTTGATTGTATGTGGTAAATGCCGCGAGGAGATTGAAGCAGAAAAACCGGGTGTGGAAATCCGCGAAACGCAAACGGAAGGGGTGGTTTCGGTTTTCACTGACGGAGAGAAAATAACCAAAATCAAATCCTTTTTGCTAAAAAAGGGCGGAAAACTCCGCGCGACTACTGAACTTCAAGCGAGAGGGATTTGCCTCCCAGAAGATTCTCAACTTTTTTTACAAAGTCGGGTGATGTTTCAACCTCGTATTTGCCAACCTCTATGAAAACCATTTTGCCTTCAACTCCGATGCCTAATCTGACTTTTGACTCACCTCTGTGTTGACTCAAAATAGCCTCAAGCTTTACGAGATTCTCCTCTCTTGCGGCTTCTTCGTTGATGGAGATGGTAACATTGGACGCTCTTGCCATGAATTCGGAAACGGAAACAACCTCCCTGACTCTGATCTGTTTTTTGTCATCACCGTCAACGTTTCCGGTCAATATCACCGGTTCTATTTTCTGTTCCAGCAAATGGCGGCTTTTGCTTATGGTGTCGTTGAAAACCACCCCCTCAACCGAACCGTTGAGGTCTTCAAGCACAATTCTGCCGAACAGACCGGAGCCGGATTTTGTTGTCTTGATTGAAACCGAGCGCACAATTCCGGCAATAGAAACCTCTTTTTTATCCGGAAGGTCATGAAACTTTGACGTGTCCGCATGGGAGGCGAATATCTCCAACTGCTCCGAATACCTTATCATCGGGTGGCTTGAAACAAAAAGCCCGAGCGATTCAAGCTCGTATTGGGCGGATTTTTCTTCGCTCCATGTCTCTGTTTCCGTAAGAACCGGACTTGTAATAACAGTTTCAGACAAGGAAAAAAGAGAGCCCTGTCCCCCATTCCCGGAAGACTGATTAAGCGAATGATAGGAACAGAGTTTGTCAATGGATTCAAAAAGTTTCGCCCTGTTGTTTTCAAGAGAGTCCAGAGAACCGCTCTTTATCAGCATCTCAAAAGCCTTTTTTGTGAGTCGCTTAGACTGAACCCGCGCACAGAAATCAAACAAATCCTCAAAAGGACCGTCCCGCCGCGCGTCTATTATCGCTCCCACCATTTCTGCGCCCAACCCTTTCAGAGCGGACAAACCGAACCTGACGGTTTCCGAATCAACCGGGGTGAACTCAGACATGCTCTCGTTCACATCAGGGGGAAGAACCCTTATTCCTATTTTTCTGCATTCCGTCATATGCGCTATCGCTTTGTCATTATCGCCCGCATCAATGGTCATAAGGGCAGACATAAACTCCGCCGGATGGTGCGCCTTAAGGTAGGCGGTCTGGTATGTGACGAGCGCATATGCGGTGCTGTGACTTTTGTTGAAAGAGTAGCCCGCAAATTTCTCCATGACATCAAAAAGTTCTGCGGCTTTGGCTTTTTTTATGCCCTTTTCCGTGGCGCCTGACAAAAATTTTTCCCTCTGCGCCTTCATTTCCGCGGGTTTTTTCTTGCCCATCGCCCTTCTCATAAGGTCCGCATCCGAAAGGCTGTAGTTGGCAAAGACGGTAGCCGTTCTCATTATCTGCTCCTGATAAACAAACAAACCGTAAGTCTCGGAAAGAATGTCTTTGAGAAGCGGGTGCGGATACGAAACGCGCGATCTGCCGCTTTTCCTTTTGATAAAATCATCAACCATGCCGCTGTCAAGGGGGCCGGGTCTGTAAAGCGCAAGGGCCGCGACTATGTCTTCAAAACGCTCGGGCTTCAATTTGCGCAGCATGGAAACCATTCCCGAAGAAGACTCTATTTGAAAAAGCCCGTGAGTGTTTCTGGAAGCAAAAAGCTTGTAGACCTCCTTATCATCAAGAGGCATATGGTCTATTTCCAGATTCGGAGCGGCGGCTTCTGATTTTTCGCTTACAAGGCCTATGGCCTTATTTATGACGGTGAGAGTTTTCAGTCCGAGAAAATCAAATTTAACATATCCCAGACTCTCAACGGCGCCCATGTCAAATTGAGTTACTATCTCCCCATTGCTGCCTTTATAAAGAGGAATACGGTCCGTAATCCTGTCACTCGCTATCACGACCCCGGCCGCATGGGTGGATGAATGGCGCACCATGTCTTCAAGAGGCTTTGCCGTTTCAATCAACTCGGTGATTTTGTCCGAACTCTCAACAAGCCTTTTCAATTCGGGGGTTTTTGTAACGGCGTCTTCTATGCTGAAAACCTTTCCCCGGAAAGACGGAATCAGCTTTGAAACTCTGTCCACTTCGCCGTAAGGAAGCCCCATCACCCTTCCGACATCCCGCACGACGGCCTTTGAAGACATCTTGCCGAAAGTGCCTATCTGCACAACCTTCTCACTGCCGTATTTGGCGGTTACATACTCTATTACCTTTTCGCGCCCTTCGGTGCAGAAATCAATGTCTATATCCGGCATTGAGATCCTTCCGGAATTGAGAAAACGTTCAAAAATCAGTTTGTGAACAATGGGGTCAACGTCTGTTATTCCCAGAGCGTAGGAGGCGAGACTTCCGGTCGCGCTCCCCCGACCGGGGCCGACCGGAATGCCGCCCCTTTTGGCGAATCCGACAAAATCTGCGACCACAAGAAAATAGTCCGCAAAACCCATCTTGCAGATTTCTTCAATCTCATAATTGAGCCTTTCTTCGTATTGTCTCATCGCGTCGTCCGGAATACGGCGCGAAGAAAGCCTTTGTCTGAGTTTTTCGGCGGCTAGTTTATGAAGAAAATGATCGGACTCCATACCCTCTGAGGCTTCAAATTTCGGAAAGCGGTATCCCTCGTTTTTGAACTCAAAGTTACATCTGTCCGCTATCTCAACGGTTCTGTCTATCGCGTCTTCAAAACCTCTGAGGGTTTCCTCCATCTCTTTCCTTGTTTTCAGGTAAAAACCGTCTCCCTGAAATCTCATTCTGCCCTGGTCTTCAAGAGTTTTGCCGGTCTGTATGCAGAGAAGAACATCGTGATGACCGTAATCGGAGCGTCGCAGAAAATGGCAGTCGTTTGTGGCAACGAGCGGAATGTCAAAACGGTCGCCAAGTTTTTTGAGTTCTTTGTTTATGCGGGTCTGTTCTTTTATCCCGGTGGCCTGGACCTCAAGATAGTATCTGTCGCCGAAGATTTCCCTGTAGGTTGAAATCACCGACTCAGGTGTTGCTTTCACAGTCTTGAAAATTGACTGGGAAAGCTCACTGCTCATACAGCCGCTCAGAACTATCAAACCCTCGTTATGCTCGTCAAGCATTTCGTGGTCAACTCTGGGACGCCTGTAAAGCCCCTCAAAATAACCCCGCGTAACCAGGTTGGAAAGGTTTGCGTAACCCGCTTCATTCATGCACAAAACGGTCAGGTGGAAGTTTTTTCCGTCCGAAGGTCTGTCAAGTTTAAGTGTGGGGGTAACGTAGATTTCACAACCGATTATGGGCTTAACGCCCTTTTTTTTTCGCCTCATTGTGGAATTCGTAAGCCCCGAACAGGTTGCCGTGGTCTGTAATTGCAACCGCGCCCATGTTCAGATCATTCACTCTCTCAACAAGATCCCGGAACTTTATCGCCCCGTCCAGAAGAGAGTATTCGGAATGTAGATGAAGATGGACGAAGTCGTTTTTCATAAACGCTGATGATCCGTATTGCACAACAATACTAACCGAACCGAGGTCCGGAAGCCACAATATAAAAACTGTTTTCTCAAATACAACGGGGAAGCACCCCGCAAAGCCAACCGTCAGGCGGGCTTTGCGCAAATGGGTTTCCCGTTTTTTATGCAGATTTCAGCGTCTGTAGTTGTCGCCTTTTGGGCGTGCCTGATTTACTTTCAGATTTCTCTGATTAAGAGTTGCATCATTAAGCTCGCTTATGGCTTTTTCGGCTTCCGCCTGTTCAGCCATTTCCACGAAACCGAATCCTTTTGAATTTCCGGTTTCCCTGTCTTTGATAATATTTACGCTTACGACAGAACCGTGCTGAGAAAAAAGTTCTCTCAACTCATCTTCGGTTGTGCTGTAAGGCAAATTGCCCACATAGATATTCATGTAAACTCCCGTAAGGTTTTTTAATTTGCAGACTAATGCTGATACACATCTGCCACTTAAACCGCGCCATATTGTATACCCCGTTTGGAAATAATCAAGACCGAAAATTCAGTATTTACAAATCCCCGGCATTGCCGACAATCAGACCGATAGACCTTGACTGTGTTCTCCATCCTTTTTCATAAAAACATTAATCTAACAACTAAGATTTTTAATTAGACCTCAAGAAACGCTCTCTTTCAAGAGAGACAAAAAACTCTCTGCGTTTTTTCTCAAACTCCGTCAACCGTATCGGGCGGAGGAGGCGCAGCCAGAACAGGCGTCGCTAATACTTCAATCTCACGGAAGCTCTGCAGGGCTCCAGAAAAAGTCAACACTATCTTGTTAAAACGCACTTCCGGATTCGGTGTTACACTTAAAATTGTATTTTCTCCGCCTTGTGCCAGCGTAGATTCTGCAACTTTGGTATTGTCAAGAAAAAACTCTACTGTTGAGCCATTTATGAGTTGGCGGAAGTTGGGAGGCGGTTTTGTCCGGTTATAAAACAAAAATTCTCCCTGATGATAAGTTCCTATAGAAGACCAGTCAAAGATGATTGCCGTCGGTTGACCATTAGAAGTATTTGGAATAATTTGGTTATCGCAATTATCTTCACCAGCAGGTGGTCGGCAATTACCGGTGGTTCTTTTTAGTCCGTCTATTATATTGGCCAAGTGTTCAGATTCACTTAGTTCAGTAGGCCACCATCCAGTAATATTAACGGCTGTCAGGTTTTCACCCGGAGTAAGCAGTCTTGCGATGTTAATTTTTCCGAAGTCTTCAAGGCTCTGTATCCTCTGCTCATACTCTCGCCTCACACGCTCATGACGACGAGACCAAGGGGAAGCACTCTCACCTCCAAAACGGTAAAGCGTTACATGCTCCAACAAAGTCTTTGACGTATCATAATTCAAACTCACGCCCACTCCCCAATCTTCAGCCTGACGACGGTCAGGACGGTCATACCTCACATTGAACTTCAGCAAAGGAAACGGACTCAAACCAAAACGAAATAAAACTCCCTCCAAATCTCCACCATTGCCCACCGTGTCCACAAGATCCCCCTCACGAACGGGTATCTTCCACCTGTAATACCTCGCCTCAACATCAAACCAAGGAACATAATCAAACTGTGCCACAACTCCCGTGTCCCATCCGTCAGGACTGAACACATACTGCCTCCGCATGTCCGCAGACGCGGGCAGGTAATTACCACGCTTCTTGCCCACACTCCAATACCTGTTCGCATAAAAATCCAGATACCTCGTCTTAATCTCACCGCCCCATGAAAAACGGTGATGCTTGCCAAGGTCATCCAGATAGTCGTAGAAAAAATTCACCCCCGGCACAAACCACCCCTCAAAAATTAGCACGCAGCACACCCCCACCGTAAAAAGCGGGCTTCACATCCCTCAACTGTGCGCCGCTCTGAACCATAAACGTCCAATGCTCGGAATCAATCGGCGCTATCACAGTGTCAAATTGAAAAAAATGCTTCCGCCCCGCAAGCGGACTCTTCCACTCAAGGTGCAGAGAAGACACCAGCGCGGAACGCTCAAACCTGTCTTCTATCATGCCCGTCTGTGAATCCACAAACGCATCCGCGGCAGCCTGAAGACGAACTCCCAGAAGACCCTTCACACTCTCACCCAAATCACCGCCGTCAAGACCGCCCGCAATAACACCGGCATCGGAAGGGGAAATCTTCATACTGTCAAGAAAAGAAGACTCATAACTCAAATCAGGAAGAGAAGGCGCGGAACCCTCTAAAACAGATACAGAAACGGAACCAAATGAAGAAACTGATGATAGAAAAAATAAACACAAAGATACAAATGTAGACCTGAAAAAATGCATCTTGTTCAACTCCTGGCTGTCGCCCACCACGCTCTTACAACTGGACTACTCAACCCACCAAAACCATTATAATTATTAAAAAAGTGAAAAATCAAGTTCCTTATCAATTTATCTTTGTCTCAGAAACTTCAATCCCTGCTCCCGGAGAAGAAAGAACAAAACTTTTCAACAACGGAGTTTCCGAGATAATAGCCTCTTGCAGAACCTCATCCATATGCTCCACGAACTTTATCTCGACACCCTTTTTAACTTCCGCGGGAACTTCTTCAATATCTTTCTCATTTTCCATGGGAAGAATCACAGTTTTAACCTTTCCGCGCTGTGCGGCAAGAATCTTCTCTTTGAGGCCCCCTATCGGAAGCACCTGACCGCGAAGCGTTATTTCTCCCGTCATGGCAATGTCGCGCTTGACAGGTTTTTTTACAAGCGCGGACACAATCGCGGTGACAATTGCTATTCCCGCAGACGGACCGTCTTTGGGAGTCGCGCCCTCCGGAGCATGGATATGTATGTCAACCATCTGGTAGAAATCCCTTTCAAAACCCAGCTGGGCTCCGCGCGAACGCACATAACTCATCGCCGCACGCGCTGATTCCTTCATCACGTTTTCCCCTTCCGGTTTGACACCCGTAACCGTAAAACCGCCTTTTCCGGGCACTATTACAACCTCTATGGTAAGCAGCTCGCCGCCGACCTCCGTCCACGCAAGCCCCTTTACGGCTCCTATCTGGTTGTCTTTTTCTATCTCTCCGTGCTTGAACTTGGGAACTCCCAGATAGCCGCCCAGATTTTTCGCGGTTATTCTTACCTTTGAGGCGGATTTCCCCTTTCCCGCTTCGGCGACCTTCCTTGCAACTTTTCTGCAGAGCTTTGCAATCTGGCGCTCAAGAGTCCGCACCCCCGCTTCTTTTGTGTAACGCCTTATAAGCTCAAGAAGCGCACTGTCCGCAACCGACACAAGATCATCTGAAAGACCGTGCTCTTTTGTCTGTTTCCCAAGCAGAAACTCTTTTGCTATGCGGAGTTTTTCATCTTGGGTGTAACCCGGAATGCGTATTATTTCCATCCTGTCCTGAAGAGCCCACGGTATTGTGTGAATTATGTTTGCAGTTGCAATAAACAGAACTTTGGAAAGATCATAATCGGCTTCTATGTAATGGTCGTTGAAATGTGAATTCTGCTCAGGGTCAAGACACTCAAGAAGAGCCGAAGCGGGGTCGCCCCTGAAGTCCATTCCGAGTTTGTCTATCTCGTCAAGAAGAAATACCGGGTTGTTCGTTCCGGCTTTTTTCATGCCCTGGATAATTTTGCCGGGAAGCGCGCCGATATACGTCCTTCTGTGCCCGCGTATCTCGGACTCATCTCTGACTCCGCCGAGAGAAACTCTGACGAACTTCCTGCCCATTGAACTCGCTATTGACTTGGCAAGCGAGGTTTTCCCGACTCCCGGAGGCCCGGCGAAACAGAGTATGGGGCCGCGAAGCTTTTCTGTGAGCGAGCGAACGGCCAGATATTCAAGGATTCTGTCTTTCGGGTCTTTCAGGCCGTAGTGGTCTTGATCAAGTATTTTATGTGCCTCTTTTATATCAAGCCTGTCTTTTGTGTGTTCTTTTGTCCAAGGCAGGTCCATTATCCAGTCAATATAGTTTCTTACAACGGTTGCCTCAGCGGACATCGGCTGCATCATTTTGAGTTTTTTAAGCTCTTTTTGAACCCTCTCTTCAACTTCCTTGGGGAGGCCTTTGTCTTTGAGTTTCGCCTCAATCTCCTGAGCGTCCGACTTCATGTCGTCTTTTTCACCAAGTTCTTTCTGAATGGCTTTCATCTGCTCAGTCAAATAGTATTCTCTCTGAGACTTTTCCATTTGCCGGCGTACTCTTCTGCCGATTCTTTTCTCTATCTCAAGAATTTCCACCTCTTCCTGCATCTTTCCATGCAGTTTTTTCATTCTTTCCTCAGGACTCGCCGTTTCAAGCAAATCCTGCTTGTCGGCAATTTTCAGGTTCAAATGCGACGCCACCGTGTCGGAAAGACGTCCCGTGTCTTCAATGACTGAAACTGTTGAGAAAACCTCAGCCGGTATTTTTCTGTTCAGTTTTATGTAGCCCTCAAAAGCCTTGAGAACGGACCTCCTGAGCGCGTCTCCCTCAACGCTTTCAGATTCGTCCGGCTCATCAATAACGGAAACCCTCACTCTGTAGAAATCGGAAGTTTCAACATAGTCTTCTATCCGTCCCCTTTTTTTACCTTCCACAAGAACTTTCACGGTTCCGTCGGGAAGGCGCAGCATCTGTGTTACGATTCCCACAACTCCGGTTGAATAAATATCGTCCTGTTTGGGCTCGTTCTCGCTCGGGTCAACCTGGGTGCAGAGAAATATTTCCTTGGTGGTTTTTTCCGCTTCTTCAATGGCTTTTATTGAGCGCGACCTTCCAACAAACAGAGGCGCAACCATGTATGGGAACATGACAACATCCCTCAGCGGAAGCATGGGAATTTCTTTCAAGTTCTTATCCGGTGACATTTTTCATTCTCCCCGGGTGTTTTTACGGCAAAAGCCTCTTGAAAACACCCTATATGACAGGTCATCAGTAGATTATATAAACACAAATAAACATATATCAACGGATATAAATCAAATTAAAAAACTCAATATCAATATTTAACTCCGGAAAAACCGGTGAAGCTGTTGAAATATACCAAACAAGTCTTATACTTGCCGTTAGTTTTGAATAAGGGGAAGCAAAAATGAAAATAAGCAAAAAAATTCAGGATGCGCTGAACGGGCAAATCAATGCTGAGCTTTTTTCTTCATATATTTATCTTTCAATGGCGGCGGACTGTGAAGCAAACGGCCTGCCCGGTTTCGGCAAGTGGCTGAGAAAACAGAGCGAGGAAGAAGCCACACATGCCATGAAAATTTTTGATTTCGTGCTTGACAGGGACGGCCGCGTGGAACTGAAAGCAATAGAACAGCCGAAGCACAGTTTCGGCAAACTTTTGCAGATGTTCGAGCAGGTTCTCAAGCATGAGCGTCTGGTAACTGATTTGATTAACAAACTCCATGATAAAGCGGTTGCGGAAAAAGACCATGCAAGCGCCGTAATGCTTGAGTGGTTCATAGAAGAACAGGTTGAGGAAGAAAAGACCGCGATGGACATAATTGACAGTCTGAAACTTGCCGGAGACAACAACGCCGCGATACTGATGCTTGACAGGGAAATCGGAACGAGAGAGTTGGCTGAATAAGCCGAAACCGCAGGGGTTGCAAAGAAAAAACTCCTATCCTTATGTTCATCAGTGCCCGGAGACCGCAAGCATTCTGTCTATGGGTTTTTTCGCCCTGCGAGCGAGATCTTCTGGAACTTTAACTTCATATATCTCCTCAGTAAGCGAGTGCAGAACCTTTTCAAGGGTTATCATTTTCATATACTCACAGACGGCTTTTTCACTCGCCGGGAAAAACTTTTTGCCCGGATTGTCTTTGCGGAGTTTGTGAAGGATGCCGGTTTCAGTTGCGACTATAAACTCATCTCCCCCTTTCCGGACGCGCTCGGTCATCCCCGAGGTGGAAAGGAACTCCACATCCGCGCCGTATTTTTTTGACCCGGAAGCCCTGTCGTAGAGATAGTGGGTGGTGCATCCGCATTCAGGGTGCACGACAACCTCGGCGCGCGGATGCTCGCGCTTCAAACGTTTTATGTCTCCGGTCTTGATGCCCGCGTGAACATGGCATTCGCCGGGCCATATTTCCATCTCTCTTCCGGTAACCTTTGACACATATGAGCCGAGAAAAATATCGGGCAGAAACAGAATTTTCCTGTCCGGCGGAATGGACCGGACGACGCTGACCGCATTTGATGAAGTAACACAGTAATCACTTTCGCTTTTGACCGCGGCCGAGGTGTTCACATATGAAACAACAACCGCCTCCGGATGCTCGGTCTTCCAATCCATCAGCTGCTCAAGATTGATTGTGTCTGAGAGAGAACAACCGGCGCCCTCGTCCGGAATAAGAACTTTTTTGTCGGGAGAGATTATGCTCGCGGTCTCAGCCATAAAGTGGACGCCGCAGAAAACTATAATATCGGCGTCCGTGCGTCCGGCAATCCGGGAAAGTCCCAGAGAATCACCCACATAATCGGCAATGTCCTGAACCTCCGGAATCTGGTAGTTGTGAGCAAGGATGACGGCGTTTTTCTCATGTTTGAGCTCTTTCACCCGCTCCGCTGTCTCACGGCTTCCGTCTTTCATATAAACCCCGTCTTAAATTATAGCATACCGTAAGCGCCGGAGCCTCATAACATATCAAGACTTATGTCCAGAGCGGGCGCGGAATGAGTGAGCGCCCCGACAGAAATTATGTCCACTCCCGTGGAGGCAACTTCTCTGACTCTTTCAAGAGTAACCCCTCCGGACGCCTCAACTCTGATTTTTCCGTCCACAATAAGCACCGCTTTTTTCATCTGCTCTATGCTCATATTGTCAAGCATAACAAGGTCTGCCCCGGCCTCAATCGCCTCGGCAACCTGTGACATCTGCTTGGCCTCAACCTCTATCGGGAAACGGGCATAGTTCTCGGAAGATTCCGCAATTCTGCTCTTTACTCTGTCAACTGCGGGCCTAACTCCGCCCGCGAGTTTTATGTGGTTGTCTTTGATGAGAATTCCGTCATAAAGACCGAATCTGTGGTTGTCGCCGCCGCCCATGCGGACGGCGTATTTTTCAAGCTCTCTGAGACCGGGCGCCGTTTTGCGCGTATCAACAATTTTGACGCCCGTCCCCCTCACGGCGTCAACAAATTTGGCCGTGAAGGTTGCTATTCCACTGAGACGCTGAAGTATGTTGAGCGCGAGTCTTTCTCCGGTGAGGATGTGTCTCTGTGAGCCGGAAATGGAAACAATGTCCGTACCCTCGCAAACCTCATCGCCGTCTTTCCCGCCGCTTTCCCATACAAGGTTTTTGTCAAGTTTTTCAAAAACCATTCTGGCAACTTCAACTCCGGCGAGAATCCCGCGCTGCTTCGACCTCACAACCGCTCTGCAGGAAACATCCTTCTCAAAAAGCAGCTCGGTCGTAACATCACCGCCGCGAACGTCCTCATCAACCGCCGCTTCTATCAGTCTGTCAACTTTGCCCCAGTCAAGAACCGGAGGTTTTCTAACCGTTTTCATAACTCCCTCCGGCGGAATTCAACATCGCCCGCCTCTTTGCTGATAATACTGTGCCTGCAAAGGTCGGGGTCGGCATCGGGAAAATCCTCCCTTATATGCACCCCCCTTGTTTCCTTTCTCGCAAGAGCCGCGCGTGACATCATATGACAAACGGCGGCCATGGAAAAGAGTCTTGCGCCATACCGTCCGCCCATATCCTCCGCCTCAAGGCGCACTTTTTCAAGGTCGGTTATGAAACTTTTCATTTTTTCCGCGTCCCTGACTATGCCAAGCTTCAAGTCCGCCCCGGACAAAAGCAACCCCTTGAGCCGCTCATATCTTGAGCGGTCTCCGTCTCCCGAGCGCCGCGGTGGGCAGTCCGGAAAATCGGACGGGAAAGTCCGGCTTTGAAGATTTTCCACCGCTCCGCCCGCGGATCTTTTTGAAAAAACAAGACACTCAAGCAGAGAATTGCTAGCCAGCCGGTTTGCGCCGTGAACTCCGAGGCAAGCGGTCTCGCCGCAACAGTATAGACCCTCAAGACTGGTCTCACCGCGGAGTCCCGTTCTCACACCGCCTATTGTGTAGTGCGCCGCGGGGGCGACCGGAATGGGAGAAGTCTCACAGTCAATACCGTTTTCAAGACATCGGCGGTAGATGTCTGCAAACCTTTTCTTGAGAATATCGTGGCTGACTCCCGTAACATCAAGATACACAAAATCACTGCCGCCGCCGCTTATCTGCGAATGTATGGCTCTTGAAACCACATCTCTCGGAGCAAGATCACCGAGAGGATGATACTGACTCATAAACATTTCACCCTTCGCATCCGCAAGACGGCCGCCCTCTCCTCTTAGCGCTTCGGATATGAGAAAACTCTCTCCGGACTGTGAATAAAAAGCGGTCGGGTGGAACTGCACAAATTCCATGTCCATTATCTCCGCTCCGGCTTCGTAAGCCATTTGTATTCCGTCACCCCGCGCACCGCTGGGATTTGTCGTTCTGCCGAAAAGAGCGGCGGCTCCGCCCGTGGCAAGGATCGTTGAACGGGCGAGCACGGCTGTCCGCTCACCCGAGGAGGAAGCCGTCCACGCTCCGAAACACCTGCCTCCGGAGGAAATAAGGCTCTCCACCCCGGTTCGTTCAATAAGGTTGACCCCGCGCGATTTTTCAACGGAAGATATGAGAAACTCAATCATCCTTTTCCCAGTTGCCGCTCCTCCCGCATGAAGAACACGCCGCTTTGAATGGCCACCCTCAAGACCGAGCTCAAAACCGCGGTCGCCCGAGTCAAATTCCATTCCGAACCCGGCCATTTCAATCACCCTTTCCCTGCCTTCGCAGACGAGAACCTCAACCGCTTCCTCAACGCAAAGTCCGCATCCCGCCTTCAGGGTGTCGTCCTTGTGTAAAAGAGTTGAATCTTCAGAGTCAATGGCCGCCGCAATTCCGCCCTGCGCCCAGTATGAATTGCTTTCTTTCAGGGTTGTCTGAGTTACAACCGCCACTTTTGAACCGGATGAGGCGGCGCAAAAAGCGGCGTAGAGACCAGCAAGGCCTCCGCCTATTACGAGAATGTCCGTTTGCAGAATATTTTTCTTCAAAATTCAGTGTCCGTGAAGATCAAAATTCCGCAGATTCGGGCCTTAAGGCATTCAGCAGCGCTTTTTCAATCTTCTCAAGAATATCGGGATTTTCCACCTTGCGTCCACCCCGGCCCGTAACATAAAAAACATCAAAGGCCTGCCCCGCCCTTGTTGAGACTTTCGCATATGTTATTGGCAGTCCCATGTCGTCAATGACGCTTACCATCTTGTAGAGAAGCCCGGGTTTGTCATCTGCGAAAACCTCTATAATGGTCGCCCTGTCTGATGAAGTGTTGTCAAAATCAACCCTCGGGGGACTTGAAGGGAGGCTTTTTGCGTATGAAGAGGCGAGTTTTGTCCGCTTTTTCAAAACGGCTTCCAGATCAAGTTTTCCGGCGAGAGCCTTTTTTATATCGTCCTCAAGTTTTCTCCACAGTTCGGGGTTGTCCGCTGCGGATTCGCCGAGCTTGTTAACATAAAGAATGTCCAGAACATTTCCGCATGAAGAATTCTCAGTCCTGGCTCCCATGATGTTCAAACCGTTCGCGCTGATAGCCCCGCAAAGATTGCGGAATAGTTTTTTGCGGTCTTTTCCCCAGAAAACAAATTCATCGTAACCCTCTTTTTCATGGCTGTTTACATCCGTGACAACACCCCCGCGTGCGGACTTGATAAGTCTGAGGTGTTTCTCCATGTCTGACGGCAGGTGGTTGAATAAGTAGGACTCCGGCATTCTATTTATAATTTCCTCCGCTTCGCGTGATGTAATCCGGTTTGCCGACAGACGGGAAATTTCTTTGCAGACCAGTTTTTTTCTCGCGGCGGCCGAAGAAGACTGGTCTACGCCTCCCGACTCAAAAACCCTTGAAGAGGAAAAATAAAGTTTCCTCAGCAGCATGGCCTTCCAGTTGTTCCAAACATCAACTCCGACAGACCTCAAGTCCGCAAAAGTAAGAAGGTAGAGCAGTGCAAGACGCTCTTCATCCCCGACTGAGCGGGCAAATGTGGAGACAAGCTCGGGGTCGTTGATGTCGCGTTTTTGAGAAAAGTCCGACATGACCTGATGATTTTCAACAAGAAATTCCAGCACTGCCGAGTCTCTGCGGGAAAGGTTGAGCCGGCGGTTTATTTTTTTCACCATCTTCTTTCCGGCAATTTCATGCGATGTGCCGGCGGTTCCCTTCCCTATATCGTGAAAAAGACAGGCAAGATAGAGAACATCTCTGCTGACTACAAACTCGGCGACTTTTGTAAGCAGGGGAAACTCGGTCTCATATTTATATTTGAAAAGCTCTTCCACCTCTTTTACGAGAAAAAGCGAATGGATGTCCACTGTATAAAGATGGTAGGCGTTGTGCTGCATCATGCAGACGACTCTGCCGAACTCCGGTATGTAGTGGGCGAGAAATCTCAGGCGGTTCATATCAGAAAGGGTTTTGTAAACGTTTTTACCGTTTTTGAGAATCCCGATAAATATCCGGCTGAAATCCGGGCTGTTTCTCATCTCCTCATCAATAAGCGTGGAATACTCTCTTATAAGCCCTCTCAGATACCTGCTCATTTCCGCCCCGTATTTGTCAGCGTATTCAAATGCCCTTATCAAATTTGCGGGTTTTTCCATAAAAACGTTTCTGCCGGTAACGGACAAAACCCCGTCGCTGATTGTAAAACCGTGCTCAAGGTGGAGTATTTTGGATCTTCCGGTTTTTCTTGATTGTTTTTCCGTAACTATTTCAACAATCCGCTGAAACTGTTCCCTAACAACACCGGCGCGCAGATAGTAGATTTTCATAAACTTCTCAACCGCTTTCATTGAAGAGTCCTGATATTTGAAAAACCTCGCCATATCGCTTTGAAAATCAAAACTGAGTTTGTCATGTCTTCTGCCCGCAAGGTAGTGAAGGTGGGAACGGACGAGAAAAAGAAAACTCATGCATTTCATAACCAGACGGAATTCTTTTTCGCTCATAACCCCGCTATTGAGCAAATCGTCAAAAGTTTTGATTTTGTATTTGGCCTGGGAAATCCAGAGCATTGTGTTGAGGTCTCTCTGCGCCCCTTCCGCCTCTTTCACATTTGGCTCAAGCATCCAAACCGAGCTTCCGAACTTTTTCCTGCGCTCTGCCACCTCCTCAAGTTTGTTCTCAATGAAGCGGGCTGAGCAGGAAGGCAGGACTTCCCGTGTGATGGTATTGTGAAGAATTTCATACTGCTCACGGTCTCCCGCAATGAAGCGGCCGTCAAGAAGGGAAGTTAGAGTGACAAAATCTTCGGCACAAAGATCAGCGCATTCCCGCACGGTTCTGACTGCGTGCCCCAGGTCAAGTTTCACATCCCAGAGCGGGTAGAAAACATCCTCTCCGACCCGCCGGGCAACCCGACTGAGTCCGGGTCTGTAGAGGACAAGCAGGTCTATATCGGAAAAGGGGCAGAGCTCCCTTCTTCCGTATCCCCCCAGAGCCACAAGAGAAACGCCGGCAGGAATCTTTCCGCCCCGGTGCGAAGCGGTTTTTTTTATAAATGAATCAACCAAATCCGATCTTTCGCGTGCAAGACACACCCCTGCGGTCATTCTGTTTTGAGGGGCGGTTGAATAGTGTTTTTTCTCTATCCTCTTTGAGCCACTGAGATAAAACTTCCTGAGCTGTTCGGTTTCCTCCTCCCTGTTTTCAGCAAGAGCCATTGTGAGTCACCTTTTTATGTTGTCAGCTTCCACTAAAGTTTCAGACTCACCGAGACACCGTCTCTTATCGGAACCTGAACCGTAAGAAACTCGGGGTCGGACATAACTGTTTTGTTGAATACGGTTATCCCTTCGGTGTCGGCGGAGCCATCGGCAAGAGCGGCCCTGCCGTCCCAGAAAGCGTTATCCGCAATGAAAAGGCCTCCTTTGACAATTTTCCGGCGCGCTGCGGCAAACGCTTCGGGATACAGTTTTTTGTCTATGTCGTTGAAAACCACATCAAACGGCCCGTCGGTTTTTTCCAGAATATTAATCGCGTCTCCAGTTTGAAAGGAAACGGTTTTTTCAAAACCCGCTTTTTTCATAAAATCCGCGCCGAGAGACGTGTTTTCGGCGGAGAGGTCGGTGCACTTCACGGTTCCGCCTTTTTTACAGACCGCTTTTGCAAACCAGTAAGCCGAATATCCGAATCCCGAGCCCATTTCAAAAACCGAGCGGGCGCCGAGCAGAAGCGCCTGCTGAAAAATAAATCTGCCCGCAAGACGCCCCACTATGGGAAAATCTCTTTTTGCCGCAAGGGATTCCATCTCCAGAAGTGTTTCATCAACGGGCGGGAAAGCCCCGTTTTGGACAAGAGAGTCCATATAGGATTCCATTTCGGGATGAACTATTTGCAGTTTTCGCTCTTCTTTGTCTCTCAAGTTTTTCCACCGAAATCAACCGGAACCTCGTCAAATCCGTCACATATATTGGCCGCGCGGGCGAGAACAAAAAGGAGGTCGGAAAGCCGGTTGAGATACACAACGGCTTCGGGGCCGCATTTTTCTTCTTTCATAAGCGCGAGCGCGCTTCTCTCAGCCCTTCTGCAAACTGAACGGGAAAGATGAAAAAACGCCCCGGCGGGTTTTCCGGCGGGAAGGATAAACTCTTTGAGTGTTTCCATATCTTCAAGAAAATCGTCAATCCATCCCTCAAGTTTTTTAACGCGCGCACGGTCAATCCTGGCGGTGTCAACCCCGTGCGGAGCGGCAAGGTCTGAACCGAGGATGAAAAGATCGTTTTGAATTTCCGAGACTATGGAGAGGATTTTTCCTTCCCGGCAGAAAGCCCGCACAATTCCCAGAGACGAATTCAGTTCATCAACATCGCCGTAAGCCCCGACTCTGGCGGAGTCTTTTTCCACTCTGGCGCCTCCCACAAGAGAGGTTTGTCCCCCGTCGCCGGTCTTTGTATAAACTTTTGTTATGCGTCTTTTCGGCACAATGCAAGAATAGCCCAGCGTGTTCTTCAATTCAAACACCCTTGCGCCAATACCCCGTTTCGGTTAAAGAATGTTAGTTTTTGTTAACGGAGTCCGTTATGAGAAAAAGAATTGTTCTCGCCCTGCTGATGCTGATGTTTCCGTTCTGGAGCGCCGGCGCCGCAAAAACACCCGAACCGCTTCCCGCTCCGCAGCTTGTAACAAACGCATGGATGTTCATTGCGGCATACAAGGCTGAACCACAGGCGCTGAAAGAGATTCTTCCGGAAGGTCTGGACCCCCATCCGAACGGGCATGTGGTAATCAACATGTATACGGTTCCCAAAGCCCTTCAAACTTCGGGATTCGGAGCATACACGCTCACATATCTGACAATTGAAGTGGAGGGACATTACTCATATGTGATGGACAGGGAAAGTGGTTACCCGGGCAGATATTTTGTTTATTATTTCAACAGCTCGGATAAGATGAGAAAATTTGCAAAGAGGGCGGGAATTCCCGCGGAATCCGGAGAGACAAAAACCCGCGTAAGAGGGGGAAAACTCAAAACAACCCTGAAAGTGGACGGAGAAAAGTTCATCAAAGCCGAAGCAAAAGTGGTTGGAAAAAAACTTGAAAACCCCGAAGGCGGACACTTGAATTATTTCGGGATGAAAAACGGCGAAATCGTCAAATATCCTATTCCATACCTCGGCTCAACAAAGGCGATAAGCAACGCGAAAATAGAAATCACCGCCCCGGAAGGACATCCTCTGCACAAACTCAAACCCATAGCCGACCCGACATGGGCGGTCTGGATGAAAGGAAGTTTTGTGTATCCGCAGTTTCAGTATTTGAAGTGAAGTAACACTTTTGAGGGCAATTTCAAAAAAGTTTTTCTAATAGCTTCTCAAATGCGCTTCTAATATCTACTGACAGTCGCATCCCGTCCATCCCTGAAGACATGTTTCAAGTTATAAAGTCTCTACGTATTTGACTTTTATCAATAACCCGTTGAGGATGGGATCAATCAGTTCAGTTCTTGTTTCCGCTTCGTTAATACAAATGTCTCACTCTTAAATGCCCTTAAGCACTTAATTGCTTGATTTCAAACATTTTTTTGAGTTTTCCACAATAATTTCCTTTTTGCTTTTAAGCACTTCTCAAATCCTCTATACCCAGAAAGGTACATAGCGAATGTGTCTTGTTGACATTGATTCACTATAGTCAGGCTTGATTAAGCCTTCATTCTTTGTTGCTGTGATGACTTGTGAGGCAGTAGCCATTTTGTCATCTTCAAGATTAAAACGCTTTCTGAGTGAATGGTTGGACATTTGTTGACCGTAAACATAACGCAAGCAACAATGTTGATAGCAAGCACGTATACGGTCTGCACGGGTCATCTCGGAAAATTCTTGATAAGCAAACAAAACCACTCTCGTATGAATTTCCTGGACTCTAAACACGGGTGCGGGTAATTGATAGGCTTCTACATTATCAACAACCTTGTCAATACCACTGCCTTTCTCTTCACATATACCAAGTTGCCGCATAGTATGTGCCAGTCTTTCGTTACGAGACTTCTCTTCATCAATAAACCTCTCGGGTTCTATGGGTGGTTTTCCCGGATTGGAAATCTCCAGACGGTCTGAATACATTTCTATCATCACAGAAGTTCCGGTAATTGTGAAATCCTGATGTATTAGAGCATTGGCAACCAACTCACGTATTGCCTGCAAGGGAAACATTTTGACCTCCTCACGCACCGTCTCCTCAACAATACGGTTCTGAGGAGCTGTCTGATGAATTAATTCAACCAAACTTTCAAAACCAACCGCATAGCCGCGACGGCCTTGTATATCTTCGCGCGTATTGAGTTTGTCATTACCATCATAAATGACGAAGCGTGGGGCTTTCCGCGCAACTGGTGTCGGAAACCGCTCCAGGTCCTTTGCCAGCAGTATTGCTCCCATGTTGGTAATACCCCATCTATCGCCTCTTTGTTCCACCAAACCATTGCTTAAGAGGCGTTCCAAAACCCCCTTTTGGGTTTCGGCATAAGGCAATTTGATGAGTTGAAAATAGATTTGGGTATCAAGCAAGTCTATGACCTGCTCTGCATACAATTCTCCAATTGCCGTTTTTTGAAACCAATCTTCCACATCCTCGGCAAAAATTGAGTTTAATCTGTCGGATGTCATGGAAACCAAACTTCCGCCGGACCTCATCAAATATGCACCTTTATACTCTAAAGCAAGGCCTGTGGGTCTTGAAGGTATTTTAAAAACAAGCACACGCCCATATTCGTGTAGAATCTCATCAACATCAACCCAAATATGAAGCCTTTCTATAATTTGCTGTTTGACCTCAACCAGTTTAGAACCGGAAAACGCTCTTGTACCAACAACCTGTCTCGGAGTGTTATTTGTCACTCCAAGAACAAGTTTTCCTCCACCTTCGTTTGCAAATGCCACGCAGTATTCCAAGAGACTTTCCACGCTATACTGGTTTTTAGCCTCCTTGAACTCAATATGTTCATCTTCACCAGGAACAGAAAGTAATTCTTTGAAAGTGTCTCCGTCCATTATTCATTCTCCATCAATACACTCTACCCCCTGCTTCTGAAACTTTGAAATCAGGAAAAATTCGCCATTTATAAAAACCGGCGAACCTTTTCCCGAATTATCTTGACGGCTAACAGAACCATTCTTACGTTTTGGAAAACTGTCCGGCAGTCCCTAACCTTGACCGTCCCTTTCAGTAGTATAGCTTTAGCCTGAGTTTCAATCACAAAAAACAGCGTTTCCAAATGCCTCTGCCCCCTGAAACAAAGGTTAAGATACAGCAAATCAGAAGCGAAGCTGAAAATCCCCGCTCCGCTTTGATTCCGGCGCTCTGGGCCGTTCAAAAAAGGCTCGGATGGCTGCCGGAAGAATCCATGCTTGAAGTCGCGGAAATTTTAAGCATCCCTCCGGCAAGCGTTCAGAATGTTGCCACTTTCTACACGATGTTCTTCACAAAACCGGTCGGGAAACACATTGTCTGGATCTGCAGAACTCTTTCATGCGCTCTCAGAGGCGCGGAGGAGGTTGAGCAATACATCTATGAAAAGCTCGGAATCTCCTCGGGCGAAACCACCGCGGACGGTAAGATAACCGTCATGGAAGCCGAATGCCTCGCGTCTTGCGGAACCGCTCCGGTTATGCTGGTTGACAATGTTCTGCATGAAAAACTGACGCGCGAATCAGTGGACAGAATCCTTGAAGATCTGAGGAAAAAATAAAAAGGCGTAATATGTCAAACAAAATCCTCAGAGAGCACACGGCGGCGATATTTGAAGCGGCGATTGACGCGGTCAATCCGGAGAGATGCATGTTTGAGCATGTATCGGTTGAAGGCTCCGAACTGAAGATTGACGGAAAAACCTACGATCTTTCATCTTATGCGGGGGTCTATTTGATCTCATTCGGCAAAGCGGCCGGGTCAATGTCGGAAGCCGCCGAAAAACTGCTTGGAGAAAGAATCACGGAAGGAATTGTGGTTTCAAATTCCACGCCGCACACAAAGTTCAGGCGACTGAAATTCATGCTGTCAAGCCACCCCTTCCCCGATGAAAAAAGCTTCCGCGCCGCCCGGGAAATTATGAGTTTGCTTGAAAAAACCGGCGCAGACGACCTCGTGCTGTTCCTTATCTCCGGCGGAGGAAGCTCAATGCTCGCAATGCCCCGGAAAGGGCTCTCGCTTGAAGACAAACGTAAGGTTACCGAGCAGCTGCTTCTTTCCGGGGTTGACACATACGGGCTCAACACGGTCAGGAAAAAACTTTCAAGCATAAAAGGCGGGGGGCTTTTGAGGCAGGCGCTTCCTTCAGAAATCGCAACCCTGATTCTTTCAGATGTCATGGGAGACAACCTTGAGATGATAGCGTCGGGGCCGACCGTTGCGGACACCACAACCTTTAAGGAGGCATGGCGCGTGATTGAGGCGCTCGGGGTTGAACATCAGATTCCGCCGAAAGTTGTGGTTGAGCTTGAAAGAGGACTCAGAGAAGAAAGCGCGGCGCCTGAAATTCCGGAAGACGCGCGGACGCAGACCGTGATAATAGGCAACAACTGCAAGTGCATTTGTGCCGCGGAGAAAAAAGCGCGGGAACTCGGCTACTCAACCCTCGCCCTGTCATCACAGTTAAAAGGCGAGGCGAGAGAGGTGGCTAAATGCGTGGCGGCAGTGGCGCTGGACATTGAGCGATTCGGAAGACCGCTCAATACGCCCGCGTGTGTCATTTTCGGCGGAGAAACAACCGTGAATGTGAAAGGGAAAGGCAAAGGGGGAAGAAACACCGAAACAGCTCTTTCTTTCTGTATGGAGGTTGTCGGACACGCAAACATAGTGGGGCTTTTTGCGGGAACGGACGGAATAGACGGCCCCACGGACGCGGCGGGCGCCATATGCGACGGAGATTCCCGTCTGCTGGCGCGCAAAAGAGGAATAAGCGCACGGGACCACCTGATGGATAACGATGCATACTCTTTTTTTGATTCTCTGGGGGATTTGATTAAAACGGGCCCCACGGGAACAAACGTCATGGATATCGGAATCGCGCTTGTGGAGCCCCCTGATGGGAAAAATGAACACTGAAACAAACCTTGACGATCTGGTGGACGGTGCCGGATTCGGGCGCATAGAATCTGCCATGGAAATCGCCCGCAGGGAGTGGAGCAAAATTTCCGCAAGCCTTGAGTTGTGCGGCAACGCCGGAGAGTTTGATCCGGAGAGTTTTATGGTAGGCGTAATAGACGGGGATGTGATAATTAAAAAGCCGCTTATGTGCGCCACAAAATCGGTTGATACGAACAGCCCGACCTACTACCCGATGTATTTTGTCAAAAACCTGCTTGAAATGGATGCGCTGATGCCTGAGCGTGGCTATAAAAATCCGCAGTCTCTTTACTGCCACATTGAACTCGTGACAAAAGCGGTTGAAAATCTCGGTCTCAGCGGCACGATTGCGGTGGGTTTTGCCTGCGGTTACGCAGTCGCGCGCACCGGATGGATTGCGGAGAAGGGACTGCTTGAAGAGAGAGAGTTCTTTCTCAAAACATTCTTTGAAGACTTGGAAAAAACCCACGAATGGAATCCGAAATGGAAATCGGTTCAAAACAGACTGAAAAAAATCTTTGACAAGTTCGCCGAGTGGCAGAAAAACGGCGACCTTCACAAAGCCGAAACGGCGGAAAAGAGAAAAATCAAGCCGCTTCTTGTTTAGGCGGCCGCCTACATATCATAGTCTTCATAACCATATGCCAGCTCGGCAAATCCCGGCACACCCGCTTTTTCAAGAAACGCGAGTCTCGCCACTCCGAGGGGCCCGTTCCTCTGCTTGCCGATAATTATTTCGGCTTCGCCGTTTTTCTCATCGTCGTCTTTGGCGTAGAAATCTGTGCGATGTATGAAAATTACCACATCCGCGTCCTGCTCTATGGCGCCGCTTTCTCTCAAATCCGAAAGCTGCGGCCTGCGGTCGGTGCGGGTTTCGGTCTGCCTGCTGAGCTGTGAAACCGCAACCACGGGTATATTGAGTTCCTTGGCAAGGGCTTTTAGGGAATATGAAATTTGGGCGATCTCCCTTTCCCTGTTCTGCTCCCTCTGGTCTCCTCTCATAAGCTGCAGATAGTCAACAAAAACAATGTCAAGGCCCTTGTCTTTTTGAAGGCGTCTGCATTTGGCGCGAATTTCAAAAGCGGTCTGTCCGGCGCTGTCATCTATGAATATCTGTGATTTTCCGAACTGCACTGACGCGGCGGCGACTTTGTCTTTGTCGGCTTCTTTCAGGCGCCCGCTTCTGATGTCTGAAAAATTAACCTGTGACATCATTGAAAAAATTCTCTGCACAAGCTGAACCTCGGTCATTTCAAGAGAGAAAACCGCAACTTTTGCGCCCAGTTGGGTTCCTATGTGCTCGGCTACGTTCAGACAAAAAGAGGTTTTACCCAGGCTCGGACGCGCCGCCACAACTACGAGGTCACCCGGCTGAAAACCGGAAGTGAGCTCGTCAATTTTCTTAAACCCGGTTGACAGTCCCGTAATGGCCGCTTTTTTCTTCTGCGCCTCTTCTATGTGCTCAAGGGTTCGCGCGGCAAGTTCCGGCGGAGACGAAAACGCCGACCGCACCCTTTTGCGTGCTATCTCCATTATTCTGGTTTCGGCGTGGTCAAGAAGCTCTTCGGGGCTTACACCGCCGCCCCCGCGGCGCGCGATCTCACCGCCTGTCTGAATTATTTGCCTCAAAAGAGAGGCGTCTTTCACGGTCTTTGCGTAGTGTGCGACATTTGAAGATGTTGGAACAATGTCCGCAAGGAGGGTTATGTAGTGGTTTCCGCCCACTTCGCCCAGGCGGTCGTGAGCAGAGGCGCTCAGATGTTCGGAAACGGTGAGCACATCAAGGGGCTTTCCCTCTCTGTCAAGTTCAATCATCGCCTCAAAAATTGTCTTGTTTGATTTGGTGTAGAAATCTTCGGGCTCTATGATTTCAAGAACCTCGTTTATGCACGAGTTTTCAAGCATTATTGCGCCCAGAACGGCTCTTTCTGAATCCTCGCTCGTTGGAACGCCTGTAACAGTTGACATTTTACCCACCCGGATGGTGAGGATAATATAACAAGCGGGTGTTTGTCAAAACGGAACGCTTTTCAGCGGAAAAGTGTTTTTATGAGCTCCGAACTCGCGGGAAACTGACCGGAAAGTTTTTCCGCATCGCCCAGCTCAAAGTCTTCCCTTGTATATGCGGGAGAAACGGTTGTTCCCATAAGCGCGAACTCGCCGCCGTCAACAAGTTTCATGCCCTGCCACACGCCGGACGGAACAACGGCCTGAAGATGCTGGCCGGACATTATGTCACCGCCGAGAAAAATAACACCCGCCCCCGCCGGACCCAAAGTCAGCAGTTGAACCGGGTCTCCGATGTAAAAATGATAAACCTCATCCGAAAGCAGCCTGTGCATCGCGGAAACGGAACCTTTTTCAAGAAGATAGTAAATTGCCGAAGAAAAAAACCGGTCTCCGCCATAACGGTGAGGGAGTCGGGAAGAAGGGAAAAACTCGGAACTAACATAATTCTGTCTGTAAAAGCCGCCCTCCGGCTCAAGCGGCTCGAGACCAAGTTTTTTTATGATATTCTCCGGTTTCAAATGTAAACGCGCCTTGCAAAGCGGCAATTTACACAATGCCGCCTCCGTGTTAGGATAACATCGGATGTCAGATTCTGAAAAGACCGAAAAGCCCCCGGAAGAAAACGGCGAATCTCCCGAGACCTATCTTTCAGCCTCCATAACAATGGCTTTCAATCTCGGTGTCTCCGCCAATCAGCAGGCGAAGGGAACAAAAAGCATAGCGCAAATCCTGGCCGAGACGGGGGAGCATATATTTACGAGTCTTTCCAAATCCTACGGCGACAGCTTTGAGCAGGAATACATAATCGCCAACACAGAATACCTCCTGCAGATAGCCCTTCTGGGATACATCGTTCCGTCAATCTGCGACTATGAAGAAAATTTCAAGGAGCGTCTTCTCGCTCTGATTGAATCGCGCGCCAGAAAACAGTCTCCCCGAAAAAAGGACGGAAGCGGTGGCGGTGGGAAAATCATAACCCCGTAAGAGATGCGCGTCCGTTGCCCGCAAAAGAAGTGTCCGCGCAAAAAATCGTAAAGATCCCGGGGCGGAGCCTGTCCGTGAAAGGACGGGTTACCGTTCCGGCGGATAAATCCATCTCTCACAGATCTTTGATAATAGGGTGTCTCGCGCGTGGGAAAACGGTCATAACAAATCTTCTGAACAGCGAGGATGTCATGTCCACAAAAAACGCGCTAAGACTTCTGGGAGCGAAAATAGACACGGCGGCCGGAAAAACAACCGTTTTGTGCGAAAAACTGACCCCCCCCTCAAAGATAATTGACGCCGGTAATTCCGGAACAACGGCGCGGCTTCTCGCGGGCGTTTTGAGCGCGCAGCTTTTTGAGTCAACCATTGCGGGAGACAGATACCTCGTAAAAAGGCCCATGGGGCGCGTCATAACGCCCCTCCGGCATATGGGAGCGGAAATACACTCAAGAGACGGCAGACTCCCCATGCGTATAAGGGGCTCAAAACCCTCGGCGATAGAATACAAAATGCCGGTGGCAAGCGCTCAGGTAAAGTCCGCTGTTCTGCTTGCGGGGCTTTTCGCGGACGGAACTACTAAAATAATTGAGCACAGGAAAACAAGAGACCATACTGAAATAATGCTCAGACATTTCGGGGCGCGGGTGGAGAGCTCGGGCTCGCGCATAACCCTTGAGGGAGGCGGGGCGGAAATTCTCAGAGGCTCTGAAACGGAAGTTCCGGCGGACATTTCCTCGGCAATTTTTCCGCTTGCGGCGGCGGTTATAAGCCCCGGCTCAAGTGTTGTTGTTGAAAATGTCGGAATCAATCCCGCGCGGACGGGCGCCATTGAAATTCTCAGAGACATGGGC
Source organism: Thermodesulfobacteriota bacterium (assembly GCA_965198945.1). GTDB lineage: Bacteria > Desulfobacterota_D > UBA1144 > Nemesobacterales > Mycalebacteriaceae > Mycalebacterium. The sequence goes on along the minus strand of CBDAQI010000001.1, from coordinate 136,257 downwards.
GCTGAAATAAGAATTTCAAACAGGAGAAAATCGGGAGGCGAAAGTGTGGGCGACATAGAGGCGGCGGGCGGCGGCAAATTGAGGGGAGTTGAAATAAGGGGCGAAGTCATACCGAGAGCAATAGACGAGCTGCCGGTCATAGCGGCGGTGGCGTGTTTTGCGCACGGAACCACGACAATATCGGGAGCGGCCGAGCTGAGAGTGAAGGAAAGTGACAGAATAAAATCAATGGCCGAAGGGCTCGGAAATCTTGGCGGGCGTGTTGAAGAGCTTGAGGACGGAATGCGCGTAACCGGAGGGAAACTACACGGAAACTCCTGCTCAAGCGCGGGAGACCACAGGGTGGCAATGGCGCTTGCGGTTGCAGCAAGCGGAGCGGAGGGAACGAGCCGCATTGAAGACGCCGACTGCGTGGCGGTTTCATTCAGGGGATTCTTTGATTTTTTTGAAAAACTCAGGAAATCATAATGAGCGGAAAAAAAGGGAAAGTTATAACAATTGACGGCCCCAGCGCTTCTGGCAAGGGAACGGTGGCGCGGATTGTGGCGCGCAAACTGGGCTTCAAGTATCTTGACACGGGCTCCACATACAGGGCTTTCGCTCTGCTCGCAAAAAAAAAGGGTGTGAAACCGGAAGACAGAGACAAAGTCACCTCTCTTTTAAAAGACGCGAAAATATCTTCGGTAAGTTCCGCTGACGGCGGCTGTACCGTAACTCTTGGCGGGAGAGATATAAGCGACGAAATAAGAACTCCCGAAATATCTGAAGGCGCTTCCAGATTTTCTGAAATAAAAGAGGTGAGGGAATTTCTCGGACGACTTCAGCGCGCTCACGGAGAAAAATCAAACATAGTCGCCGAAGGCAGAGACATGGGAACCAGGGTTTTCCGCGACGCCCGGCACAAGTTTTTTCTCACAGCCGAGCCGCTTGAAAGAGCGAGGAGAAGAAACTCCGAACTCAAAATGGCGGGAGAGAAGCAGACACTTGAAGAAACGGCCGCAGAAATCTCTTCAAGAGACCGCAGAGACAGCGAAAGAAAACACTCTCCCTTGAAACCCGCCCCCGATGCTGTGATAATAGATACCACACATCTCGGTGTGAATGAGGTTATTGAAAAAATTATCAATTCCGTTGAGACTGGAAGTTGAATTGAAAGCAGCGGAACGGAAAAATAAATTGCGCGGGAGCGTTTTGGCGATTCCGCATGAAACGGAGTTTTTCTCACTCTTGACATGACTGATTTGATTCACAGCCCGGCGGAGAACCCGGAAGCCTCACAGAGCTTTTCCCAGCTTCTTGAGGAAAGCGAAACCCAGGAAAAAAACATCGTTGGTAAAGTTGTCAGCGGAACAGTTGTGCGGGTGGAAGAGGAAAACGTTTTCGTAAACATAGGGCTCAGGTCTGAAGGTATTGTTCCACTGAAGGAATTTTTAGACGAAAACGCCGACTGGGAAGTTAAGGAAGGCAGGCGCGTTGACGTTCTGGTTAAAAGCACGGGACGGGGGCTTCCGAAAATTTCCAAAACCGAAGCGGACAATATAAAGCACATTGAGGTGTTGAGAGAGAAATTATCTGCGGAAGAACCGGTTACTGTCAGCTCCTCAAAGAGAATAAAGGGAGGTCTTGAGTGCCTAATTGAGGGTTTCGGTATAAAAGCTTTTCTTCCTTCTTCTCAGACGCAAATGGGAAAAAGCAGGCACGGGGCGGACAAAATCACCAGCCGGAGCTTTGAAGCTCTTATAATTGAAGTTGACAGGAAAAGAGTAATCCTGTCCAGAAAAAAGCTTCTTGAGAAACATAAAGCGGCGGAAATAGCTGAGTTTATAAAAAAGACCGATGTGGGAATGGTGGTTAAGGGAGTTGTTTCCAACACCATATCTTCCGGCGCTTTTGTGGATTTGACCGACGGAAGCGGTGTCGTTGAAGGATTCATTCCCATAAGCGAAGTGTCATGGAAGCGTGTAAAAGAGCCGTCCGATGTTCTGGAAACGGGTCAGGAAATAGAAGTAAAAATTACAAGCATTGACGAAGGCAAGGCAAGGATAGGCCTCAGCTACAAACAGACGCAAACCACTCCGTGGGAAGAGTTTGCGCAAGTGACGCAGCAGAATTCAAGAATTAGGGGAAAGATAAAGAATGTGAACCAGGCGGGCGTGTTCATAGAGGTTGCCGAAGGGGTTGTCGGGCTTCTTCACCCTGACAACATAAGCTGGAATGGAAAGGCGGATCCGATTGAAACCTATGGAGTGTCAAGCAAAGGCTCTGAGATTGAAGTTGTGATGCTGAGGTGCGACCCCGTTAAGAAAAAAATGTCTTTCGGAGTCAAGCAGCTTCAGAAAGACCCCTGGAAAACCGCCGTAAACAAACTCAAAAAAGGTGAGACTGTGCTCACGGGCAAGGTTAAAAAAGAGTCCAGGGGTGGGCTTGTCCTTGAGCTTGAAGACGGCATTGAAGGCTTTATAAAATTCTCCGATATTGCGGACTCAGACCGCGGCGGTGAAACCGAAAATTACAAAGCGGGCTCTGAGATCAAGGGTGTCGTAAAAAATTTTGACAACGGCTCCCGCACGGTAACACTGAGTATGGTTATGCTTAACAGAAAAAACGAAAGAGAAATTCTCAAAGAGTTTAATTCCAAACAAAATACCGGAGAATCACCAAAACTGGGCGACCTCCTGATGTCAGGCAAAATTGACCTGAACAATGACAAAGGGTAGGGATTCCGGAAATTGAAACTCCGCAGCATCGTTTCGGCGGTGAAATTCCGCCACATAGTGGCCGTGCTCATTCTTGTGGGCGCAATCATGGCTTTTGTCGGTGAAAAAACCGACAAAATCGCCGTTCTAAATGTTGAAGGAGTCATACTTGATTCGGAGCCTTATACACGGGCCATCAGAGAAATAGAAAAAAACGACTCATACAAAGCTCTTGTCGTCAGGGTTGATTCTCCAGGGGGAAGCGTGGCGGCTTCTCAGGAAATCTATTCTCTGATAAAGCGGGTGGGACGCAAAATTCCCGTAATTGCAAGCATGGGGAGCATGGCCGCGTCGGGCGGCTACTATGTTTCCTGCGGCGCGTCTCATATATTCGCAAATCCCGGAACCATAACCGGAAGCGTGGGGGTCATAGCGACTTTTGCAAATTACGGGGAACTGCTGCGGTGGGCAAAAGTGGATTTTGAGATTGTAAAAACGGGAAAATTCAAAGATGCCGGTTCACCCCTGCGGCCTCTCGGCGAAAAAGACCGGGAATACTTTCAGACGATGATAGACAATGCACTTGAGCAGTTTAAGAGTGCTGTGGCGGAAAACAGGGACATAAGCACCGAAACTCTGAAATATATTTCAGACGGAAGAGCGATTCTCGGACAGAGCGCCATGGAACTTGGTCTGGTGGATGAAATGGGAACTCTGCTGAACGCCATTGAGAAAGCTGCGGAAAAGGCCGGAATTGCGAAAAATTCTCCGGTGAAAAGACTGCCGGAAAATGAGTTCGGACTCCCGGGGCTGATCTCCGCGGAGATTTCATCAAAACTGCTAAAAAGACATCTGCCGGCGCCGGTGCTGCAGGGGTCGGGACTGTATTATCTGTCGGAATGGTCCGGGCTGATAAAAAATTTTTGATTAAACGCGTTTCCCGTATGGTATTATGACCCATCGGGGAGGCTAATTATGAAATACCTGAAGTTGGTTTTAACTCTGGTTTTTATCGCCGCCGGAGTGCTCCTGTATCTGGGAAACAAAGAGTTTATGCATGGGGATCTGGTTATAAATTTTGACGCTTTTGTGTACGAAGCCACTGCCGTGCACACGAAAAACGGAATCGCGCTCGCTTCAGTCTTTTTGCTGGGAATGATTTTTGCTCTGATACACTCCTCGCTGAACTGGATTGAGCTGATAAGAAAAAACAGAAAAATCAGCAGTCTGGAAAGCAAAATATCAGAAGATGAATAAAGAGTAAAACCTTCCGCCGATGCCGACCAGCAAAATCAAAGCAGCAAAACCTTCCTGGCTAAAGGCGAAGCTCCCTTCGGGCGAAAACTACAAACGCCTTAAAAATCTTGTAGGGGAAATGGGGCTTCACACTGTGTGCGAAGAAGCCAGGTGTCCGAACATAGGCGAGTGCTGGAGTGCCGGAACCCTCACCTTCATGATAATGGGCGATGTCTGCACGAGAAGCTGCGGATTCTGCCATGTAAAAACGGGAAGAGGCGGCGAGCTTGACTGGGATGAGCCCGCAAGAATAGCCGAAGCGGTAAAAAGCCTTCTCAAACACAATTCACTCATCTCACATATCGTGGTAACATCGGTCAACAGGGACGACAAAAATCTGCAAAGCGCGGAGATTTTCGCTCTGACAATAAAAGAAATCAGGCGGGCTGCGCCTTCGGTCAAAATAGAATGTCTTATCCCCGATTTCAAAGGAAGCCGCGAAGCCCTGCGGACAGTTCTGGCCGAAGAGCCGGATGTTCTGAACCACAACATTGAAACGGTGCCGAGACTCTATTCCCTTCCGCAGAAGACCCGGTCGGGCAAGCTCCGTTCCGTCCGCCCGCAGGCTGTTTACGAACGCTCGCTTGAAGTTCTGCAAACCTCCTCATGCGAGGGGGAAAGCACAATGCTCACAAAGTCCGGAATAATGGTCGGGCTCGGAGAAACATTTGAAGAGATAACACTTACGCTCAAAGACCTGCGGGCTGCCGGATGCGACATAGTTACGATAGGACAGTATCTGCAGCCCACTCATGACCACATTCCCGTATCGCGCTTTTACCATCCAGTGGAATTTGAATCTCTGAAAGATTACGGGGAGAAAATAGTCGGAATTCCCCACATTGAAGCAGGACCTCTGGTGCGCAGTTCCTACCATGCCGAGAAGCAGGCGCTCAAACTTGAAAAGGGGAAAAAAGAAAATACTCTAGCGGGCACGGAGAATGGCGTGAACTGCGCCTTATAGGCCTTGAAATATCTGATACTCCAAGCCGACGGAATGCCGGACAGACCGCTTGCGGAGATAGGCGGCAAGACCCCTCTTGAAGCGGCGGAGACTCCCTGTCTTGACACGATGGCCCGGCAAGCCGCTGAATTCGGCGTCACAAAACACATCCCGGACTCGCTTCCGCCGGGTAGTGATGTCGGAAACTTGAGCGTTCTCGGATATGACCCTCTGGTTTATTTCACGGGCAGGTCTCCTCTTGAAGCGGCGGGAATGGGAATTTCTCTCAAAAAACGGACATGACCTGCAGATGCAACCTGGTAACACTCAGCGGAGAGGGCGAAAAAGCCGTGATGGAAGACTACAGTGCGGGACATATTCCGACTGACCAGGCAAGGGAAATTATCAAAGACATTGCAGCACAATTAAAAAAAGATGAAGCGGAGTTTTTTGCGGGAGTAAGCTACAGACACCTGTTGATAATAAAAAACCGCAAAATTTCAGTTTCATCCACACCGCCGCACGACATTCTGGGCAAAGAGATTGGAGGTTTTCTTCCGAAAGGCGAGGGGGCGGACCTGCTTATAAAAATTATGAGCGATGCAAAGACCATCTTAAAAAACCATCCCGTCAACAAAGAAAGGGCGAAAAACGGTCAGCCGCCCGCGAGCGGCATCTGGCTCTGGGGAGAGGGAACTCCGCCTGCGCTCCCGTCTTTTGAAAAAGTCTACGGTGTCAGCGGAGCGGTTATATCGGCCGTTGATCTGGTAAGAGGCATCGGAAAATGCGCCGCGATGGAAGTCATAGATGTGCCCGGAGCAACGGGCTATCTGGACACAAACTATGAAGGAAAGGTTGAATACGCCCTGAAATCTCTTGAAACAAAAGACCTTGTGATGATTCACATAGAAGCAACGGACGAGACCGGACATACGGGAAAAACGCACCTTAAAGTGCGGGCGGTGGAGGATTTTGACCGCAGGGTCGCGGGTCCGGCTCTGCGGGGAATGGAAAGATTCGGGAATTTCAAAATCCTCATAACGTCAGACCACCCGACCTCCATATCTCTCAGAACACACTCAAGAGACCCTGTTCCGTTCGCCATTTACGACTCTGAAAACAAAACCTCAAATCCCGGACGGACTTATTCGGAAACATGTGCCATGGAGACGGGAAAAATGTTTGAACGCGGATGGGAAATTATGAAGACTTTTATCACTCCCGGCGTTTCGCAACCGTAAAGCGTGCTTCAACGTGAGAAAACTTTGGAGCATCGCGTCAGGTTTACACAGCCTTTTTGAGTTATAAAAACAACGTCCTCTATCCGTATTCCCCCTATTTCCTCATAGTAAAGCCCCGGCTCAACGGTCACAACATTGCCCTCTTCAAGAACCGTTTCCGCGAGCCCTATGCCCGGGGGTTCGTGAAGACCCATTCCGAGGCCGTGACCGGTTGAGTGTATAAAACCGCTTGGATTTTCACCGCTCCGTGTCTCAAAACCCTCGGAATCAAAAAAACTCAAAACCGCTCCGTGAACATCAGAACTTTTCACGCCGTGTCTGATCATATCAATGGCAATTTTCTGTCCCCTCAAGACAGTTTTATACATGCGCGCGAGAACCGGAGACGGTCGGCCTTTAATTACAGTCCTCGTCATATCACCGAAATATCCCTCCTCTGACCTCGGAAATATGTCAATCACAACCGGACGGTTGGCAAAAACAGGGCCTTCTCCCGAATGGTGAGGCATCGCCGAATGTTCCCCGCAGGCAACTATGGTTCCCGAAACGCAGTATCCCGCGCCCGCGAGTCGGGTGTGTATGGCGCGCTTTATTCTCTCGGAAGTCAGCGGTTTGCCGCCTGAAAACAGAACCCCGTTTTTCCCCGCCTCGGCGCCGAATATCATATCAGTCGCCGTTTTCATCGCCGAAGCGGTGTCTTTTAGCGCCTTGCGTATCAGAGTCACTTCACCGGGGGTCTTTTTCTTTCTCTGCTCAAAAAGCATCGGTCCCGCACAGCAGGAAATTTTGACGCCCTGTTTCCTTAAAACATCCGCAAAAGCGACGGGAAAAGTTTTCTGCACCTCCACGCGAGAAACACCCCTTTCTCTGAGAATAAGCAGCGCGACATCCGCGAGCGAATAACCTCTCTTACGGCGAAGTTTTGCCGTATATTCAGACAGAGAGAGAACTGTGGAAACCGAGGCCTCCTTTCTGCCGCGCCCGATCTCAAGATCGCTCAGTACAAGAATCCGCTCTTCCCGGTGCATGATAAAAACAACCGGGTCGGGAACCGATAAGCCTCCCGTTGCGTAGAGAAGGTCGGAATTGTTTTCGGTTGAATCAATTATCAGAAATGTTTTTCCGCTTTTCATCCAATCAAATATACCGGCTAACTGAAGTCTTTGGCGGTTGTCTTGGAATGCTTGCTGATATATAATTCCAGTGTCTGCTCAAGTCAGATTGGAGGTTTAATGGCGATGTTCGGGGTAACAAAACAGGCTGCTGATGAAATAAAAAAACTTCTCTCCACAGAAGACATGCCGGACGGTTTTCTCAGAGTTCGGGTGGTTCCGGGCGGCTGTTCGGGATTTTCCTACGAAATGGGTTTTGATGATGAGCTTGAAGGGTCGGACAAGATTTTTGAAGAAGAAGGGGTGAAGGTCGTCATTGACGGTATCAGTTTTCAATACCTTGAGGGCGGGAGCCTTGACTACCGGGGCGGACTGAACGGGACCGGATTTTCAATAAGCAACCCCAATTCCAAAGGCTCGTGCGGTTGCGGGCAGTCTTTTAACGTCTAAATCTCCACCGCAGACTTATATCTGCACACGAATTGAGCAGATATGAACCGGGGGCCGATATGCCAAACAAATCCAAAGCTGTTGAGGCGCACGAAGAAGCCAAATCCTACAAAAGGATCAAAGCCCGCCCTATTGTCGAGCTTCTCTACTCAGACTTTACTCACTGGAGCAAACTGGAAGATTTTCAGACATATTTTCAAACGCCCACCGGAAGAAAAGTGGAGATTCAAGACGACCCGGCCATTATTGCCGGTGTTGGCACCCTAAAGAAAAACGGCAGACAGGTTGCCGTCATTGCCCAACAAACCCCCTCAAGCGAAGAGGAACGGACGGCGATGAATTTCGGAATGGTCAAAGCGGACGGATACGCGATTTCAATCAGCATGATGAAATATGCCGAGGAGAAAGGACTTGTCCTGAACACTTTCATAGATACCGTAGGCGGGGATCCCTACGAGTATTCTGCGGAAAAACTGCAGTCATGGCTGATCTCCGAATGCCAGGCAAAGATGCTATCTTTGAAAACCCGTTCGGTTTCAACAATCATAGGGCTCGGGGGAAGCGGAGGGGCCATAGCTCTTCAACTGGCGCACCGGAGACTTATGCTTTCAAGAGCGGAGTTCTCCGTCATCGCGCCCGAGGGATGTTCGGCGATACTTTTCAGAAGCCCCGATAAGGTTGCCGAAGCCCTTGAGGTGCTGCAGCCGACGGCCGACTATATGCTGAAATACAATATCATTGACCACATAATCAAGGAACCGAAAATCGGAAACAAAAACTATGAAAAGGAAACGGTGAAAAGAATAGAGAAAAAGCTCGCCGAAGCAATTGAGGAGATTGAGGGTGAAGACATTGAGGAACTGAAAAGCGGTCTGCGCGACAAAATAAACATGTGCGGACAAATGGAGAGAAAATCCGGCTTCTATAATGTCATAACGAGAAAAATCAAATCTCTTTTGAAGTCCCGGCTTTCAACCCCGAAAACGCCCGAAGTGTCGGCAATTCAGACCGCCATTTACGGAGCGGAGCCGTTTTTCTGTAACGACGAGAAAGATTCGGAAGGAAACATAGTCCGCGCCGGATGCCGCAACCGTTACACAAGAGAGGAAGTTGAGGCGAATCTTTTTTCATGCCCTTACTGCAACAAGCCCGAATCGCTCGGTTCGGATGATTACATTGAGTTTCTTTTTGATGAAGAGACCTTCCGCGAGATCAGTCCCGACTTGACAATTGAAAGCATATCGCCCGAATTCAACATAGCGGACTATTCAAACACGAGAAAGAAAATGGCCGGCAAGACCAACTCCAGAGACTCGCTTGTCGTAGGATACGGAGCGATATTCGGCCGCCCGGTCGGGGTTGCAATCTGTGATTTCCGTTTTATGGGCGGCTCCATGAGCGCGGTTTTCGGCGAAAAAATGCGGATAATTACCGATTACTGCATACAAAATGAGCTTGATCTTATTTCGGTAACGGCAAGCGGGGGAGCCAGAATGCAGGAGGGAACCGTCGCCCTTTATCAGATGGCAAAAACCATCTCCGCAATACTGAAGCTGAAAGAGTCCGGTCTTTCATACATATCCGTTCTCGCCCATCCCACAACCGGCGGAGCTCTTGCAAGCTACGCCGTTCAGGGTGATTTCATAATCGCCGAGAAAAAATCCATAATAGCGTTTGCCGGAGACAGGGTTGTGAAGCTCACCAGCGGCGGAAGGGGAGTAAAACCTGAAACCATGACACCCGGTTTCTACCTGAAAAAGGGCGGAATACACACATCAGTTGAAAGAACCCAGCTCAAGCCGCTTCTTTCGGGAATTTTGAGTTTGAGAAACAGAGGCGGTTATCAGGAAATAGATGAGCTTTCACCGCCGGAGGATTCTCCGGATCCAGACGGGCGGTAGGAACCGTCCAGACCATGCACCTTTTCAACCTCGCTTGAATCATCAAGTATGTCGCCCCTCATGCATTGGTAGAGAAAGTTTGCGTTGTCTCTCGGCGCGTCACTTTTGAGGTTCGGGTTGAAAAAAACCTCTTTTGTATGAACAAGGCCCGCTCTGTTATATGAGGAAAGCTCATATTTCATCCCCATTCTCAAAGCGTCACAGGGACAGGCTTCAACGCAAAAACCACAGAAAACGCAGCGCATAAAATCTATGTTATAAACACTCGGTCTTCTCTCCACACCATAGTCATCCGCCGGCTCGCTGACTATTGAAATAGCCTGAGTCGGACATGCAACTTCACACAGTTTACAGGCGACACACCTTATTTCGCCTTCATCGTCAGCCGGCATTTCGTGAAGCCCCCTGTAGTTTGGAGGCAGTTCTTTTATTTCATCGGGATAATTGACGGTTATTTTTGAGCGGAAAAGGCTTCTCAGAGTTATAAAAAGACCGGTCAGTATCTGTGGAAAATGCAGACGTTCAAAAAAACTGAGCTCGGGCTGACGTACGACTTTTACTTTGATTGCCATCTGATGGAATTATATCACACCTGCAACCCGGCCGGTGCAAAAAAAGGAAGCCTTTTAAGAAGGCTTCCTTTTTATTTATTTTCCGGTAAAAGCGCTGCTTATCCGGGCACCCCGCCAAGCGGCTGCCATGTTTCCGTGAGGAGCATCATTCCCGGAATCAAAAGGGTCACAAACGCTTCAATTACGAATAAGTAACCTATTGTCGTTCCAAGATTTTTCCCCTGGGCAAAGGCAAAGAAGCAAAGCAGAGTAAGCAGTCCCCATGCCAGACAGAAAAGAGCGAACATCATAAGGCCGGCGCCCATGAAAAAGTTCGCATACCATACAAAAACAATTGTTGCGAACAGACAATACCAGCCAAGTCCCTTGGCGTCATGCCCGTGAACAAAAACCGCATAGACAAGCAAATATATGAGTGCGAACACACAGACAAGAGCTGTCGCATAGCCAAGCGCACCGCTAATGGAGTATAACTCCCAGGCCGCGAGCGTGATAAGAACCGCAACACCGAGGTTCAGAACCCCGACTTCCTTTCCGCCCGTCTTGCCAAGCAGAGTCATACCGTTTGCAAAGAATACAAACCCCACAAGCACATGGACGAAACCAAACAGCTGTTCAATTGCTACCATTTTCTCCTTACCTCCTTAAGTAAGCTTTTCATTCTTTTAACAGAAACAGGGAGGTGAAGTCAACAGTTTTTGAAAAAATTCTTGTTGAAGAAAAAACTTCAGCAGCCTATTTCACGGGCAATTACTAGGCGCTGAATCTCCGAAGTTCCTTCGGTTATTGATGAGAGCCGCGCGTCACGGAAAAAACGCTCGGCTTTGTATTCCACACTGTAACCATACCCGCCGAGCACCTGAATGGCCTCGGTTGCAACCCACTGCACGGTTTCGGCCGAATACAGCTTTGCCATGGAAGCCTCTTTGAGTGCGGGCTTGTTGTTGCCGTAAAGCCAGGCTGCTTTATAGACTATGTTGCGCGCCGCTTCTATCTTTACAGCCATTGTGGCGAGCTTGGACGAAATTTCCTGATGTTTGGATATGGGTTTGCCGAACGTTTCCCTCTCTTTTGAATACTGAAGCGCATATTCAAAAGCCGCCTGCGCCAGACCCACCGATTTGGCGGCGTGTGTTATGCGGGCGCCGAGCAAGGTTTCCATGGCGGAACCGAAGCCGCCTTCCCCCACAAGAAGATTTTCTTCGGGAACCTCGCAGTTCTCAAAAATCAGCTCGGAAGTGTCCGCCGCACGGTGTCCGAGTTTATGGATTTTCCCGCTTACGCTGAAGCCCGGAAAATCTTTCTCAATAATAAATATGCTTATGCCTTCTCCCTTTTTCGTTTTGTCCGTATAGGCGGCGACAACGGAAAAGTCCGCCATGCTTCCGTTTGTTATCCATGTTTTTGTGCCGTTAATTATGTATTTGCCGCCCTGTTTTACCGCCTGGGTTCTGATGCTCCGGGCATCCGAACCGGCCCATGGTTCAGTCAGCCCGAGAGAGCCTATTTTTTCTCCTTTGAGCCCGGGCACCAGATATTTCTGTTTTTGCTCTTCGGTTCCGAATTTGTAAATCGGGAAACACGCAAGCCCGATATGGGCGTTCACCGCCATCGCCGCCGCAGACCAGACTTTTCCCATCTCTTCGGCAAAAATGCAGTCGGTGATTTTGTCCATGCCGACCCCGCCGTATTCTTCGGGATACATAATTCCCAGAAAACCCATTTCTCCGAGCAACGGAAATATCTGGCCGGGGAATTTTTCCTCTTTTTCGTGTTCCTCAACCAGGGGTTCTATCTCATTGGCGCAAAAATCCACCAGAGTTTCCTGAAAAAGTTTCTGCTCTTCGTTAAACTCAAAGTTAAGTGACATCTTATTCAACCGCCTCTTTTTGAAAGGACAGACCTCCGGAGGGATGTCCGCCTTTTCTCAAATCAAGAAAAAAACGCCGAAGCGCACCGGAGCATTCCTTCTCCATGACCCCGCCCCGGTATCCGACCATCCGGTTTCCGCCAAAGGTTTGAGTTTCGCAGCCGCTTTCAAGCGCCCCCGAATTTTTATCGTAAGCTCCGAAAACCACCGTGCCGACACGCGAGTTAACCACGGCGCCCATGCACATCATGCACGGTTCAAGCGTAACATACAGAACGGAGCCCGGCAATCTCCAGTTTCCCGTTTTCTCAGCGGCCTTCCTGATTGCGAGAATCTCGGCATGGGCGGTCGGGTCGCCGAGGGTTTCGCGCTCGTTGTGCGCCGAGGAAATAACGACGCCCGCAGAGTTCACCACAACCGCGCCGACCGGCACTTCGCCTTTTTCAGCCGCAATCCCGGCCTGGCGAAGCGCCAGATCCATAAAATCTCCGTCCGAAAAAGCTCCGAAAAAGCTACTTTCTCGCGCTAAACTTGAGTCCCGCCTCATTTCTGTCCCAGGTTTTGCCGGTTATTTCCTTGATTTCAGCGACCTTGACTTTTTGAGTCGCGGTTACGGGAAATCCGTCTTCATAGACCTCTATAAACCTCGGAACCATAGCGACAATAACCCTTTCCGCCATCCATTTGCAGAACTCAACCGGGTCAAAAATCTCGCCTTTTTTCAAAGTCAGGCAAAGCTTGATTTCATCATCGGAAACGTTCGGAAGCCTTAGGCCCACGGCTATGGCCTCCTGTATGGCCGCATACTGCATCGCCTCATCGGCGACCGCAATCGGGTCGACATTCTCACCCGAAACCCTGATTCTGCTGTATCTTCCGGCAAAGTAGTATCTGCCGTCAATACCCCTTGCAAACAGGTCGTCCGAATTGAAAAAACCCTCGTCATCAAACGCCTCTCTGGTGCGTCTCTCATCTTTGAAGTATTCGTTGAGGGTCGTGTTCGGAACAAGCGGCTTTATAAACAGCAGCCCCTTTGCATCATCGGGCGGGGTTATGTCATCCGACGGGTCCCAGAAGTATTTGACGGATTCGTCATTGTTTTCCGGATTTCTGAGTTCAACATGGTATCCCTCCATCGGAAAGCCTGAAGAACCGGGACGGTGGTCTTCGGGATCTTTCCAGAGAACCATTCCCATCTCGGTTGAACCGTAGCCGTCTATAACCCTGACATTGAATCTCTGCTGAAACTGGTCAAGGTCTCTCGGAGCCGGGGAGCCGAGCATGATTCTGACTTTGTGCTTGGCATCCCATTCGCTCTGGGGAGCGGACCACAGATATTCGGCAACCGCGCCCAGCATGTTCACCGAAGTGGCTCCGCACCCGGCCGCCCATTTCCAGAAATTGGACGCTGAAAAACGCGGGAAAAACACAGCGGTCGCCCCGGCGCCCATCGCGCTGAAAAGGCACATCACCTGAGCATTTGCATGACCGAGAGAAAGAACGCTCATAAGAACATCGTCATTTCTTATGCCCTGCTGCTGTATGTATGAGCGAACGGTCATCACAACTCCACCGTGGTCTCTTGCGACACCTTTGGGCATCCCTGTTGTGCCGGAGGTAAACATGCATCTCTCCATGTCTTGCACTGAAACTTCAACACCGGGATTTGAAGAGTCCGAGTCGTCAAACACTGAAAAAGGGTAAACCTTCGCCCCGCCGATTTCCTGAGGAATGCCGCCTCCGGTCTCGGATACGACAAAAACGGCTTCAAGCTTTTCAAGGCTTCCGGCAATTTCTTCAAGAAACGGAATGCTGCCTTCATCAACAACAAGCACTTTCATTTCCGAATAGTTGATTACATATGCGAGCCGCTCACCCTTTTCATCTTTGTTGATGGGGACCTGAACCGCGCCGGCCTTGTGAGCGGCTATGATGGAAAGAACATACTCGGCACAGTTAAGCATATACATGCCAACCTTGTCGCCTTTGCCAATTCCAAAATCTTTTATGAGCCCGTTTGAAACCTTGTTTGCAAGCTCATTGGTCTGTTTATATGTGAAAGTTTTAACGATGTTGCCGTCTCTGTCGCCGACCTTGAACATTTCCTTGTCAGGGAAACTGTCCGCTCCGTTCTCAAGATTTTTTGTGACCGGATGCCACTGCGTGGTGTCATCAAAAGTGCCGAAAGGCAGCTGCCCGCCGCCTACATAGCTCGGGTCTCGTGGTTTAAATAAAAGGCGCATAGCCGTAAATCCTCCTGTTTTCGTATCTGCAAATTATGAGAAACCGATTTTTTAATCTCTCAAGCCGGAATTTGAATCTATCTAAATTAAGAACCAATTTCAACGCGGACGAACCGGAGTGATTTTCAGACAACACACCCTTTCCATCTGATAAACCCCGTTTATACTCACAAATCTGAAAAGCGCACGGGCGCCTTGGTAAAGAAAAATGTTTTTCCCCGAATCGGCAATTTTTGAAATTTTCCTGCTCATCACCGGCATTGCGGGCGTCTGGATTGGCGCGGATTCGGCGGTTGAAGGAGCTTCACTGCTTGGGGCAAAACTGGGAATAAGCCCCACTGTCGTCGGTCTCACTGTGGTGGCGGTCGGCACTTCGCTGCCGGAACTTTTAATATGTCTTATCGCGGCGCTCAGGGGCTCCGCCGACATTGCCGCGGGAAACATTGTGGGCAGCAACGTTTCAAACATCTGTCTTATAATCGGTATCAGCGCGGCGCTTTCCACAATATACATCCGTCAGGGACTCAGAGCGGAAACCATCGCGGCCGCTTCTTTTCTGGCGCTTCTGGTTTTTCTGTGTTCTGACGGCGCACTCAGCGGGGCGGAGGGCGGGGCGGTGGTTATGCTGCTCGTGCCGCTTAAAGTTTATCTTTATTTAAGACAAGGCGGGAAAACGGAAATATCTCCGGAGACCAAAACCGCTTCGTCTCCACGCGACCTGAAAATCCTTCTCTTTTTTATTTCAGCCGGGCTTGTGGGGCTTGCGCTCGGAAGCAAACTTGTGGTTGAAAGCGCGGTGGCAATAGCTCACAGAGCCGGGGTTCCGGAACTGGTAATCGGAGCGACCGCCGTCGCCGTGGGGACTTCCCTGCCCGAGCTCGCCGCATCTCTCGCGGCGGTTGCGCGGCGCGAACACTCAATCGCAATAGGCAACCTTGCCGGCAGCAACTTGTTCAACATAATTATTCTGGGCCTTACAGCCTCAATAGTGCCGCTCTCCATAGACCCCGAACTGGTAAGAGTCCAACTGCCTTTCGCTATCGCCGTAAGCGCGTTTATAGTGCCTTTCATGACAAAAGGCTCAAAGATTGGCAAAAAGACCGGAACCGTTCTTCTTCTCCTTTACGGAGTTTTTATTTATATGGTTTTTTGAAAAAGCTCTTTTGAAAACCTAATTCTCATATGCCAGTCTTCTTCTGGTGACCAGACAGCCGTCTCCTCCGCTTACGTCCGTCAAGTAGTAGAAAGAGAAAAGGCTCTGATCGCCGGAGTTTTCCATCAGAGTTACATCGCTTGCAAGAGGCTGCGCTTTGAAATCCTGCGAGGCGAGGTCACGCGACCATTCTTCGCAAGTTCTGTCCGAAAAAAAAGTTTCACTTATCAGCAGGTCGCATTTTACATTTCTTCTGCTTAAATCAGACCTCGCGGCGGAAACTGTTATGTGAGAGATTCCGACATCGGTGTAGCTTCTGAAAACCATTGAATAAAAGGGACGTTTGTCAACATTTCTGGCGTCCGGAGCCACAAAATCGTGGCTTTGGTGAGGCTGGTCGGCCACGATAATGCCGATTTCCCGTTCAATCTCTTCAACACAGGTTTTTATTCCGCTCGCCGCGGCGTTATCACCGGGTATTGTAGCCCAGACGTTTGCCGCAAACACGAAACCTAAAACCAGAGAAAAGACCGGAAGAATAATTCTTTTCATCATGAGACAACACTCCTTAGGAATACGGATTATCGGCCCCAAATATAAGCAATCAACGCAAAAAAAGCAAAAACTATTTTCTTGTTTTCAGGCTCAAACCGGACTTGTTTCTGTCCCATGTTTCACTGCCGAGCGTCTTCAAAGCCCCGAGGTTTATTTTTTGAGTTGAAGTCAGCGGAAACTGTTCGTATACCTGAATAAATCTCGGGACCATATAGACCGGAACCCGTTCCGCCATCCATTGGCAAAAGAGCATCGGGTCAAACTCAGAGCCGTCGGAGAGAACAATGTTCAATTTAATTTCGTCATCGGAAATCTCCGGCAAACGGACTCCCAGCGCAACCGCCTGGTCTACGGAATTATGATTCAGCGCCGTGGCGGCAACGGCGTTGGGATCCACATTTTCACCGGAAACCCTGATTCTGCTGTATCTGCCCTGAAAGTAGTATCTGTTGTCCACACCCCGCACAAACAGGTCGTCCGAATTGAAAAAACCTTCCCCGTCAAATGCCTGACGGGTTCTTTCGGAGTCTTTGAAATATTCGTTTAGAGTCGTGTCCGGTATCAGCGGGCGTATAAAAAGCAGTCCCGCGCATCCGGAGGGCGGAGTTTTGTCGCGCGATGTGTCCCACGCATTCTCAATCACCCTGTCAGTATCGTCCGGGTCTCTTATCTCCACATAGTAGCCCTGGGTTACAAATCCTGAAGAACCGGGACGAAAATCCTCCGCATACTGCCAAAGGACCATTCCCATCTCGGTTGAGCCGTATCCTTCAACAACTCTCACACCGAACCTTTCCTCAAACTCGGTGCGGTTTTTCGGTGCGGGGCCGGCGAGAACCGTCCTGACCGAGTGTTTTCGGTCGTATTCAGACCGGGCGGAAGACCAAAGATATTCCGGCACGGAGCCGAGCATGTTTGTAATTGTGGCCCCGCACCCAGCCGCCCATCTCCAGAAACCCGAAGCGGAAAATCGCGGGAAAATAACACACTGCGCCCCCGCCGCTATTGAAGCGAACAGGCACATCACCTGTGCGTTTGCGTGAGCGAGCGACAGCACGGTCATAAGAACGTCTCCGCTGCGGACTCCCTGATGCTCAAGATAAGCCCGGACTGTCAGCACAACGCCGCTGTGGTTTCTTGAAACCCCTTTCGGCATTCCGGTCGTGCCGGAGGTAAACATGCACCTTTCCGCATCGGAAACCGACACGGCAACCTGTGGATTTTCAGCCGGAAATTCCTCAAAAAAGGAAAACGGCAGAACTTTTGCCGGGCCTATTTTCTCGGGCAGTTTTGCCCCCCCGGCGCCGGCGACAAAAATAAACTCCAGATTTTCAATTCCGTCCGCCGTCTCCTCAAGCAAAAGCAGGCTTTCCGCATCGGTCATAAGAACTCTCTGCTCCGAGTAGTTGATAATATAGGCGAGCCGCTCACCCTTTTCGTCTTTGTTTATGGGAACCTGAACCGCTCCGGCCTTGTGTATGGCGAGGATTGAAAGCACAAACTCCGCACGGTTCAGCATATAGATTCCGACCGTCTCGCCTTTTTTCACATTCAGTTTGGAAACCGCGGTGTTTGCAATCCGGTTCGCCCGCATATTTGCCTCGGAGTATGTGAAACTTTCCGTAACATTGACGTCCGAATCCGCAACACTGAAAAGCGTTTTATCACCAAACCTTTCCGCTCCCATTTCCAGGTAGCGGCAGATTGGAAGCCACTGTCCGGTGTCATCAAAAGTTCCGAACGGCAGATCGCCTTCGCCCACAAATTTTTTGTCACGCGGTCTGAAAAGAAGTTTCATAGTCTGTGTCTCTCCCTTGTTTTTTCCTGCGGGGCATCGGTTGGTTCAACGCATCTGCAAACACGGGAGTGAAGTGAAAATATCTCACTTCACCCCCTCACGCGACGCCCCGGTCTGATCACTATCCTTAATAAAGTTTTTCAAAAGCTCTTTCCCGTTTTCGGTCAGCACTGATTCGGGATGAAACTGGACTCCCTCAAGCCGTCCCCTGCCGGAAAAATATCTGTGTCTTATTCCCATTATCTCATCCTCGTCCGTCCAGGCGGTAATCTCAAAATCTTCGGGCAGAGTGTCCGGGTCAACAATCAGCGAATGGTATCTTGTGGCGTTGAAGGGGCTCGGAAGGTCTTTGAAAACACCCGCCCCCCTGTGGTAAATCTCAGAAGTTTTCCCGTGCAGAAGCCGCCGGGCGCGGACAATATCCGCCTCAAAAGCGTGCGCAATCGCCTGATGACCGAGACAGATGCCGAGAATTGGAATTTTTCCGGCAAAATTTTTCACAAGCTCAACCGAAACGCCCGATTTCTCCGGAGAGCACGGACCGGGTGAAATCACGATTATTTCTGGCGAAAGCTTTTCTATCTCGTCCGGTGATATTTCGTCATTGCGGTATGTGGAAACCTCTTTTCCGAGTTCCTGAAAATAGTGAACAAGATTGTAGGTGAAAGAATCGTAGTTGTCTATCATTAACAGCACAAGCGTGGATTATACACCAAATCCCCCGCAGGGTTATGACAGCAGCACAGCTTGTATTCAGTTCTACCGCATTACGTTTCAGAATGTCTTATCAGGGAGTTTCTTTTCATCCAACTGCGACAACTTCTGAAATGGCATCATCTGGAACGCCCTTCAAGCAGTCCCGCCGTTGGTCTTCTAAAATCAACTCAATCGCTCCGGAAAGGCTTTTCAAACACTCTTTCTTTGTTTTGCCCTGTCCGTTTACGCCTGGTATTTCAGCACAGTAGGAAATATGCAAATCTCCGTCCTTTTCAACAATGGCCGTAAACTCGTTGCGCATAAGACGAATTATTCAATCTCCCTCGCTTTTTCAAGCGCTTTCAAAAGCGCTTTCGCCTTGTTGACGGTCTCCTCATATTCACGCGCCGGATCCGAATCGGCCACAATTCCCGCTCCCGCCTGAACATAGACCCTGCCGTCTTTGATAAGAAAAGTCCTGATGGTTATGCAGGTGTCCATATCGCCCGAAAAACTCACATACCCGACCGCGCCGCCGTAAGGCCCCCTCGTTTCCGGCTCTATCTCCTCTATGATTTCCATTGCGCGCACCTTTGGCGCCCCGGACAGCGTTCCGGCCGGAAAAGTCGCCTTCACAACATCAATCACATCCGCCCCCTCCGCCATTTCCGCTTTGACGTTTGAAACTATGTGCATCACATGTGAATACCGTTCAACCGTCATAAAGGAATCCACCTTCACGGTTCCGTGCCGGGCGATCCTTCCAAGGTCGTTGCGCGCCAAATCAACAAGCATTATGTGCTCGGCTCTTTCCTTTTCATCGGCGAGCAGCTCTTTTTCTAGTTCCCCGTCCCGCTTTTCATCCGCTCCCCTAGGCTTTGTTCCGGCGATTGGGCGGCTTTCAACCGAGCTCCCCTCCACACGCACCATCACTTCGGGTGATGAGCCGACAAGTGTCTGGTCTCCGGTCTTGAGAAAAAACATATAAGGCGACGGATTCAGAACCCGAAGCGCCTTGTAGAGACCGAAGGGTTCAACATCAAGCTCCGTGCTCCACCTCTGGGAAATTACGGCCTGTATTATGTCGCCGCTTTTTATGTATTCCTTCACTTTCTCCACGGACTGTTCAAAGTCCCGCCTCTCAAAGTTGGATACGAGACCGCCACTCGCCGGGCGCCGTCCGGGATTTGGGTTGGGCTCGCGGGGGCGAGGCGAACAAATCAGGCCTTTGAGCCGTTCCACTTCCCGAACCGCCGAACGGTAAACACTCTCGGCCTCCGCCTCGTCCGGGCAGTATGCGCAGACGACCGTTCTGACATCTTTTTCTACATTGTCAAAGATAAGAACGTTGCCCGCAATTATAAAATGGAAATCCCAGACTCCGAGCACATTGGGGCTGTTTTGCGGAAGGTTCTCTATGAAACGGACCGCATCGTAACTCATATACCCCACGGCTCCGCCCGCAAAACGCGGAAGCTCCGGGTCTTCAACAAACTTGTAACGGCCGAGCAGTTTCCTGAGATGTTCAAACGGGTCGCCGGTCTTGTGAGAAACTCCGCCGTTTTCTTCGGTCTCTATATTTTTTCCCCTGGCTCTGAAAACACAATCGGAACCGCAACCGAGAAAACTGTAGCGCGCCCACTTGTCTCCGCCCTCAACGCTCTCAAAAAGAAACGAGTAAGGGGGGTCGTCAATCTTTTCAAAAGCCGAAACCGGAGTGTCATCCGGAGCGGCAATCTCATCCCAGACGGGAATCAGGTTTCCGGATTTCAGTTTTTTTCTGAACTCCTCAAATGAGGGGCGAATCACAACGGGCTAATAGTAAAAAGTGTTAGAATAAAGTCAAACCGCCGCACACCGAAGGGAAAAATCCGAAATGAGCGCAAATTCCGAAAATATTTTCAGAGAATATGACATCAGGGGAACTGTCGGAAGCGGGATAAACGAAGAAAGGGTTTTTTCCATAGGAAAGTCATATGGAGAGAAGGCGAAAATGCTCGGCGGCAAAACCGTTTCGGTCGGAAGAGACTGCCGCCCGAGTTCTGAGAGTTTTGCGCAAGCGCTTTGTGACGGAATCACAAGCCGCGGCGTTAACGTTGTTGACATCGGTCTTGTTTCAACACCGATGCTCTATTTTTCCGTGTTCAATATGACACCGGACGGAGGTGTGATTGTAACGGCAAGCCACAACCCGCCCGAATATAACGGCTTGAAACTGTGCATGGGAAAAAACGCGATGTTCGGGCGCGATATAGAGGATCTTTCAAAAACTCCCGCAAAAGAAAGCAGAGCGGCGCGCGGGACAATTACAAAAACGGACATAACGAAGACATACTCTGATTTTCTCGCCGGGTCGGTGGAGATTGAGAGAGGGCTGAAATTCGCGTTTGACTGCGGAAACGGCACGGGAGGAGTGGCCGCTCCGCTTGTGTTTGAAAAACTCGGACTTGAAGGGAAGGGTATTTTCGCCGAACCGGACGGGACTTTCCCGAACCACCATCCCGACCCTTCGGTTGAGGAAAACCTGCAAGACCTCATCAAGACCGTGAGGAGAGAAAAAAGCCGGCTCGGAATGGCTTTTGACGGAGATGCAGACCGGCTCGGCGTTGTGGATGAGAACGGGGAAATTGTCCGCGGCGATATGCTCGTGCTGATTTTTGCCCTTGAAATCGCGCGCAGAAATCCGGGAGCGAAAATTATCGGTGATGTAAAATGCTCAAAACTGCTTTTTGAACTTGCCGAAAAAGCCGGCGCGAAAACCATTATGTGGAAAACCGGACACTCGCTTATGAAAAAGAAACTCGCCGAAGAAAACGCCGCGCTTGCCGGAGAGATGAGCGGACACATCTTTTTCGGCGACAGGTTTTTCGGATATGACGATGCGCTCTACGCGGGCCTGCGGCTTCTGGAAATCGTGTCAAAAACGGGCAAAACGGTTTCGGCACTGCTCGCCCTTGCGCCGAAACTTTTTTCAACGCCCGAAATCAGGGTTGACTGCCCGGACGAAGAAAAATTCAAAGTTGTTGAAAAACTGAAAAAAATCGTATCGCAGAAATTTCCCGAAGCCGAAATCAATGACATTGACGGCGTAAGAGCGAGCTGGGAGCGAGGCTGGGGGCTTGTGCGCGCCTCAAACACTCAGCCCGCGCTTGTGCTGAGATTTGAAGCGGAAAGTGAAAACCGCCTCGCAGAGATAAGAGACATGGTGGAAACAACTCTCCGAGAGGCCATAAAGAATTGAGGCGCGGCGGGATTTGTGCTTTTTACCGTGGCGTTTTTATTTTCTTTATCTTCGGCGGCGGATTTTCAAACCGACTGTGCGGGGCTTGACCTCAAGCCGCTCCCAAAAACAAAGGTTGTGATCTCAGACGGGGAAAAACGGGCTGAGGTGAGCGCGGAGGTCGCTTCCACCGACAATGAAAAAATGCGGGGACTTATGTGCAGAAAAAATCTGCCGGACGGAGAGGGAATGCTTTTTGTTTACAAAAAACCGCAGACGTGAGGGTTCTGGATGTTCAACACTTATCTGGATCTGGACATTCTCTACATCGCGGAAAACGGAATGGTGACCGAAAAAGTGAGAATGAAAAAATGTCCCCGAAATTCGGGAGAGAGTTTGCGCAAATGGAAAACGCGCTGTTATGAGAGGGCGCAGAAATACAGACCGTCCGGAAAATATACGGCGGCTCTTGAAATTCCCGCCGGTTGGCTGGAAAAGAAGGGGTTTTCACCCGACGGGGCAATAACTGTTCTAACTACTACATTTCCCGTACGGGAATGAACTTGTAGGAAATCACATCGCTTCCGTCTTCGGTTTTTCTTATAAAGCCCGTCGTAAGTCCCATCTCTTCGCCGAGTGTGAGCGCGTCAAAATCCTGCGTTTCCACCTGAGCCATAACGCGGACGGTTTCGGGGAAATCAACAAGCGCAAGAACATATGGCACCACATATTCCGGCATGCTTCTGCGCACAACCGTAAAAGAATGAAGAACACCCGTGGGGCTGAGGAGTTTCTCCTCAACATCGTCCGTAAAACTCACCGGGTCGGCCAGGTATTTCGGAAAAGTCCAGTTGTCCGAATCGGCGCAGTAACCTGCGACAAGACGAATTTTTCCATTTTCATCTTCTCTGAAAAGTTCGGGCATAAAAATCTGCGGCTCAGCCATAGTCTCACCTCACTGGTTCTGAATTGAGAAGGAAATTATAACAAGCCGCCCGGTTTTGTAAAATCCGCGCTTCTCTGTTAAAGAGTTCAGAATAATGAGACGAACTCTTCCACGGGCGCTGACAGTCGCGGGAACAGACCCGTGCTGCGGGGCGGGAATCGCGGCGGATATGAAGACCTTTACCGCGCTCGGAGTGAGGGGGTTTGCCGTTGTCACTTGTCTGACGGCGCAAAACGAATCGGAGTTCGCCGCCGCGCAGAAGGTTTCTCCGGATTTTATAGACGCCCAGTTTGTCTCAATAGCACGGAGCGGACAAATAGAAGCGGCGAAAACCGGAATGCTTTTTGACGAAGAAACCGTCATATCGGTCTGCCGCAACATAAGAGATTTCTCAATCAAAAATGTGGTTGCAGACCCGGTTATAAAATCAAGCTCAGGGGAGCGGCTTTTATCACAAAGCGGTGTGGAAGCCCTTAAAAAAGAGCTGCTTCCGCTTTGCGATTTCGTAACACCGAACACTTTTGAAGCGCGGGAGCTCTGCGGAGTTGAGATTGAAAATACCGAGGATATGAAAGTCGCCGCAAGGGAAATAGCCGGACTCGGAGTCCGCAAAGTTGTTATAACGGGCGGGCACCTGCCGCAGGCGGGCGATGTTACCGATCTGCTTTTTGACGGGAAAAACTTCTTTGAGATAAAGCGCGAGAGGGTGCGCGAGAGCGTCCACGGAAGCGGATGCGTTTTTTCATCCGCTCTTTGCGCGCTCAAAGCCAAAGGCCTGACCGATACCGAAGCGGCGCGCAAAGCGGGACACTTTACCGCGGATATGATGATAAAATCCCTTGAAGGACGGGAGGAACGGCCTTGAGCGCTGGCGTATTTATCGGAATCGGAACCAACCTCGGTGACAGGGAGGCGAACTGTGTTGAAGCTCTGTTTCGCATATCGCGTTTTGCAGGCATTGAAAAAGTTTCCCCCTTATATAAAACCGAGCCGGTGGGTGTTGAGGGCAGTCAGCCGTTTTTCATAAACGCAGTTTTGATGATCGGGCAAGCGCCGCCTCCGGAAGAACTTTTACACGAGCTGCGGAAGGTTGAAAAGGAGATGGGCAGAACGGGTAAGGGAAAAAACCGTCCGAGGGTTATTGATCTTGACATTCTTTTCCACCACGACACTGTTATGGAAAATGAAGAAATTAAAATTCCGCATCCCCAAGCCCATACCAGAAGGTTTGTTCTTGAACCGATGAGGCAGATCGCCCCCGGCTTCAGGCATCCGGCTGCCGGCAAAACGGTTGAAGAAATTTTGAAAACGCTTGACGATAACGGTTATGTGGAGCTTTGGAAAAGCCGCTTTTTCCCTTTTTGCCGCGAACCGCGGGGCGGCAACTTCTGAATCAAAGTCCTGCAAACATTCTTATTGTCATCTGCCCCAATGCCTCCCGGAACGAGAGTTATGTGAGAGCATTTCGGAAACGCGCTTAACCCACAAACTTTAGCGGGTATATATAAAGAGTGCGTCTAATTCCAATCACTCGGTTTCCTGATAGCGGTTCCGGGTATGCTGTCGGGCGTTTGAGATTTTTGCAGAAGTGACTTCCGAATTTTTCTCACAAAATGGGTTTGTTTTTCAATTATTGTTGTTCTCAAGGGCTTCATTCAAATAAAGCAAGGACTCCCGAAGGAGTCCTGCGGTCCGGAGACGAATCCGCCGGATGTGGTGAAAGCATGACAAATTTCACCGTTTTTAAAGTTTTTGTTTTCTTTTCTGATTGGGTCAAGATGCATAAAAGGGCTGTCCGTTATTTATCATCTTAGCCCTCCGTCTTTTCCACGACTCCACATCTCCGCCGCTTTAAAAGTATTTTTCAATAGCATCGTTATCGTCATAGGTCCCACGCCTCCGGGAACGGGGGTTATATGAGAGCATTTGGGAAACGCGCTCTTGAAGTCAACATCACCCGTGATTTTCCCCTTTTCATCGCGGTTGATACCCACATCTATCACAACGGCTCCCTCTTTTATCATGTCGCCTTTGATGAATTCCGAACATCCGATTGCGACTATCAGTATCTCCGCATTCCGAGTGAAAGACGCCAAATTTTTTGTGCAGAGATGGCACACGGTAACGGTGGCGTCTCTGTTGAGCAGCATTGCGGCGACAGGCTTGCCGACTATGTTGCTCCTGCCTATTACAACAATGTCCATACCCTCAACATCAATGCCGAGATCATCAATGATTTCCATAATTCCGTAGGGCGTGCAGGAAATAAAGCGCGGGCTGCCCTCCATGAGCATCCCCATATTTTCCGGATGAAAACCGTCAACATCCTTGAGAGGGGAAACCGCGCTCAGCACCGTCGTTTCACAGATGGCCGGCGGAAGGGGAAGCTGGACGAGTATGGCGTGTATGTTTTTGTCGGCGTTCAGTTTCTCTATCAGCTCAAGAAGCTCGCTTTGCGTTGTTTCAGCCTTGAGCCTGTGCTCTTCGGAATATATACCCACATCAAAACAGGCGCGTCTTTTCCTTTCCACATAGAGCTCGGACGCCGGGTCTTGCCCGACAAGAACCGCCGCAAGACCGGGTGTAATACCGGATTTTTCACGCAAAACCCGGATTTCCGAGGCAATTTTGCTCCGCAGCCGGGCGGAAATTTTATTTCCGTCTATTATCTGAGCCATGAAAATAATCACACATTGAAATGAAGAAGAGGAATACAGGCTACCATAAACAATAAAACAGGAAAACCACCTTTCGGGAGAGAAATAATGAGCGACAATATAAAAGAGACCCGACGAAGAATGAATGCGGTCCCCATAATGAAACTGCTTGACGCAGAAATTGTTTCCCTGAAAAAAGGTCTTTGCGAGATGAAGGTGCCGAAAAAGAAAAACTACGACGGAATCTTTGAAACATTCCACGGTGGTCTTCTCACAACCGCCGCTGACACGGCCGCCGCGGCCGCGGTTCTCACAGTTGCGGGGCACGACTCCTTCATAACGACAACCGACATGCACGTCCGCTTTCTGAACCCCTGCGTTTCGGATGTGCTCGCCGTCGCCAGAGTTATCAAAGCCGGCAGAACGCTTTGCCCGGTGGAGGTTGAGATAAAAGAAGGAAAAGAGGGAGAGGGAAAAACCGCTGCAATCGCTCAAGTTACATACATGGTTTTGAACAAAAATCAGAGGCACACAGAAGGCAGAAAGCGGTTTACTTTATAAACGGTTATTAAAAGTGAGCGGAAACCCGAAAAGAGCATGAGAAAAGATATTGCCAGTTTTTTCCGGCAAATAAAAAACAAGTGATAACAGGTAGTTACCCGTGTTTTCTCCCGTCTGGATCGCGGCTTAATCAACCGTTAACCGAAAAACTTAATTTTTTCTCTCAAGGCACTTGACACCCGCGAGTTACGATGATAGAAATAATGGCGAGGTTTGAGAGTGGCTTGATATCTTGTCGTTTATCATTCCCTCTTCTTTCCTCAAATCTCCGGCCGCTTTGAGCTAGGTGGCGGCCGGAAATAACAAAGGAGGTATTTTATATGCCTAGTCACCTCAATGTCCCAAGTAAATATTGGGAAATGACGAAGGAGGTTCCGCCTCCTCCGATTGAGAGAGACATCAAGTCCTGGATCATAGCGAATCCTTCAGATCCGCTGTGGGACATAGATGTTCTCCCTCTTACCTACACGGACAGCCGCTGGTCGGCTTTCGTCGTCAGCTGTTCAGAAGCGACAAGACGTCGTCTGATTCCGAACCCGCCGCTTGAGCCGTGGGACGGTGATGACGCCGACCTTGTTGAGTTCTGGTATGTTGACCACAAAAACACCATGCTTGGTCCGTACCTGGAGTTCGGTGTTACAATGTCGGCTACTTACAAAGACCCGAAAGGAAATGTCTGGAGAGCCGGTTACTACCCGTACATGTATCTGACCGGAGACTCTCCCGTTGACGCGGGCCGTGTCCTCGGATTTCCGAAAAAGATGTCCTACATCCGCTGCTCAGTGCACGGCGGCGAGAAAGGGACAGATTTCTTCGGATTCGCAATGTCACGTAACGGCTACCTGATGCACAGCGCAACAGGAAAGTTTGACGACGCAGATGTGAAGCCTCCGTATTTCTACGGAAAAACGGACTGGGGCAAATTCAACATGAAGGTTATTACAAGACCTGACGTTTCAAGCTCCGAGTGGCAGCTCACCTATCTGCCTTCAGAACTCCCGCCTCCCTTTGACTCAATGATCAAAGGGCATCGTTTCCAGATTAAACCCGAGCACACCAGAACGGCATCAGGCGATGCGGTAAACTGGTTTATGCAGGGAACTCCGTTTGACAACATGGGAACGGAGCTCAAGATTGACAAAGTAACGGGTATGATCTCGTTCGTGTTTGATCTTGTCATTCCTCCCGCTCAGGTTCTCTGGAATGAGACTTATGAGAGACCCGCTGACTACGCCGGATTTGCAACACCTTACAAATACGGCCTCAGACAGCAGTTCCCCATCAGTCAGGGTTCTTAATTGTCAATAACTTTCAAGGAGGTTAATTGAACTATGGGAATGCAAGCAAATGAATACAGTTATCCTTGGCTTGCGGAAGGCGAAGTTCCTCCGCTGCCAATGGACAGAGACAGAATAGACATCATTTCTCAGGGTGTCGCAGACCCTGTCTTTGACTATGACATCGTTCCTCTCACCTACACGGAGAGCCGCTGGATGGCTTTTGTTATCAGAGCAGATGAAAACGACATGAAAAAAATTCTGCCTGAGCCGGTCCAGCTTCAGGACGACGTTATAGAGTTCTGGTATGTTATCCACAAAAACACAATGCTCGGCCCCTACATGGAGATGGGTGTGACATTTTCCGCCACCGTTAACGGTGAAGACGGAAACACATACAAAGCGGGGTATTACCCCTACATGTATCTGTCAAACGACTCTCCGATCTGGGCGGGCAAGGAGCCTTTCGGATTTCCGAAAAAGGCCGCCTACATCGCCGCTTTTGAGCATGGCACGAACAACAACTACTTCAACATGCTCATGGAGCGCCGTGGATACATTCTTCACACCGCAAACGGACGCTACTCCGACAAAGAGTTGTCAGTAAAACCGACGTTTTACGGACAGACGGACTGGGGAAGGATGAACTACCGCATCACGACCCGTCCGGATGTAACCAACAGTATCCATGAGGTTACATATCTGCCTTCGGAGCTGCCCCCGGCTTTTGGAACGGGACACCGCTTCCAGCTGGACCCGGACAGTGTGAGAACGGCTACGGGAGATGACATCCGCGCCTGGTATATGTCAGGAACGCCCTTTGACTTTATGGGCGGCCAGATACCGGCCAAAGAGGTTGTCGGATTGATAAGTTTCACTTTCAACCTGATAATCCCGCCGGCCAAAACCATTTGGACCAGGACGGTTGAGAGGTCAGCGGACGATCTCGCTGCAACGGACAGCAGGGCAATCGCCTACGCGAAACCGTTTGAGTACACGATGCGTCACCGCTTCCTGCTCCCGCAGTACAGCCAAGGCTGATAACGCCTTAGCATTGTGCTAAAAATTGGAGGGCTGCCCTTGCGGGCGGCCCTCCTTTTTTATGGAATTTTGAAACTGTTTATAGGGGGCTCCGTCTCCTGAAAAGAGCGCTAACGGGAAACGCCTTTTGAAACGAAAAATCACTTGCCGTGAATGTCCGTTATGATATTTTGGTCATTCATTGTATAATCTCCCCGGTCATCAGATTTTTCCCTTTATAATCTAATCACACAGACATGCAACCGGTTAAAAAAACCCTGATTTCAGTATCAGACAAAAGCGGAATCACAGATTTCGCCGGAGAACTCTGCAAACTCGGAATTGAGATTCTTTCCACGGGCGGAACGGCAAAAGCTCTTGAGGAAGCGGGCGTTGCGGTTACGCGCGTGGAGACGCACACTCAGGCAAAAGAAATTCTCGGCGGCAGGGTCAAAACCCTTCATCCGAAAATACACGGCGGAATCCTCGCGGTGAGAAACAATCCCGAACACTCTCAGCAGATGAGAGAAAACGGCATTGAACCGATAGATATGGTTGTGGTCAACCTGTATCCGTTTGAAAAAACGGTCGCAAAGCCAAATGTGTCTTTCACCGAAGCGGTGGAAAACATAGACATCGGCGGCCCGGCAATGGTAAGGGCTGCGGCCAAAAATCACAGATTTGTAACGGTTGTTACAGATCCCGCGGACTATGCGGGAGTAATTGAAGAAATAAAGTCGTCCGGCGGAGAAGTCTCGGAAAAAACAAGACTGCTGCTTGCCCGGAAAGCTTTTGCGCTCACGGCGAGATATGACTCGGCCATATCGGGGTTTCTGTCAAAGACCAGCGGGCGGGACGAAGGCTTTGCGGACACCATATCAATCAAT
The DNA here is from genome assembly GCA_965198945.1 of Thermodesulfobacteriota bacterium. Taxonomy (GTDB): domain Bacteria; phylum Desulfobacterota_D; class UBA1144; order Nemesobacterales; family Mycalebacteriaceae; genus Mycalebacterium. Next base: position 107,163 of record CBDAQI010000001.1, on the reverse strand, counting down.
CTGACCAAAAGGATGGACCTCAGATATGGAGAAAATCCTCATCAGAAAGCCGCTTTCTACACCGAAGACACCGCCGGCTGCTGCGTCTCAACCGCACGGCAGATTCAGGGAAAGGAGCTTTCGCTCAACAACATATACGACACTGATTCCGCATTTGAACTTGTTAAGGAATTTGACCCGGCACAGGGCGCGGCCTGCGTAATTGTAAAACACAACAATCCGTGCGGAGCGGCTGTCGCGCAAACCCCGGCGGAAGCTTTCACAAAAGCCAAACAGTGCGACCCGGTAAGCGCGTTCGGGGGAATTGTGTCTCTGAACTGCGAGATGGACACCGAAACCGCCCTTCTGATAACGGGAATGTTCATTGAGGTTGTAATAGCTCCGGGATTTTCCCCCGAATGCGTTGAAATACTCTCAAAAAAACAAAACCTCAGGGTTTTGAGAGCTTCCGGAATAAAGCAAGACCGCGCAGGTTATGATCTCAAAAAAATTACGGGTGGCGCGCTTATACAGGACAGAGACGAGGCCGCCGATTCGGATTTTGATTCCGCATCCTTTCCGACGGAAAGGAAACCCTCGTCATCTGAAACCGCAGATATGATTTTTGCGTGGAAGGTCTGCAAACATGTTAAGTCCAACGCGATAGTTTTTGTTAAAAACCGCGCGACCGTTGGAATCGGCGCCGGACAGATGAGCAGGGTGGATTCGGTAAAGCTCGCGGCCATGAAGGCTCAAAGCCCCACGCGGGGATGTGTTATGGCGTCAGACGCGTTTTTCCCCTTCAGAGACGGAATTGATGAAGCCGCAAAAGCGGGAATAAAAGCGGTTGTCCACCCGGGCGGCTCAATAAAAGATGAAGAAACAACCGCCGCTGCGGACGAGCACAACATGGCCGTGATCATGACGGGCGTCCGCCATTTCAAACATTAAAAACCGCTTATAGTTCAGGGAATGACAATTCCCTTCTTTTCAATTATGGTTCCGGTTGCGCGTTCAAGCGCCGCAAGAGCAATTTTATAGTCCGCAAGAGATGTTATGTGCTTTGACCATGCATCTCCAAGATCTCTCTGCGCTTCAAGCACTTCTCGTGTGGTTGAAAGCCCGGCCGCATATTTTTCCCGCTCGGCTTCAAGAACCTCTTCGGCAAGACCGAGAGCAGTTTTTGCGGCTTCAACCCTTTTGTATCCGCTCCAAACCGCGTCCGCGGCCTCTTTTACCTCAAGGGTAACGGTTTCTTTCGCCTTTTTGTATTCAACAACCGCCGAATTCATTTCGGCTTCGGCCACAGTGTAAAGACCTTTTGCGCCACGATTGCCGATTGGAATGGACATGGTTATGCTTGCTCTCCAGCTCATAAAATCGTCGTCCAGAGCGGTCGAAACGGCGTCTGAAAAATCACCTTCAAAAGCGGAGGGGCCGGTCACGCCGCCCAAATCCAGAGACTGCGGGTTCCGGGTTCCGGCAAGACCCCGCAGAGACACAACGCCCTCAACGGCAAGTTTGGGAAGACGCCGGTTTGAATGCAGACGCTTTTGCTCTTCGGCTATCTCCAGCAGTTTGAAAGAGCGTTGCAACTCCTCTCTGTTTTCAAAAGCGGTTTCAATCAGCTTTGGTATGTCTGTGCTTTCATACAAATCAGCGGTCGGCCGGTCAGTCGGTTTAATGCCGCGGTCAAGCGGCAAACCGAGCAGGTTTTTCAACTCGTCTTCGGCTTTTCTGAGGCTATTCTCCGACTCTATCAATTCAACATTTCTAACGGCTACCTCAGATCCGGCTCTTATCTCTTCAAGCGCGGGCAAAACACCCTCTCTGACCCTTATGCGGTTTCTCTCAAGCAGGTCAACTGCGAGTTCAAGGTTTTTGCGGGCAATTTCGCGTTCGCGCACGGCGGCGACAAGAGTCCAGTATCTGCGCTCAACTTCCAGAAGAGTTTCCGATATCTGGGTTCTCAGGTCAAGCCGCGTAATATCACTACGCAGATTTTCAACCACAATCGCAGATTTTCCGTTGCTCAGACCGAAATTTCTGAGAAGATCATGGCCGATTTTCATATCCAATCTTGTTGAGAAAGACGGACTGAAAAAATCAACGGGTGAATCACTTTCCTGTCGGGAAACTGACAGTCTGGGCAGATCATAATATCCGCCGGTCGGAATTCTGCCCGTAATGCCCATGCTCGCTTCCAGTCTTTCGGTCTCAAGAGCCCCCGAAATAAAAGATGAAGCGGACGGCTCGGATGTTTTGTCGTAGAAAGAGCTTATGTCAAAAACCGGGTCAAAGGCTCCTTTCTCCGCAGTTACTCTCCCGAGCGAAGCGAAAACATCCTGTTGTCTTATAAGAATGTCTTTATTGTTTTCAAGCGCAAGAATTCTTGCCCTATCAACCGAAAGCGCAACGGCTTGCCCGGCCGGCTCTCCGGCCGTTTCGTAAACAGGAAACAGCAGAACCGCAAAAAGAATCACGAACGACAGAAATTTCATAAAACCACCCCCAATGAGAGGGAATTATAACATCTGCCGAAAAATTAGCCCGCAGAAGGCGGATTTTCAACTGATTCTTTGGGGAGCGCTCTGATAATAACAGCAGTTTTGTATGGTATCTCCATATTGGGCGCGCCCGTCATGCAGTGCTCATGGCATCGGGTGAAAAAATGAGTCGCCACAGGCGACACAATTTGCTCCGGGTTGCCGTCCCCGTTTTCACGCAGACACGCTTTCACGGGAATGACAGTGTCAGCGAAAAGGACGCAAAGGCCTTGCTTTCACATTCTTAGAGGAGCCTTTCAGAGGCGGCCTGGAGCCAGGCTAAATCCTGTCGCCCGAAAGTGAATCAAGATGCACCGTCAATACGGTCTGAAAAGACCAGATTCTGCTGTCGCTGGGGTTATACCGTGAAGCAAACTCCTGTCTTAAAGCGTTGTATGCGCTTTCATGAAGGGCCGCATTCTCTGTGGGAGTACCATTTAAAGCCGCCTGGCCGTCCGCATTCCTGATTACCGAAACATCTTGAAGAGTCGCCGTCAGGCCGGGAGCGGTCGGTGTTGTGCCATCCGCGCCGACAAACTGCACCGTCACATCCCTTGATACAATGTCTTCCCTTGCCGGATCGGTATCCGCGTCGTCTACAGGCGGAGCAGCGCCAAGATTGAGTTGTATGTCATCATTACTGCGGCGAACAAGGTTGTTCCACGCCTGGCCCGCAAACATATCTTTGAGCCCCTGGCCCGCGAAAACCGCGCTTCCGGTGAAATCAAGATAGACACCTTTTCTCAGACGCATGCTGAAAGTGGTTTCAATCTCGTTTCCGATAAACGGGTTGATGCTTTCGCCGTCAACAAAAAGACTGCTCGTCTCGTTTGTCCAGGCCGCAAGCCACTGGTTTTTCACGGTCAGCCAATCGGCAAGTTTGAAGTCAAAATAAAACCGCGCATAGCGGGTGTTTTGAACCCCGCCCTCGGAATTTGAGAAAAATGAATTGTTCGCACTCTGGTATATGGTCGGAAGAACATGCCTGAGGAGGAGATGGTCAACATTGTAAGCCGGACTGAAAGCGAGAAAACCTCCGTCAATGGAGCCGTCCCCCGTCCAGTATTCTCCGGATTTGTCTCCCTGCACCCAGCCGAACTCTCCCCCAATAACATCAAACGCTTTCTCGGGCAGAAGCTCTAGACGCGCCGCCCAGGCAATGTGGTGCTTAATTTTCACATTGTCAGACCTGTCAAAACGGACCACACGGTTGCATTGGCTGCCGCCCACACACTGTCTGTAGCCGTTCAGATCACTGATTTTCCCGAACGCTCCGTTATATTCTCCGGCCAGGCGGAATTTTCCGCGCCTTAAATCCAGCATAAATGAATAAATCGTAAGGCGGTCAAGGTCTCCTCCGGCGCCGAGAAAATATTCGCTGCTTGCGAAGTTTTTCTGTCTTATCCAGGGATATATGTATGTTCCGAGCGTAACGCCGAGACCGCTGGCTTCATCAACGGGTTTATCGTAAATCACACCCCCGCCGACTCCGTCATATGCGGAGCCGCTCGCCCTGAGCTCGGTTCCTCCGGTCCAGAGGTCGGCAAAAAGCATTCCGGTTACCGTCGCGCCTGATGAAATTTCCGCGGTTTTTATGAACATCAGTCTGTCAATCATCGTGCCGAAGTCTGATGAAGGGTCATTCCCGCCGTTCTGAACAATTCCAAGGCCCCAGTCAAACGGCTGACGACCCACTCTTACAAATCCGAGGTTATTCGGGAGATCAATGTCAGCATAGAGAAAACGCACATTAAACCAGCCGTTGTTGCGGTCAACCGCGGCGCCGGAGTTCAGTGTCGGCACTCCGTCGTCATTATTAGTCCCAACATGGGAGGGATTGCCCGGAGCTACTGCGCTGTCCAGATATGAGACCCGGTTATAAACGGGAACCAGCACAGATCCCCTGAAGCTGTCTGAGCTTGAAATGCTTGAGTTGACAAGCGTGGAACCGCCGCCGAGAAGTTGGTCGGTTGTGCCGCCCCAGATTATATTATCGGCGACATCCACCTGGGCGACAATTGAGAGACCTTCTCCGAGAGTCAGTCTGGGAGAAACACGCAGAGTGCTGTCAACAAAGAAAATTGTGTCTTTCCGGGGCGCCGCCGTAAAAGGCTCCTGGAAGGTCGCTTTGTTAAAAACTCTTGCTCTTGTTCTGAAATAACTGGGATAGGCATCCAAATCAATCTCCGCCGCATGAGAAACGGGCGCGGCAAGTAAAACGGTAAGAGCCGCCAGAAGTGTATGGCGTATAAAATTTCTAATCATTATCTCTCCCCCTTTGAGAAATTTGTTCTTTACCCTTCAAAGGAACAAAATGCTACGGGGCTAAAATATACAAAAAGACGAGGTTTTTCAAGTAGTTATTTGACTGCGGGCGGCGGGCAAAAAAAAGCGGCGCTCTTTGTAAGAGCGCCGCTTTGATTTAATTCCCCGCCTTTGTCAGTCAGAGGAAAAAGTTTTCAGCTTAGTTAATTAAGCGTCAGATTTGAAAAACTCATCAATGTAGATGGTGAGCTTCGTCTGAACTCCCCAGATGACATCGTTTGCCTTCTGGTTGGTAATGTTAGTAGCAACTGCATCTGCCGCAGCCTTGTTTGCAAACTCAGTAGTTCCAGCAGCACTATTGTCCCTTACAAATGCCTGAGCTTGAAGAAGATCTGTCAGACCTTCTCCGGCAATAATAAGACTGCCGATGATGTCAAGGTCAACACCCGGATAAACTTCAACCGTAACCGTTCCCTCAATCTCGGTTCCGAGATAAGAGCTGACTTTGTCCTTGGGCTGGTTGACAGCATCCCTTGTAACAGTTTTCCTGCCAGTTTTAGCTGAGTCATCGGCACCCGAAGAAAGTCCATCAACTAATGCGGCAGTACCATTTGGTACGCTTCCTATAACAGTTTCTCTACTACCTGCTATCAGACTGTTAGTCTCCTGATTCCAGCCGACAAGAACTTGAGGCCTGAAAGACACTCTGTCCGTAACGGGAATCTGAGCGTAAACGCGGGCGTAGTAAGCGTTCTGAACACTTGCCTGCGTTTTGGCAAGTATGTTAGCGTTCGCATCCTGATAGATGTTGGGCATTACGTGCTTGAACAAGAGGTTGTCAAGGTTGTATGCCGGGTTGAAGACGATAACACCGCCCTCAATAGGATCACCATCTCTCCAGGAAGTGCCTGTATTTTTATCACCGTCGGCCCATCCGAACTCTGCTCCGACAACATCAAGATATTCAATGGCCGGAGGCATGTATTCGCCGCGAACCGCGAAAATAATGGCGTTCTTGATTGTAGAATTGCCTCTCGTAGAATCATCTGTCTTCAGAACTTTCTTGAGTTTGCCAAATCCGCCCTGAAGCTCACCGGTAAACTTCCAGGAGTCTCCTTTCAGGTCAAGCAGAAACGAGTAGAGCGTGAATCTGTCAAGGTCTCCGAAACCCCCGATAAATTTGTCTTGATGGATGTAAGGAAAGACATATCCGCCGAGTGTGGCGTTTATGCCGCCCATGTCGGGTTTGTTGAAAACAACCGCGACTGCGCCGCCGTCCCATCCGTCTCCGGTTCCGGTGTGAAGACCGGTTCCCTGCGTGATTCTGTCAGACACAAAAATCGCCGTAAGGGAAGAGTCTCCGGAAGTCGGGAAGGTTTTCAGCCACAGAAACCTGTCAACAAGGAATCCGCCGTCGCTTGCCGGGTCCCATCCGCCGTTTGCAAGAATTCCGAGACCCCAGTCAAATGGCTGACGACCCACTCTTACAAATCCGAGATTGTTCGGAAGAACGATGTCCGCGTGAAGCATGCGGACATTGAAAAACCCCGCATCCTTTTCAACGGCACAGAAGTTCCCGAACTCAAGACATTTTGAAGTGGCGTCTCCGGTGAGAAGCGACCCCACAAACTTATCACTTGGTGAAATACTTGAGTTAACAAGAGTGGAACCGCCGCCGAGAAGCTGGTTGGTGGAGCCGCCCCAAATGTTGTTGTCAAATATGTCAACCTGAGCCCTAATGGTTACCGCATCGCTCAAAACAAGCTGCGGGGTAACACGAAGGGTGGTGTCCACGAAAAAGATTGCATCGTCCGTTTTGGTGGCCAATGCGTTTCTGTAGGTTGCGTTTTCAATGTAACGCGCCCTTGTGGACATATAACTGGGAAACCCTCCCAGATTAAGCTCCACAGCGGATGCCGGAACAGCCACCGCGAAAGCCAGAAGAAACATTATAAGCCAGTTAGCTTTCCTCATATCTCCTACCTCCTAAAATTAAACCAATTCGGCGAAACCGAGTTCGCAAAATCACAAACATTATAAAAAAACCGGCAACAATCGTCAAGTGTTATCTCAAAATGCCAGTGGGAGAAGCGAACCCGCAACCTCCAACCTCAATCGGCTTTGGTTGAAGATTATATCAAGGTTCGGGCAAATTCAAGGGTTTTTTTCAAGCCCAGTTATTAAAATGGGCGCCCATAGTAGCAGTAGTTTTGCCGGAGCCTCTGCCCTCAACTCCCGTCATGCAGTGCTTCACACGCCATCCGGTGAAGCCTGCCCCCGCGAAAGCGGGGGAATGAAACGAGTCGCCAAAGGCTACACAACAAATCCGGATTCCCGCTTTCGCGGGAATGACGGCGTCAGTGAACGGGCTCAGGCGCCCCTCTTTTCGCATTTTTACAGATGCCCAAATCTCAAACTTATCACAGATACAACTGCACCTGAGCGCGGAAGATGTTTTCCTTCTTGTCTTTTCCCATTTGTATTCCGTTTTTCTCGCTTCCGTAGGTGTAGTCAACCTGAATTTTCGCGCGGTGTTTGGCCGCAATGTAGTAGTTCAAACCCGTTGTCCACTGCCATTCGTCATTCTCGGAAGACTTCTTGTCATAGTCGGCATATGACCACCTGGTCGCTATTTCAAACTGCGGAGTCATCATAAAACCGCCCTGCACCCTGTAGGCGTAGTTTCCGAGGGATTGTGTTCCCGCCGACCCTTGAGTATCAGCATTGGCGTCGCTCCCACCCAAAGCGCCATCACCGCCAAGGCTTGCGTTAACGCTATTGTCATTTTTTGCTGAGCCGTAGTAGAAAGCGGTTTCAAAGTTTGCCCTCGGAATTTTTGCCGCAAAGTCAACGGTCACTCCGGAATTGGAATTCAGGTCAAGTTTCGCTGTGCTGTCAACAAGAGTTGAGCCGGAATCCGGAAGGGTCTTATATGTGGCATCCGTTTTCTCGGCGTTGTAGTAAAATCCGCCCACACCGAGAGAAAAAGTCGGAACTTTGGCGAAGTTCGGGGTGATTTTGTAATCGCCGCCCGAAGTAAAACTTCCGCTTGAGTATTTCAACTCACCGCAGCAGAGGTTGAACTGAATGCGGCCGGCAAAAAGCATGTTGCCCGAGCCTTTGAATTCCTCACTGTCTTTCTGGAAAACTCCGGCTCTGTAGGCGACTATATTGCCTAAAATTCCGCCGGTTGAAATTCCGTCAGCTCTGCCCTCTCCTATGACGAACTCCTTTACAAAAGAGCGGTCAACAAACTGGAGTGAGGACGAAGAATTCAGAACCTCTCTCTCGTAGGGAATTTTGTATCTTCCCGCTTTCAAGTCCGCCTGACGGCTTTTGGCAAACACAAGGAAGGCGTCATCCACTTTTACATCGTCATTCTTGCCTTTGCGGCCGGCGTTCGCAACAAGCTGAAAACCCCATTTCAGCCATTTTTCATATGCGTGTCCGCCGTATTTGAGTTTCAAGCGGCGAATCATAAAATCCGTCTCGGTTTTTTTACCCGTTTCGTTTGTGTCCGCAACGTCCATTCTGAACTGAATACGGAAATTCTGTTTGATTTTGAATCTTCCGTCCTCGCTTTCATAGTAAAGACCCTTTTTGTAGCCGAGTTTTCCGTCAATTTCGACGGCAAAAGACTGAGCGGGCAACGCGACCGCGGCAAAAACCGTAAGCATTACCAGAAGCTTGTGTTTCCTTAAAATTCTCACTTTTTTAATTCCTCCATGTTTTAGTTCGGGGAAATTCCCCTTTTGCGCAGAATAATAGAAAGAACAGGTTAATTTTCAGAAAATGAAGCGTTAAGAGAGTATTAAGAAAGAAATCGGCGGTAAAGAGAAGCGTCCTAAATGTGTATAATTTTTCCGCCATGTCCAAAATAATCGCAATTGTTGATGATGAAGAAGACATTCTGGAGATAATTTCATCGTGTCTGAAAAACGAGGGGTTTAAAACAAAAACCTTTCGTGACGGAAGAGATTTTCTTCTTTTAACAAACTCTCTTAAACCCGATCTGGTTCTTCTTGACCTGATGCTTCCGGAAACCGGCGGAATGGAAATATGCAGATGGCTTAAGGGCTCCGGGCAAACCGCTTCCATCCCCGTAATAATACTTACCGCCAAGGCAACGGAGCTGGATGTTGTTCTGGGGCTTGAAATGGGAGCGGACGACTACATAACAAAGCCGTTCAGCTCGCGCGAGCTCGTGGCGCGCGTGAAAAGCGTGCTGAGAAGAGGAAAAACGGCGGGCGGGGAAAAAAATGAAAATATAATTGAAATCGGGAAACTGAAAATAGACGGAAACAGCTTTGAGGCAAGAGTGGGAGGAAAGCCCGTTGACCTCACGGCGACACAGTTCAGAATCCTTGAGTTTCTTGCTCAAAATCCGGGAAGAGTGTTCAGCAGAGACCAGATAATTAAAAAGAAAAGCGCCGTTGACGGCCGTCTTGTCTACGACCGGACGGCGGACGTTCACATCAAAAATCTGAGAGACAAAATTACGGGCGGCGGTGTTGAAATTAAAACCGTGCGCGGCGTCGGCTACAAACTGGAAAGGACGGACGGAAAAGATTGAAAATTTCAGCCCGGGCGGCGGTTCTGTGTGCTGCGGCCGGTGTTCTGGCTTATCTGAACTCTCCGGGCGGCACGCAGGCCGCGCTTCTCGCCCTTGCCGCGGGCGGCGCGGCTTTTGCGGCTTCGTTTGTGGCGCGCGGAAGGGCCGGCAGAATTGAGAGAAAAGTGACCGAATTTGCGAAATCACTTCTCTCAAAACAGTTTCCGCGCTACGAGGCGCAAGACCAGGCGGAGGAGAATATGTCAAAAGCGCTCAATGCGGCGGCGAGGGACCTGAAGAGCCGGTTTGAAGAAACCGAACAGCGGAACACAAGATTTGCCGGAGCTTTGGACCTCGTCAGCGATGGGGTTTTGTGCGTCTCGTCCGCGGGCCTAATAAAAGCGGCAAACAAAACCGCGCACTCAATGCTTGGAGCGTCCGGGGGCATAGTGGGAAGAAACTACTGGGAGGTCATATTCAGTCCGCAAATGAGGCGGTTGATAGAAGACGCTTTTGAGTCCGGCGAACCCGTCAGGCGCGAGGTGGCAAACCTCTACCCGTCTGAAACCTTCTACACGGTGGTCGCGGCTCCCGGAAAAGGACTGAAAGAAGTGTCGCTTGTTCTTTTTGATTCAACCAGGCTGAAAAAGATGGAAATTGCGCAAAAAGACTTGATAACAAACATTTCCCATGAAATCAGAACGCCGCTGACTTCAATAATCGGAGCGGTGGAGGGGATCGCCTCCAAATCGGAGGATGAGGAGACGGAAAAATTTTCGCGCATACTTAAAAGAAACACAAAGCGGCTCACCGATCTGTGCTCACGCATAATCAGTTTCTCAGAACTTGAGCAGAAACCGAAAAACCCGGCAAATTTTGCGCATTTCAACCTCTCAGAAGCCGTGAAAAATGCCGTCCAGCTTATGAGAACCGAAGCGGACAAAAAAAATATCAATATGGAGATTGCCGAGGAGACCCCGGAAATTCAGATGAAGGGAGACAGGCTTATGATTGAAAATATGTTTGTGAACCTGATTGAAAACGCCGTCAAATACTCACACGAAGGCGGAAAAGTTGAGGTGTCTGTCAAGCACGGAGAGAAGGGAGAGGCGAGGGTTTGCGTTAAAGACTTCAGTGAGGGTATTGAAGAAAAAGACATGGGCAGAATTTTTGAACGTTTCTACAGAGGGTCGCGCGGCGGAAACCGGAAAGGAAGCGGGCTCGGGCTCAGCATCGCCCGTCAGACGGCGGAAATCCACGGCGGCAGCATAGGAGTTGAAAGCGAGCCCGGGCGCGGAAGCGCTTTTACGGTCTATTTCCATCTGAAGGAGAAAACCTGAAGGCGGTACGGATTCGGGTTCAGGAGTGTTTCCTGACCTCGCCCGTTATAAGATAGTGTGTGTCTTCGGATATGTTGTCCGCCAAATCCGCCGCCCTTTCCAGATTTCTCACAAGCACTATCAGGCAGGTGGCGGCCTGAATGGATTCGGGAAATTTTTTGAGGTGTTCAAGAGCGCCCGCCATTATTTCCTTTTCCATTGAATCAACCTCCTCATCTTTGGCGGAGACCTCAAACGCAAGGTCTTTTTTCTTGTTCATGAACGCGTCCATGCTCATTCTGAACATCTCAAGCGCCTTGTCTCCCATAACCGCCGCCTTTGTGAAAAGTTCAAGAGGCGGGTAGTCCGAGCCCTTTCCGACCAGCCGCGCCACATTGACCGCGTGGTCTCCGATTCTTTCAACATCGTTGTTGATCTTCATCACCGCAACGGTTGTCCTCAGCATCTCGGCTTCGGGAGCGTAAAGACTCAAGAGACGGACGCACTTGGCGTCAATCTCAAGCTCCTTTGAGTCAACCTTGTCGTCCAGATCCTTTATTTCGGCTATGCGTGACTTGGCGTCCGTGTTGTCTCTTATAAGCTCAATGCTTTTTTCAAGCATTGAGTCAACCACGCCCGACATCTCAAGCAGAGACTTTCTGAGATCCTGTATTTCTTCTGAGATTATGTTTGCCATATTTTCCCCCGTTTATTACTCATCCAAACTTTCCTGAAACATAGTCCTCGGTTTCCTTCAAATAAGGATTGAGAAAAATCTTTTCAGTCTCATCGTATTCAACCATCCGTCCGAGATACATGAACATCGTATAGTCGGAAACCCTCGCCGCCTGCTGCATGTTGTGTGTAACAATAACAACCGTGTATTTCTTTTTCAGCTCTCTTATCAATTCTTCTATGCTCGCGGTCGCTATGGGGTCAAGAGCGCTGCACGGCTCATCCATGAGCAGAAGCTCGGGGCGAACTGCTATGGCCCGCGCTATGCAGAGACGCTGCTGCTGACCGCCTGAGAGCGCGAAGGCCGATTCTTTCAGACGGTCGCGCGCTTCGGGCCAGAGCCCCGCCTGCCGGAGGCTTGATTCCACTATTTCTTCAAGGTCGGTTTTATTCCTCATCCCCGCTATGCGGGGCCCGTAGGCGACATTTTCGTAAATTGAGGCGGAAAAAGGATTTGACTTCTGAAACACCATGCCCACCCGTCTGCGCAAATCGCTCACCTCAAGGTCGGGAGCATATATGTTGTTTCTGGAGATAAATATCTCCCCCTCAATTGAAACATCGTCTATGAGGTCGTTGAGCCGGTTGAAACAGCGCAGAAAGGTTGACTTTCCGCAGCCCGAAGGCCCTATGAGGGCGGTGGACATGTTTTCCGGAACGCGCATTGATATGTTTTTGAGCGCGAGTGAATTACCGTATTTGAGCGAGAGGTTTTTAACCTCGGCTATTACGGATTCAAAATTTGTGTTGTCTCTGGACTCAAACTGATCTTGCATTTCTCACTCCAAACCGTTCAAATTGTCTGACCGAATCTTTTGTGTCTTATCCTGTTTCTCAGAAAAATAGCCGCGAGATTGAGAATTGCGACAATAACTATAAGAAGAAAAGCCGTGGCGTAGACTATGTCTTTTGCGGCTTCCACGTTTGGAGACTGGAACCCGACATCGTATATGTGAAACCCCAGGTGCATAAACTTCCTTTCGGCGTGAATGAACGGAAACCTTCCGTCTATCACGGCATCGGGCGCAAGCTTTACAACACCGGTCAGCATAAGTGGGGCCACTTCTCCCGCCGCTCTTGCGACTGCAAGTATAAGACCCGTCAGAATGCCCGGCAGGGCGCCGGGAAGAACAACTTTCCAGACGGTCTCAAATTTGGTGGCTCCGAGCGCGAGAGAACCCTCGCGCATATTTCTCGGCACCTGGGAAAGCCCCTCCTCGGTTGAGACAACAACCACGGGAACCGTGAGCAGGGCGAGGGTCAGCGAAGCCCATAAAATGCCGCCCGTGCCGAATGTGGGCGCGGGAAGGGCGTCTTTATAGAAAATGGAATCTATCGTGCCTCCTATTCCGTATATGAAGAAACCGAGACCAAAAACTCCGAAAACAATGGACGGAACCCCCGCAAGGTTGTTCACGCATATCCTGACTATTCTTACAAAAAGCCCTTTTTTTGAATATTCGCTCAAATAGAGAGCGGCCAGAACTCCGAGCGGCATAACAAGTATGCTCATTATAATGACCATAATCACCGTGCCCATTATCGCCGGGAAAATTCCCCCCTCGGTGTTGGCTTCGCGCGGGTCTGTTGAAACAAAAGACCAGAACCTCTCCAGATAAAGAGCCGTTTTGGAAAGGAAACTCATTGAATTCGGGGCAAAAATCCTCTCTATATTGCCGAAAGAGACCTCTTTTTCATCACCCTCGGCCGTAACAACCACAAGTATGTTTTCGTCCATCCTTGAATAGATGTCTTCAAGCTCCGCCTCTTTGCGTCCGTATTCGTTCTCAAGCTCGGAAAGGCGGGCGGAAGAAGACGGCGAATCACCGTCTTCTTTTGCCCTCTCCCGTATTTTTTCCATTTCGTAAACTATGTCTCCCACTTCGGAAACGGCTATTTTTTCCGCTCTGTTCCTGATCTCATGCGCGTGGGAAACAAACTGCGAAAGAGTCTCCGGGTTTCCGTCAAATACAACGGCACCGTCCCCGGTTATGATCTCCTTCACGGTTCCGATCATGTCTCCCCATTCCCACCGCTGAATAACAAAAGCCCCGGGCGGATACTCAACCGACTCTATTTCATCGTCACTCACCCAGCGGAAGGCGAGCCCGTAGATGTCTCTGTTTCCGACTTTAAATCTTGTTTCGGAGCCGTTTTCGGTTTTTTCGTTTCCGGCGAACTGCCCCAGAAGCGAGGAGCCGTCAGAAAGATTCACCTTTGCCACAGGAGAAGGCCAGAAAAACCCGAGGCCTTTTGAAGCAACAAGAAACAGCAGTCCGGCTATCATCAGCAGAGAAGCCATCAGGGCGAGCCCCGTCAGCCAGGAATAGGCGTCTCCGCTCTTAAACATCCGTTTGAAAGAAGTGTTTTTCAATTTCACACCGTTTGTCTAACTCAAGAAGAGCGGTATTTCCTTCCCAGCCTCCCTCTGACAAACTCAGCCACCGTGTTAAGAAAAAAGGTGAAAAGGAACAGAAGAAGACTTGTAAAGAATATGAGCCTGTAAAGCCCGCCGCCGTGAGGAGCCTCGGGCAGTTCAACCGCTATGTTCGCCGACATGGCCCGGAAACCGTTGAATATGTTCCAGTCAAGAAGCGGTGTGTTTCCGGTCGCCATAAGAACTATCATGGTTTCTCCCACGGCTCTGCCGAAACCTATTACAACCGCAGACAGTATGCCCGCGCTTGCGGACGGCACAACAACTCTTACGGCGGTCTGCCACCTGCTCGCCCCAAGCGCAAGAGACGCCGCAACAAGTGGTTTCGGCACCCCGGACATTGCGTCTTCAGCTATTGTAAAAACTATCGGGATGACCGCGAAGCCCATCGCAAAACCAACAACCAGAGCGTTTCTCTGGTCAAAATCAAGCCCGATTGAGGCAAGCCAGATCTTGTAGTCTCCCTGAAAAAGAAACTGTTCCGCGGGCGCATTCAACCACAGGGAAAAAGCGACCGAGGCTGCGAGCACGGGAACGAGGAGAAGATATTCGGTTCCCTGCCTCAGGCGCCGGCGGATATTTTTGCCAAAAATCTTCCACAGATAGAGACAGGCCAGCGCAAAAGCGGTAACGGTGAACGGCATTATGACAAGGGCGGGAAAAATTTTTTCAAGAATCGGAGAAAGCCACAGTCCGGCGAAAAAACCTATTACAACGCTCGGCAGACCCGCCATAATCTCAATTACCGGTTTGATGTATTTGGTAAATGACGGATGCATGAACTGGGAAACGCACAGGGCTGCAAGAACCGCAAGAGGCACGGCAAAAATAAGCGAGTAGACGGCGCCCTTGAAAGTGCCGAAAATTATCGGAAGAAGACCGAGTTTGGGCTCAAACTCATCAGTTCCCCCGGTTGACTGCCACATATGTATGGGCGAGTCATAACCCTCATACCAGACGGCTGAGAAAACAGACTTCAGGGTGATTTCAGGATAGTCGTCTTTAACATCCCAACGGCTGAATGAACCGTCCGGAGACAAAGCCGCCACGGCATTTCCCTTGGGGGCGAAAACGAGAGCGGAGACCTCTTCCCCGCTTTGAAAAAACAAACGTCTCTGGGCTGTTGTGGCGTGAAAGACCCCTATGCCGCCCAGAGAGTCTGACGCGACAAAACCCCTGTTTCTCAAAGAGTTTGAGAACTTGCGAACCGCTCCTTCAAAAGGGGTGAACTTATGGACGGGTTTTATGAAATCCTCATCCGAAGGACGGAACCATACCGACAGCCCCCCCGAAGAGTCGCCGACGACAACCGAACGGCCTCCGAGAACAAGACCCATCATTGTCACACCAACGGAGCGATTTTCCGTCGCATCGGCGGATCCGAGAAAAACCGGGGAATCCTGCCCGGAAATTTTCCACTGGAGTATTCTGCCCGAAGAAGTGGCGGCGCAAAGAATATTCCCGTTTTCCAAAAAAGCCACCGCGGTGATTTTTTCATCCCCGATATCAGTCGTTAAATCGCTTGAGGAAAACTCAAGCCTAAGCGCTTCATCTCCGGGCTCTTTATCGGCAAACGGGTTTTGGTCTTCCTCCTCCCCCAGACCGGAAACAAAAATAAGCCTGCCGTCTTCGGTGTGAGCCGCGAGAAGCACGGACTGTGAATCGGGACGGACAAAAGACAGGCTCAGCAAACCCGAACCGGCGGCCACCGGAACCTCCGCAGCTTTTTTAATCTCACTTACGACCTTCCTCACGCCGTCCGGATGGGTTTCCTGATAGTGGAGTGTGAAAATCCGCGCAAAACCGTCAGTCCCTCCGAGCGCAAATCCCTTTGAGTCTGTTTGAACTGAAAAAGAAAGAGCGCCGGACCCGGTGTCAAAAGTTTTTTCCGCCTCTCCGGTTTCAACTGAGAAAAACTTCAGCTTTCCGTCCGGCAGAACCGCGTAAGCGGTCAGCATATATTCGTCAACACCCACCCCCAAAGCCCCGGCCGCGTGAGATGACAAGGCGGTTTTTTGTAAAGATCCGCCGGTCGGTTTTGAAAAAAGAGGCAGAACTTCAGCAAGTATGAAGACAAAAACGGCCAGTATGCTGGCAATGATCGCCACGCCTCCCAGAACTATAAAATAACCGGCGAGCCTGTCGTAAAATTTTCTTATATTCAAGACAGACTCCCGGCTATTTCAAAAGAGACCATTTGTTTTATCTTCCGCCGAGATATTTTTTTCTGAGTTCTCTGACTGTTTTGTTGTCAAGGGGAATGTAGCCGTCTTTGACGACAACCCTCTGTCCCTGCTTGCTCAAAACAAATTTGAGAAACTCTTTGCGGAGATTGTCAAGCTTTTTCCCCGGCTTCTTGTTGACATAAAGATAGAGATACCTTGCGAGCGGGTAGTTTTTGTTTTTCGGGGACGGCTCAATGCACTTTCCATTTTTTTTGGACAGAGCTATGGCGCGCACACTGGATGTGGCATAGCCAATCCCGCTATACCCGACGGCGTATTTGTCTTTGCTGATCCCCTGAACGACTGAGGCCGAGCCGGGCTGCTCCTTGACGGAGTCCGAGTAGTCTCCCTTGCAAAGGGCTTTTTTCTTGAAATATCCGTAGGTTCCCGAAGCGGAGTTCCTTCCGTAAAGGGTTATCGGCCGGCGTCCCCAGGCGCCGCCGACTCCGAGATCTTCCCATTTGGAGGCGGAGGTTGCGGCTCCGCACCTTCTGGTTTTAGAAAAAGCTGAGTCAACCTGTTTTATTGAAAGACACTTGACCGGGCTCTCCCTGTTGACGAAAACCGCAAGCATGTCAACGGCGGTCGGTATTGCGACGGGTTTGTATCCGAACGCTTTTTCAAATGCGTCAACCTCTTTGGATTTCATACTGCGGGACATGGGACCGAACTGCGAGGTTCCCTTTATAAGAGCGGGCGGCGCGGTGCTGGAGCCCTTGCCCTCTATCTGACATTTGACTCTGGGGTAACGTTTCTTGAATCCCTCGCACCAAAGAGCCATAAGATTGTTCATCGTATCGGAACCGACGCTGTTTATGGTGCCCGAAACGGACTTTCCGGTCTTCCTGTAGTTTGGAAGTTTTTTGTCAACCTCCACCTGCGTGAAAGCCGGCGAAACGGCAAAAAGCGCCGCGAAAAAAACAATTGGAAAAATACGGCTTTTTATTCTCAACATTTTGTCCTCCTGTAGCAATGGCAAATAATTCCGATTGGTGTTAGGAAACCGGACAAATGTTAAGAAATACTTAATTTTAAGTTAAGAGTCCAAGAATGGGAAACCGGTCTTTCCGAGTGAAACACATCGCTGAAAATCCGCGAAATGCCGGGTGTCAGGAAAGATCCGCCTCTTTCATTCTTCGCGTTCCCTCGTCTATGTCTTCGTCGGAACATGCGTAGGTAACACGCACAAATCCCTCTCCCCTGTCTCCGAAAGCGGTTCCGGCCACAACGGCCACTCCGGCGCGCTCTATGAGGCGGTCTGTGTATTGCTGAGAAGTAAGGCCGGTTCCCGTTATGTCCGCAAAGGCGTAGAAAGCCCCGTCCGGCGTGTCGCACTTGACTCCCGGAACTTTATTCAGAGCGGCGACCATTCTGTCTCTTTTATTTTTGAGAAGGGTGTGCTTTTCATGAACCCAGTCCTGTGGGCCCGTGAGCGCTGAATAAGCGGCGCGCTGTATGAGCGCCGCAACGTTTGTTATGGAATCCTGGAGAAAGATGGACATCTTTTCAATAATCGGCTTCGGGGCGACGGCCCATCCGATTCTCCATCCGGTCATCGCCCAGGTTTTTGAGAATGTATCTATGACAATGGTTCTGTCAGCCATGCCGTCAACCGCACTTACGCTCAGGTGGGGTTTGTCAAAAGTTACCTGTGAGAAAATCTCATCCGATATGACTACCAGCCCCGGATGTCTGGCGCACATCCCGGCAATTTCTTCCGGATTTTCAACCAGATGTCCGTTCGGACGCTGCGGCGTGTTGATGATAACCAGCTTGGTTTTTGGTGTTATCAGAGACTCAAGTTTTTCCACATCAAACTGCCAGTCCGGGTCGGTCAGAGGGGTATGCTTGATTTCCGCTCCGAGATACTTAGCCCAAACCTCATCCGGAGGGTAACCGGGGTTGGGAAAAATAACCTCATCCCCGTCTTCAAGAAAAATGTTCAGAGAGGCCGTAAGGGCGTGCTTGGCTCCGGCGGTTACTATGACCTCCTCCGGTTCGGTTTTGCGTCCCTGGCTCGTGGTTCTTTCGGCTATGGCTTCTCTGAGTTCGGGCAGTCCCGGACCGGGGTCATAGCGCACATAACCCTCCTCAACCGCTCTGTTTGTCGCCTCAATTATGTGGCGGGGCGTTTCAAAATCCGGGCCCTGATAGTCTCCTTTCTCAAAATGTATTATGTTTTTACCGGTTTTTTTCTCAATCTCTTTGGCAACCCTCATGCTTGCCCACTGCTTTGGCTGCACAAAGTGCCGCGTTCTTGAACTGAAGCCGTAAATCTCAGACATAATCAGAAAACCTCCACGGGTTTGAAACAGAATAATTCCGCTCACCCAGAAAAATAATAACCGTAAGTATATTCTATTATGTTGCGCCCTTGTCAAGACCTGCGGGCAAGTCTTCCGAGATACGGCTTGAGTGAGAGAAAAGAAACATAGAAAAAAGCCAGCGAAAAAAATGCAAGCAGAAACCTCATAAAGGCGTCCGTCACGCCTCCGGCAAACGCGAAAAACAGAAGCGCCAGCGAGACTGAAAGTTCAAAAAGCGCCCCGAAATCAAAACGGGCGGCGGCCGCACAGTCGGCCGCGGAGACGCCGGTTCCGGCGGCGGTTTTCGGAGTCCGGACAAACTCGCGCGCGCCTCCCGTAAGGCAGCGCACAACCTCGCGCGCGTTGCTTATTGAAATTCCGGCCCATAGGTGCATAACAAAAGGGGCTGCCGCAAGGCGCCGGATTTTTTCCCGCGGAGCGGAATTGATAACGGCAAGCAAGTAAAAAAGCAAAACGCCGCCCGTTGCAATAAAAGCTGCGGTTCCGACAAACTGGTAGACGAAACGGGGCAGTTTTCCGCCCGCTGCGCTCACCACAACCGCGGAAAAAAGGCTGATGAGAAAAAACGGACTTGAAAAATTTCCGAGCATATGAAACGCGGCCTCGGTTTTGAAACCGGCCGAGAGGTCTTTGCGCGAAAAAATTTCAGCGAGAAACTTGAAAGCGTTCTGCACCCCGCCGCATGTCCACCGGCGCTGCTGCGATTTGAATGCCCCTATATCGGACGGAAGCTCGGACGGACAGATGAGATCGCTCACATATCTTATTTTCCACCCGTTCAGCTGCGCTCTGCAGCTCAGGTCAAGGTCTTCGGCAAGGGTGTCCGAATGCCATCCGCCCGAAGACTCAAGGCAGGAGCTTCTGATCACCGAAGCGGTTCCGTTGAAATTCAGAAAAACGCCCGAAGCGGAGCGGCCGGTCTGCTCAACCACAAGATGGCCGTCAAGAAAAATAGACTGAAGATTCGTAAGGCGGGACTGATTCATGTTTATATGTCCCCAGCGCGCCTGCACTATCCCGATTGAAGAGTCGGAAAAACACCCGAGCGCGCGGCGTAGAAAATCCCGCGGCGGAACAAAGTCGGCGTCAAAAAGCGCCATGAACTCGCCGCTTGCCGAAAAAGAGCCGTTCTCAAGAGCTCCCCCCTTGTATCCGCGCCTCGTTTTTCTGCATATGTGGCTTATTCTGAAGCCCTCGGACTTTTTACGCTCAACCACCGCGCGCGCGATTTTTGAAGTTTCATCGGTGGAATCGTCAAGCACCTGGATTTCAATCAAATGCTGCGGATAGTCCATAGCGCAAACCGCTTCTATGACTCTTTCCACGACATAAACCTCGTTATAGACCGGAAGCTGAACCGTGACGGACGAAAGTTGTGAATCGGGAAGCGCGGGCGGACATGCCTGGGCGCGACTGCGATTTTTCAGAAAGAGCCAGCAGAGACGATATCTGTGAAACCCCATCGCCGAGAGAAAAAGCAGACATAAAAGATAGAGAATTTCAGCCGGCAGCACTATCAGTGAGGAAAGGGTTGAAAACATCTCAAGAGATTCTTCGCAGACTAAAAGGAAAGGGATGCAATTCTGTCCGCCGCCTCTCTTATTCTTTCGGTGTCAAAAGTTATTGAGGCGCGAACATACCCTTCACCAAATTCTCCGAAGCCGTTTCCGGGTGTCAGAACAACTCCGCAACGGTCAAGAACCATGGAGGAAAACTGCGCCGAGCTCATACCGGGCGGAGTTTCAAACCAGACATAAAAGGTTGAAAGCGGTTTTTCATGCGAAAGACCGGCTTTTTCAAGACCTTTGCAGAATATGTCTCTTCTCTCGCGGTATTTCTCCCTTCTCCGCTCAAACCCCTCGTCTTTGCCGGTAAGAGCCTCAATACCCGCGATTTGCACGGCCTGAAACGCGCCGGAATCTATGTTTGTCTTCACCTTGCCCAAAGCCGCTATTGCGCGCTCCGAACCCGCGGCAAAAGCGATTCTCCAGCCCGTCATGCTGAAGGTTTTGGAAAGAGAGTGAAACTCAATTCCCACTTCTTTCGCACCGGGGGTTTCAAGAAAACCGGGCGGAACAAAGCCGTCAAAGGCGATTTCCGTATAAGCGGCGTCATGACAGACGACTATGTTGTGTTTGAGCGCGAACTCAACGACCCTTTCAAAAAAAGACGCGTCCGCGACGGCCGTCGTCGGGTTGTTCGGGTAGTTCAAAAACATCATCTTTGCACGCGCGGCAACGGCGGGGTCAATGGCATCAAGGTCGGGAAGAAAGCCGTTCTCTTTGAGAAGCGGCATTTTGCTGCAAAAACCGCCCGCAAACGCCACCGAAACGGGATAAACCGGGTAGCCGGGGTCGGGAACAAGCACACAGTCGCCGGGATTTACAAAAGCCATCGGTGTGTGCGCAACTCCCTCTTTGGAGCCGATAAGCGCGAGAACCTCGGTTTCGGGATTCAGTTTGCCGCCGAACCTTCTTTCATACCAATCCGCCGCCGCGGCACGGAACTCCGCCATTCCGGCGTAGGAAGGATATCTGTGGTTTGAGGGGTCGGCGACGGCTTGCGCCGCGGCGCGCACTATGTGGGGAGGGGTCGGAATGTCCGGGTCTCCCACCCCGAGATCTATTACATCAACACCCCGTGCGATACACTCGGATTTTTTTTTATCTATTTCCGCAAAAAGATAAGGAGGAAGTTCCGATATTCTGTCAGACCATTTTATATCCATAAAACCCTCCCGAAAATTGCCAACGCAGTTTACAGACAAAAAGGTGCGCAGGCAAAAACATTGATTTTCCGGCGGACGGGGATATAAGATAAAAGCGGCGGTCTGATGAAAGTTCTTTACGGTATTCAGGGCACCGGAAACGGGCACATAACGAGATCGCGCGAGATAATATCGGTCTTGAAACTTCGGGGGGCCGAGGTGGAGATCCTGCTGTGTGAGTCGCACAGCGAAATAGAAATTGGAGCCGAAATAAAATTCAGACCGCGCGGCCTGGGTTATGTGTTCGGTAAAAAAGGCGGAATAGATCTGATTTCTTCCCTGAAGCAAGCCCGCCCGCACACATTTTTTTCAAATGTCGGAAAACTTCCCGTTGAGAAATACGACATTGTGGTAAGTGATTTTGAGCCGGTAACTTCCTGGGCCTGTCTGCTGAAAAAGAAAAAATGCGTGTCGCTTTCACACCAAACCGCCTTTGTTTCTGAAAAAACCCCGAGACCTGAAAAAATCAACCGGTTCGGCGAAGCCGTGCTGAGCTGGTATGCGCCCGTTTCAATTCCAATCGGCATTCACTTTGAAAAATATGACTCCTTTATTGAAACTCCGGTTATAAGAAAGGAGATACGCAGACGCGATTATTCAAGCAAAGGTCACTACACGGTTTACCTGCCTTCTTTTGAGCATGAAAAAATAGTCCCAGTTCTGCGCAACATTGATGTGGAATGGCATCTGTTCTCAAAGCACTGCAGGGAGAAACAGCGGGATAAAAGCGTGTCTGTTTTTCCGGTTGACTCCGAGGTGTTTGCGGACTCCATCTGCGGATGCGAAGGCGTGCTGTGCAACAGCGGTTTTGAGACCCCGTCCGAAGCCCGTTTTCTCGGGAAAAAACTCCTCGTTGTCCCGATGAAGGGGCAGTATGAGCAGAAATGCAACGCGGCCGCTCTGAAAAAACTGGGCGCAGCGGTGGAAGAAAAGGTTACAAAACGGCTGCCAAAGAGCCTTGAAAAATTCATCAATTCAGAGAAACCCGACAGGGTTGAATACCCTGACAACGCGGCTGAAATAGCGGACAAAATTCTTGACTATGCGGCGGACGGCCGCAAGTGACGGCGGTTCAGAAGTGTCCTTTGATTTTCAGGACGGCAAAAGTAACGGCGGCTCCCAGAAAACATCCCGCAATGGTCTGCAGGGGGGTGTGAACTGAAAGCCGGACACGCGCCCATGAAAGAACCGGAAGGAAAACGGCAAACGCCGTTCCCGCCGTTCCGTAAAAAAGTGAAAGCAGAACCCAGAGTGAGGAAAGCGCCGCTGTGTGGGCGCTTATTTTGTAGTAAAGTGTCGCAAAATAAACGGCGAGAAGAGCGGCGAGACACGCAACCACAACATCAACCAGCAGAACAGACCCCCCCAGAAAGCCGAAAAGAATCCCGCCCGCGGCGGTGTTTAAGACAATGAACCTGAGAGGCCGAAACCGCTCACGGTGCTCTGAGAGGTGAAAGCTTGAAACCGCGCCTTTGCGCATCAAAAAAAGTATGTAAAAAACCGGAGGAACAACAAAAACGGCAATTATAAGAGCCGCAAGTAAAAAATTTCCCCCTATTGACGGAAAAAGAGCGGCGACGGCATAGCACACAACAAGAGGCGGTGAAAAAACCGTGGAAGCAAGAACGGCCGCACTTTCAGCGTATCTTTCCAAATTCAAACTTTGTTCCGCCTATTATTCGGGGACAAAAACACAATTCTTTCCAAATTAGTGTTAAAATCAAAAATCATGAAACAGCCCAAGCCTGATCGGACATCTCCGGCGATCACAATTCTTTCAGCCGCAGGATTGATTATCTGCCTGTATTTGACCGCAGTATACTACATTACTGACGGAGCGGGAACATACTGCGGAGCCCGGTGGAGTTGTGACGAGGTGCTCGGCAGCAAATTTTCCAAACTGTTCGGTTATCCTGCGTCTCTTGCCGGAGCCATCGGATACGCCTTCCTGCTGGCGGCTGTTATACGGGGCGGCATCAGGCAAAACAGGGCTGTCATAATCGGTGTGGCAAGCGCGGCGGCGGGATTTTCCGCTTATCTGTCATGGGCTGAATTCTTTGTTATCCAAAAGATATGTCCTTTTTGCGTGGCGTCAGCCGCCATAGTGTTTGCTATATGGATTCTGTCGGTCCGGGGGGCGAGGGTCTCTCAGATAGCAGCCGGCATCTTGATCGGGGTGTTCGCGGCCGCCGGAGGATACGCTTCCGCAGCCCTCAGTGATGACCCGGCGTCAAGGGTTTCTGCGCCTTCTTTTGAGCACGAAAAATTTCAGAAAAATCTGGCGGCGCATCTGAAGGAAAGCGGAGCGGTTATGTATGGCTCATTTAAGTGCCCCGCTTGCTTGCTTCAAAAAAAATACTTCGGGCGATATGCGGAAGAAGTCAATTACGTTGAATGTCACCCGGAGGGGAAAAATGCCAACCCGCAGCTGTGTTCAGACAGAAAAATAAGCGCGTTTCCAACCTGGGAGATAGACGGCTCACTTTACAAGGGCGTGCAGACTCTTAAAAAACTTGCGGATATGTCCGGATATAAAGGCTACAAGAATCAATGACAAAGAACGGCATCAATCAATAAGTGATTCCACTTTTTTAAGAAGTTCTCTTCCGGCCTCATCCGAAGCCTTGAGACCCCTGCGTGCCTTGTAGACGGCTTCAAATGCCTTCTCCCGCGCTTTGGCTTTTGACTTTGCCTCAATTCGCGAGCCGTCAAAAAGCATGCCCAGAACAAACCCGGCCGCCATGCCGCCGGTGAAAATTAAAAAATCAACCATGTTAAAAAACCTGCCGGCGCTTCGTCTTTCCCGGACGAACGGGAATCAGAAGCCCTGATATATTTTAGGAAAAAATTCTTCCGTTGACCGGTTGGATTGCCTTTTTTCACCGCACCGAAATAACTGCCCGCGCCCGGCTTGCGAGAGAAAGGCATTGTGCTTGTGGAAAACTAAACTTTCCCCCGCTTGATTTCCTCAAAAGCAGACCACATAAATTTCAGGAGCGGATTGCGCTCCGGCTTGAAAACACGGCGTTCTGGAAGCCAGAAGTTACAGATAGAAAAGCCGCGCGTTGTCCGCGCGGCTTTTCTAAAAGCAGGAGGAGTTAAGTAGTTGCCCTAACTTAGGCTTGTATAATAAATCCTTTATACTTAAGTGTCAAATTTTTTTATTCCGCCTCAAAAGCCCCCTTCTATCAAGTTCACACAGCTCTTTGACAGGTCAACCGTCACAACATCAAAACGCATGGGCTCGGTCTCAATACGTTTTTCCTTCACATAGTGAAGAGCAGTGAGGGTGATTTTTTCTCTTTTATGCCTGTCAACAAACTCTTCCGGAAAACCGTGGCTGAAGTCCGAGCGTGACTTGACTTCAACAAAACAGAAAGTGCCGCGGTCACGGCAGACTATGTCTATCTCGCCGTGTCTGCACCTGAAGTTCGTTTCCAGAATTTGAAAGCCTCTTTTTTCAAGAAACCGGGAGGCAATGCCCAAAACCCTCTCATTCAGACCCAATTTTTCTCTTCAACTCCTCAATGGCCTCTATGGCTTGCGCGGGGGTGAGGTTCATCGTGTCTATTTTTGACAGATATTCGGCCGCATCGCCGAAACGGTCGCCGTGGGAAGTTTCCTCTCCGGCGGCTTCGGGAAAAAGAGACATTTGCTCGTTTCCCATCAACTCACTCATTCGTGAGCGCATGCCCTCAAGCGACGAAAGCATCCTGCGCGCCGAATTCAGGACTTCCTGCGGAACGCCCGCAAGAGAGGCGACTTGAATTCCGTAACTGTGGTTTGAGGGTCCCGGAACAAGTTTTTTCAGAAAAACCACCTCATCACCGCTCTTTTTCACGGCGACATTGTAGTTTTTAACCCCCTCATTTGATACGGCAAGGTTTGCAAGCTCGTGGTAATGAGTGGCAAAAAGTGACCTTGAGCCGATTTTGTGGATATATTCCGCCACCGCCCACGCTATGCTCATGCCGTCAAAAGTGCCGGTGCCGCGCCCGATTTCGTCCAGAATTACAAGGCTGCGCGAAGTGCAGTTTCTCATTATGTAAGCCGTCTCAACCATCTCCGACATAAAAGTGGAAAGTCCCCTGGCAAGATTGTCAGACGCGCCGACCCGCGTAAAAATTTTATCCACAATTCCCACGGTTGCGCTTGAACACGGCACAAAACTCCCTATCTGAGCCATCAGAACAGTCAGCGCGACCTGCCTTATCAGCGTGGATTTTCCTGCCATATTGGGGCCTGTTATGAGCAGAAACCTGTTTTCATCGCGGTCAATTTTTATGTCGTTTGAAATAAAATCCGCCGCCCCCCTTATCCGCTCAACAACCGGATGCCTGCTGCCGCAGAGCTCTATGAGACCTTCTTCGTTCACGGCGGGTTTTGAGTACCGGTTTCGCACCGCGACTTCGGAAAAACAGGAAAGAACATCAGCAACCGCAATCAGACCGGCGCATTTGCGCACCTTTTCGGCCACCGAGCAGATAGCCTTCCTCAAATCCTCAAATATTTCTCTTTCAAGACAAAGCATCTCCTCTTCGGCGCTCTTGATTTTCTCCTCCCAGCCGGAGAGCTCAGGCGTCGTGTATCTCTCGCCGGAAGTAAGGGTCTGTTTTCTCACATAGTCCTGAGGCACCATGCCGAGAGATGATTTTCTGACCTCAACGTAATAACCGAAAACCCTGTTATAACCCACTTTCAGAGAAGGTATCCCCGTTCTTTCCCTCTGCCGGGTTTCAAAGACGGATATCCAGTTTCTGCCTTCCTTCCTCAAAAGCCTCAGCTCATCAAGCGCCGTATTGCGGCCGTCTCTTATCACACCGCCTTCGTTCAGGGTGACGGGCGGCTCATCTGAAATTGTCGCTTTTATCTCGGCGGTCAGGGGTGAGAAGTCATCGGTTTCATCTCCGATGCCGGAAAGAAAAGGGTTGGTTGAATCCGCAAGAATACTTTTCAGTTCAGCCGCTCTCAAAAGAGAATCGTTCAGCGCAACCACATCCCTGGGCCTGGAAGAAGGGATTGATATCCTGCCGATAAGCCGCTCCATGTCACCCACGCCCTTCAGCACTTCTCTCAACCGACCGGCGAGAGCGGAGTCCCGCAGGAGACTTTCAACCGCGCCAAGCCTGCTTTCAATCTCCGCCGTATCTTTTAACGGATAGTCAATCCACCTTCTTAAAAGACGCCCGCCCATCGGGGTGAGTGTGAGGTCAATAACTTTTACAAGGGTCGGGCCGTCAGCGGAGTTCATCGGGCTTACAAGCTCAAGATTTCTTCTCGTGGAATCGTCCATGCGGACGCAGTTTTCAGGCCCGTATAAAACCGGCGGCTTTATTGAGGGCATATATTGCATCTGCGTCTCGCGCATATACTCAACAAGCGCCGAGCACACCAGAGCCGCGCCGGAGGTTTCCTCAAATCCGCACACACCGAGTGATGTGATCCCAAAATGTTTCATCAACGCCGCGCCGGGCTCGCTTGAAACAAACAGATCCTCCCTGAAGGTGAAAAGCGGATTCCATGAAAAATCAGCCGCATCCCCACGGCAAACACTGTTTTCCTCCGCAAGCAGAATTTCAGACGGCACGAGCTTCATAAGCTCCGAGAGCGCTTCGGTTTCTTTTTCAAAAGAACACACCGCGAAGTCTCCGGTTGAAATGTCACAGTGCGCCAGATGAAAGCCGGAAGCATCCCGGTTGAGACAGGCGATGTAGTTATTGGTTTTGGAATCAAGATTTTCCGAGCCGACGACCATTCCCGGAGTCAGCACCTTTACAACACGTCTTTCAACAAGTTTGCCGGGCTTGTTCTCTTCCACCTGCTCGCATATGGCAACTTTAAGCCCGCTCTCAAGAAGTTTTGAAAGATAGCCCTCGGCGCTGTGAAAAGGAACTCCGCAGAAGGGAACCGGGTTTGGGGATTTTTTATTGCGTGATGTGAGGGTGATTCCAAGAATTCCGGACGCCTTCCTTGCGTCTTCAAAGAACATCTCGTAGAAGTCACCGAGCCGGAAGAAAAGTATTGAGTCGGGATAACGGGCTTTGATGCTCTTGTATTGTTCAAGCATCGGTGTGCTTGAGTCTTTCATGGAAACGGAGCTTACTATATTTAACGGCTTTTCGTTATCAAAACTTAAAAGAAATCTACAGAGACTGGAATGACATAACCGTTCCGGCGGCAAAGAGAAGCGCGCCCGCGGCTTTTGTCAGCAAACCGTTGGAATATCCGGGACTGCCGGAAAGAAACCGCTCAAGTTTTGAAGCGAAAAACGCAATTGTGAAAACAACGGCCGTCTGAACAATCGCAAGACCCGCGAGATAGAAAATAAAAGGAGAGTTTTCCGCCCCGACAATTCCACCGCCGTAGGCATAACCGTGGAATATCCCGAAAAGACCAACGAAAAACACCCCCACCCTGCGTGACAGAAGACCGCCCGAAAACACAAGAACCCCCGCAAGCGCCACCGTCAGACTGACGGCCGTTTCGTAGAACGGAATCTGCATCGGACCGGCCGAAAGAAACAGGTATGCAAAAACACCGGCAATCGTTGCGGGAACAAAAGCCCAGAGAGCGCCTCTGTCTCTGAAGCACAGAGAGCATAAAAGCCCCACGGCGACGAGAAAAGCAACATGGTCAAGCCCCAGCACGGGATGTCCGAAGCCTGAAATCAAGCCCTGATACCACTTTGTAAGCACGGCGCCATCCCAAGGATGGTGGGCCGAAGCATCTGAAGCTCCAAACGAAAAGAATGACGCTGAAAAAAGCAGTAAAAAACGCATCCGGCACCTCCGACTTATAAAGTTAAAAACAGAAAAAACAAAAATTCCAATTATCTGGAGATGAGGGGAATCGAACCCCCGACCTCTGCCTTGCGAAGGCAGCGCTCTCCCAGACTGAGCTACATCCCCCGTTGAAGGCAAAGGTGAATTATCATAAGACAAAAGTCAAATATCAACCTGTTGGGGCGATTTTGACCTTTTGTATTGACCTTGATGTTGCGGATTTGACGGTGAAGATGGCTCCGCAGGCTTCAAGAGTGTCTCCCTCAAGGGGTATGTGACCGAAGCGTGAGAGCAGAAATCCGCCCAGCGTCTCGTATTCTTTACTCTCCGGTATGGAGACACCGATGTCCTCATTTACGCGCTCCACACTGATGCCGGGGGAAACGAGGTATTCATTTGCTCCGGTTCTTGTCCAGAGGCTTTCACCCTTGTCATGCTCGTCTTCTATTTCGCCGACTATTTCCTCAAGTATGTCTTCAAGTGTTACGATTCCCACCGCTCCGCCGTATTCGTCAACAACGACCGCCATTGAGGTTCCCGCTTTCATTTCCTCAAGAAGCTCATTAATTGGTTTGTGTTCGGGAACATAAAAAGCCTCTGAGGCATATGAGCCCACCTCGGTCGCAGAGGCGTCGTCCGAGCCTTTCAGCAGAAAAAACGAGTGCAGCACACCGGTTATTTTGTCAAGCCTGCCGCTGTAGAGCGGTATGCGGGTATAGCCCGTGGTTCTCACAAGCTCGGTTGCCTCGGCAACGGTTGCGGATTCGGCAAGCGCTTTAACCGAAGAGAGCGGCACCATAATGTCTCCGACGGTCACCTCTGAAAACAGAAACACCCTGCGGAGCATTTCCCTTTTGGCCGAGTCGGACGTTTCACCCCCGTGCGCCCTTATGGCGTCCATTATTTCATCCCTTGTGACCGAAGACCTTTTGCCTGCGAGGCGCAGCGCCAGACGCGTGAAAAGGTTGACGACCCAGGTGAGCGGAAGGAACAGTTTGGTCGCCGTCCAGAGAGGGTATATAACCCAAAGTATCATTGAATCGCTCCTCTTGCGGAAGATGGATTTTGGAACAACCTGCCCGAAAACAACCACAAGCGGAGACAGAATCAGCACCGAGTAGAGCTCTCCGCCGCCGAAACGGCTTTCTATGTAGAATGTCAGAACTATCGTGCTTGTTATGAGGGAAAGGTTGATTCCCGCAAGCGTTGTGCCGAGGAAGTTCTCCACCTCGGAGTGGGATTTGAGCACAAGACGGGCCGAGCGGGACCCTCTGCTTGCAAGCATTTTGATCTTTATTTTGTCGCAGGATATCAGCGCTATCTCAGAACCGGCAAAAAAAGCCTGAAGGGCGAGACACAGAACAACAGCCGCCACCGTGACTTCAAGACTCATTTTTTTCTCCCGGCCTCACGCCCACGGTTATTTCGCTGATTCTCCTGCCCGATATTTTCGTCACACTGAACTCAAGACTTCCGTGAAATACGCTCTGACCCTCGGACGGAAGAGCGCCGAACCTTCCGAAAACAAAACCCGCCACCGTTTCGCCGGAGGGGATGGCTGACCGTGAGAGGGCTTCGGAAAACCTTTCTATGCCCACAAATCTGATAAGCGGAAAAAGCATAAGGTCGTTGAAATCTTCAACCATGTAGCTTCCCGGAACAATCAGTTTTCCACCGTCCCACCTGGCCGAGGGCAGCGCTCTGGCGATGCTTCTCTCGTCTTCAATTTCACCGACGATTTCTTCCAGTATGTCCTCCATCGTCACAATTCCGTCAAACCTTCCGTATTCGTCAACAACAATTGCCATATGGGTTCTTCTGCGCCGGAACTCTCTGAGAAGATCAAAAGCCGCCTTGCTTGCGGGGATGAAATACGGGGGGTGAATATATCTGTCAAGAGAATCCTCTTCTTCGGGAACATCAAGCAGCATATCCTTGGCGTATATTACTCCCCTGATGTCGTTTCTGTCTCCCGAATGGACGGGCACTCTTGAATACCCAGCCTTTTTTATCTTATAAAGCATCTGGTGTGCCGAAAGTGAATCGCCAAGAGTCATACAGTGCACGTTCGGGGTCATTATCCGGCGCACTGAGATGTCGCGCAGACGGAAAAGCCGGTCCGCAAACCGGCTTTCTATCTCATTTACAACCCCCTCTTCCCTTCCCATCAGAACAAGGGCTTCTATGTCTTCTTCGCTGAAATCCTCCGTGAGCCCACGGGACAGTTCGCCGTCCGTGTCACCGCGGGGGATGAAGAGGTTTGAAAACTTTATTATCAGCCAGCGAACCGGCGTTATGAAGCGGTGGAAGAAGCTCAAGGGAACGGCCAGACGCTTTGCCACTTCTGAGGGAAAACGGACGGCGAGGGTTTTCGGCACCGTCTCGCCGAATATCAGAAGGGCCGGAGAAGCCACCGCGATGGACACGGCGGTGACGGCCTCGGAAGAAAAAGAGCTCATGAGGCTCGCAACCACCATCGCAACGGCCGCCGAATAGGCTATGTTGACCGCCTCGTCCGCAAAAAGAACCGTGACTATAAGATCACCAGGCTTGCTCAGAAGCTCTTCTATGAGCTCCGCTTTTTTCCCGCCGGCTTTTCTCAAGTTCTCCCTCTGATGCCTGCCCAGAGAAAAAAGAGACCCCTCGGCGAGGCAGAAAAATGCGGACACGCACAGAAGAACAAATGCCGTCAATGTGCCGATAAAAACGCCGCTCATTTCTTCCCGTTGTGGAGGTAGCCGCCCGGTCCCTCAAAAGACCCGGTAACTTCACCGGCCGAATCAAAAATTTTTACGGCGCCTGAGTCCGTAACGCGGCCTATTTCCGTTATCTTCACATGCGACCCGTCCGACACCTCAGTTATCTTTTCAGCCATGCCGGGCGGGGCGGTGAACACAAGCTCATAATCACCGCCCGCGACAATGGCGCCCCGGGCGCCGTCTCTGAAAGCGGACGAGACGGGAATTTTTTCAAGAAATATGTCCGCGCCCGCGCCCGAAAGCGAGACCACGCGCCCGAGATCGGCGAACAGCCCGTCGCTCACATCAGTCATTGCGGAAGGTATTGCGCCCCCGCAAAGGGCGAGACCCACATCCGTCCTCGCAGAGGGAAAACAAAAATTCTCAATCAGCGCACAGACGCTTGGATCGGGCCGGACACCTTCCAGCGAGAGCATTTCATCAAGCGCACATACCACGGCTTCGGAACCACCGAGCTCTCCGGTGATAAAAACCCCATCCCCGCTCTCCGCCCCGCGGTTGCGGACAAAAGCGCGCCCCACGGTCTCGCCCGTGACCTTGATGTCAAGAAAAATAAACGGCGCCGAAGACACATTGCCCCCAGTCACGGCGGCGCCGACCGATTTGCAACCCTTTTCAACCCCGTCAAAAAGGGCTTCAACAACTCCCTTCTCAGTGCCTGAGGGAAGCCCCGCGCTCACGAGAACCGTTTTTGGAGAGGCACCCATGGCCGTAATATCGCTTGCGGCGCAGATAACCGCCCGGGCGCCCACGGACGGATGGTCAAAACCCGCCAACCCCAGCCACTCTCTTCTGAAATGAACTCCCTCAACCGCGCAGTCGCAACTGTCAACAAAATACTCTGGAGCGCCGAAATCAAGCACCGCCGCATCGTCGCCCGGCCCGACTACAATAAGCGCCGGAAGTACGCCCGTGCCGAACCTTTCAAGAGCCCGTGAGACAACAAAAGCCTCATCCGCGGGCGCGCTGCTTTGCGGTGAAGAAAGTCTATGGTCTGAAGAATCGTTATCTTCGCTCATCTTATGCAAAAATTGTTTCAGGCGGCGGGCGGTTTGTCAATGCGGAGTTACTGAAAATACCCGTCAAGCCTCCTGTATTGAACCGCTTCGTCTATGTCCTCGGGCAAAATATCATCACATCCCGCAAGATCCGCTATTGTCCTTGAAACCTTTGTTATCCTGTCTGAACGCGCGGAAAGTCCGAGTTTTTCCACAGCCGTCTCAAGGATTTTTTTGATGAATCAGAAAGAGGGGCAACTTTTTTGAGCATCTGCGGCGACATCTGAGAATTGCAGAAACAGTCCGTGTCCCTGAAGCGCTCATTCTGAATTTTTTTTGCCGAGTTCACTCTTTCCCTGATGAAGGCCGAACTCTCACCCCGGCTTTCATCGGAAAGCTCCGCGTAGTTCAGAGCGGGAACCTCTATGTTCATGTCAAGCCTGTCGAGAACGGGGCCTGAAATTTTGCTGCGGTATTTCCTGATCTGATCGGGGCGGCACACACACGGTTTTACGGAATCTCCCAGATGACCGCACTGGCAGGGATTCATTGCGCCGACAAGCATGAATTTTGCGGGATACGCAAGCGTTGTGGCGGCCCTTGATATGACAACCTCCCCGTCTTCAAGCGGCTGCCTCATCGCTTCAATGGCGGCTCTTCTGAATTCCGGCATCTCATCAAGAAACAAAACGCCGTTATGAGCGAGGCTTATTTCTCCGGGGCGCGGAACAGGGCCCCCGCCTATCAGACCCGCTTCACTGACCGTGTGGTGGGGAGACCTGAAGGGACGCTGTGACAAAAGCGGAATTCCCTCTCTCAGAAATCCGGAAACGGAGTATATTTTTGAAGTCTCCATGGCTTCGGAAAAACTCATGTCGGGAAGTATTGTGGGTATTCTTCTCGCAAGAAGAGTTTTTCCCGAACCCGGAGGCCCGACCATAAGGATGTTGTGCCCGCCGCTCGCTGAAATCTCAATGGCGCGTTTTGCTTGATGCTGTCCCTTGACTTCGCTGAAGTCAACTCCGTATTGAGCCTCCGAACGGCGGAAAGCCTCCCGTTCAAAAACTTCGGGCTCCAACTTTCCGGAGCCCTTGAAACAAGAGAAGCCTCCGCGGCATTGCCGGCCGGCACAACAACGCCCTTGAGGCCTTTTTGTTTTGTACAAAAAACCATGGGAAGAACACCCCCTATCTTTTTCACTCTGCCGTCGAGCGAGAGCTCCCCCACTATCAGAAAGTCTTTGGTGTTTTCAACAGGTTTTATGAGCCCTGCGGCCAGAAGCATTCCAACCGAGATAGGCAGGTCCAGCGAAGATCCGTCTTTTCTGACATTTGCCGGCGCAAGATTTACGGTGATTCTCCTGGGAGGTATCCTGAAACCGCTGTTTTTTATTGCGGACCTGACCCTTTCCTTGCTTTCTCTGACCGCGCCCTCAGGCAGAACGACCGTTGTGAAACCCGGCAGCCCCGCGCTCATGTCCACCTCAACTTCCACAACGTAGCCCTCAACGCCCAGAACGGCGCAACTCAGAATGTTTGAAGTCATGGAGGGGTTATTCTACACAAATGAAAAGGCGCGGGAGGGGGATTTGACAGAAGGGTTTTTTGGAGTTTAGAATCCACATCAGGTGAAGTGGGGGTGAGTGCGGCTTTTTTCTTTTGCTGTGAACAGGCTTAATGAGGTTAACACCGGAGCCCCTCCCATTGCCTTTGTTTTAATATGAAAAGCGAAGATACCCTGCAGGTTTGGGACATGTTTCTTGACCATGTCAGGCAGCGGGACAATATTTCAGCGGAAATTATCAACCTGCTCTCAAAGGCTCATATATCAAAATTTAACGAAACCGAAGGAGTCGTGGAGATAATGCCCGGCGACGAGATGGGGGTTCACTACCTGAAAAATAATCTTGGAAATTCGCTCAGCGAGATATCCGGGTATTTCAGCAAATTCCACTCAATAGAGAAGGTTGAAATAAACAATCCTGAGGGCGAAAAAGGGGATGGGCATGTATTTCTGCCGCAGAAAAATGAAAGGAAAGAGGTTTTTCTCGGTTATTTAAACTCCAGATACTCTTTTGAAAGCTTTGTGGTGGGGGAAAGCAACGACTTCGCAAATGCTGCGGCGCTTGCGGCCGCAAGAACGCCGGGCAGACACAATCCTCTCTTCATAAGGGGAGATTCCGGGCTGGGAAAAACTCATCTTATGAACGCCGTGGGAAACGAGTTTGCGGAAAGGAATCCGGAACTGAACGTCTGCTGCCTGTCTTCTGAGGATTTCACAAACATTGTGATTGAGCACATATCGGGAAGAAACACGGCCGCAATGAGAACAAAATTGAGGAAGAAGTGTGATCTTCTTATGATTGACGACATACAGTTCATAGAGGGAAAGGCCAGCACTCTGCATGAGTTTTTCCACACTTTCAACGCCCTTTACGACGCCGGCAAACAGATAGTTATCACAAGTGACAGAGTGCCTGGAGAGATGGTAAATCTCGGCGAGAGAATAACATCAAGATTTATGTGGGGTCTGATAGTTGACATAAGACCTCCCGATATAGAAACAAGGGCTGCAATCATAAGAAAAAAGGCCGAGGAAAAAAACGTGCAGATACCCCAGGGGGTTGTGGAATTAATATCTGAGAAGGTAAAAAACAATGTAAGAGAACTTGAGGGTGTTCTCACAAAGCTTGTGATTATGGCACAGGCAAAGGGGGTTCCAATAGATATAAGGGTGGCGACAGAGGTTATCAACGAACGCGCCGCTCATCTAAAAGGAGCGTTAAGCAACGGTGAAGGAGAGATATCGGCCGCAATCATAAAGGCAACCGTTGAAAACACTTTCAACCTGAAAACGGGGCAGCTTGAATCCCAGGAAAGAACAAAAACAGTCTCATTTGCAAGACAACTGGCAATGTTCCTTATCAGGAAGCATCTTGATATGGCATATGTCTCAATAGGCAATGAATTCGGCAACAGAGACCACTCAACTGTTATCCACGCCGTTTCAAAAATAGAGAAGGGTCTCGCTCAGAAGGACGAAGTAACTATCAGCGCCGTAAGGGGTGTGGAAGAGAGGATGAGGGTATAGGGGTAAAAGCCGCCGTATTTTTTGTGGAAAAATTGTTTGCTTTTTGTGGAAAAGTGGAAAGATCATTTGTTTCAGGATTTTTCCACAACTTTTTAATTGTTTTATCAACAGAGTTGTCAACAAAACCCATAAGAAAAGAAGGCGGAAAAGAAAGGTGAAAAATGAGCGAATTGCAAGTTTTCAACAAATCAACATTTACTACTGCTATTGCTTTGAGTTTATAATATATTAGTAAAGAAGAAGATAAGAAAGAATGGTGGAAAAATATTGGAAGTAAAATTCAAGAGGCAGGCGCTTCTGGAAAAATCATCCCTTGTTATAGGACTTACTGAAACCGCATCTCCGAACGAGATACTGCGCAACATACTTCTCAGAAGTTCAAAAAGAAGGAAAGAGCTCTTTATTGCCGCAACGGACATAGAATCAACGATTGTTAGTTTCTTTGAGCCCGGAGAAGGCGGTGAGGCTGATTTTGACCTTCTGGTGCCGGGCCGTAAGTTTGTGGAAATATTAAGGAGGATGGAGCAAGACGAAGTTTTGATAAATGTCCATAAAAACAACTGGATGGAGATAAAAACTTCTTCGGCTCTTTTCAGGCTTCCCTGTCTTTCCGGCAAGGATTTTCCCAAAATTCCCTCTTTATCTTCAGATAAGACGGGGTTTTCAATTCCCGTGCCCTTTATATCGTACATACTCCCATCAATCTTGAATTTTGCTTCGGAAGACACCATGAGGCGGAACATTAACGGGGTTCTTTTTGAGATGCTGGAAGGCGGGAAAGTCAGGCTTGTTTCCACTGACACTCACAGACTCGCCTATTACCAAAACGAAGTTGACAGCACTGGAGCTTTTGATAAGGCCGTGATATCAAAAAGGGCTCTCGCCGAGATTGCGAAAGTCTTGAAAGCTTCCGAGAAAGACTCTGAAGACAAAGCCGGTTTCCATCTGCAGGACGGAAAGGTGTTTTTCACTCTCGGGGAAACAACTGTTATTTCAAGTCTTATTGACTCCGATTTCCCGGAATACTCAAGGGTCATACCTGACATCTCTTCTCAGGAACCGGCCGTCTGTGATAAAAACCGCATTTTAGGGGCTGTGAGAAGGGTGAGTATTTTTTCTGAAAAAATAGGTCTTCATTTGACTTCTTCCTCTCTTTCTTTTTCAAGCGGTGAGACCGATGAGGGGGAAGCCACCGAATCGGTTTCGGTCACTTACTCAGGCGAAGAGAAGAAGGCTTCTTTTAATCCCCGTTTTATAGCCGATTCACTGAACCTTCTTGACGGGGATGAGATTGAGATCCGCCCCGGTGACGGCAGTTCACCTGCCGTTATCACCCTTTCGGGCTCAGACGATTTCGTCTGTATACTGATGCCTGTTGTTTAGCAAAAGCGGCTTTCGGGGTTTTACGGGGAAGTCAGTTGATTTTATTCTCTCTTCGGTTTTTCCCGGCGTATGTTTTATATGCGGTTCCGACGGTTTGGCGAAGCGCAAATCTTCCCTTAAATCAAAAGTTTGCGCCAAATGTGAAGCTGATTTTATTTTTCTTTCTTCTCAAAATGTCTGCTATGTGTGCGGCAACACCGTTGCAGGGAAAAAAGGTTCTCTCTGCGGCCCCTGCTCGGTGGAAAAGAGAAGTTTTTCCATAGCTCGCTCCGTTCTGTTTTTCTCCGGCTCCGCGGCCGCCTGCGCAAGAGATTTCAAGTATCGAGGAGCTTTTTCCACGGCGGCGTTTCTCTCATCTCTTACGGTTGATTCTTTTCCGGAAGATTTCGGAGATTTTCAAACAGTCGTCCCCGTCCCGCTTCATTTGAGAAGACTGAGAGAAAGAGAGTTCAATCAGTCCGCCCTTGTCTCTTCGCGGGTGGCTCTCCACTTTGGTAAAAAACACGCGCCTTTTGTGTTAAAAAGGGTAAAAGACAACCCTCCCCAGGCTTCAATCAGCAGTCATAAGGAAAGGAGAGCCAATGTGCGCGCCGCTTTTTCTGTGAGACGCTCTGAGGCGGAAAAAATCAGGAACAGAAGGGTTATGCTTTTTGACGATATTTTCACAACCGGATCAACCATTGAGGAATGCTCCGCGATGCTGGTTCACGCCGGGGCCAGAGAGGTGAAATCGCTGACTATTTTCAGAACCCCGATTTGACTTTGGAAAACCGCTTATTTATAAGAGAAAACCTTATTCTGAAAGTTTAATAAAAAAATGCCCGTAAAAACTTCACACAAAAAAGGTTCGCCCGCTCTCTCAAATCTGAGGGGAGAGATTGATTTAATTGACCGTGAAATCCTTGAGTCAATAAACAAAAGGGCTTCACTTGCTTTCAAGGTTATGGAGGCGAAAAGGGAAATTTCAAAGGGTGTTTACGACCCGGAAAGGGAAAGGGAGGTGGAGAGGAAGATAGTCCGTTTGAACAGGGGGCCGCTTACAGACGCCGACGCCGTTTCAATCTTCAGAGAAGTGATACGCTCATGCAGAGCGCTGCAGTCTGTCGGCAGAGTTTCCTATCTCGGTCCCGAGGGCAGTTTTTCGCATCTTGCCGCCTCAAATATGTCAGAGCCGAATTCCGCTCTTGTTCCACGGAAAACACTTGAGGATGTTTTTGAAAGCATCCTTACGGATTCGGTCTCAAAGGGCGTTGTTCCCATTGAGAATTCAACCGAAGGCCCGGTGGGCGGAGTGCTTGAAATCATAGCCGGGAATGATTTGCGGATAACAGCCGAGCATTTTGAGGGCATAAGCCACTTTCTTTTGTCAAATGCCTCGGAACTGCAAAACATAAAAAAAGTTGCCTCACACCCGCAGGCGCTGGGGCAGTGCAGAAAATGGCTTTCCTCTGAATTGCCGTCTGTCGGTCTGGTTGAGACCTCAAGTACGGCCGCCGCCGCCGCCATGGCGGCTGAAGACAGTACGGTGGCCGCCATCTCAAGTGCCTTTTCCGCATCAATATACAAACTGCGCGTGGTTGCGGGGAACATTGAAGACAACCCCATCAATTCAACACGCTTCGTAACCGTGGAAAAGTCCTCCGTGCCCATGGAAAAGGGATACGGAAACAAAGTTTCCTTGGTTTTCTGCATCAAGGATGAGCCCGGCTCCCTGCATAAAACGTTTTTTTCCCCCCTTGCCTCAGCAGGGGTCAACCTGACGAGGATAGAATCCAGACCCTCTGGTAAAAAACCCTGGGAATACATGTTTTTTGTTGATTTTGAGGGCAGCATGGGACAGCCTGAAACAGATGCGCTTATTGAGAAAATTGAGGCCGGAAGTTCGTCATTCAAGGTGCTCGGCTGTTACTTTTCGGGAAATGAAAGGGAACGGACTCCATAATCAAGTGATCCGTCCCAAAGAAAAAATAAAAAGACTGCCCGTTTACGTTCCGGGAAAGACCTCCGAGCAGATAGAAAGAGAGCTCGGAATAAAAGACGCGGTCAAAATGGCGTCAAACGAAAACCCGTTCGGCCCCTCTCCGCTCGCCCTTCGCGCCATTGAATCTTTCTGCGGATGGGCACACCTTTATCCCGATGGTGATTCACGCGAGCTAAAGGAGAGTCTGTCGGCGCGGCTCGGCACGACTCCTGAGAGAATTGTTGTGGGCAACGGCTCCAATGAGATACTTGATCTTGTTGCGAAGGTTTTTCTCGGTCCCGGTGATGAGGCTCTCTACGGCGCTCACGGTTTTGTAGTTTATCCAATCGTCACTGCGGGCGCGGGGGCCGCCGGTGTTGTTTCGCCAATGCCGCTTTTGAGGCATGACCTTGAAGATTTTGCCCGGCGCATCACTTCAAAAACAAGGGTGATTTTCCTTGCCAATCCCAACAACCCGACCGGCACGATATTTTCCCGGAGCCAGTTTGAGGACTTTCTCGGCAAAGTTCCCGAAGACGTTGTCATTGTTGTTGACGAAGCCTATTTTGAGTATGTGGATGACCCTCTTTACCCGGACACGCTTGACTACCAATCATCAAGGCCGGGGCTTATAACCGTCAGAACGTTTTCAAAAATCTACGGACTTGCCGGAACAAGGATAGGATATGCGGTTGCTTCCGAAGAAGTGGCGGCTCTTTTGAACCGTGCGAGGGAGCCTTTTAATGTGAACTCTCTTGCCCAGAAGGCCGCGGCCGCGGCTCTTGAGGACTCGCGCCACTGTGCTCTTTCGCGCAAAGCGAACCTTGAGGGTGTTGAATATATTTCATCCCGGCTTGACTCCATGGGAATAACGCGCACGGACTCGAGGGCGAACTTTGTCCTCGCAGATTTGGGAGAGAACTCCTCCCGTGTCTACGAGCTGCTCCTGCGTGAAGGCGTTATAGTCCGCCCGGTCTCCGCTTACGGGCTTGACAACCACATAAGAGTTACTGTCGGCGATGAACGGCAGAACAGGGCGTTTATCCGGGCTCTTGAGAAGGTGAGAAAAACATGAAAGTTGCGGTCATAGGGCTCGGCAAGATAGGCGCGTCTCTTTGCGCTGATTTGAAGGAGAGGGGAATCGCGTCTGAGATTACCGGCGTTGACAGCAACCCTGATTCGGTTGCCAACTGTATTTCAAAAGGTCTCATTGACATAGGACTGAACGATCCGTCCGGTGTTCGCTCCGGTGTGGACGTCTGTGTGCTTGCCGTCCCGGTTGGCTCCATGGAGGCGGTTGCGCGCGCTTTTTTTGCGGTTGCGCGCCCGGGAGTTGTTGTGACGGATGTGGCAAGTGTTAAGGTTCCGGTTTGCGAGCTGATGAGCCGGATTCTGCCCGAGGGAGTCGGTTTTGTTCCCGCACATCCGATTGCGGGAGATGAAAAGCACGGCGCCCGAAGCTATAAGACGGGCATATTTGACGGAAACCCCCTGATAATAACCGGCGGAGACGACAAATCTTCAGGCAAGGTTAAAGATATGTGGAGAAAAACGGGCGCGAACATCTTCGGAATGTCCCCCGAAGAACACGACCGCGTGTTTGCATTTATAAGCCATTTGCCTCATGTCTGCGCCTATTCGCTTGCTTCAGTTGCCGCATCCGCTTGTTCGGGCAGCGCCGACGCTCTGTCTCTTTCAGGCGGCGGGCTCAGAGATACGACGAGAATAGCCATGAGCGACCCCGCGATGTGGGCGGAAATACTCATCCGGAACTCAAGTCCGGTTCTTGAAGCGCTGGAGAGCTTTTCAGAGTCCGTTGCCGAAACCGCCGCCGCCGTCAAATCCCGCGATACGGAAAAACTCACGAAAATCCTTGAGCGCGGGCGCTCCGGCAAAGCGCTTTTCAGTAAATAGAGACGGATTCAAACGGTTTTGACATGATTTTTGAATTTGTTAGTTTGTTACCATGTCCGGCAAGATAAAAAAAACTGAAAAAGAATGGAAAGCCGAACTGACCGAAGAGCAGTTCGCCGTGACCCGCAAGAAGGGAACGGAGAGACCATTTACCGGTAAGTTCAACGACCATAAGGAAAAAGGGATGTATGTCTGCGTCTGCTGCGGTCAGAATCTTTTCAGTTCCGAGGCAAAGTTTAATTCCGGAACCGGGTGGCCCAGCTTTGACAGCCCGGCCGGCGGCAGCAACGTTAAAACTGAAAGTGACGACTCTGCGGGAATGAGCAGAACGGAGGTATTGTGTTCAAAATGCGATGCCCATCTTGGTCATGTTTTTCCCGACGGCCCCTCTGAGACGACAGGGATGAGGTATTGCATAAACTCCGCTTCTCTGAGTTTTGAAAAGGAAGAGTAACCTCTGTTTCTGGCGGCGGGAGGACTCGAACCTCCGACGGGGGCCTTATGAGAGCCCTGCTCTGCCTCTGAGCTACGCCGCCCGATTGCTCTTGCTGTGAAGGCGGATTCTACCACACCAGCCTGAGTTTTATCAAGGTTTTGACGGGGAGCGGAATTTGTATCCTATGGCTTTGTAGATGAGTTTTGCCGCGGTAAAATCGGGAGCGCAGATTCCCGGTATCGGTGAAAGTTCCACAATATCCATCCCGACCACATTGCGCATGCCGAAAACCTCCCGTATCAGGGCGGTGGTTTCCGGCCAGCCCAGTCCTCCCGGCTCAGGTGTTCCCACCGATGGCATGATTGAGGGGTCAAGGCCGTCAACATCAATGCTCAAATAGACTTTTTGGCCGAGTTTTTCCACAATGCGGGCCATGTCTTTCCGGCTTTTGAGCCCTGCGATATCGTCTGCCCTGAAAATGAACAGGTCTTTGCTAGTCCGTGCAAACTCAGCCTCTTCGGCGGACATACTTCTCACGCCGGCCACCACCACCGCAGCTCCAGTTTCAAGAACCCTTCTCATCACGCAGGCGTGACTGAATCTTGAGCCTTGATAACTGTCTCTTAGGTCGCAGTGCGCATCTATTGAAAGAACGGACAGTTTAGAATGAATCTCCTTTTGCGCGGCAAATGCTCCGGCCGTGACCGAGTGTTCTCCTCCGACAGTGATGACAAATTTCCCCTTTTTTGCCAGCCCCCGGCAGGTCTCTTTGACACTTTTGACCATTTCCCCGGGATTGATTTCACACTCAAGCTCACCGTGGGTGTGTATGCCGGAGTCTGACGGACAGCAGAGCAGTTCGTCATCGTAAAGCTCAATCGCACGCGACGCTTCCAGTATTGCTCCCGGCCCCCGCGAGCAGCCTCCGCGGAAAGACACAGTTCTTTCATATGGAACGGGGAGGATTACGACTTTGGATTTTTCAAAGTCCGCATCCGGGCCTTCAAGACCGAGAAAGTTCAGCTCAAATCCCATAATCAGGCCGTTTTCCCGGTTTTGTTCTCCATTCCGAGGCGACCCAGATATTCGTGGGTTTTTGTGCCGGCGCCCGTGCTCATAAAAATTTCCAAATCTTGCGGGCCGTCTATGTCAAGACCTATCCCGGAGAGCGTGAGCGAGGAAAAACCGAGTCCGAGTCCGAGCGCCATATCCTTATGCCTGAAAAAACTGTTTTCACCGAAACTGGGAGAAATAACTCCCACGGGCCTCATCATGAGAGCGTTTGTTCCCGTCCCGTCGCGGGAAGGAACTATCACCACACGCTTTCCGCCGTCGTCCTTTTCAATCACGGCGTCAAACTCCCGGGCCCGCGCGCCCGGTATGTCTCCCGGAACCACAAGCAGCGATTCCGCTCCCGTTTCGCGGCACTTTTTCATCGCAAAATCAACGGATGAGCTCTCGCTTTGCTGCGCTTCTTCGGTGATTATCTCCATTCCCAGACGGCTTCCCATTTGCATTGCCTCCTCTTCCGCGGTTACGAGGAAGACCGCGTCCGCCCGTTTGCAAAGAGATATGTTTGACAAAACATCCTCAAGCATCACGCGCGCGAGCCCCTTGCGCTCGGCCGGAGAAAGCACCTTGCAAAGCCTCTCGTTTGCGTCTGAAAATCTTTTTATGGGGACAAGAACCGCTCTCATCTCACAAGTGTTACGGAAAAATAGTTTTTTTTCCACACACTGAAGTTAAACTACCGCCCGATGAGCGGCGAAAGGGAAATTCCTCACTACGCGGGTCACAGAAAACGTCTCAGAAACAGGTTTCTCACTGAGGGGCTTGTCTCGTTTGCCGACTACGAGGCTCTGGAACTGCTCCTTACTTATTCCGTGCCGCGCGGGGATGTGAAACCGGCGGCAAAAAATCTGCTTGCCAGATTCGGTTCATTGTCAGCCGTTATGGACGCTCCCGCCGATGAGTTGACAAAAGTTGCGGGCATAGGAGATATCACGGCCGCTTTCATAACCCTGATAAAAGAAATGAACTGGCGTTATATGGAGACAAAAATTGAGTCCGGAGACTACCTCACTTCCCCCGGTCGGTGATAGATTTTTGCAAATCAAGAATAGGCAGGGAAAGCAGGGAGTTTATGGTTCTGGTTTTTGTCAACACAAAAAACCAGTTTCTCAAGCACGAGGTTGTGTCGGAAGGCTCGGTCGGAAGCGTCAGTATGAACATAAGAGATGTGGTGAAAAAGGCTATTGATCTGAAAAAATGCTCGGGAATCATTGTCGTTCACAACCATCCGAGCGGCCACCCTCAGCCGTCTGAGAGCGACAAAGAAATAACCGAAGAACTTGCCCGAATCTGCAAATCACTTGACATACGGCTTGTTGACCATATAAGTGTCTGTTCCAACGACCACTACAGCTTTGTTGAAAACGGGTTGTTGTGAGAATGTTGTTAATCTCTGTGATTTGAGTTTGGAAAAAAAGCCCGTAAACCCCGGAGAATTTTTCAACAATTTATTGAAACATCTGAAAGTAGAAAACAGTCGCTTAAAGAGTGGATTTGCAGATTTTTAGTTCATATGAATAATGCACGGAACACGAAATCGCCCAAAGATGTGGTTATTAATATGTTTGTAGCCACGGATAATCGTGATTGGGATGTTGTAGAAAAGTCGTTTAACTCAAAAGTTAGTTTAGACTATTCATCCATGAATGGTAGACCAGCAGCTAAAATGTCAGCCAAACAAATTATCGCCTCATGGAAGGGTATTCTTCCCGGTTTTGATGCCACCCACCACCAATTAGGTAATTTCCAGGTCTCCTACCGAGGGGATGCTGCATATTTGTCGTGTTATGGAACGGCAAGTCACCATTTAAAAGATAATGAAGCCAGCCTATGGGTAGTGGTCGGAACTTACGACTTTGATTTGATAAAAGATGGTTCGGATAATTGGAAAATTTCATCAATGAAATTTAATTTCAAATATCAGCATGGAAATACATTACTATCGGAGAAGGCAATAAAGAGATTGCTCAACTCAGAATAGAGGCGACAAAAAGAATCAGAAAATTTTAAAATAGAAATCCATATGAATAAAGACAAATCGATTAAAAATAAAGAAACGGCCAAAAAGTTTTTCAAGGCGTTGGAAAGTGAAAATGTGGAGGTTTTGGCATCTCTATTCGCCCATAATGCTGAACAAATCAATCCTTACGCATCGGGGATATTTTCCGGCGGCGCAGTTGGCAGAGAGGAAATACGAAATTATTGGGCGCCCGTCTTTTCCAATTTTGATGGAATGGAGTTCCCAATTGAAGAAATTTATGCCATGGAAGATCCTAATATTGTTTACGTTAAATATAAAGGTAAAATCAGGTTAAAGAATAGCGCACGACTATATGAGAATCAATACTATTCAACTTTCAAATTCAATGATCAGGGTTTGATTACCGAGTATGTTGAAATATTCAATCCCATAGTGGCTGCACGTGGTTTTGGTTTGCTGAATAAAATAAAAATGGAGGATAAACATATACAAATGAAGAAAATCAATTTTAATAGCGAAGGCGCTAATCTTGTAGGCAATATGTTTTTTCCCCCTAACTTTGACAAGTCAAGAAAATATCCCGCTATTGTAGTGTCGGGCAGTTGGACTACGGTAAAAGAACAAATGGCGGGTTTATATGCAGAAAAACTTGCCAACGAAGGCTTCATTACGCTAGCTTTCGACTTCAGGAATTATGGGGAAAGTGAAGGAGAACC
Organism: Thermodesulfobacteriota bacterium; assembly: GCA_965198945.1. Lineage (GTDB taxonomy): Bacteria > Desulfobacterota_D > UBA1144 > Nemesobacterales > Mycalebacteriaceae > Mycalebacterium. Next base: position 62,921 of record CBDAQI010000001.1, on the reverse strand, counting down.
GAGATATTATGAGAGTCCGAGTCTTAAAAAGGAAGACATTAAAAATGCCGTTTCTTTCTTAGAAACCGTATCTGAGGTAGATGATTCAAGGATTGGAGCCTTCGGGGTTTGCGCAGGTGGGATGTATACTCTTATGGCAACCGCAGAAGATAATAGAATCCAATCGGTTGTTACAGTTGCCGCTTGGCTTCATGACGCCGAAGCCGTTAAACTCTTTTACGGCGGAGAAGAAGGAGTAAATGAAAAATTGAGTGCGGCCAAAAAAGCAAAAAGAGATTATGCTGAAAACGGTCTAGTTCAATATATCCCGACTATTTCTACCGAAGATCCCTCTGCCGCAATGTACGGTCCTTATGACTATTATCTCAACTCTGATCGTGGTGCAGTACCGGAGTGGAGTAATAAAGAATTTGCCGTAATCTCCTGGGAAGATTGGTTAACGGCGGATCCTATGTCAACGGCCGCAGACCTCAAAAAACCAACATTGATGATCCACTCTGATGGCGCCGTTCTTCCGCAATATGCCAAAAATTACTTTGAAAAAATTGGAACTGACAACAAAAAACTTCATTGGATGAAAACTGATTTGGAATCACCATACCATCAGTTTAACTACTATGATAAAGATACGGAAGTAAATGAGTCAGTATCTGAAGCAGTTCAATTCAATGGTTTCATGCTAATTTATAAAATGTGAAGACCTTGTAGCTTTTTTGTTTTAGAAATTCGTATAAATTAGCAACGTACAGAACTATTAATATTCTTAGGTTCAAAATATCCTTAAAGCATTTGAAACAGTTTATTATCCATTGATGAACCCTAAACAGAAGTGAATATATTCCAATAAGTGAAACTGTCATAACTGATATACAAATAAAAAACGCCATAGTATGAAGCCATTGTTGTTTATCTAAACCTCCTTTTATTTTCCGTGGATTTTTGCATTCACAGAGATTTGGCAACTCGGTTCCACCCTAAAACGGTAATAAGGAGCGAGTCTGTATGTCAAATACGGAATTACAGAAAATAGGTTTTAGAGGTTCCAGCGTTATTGCCCTATCCCCACAATTCCGTTAAGTTTTCTGGCAATACCTCCGGAAAGAAAAGCGAGTTTTGAGAGAAAAACCAATGAAGTTAAAGTCAGCGTTGATTTGAACGTTGACGGCGACGCCGAGGTTGATTTCCATCACACCGTTGAAGATATCGGCATGGCCACTACAGCTTTGTTGAAAACGGCCTGTTGTAAGGCCGGTTGCGGCGCGTCATGCTTTGAAACCTCATTGCTCGGTCTGTCTACACGGTTTCTTAAAAAGACGCTTTCACAGATTAATACCAAATTTTGCGGTCATTGAGTATGAGCTCAGTAGCTCTTTAACCTCTGCTTCATATGTGATGCGGAGGTTCAAAGCCGCCTTTGCCCAATACGACAGTGGTTTCTATCCAATTATGTCAGGTCTCCGATTTCAGTATATTTGAAAACCATATTTCTGCTCCGACCGCCCCAAAGAGCTCACCCCTTTTCATTGTGAAGTTTTTTGCGCCTCTCCGCTGATTTCGTCATTTTGTGAGCATGGCGGCAGTATTTTCAGCGGTTTCCGTGTCGTTCAAAGAGTTGCGCTGCGCCTTCTATGTTTCAAGTTACGGCAGGCGTTGTCCACGGCTTCCGGGAAGGTTTGTGAGTTTTCCGGCAGAACCCCGGCCTGCGCTGCGGTCGGCAGAAAGGTCGAGGAACAGCAACTGACCCCCCTCAACAAGACCTTCATCGTCTATTTCGGAATCGCCATTGAGATCATTCTGGTTTTTAATGCCGTGGGCACGCACATCTAAAATGAACAGTGTTCCTTTTTTCCTGCCGAACAGGGTTGAAACATCCAAAATGCCGGAGGTCTCCCATTTGCCCGCCTTCCCATCATACCGGTCAAAAGCGGTTCCAAAGGTGCTCGGGTCCAATACCGCAGTTCGGTCAATCTCCGCTACGCGCTGAATTTCCCCGTTTTCCGGATTTATCCGCACAATGCTTGCCTCATAAGGATTTGCCGCACCGGCGCCGAAAATGGGTCTGCCGTCATCGTCCGTGTCCGCGGCCATGTCTTCCTGCACATAAATCCATCCGTCGTCAGTCCAGTCAAGATTGTCGGGGCTGCGCAGTCTTCTGCTTGGATCCATGTCACCGTCGTAGACTATTTTTAATGTGCCGGTCATTTTTCTAAAGTCGGTTTTAATTGTGTATAGGGTGCCCACTCTGTCGGCGTTGCTGCCGAGTTTTGAACTGCCGGTTGAGGCAAGCACGGCTTCCCTTCCGTTTTCGGGATTTGTCGCCACATCTTCGGGTCGTGAAAAGCCGAACGCTCCGATTTCTTCGGCTCTTTTTCAGAGTTTTACCTGGCCCGGATTGCCATATTCGTCAAAACCTGAACCGCCGTTTTCAGATGGTGTTCCTCCGGATGTATCCAGTTCCATCCAACGGCCGCTCAGCGACCCTTTGCCTCTGAAATCAGACGGATTTTTTGATTTGTTGTCTGCGACCCAGACATAGATTTTTCCATTTCTCAGGCCGTTTCTTGCAAGAAAGTCGGCGTCGGGGCTTTTATCTTTTATGCCCACATAGAGGTATAGGGGCGCCAATTCCCTTATCCCGTCACTGTCCACATCATACGGAGACTCATCATCTGAAAGTATCAGAGCCACCTTATCGGGTGATCCGGTGTCCAGCTGCGTGCTGCTTTCCCATTTCCCGCGTCCCAGTGCTGATACGTGCCACAGACTGCGGTCTTCCGGATTAAGAGCCCAGAAAGCTCCTCCGGGACCCAATGAAGATTCTTCGTTTGTCATAAAGATGCGGTCCACAAACCCCCGCCCCCGTCCGAACCGGAATGGCTCAAACAAGTTCGCCGAACAAAATTTGTCAAAGCCGTAATTTCGTGAGTTGACCGGTAAAAAACTGTTATCGGAAACAGGATTGCCCGATGCGTTGTAGATTGTTGAAAAGGCGACTCCCGAGTCCAAGACTTTGAGAGTTTCCATGTTGAAATCAAAATAGGAAACACGCGCCCCTTCAAGTTCAAAGACGCCCGTTCTATCTCCCCTTTTATAGTTGGAGCCGGTGGAATCATTTCTGGAAATCTCGTGGTTTACAAAAACGCGGACGGTGTTTTTATTCAGTTTATATGCGCCGGTGCCGTCAAGCCGGCCCGGAGGCATATAGTTGCTTTGACCTATGCTTTCTCCCACGGTAAAAATTGGCGTAACTTTACAATCCGGCAGTTCGCATCTTACCACTGCGGGCTGTTCCTGTGCCCATGAATTTTGTGTTGCCGCAAGAGTCTGGACTAAAACCGTAAATACTCCCAAGAGTTTCAAAAACTGTTTCACTTTTCTGCCTCCGTGTTAAAATTGAGTAAGAATTGAATGTCTCACCTTAAGCTAATTTCCTCACGTTCAGGAAGTGTGAATTTTTCATTTAATTGCGGTCAATATGGTTGCGGAAAGAAAAGCGAGTTTTGAGAGAAAAACCAATGAAGTTAAAGTCAGCGTTGATTTGAACGTTGACGGCGCCGGTGTGTTTGATATTAAGACCGGGATACCGTTTTTTGATCATATGCTGTGTCAGTTTGCGCGTCACGGCTGTTTTGACCTTAAAATAAAAGCCATCGGCGACACCGAGGTTGATTTCCATCACACGGTTGAAGATGTCGGCATAGCGCTCGGAAACGCTTTCAGAGAAGCGCTCGGAGAGAAAAAAAGCATAGTCCGCTTTGCGCACTCATATGTTCCGTTTGAAGACACGCTTGTTTTCACCGCGGTTGACATAAGCGGAAGACCCTGCCTTGTGTTCAATGCCGATATGCCCAAATCCAAGGTGGGAGATTTTGATTCGGAACTTGCCCGTGAGTTTTTCAAATCACTCTCAAACAACATGGGCTGCAACCTGCACATACGTCTTGAATGCGGAGAAAATCTGCACCACAACATTGAGGCGATGTTCAAATCATGCGGACGCGCGTTTGACCTCGCAACGGCCATTGACAATCGCTATGGCGATATTCCCTCGACAAAGGGCGCGTTATGAACTCACCCGGCGGCGGGGAAGTAACCGTTTTTGACTATGGAATGGGAAACCAGCAAAGTGTCCTTAACGCTTTCAGGTTTCTCGGCTTCAAAGTCAGAGCAATCTCAGATGCGAAAAGCATAGAGGGGTCAGAACGCCTTGTTTTTCCCGGCGTCGCCGCTTTTGGTGACTGTTCCCAGTCTCTGAAAGAAACCGGCGCCGCGGGAGCGATTCGGGATTTTATAGACAGCGGCAGGCCGTATCTTGGAATGTGTCTCGGACTTCAGATTCTTTTTGAACACAGTGATGAAAGCCCCGGCGAGCCGGGGCTTGGAATTTTCAGAGGTCGGGTGCGAAGGTTTCCGTCCGGTTTGCCGGGGCTTAAAATTCCGCATATGGGCTGGAACCGGGTTTGTTTGAAAAAGCCTTCTCCGCTTTTCAGTGGAATTAGTGATGAGAACTGGTTCTACTTCGCGCACTCTTTCCGTGTTGACTCTGATGACGATTCAATAATCGCCGCTGAAACCGAGCACGGGGTGAGATTTGCCGCGGCGGTGGCAAAAAACAATGTTTTTGCCTGCCAGTTTCATCCCGAAAAGAGCTCCGGTGCGGGCTTGAAAATTTTGAAAAACTTCGCCGAATTTCAACCGTCGGAGCCGTAGACGGCCCTATACGCTCCGTAGCTTCTGAATATGCGTCTGACGTAGTTTCTGGTTTCCCTGAACGGAATTTCTTCGGTGAATTCGTCCCGCTCAAGGTTTTTGAATTCTCCCGACCACCTTTTCGCTCTTGACGGGCCCGCGTTGTAGGCCGAAAGCGCCAGCACGGGGTTGTTTTTGAATCTTTTCAGCATTGAGGCCAGATAATGGCAGCCGAGTTTGATGTTTACTTCCGGCAGAAAAAGTTTCTTCCGTGTTATTTCTTTCTCACCGGTTTTCCCCGCGACTTCTTTTGCGGTCGGCAGGATGAGTTGCATGAGACCAAAAGCGGGCGCGGGCGAGACGGCGTCTGTTTTGAACCTGCTTTCCTCCCGTATGAGAGAATAAACAAGATTTTCATCCAGCCCGTTTGCGGCACAGGACGCCCCGATTTGTTTCTCAAATCCTTGTGGAAATGCAAAACGCGCTTCTTCGGGCGGAGGATAGTTTCCGGCAATTTTTATGCATGAATGAAAGTTTTTTGTGGCGGTGAGTATTTCACATGCCGCAACCGGATGTGATTTGGACGCAATTTCGGCTTCCTTTTCCGCCCATGAGTCAAAACTCGCATCAAGCAAAAGCCGCGCCCTTGCTATTGCGGGGCTCTCCTCCGGGTTCCGTTTTGTTTTTGCGGACTTTGAGAAACTTCTCTTATGACCGGTTTTTTCAGATGCGAGAAAGGAGTAGTAACTGAAGTTTTTTCGCTCGGCGGTTTCTTGAAACAGTTTTGTTGACTCCCCGTTTTTGCCGGCTTTTTCAAAAATTTTCGCTCTCCAGTATGGGAACTGTCCGGCGAGCATTGAATTCACAGGTCTGCTGTTTTCGGAAAATATCCGCCCCGCTTTTTCATATTCGCCATTTTTGTAGTAAAACCAGCCCAGATTCCAAGCCGTATCAGCTCTTTTTCCGGGGTGGGATTTTTTTATCAGAGTATATACTCTCTCAGCCCTGTCGGTTTTGCCGAGCTTCAGTGCGATTTTCTGCTCTTTCAGAAGAGCCTTGCCAGCCCATTCAGAACCCGGAAAAGATGTGTTAACCGACTTGAAAACGCGTCTGGCTTTCAGAAACAGATCCGATTTTTCTTTTTTGTCACCGGAAATTTTCGCCATTGACTCAAGCAAGGTTCCTTTTACATATATCCCTTCGGCCGACCGTGAGTTTTGCAGTAAAAGCAGGGCCCTTTCGAGCGTCTCACGGTTTTTTCTCCCCGTTCTGCGCATACATACGGCCCGTTCAATGTTGCTTTGCGGAGTTACGGGCAGTGTTTTATATGCGGCGAGTGCGCTTACGCATTTTCCCAGTGAAAACAGCCTTTCCGCTCTTTGCCGCCGCACCTTTTCCGAAGGGGAGAATTTTCCCGTGAGCGCGGTAATTTTTCCCGGCGCTTCTTCCGAAAAATCGCTTGCCGGATAATTTTCCCAGAGTGATTCCCAAATCTCCGCCGCTTTTGCGGTATTGCCTCTTTTCTCTGATATTTCAGCCATTTTTTTCAAATAGAAGCTTTTGCGCTTGGCGTCCTTATAATCAAGCAGGGTTTTGTATGTCTTTCCCGCCTCAGTCCACAGCCCGTTTTTTTCAAGAGACTCCGCCTGTTTTTCAAGCGCTTTGGTTCTCAGCGCTTCCGAATCCGACGCAATCCGGTACATGTCAGCCGCAAGAGGGTTTGACAGTTTTTCAAGCGCTTCGCCTCTGATGAAAAAAACGTACTCTTTGAGTTCGGGAACCTCATTTTCCGTATTGTAGAGAAGAGAGAGAGCCTTTTCGGGGTTTTCCGAGCGTAAGGTCTCTTTGCGGGCGAGCTTGAGTTTTTTCAGAGAATTTCCGTCTCCGGTGTTTTGCGCTTTGCAGGCGGCAGTGTGGACGGCGCATAAAATGAGAGTCGCAACGGCTGTGGAGAAAACGGTTTTAATCATTTGCATTTTCCGGGTGTTTCAGCACCGGAGTTTACTTCCTGCCGTGAGACTGTTCAAATTGCCGGCGGTTTATGTAGTATTAACCCCGCCGAATGGGGGATAGTATAACGGCAGTACCGCGGTCTCTGGAACCGTTAGTCTGGGTTCGAATCCCAGTCCCCCAGCCAATCGGCGCGGTGTAAAGTCAAAATGCGGCCCGACTATGTGAAAATATTTGACACGACACTCAGAGACGGAGAACAGGCTCCCGGATGCGGAATGACCGCTTCGCAGAAACTGCGGGTGGCCTATCAGCTTGAACGCCTGGGGGTTGATGTCATAGAAGCGGGTTTCCCGGTTTCTTCCGGGGAGGATTTTATCTCGGTGCGGGAAATAGCGGAAAAAATCAGAGGCTGTGAGATTGCCGCTCTCTGCAGGGCTTCAAAACATGACATAGACCGCGGATGGGAAGCCGTAAAAAACGCGGAAAATCCCCGCATACACACCTTCATCGCAACCTCGGACATCCATCTTAAACACAAACTGGGAAAATCGCGCGAAGAGGTCGCGCGGATTGCCTCGGAGTCTGTTGAGTATGCGAGCAGATTCACTTCAAATGTTGAGTTTTCCTGTGAAGACGCCACCCGCACCGATATTGACTATCTCTGCCGGGTTGTCTCTCTCGCAATAGAGTCCGGCGCCTCAACAATCAACATTCCCGATACGGTCGGCTATACGGTTCCGGAAGAATTTTCAGAGATTATCAGAACCCTGAGGCAAAGGGTTGACGGTCTGGACGGAATTATTTTGAGCGTTCACTGCCATAACGATCTGGGACTTGCCGTTGCCAATTCCCTCGCCGCGATTGCAAACGGAGCGCGTCAGGTGGAATGCACGATAAACGGCCTCGGGGAGAGAGCCGGAAACGCTTCTCTTGAAGAGATAGTTATGGCGATAAGGGTCAGGGGAGACAAAAATCCCTGGAAAACCGGGATTTGCACTGAGCAGATATATTCCACAAGCAGGGTTGTGTCTCAGACCACGGGAGTCGCCGTTCAGCCGAACAAAGCCGTTGTGGGCGCAAACGCTTTTGCTCATGAGGCGGGAATACATCAGGCGGGCGTTTTGAATGACAGAATTACATATGAGATTATGAAGCCCGAAGATGTGGGCATATCATCAAACTCCATAGTTCTCGGCAAGCATTCGGGCAGACATGCGTTCAGGGACCGGCTCAACGAGTTCGGATATGATCTTGACGAGTCTCAGTTTGAGGAGGCATTCAAAAAATTCAAAGACCTCGCCGACAAAAAAAAGTATGTTTTTGACGAAGATATAGAGGCTCTTATAAGCGAAGAGTTTATGGGTTCATCCGACTACTACGAACTTCTTGATGTAGAGTTCACGGGCGGTTCGTGTGTGGTTCCGGGGGCGACTGTGCGCCTTCTTGCCGGCGGGAAGAAAATTTCCGCTTCCGAACGGGGCGGCGGTCCGGTGGATGCGGCTTACAAGGCGATTAAAAAGGCGACCGGAGAGTATCCGAGGCTTGAAACATACAGAATCTCCTCCATAACCGGGGGCACTGACGCCCAGGGCGAGGTTACAGTCCGTATAACGGATGAGAAAGCCGGAGTTTTTTCACGCGGCAGGGGCTCAGACACGGACATAATAGTCGCAAGTGCGAAGGCGTTTGTAAATGCTCTTAACCGCCTCAAGCTCCGCAGAACCCGAAAAGAAGAACGTGTCCGGGACGGAGTTTAACACTTCCTCGGCCTTATTGTTTCGGGTTTTAGCGGCCATCTTGTTTTAATTCTGATGAAAAGACACTGCATTTTGTATTCTTGACCTTTCCCCGCGCCTATTTAGTATAATGTTACGGAGTTCTTCTCCTTATACGATAAACACCGGAGGAAAATATGAAACCGCTTATAATGACTGTTCTTCTAGTGGCCTCTTTCGGTTTTTTCTTTTACAACATCTACAACCTCATACGCCTTCTGCGGCTGGGAAAAAAGGAGGACAACCGCCTTGACCAAATCGGGGAGAGGGTAAAACGTGTTTTTATATATGTTTTCGGACAGCGGAGACTTTGGCAGAACTACACATTTGCGGGAATTGAGCATTTTATGATTTTCTGGGGATTTCTGATTATCTCCATAGGCACTTTTGAAATTTTTGTAGGCGGTCTTTTTTTCCCCGAAACGGAATTCAAACTCATTCCCGGAGTCGGACATGATTACTACGAATATGTGCTGGACATAACCCAGGCGCTTGTTATTTTGGCGCTGTGCATGGGAGTTGTCAACCGACTCACTTTCGGCAAAAAAAGAGAAGTAAACGGCCCGGACGCCGTGGTTGTTCTCGGGCTTATTTTCGGCCTTGTTATGACAGCGTTTCTATACACCGGAGCGAAAATAGCGCTCGGCGGCGCTCCCGCAGAGTTTCTCCCGGTCTCAAGCCTGTTTGCCGGTCTTTTTGCCACTATGTCCGAAGGGGGTCAGGTCTTTTGGCGCGAGTTTTTCTGGTGGTTCCATGTTCTGATACTTCTCGGGTTTCTCAACTATCTTCCCTATTCAAAGCACAGCCATGTTTTCACGGCCGCGCTCAATGTTTTTTTTCAGAATCTGAAACCCCGGGGCGCGCTTGCGAAGATAGATTTTGAGGATATTCCCGAAGACCTTGACCATTTCGGCGCGGCAAAAATAGAGGATTTCAGCTGGAAAGACCTTATGGATTCCTACACCTGCACCGAATGCGGCAGGTGTACTGACAACTGCCCCGCATGGAATACCGAGAAGGTGCTTTCTCCGCGCGATGTTGTTGTCAAACTCAGGCACTATGTTTCAAGCGAAGGCAAGGAAATCGCTGACGGGAAAATTCCCGCGGGCGAGGGCGCGGAGCTTGCTTCGCCCGAATGGATAACATCTGATGAGCTCTGGGCTTGCACAACTTGCAACGCCTGTGTTGAACAGTGCCCGCTGTTCATAGACCAGATGGGCAAAATTGTGGAAATGAGAAGGTATCTGACCCTTGAAGGCAAGCTGACCGGGACGGCGACTCGCACCTTGCAGAAACTTCAGACTCACGGAAACCCGTGGGGATTTAATGACTCGGAAAGAGCCTCCTGGCTCTCCGGCATCCAGGGGGTGAGGGTTCTCGGAAAAGATCTTGAAAACGCGGAGCCCGTTGATGTGGTTTACTGGATGGGGTGTTTCGGCGCTTTTGACCCGCGCGGCCAGGAGGTTTCAAAGGCGGTTGTGGAGCTTCTTGCAAAGGCGGGAGTGGACTTTGCCGTCATGGGGCCTTCAGAGACCTGTAGCGGCGACCCGGCCAGACGCCTCGGTGAGGAGGCTCTTTATCAGGAACTTGCGTCTCAAAATGTGGAGAAAATGAACGATTTGAAGGTGAAGAAGATCCTCACCAACTGTCCGCACTGCTTCAACACGATAAAGAATGAGTATCCGCAGTTCGGCGGCGAGTATGAAGTGGTTCACCACACCGATTTTCTGCTGGAACTTGTAAAACAGGGCAAACTCACACCGAACGGAGGGGTTTCGGAGAAAATCACATACCACGACTCCTGCTACATAGGCAGATACAACAAAATCTATGATTCACCGAGGGAAATTCTCAAATCCATATCGGGCGTAGACCTTGTTGAGATGAAACGTTCGGGGCGAAACAGTTTCTGCTGCGGCGCGGGCGGCGGAAAGATATGGATGGAGGAAGAGGCGCCGAGAGTGAACTGGAACAGGTTTGAAGAAGCCGAACAGCTCAAGCCTGACACGCTTGCCACCGCATGCTATTTTTGTAATACCATGTTTGAGGATGCGGCAAAATTCAGGGGCAAATCAGATGACATACGGGTAAAGGATGTCGCGGAAATTCTCAGAGATTCGGTTGATAAAACAGATTCCCGGTAGACGGTTTTCAGGCCATGACAACGGGAGATGAATTTCCGTCCGCTCTTCTTCTTGACTCCGGGGGCGGCTGGCTTGGAAAGAGCTCCGGCGGTTGTATAATTTTCTCAAAACCCCGATTCACACTTTCATCCGGTATTTACGGCACGGTAATTTCCGACGGTGAAAAAACTCGTAAAATAAGCGGCGACCCGGTCCGCGAAATAGAAAAAAAAACTTCCGAAGGATATTTTGCCGTGGGATTTTTTTCATATGAATATCTGCAAAAAACCCATGACGGAAGGAGTCTGAAAAAAAAAATATGTGAAAATAAAAAAGCGGGTTTTTCGCCCACGTTTCTTAATTTTCACTTCTACGATGAAAAATCGGTGAGTTTTTCAAATAAATTTCCGGCGGAAAAAACTTTTTCAGAAAGAAACCGCAATCGCCTTGAAAAACCGGCTCCTGATATTGCAGCCGATTTCAGCTCATCTGAAAAAAGATTTCTGGAAAATGTGAGGAAAATAAAATCACACATAGAAAAAGGTGACGTATACCAGGTTAACATATCCGAGGCGTGGAAAATTCCGAATCCGGACGAGCCTCTGAATTTATTTTTGCGTCTTTTTAATTCCCAACCGGTTCCGTTTGCCTCCTATATGGATTTCGGAGAATTTCAGTTTATAAGCGGGTCAATGGAACTTTTTCTTGAAAAAACCGGAAAGGAGATAGTTTCACATCCTATAAAAGGAACGGCGAAGCGCGGAATAAATAGTCTGCAGGATTCCCGTATAAAACAATCCCTGTCGGCCAATCGGAAAGAGAGGGCGGAAATTCTTATGATAACTGATCTAATGAGAAATGATTTGAGCAGAATATGTTCCCCCTCAAGCGTCAAAACAAAGAAGATATTTAATGTCAAATCATATAAAACGCTTTTTCACATGGAATCGGAAATATGCGGAACTCTCAGAAAAAATATTTCACTTTGTGAAATAATGGAAAAAACTTTTCCTCCCGGCTCCGTAACCGGAGCTCCGAAAACAAAAGCTCTTGAAATTATTGATTCGCTTGAGTCTCATTCAAGAGGCCCTTATTGCGGCGCGGCGGGAATTTTTTATCCGGACGGAAATTTCCGTCTCAGTGTTTCAATAAGATGTCTGCGTATCTGTCGGGAAAATGCGGTCTGTTGGAGCGGAGCGGGAATAGTGTGGAATTCGGATCCGGAAAAAGAATTCCGGGAAACGGCTCTCAAACTTGAAGCTCTCAAAAATGCCATTGCGGCGGGGAACTAATTCGTTTTTGTGAAAAATCAGGTCATCTATATCGGCGGGAAAAAAGTCGCGGACATTAACGGAATTTTTCCGAGAGGATTTTTCTACGGAGACGGGGTTTTTGAAACAATGAGATGGAGGGGATTTAGACCCGTTTTTCTGGAAAAGCATATTAAAAGAATTTTACATGGCGCGGCCGTTCTGGAAATACCCATTTCCGACGGCGGAGAAATAACCGGGGAGATAATTAAATCCGCCGAAAATTCGGGCTTTCCCGACTGTGTCGTGAAAATATGCCTTGTTTCAGGAGGTCTCCCGGCGCCCTTTTTTGCAAAACCCGATTCTTTTCAAATTATAATTTCCGTCACTGAATTTTCTGATAATTTTTCCGTCAAACCCTTGAAAATTATTTTTCTGCAAAACGGATATTCAAGACGTTATTCTCCTCTCTCCGGAATAAAATCCCTTAATTATCTTGAAAATATATTATCAATGAGGGAAGCGGAAAAAAGAGGTTTTGACGACGCTCTTTTGCCCGATGCGGACGCCGCCCCCGTGGAGACAACATGCCGCAATATCTTCTTCGGGCACGGCACGGATATTTTCACCCCCCCTCCAGATTGCGGCATACTTCCCGGCATAACAAGGGAAATCTTGATAGATATTGCATCAAAAGCCGGCTTTTCGGTGTCGGAACTTTCCCTTCAGGAGCGGGAAATAGCGCGGATGGAATTTGTTTTTGCCACCAACTCTGTTTCAGGAATTGTTCCTGTTGAAAACATTCAATTTCAAGACTTGACCCTTGATTTTTCCACATCCGTTCACACTTCCTATCTTTGTTTGAAAAATCTTTTATATCAGGCTTTTATGTGGTATTAAACAAGACCTGACCCTATCGTTGTCAACATATATTCCACATCTTTGTGTATAAGTGTGGAAAAATGATTTGGCACTGGCCGTTATGTTTCACATGAAACAAAGGGGCTTATAAAGGGTTCCCGTTGGCACGATCCAAGCCAAACTAACGGACAAATTGGAAACCGTTATCGGGAACCCTGTATAAAATAACATTTTGCTTCGGCGGACCCAATTTTTATAAAAATTACGGGAATTATTGTCAGCTCTCCTTTGTAATTCTCCTATTTTCCTATGCAAAACTTTCCGAAAATGACACCGAGTATCTCTTCGGTTGTGGTTTCGCCCGTTATCTCGCCAAGTGAATCGATTGCTTCTCTGGCCTTTATTGACAGTATTTCAGGCGACTCTTTTCCGTTCAGGAGGCTTAAAAACTCTTTTACGTCCAGGAGAGCTTTTTCAACCGCCTCTTTGTGCCGGAGGCAGGTCAAAGCCGCCTCGTTGGTTTCCATGGGTTTGGTGTTTTCCATAAGTGTTTTTCCTATTTTCCCTTTCAAAATTTGAATCCCCTCACCTGTTTTCGCCGATGTGAGAGCCGTTTCGCGCATCTCAAACCTGTTTTGTATGCTTTTTATGTTTTTTCCGGCCAAATCTGACTTGTTTATGACGAGGATGGTGTTTTTCTCCGAATTTTCAACCATCCCAACTTCTTCTTCGGAAAGCGGAATACTTCCATCAATTACCAGAATTTGCATGTCAGCTCCAAGAGCTCTGTCTTTTGCCATTTTAATTCCCGCTTTTTCGGCCTCATTCCGGGCGTTTCTGATTCCGGCCGTATCGGTAAGCCTGACAGTGATGCCTTCTATGGATATCTGTTCCTCAATATAGTCTCTTGTCGTTCCGGGTTCTTTGCTTGTTATGGCGCGTTCTCTGCCGAGAATCGCGTTCATAAGACTTGATTTGCCCACATTCGGCTTTCCTACTATTGCGACTCCCGCTCCTTCGCGTATTAGACTTCCCGACGTATATGTGGAAAGCAGCGATTTCAGTTCCCTGAGGACGTTTTCAGCGGTTTGTCTCATTAGACTTGTTGATATGTCTCCTGTTTCTTCTTCCGGAAAATCTATTCGCGTTTCAATTTCCGCGAAAATTTCAACCAACTGCTTTTTTGTTTCGTTTATTCTGTCGGAAAGTCCGCCGGACAGTTGAAGTCCCGCCTGTTTGAGCCCAAGTTCACTTTGCGCGTTGATTATGTCTGCAACCGCCTGTGCCTGTGCAAGATCCATTTTCCCGTTCATAAAAGCCCTCTGGGTGAACTCTCCGGGTTTTGCGGGTCTGCATCCTCGTTTCAGAGTCAACTCCATCACTTTTCCGGAGCATGCGGTGCCGCCGTGGCAGTGAATTTCAGCGGAATCCTCTCCGGTATATGAATGGGGCGCCTTCATAAAAACGCACATTGCGCTGTCCAGAACGGTTTTGTTTTCGGGGTTAATTATGTTCCCGGCATACATTATTCGCGGTTCAAAATCGCGATGTTTCCCGTGAAACATAAACAGTCGTCTTATTACTGAAAGAGATTTTTTTCCGCTTATGCGTATTACGCAGATTCCACCCTTGCCGGGCGGTGTGGAAATTGCGGATATGGTGTCATCCGCCGCTGTGTATGAGGGCGTTGTCAAAAGGCGATGAACTTATTTTTCCGCTTTTGCTATTGTTTCCATTGCTATTGAAGAATGCGCCCAGCAGGCTCCGGCGGTCATAACCATTGCAACGTTTACGGCTTCGGCTATCTGTTTTGATGTTACACCGTCCGCTTTCCCGTCTTTGACGCAGGATCTTATGCAGTAGGGGCATTTTGTAGTCAGGGCACAGGCAAGCGCCACGATACCGCGTTTAAATTTCTTTGTGAGAGCTCCGTCTTCAAAAGTTTTCTTGTGGAAGTTTCCAAACGGCGCGGCTATGTCCCCGCTTTCTTCTTTGAAGAAGTTGATTTCGTGAGCTATGTCTTTTTTGAAAAAGTGTCCTTCAGAGAGCGGAACACTCTGTTCAAGATGGTCCCATGCCTCAAACGCTATGCTTGAGAAGGCGTAGGGCGCGCCCATGGCAAGACGCATTGCAACATAAATAACCTCAACAATCTCTTTGTCCGTCGCTCCGGCTTTGAGTGAAGCGTTGACTCTTGACCTTATGCAGTAAGGGCAGGATGTTATATGTGCGACCGCAACGGCTATAAGCTGCTTTTCCTTAACGGACAGAGCCCCGTCATTAAATACGCTGTCGTGATAAGCCATCCATGATTCAAGCATTTCGGGGTTTGTTTCTTTGAATTTGCCCATCTCAGGGCCGATGTTGTTTTTGTATATAGAGTCAGTCATTTGATTAACCTCGGAGTTTCAGATTTTTTACTGTAACGGCGGTGATGTATGTGTGTCAAGTAAAGAAGCGGGTGTATTGACCTTGTCTTATAGACCGAATGAAATTTTTAACGGGCTTTCGGGATAAAAACTCTCCTTCAGTTCGTCTGAGTTTTTGACCTGCATCAAAGCTCGGAATCTGTTTCCCATCATTGAGGGCATAAACAGGTTTTTGATGGCTGGTATCTCCTGTAGATTTCTTTCGGCAATTTTCATTATTCCCCAGTCAAGCAGGAATTGACCCTGTGTTGTGTATTTAAGAGTTGCAAGACCTGACGCCTCTCCCGTGCTTTCAAGATTTCCAAAGTCAACATGGGCTGTTATGTCCTGTTCGCCGATTTTCTGATATGGAGATTCGCTGATTTTGTGTTCTGATAGACACTTGAAAGTGCCGTTGTATCTCTCCGGACTGAAAAGCTCTTCTGTCCGCAAACCGTAGTCTATTGTCAGAATTATCCCTTTTTTCATGGCGTCCGCCATCTGTTTCAGCAGTTTGGCGGCGCCGGGGCAGACCTCAAACTGCTGTCCTTCAACAAATCCCATTTTCTCCACCCCCCCGCACCTGTCAAAGTATTCGGCCAGTTTTCCGCTTGAAGGCGCGGCTTCGGTTTCCACGAACCCATACTCGCCGCAAGAAACGAAAATCTCCCTTATTTCCCCGTTTCTAAATATGAGCCGATGAAAAGGAATGGCGTCAAATAACTCATTTGAAAGAATAATTCCTGTTAACGGCGCCACTATCTCATCAAAATTTTTCACTCTGCGGAAGTTTTTATGCTTTCCCGTAACCGCGCATTGTTGAGGGTTGCAACGGTCAAGCAGTATATACTCAACCAAGCCGTAAGTTTCGGGGTCAGTTCTTGCAAGCTCGGAAAGAATATCAAACGCGAGCCATCCTTGCCCGCCTCCCACTTCCAGAACGGTTATACAGTTCTGCCTCTCCATCAGCTTTTTCAGGCGGCTAACGACCCTTGCAAGAGTCTTTCCGAAGGAGCTGCCCACTGCCGGGCTTGTGTAGAAATCACCCTTTTTGCCTATTTGCGCCCGCCCGCTTGAGTAGTATCCGAGCTCCTCATGGTAAAGGGCAATATCCATAAATCTTTCAAAAGTGATGGCGCCCTGTTTTTTTACATCTTCCGCTATCAGGCGCGACAGATTGTTCGTCATGTTTCGGGGGGTCTGTTTCGTCATAAGTGTCCGGTATTATTTGATTTCTATTTAAGCTGCTTTAGAATACCATATCAGTTCCGGTGAAGAGATTTTGATATGAAAGTAACCATAAAGTGGCTTAAAGAGTATGTGGATTTTGACCTTTCTCCACAAGAGCTTGGAGAAACGCTTACGATGGCGGGTCTTGAAGTGGAATCAATCACACATCTTACACACGATAAAATTGTGTCTGCAAAAGTGGAGAGCGTGAGGGCCCATCCAAACGCAGACCGTCTGTCTCTGTGTTCCGTTACTGACGGCGGAGAAACACACGAAATTGTCTGCGGAGCGACAAACATGAAAACGGGCGATATGGTCGTTCTCGCGCTTCCGGGGGCAAAGTTGCCTCAAACGGCTGTTTTCCCCGACGGAATCACTATCAAACGCTCCAAAATACGCGGATGTGAATCCGGCGGAATGCTTTGCTCGGAACAGGAAATCGGGCTTTTTTCCGCCAAGTCCGACGGAATTATGATACTGCCGGATTTCATTGCGGCGGGAACACCGCTTACCGAAATTCCGGATTTTGAAGATGTTGTTATTGAAGTGGTCGTTACACCCAACAGACCTGACTGCCTTAGCGTAATTGGAATAGCGCGGGAAATCGCAGTCGCAACCGGCGGGGTTTTGAAAATTCCGCCTCTTCTTCAAAAGCCGGGCGTTGATGATACGAGCTCCCAAGCCGCACGGGACGCTGTCAAGGTTAGCTTGGAAAATGAAAAAGGCTGTCTGCGCTACTGTTGCGGAATTGTGGACGGTGTCAGTGTGGCAGAGTCGCCGCTGTGGTTGCGGGCGCGTCTTTCAGCCTGTGGAATCAGGCCCGTAAACAACGTTGTTGACGTTACAAACCTTGTGCTTCTTGAATTCGGTCAGCCTCTTCACGCGTTTGATTCAGACCTTGTCAGTGACGGCCTTGCGGTAAGAAACGCAAATACCGGCGAGTCTGTTACGGCTCTTGACTCTCAAAGTTATGACCTGACCCCCGAAAACCTTGTGATAGCGGATTCTGAGGGTGTGCTGGCAATTGCCGGCGTGATGGGAGCGGAGAGTTCCTCAGTCAGTGTGAAGACAGAAAAAATTCTGCTTGAGGCTGCGTGTTTCAGTCCCTCATCCGTAAGGAGAACTTCCAAGCGTCTGAAACTTTCGTCCGAGTCTTCATACAGATTTGAAAGAGGGGTTGACCCTGCGGCCGCGATTCCTGCTCTGACAAGGGCTGCTTCTCTGATAAAGTCGGTTGCCGGAGGCTCCCGGTTGCGTGGAGTTGCGGATGTTTACCCGACGGAAATAAAGCCTTGCGAGCTAAGGGTATCGCTTGAAAAAATATGGAAAACTCTCGGGACTTCACGCGACAGAAAGGAGGTCTTAAGGCTTCTGGCTTCTCTGGGCTTTGAGGTGTCGGACCCGGGTGATGGGGACGTTTCTCTGAAAATTCCCACCTTTAGGGCGGATGTTACGCGCCCCGCCGATGTGATTGAGGAAGTTGCCCGGCTTATCGGATACAACAGCATACCGAAAACCGAACCGAGCGTCGGCATGCTTGAGCGGAAAATAAACGGCCGCACGGACGGGGAGAATTTAATAAAAAGCGTTTTTGTTCTGAACGGTTTTTCAGAGGCCGTCAACTACGGGTTTGACAACCCGGAATTTCTCAGGGTTTTTAATTCCGGAGAAATGCTTGAAATTCTCAACCCAATTTCAGCGGATATTTCCGTCATGAGAGGCACTCTGCTTGCGGGGTTGATGAGAAATTTGAAATTCAATCTTTCCAGACAGTGCGGCGCAGCGAGAATTTTTGAATCGGGCAGAGTATTTTACCCCAAAGGCAAAGGCCGGCTGCCCGTTGAGGAAAAAGTTTTTTCGGCCGTTGCCGCGGGAGACGGTCTGCCGGATTTATGGAGCGGCGGAAGTTTTGATTTTTTTGATATGAAGGGTTTGTTTGAAAAATTTTTGAATATTTTTTCCGGGGGTGATGATTCTTTCCGCTCTGCGGTGGTTTTTGAGCCCGGTTCGGAAAAAAATTATTTTCACCCCGGAAAAAGTGCGAGTATTATTTTCGGAGACGGGATAAAACTCGGATACATCGGTGAAATACATCCGGAAGCCGCCACGGTGTTTGACCTTAAACGTCCGGTTGCTCTTGAGCTGAATTTGGGCAGACTTTATTCCTGCCGTGATGGGGGCGGACCGGTTTTTTCAGCTTTGCCCAGGTTTCCTTCGCTCAGGCGCGATGTGGCTTTTATTGTGAAAAAAAATCTGGAAGTCGGAAATATAATATCCGGTGTCAAAAGTGTTAGCCCACTTATTGAAAATGTGTGGATTTTTGATCTTTTTGAGGATAAATCCATGGGGGATGACATGAAGAGTGTCGGAATTTCAATTGTTTTGCGTTCCGCTGAGAAAACTCTCACCGATGAAGAGGCGAACTCGGTTTGGAAAAAAGCCGTGCGAACACTCGGTGATTCTTTCGGCGCTCAAATAAGATAAAAAAGTGGCTGTTACAAAAAAAGAAATTGCTGATTTAATACACAAAAAACTCGGGTTTTCAAAAAGAGAGTCCGCCGACATTGTGGAATATTTTTTTGACACCCTGAAAAAATCCCTTCAAAAGGGTGATTGGGTGAAGTTGCATCGTTTCGGGAGCCTGTATGTAAAAAAAAGAAAACCCAGAAAAGGCAGAAATCCGGCGACCGGGGAAATTATAAAAATTCCCTCAAGAAATGAGGTTGTTTTCAAGCCCAGCAGAACTTTGCGGGAACAGACAAATTACAAAAAGGACTGATTATGCGTTTTTTTAACTGGCTCAGAAAAGGTTTTTTAACGGGGCTCGCGGTAATTGTCCCTTTCGGCCTCGCCATTTTTTTTGTTTATACAATCTCTTTGTGGATTTACTCACTTGTAATTGCCGTGCCTTCAAGAGTGCTTGAATATCTGGTTACCGACTACTCTTTTCCCGAATGGGTTTTTCAACTGATTTCTTTCTCGATAGGAATTTTCTGTACGGTTTTTCTTGTCGTGCTCGCGGGGTATGTGGCGAGGAACATAATCGGCAACCGTCTTGTAAGCTTTGCCGAATCAATCATACTCTCAATACCCGTTGTCAGAACGGCCTACAACGCCTCCAAACAGATTCTGGGGACCCTGTTCGGCACTTCCGGTATTCGGCAGGGCAACGGGGTCGTGATTTTTGAATATCCAAGGGAGGGTATTTATTCAATAGGTTTTGTAATGGGAAAGATGAAACCCGGCGAGGGGCATAACGTGCTTGAAGAAACTCTTGTGAATATTTTTCTGCCGACGACACCAAACCCCACAAGCGGCTTTTATCTAATGGTTCCGGAGTCCAAAGTCATAGAAATTCCGCTCACCGTTGAGCAGGCTTTTAATGTGATTATTTCCGGAGGAATTTCCTCTTCTTCGCCAAAGGTTTGAGTCTGCAAGAAAATCTGATAAGCGCTCTGAGAGAGTTTGACATGCTGCCGCGCTCGGGCATGAGGGTTGTTGTCGGAGTTTCGGGCGGCGCGGACTCCGTCGCACTTCTTCATGCCCTCAAAGAGCTTGATGAATTTGCGCCTGAAATTTTTGTCTGCCATTTCAATCACAATTTGCGCGGAAGCGAGTCCGAACGGGACGCCGGGTTTGTGTCTGAACTGTGCGGAAGACTCGGTTTGCCGCTTGAGATCCGTTCCTGTGACACCGAAGAGTTTTCAAAAAGAAACGGGCTTTCAATAGAACACGGCGCGAGGGAACTCAGATACCGGTTTTTCCGTGAAATTTGCGAAAAAACCGGCGCCGAAAGGATAGCCACAGCTCACACAATGGACGACAGAGCGGAGACTGTTCTGATGAGGATAGTGCGCGGAAGCGGAGTTTCGGGCATCTCTTCAATAAATCCGCGCTCCGGCAGTTTGATAAGGCCTTTTATAGCAGTCCGCCGCCGGCAAATTATTGAGTATCTTGAAAATAAAGGGGAAAAATGGGTTGAGGACAGCAGCAACGAGCTGACGGTTTTTACGAGAAACAGAATCAGAAAGCAGGTTCTGCCCGTGCTTGAAACTTTTAATCCTCAAATAAAGTCAGCTCTTAACAGGCTTGCCGACACTGCGGGCAGTCAGTCTTCGTATATTTCTCTCAAGGCGGAAAAAGCTCTGGGACGGATTTTTTTTCAAGACCGGTCCGGGGATTTTATTGCCGGTTCGGTTTCCGCATGCGTGAATCTTCATAGAGCCGTGCGCTCCGAGCTTTTGAGGCGTTTATATGCAATGATTAAAGGCGGTATTGAAAGGCTGGAGTTCTCACATCTTGAGGAAATGGACTTGCTTTTGATGTCGCGCAAAGCTTCCGGCGCCGTGAGTCTTCCGTTCGGCATAACCATGGAGAAAAGTCACGGTGTTTTCTGTCTGAGGAGTGCGGGTGTGCCGGTGGAAGACTACAGCATGACCGTGCGAGGCGAAGAGAGCCTCTCTCTGCCGGGAGGAATTGTCGCGCATTTTGAAAAAACTTATGATACATCGCTCTGGGGCAGGAGCCATGTCGGACATTTTTCTCTTGAAAAAACCGAATTCCCGATTGAGGTCAGAAATTTCAGACCCGGAGACAGAACCATCCCTCTCGGTATGGATGGAACAAAGAAAATCAAGTCAATTTTTTCTGACAGGAAAATACCGTCTTTTCTCAGAAAGCGGCTGCCAATTTTTGTGTGCGGGGGCGAAATAATATGGACGGGCGGCGTGGCGTTCAGCGATCTTCATAAGGCGGTCAAAGGGGAGAAAAATCTCAGAATAACACTGGAAGAGCCGTTGGCGGGCATTTTGCAAAATTTGCGGGAGGATTAGCGCAATGCCGGGCGCAACTTTTCCTGTTTAATCTTGGAATTCTTTGTGGTAGATTACCATCTCGGTAAGAGTAGGCTTTTTACAATTTTGCCGGGAGGTTTAACAGATGGCACATACTTTACCTGAACTGCCTTATGCATATGATGCTTTGGAGCCGCATATTGATGTGAAAACAATGGAAATACACCATTCCAAACACCATAACACCTATATTACAAACTTGAACGCCGCGCTTGAGAAATATCCGGAACTTTCCGATAAATGTCCCAAGGAGCTCATAAAAGATCTGAATTCCGTCCCCGCGGACATAAGAACGGCGGTTAGAAATAACGGCGGAGGCCACGTTAATCACACATTTTTCTGGAGCTGTATGTCTCCCGATGGCGGAACTGCCCCGGTGGGAGAGCTTGCCGCCGCCATAGAAAGACATTTCAAAAGTTTTGACTCTTTCAAAGAAGAATTTGCCAAAGCGGGTGCGACCCGTTTCGGCAGCGGCTGGGCTTGGCTTTGTATTGATTCAGGCAACCTTGTGGTTACTTCAACGCCGAATCAGGACAACCCGGTTTCAGACGGTTTAACTCCGATTCTGGGTATTGATGTATGGGAACACGCCTACTACCTGAACTACCAGAACAGGCGTCCGGACTACATCAAGTCATGGTGGAATGTTGTGAACTGGAACTATGTTGAGAAAAATTTTTCCGAAGCTGTCTGATATTCGGCTATTGAAACTTGTTTTACCTTGTAAATCAGATCTTCGTTGAGAGGTTGCTCTATGGCTAAAAAAGAGAAAAAACTGAGTGTTGACTTTTTGAAAGAGGAAGGGACTGAGAACGATAATTATTCCGTTCCCGAGGGCGAAAAGGAGTTCGGGCTTGGTGCGGCATCCGGCGAAGAAGCCGCGCTTGTTTCTCGTGAAGATGAGTTTTCCGAGCCGCCGGCTCAGGTTTTAGCCGAAGAATCAAATATCAAGAAGAAAAAGGGAGATTTTAATCCCGATGAAAACATGAGGCTTCTCTATGTTTATTTCAAGGATATGTCTTCGGAGGATTTGTTTACGGCGAAGCAGGAAGTTGAGATTTCATCCAAGATAAAGAAATACGAGGCCGCCGCCGAAGATACGGACATAAAATACAGAAAGCCGGACAAAGCATATGGTGTGGTTTCAAAAATTGAACGGCTGGAAAAAAAGAGAAAACTGGCCAGAAGCAGTGAGAGGAAAGACGCATATGAAAGCAGAATAGAGGTTTTCAGGAAACTGGCGCGGATTTCGCAGGAGAGAAAAGCCCAAAGGATGAAGCAGAAATTTGTTAAGGCAAACCTGAGGCTTGTCATAACAATATCAAGAAGGTATACGAACAGGGGTCTTTCCCTGCCCGATTTGATTCAGGAAGGAAATCTCGGTCTGATGAGAGCGGTTGAGAGGTTTGACCACACAAAAGGATACAAGTTTTCAACATATGCTTCGTGGTGGATACACCAGGCGATACTCAGGGCTCTTCAAGGCCAGACCAGAACCATTAAGGTTCCCGTTTACCTTCTTGAGCAGGCGAACCGGGTCTATAAGACAGTTGCCAAACTCTCCAAAACCACTGACAGAAAACCGACACCGGAGGAAATATCTCTTGAATCCGGCATAACGATTGAGGTTGTAAAGAGGATTCTGAACTCCACAAATGACGCGATCAGCCTGGACACTCCAATTCTTGAGGGCAAAAATGCGACTCTGCTTGATTCGGTTCCCGATCAGGAGGATTCAATCCCCGATTTCGTCATTGCCAAAAACGCACTTTCCGAGAAACTGCGTGAGGCGCTCAAACAGCATCTGAACGAGCGTGAGGAAAAGATAATCAAACTTCGCTTCGGAATAGACGAGAGCGGCACTTTCACTCTTGACGAGATCGGAAAGATGTTTGACCTGACCCGCGAGCGCATAAGGCAGATTGAAAAACACTCCCTCAACAAACTGAAAAACTCCGAAATCGGAGAGCACCTTTACAGTTTTATGAGAAACTGACCGTCTCGGTGCCCGGGAAAGGCCTTTCCGGTTGATTCCAATAAGAGTTGACTTGTCAGTATTTTCTGGTTTATATTTTTGTGTCCACGTTAGACGGAGGAGACCCTTGTCGGGTCCCCTGCTAAATAAAAGACCCGGCTATGGTGGAAGACTGATTTCTTCCGCTGGGAAATAAGCGGGAACACTTAAAACCTTCGTTTAGTGTGGACAAGGCCTGGCACCTTAAATCCCGGGCAAGTCCAAATTAACGGAGGTTTAAGATGAGAAGATTTTCAATTCTCTTTGTTTTTGTCATATTATTAGCGGGTTTCCCTTTCAGCGTTTCCAATGCGCAGACAGCAGACTCAAAACGCTAATTTAGTTTAAGTTCCGGTTATTCCTACCAGAATGCCGACATAAAAGGCCAGATAACAGTTTCAGGAGTAACTATCAGCAATCTCGAAATAAAAGAAAACGGTTTCTTTATAGAGCCCAAGTTCGGGGTTTTTTTCGAAGAAAGTTCTTTAGCCGTGGAGTTTGCGCCAAGATGGACAATTGGCTTTTATGATCTGGAATTCAAAGCCAGTACGTTGGGTCAAAACTTTGGGCTTAAATTTGACGGTGGTACTTTTCACCATTTGCTTCTGCCTGTAATAGCTCTTGTAAAGACCGGGAATCAATCTGCAGAGTTCTCTTTCGGAGCGGGAACAGGAATAAATCTTTACGATGTTGCGGACGATATTGGCAGGAGCACTACCATACCCTTGATTGGCAAATTGGGATTTGCTGTCTCCGTATCGGAAAAAGCCAGAATAGGTGTGCAATCACAGCTTTCTTACTCAATCTTGGAGAGTAGAAGTGATCTTGACAGTGTTATCAGTGTAAGCGTGGGGACAAAACTGGAATACAATTTTTGACCCCGTTCGTGAAGCTTTATCCGGTTTTCTGATTCCTGAAGTTTCGCGGGCTTTCAAGCTTACTTCTCATAATACTCAAGTCCGAGATGGGTTATCTGTTCTTCGCCGGCAATGTGCCGGAGAGTATTTTTCAGTTTGGTAAGCTGTATGAAAACATCGTGTTCGGGGTAAAGCCCCGGGGCGACCATGGGGCTTTTGAAATAGAATGAAAGCCATTCCTGAATTCCTTTCATTCCGGCTCTCCGTGCGAGGTCAAGAAAAATGACAAGATCAAGCACAACCGGAGCGGCGAGTATACTGTCGCGGCACAGGAAGTTTATTTTTATCTGCATCGGGTAGCCCAGCCACCCGAATATGTCTATGTTGTCCCATGCTTCTTTTTCATCTCCGCGCGGCGGATAATAGTTTATTCTGACCTTGTGATAGTAGTCAGAGTAGAGTTCCGGATGCAGTTGGGGCTGAAGTATGTATTCAAGCACGCTCAGTTTGCTTTCTTCCTTTGTTTTGAAAGAGCCCGGGTCATCAAGAACCTCACCGTCTCTGTTTCCGAGTATGTTGGTTGAAAACCAACCGTTAAGGCCCAGCATTCTGGCTTTCAAGCCCGGAGCGATTATGGTTTTCATCAGTGTCTGCCCCGTTTTGAAATCTTTTCCGCAAATTGGAACTTTATGTTTTTTTGCAAGCGAGACGAGGGCCGGAATATCGGCCGACAGGTTCGGAGCGCCGTTGGCATATGGGACACCGGATTTTATCGCCGCATATGCGTATATCATACTCGGTGCTATACCAGGGTGATTTTCTTTGAGCCCCCGCTCAAAGTTTGCGACGGAGCCGTGAACCTCTGATTCTTTTATGTAGGTTTCGGTGCTTCCGCACCAGACCATCACGGCCCGTTTGAGGTTGTTTGTCTTTTTGAATTCCGCAATGTCGTCAATCAGCTGCTCGGCAAGATCCATTTTTGTTTTGCCTTTTTTTACGTTTGTGCCGGAAAGATTTTTCACATATTTTTTGTTGAAAACCGCTTTCATCGGTTTGATGGAGTTTGTTTCCTCTTTTACTTCATCAAGTGTCGCCTTATTCAGAACACCGGCCCGGATTGAGGCCTCGTGGCAGGTTTCCGGAGAAATATCCCAGCCGCCGAATACCATATCTTCCAAATCGGTTAGCGGAAAAAGATCTTTGATTTTGGGACTTTTGCCCTCGGTTCTTTTGCCGAGGCGTATGGTTCCCATCTGTGTAAGAGACCCGATGGGCTCGCCGGCTCCTTTTTTGAAAGACTCAACGCCGACTATGAAGGTAGTGCTTACCGCACCGCTGATGCCCGGAAGAAGAACGCCCAGTTTGCCTTCCGGAGGGGGGATTTGTCTTGCTTTTTCGGCTTTGCCCGGCTTTTTTGAGGCCAAATAGATTACCTCTTTGAGAACTGCTGTCCGCGGCGCGCTTTCTTCCTGCCGTATTTTTTGCTTTCCACCATGCGCGAGTCCCGCCTTAAAAGTCCGGCGGATTTCAGTTTTTTTCTCAAGGTCTCATCGTGCTTCAAAAGCGCTCTGGCAAGACCGTGGCAGATGGAGCCCGCCTGACCCGTCAGACCGCCTCCTCTGACGTTGACCGAGATGTCAAACAGACCTTCGGATTTTGTTACCTCAAGAGGCTCATTGATTTTTATCTGCCATGTCCGGCGCGGAAAGTATTCTTTCATCTCCCTTTTGTTAACGGTGATTTTACCCGTGCCGGGCTTTACCCATACGGAGGCCACTGAATTTTTTCTTCTTCCCGTTCCGTTGGATATGTTTGTTTCGCTGACAGCCATTTTCTTTTTCCTCAGCGGGATTAGAATTCCGCAGGTTTGGGGTTTTGCGCGGAGTGCGGGTGAGACTCTCCCGCGTAAACTTTAAGCCTTTTTATGAGTTTATTCTGTGATTTGTTCTTCGGAAGCATTCCCCACACGGCTTTTCTCAGTATTTCCTCCGGTTTTCCGGACTGCAACTCCTGCGCCGAAACGGATTTCAGCCCGCCCGGATAACCACTGTGCCTGTAATACATTTTGTCTGTGAGTTTTTTCCCGGTCATTTGAACTTTGGAGGCGTTGACAACGACAATAAAGTCCCCGGTATCCGCATGGGGGGTGAAGTTGGGTTTGTTTTTGCCGCGCAGAATCGTGGCGAGTTTTGTTGCAAGCCGCCCGAGCGTTTTCCCTTGCGCGTCAACTACTTGCCACTCTCTGTCTTTTTTATTCGCCTTTTCAACGTAGGTTTTCATGCCGAATCACAGGCCTGCCATTATAACGAAACACCGGTGCAAGTCAAACCACAACCTTGTGTTCAAACTCTTTTCACATCCATCAGAGCGTCCGCAAGCCTGTCAATATTTTCAAGTGAGCAACTCTCTCCCATGAGGCCTATTCTCCAGATTTTCCCTTTTGTTTCCCCGAGCCCCGGTCCCACTTCCATTTTGTGTTTGTTCAGCAGAGTCTTCCTTGTTTCCGCATCCGGCATTCCTTTCGGCAGAAAAACGGAGGCCAGCATCGGAAGTCTGTATCCCTCACGTGCGAAGGGTTTGAATCCAAGTTCCGTGAGTTTGCCGGAGAGCAGTTTTCCGAATTTTTCGTGTCTTTCAAAACGTTCTTTCAGTCCTTCCTCAAGGACAATCCGGAGCCCTTCCCTTAAAGCGAAAAGCATTGAAACCGGAGCGGTGTGGTGATAAACCCTTTCGTCTCCCCAGTATTTGCATATCATTGAGAGATCCAGATACCAGCTCTGAACCTTGTCTTTCTTTGAGAAAAGAGCTCTTTCGGCTTTTTTGCTGAAGGTTAAGGGCGATATTCCCGGTGGAACACTCAGGCACTTCTGTGTTCCGCTGTAGCAGATGTCCACCCCCCAGTCATCAACCCTCAACTCGCATCCGGCAAGTGATGTTACCGCGTCCACAAGGAAAATCGTGTCTGTCCGTTCCGTGTATTTCCCAATCTCCTCAAGGGGTTGGCGCACGCCGGTTGAGGTTTCTGCGTGAACGATTGCGGCGACCTTTGCTTCGGGGTTTTGTTTGAGCGCCGATATAAAGGCGTCCGGTTCTATGATGTCTCCCCACCCCGCCTCCACTCGGACGGTTCTGGCTCCGCAGCGGGATGCGACATCGCACATTCTTTCCCCGAAAACCCCGTTCACACCTATTAAAACGGTGTCTCCGGGGTCAATAGTGTTGACAAAAGCCGTTTCCATTCCCGAACTTCCCGTGCCGGACATCGGGATTGTGAGCCGGTTGCGGGTTTGGAAAACCGCTCGCAGCATTTCTCCCGTTTCATCCATCATGGCGAGAAAGTCCGGGTCAAGATGACCGATAATCGGCGTTGAAAGAGCTTCATAGACAGCCCCGCTGACATTGCTGGGACCGGGTCCCATCAGAATCCGCTCGGGCGGCGAAAGTTTTGTAAGCTTTTTCTGGGTCAATTTGTATTCCTTATTTTGCCGGAGTTTTGCTTTCTCTTATTCTGATGCGGCGGATAACAACATACTTTCACGCTTGCGGAAAGCCAAGTATATTTTCTCTCATACTTTCCCGGAGGTGAAATACCGAAAATGTTTACAATCTACACAACCGGAACATGTCCCTACTGCATCGCATCAAAAAAATTGTTTAATTCCAAAGGTCTCAAATACGAGGAGATAGATCTTACACAAAGCCCCGAGGAGAGGATCAGAGTCTCTGAACAATACAAATGGAGAACCGTTCCGATTATTCTCAAAGACGGCGAACTTATCGGCGGTTTTAATGAATTGGAAGAACTTGCCCGGCAAGGCGGTCTTGATGGTTCCTGATGAGCGTAAAAACCAGATTTGCCCCCAGTCCGACCGGCTCTCTGCACATAGGTGGAGCCAGAACCGCCCTTTTTAACTGGCTTTTCGCCCGTCACAACAAAGGCGAATTTGTTCTGCGCATAGAAGACACCGACACGGAGCGGTCAACCGACGAGTCTCTTTCAGAGATAAAAAACTCCCTGAAATGGCTTGGGATTGACTGGGACGCAGAGCCCATTCGCCAATCCGCCCGCCTTGGTCTTTACTCAGAGTATGTGGAGAAACTTCTTTCGTCCGGCAAAGCGTTCAGGTGTTATATGACTCCCGAAGACATTGAGCGCGAGAGAGAAGCCGTGCGAGACGGCGGCGGCCACTTCCGCTTCCGCTACAGAAGAGAATGGGCAGAGCGCGGGAAAAGAGACGGCGCCCCTTTTGCGGTGAGATTTGCAGTGCCTCACGGTTTCGGCGGCCAGTCCGGGGATTTCTCAAACGGGATTGTTTTTAACGACCTGCTTCGCGGCGAAATGGTGTTTTCAGAGGAGGACATAGAAGATTTTGTCATTCTCCGCTCAGACGGTATGCCGACTTACAATTTTGCCTCCGCCATAGATGACGCGCTTTCGGGCATAACCCATGTAATAAGAGGAGATGAGCATCTCGTGAACACACCGAAGCAGATATTGCTCCTCAAAGCGCTCGGATTTTCCATTCCCTCTTTCGTTCACCTTCCGGTAATTCTCGCTCCGGACGGCTCAAAGCTCAGCAAAAGGCACGGGGCGGTTTCGGTTGAGGCGTTCCGCAAGAAAGGGATTCTTCCTTCCGCTCTTGCAAATTATATTGCGCGGCTTGGGTGGTCGCACGGTGATGAGGAAATTTTCACCATGGAAGAGCTGATTGAAAAATTTGACACAAAGGGGCTCGGAATTTCGCCGTCAAATTTTGACGAGAAAAAGATGCGCTGGGTAAGCGGTATTCATATTCGTGAGTGTAAAAGTGAAGTGGTTACGCCGCTTCGGGAAGCTCTTTCCGAAATGGGATTTGATGTTTCCGGGCGGGATGCGGAAAAAGCGTTTGAACTTCTCAGGCAAAGGGCTGAGACGATTGTTGAAATGGCGGAAAAAAGCGCTTTTTTGTTCCGTGAAGTTGTGGCATTTGACAAAGAGGCGAAAGAAAAGTTCATCAACGGCGAGACGCTTTCTGCTCTTGAGGTGGTTTTGCCCGCTCTTTCCGCCGAAGATACCCGGTTTGACCCTGAGGGACTCAAGCCCGCTTTTTCGGCTATTACCGAAGAAACCGGATTGAAAATGAAGCAGATGGCGCAGCCGCTGCGCGTCGCGCTTACGGGAAAGACCGAAAGCCCTGGTATTTATGAGGTTATAGCCGCTCTCGGAAGGGAGAAGACGGTTTGCCGTATTGAAAACGCGGTGCGCATTATAAAGTCGGGAGACTGAACTGTGAGTGCGGGTGGTCGGACTGTGATTTTGGGGCTCTGCGGAAATGTGTGTTCAGGCAAATCCACTGTTGCGGGGATGTTTTCAGAACTTGGCGCCGAGGTTATAGACGCCGATGAGGTTTCGCGTTTTATTACAAAACCGGGAAAGCCCGCGTTTGAAAGAATATTGCGGGAGTTCGGCTCCGGAGTTATTGGCGCGGACGGGAAAATAGACAGGGAAAAACTGGGCGTGGAGGTTTTTTCGGACGCGAAAAAAAGAAAGGCGCTTGAAGCCATAACGCACTCGGAAATAAGGGATGAGATAATCGCCCGTGCGGAAAAGGCTTCTGTGGAGGGTGCGAAAGCGGTTGTGATAGAGGCTGCGCTTCTTTCTCGCGGAGGCGCGCTGGGCGAGGTAATAGACCACCTTGTTCTTGTGGATGCAAGTGATGAAAAAAAGATTGAAAGAATGACAAAGCGGGACGATTTTGACAGAGCGGAAGCGAAAAGACGTCTCAAAGCGCAGGAAGGACGCAATCCTGACTATGATTTTGTGATTGATAATTCGGGCGGCTTGGAAGAATTGAGAGAGAATGTTGAGGAGTTGTGGGAACAATGGACACGATAGAATCGAAAATTTTTATTTATAAATTGACTTGCGATAACGGCGGTGCGCCTTGTGTTGAAGATGGGTTGATTTCGCTGTGCATTTGCAAACCCAAAATACGCACAACAGCAGAAAAGGGTAATTGGATTATTGGAGTGGGCGGCAAGTCCGTAGCAGAATTAAAAGACCGCTTGATTTATGTTATGCGGGTTGAGAAAGTTATTAGTGGAAAGGATTACTATTCATCGGGAAGCGAGTATTGGAATCGCCCTGACTGTATTTATGAATGGACAGGTAAAAAATATAAATTCAGAAATAACGCTCAGTATCATTCCGCAGAAAAACTTGAAACCGATCTGGGTGAACCAGAAGAATACAACAGGGCATTTTGTCTTGTCAGTAATTGCTTCGCGTATTTTGGCGATAGCAATAAAAAAACTCAAATAGAGAAAATAGGGGATATTTACGAAAAATTGACACGCTCACATCAGAATAAGGCGGAGAATTATCAAAAACTGAAAAAATACATAGAGTGCATATTGAAAGAATACGGCTGCGGCAGGCACGGCAACCCAATTCATTTGGAAAAGAGCAAAAAGTGTAACGAAGCGGAAGACAATGCCGTAATGCAGTGTCAGCCGGAATGAAAGCAATACTGATCCGTGTCGGAATTGACCAAACCGCAAGTTCGGGCAACTGGAACGCTCCGTGCAATCCTGAGACGGGCGACTTCGTCTATGTGCCTATAAAGCAGACAAAGGTCGCCAATGTTGCCGGAATGGAAAAATGCTACGCTGATACGATAGTTCCCGCGCTCGCGGGTTTTTCAGAGCGCAACGGTTGCGAAGTTTTCCTTCCCGGAAATCTGGCCGACGAGTGTATGCACCTTGATCCCGATTTTGAAAACCTTACCTACGGCGACACGGAAAAAAGAGGCAAATATCTTCAGACTTTTGAAGAAAACGATATGGTAGTTTTCTTTGCGGGACTTAAATCCGTAACGGACGACAAACTCGTCTACGCACTCATCGGTTTGCTGACTGTGAAAGAAATTGTTCGTGCGGATAATATTCCGCAGTCAAGATGGGATGAAAACGCCCACACACGCAACTCTCCGCCGGAGCCGACAGACATTGTTGTAAGGGGTAAGCGGGAAAAGTCCGGCCGCCTCGCCAAATACATACCAATCGGCGAATTCAGAAAACACTCCTACCGCGTCACAAAACCGCTTTTGGAGAAATGGGGCGGACTTCGTGTCAAAAATGGTTATCTTCAACGGAGCGCAAATCCGCCGCTGTTTTCGGATGCGGAACGCTTTTACAACTGGTTTCGGGAGCAAAAGCCCCGACTGATGCAAACCAATAATCCCTGACCGCTTGCGCCGGTCAACTCGTCTCTCCGCTTAAACCTTCCGTTCATAAAGCCTTTGCATTGCTCTTGACAAATCTTTACATTGTAATTACAAAATAACAATGCAAGGCATTAGCTTTGAGTGGGATGCGAAGAAAAATGTGTCAAATAGGAAAAAACACCGTGTTTCTTTTGAAAAAACCCGCTCGGTTTTTAATGACGAGTTTGCGCGAATCATCAGAGACCCCGACCACTCTGAAAAAGGAGAGGAGAGTTTTGTTATGATAGGAGTGAGTGACAGATTGCGTCTGCTCGTGGTTTGTCACTGCGAGAGTAACGGAAACACCATCCGCATTATTTCAGCCCGCAAGGCGAACTCACGGGAGAAAAAGCAGTATGAGGAGTATATCAATGCGTAAAAACTACGATTTCTCAAAGTCCAGAAAGAACCATTACGCCAAACGGCTAAAGAAACAAATTACAATCCGTCTGGATGAGGATACAGTCGCCTATTTTAAGAAACTTGCGGAAGAAAAGGGCATCCCCTACCAAAGTCTTATCAATCTGTATCTGAAAGATTGCGTGTCTTCGCAACGAGACCTCTCGCTCGTCTGGTCATAACCCCATCCGGCTTGCGCCCGCCCGCCGGTTTTGGTATAGTCAATTTCCGTATTTTCTCCATCGGACATTGAATCAATGAGCGAAAAAGACTCAAAAGATATCAAAGAAACCGTCAAAATACTTCAGCAGAAAGAAAGCGAAGCCGAACTTGGCGGCGGCAAGGCGCGAATCAAGCGGCAGCATGAAAACGGAAAACTGACCGCCCGCGAACGCATAGACCTTCTTCTTGACAAAGGGAGCTTTGAAGAAGTGGACAAGTTTGTAGTCCACAGATGCAAAGACTTCGGAATGGAAGACAAAAAATTTCTCGGAGACGGAGTGGTTACAGGATACGGAACCGTGAACGGAAGAAAGATTTTTGTTTTCGCGCAGGATTTTACCGTCTTCGGCGGCTCGCTCGGAATGGTTCATGGCAGAAAGATCTGCAAAATTATGGATATGGCGGTTGAAACCGGAGCCCCGGTAATAGGCCTTAACGATTCGGGCGGAGCGAGAATACAGGAGGGCGTGGAGTCTCTCGCGGGATACGGGGAGATTTTCCAGAGGAACGCGCTCGCCTCGGGCGTTGTTCCGCAAATCTCCGC
This sequence comes from Thermodesulfobacteriota bacterium, assembly GCA_965198945.1. Taxonomy (GTDB): domain Bacteria; phylum Desulfobacterota_D; class UBA1144; order Nemesobacterales; family Mycalebacteriaceae; genus Mycalebacterium. Next base: position 30,499 of record CBDAQI010000001.1, on the reverse strand, counting down.
CATTATGGGCCCCTGCGCCGGAGGGGCGGTCTATTCACCAGCGATGACAGACTTTATCCTCATGTCAAAAGACACAAGCTACATGTTCATAACGGGGCCGGATGTCATAAAAGCCGTAACGCACGAAGAAGTCAGCTCCGAAGGCCTTGGTGGCGCAATGGTTCACAATTCGCAGAGCGGAGTCGCGCACTTTGCCGCTGCAGATGATGAAGATTCAATTGAAATAATAAAGGAACTCCTCTCATTTCTGCCTTCAAACAATATGGATGATCCGCCCGAAGCTGAAAACGATGACCCCACAGACCGCCCGACCGGGGAAATTGCGGACATCATTCCCGAAAATCCGAACAAACCATATGACATGAAAGAAGTGGTAAAGAGGATTGTTGACGATTCATACTTGTTTGAAGTCCATGAACATTACGGCAAAAACATGGTTGTCGGTTTTGCGCGGGTGGACGGCAAGGTTGTCGGTGTTGTGGGCAACCAGCCCATGGTTCTCGCGGGCTGTCTTGACATAGATGCGTCTGTGAAAGCGGCGAGATTTGTGAGATTTTGCGACTGCTTCAACATACCGCTTCTCACGCTTGTTGATGTTCCCGGTTTTCTTCCCGGAACAAATCAGGAGTGGGGCGGAATCATAAGGCACGGCGCCAAACTTCTTTATGCCTACTGCGAGGCAACGGTGCCGAGAGTAACGGTTATAACCAGAAAAGCATATGGCGGAGCATATGATGTTATGTCTTCCAAACACATCAGGGGAGACATAAACCTTTCATATCCCGGCGCGGAAATTGCCGTTATGGGTTCGGAGGGAGCTGTGAACATAATTTCCCGCTCTCAGATTGCCGAAGCAAAAGACCCTGATGCTGAAAGGGCGAAACTGACTGAAGAATACAAACAGAACTTCGCCAACCCCTACCGTGCGGCGGAGCTGGGGTTTATTGACCGTATAATAATGCCCGAAGATACGAGGAAAAGCGTTGTTTCTGCTTTCAAAGTGCTTGAGGGGAAGAGGAAATCAAACCCGCCGAGAAAGCATGGAAACATTCCTCTTTAATTCTAAAGCAGGCGGCGACAGATGTTCGGCAAAATACTGGTAGCAAACAGAGGTGAGATAGCGGTAAGGATAATAAGAGCCTGCCGTGAGATGAAAATCGCCACGGTTGCCGTCTACTCGGATGCCGACAGAGGGGCAATGCACGTTGCTCTTGCCGATGAAGCCGTTCATATAGGCGGCTCAAAACCGGCTGAAAGCTACCTTGTTATTGAAAAAATAATAGACGTCTGTAAAAAAACGGGCGCTGAAGCCGTTCATCCCGGTTTCGGTTTTCTCTCCGAAAAAGAGGATTTTGCCCGTGCGTGTGAGAAGGCGGGAATAGTTTTCATAGGGCCTTCGGCTGAAACCATCAGTCAGATGGGAGACAAAATCACCGCGAGAAACATAGCCGTAAAAGCCAAAGTTCCGCTTGTTCCGGGCTCCAAAGGGGCCGTGAGCGACAGTGAGGCCAAGAATGTGGCGGGAGAGATTGGCTATCCGCTTATGATAAAAGCGTCTGCGGGCGGCGGTGGAAAGGGAATGCGCCTTGTTCACGACCCGGCGGAGTTTGAAAGCTCGCTCAGGATGGCAAAAAGCGAGGCGCTTTCGGCTTTTGGAGACGATTCGGTTTTCATAGAGCGTTTCGTTCAAAAGCCTCGCCATATTGAAATTCAGATCATCGCGGACGGACACGGCAATGTTTTGCATCTTTTTGAGCGCGAATGTTCAATTCAGCGCAGGCACCAGAAGGTTATAGAAGAGGCGCCTTCGGGATTTATTTCGGCCTCAACGCGCAAAAAAATGGGCGAGGTGGCCGTGAACATATCCAAAGCGGTTTCATACAAGGGCGCCGGAACCGTTGAGTTCATAATGGATGCGGAGCAGGACTTCTATTTTCTTGAGATGAACACGCGCATACAGGTTGAGCATCCGGTAACTGAGATGGTAACGGGTTTTGACATCGTAAAATGGATGATAAGGATAGCGGCCGGTGAAAAACTTCCGTTCAAGCAGTCAGACCTAAAATTGAACGGTCATGCAGTTGAATGCAGAATATACGCCGAGGATCCGGAGATGAATTTTCTTCCGGCTCCCGGACCGATTTATTATGTGAAGACGCCCGACGGCCCCGGTATCAGGGATGATTCGGCTATTTTCAGCGGTTGCGAAGTTACATCGTTTTATGACCCGATGCTTTCAAAGCTTGCCGTATGGGCTGAGACGCGCGAACAGGCGATAAACAAAATGGCCGCCGCACTTGGCGAATACATGGTTCTTGGCACAAAAACCAATATCGGTTTCCTTATTCGCGTTATGCGCAATGAGGAGTTTATGAAAGCCGAAATAGACACGGGATTTATAGACAGGCATCCGGAGCTCCTCAGTGCCGGACGGGAAGGCAGCCAAAAAGCGGCTGTTGCCGCCGCTCTTGCGCTTCATTTTGGGGGTTCCGTTGAGAAACAGGAAACCGGCAAACTGAAGGCGGCTTCCGGTTGGAAGAGTTTTTCCCGCAGAGCGGGCGTTTTAAGGGGCGGATACGAGGGTGGCGGCTAGTGAAATACATTCTTAAACTCGGTGATGAAAGGTTTCGCGTCAATATTGAAGATAAGGACGGCCGCGCCGTTGTTGAGACGGACGATTTTTCCTCAGAGGTTGACTTTGCAAGACTTGACCCCGCTCTTGTTTCAATAGTTTGCGAAAAGAACGGCTCTTTTACGGCCGGGGTGGTGAAAAAAGGCAAAAAAATTCAGGTGTTCTGTGAAGGGACACTGTATGAGTTTGAATCAATCACCGGAAGGGAATCGTCTGCGGGTGGAGAGGGCGGCGGTTTGCAGATTTCCTCTCCGATGCCGAGCAGGGTTGTGAAAATACTCAAAAAAGAAGGCGATTCGGTCAAAACCGACGAGGGTGTGATTGTTGTTGAAGCGATGAAAATGGAAAGCGAATTAAAAGCGTCCGTGGCCGGAAAAATCAAAGAAATTAAAGTAAAAGAAGGCGACGCGGTTGAAGGCGGCGCGGTGCTTGTTGTGCTGGAAGGGGAGTGAGCAATCAGCGGTTAGAAATTGTTTTACATTAATAATCTACTCAATTAATTCTGTTAATTGCCTGACTGCATTTTTCAAACTATCCTTTTATAAGGTTTTATAAAATCTTGATTTGTGTATTGGCTCTTTCACTTTTCGCGCTCCCTTGAGCAGTGTTATTATCTTTAAATCAACATCGAAATAAGACATTATTGTATGAGATGATTTGCTTCCAAAAGTTATTTCATTTAACTCGTGATAATCTCCCGTTAATTGGCTTTCCAGTTGGATAAGAGCGAATTTCAAAGTTGGAAATAATTTTTGAAGAAACCAGCAATCTACAATGATTCTTTTTAGCATTGCGTTTTCTGCATACGCTTTGCACTCAATTGAAAGAATAAAATCGTCTTCTTCATAAACATGGACATCTTGTCCTATTCCGTAGGTGTAGTCGCCGATGTTGTCTTGGATTTGTTTTTTAACCTCTGGAATTTCTATATTGTCAACATATTGTTGAAGTATTGGGAGTTTATATTTTCCGCTCTTGAAGTTAAGTGAAGTTTGATTTTGGCCAAGTGTGAGCCATGTAGCTACAACCAAGCGTTTTGTCATCCATTCTACGAAACCGCCTACTGTAGACCTGATTACGCCACCATAAGCCCTGTTTTCTGAGTCTTGCAGAGCTTTGCCCTGAACATTTTGAAAAATGCGGTCATATTCCTCTATGATTTCATCCAAGATTTTTTCAACTTCAGGAGAGAAGCCCACTTTACTCATAAAAGAATCTCTCTTGCTCTTTTTTCTGCAGTTTTACAATAATCTTTTGAAATATCTACGCCCAGATAGGAACGACTAGTTTTTTTGCAACTGTTGTGGTAGTTCCCGCGCCATTGAACGGATCAAGTATTAAATCACCTTTAAAACTGAACAGTTTTATTGCGCGGTTCGCTATTTCTTCGGGAAACATGGCGGGATGTCCATATTGCTTCATTTTACGTTCGGGTGCGACAGACCATTTGCCTACGACCCATTTTTTGAATTCGTCAGCGCTAATATCTATATTTTTTGAGTTTCCCGACTTTTTCATATCTCCTTTGCAAAATATCTCTATAAACTCCCATGTGTATTTCAGGTAGGGATTGCTTGGACTTTTCCAGCTTCCCCAGGCGGTATATTTACAGTTGTAGTTATTCTTTTCCCACATGACTTCCCCCTTCCATATCAGTTTTTTATCCATGAAGTATTTACTGATTATGTGATGGCTTGGAATATAGTCGGAAAAGAGCGGTTGAACATTAACTATTATTCTTCCGCCATATTTTAGAACCCTTACGCACTGGTCAAAAACTTTAAAAAGTTTTTCAAAATATTCTCTCCAGTCGTGTTCGTCATTTTTATTGTTGTTGTAGTTAAGTCCAAAATTGTAAGGTGGTGAAGTCAATACCATATCAACGCAGTTGTCCGGAATTTCTGATAAAATTTTTTCACTGTCTCCGCAGACAATTTTATCAACAAACTCCTTGGGCACTTTGTTGTTTGTTTTCTTGAAAGAATGCCCTTTTGCGTAGAAATATTTACCTCTTTGTTTTTCCTTCTCGGCACGGTTTTTTACTTTTCTTTCTTTGTTATAGCCGACATAAATCCTTTTTTTCCCCTTCAAACTGTAACTTTTAATGTTTCTTATGGCATCCAATGTTATGGTAAGCGGGTTGTTGTCTTTTGCTGATTCTGTCAAGTCGGCTACAACTTTCTCCATCAAAGAGAAGTCAACCTGCCTTAATTGGACTTCAATGGATTTTCCGTTAGGAACAATCTTTACGTCATCAGTTTTGAAGTACTGATTGAACTGCTGGACGAGGTTTTTATCTGCGTTTGAGAGTGACTCTACAGGAAGTGTTATTTCTTTGAACATTCTTCCTGACTCTGCGAATCAGAATGGTAATTCCTTAAGAAGACTTGAACAACTCTGTATTATATCCGTATAGTAACTTTCAATGCAACACTTATCCGTGTTTTTATAACTCTCAATCCTTGGATCTACGTTTTAACTCTTTCAAGTCGGCTTTTATTTGAATCCAGAGGCCTTTGGCGTTATCCAACGGCGGATTTGTTTTTCATTCCCCCTGCCGCTACATTTCTTTCGTAATTTTGTCATGCCTATTCTAAACTTGTCAATCATTGAATCTTTTCTGGCAAAGTCGGTAATAGTTTTCGTCTAATTCAAAACCCACACAGTTTCTGTTTGTTTCTTTGCATGCAAGAGCGGTTGTTCCACTGCCTATGAAGGGGTCTAAAACAAGGTCGTTTTCGTTGGAAAATATTTCTATTATTCGTTTCATAATAAAAATGGGTTTTTGTGTCGGGTGTGGAACTTTTTCTTCTCCCCACGGAACTAAAGGAGGAACGTCAGTCCAAACGTTTGAAAGTGCTCTGTAAATGCTGCCGTTTTTTCTTCCCATTCCGCCCGTTTTTTTCTTAATGGCGGAGTCTATTTTGTGAAAAGTGTAGTCTTTTTCATCTGCCACATACCAAAGGATGTCTTCCCGGGTTGAGACTACGTTTGTTTTTGCCCCTCTCCCCTTAATTCTGTCATAAATAATCCAGTTTTTAAAAGAAAATGTTTGTCCAACACTGCTTTGGTTTCACAGACTTGAGACCAACCCTGAAAAATTATTAAAGCCCCATTGGGTTTTAAAACTCTTTTAAATTCTTTTGCCAAATAGTCCCAGTTCAGAGTGTTTGGTTTGTCCCAATAGTTATCCTCAAAATTTATTTCATAAGGAGGGTCTGTTGCTATCAAGTCAACACAGTTGTCTTCCATCTTTTGAATCAGAGAGAAACAGTTGCCTTGAGATATTTCTATTTTGCTCCTGTAACTGTTTGGAAAAAGACTTAATGCTTTATTCATTTCCATACATTCCCCGTGTTGAAAAATGATTTTACCATAAAACGCCTTTGCCAGTCGGTTAAGCCGCAACTTCTGCAAGTCAATATATTTTCTTCAATTACTTTCATTTTCTTCTTTCCCACAATAAATGTATTTCAATTCGCAAAAACCCTCAAATACTCCTCATACACATAAGACCGTCCGTAGGTTTTATCCGGGTCTCTGGATTTTAGGATGTCCATTTTAATGAAGCGGTTCACAACACTCTGTGCTCCGGCGCGGGTCAGACCGCCCCACTCCATTATTTTTGTAGTATTGACAATCGGCAATGCAAAAAGATTTGGATATATTTTCAAAGCCGTTTGGGATGCTCTTTTTGACAGGCCGGAAATCTTTTTCATATCCCGCTCGCGTATTCCCACGATTTTGTTTGCGGTTTTTATTGACTTATTTGCGGTCTCGGTAACGCCGTTCAAAAAGAAATCAATCCACTTTGTATAATCGCCATTATGATACGATATTAAACAGTCGTAATAATATTGGCGGTGTTCTATAAAAAATGAGGAAAGAAACAAAATGGGTTTTTCCAGCAAACCCTCCTTGTTCAGGAAAAAGGTTATCAGCAACCTTCCCGTTCTGCCGTTTCCGTCAAGAAAGGGATGTATCGTCTCAAAGTGAGAGTGGATAATTCCCGCCTTGATTATTGGCAGAATGTTGTCCCGCCTGTGTATGAATTTCTCCAGATCTCCCATTGCTCTCAGCACTTCGGACGGTGGCGGCGGCACAAAACTTGCCTCCCGCAGAGATTTGCCTCCTATCCAGTTCTGCGAGGTGCGGAAGTTTCCGGGGTCCGAATAGTGAGACTCCCTTCCGCCCTCCATAAGTTCCTTGTGTAGAAGCCGTATGAAACGATTGCTGACTGGAATCTGCTCCAGGTTTTCAAAACCCTTGTTCATCGCTTTTATATACTAAGTGATGTCCGAAACATCATCGGGGGAGTTCACTTGATACCTTTGCTTCCTGCTCAATGCTTTCAATCAGCGTTGCTTTGGTTCCCTCAATATTGCTTGAAGAGGTGGCGTCCTTGCGGATATACATCAAAAGGAAAAAATCTATGTCGGGCAGCAACCGACTGATTCCATCCAATTTGCCAACTGCAAGAGCAGTATCATGCGCTTTTTTTACAGTTTCAGGTGTAAACTGAAACTCAATATCACATGCGCTTTCTGGTATAAATGCGCCATATCTCTCCGGTTGGGGAAGTGTTTTTCCGATTGCTATATATTGATTTCCAAGATGTATACTACAATGGCGATTTAGTATCTATTCAAGTGAGAGATAGATAGTAAAAAGTGTTTTGCTATCTATTTGTTTGTTTTGTTGAAAGTAGAATAAACACAAACCCTTTTATTGTATTTTCCCGTCAAACTTGACGCAAATCCTTCTGCCGTTCGGCGCACACTTTGCATATTCGCTTTTATGTCAATCCATCCGCCTGATCCTATAGGGTCGGGCGATTTGTGATTCATACCCCTGCGCTGCATCTCTTTTGCTATTTTGTCATGTCGGATACGGATTTTGGACAGGTCAACAAGTCCGGTTTCTTCATAACCTTTTGTGCTTATTCCCTTTTTAATCGTTCCGGCGAACATATGCATCTCCACATGCTCGCCGAGCAAGTGTTTTCTGCACAAAAGGGCGGGATTGAATCACCACATTCTCACGGTAATCAGCCTTTAAAATAAGGAATTATCTCCTTCGCGTAGGTTTCAAGCGCTTTTTCGGGGTCGGGGCTGAAACGGTAGAAAAGCACAAAATTTCTCACGCCCTTGTCTATAAAATTTTCAATCCTTTTTATGCAGTCATCTTTTGAACCGGTGATTGTGAAGTCCATAATGGCCTCGCGCGGGAAAAACCGCCCGATTTCGCGGAATTTTGCCCTGCCCTCAGTGTCTTGAGGGACTATGTTGAAGTAGTTCAGCCCCTTGTATTCATCGGGAATTTTCACATCGTAACCCGCCGCCTCCAACTGTTCCTGCATAATCAGCACATACTTGAACGGCTCAATCGCTTTGTATGCTTCATCATCATTTTCTCCAAGTGAGGTGAAAACCCACAGGGCGGGGTCAATCTCGTCTCTGTCTCTTCCGGCACCGTCTGCGGCCGAGTGTATTTCCCCCAGATATTTTTCGTAAAGCGACGGGTTCAAATCAATAGGCAGCCAGCCGTCTCCAACCTTCCCGGTGAGTGCAAGACCCTTGGGTGTGTGAGTGGCGAAATAAACGGGAATTCTGTCGCGCTCAAAAGGCCGCATTTGCAAGAATGCGTCCTGCAGCTTGAAGAACTCGCCATTGTAGTTGACAGGGCTGTGCTCGTCGTTTTTCCAAAGCAACTGCATAACCTCAACCGCTTCTTTCATTCTTGTGAAAGGCTTGTTCCACGGAATGCCGTAGGCGTCAAGGTTCATTGATTCGCCCACTCCCATTGCGATTGTAACCCTTCCTTTGGAAAGATGGTCAATTGTGGCAAGCCGCTGGGCGAATGTTGAGGGATATATTTTGTGAGGATCTGAAACCGTTCCGAGCTGTATGTTTGATGTAATTCCCGCCGCCGCCGAAGCTATTGTCCATGCCTCGGGCGCCGTCGCTCCCGGAGCCACAAAAACCGTGTGGTCCGGATACCAGATAGTGTCAAAACCGAGCTTGTCCGCTTTTTTTGAAAATTCAAGGAGTCCGGCGGCGTCCGCTCCGGGCATGGGTGCTGAAAGCCCGAATTTGATAGTCTGTGCCATGGGTGAACCTCTGTTACCTTATTGTGTTAACATATTATCAGCAAAAACCGGAGGGCGTCAAAAATGAAATTCGGAGTCGGACTTTTCAGTATGCAAACCCATGCCGATGTGGATGCCGACCATCGGCGGCTCTACGAGTCTGCGCTTGAGCAGACTCGGCTTGCCGAGAAGGCGGGGTTTGATTCCGTTTGGCTTTCGGAACACCATTTTCTTGAAGACGGATACTGCCCGTCTCCTCTTTCAATGGCGGCTGCGATGGCTGCGGTTACAAAAACCATACGCATAGGAACCGCCGCGCTGATTCTGCCGCTTCACAATCCTCTGCGCATTGCCGAGGACGCGGCCGTGGTTGACAACATATCCGGCGGCAGATTTGATCTCGGCGTTGCAATCGGATACCGGAAAGAAGAGTTTGACGGTTTCGGTCTGTCAATCAGAAACCGCCCGTCGCTTATTGAAGAAGGTATGGAAATTCTGCTTAAGTCCTGGGAAAAGGGACAATTTTCATACAAGGGCAAAAGATTTAACTGCGAAAACGTTGAGGTTACGCCCAAACCCGTCCAGAAGCCGCATATCCCCCTTTACATCGGATCTTTTGAGGAACCTGCAGTTAAAAGAGCCGGGCGTCTCCTATACCCGCTCCTGATAGGTCCCGGGCGCACTCTGGACATGATACGCGACACACTCGGCTGGTATAACGCGGCTGCGGAGGAAGCCGGACACGATCCTTCCCGCGTTGAGCATGTTCTTCTCAGAGAAACTTTTGTCAGCGGCGGCAAAAAAGGCGCGCTTGAGGGCGGCGAAAAATACATAATCAATATGTATAAGTTCTACATGACTCTCGGAATCAAAATTTTCATAAGGGGCGAACAGGTCAAAGGGCCGGACGACCCGCTGCTTGAACATATGGCCGAGAACCGCTTTATGATAGGAACCCCGGACCATTGTGCGACGGAAATTGAGAAATACCGCCGCGAGACCGGCATCAAAAACATAGCCTGCCGGATGATATTTCCCCAGGCTCCTCCGGAGGAGACTTCGCGCTGCATTGAGCTTTTCGGCTCCGAGGTCATACCTTCTTTCAAGTAGGTGATTTATGAGAATATGCTCGTTTCTTCCGTCCGCCACGGAGATTGTCTGTGCCCTCGGCCTTGCGGATTCACTTGTGGGAGTGACCGACGGGTGCGACTATCCGGCCGAAGTCAGGAGCAAACCGCGAATTGTTTTTAGCCTGATTGACGCTGGACTTTCAAGCGCCGAGATAGAATTTAGGATTCGGGAAAGCGCCCTGATGCGCGAGCCGGTTTTCAAAGCTGATATTGAGAGACTGCGTTTGCTCAAGCCCGACTTGATTCTGACTCAGGGAATTTGCAGTGTCTGCGCCATGGACGGCGATGCCGTTTTTGAAATCGCCGATGCGGTTAACTCAAGTCCCGAAGTTGCGGTTCTTGACCCGCACGATATTGAGGGTGTTTTTGACACTATAAAACAGGTCGGCGATTTGACCGGGACATCATCACGCGCTGACAAACTGGTTCAAATTCTCCGTGAAAGAATTGACAGTGTGAGAGAAGTCTCTCAGAGAAAAGGAAAACTTCCTCGCGTTTTCTGCATGGAGTGGTTGGATCCCCCTTATACGGCGGGTCATTGGATTCCCGAAATGGTTGAAACGGCCGGCGGAAAGAATGGTCTTGGTAAAACCGGAGAAAAATCACGGAGGGTTTCGTGGGATGAAATCACGGACTTTGCTCCGGAAAAAGTGGTTTTGATGCCGTGCGGTTTCGGAATTCAGAAAACGGTTGAAGAATCCGCACGGCTTTCCGCTATCCCGCAATGGAGCTCTCTTCCGGCGGTTGAAAAAGGAGAAGTCTATGCGGTTGATTCAAACTCACACTTTACGAGGCCTTCGCCCCGCATAGCGGAAGGAATTGATGTCCTCACCGCAATCATCCACCCGGAATTTTTCGGTAAAAACCGGAGCGCACACCAAGCCCTCAAACTGACAAGCCGGTCCTGAATTAGATCTCCGTGCGGGCACTGCGCCGGTCCGGTTCAGGATTTGGGGGCGCGAAAAGCGTCCTGTTCGTTTCCCGTGCTTTTGCTTTCGGGCGGCTTGGGGCTGTCATCGGTCTGATCTCCGCCTCCGCCTTCCTTGCCCTTTGCAATGTAGAGAACGGCAACAATGATCAGGACAACCACCGCTATTAAAACTAAATTATACATCTGTAACGATTATCTTACAATGATATTGGGGAAAGGGTCAATACTTTACTTATTTTCCCTCAACTTCAACAAAATCCTTATTTATTGCCGGAAGGAGAAAATAAAAAATGATTTTCCAGGGTTTTACAACAGCTTTCCAAAAGGTAACTTCTAAAACGGTTTTTTGAGAAATAGTGAAAAGAAGTGTGAAAATACGGACTGTTTCCGGTCTTGAAATTGACTCTGAGAAGCGGATGGCCCTTTCCATCATGGATTCCGGGTGTTTTGCGTTCTTGAGTGAAAACAGCGTTGTTTTTGCTGTTAAGGACGGCGCGCTTGCGCTTTTATTGACCGGAGATTTTGAGCCGGCTGTGCGTTTTACTTTTGATTTTATTGATAAAGAAGAGTTTCCGGCCGTTTGTGCGGTGATTTTTATTGAAGGCCAAAAAAGTTTTTCCGTAAGACATGAGTATTTTTTCTCGCTGGATTCCGGCACTGATTTGGAGAGTTTAAAATTTCTCAGTTCTTCACAAGAAACTGAAATGTGGTTTTTCTCCTCAGGTGATGAGCCTGTTGCGGGGTTTGCCGTTCAGTTTGATGAGAATGAAAGACTCCGTATAATGAGCGCCCTTCGCCGTTCGGGGCGGTTCAGTTTGACATAACTCCTTTTTTGAAATAATAATGGCGGAGATGGGTTTTGTAAAAATCACCGGAATAGGGTCCTATTCCCCCGAAAAGGTCCTTACCAACAGCGATATTGAAAAAATTGTTGACACAAGCGATGAGTGGATAGTTACGAGAACCGGCATAAGGCAGAGAAGAATAACGAGGGATGATGAGGCGTCTTCGGACATGGGGTTTGAAGCCGCGCGTCAGGCTCTTGAAGCCGCGGGTGTTTCTTCGGACAGAATTGACGCCATTGTGGTGGCAACAGTCACACCCGACTACCTTTTTCCTTCAACCGCATGCATTCTGCAAAGCAGGCTGAAAGCGGAAAATGCTTATTCCTTTGACATTCTCGCGGGCTGTTCGGGTTTTCTCTACGCTCTTCACATGGCAAGAGACATGATAGATTCGGGTCGCTGCCAAACGGTTCTTGCCGTCGGAGTGGAGTCCCTTTCAAAGGTTGTGGACTATAAAGACAGGGCAACCTGCGTTCTTTTCGGAGACGGTGCCGGAGCGGCGGTTCTGCAGAAATCCGATGCTCCGGGAATTCTCTCCTCTCAAATGGGTTCCGATGGTGACAACTGGAAACTTCTTTATATGCCCGGGGGCGGTTCACGGATACCCGCAAGCGAACAGAGCGTCCGTGACCGCAGTCATTTTCTTAAAATGGAGGGTAACGAGGTTTTCAAGGTGGCGGTAAAAGCAATGGAAACCGCTTCGGAAGAGGCCGTGAGACTTGCGGGAATCACCCATGAGGAAATAGATCTTTTTATTCCGCACCAGGCTAATTACAGAATTATTGAGGCAACAAGAAAAAAGATGAATTTTCCCTCCGAAAAAGTGCTGGTCAATCTTGACAAATACGGAAACACGTCTTCGGCTTCCATTCCAATCGCTCTGCACGAGGCGCTTCGGGAGGGCGCGGTTTCGGAGGGGAGCACACTGCTTCTCACTGCGTTTGGGGCCGGTTTTACATGGGGCTCCTGCGTGGTGAGGTTGTAGTGCCGGGTTTTCACTTCCCGTTCACCGTGGCGATAGCCGACACGGGTATTGCCAATGTGGTGCTTCCCGTTTTTCTGATAGTCGGGGCGGGTTTTCTGTTCGGAAAAATCAAGCGCGTTGAGGTTTCTCCGATTAACGACCTTGTTCTTTATGTGGCCGCTCCGTGTCTGATTTTTTCCTCTTTTTCCTCACCGCCCATGAATTTTGATTTCGTGGCGCGGATTTTCGGATTTTTTGTCTGTGTTTCCGCAGTGTGTCTCGTTTTCGGTCTTTTGCTGACCAGGATTCTCAAACTTCCGCGTCCGGTCTATCTTCCCACGATGATTTTTGCCAACAACGGCAATATGGGGCTGCCGCTGATGCTGTTCGCTTTCGGCCAAGAGGGCTTTCAGATTGCCGTCGTCTGCATGGTGGCGATGGCCCTTCTTCACTACACTCTCGGGGTGTCTCTTGTGAGCCCTCGCGGCGCGATCTACGAGATTTTCAAATTGCCGCTGATCTACTCGGCTGTCGGGGGCATGTGGATAAACTTCGGAGGGTATGAATTGCCGCTTTTTATCAGCAGGTCGGTCTCTCTTCTGGGAGACATAGCGGTTCCGGGAATGATGTTTATTCTGGGATACCGGCTTTCGGAGCTTTCGGTATCGGGCTTTTGGGTTTCGTCGCTTTTCGGGTGTTCCCGCATAGCTCTCGGATTTGTCAGCGCGCTCGTCCTTGTTCCTTTTTTTGCCGTTTCGGAGCTTGCTTCAAAAGTCATGGTTCTGCAGTGTGCAATGCCAACGGCCGTAACCTGTCTTGTTTTTGCGGAAAAATATGGCACCGAACCGGACAAAGTCGCCTCGGTGGTTGCAGTCGGAACAGTTATTTCATTCCTTGTTCTGCCGACCATGGTTTTATATTTGACCGCGTGAAGCTTTCAGTATGGAACGAGTATGCCGCGGAAACTTCTTTTTGATGCCGGAGAGTCTTTGCATTTTTCACCCGCGACATTTTTTGAGCCGCCATCACTCAAAAAGAGCATCCCGCCCTTTTCAGCATAAAAAACCGCCGCTTCGGGATTCAGACCGGTGGTGTCAATTCTGGCGGCGGGTTCGGGTCTGCCGTAACCCGCCCATTTGTAGATTTGAAAAACCTCTCTTCCATCCCGTGCTCCCGCGACAATCAGATACTCCCGCCGCCCGGACAGGTATTCAATCGCTCTTATTCCGAAGCCTCCGAGCGGCAAGACGGTTGCGTCTCCGAGTTTCGCTTCTTTTCCATTTATGACCTCTTCCGGGTTTTCAAGCGGAACAATCAAAGCATCTTCGCCGGCCGCAGGGTTGCGAAAACCAATCAGCAAACCTCCACCTTCGGCGGGCGCAAGTCCTTCAATGTTCAGCCCTCCTTCTCTTTTGGGTGGAATTTTTGCCGCCGTGCCGAAACCGAACTTTTTCAGTTGCGGGGATTTTTTCAGGGCTTCCAAAAGATTTTTATGCGGAACGCCGATTGGCCTGACTTCAACCTCTCCGCCGGACTGTTTTATGCCGGTTGCAAACAGTCTGCGCCTGCCGGGACGGGGTTTTCCGTTTTTGTTTGTTCCGTGCGATGTTATCCAATAAACGATATTTCCGACTTGCGCGGCGGCTTCAATGTCCGCCTCCCGGCGCTTCGGGATTTTCAAAAAGCGGTTGAGATTAAAGCTTTGTACCGGTTTTCCGCCCTGGTTCGTGCGGTAGAGTCTGAGGATATTGTCCTCGTCATTTGCGGCAAGAAACATATCGTTTCCCACTGCCACCGCGGCCGAAGCGTCGCACATTCCAAAATATTCAACAGTTTTCATCTCCGCCGACAACCGGTCCCGGGCCGTGAGAATAAGAGCAAATGCCACGATCGCAGTCAGTTTTGCGGTTTTCGGAAAGATTTTGTTTTTTAAGAGGCCGGGCTGTTTATTCAACGGCTCATTAAGAAATTGTCTATCTCACAACGTCTTTGAGTGACAACCCCTCGCTTTTGAGAAAAGGGAGAAGGCCTTTTTTGTCAACTGTCCGCAGGGCGCGGGCGGAAAGTTTGATTTTTACAAAACCGCCAAGTTCGGGAACATAAATTCTTTTCTCCTGAAGGTTGGGCAACTGGCGCTTTCTGACCTTATTATTCGCGTGCGAAACATGGTTTCCGGAAAGCGGTTTTTTACCCGTGATTGAGCATCTGCGCGCCATTATTTTGTCTCCTTGTAGAGAACATGCTTTCTTATGACCGGATCAAATTTTTTGATTTCAAGACGGCCTTCCGTGTTCACTTTGTTTTTTTCGGTGTAGTAGATGTGGTGGCTCTCGGTGCTTTTAATTTTGACCATAAGCCGATTTCCCTGTTTTCCCATTTTTCAACCCTTCCTCAAAAGTAGCGAAGCGAGAATGTAACAAAAAAGCATGCGGATTACAAGAAATTTCGCTTGCGGGTTATAATAAAAGGCCGTGAGAGGGCTCTTTGTTACAATCTTTCTGTTTTCTGTTCTTGCCGCGCCGTCTTTTGTCGCGGCGGACCAGTTTTCAGACTACTGGTATTCCGGCAAGGCTGAGATTACCAGCTACGAGCTCAGTCAGGCGCGTTACGGCAATGAAAATCCCGGATACGCCGTTCTTATTTTTGTTACCGAAGACTTTTCGCGCTCAAAACACATAAAGCTGGACAACCCCTCGCGTGCCGGAAAAGATGCCGTGAAAATTCTCAAACTGAATTTTGTTAAAAAGTTCAACACCGGTATTTACAGATATTCAACCATGTCATCGGTTTTCGCCCCGGTTTCGGGCAAAGACCGGCGCCCCCTGAAGGTTACTCTTTCATCCCAGGAGTGGTGCGGAAACGTTTTTATGCAGCTCAACCGCTCAAGACGCGGCTACGACGGGAAGTTCTTTTCATACTTTGAAGACGAAGGAGACGGAACTTTCAAAGTTAGGGACGCTTTTCTTGAGGATGAAATATGGACCCTTGTCCGTATGAATCCGGAATCACTTCCGACCGGAAGGATAAGAATTTTTCCGCGTCTTTTGATAACCAGATTCCTTCACACCGGCTTTGGGGTTGAGGAGGCGGATGCGAAAATTTCAAATCCTTCTGAGACAATCACCCGTTATTCGCTTTTTTTCCCAAAAAGTGAAAGGGTTTTTGAGATGGATTTTGAGACCGTTTTTCCGCATAAAATAGTTTCCTGGCGCGAGATTTATAAAAGTGGGTGGGGTCCCGCCGCGAAAAAAATTGAAACCAGGGCGCAGGCGAAAAAGACAATCATTTCCGACTATTGGAACAAAAACAGTCCGCCCGACGAGAAGATGAGAAGGCAGTTGGGCATAGCGCCTTGAAACATCGAGCAGTTCCGGTTTACGTTTGGGACTTATTCTGAAGCCGATTTGCAGATAAAAATCCCCGGATTTTCCAAACCGGTACGTTTCAATTTCCCGGCTTGAAAAAAGAAAGGAATTGAGCCATGGAAGACAAAAAGGGACGGAGCCCCCTTTAACGGGGGCTTCCCGTCCCGTGCCTTTTTGACCCCTAGTTCACCTCAATTTTCAGAGGTTTTTGCTCTTCAACCTGAGTTTTCGGAACCGTTATGGTCAGTATGCCGTTTTTGCTGTCGGCTTTAATGCCTTTTGTGTCCGTGTTTTCTGGAAGATTGAATCTGCGGGAAAATTTTCCATAGTGTCTTTCAACCGTTAAGTAGTTTTTCCCTTCCTTCTTTTCCTCAAACTTTTTTTCGCCGCCCACGGTAAGGACATCTCCCATAACTTCAAGGGTCAGGTCTTTCCCTTCCACCCCCGAAACTTCAAGAGTTATTTCATATGCCTTGTCCGTTTCCGCGACATCGGCCCTTGGACTCAAAGTCTTTTCAACTGCGCCAGAGGGAAACACGCCGAAATTTTCAAGCGCGTCGTCAAAATCTCTGAACATGTTGAATGGCTCCCAAAGTCTTAATGCGCTCATTTTTTTCACCTCCTTTGTTATTGATCGCAACTTTAATATAGGAACGGTTTCTCTTGTTTCAACGACTTTTTTGAACATTCCGGTTTTTCGGTGATTGTTTCTGTAGAATAGTTGTCATGACAGACAAACAGGGAGGACGTTTGCTTGCGGAAACTCTCTTTAAACTGGGTGTGAGAAATGTGTTCACTCTCGGCGGCGGACATATCAACCCGGTTTACAAGGCTTGTTCTGAGCTTGGCATACGCCTTTTGGACACCCGCAATGAGCAGGGAGCCGCAATGGCCGCCGACGCATATGCGCGCTCAACCGGGGAGCCCGCGGTGTGTCTCGTAACAGCCGGGCCGGGATTTACGAACACCGTTACGGGTATGGCGGTTTCATTTCTCGCCAACTCACCGCTTGTTGTAATTTCGGGCAGGTCGGGAATAGAAGAAAACGACCGGCTTTCTCTGCAGGAAATTAACCAGGAGGCAATTGCCCGACCTGTGGCAAAATGGGTCAGAACGGTTTATGAAACCGCCAGGATTCCGCGCTATGTGACGGATGCATGGCGGGCCGCAAAAACCGGAAGGCCCGGGCCGGTTTACCTCGGAATGTCTTACGAAGTTCTTTATCCGTTTTGCTCGCCCGGAGAAACGGAAGAGCCTGATTTTTCTGAAATCCAAAACCCCGAACCCTCGGATGAAATAATAAGAAAAATTTCTGAAAATATCCGCTCCGCGAAAAAACCGGTTTTCATAGCCGGAAGCGGGGCGTTTTATTCGGGAGCCGGGAGTGAACTGTCAATTCTTTCAAAAACAGTCCGCGCTCCTTTTTTCACACTGCATCTCGGCAGGGGAATTATTCCCGATTCTTCCCCGTTTTGTTTCGGTCCCGCGAGTCCGTCCTCACCCTTCGGGTTTTCCGAGGCGACGGAAAAGGCGGATTTTATTTTGCTTGCGGGCGTTCGTGCGGGAGTTTTTATGGGTTTTGGAAAAACATTCAATAAAAAAGCGAAAATAGTCCAGATTGACATAGAGCCGGGGGAAATAGGCAGAAACAGGAATGCGGATATACCCGTTGTCGCGGATGTGCGTGCGACTTTGAAAAAATTAAATCGTGAAATAAAAAAATCCCCGCCCGTTTTTGAAAAATGGACGGAGCGGATAAAAAATGTTTCCGCTAAAAACTCTCGTATTTTTTTTGGGACAAAAAACTCGTCTTCAAAGAAAGGCGCCATTCATCCGGTCTCACTTGTTGAGGCGGTTAATAAAGCCGCTCCGCCGTCGGCGATTTTTATTCCCGACGGCGGGGACTGTCAGGCCTGGACAGACGTTTCATGCCGTGTGGAAATTCCGGGCGGATACATTAAGGGAGGGCCACTCGGCTGTATGGGTGTGGGGCTTCCTTTTGCGCTCGGCGTTAAAGCGGCACGTCCGGAAAATAGGGTGATATTGATAACGGGGGACGGAGCGCTCGGCATGAATTTTATGGAGTTTGAAACCGCGGTGAGGCATAATTTGCCTGTTGTGATTGTCGTTTGTAACGACTCATCCTGGGGAATGACAAGAAATCAAATCCGCATTACATATGGTGAAAAGGCGCCGCTTGACGGAGTTGTTCTCGGAGAAGTTCCCTTTCATAAAATTGCCGAATCCATGGGAGGAGGGGGTGAATTTGTGTCAAAATTAGGAGAACTTGAGGGCGCTCTTAAAAATGCGTTTAATTCAAAAAACCCATATGTTGTGAACGTCCGAACCGACCCTGATGCCATAAGCCCGGCGACTTATTTTATTACCGAGCCGATGAGGAAAATGATGGAAAAAACCCCGAAAGGAAACACCTGACCCTCCTTTTTTCTTGCACTTATCATATTTTGTCAATCCGTGCGGCGGACCGTTCAGAATTTTTCTTGACCGAACCGGACTGTCAGATTTGCCGGGTCCCGATATTGGCGGTTTTTCCGTCTCCGGGTTAACAATTTTATTTGGACTTGATTAACGCTTCCGCTTATAATATCAGTGCGGTTTTGCAGTCATACCCTAAAAATTAAGGCCGGGTTTCCCGGTCGCATTTACAAATATGCCTTTGTTTCCGGTAGCGGACATTCCGACAAAATCTATAAAGGGAGGAAAAAATGAGCATTGGAATAATAGTGGAAGTGAGAATTAAAACCGGCGCCGTTGAGGGATTGAAGCGGTGGTTTGCCGAAAACCTTGATGACACAAGGAATTTTGAAGGATGCGAGGAAATAAAAATTTTCATTGATAAAGAAGACCCGAACCTGCTGTTTCTGGTTGAAAGGTGGAGAGCAAAAGAGGATTATGAGAATTACCATCAATGGCGCTTGGAAAACGGCAGTCTGTACGAACTTCGCGGTTTTCTTGAAAATAAGCCCAGGAGAAATTTTCTGGAAATAGTGTCGTAGCGGATCGTCCCGCCGGTGAGGGCGGCCGTTTTAATTGGGAGGCGAAAATTCCGCCGATTTTTATTTTGCGGATTTTTTCCCGAATAGACTCAAGTTTTCAAAACCGCCAGAAACGCTTCCTGAGGTATTTCCACGCTGCCGACCTGCTTAAGACGCTTTTTCCCTTCCTTTTGTCTTTCAAGAAGTTTTCTCTTTCTCGTAACGTCTCCTCCGTAGCATTTTGAAGTTACGTCTTTTCTCATTGCTCTCACGGTTTCCCGCGCTATTACGCGGCTGCCTATGGCCGCCTGTATCGCCACTTCGTATAATTGATGCGGAATTAATTCCTTTAATTTTTCAATTAAATAACGTCCCCTTTCATATGCTTTGTCTTTGTGCACTATCAGGGAGAGGGCGTCAACCGGATCACCGTTGACCAGAACATCAAGACGCGTAAGATTTGAAGACCGGTATCCCGACGGCTCATAGTCCATTGAGGCGTAACCGCGCGAAACGGATTTCAGGCGGTCGTAAAAATCAAAAACTATTTCCGAAAGCGGCAGATTATATTCCAGAACAAGACGTTCCGGCGTTATATATTTTATGTCTTTTTTGACTCCGCGCCTTGTCTCGCACAACTCTATTATTTGTCCGAGCACCTCTGAGGGTGTATGAATTGAGACGATGACAAAAGGCTCTTCAACTGATATTTTTCTGTCACCCATGGGAAAATCGGCCGGATTGTCTATAAATTTTTCCTCGCCCGAAATGTCCGCGGTTTTGTAAATTACCGTCGGCGCGGTGGTAATCAGTTCAAGATCAAACTCCCTTTCAAGTCTTTCTTTTATTATTTCCATATGGAGGAGTCCGAGAAAGCCGCACCGGAATCCGAAACCGAGCGCGGCTGAGGTTTCCGGTTCGTAGACAAAGGATGTGTCGTTCAAAATCAGCTTCTCGAGCGCCTCACGCAGTTTTCCGTAGTCGCCCGTGTTTGTCGGGTAAAGACCGCAGAAAACCACGGGTTTCATAACCTTGAATCCCTCAAGGGGTTCTGCGACCGGATTTGCCGCATCCGTTATCGTATCTCCGACATGCACTTCGTTAATTTCCCTCACCGCCGCAGTGACGAACCCGACTTCGCCCGTTTTTAATTCCTCCATTTCGGTCAGACCCGGCCTGAATGCCCCCAATTTTTTTACGGTGTAGTTTTTGCCAGTTGACATCAGTTTGATTTGTTCGCCGACCTTGAGTTTTCCTTCAAAAACCCTGACGAGCATCGCCACTCCCTCGTAAGAGCTGAACCAGCTGTCAAAAATCAGCGCTTTCAAAGGATTGCCGCTTTTGCCGGACGGAGGAGGTATTAGTTTGATGACGGCTTCAAGTATCTCCCTTATGCCTATTCCCTCCTTTGCGCTTGCGAGAATCGCGCCGCTTGTGTCAATTCCAAGCGCTTCCTCAACTTCTTCCGCCACCCTCTCGGGTTCTGCCGAAGGCAGGTCTATTTTGTTTATTACGGGAATGATTTCCAGACCTGAATCCGCCGCGAGGTATGTATGCGCCACGGTCTGAGCCTCAACACCCTGGGATGCGTCAATCACAAGGAGAGCGCCCTCACACGCCATCAGGCTTCTGGAGACTTCATAACTGAAATCAACATGCCCCGGTGTATCTATAAGGTTCAATTGGTATGTATTGCCGTCTTCCGCCTTATAATTGATTCTTACCGCCTGAGCCTTGATTGTTATTCCGCGTTCCCGTTCAAGTTCCATCTGGTCAAGAAACTGGTCTTTTTTTTCGCGCTCGCTCAAAGTGCCCGTGAACTCAAGTATGCGGTCGGCAAGTGTGGATTTGCCATGATCCACATGCGCTATTATTGAAAAGTTGCGTATGTTTCGGGTATTCATCAGCCTTCCGGTATTTTAGTTCCAGAGGGGGTTTATGACAATGCCCGAAAGAATTTTCGGATAAAAATAAGTGGTTTTCTGAGGCATTCTGACACCTTTCTCCGCCGCGTCCATAACGTCTTTTATCAGCGGTTTTGGCATTATAAAACCCGCTTCACACTCTCCGTTTTTTACAAAATTCACCAGTTCTTCACGAGATTTTGTAAAAATAATTTCCTTGTTTTTACAATTGATTATTTTATCAATGACAATATTATGCAAAGTAAAAACGCCCATTGTCCGGTAATTTTCGTCTTTATCTTTCGGGGAAAAAATCAGCGCTTTTTCGCCTTTTTCATAAACAAAAACCACCTGATTCCTTCGTAGCTCATCGGTTTTCTCGGCGTTTGTTTCCGAGCAATGAAACTCTTTTTTCAGTTCCGAAGCGATTTTTTCCGCGGAAATTCCGCACAAATTTTTCATCCCCCTGTGAGTCGGCTCAACCAGAAGTCCCTCCCCTTCGGCTCCGCAGAGAAACATCATCACATATTCATGTTCTTCGCCGCGATTTTTTCCGTCCAGCCTGCAAATGTTTCTGTAGTTTATGGCCGTTTCATAACGGTGATGCCCGTCCACAATCAGAAGTTTTTTGTCCGCCATCAGGGCGGAAATTCTTAGCAGTGTTTCCTCATCGTCCAGTTTCCATATCGTATTTCTCACCCCTTCAAAATCTATGCGGGCAAAAGGTTCGTCGGTGGAATCTTCCATTGTTTTTTCAACAAGCCCTTCGGGATCCGAATAAGTTGAAAAAACCTGACTGAGGTTCGCCCCGCACGCTTCGGTCAATCTGAGGCGGTCATCTTTGTGTTTTTTGAAGGTTTTTTCATGCGGAAAAACAACTCCGTTTTCAAAATCCTCTATCTTTACCCTTGCTATAAAACCCTTTCTTGTGAAATGTTTTCCGCCAAACTCAAAATTCTGGAAATAGCGGTAAATTGACGGTTTTTCATCTCTCTCAAGGATTTTTTCATCCAGCCATTTTTGAAATGTGTCTCCGGAATCCCGGTAACGCTTTTCACCCGGTTCTTTTGAAAGAATCAGTCTGATAAAATTCAAAGGGTGTTTTTCATACAGGGCTTTCTGCCCTGCGGAATCAATCACATCATATGGCGGTGTGACAATTTCGGACAGATCACCCGCTTTTTCGGTGTTATAACGTATTGCCCGGAAACCTTTTACGACAGCCATTTCACAAACTCGCTCATTTGTTCCGGTTTAAGATCGCCATGACGCAGAATTTTCGGCGTATTGTCCGCGAGACTCACTATCGCGGAGCCCTCCGAAGGCCGTAGGTTACCGGAATCAACTATTAGTTCAACCCTGCCGCCGAAAATCTCCGCCGCCGCCGCACCCGTCCGCAGGTTCGGTTCCCCGCTTGGGTTGGCGCTTGAGGATATAAGCGGCTCGTCCAGCAGGTCAAAAATACGGCGGACAAAATCTCCTCCCGATATTCTGACCGCGGTCAGTCCGTCCGCAGACACCTGCGGGGGGAATATGCCCTTTTCCCGCAAACGCAGAACAAGTGTAACGGGCAGCGGCAGTATTTTTTTATAGGCCTCCTTCTGTTTTTCCGTGATTATGAAGTAGCGGCGGAGCATTTTCTCGTCTCTTACAAGAACAGGCAGCGGTTTGTCCGGCGGTCTTTTCTTGATGTCGGACACTCTTTGCGCGACATGCCGGTTTAAGGCGAGTCCGCCGATTCCGTAAAGAGTTTCGGTCGGGTAGATGATTATTCCGCCGGCAAGAACGGTTTGCGCGGCTTTTTCCGCGGCGTCCGGGTCTGAAGATTTTACGGTTTTGGTTTCGGGCACGTTCTCTATTATGCCTGTTGCTGGAGAAAAGATGGCGGGTTGCGGGGACTTTTACATAATGAATTTACAAATTTTCCGGTAAGCGGCCCATCGCCCCGTTTTTCATTTAATTCAGAAAATATCCATTCATATCTCCTTCAAACATCCGGGCGCTTTTACGCAAAGTCTTTTCGCCTCTGGACTTTGCCAATGTTGTGTTATTCTTGCTTTCTATGGTTCGCAGAAAATCCGGCGGCGGATGGCTTTTGTTCACACAGGACGACCATGCAAAACTTTCCGCCCGGATAATGAGTTTCTGGGGCGGCGGATTTTTTTTTCCCGATCCCGCCGCGGAACTTCTTTTTGCCATTGCCGAGCACGATTCGGGATGGCGGGAGACCGACGGCAGCCCCTCTCTCAACCCCGGAGGCGAGCCGGAGGATTTTACCGAAGTCTCCCCGCCCCGACAGACTGAAATATGGAGAAAGTCATTCGGCGGGCATATAGGCACTCACCCATATGCGA
This sequence comes from Thermodesulfobacteriota bacterium, assembly GCA_965198945.1. Taxonomy (GTDB): domain Bacteria; phylum Desulfobacterota_D; class UBA1144; order Nemesobacterales; family Mycalebacteriaceae; genus Mycalebacterium. The sequence goes on along the minus strand of CBDAQI010000001.1, from coordinate 7,290 downwards.
GCGCTCTGATCGCGCTTCATTTCAAAAAATTTAATGACAGGGTGCTGTCCCGCGGACAAAACGACTGGTCTCTTGCCCTGAAAGCAGAGATAGAGGAATTGGTGAAAAAGACTCTTGGTGTGGAAAGCACGGAGCTTATTTCAGGCCGTATTCGGAAAGAATTAAAACTTCTCCAGACTGGAGACGCAGTTTCACTCGTGCTTTGTCACGGATGGGAGAGTTTTGAAATAAAAGACATTCCCCTTGAAAACGGAGGGGAGAAAACAATAAAACTCAAAGCGGTCTGTGAGAACTCTTACTCGGTTGACCCGTGGCCTTTTTCGCACGAGGGCCGTTTGAGCTTTGATATACGCTTCAGCAGAGCTGACGGCGAAAAGTTTGATTCAAACAGGCAGTTGTCAGAGCGGATTGGAAAGCGCGAGAAAGAAAAAATGAGTTTCTTTCTGTTTCCCGCATCCCCTGAAAGTTCCGGCAATTAAAACTAAAACGAAAAACCGGAATGTAATAAAAAAATTCCGGTTTTTCGTTTCTGCTGTTAAAAGACGGTTTAACCGACTATTGCGTCTTTGCAGGCTTTCGCCACTTTGAACTTGACGACTTTCTTAGCTGGAATTTTGATGGTTTCGCCGGTGGCGGGGTTACGACCCGTGCGCGCTTTGCGTCTGTCAACTACAAATTTGCCAAGACCCGGAAAAGTAAAATCTTTTGATTTCTTAGTTTCCTTGTAGGTTATATTCACGAGTTCATCAAGAATCTCTGCCGCGACCTTCTTGGAAATGTCAAACTTGCCGGCAACATGCGATGCGATGTCAGACTTTGTCATAGGAAACCTCCTGTCAACTATGTATGTTTCCGCGATTGTAAATAAAACAAATCCTTATTTCAACCCTAATTTATAGTGTAGAGTAATAAAATCCAATAAATGCTTTTATGCGTCCCGGAGGTTGAACAAACTTGCTTTCCCGCCCCGGGTTGAGGTTTGTATGACACGGAAAAACAGAAACTTTACCTCTCAATGGAAAAAGTTTTTCTTAATAACAGGTCTTTTCCTCGCCCTGGTTCTGCTTCTTTACTTCAGATTTGTTCTCTCAAGGACTTCCGAAGTTATACAAGAAAAACCCTTGGCCGTAAGGGCTTTTCCGGTTGTTCCACAAGATTTGAAAATGTATGACACGGTTCTGGGGAAGGTTGAGGGCGCGCAGAGCGTAAAGGTTCTTTCAGGTGCTTCGGGTTTTGTGGTTGATATGCGCAAATCACTCGGAGACGCAGTCGCCGAAGGCGAAGTCATAATGGTTCTTGAAGACAGCGGAACACTTTATGAACTCAGGCAGGCCGAGGGGCTTTTTTATTCCGCGCAGTCCGATTTTGAGGAATCCGGCAGAAAATACGAACAATACAAAAGACTTTTTGAAAAAGGTGTGGTTTCAAAAGACGATCTTGATTCGTCCAAAAGCGCTTTGGACAGGGCGTCTTCACAACTTGAGGCTTTTGAGGCTTCCTACAGGAAGGCGAAGTGGTATTACGACCGGCTTAAAATCCGCTCTTCGCTTGCCGGGACCGTTACTGAGATTCTGCCCGATATCGGACAGGAGGTTATTCAGGGGGAAACGGTTGCCAGAGTCACCGGCAACCGGATAAACAAAGTTGTGGCGGGTGTTGATTCATCAATCGCCAAAAGAACCAAGCGGGGCGCGAAAGTTTTTGTTGAATATGTGGCCTCAAGCGGAAAACAGCTTGCGCCCGGAATGGTGGAAGGTGTGAGCAGGGAAAACGATGACGGCTCTACGACCTATTCTATTGAGGTTTCCGTTGATGATGAAGACCTCAATGAAGAGCTCTGGTCGGGAGAGTTCGTCAATTTGAGAATTGAGTCCGGAGAGCTTTTTGATGTTGTGCGCGTCCCGATACTCTCACTCCTTTACGAAAGAGGAAAGCCTTTTGTTTTTGTGGCTCTGGAAGGCAAGTCGCGCAAAGTCAATCTTCCGGACGATTTGGTATGGATTGATTCGGAAACGGTGGCTGTTCCGGTATCAATTTTTCCGCAAGGCGCATTGATAATCAACGAAGGAAATTCCGGCCTTCAGGAGGGTCAGCCGGTGGAGATTTTGAAAGCCTCTTAATGGTTTATGAATCTGATAAGTTTTTCAATAAGGAATCCGGTATTTGCCAATCTTCTTATGGTTGGCATAATTGCCGTGGGCTTCCTTGTCTATCTTTCACTGCCGCTTGAAACTTTTCCCTCGGTGGCCATTGAAACTGTTACTATCAAAACTTCCTATCCCGGAGCGACCCCCGAAGATGTTGAACGTCTTGTTACCATTCCCATAGAAGAAGAAATAAGCGACCTGCCCGGAATGAAAAGGGTGAGTTCCGTTTCTTCAGAGGGTTCGTCTTCCATTGTTATTGAGCTGCGTCCCGGTGAAGACCCGGCAAAGGCGTCACAGTATATTGATTCACACATTTCACGAATCCGCTCCACGCTTCCCGAAGACAGCGAGGTGCCTGTTGTTGAAGAGCTTGAGCCGAATTTCCCGCTGATAAACGTGTCGGTGGGAGGTTCCATTGACCCCATGGTTTTGAGGTCTTACGCGCTCAGACTCAGAGACAGAATAAGGCTTTTGGAAGGTGTCGGTTCTTTGACGACTTCGGGGCTGAGCGACCCTGTTTTCTGGGTGGAACTGGACCCTCTGAAGATGCGTCAGCACAATATTTCAATACAGAATATACAAGGCGCAATTCAGGGAAGAAGTCTTGATTTTCCCGGAGGCAAAATCAGACAGGGAGAATTTGAATATCTTGTCAGAACAAAGGGCAAGCTCCGCTCCGCGGAAGAAATCCTGGACGTTCCGGTGAAAACGGGCGCGGGTCAGGTGCTCATGGGTCAGATTGCTTCGGTGAGTCTCGGAACCGAAAAAGAGACCACACGCTCGCGCATCAACGGCAAACCGGCAATCTCTCTGCTGATCAACAAGCAGAAAGACGTTCATGCGGTTAAGACCGTTCAAAGGATTAGAAAAGAGGTGGAAAAGGCTGAATCGGAATTTCCGGAGGGAATTGAGATTTTTATAACGAGCGACCAGTCCGTTTATGCGGAGAAACGTTTCTCCACAATGCTCAAAAGCGGGAGTATAGGGCTTGTGCTTGTGCTTGTTGTTCTCGGGCTTTTTCTCAATCCGCGCGCCGCCGCAATCTCAGCGGTGGGCATACCGGTTTCATTTTTTGGAGCTCTGATAATCATGAAAATGACCGGTTTAACGCTGAACCTTATCTCAATGTTCGGGATGGTTATGGTCATAGGCATAGTTGTTGATGATGCGGTTGTGGTGGTTGAAAACGTGCAGAGATACGTAACTTCCGGAATGGACGCCACGAAAGCCGCTTTTGTCGGAACAAAAGAGGTGGCTGTTCCGGTCATGGCAACCGTTCTGACAAACATCGCCGCATTCCTGCCGCTTCTTGTCGCAAGCGGTTTGATAGGACAGTTTCTTTCAATAATTCCTCAGGTGGCCATTTTCGCGCTTATTGTTTCAATGCTGGAGGCTTTTATCATAATGCCCTCCCACTGTGCCGAATATCTGAAACCTGTTGCCAGAAACAAATCGCGCAAATGGGTTATTGCTCTGCGTGCCTTTTATATGAAGGCTCTTGTTTTCTGTTTGAGGAAACGTTACGCGGCAATGGGTTTTGCTATGTTTTTTCTGTTTGTGTCCATTTCACTGGCTTCAAGGATGCCCGTTGTTATGTTTTATGTGCGCGACACGGTTGAGTTTCTCGTGCGCGTCCGGATGCCGTCTCAGTCAGGTCTTCAATACACCGAAGATTCCGTCAGGCAGATTGAAGAGATAGCGGAGCGCGAGATTCCCCCGCATGTTCTGAAAAACGTTCTGTCGGTTGTGGGAATAGATTCGGCGGGCGGAGCGCCCACAACGGGAGACCATCTGGCGACCATTGTCGTTGAGTATGAGGACTACGAAAAGCGCTCGGAAAACGGCAAAGATATTATGAATTTTGTCAGGGACAAGGTTTCGGGGGCCGTGGTTGCTCCATCACTCACGGACTTTGTAATTGATGCGGGCCCGCCCGTGGGCAAGCCGGTCAATGTGCGGATAATGGGGAGAGATACGGACACTTTGAGAGAAATAGCAACAGCACTGGAGGATTTTCTTTCCAAAACTCCGGGGGTTTTCGGGGTAAGCAGCGACCTTATTTTCGGCAAAAACGAAGTGACTCTGAATGTTGATGAGAAAAAGGCGTCTGACTTGGGTCTTAACACGGTGACGGTGTCCAGGGAGGTCAGGGCTCTTGCGGAAGGCCTTGATGTGGCGCTGACGCGGGTTGGCAAAGAGGAGACCGATATACGTTTGAAATACGGAGTTCCTCCGGCGGACGTATCCTCTCTTTTGAAAACTCATCAGATAAAATCCGATTCGGGGGGCTGGGTCACTCTCGGCAGCTTGGTTGACATCGGTGTGCGTCCCGCGCTTCTTGACATAAGAAGGGTCAACTACAACAGAACCGCGACAGTTTCCGCCGAAGTCGATCAGGCGGTCGTAACTTCAAACATGGTGAACTCCGAAGTTAGGGGATTCCTTTCGGGCTTTCTTGAGGATTATCCGGGATATTTCTTTGAACTCGGCGGAGAGCAGGAGGATTTTGCCGACGCGCTTGCCGATATAGTCAGAGCTTCGTTCATAGCATTTATGCTCATATACATAATTCTCGCCTCCATTCTGAACTCCTACACACAGCCTTTCATAATTATGAGCGTTCTGCCTTTCGCTCTGTTGGGTGTTTTCATAGGGGTTCTCCTCAGAGTGGAGCCTTTCACACTTCCGGCCATTATAGGCACGGTTGCGCTTATGGGGGTGATTGTGAACGACAGCCTTGTTCTGATGGATTTTATAAACAGCAGGCGGCGCACTATGGGGCGAATTTTTGCGGTGTCCGTAGCGGCCAAATACCGTTTCAGGCCCATTATAATAACCTCGTTGACAACTTTCGGAGGTCTCGCCTCGCTTATGTATCAGACACGCGGAGAAACTTCTTTTCTGGCTCCCATGGCGATCGCCCTCGGATTCGGTCTTCTCTTCGGAACCGTAATAATTCTGTTCATAGTGCCGATGTTTTACATTATTCTGGACGATGTGAAAGTTTTTATTTCCTCAAACATACTGCCGAAATTCGCGTTGCAAAAGCTGCGCGCTCTTGCTTCCCGCCGTTGAGTGTCATGCGCATTTCCGGTGCGCTTCTTTCACAATGTTTGCGGCTTTCCGGGCCTCCTCAATTGTGTTGTCCACACCGAAACTGAACCTGATGCTTGAGCCTGCCTCTTGCTCCGAAAGGCCCATTTCCGTAAGAACATATGAGGGTGAGGGGTCAGATGTTGTGCAGGCTGAGCTTTGTGAGCATTTGACTCCGAGAGAGTCAAGAACTGCGGTCATTTTTGCGCCGTCTATTCCCCTGAACATTATATTTGCCGTGTTCGGGGCCCTTTTTTCCGGACTTCCGTTTATACGGCTTCCGGGTGTGCTTCCGATGATTTCACCTTCAAAAAAGTCTCTCATTTCCGCAAGGTGTTTTGCGGCGCCGGCAATGTCGCGGCCTCTGATCCCGGCCGCTTCTCCCATGCTTTTTATGCCGGCGATATTTTCCGTTCCGGGCCTGAATCCGCCTTCCTGAAAGCCTCCGAACAACATCTGGTTCAAAATCATTTTGTCTTTGACAAATATGGCGCCGCAACCCTGGAGAGCGTTGAATTTGTGTCCGGTAAGGGTTGCGAGGTCAACTCCGAGGGCGCCCAGGTCAACCGGCAGTTTGCCCGGCGCCTGAGCCGCGTCGGTATGCACCGTCACTCCGTTTTGGCGACACAGTTCAACTACGGTTTCAATGTCCTGAATCACTCCGGTTTCATTGTTGACCCACTGAAAGGAAACAAGGTCCGCTCCGTCCTCTATGTGTTTTTCCATCGCCCCCATATCGGCAATCCCGTCTCCGTCAACGCTTACACAGATAATTTCTGCTCCGTCCAGCTTAAGACTTGAGCAGGTTTTTTTTACCGAGGAATGTTCAACCGATGTTGTGACAATTTTCATTTTCCTCCGCCCGGCTTTCGGGTGCAGAGACCTGAGAGCCATGTTGTTTGCCTCGGTGCCGGAACTCGTGAACACGATTTCGTCCGGGTCCGCCCCGACAAAGAAAGCGAGGCGGTTTCTTGAGTTTTCAACTATGTCTCTGATTGTTTTTCCGCATGAATGAGGGCTTGAGGGGTTGCCTCCAAGTTTCAGGACTTCAAAGGTTTTTTCCAGAACTTCCGGCAAAACCCGGGAAGAAGCGTTATTGTCAAGGTATATCTCGCCTTTTTTCATGAGTTTTCTCTTTGTTTTCCAGTGCAAAATCCTATACCATTCGGGGAGGATTTTTCAGGAGGTTTTCTTACATGCGCAGATTTTCTGGTTTTGCCAGCGTGGTCGCCGCTCTTTCGGTTCTTTTCCTTCTAGTTTCCTGCGTTCCGAAATTCATTCCTTTTGTGGGCGGGGAAGAAGAAGTTCCAGAGTTTGAAGGATTTGTTCCTCTCACCTCGTCCGGGCTTTCAACGACAAAAGACATTCGCGCCGATGTTGTGAGAATTCTGATGGATAAAAAGGACATTGAGATTCTCAAGCGCAACATAAGAAGTCTTGGTGCGGGAGAGAAGGCAAACTGGACAAACAAAGACACCGGCAATGTTTATACCGTAAGGATGCTTGAAGTGGACGGAGATGTTTCGCGCAAGTTTGTCGTCTGGGGCAGGAAAAAGGAAGATACCGAAACCATGGTCAAAACATACAGATACTATTTTCAGAAATCTTAAAGACGCGCCGCAGTAGAATTGTCTTCCGAAGAAGTTACCCTTTCAGCGCTTGCAGGCATGCCGGAAATCAAGTCCGGTATGTGCGTGGCTTCGGAGATTTACCTGTCTCTCAAAAAGTCCGGAATTTCCCTTGAAAGCGGCGATGTTCTGGTTGTCGCCCAGAAAGTTATTTCCAAGTCCGAAGGTCGTACGGTAAATCTTCGCTCCGTAAATCCCTCGGCACGTGCGGTGGAAATAGCCCGCGAGGTTGATAAAGACCCGCGTCTTGTTGAAGTCATACTTTCACAGACAAAAAGAGTTGTGCGGAAAGGCAGGGTATCCACGGGCAGGGGAAGACTGATAGTGGAGACCGGTTGCGGAATGATAATGGCAAATGCGGGCGTGGATCTTTCAAACACCGGAAGTGAAGATGTGGCGACTCTTCTGCCGGTTGATTCCGA